>CAVTMW010000010.1:0-377785 GCA_963735855.1 uncultured Acidobacteriaceae bacterium
TGTGTCCCACGATGACGAACGGCACGCCCGGCAGCGTGACCCCGGCGACGTCGAAGTCTCCGGCAGTGAGGTGGGCCTCATACCAGACGTTGGGGATGCGCAGGTCGAGATGCATGTCGTTAGAGAGCAGCGGCTTGCCCGATGCGGTGTGCGCCCGGGACGACCCAGTTGTTGGACCCGGGCACCAGGCGATCGTCGGCACTTTCGGGTTGCAGAAGAAGGTGATCAATCGCCCCGTAAGAAGAGCGTTCGAGGCGCGCGCCTTCAGACCCGCCGCCACCCGCGTTATTTTTGTCATCACGAGTGGGCTTTAGCCCGCGAGGGATCTGCTTTTTCTTTTCTTTTCGGCCCCGGATCCTCTTTCTTCGTCCGGACTCGTCACCCCCGGTATCTCGTTCTCGATCGAATTGCCCTCGCTTCCCGGCGGATGATGGCCTCACCACGAGGTATTCACGAACAGATCGGCGGTCAACTCTGGGCCCAGCTTCGCCAGGAACTTCTCTTTCACCAGCTCGTCCTTGTAGAGGCCGTGATTGAGAAACTCGGTCATCGACAAGCCGACCAGGGCCGAATCCTCTACCGTCCACACGTGAGGGAAGTAGGTGAGGAAGCGGAACTCCAGGGGCAGCGTCTTCTGGTGTTGCGCGATGTAGGCGTTCACGCCCGCGGCGTAGGCTTCGAACTGCGCCTTCTGCGCCGCCGGCATGATGGCCACCGATCGCTCGGCCACCTGCCGCAGGCCCAGGATGCGCTGCTCGCGGTCAAGCTTGACGTACTCCGCACCCAACACCGCGGACAGTTCTCCCGAAGCGAAACGGCGGGCCATGTCCATCTGCCACAGCCGGTCTTGCGCGGTAATGTATCCCTGCGCGAACAGCAGGTCGCTAAGGTTGGACGCCGCAATGTGGGGAACGCCCAGCGCGTCATAGGTCACGATAACCGGGCTGGCAAGGCCCGGCAGATGAATGGTTCCGTCCACCTGCGGCAGCGCAGCCTTCACCGCGCGATAGAACCAGAAATCGAAACCCAGAAAGACGATCAGCAGCAGCACCAGGACGGCTACGACCACGCGGAAGATGAATTTGCGGTTGGACGGGCGGGCCGGCGGGGCAATCGTCGTGGCTACCATGGAAACTTCGATTGTAAACAAGAACTGGGCGGGGTCGTGTGTCAGTTTGCATCAGACGCGAGCCCCCAGGGAGCATAGGCTGCCAAAGCTTGGCCGCGACTTGGTGGAGTTGTTCAAGAGCACGGCCTGGGCGTTATACGGTGTGCGCCGGGTTAAACCGGCATGCTGTAGGGGATGCAAGAGCCCCACAGGAAAGGAGAAAGCGACTCCATCCTGACCTCTAGTCTTGCGTGACATATCGCGAGGTGTGTTGCGAAGCGTAGGCCGGAGGCATCGGTGGGCGGGGTGATTGAGCTTCGAAAAACGCCAGATCAGGATGCCGACTCCCTGTCGAGTAGGAGGAAGGCAACACGGCAGCCGCGTTAGACGCGAGTGGCTGTCCGGTCCTGCGTAGTCGTTAGAACCCGCGCACGCTGAGAAACAACATGCACGAGAACCGGGAGATCTCCAGCGCGCCTTCGGTAATTGACGAAGGCCGGTCCGTGAAGGCACATAGCCGCACGACGGACACGCACGCGCTGGAGAAGTCGGACTGCGCTGTACTACCTGTGAACCGACCGAACAAGGGAGGGCAACTTCCTGCGGAGGCCGGGGAGGGAAGGGCGCAGATGAAGGAGAACATCGATCAGCCACACATGCTCCCGACACAGAGAGGGAAAGGCGCGTCCCAAGGGCTGGACGGTGTGCGTAAAGCAGCAAGGGAAAGGAAACAGGAACGGTTCACCGCTCTGCTCCACCATCTCAACATCGATCTTCTTGGTGACAGCTTCTACGCCCTCAAGCGTCAGGCTTCGCCGGGAGTCGATGGCGTGACATGGCAGGAGTATGAAACCGGACTTGAGGACCGGCTTACCGATCTTCACAGCCGGGTTCACCGTGGAGCGTACCGGGCACAACCTTCAAGGCGAGTCTATATACCGAAGGCCGACGGGCAGCAACGCCCGCTGGGCATTGCGGCACTGGAGGACAAAATCATCCAGCAGGCCGTGGTGACGATCCTCAACCAGATTTACGAGGTCGACTTCAAAGGCTTCTCCTACGGGTTCCGCCCGGGCCGCAGCCCGCATCAGGCGTTGGATGCGCTTGCTGTGGGACTGGAACGGAAGAAGGTGAACTGGGTGCTCGATGCCGACATCCGCGGCTTTTTCGACAACGTGAGCCACGAATGGACGGTCAAGTTCCTCGAGCACAGGGTGGCCGACCGAAGAATCATCCGCCTGATCCAGAAGTGGCTCAAGGCGGGTGTATCGGAGGACGGCCAGTGGTCGGAGACCAAGAAGGGTACGCCCCAGGGGGCAGTGGTCTCGCCCCTGATCGCCAATGTATACCTTCATTACGTTTTCGACCTGTGGGCGGATGTCTGGCGCAGAAAGGCGGCTAAGGGCGACGTCATCATCGTCCGTTATGCCGACGATCTTGCGCTGGGCTTTCAGCTACGAGCCGATGCCATGCGGTTTCTTGAGGAGTTTAAGGAACGACTGGCGAAGTTCGGCTTGGAACTCCATCCGGAGAAGACCCGGCTGATCGAGTTCGGGCGCTATGCTGCCAGAGATCGGCAGCAGCGTGGCGCGGGAAAACCAGAGACGTTCACCTTCTTGGGCTTCACCCACTACTGTGGGCGGCGCCACAAGACCGATACCTTCACCGTCTGGCGTATTACGGCGAAGAAGCGGATGGTTGCGAAGCTCAAGGCCATCAAGGTCGAGCTTCGCCGCCGGATGCATGCTCGCCCGAGCGAGGTCGGTGCATGGCTTCGGAAGGTCGTCAATGGCTACTACCAATACCACGCGGTGCCCGGAAATCTCCGGCAGCTGAGCACCTTCAGGCAGCGCATCAACCGGCTGTGGTATCAGGTACTCGCACGCCGCAGTCAGCGTGCCCGCAACAGGTGGGAGGCTCTCACTCCGTTGTTCGAACGGTGGATACCGCGCCCGAAAATCCTGCACCCTTATCCTCAAGCTCGCTTCTACGCCACTCATCCGTCATAAGAGCCGTATGCGTAAACGCGCTCGTACGGATCTGCGCAGGGGGCGATCAGCGATGGTCGTCCCTACTGCGACCAGATAAAAGGAAAGCATTCGTAATCACTGGCCGACACATCGGTACTGATCCGGGCTCGGTGAGCGCATTGGCGATTTACCACTCACCGCGTAGGTCCTAGCGAGTCGTCTGGCAAAGATCACTTGCCCAACAGGCCGGTGATAGATCAAGAACAGGTTCCAGAGACGATCCACATTCCCCCGGCCCCTGATGCCAGCGCCTCACCCCTGCCGGCTCGCGCTCCTACGCAGGCTGCGGTGCACACTTTAATCGTCAGATTAATGCGTTATTGCACGAGGAAGCCTATTAGATTAGCGCAGGTGTCAGGGTTCAGGATCAGGGTTTAGGGATCAGTGAGCGAAATCAGGGATCGCAAAATTCACACTTGACATTGACAGATATTACACTACCATATGGTTGTGGATAAATTAGGTACAACGTTTGCGGCTTTGTCTGATCCAACCCGGCGAGCAATGATCCAACGACTCACACATGGGCCTGCTTCTGTGCATGGATTGACGGAACCGTTTGCACTCTCGCAGCAGATGATTTCAAAACATATTGCCTACCTGGTGCGGGCGCGGATTGTGATCAAGACGAAGCGTGGACGAGAGAGTGTGTGCACGCTTAGGCCAGAGGCGATAAAAGCGGTCAGCGATTGGGCGTTTAACTATCGCCGCTTCTGGGAGGAGAGTTTCGACAAGCTGGATGCGGTTGTGAATCAAATGAAAAAAACGGAGGTCAGAGATGACAAAAAACACGGTTAACGCGACAGAGCGGATGGTTGTCACAAGAGTTTTCGATGCTCCACGCGAATTGGTTTGGAAGGCGTGGACAGACCCGAAATACGTGATGCAATGGTGGGGACCGAAGGGTTTTACTGCGCCTTTCTGCAAGATCGATTTTCGCGTGGGAGGAAAATTTCTCTGCTGCATGAGAGCGCCGGATGGCCAGGAGGGCTGGAATGCTGGTGAATACCACGAGATTGTTCTGCACGAGAAGATCGTTTCCTCCATGTACTTTTCCGACCGGAGGGAAACAAGGTTGACCCGGCAGAATATGGAATTGAACATGAGGCCCTGGACAATGTGTACGATGTGATTACCTTGAGGATTTTGGAGACGGCCAGACGAAACTCACCTTCATTGGAAATGAAACGATGGAGAGCACAAAAGACAGCGGTCAATTGGAGGGCTGGAACCAGATACTCGATAAAGTTGCTGCTGTTCTTGCGGGGCTAGTGCAGGCGAAATAGGAGTTTGACGTTTTGACGATCGTCATGCGCGAGATACGGCTGAGGCTGGCGGCGAAGGCTTGGTTAGAACAGGCTGCTCGCCGCTCGGCCGAATAGTCGTCTCTCGGGATAAGTGACCCTTGGTTCAACTGTTGATTTCAGTCCAATGCACTCATTGACCAAGGTTCGTATCGCTCTCGGATCCCTGGTCCTGTTAAACGCGCCAGTGTCCGGGCATCCACTTGGTCGGGTAGTCGGCTACTCGTACATGTAGCTCCATCCCCAGCCCGAGATCGCAACTGCTGACAGCTTCGGAAACTGACCCACTACTCTGCGTGCGGAACCCGGTCAGCCTCTGCGTCAGCGGTGGTATGCTGATACCAAATCGTGGGCACGGTACTGCAAAAGCGCATCGATGATCAGCCAACCATCTCGCGCCAGATGATGCGTGAGGCCGAGGGCATCTTCCACGGCCACCTCAAGCGCGTGGGGCTGAAACATACCGGCCAGCGCGACATCATTCTGCGCACCTTTCTCGACACCCGCGACCATCTCTCCACCGACGAACTTTACCGCCTGGTCAAGAAGAAGGACGACCGCATCGGTTTCACTACCGTGTATCGCACCCTGAAGCTGCTGGCGGAGTGCGGGCTGGCCAGCGAAGTGGCGTTCAACGACGGGATCGCGCGCTACGAGCACCAGTACCAGCGGCGCAATCATCACCACATGGTTTGCACCGAGTGCGGCGCTTCGGTGGAGTTTTTCGCGAGCGGGATCGAGCGCATCGAGCAGGAAATTGGCCGCAAGAACAAGTACCTGCCCACCCGCCACACCTTTCAGATTTACGGCATCTGCGAGAAGTGCCAGAAGAAACAGAAGCGGATTCTGGCATGAATAATTTTTTCGCTGTCATCCTGTTAGGCGTCGATTAAACCCGAGTGCCGTAGCACGGCGGGTTTTCTTAACGGATTCTGTGCCTCAGTGGTTCCCGTCAGCCAATACCGCAAGTCGCGAAGCGGACGCCATAGTCTAGCCCAGCGTGCAACGCTGGGTAACAGGTTTTATAGAATTCCTGAGCCCCGGAGCGGGGTCCGCGAAGTAGCACCGCTTTTGTGCCGGTCGGGCGGCGGAGGGGCGACGGCTTGAACATCCCGACGTGCGCCTCGTCACCGCATTTGCGCCAAGAGTCGACTACCGTCGAATGCATGTCGCACGCCTACTCGGCATAACCTTCTACATTGCGTGTTCAGCACCAAACAGCGGCAAATCTGATTCGCAATCCGGAGGAGCTCTGGCGCTACGTGGCCGCGCTCGCCCACGCCAAGAACCTCCACGTGCTGGCCGGAGGGGACGCAGAGAAATCATCTGGATCTGCTGATTCTCTTGCCGCAAACCATCACTCTGGCGACGGCGATGCAGGAGATCAAGGCCAACAGCTCGCGCTGGTTGCGTGAAACCTCAGCCAGGTTTCAGTGGCAGGAAGGGTATGGAGCGTTCAGTGTGAGCCAGTCGCAGCGGCAGGCGGTCATGGATTACATCGCGAATCAGACGCAGCATCATCAGAAGCGCAATTTCGAGGAAGAGTTCGTCGCCTTGTTGAAGAATTCCGGAGTGCCCTACGACCCGCGATTCGTCTTCGGTTGAGGAGGATCTGCCGTGCCTACGGCACTCGGGTATGATTCTCATCGCGCGCCCAGCGTGAAACGCTGGGTAGTAGGCGTTGTGAGATTCGAGCCCCGTAGGGGCGGCACCCTTGGACGCTCGGGCGTGGAATACGATCTGCGATTCGTCTTCGGTTGAGGAAGGGCTGTCGTGCCTACGGCGCTCGGACACTTAATGTGATCGCGCACCCAGCGTTTCACGCTGGGCTAGACTATGGCGTCCGCTTCGCGGACTCGCGGGGTGAGGTGAACCTGGCGTTTGGCGAAGAGAGGTGCGGGACTCACGAGCAACCTCAACGTCGCCGCCGCAAGGCCGATCAGGCGTCAACCACTGATGCTTGCGTTGCACGCCGGGCTACGTTATGGCACTCGCTTCGCGAACGCGTTGTGTGAGATCGCTCCACCTACTGCCCGTTCGGACGGTTGTTTTCCTCCCGCCTTTCGCACCTTCCGCGATACACTATTTGGCACCAACAAGGGGTCCCCATGCTTATTGTCATGAAGGCGCACGCCACCGAAGAGCAGGTGCGTAGCGTCTGCCAGAAGATCGAGTCGCTGGGTCTGCGCGCGCACTCCATTCCCGGAACGCAACGCACCGCCATCGGCATCACCGGCAACGAGATGGAGCTCGATCCCGGCACCTTCGACGAAATGGTGGGGGTGCAGGAAGTCATCCGCGTCAGCAAGCCGTACAAGCTGGTGAGCCGCGACGTGAAGGAGGAAGACACCGTCATTCGCTTCCCCGGCACGGACGCGAGCTTCGGCGGCGAGGAAGTGGCGGTGATCGCCGGCCCGTGCGCCATCGAGTCGCGTCAGCAGGCGCTGGCCACCGCCGAATGCGTTGCCCGCGCCGGGGCCAAGTTCTTTCGCGGAGGCGCTTACAAGCCGCGCACCTCGCCCTACTCGTTCCAGGGCCTGGCGGAAGATGGCCTGAAGATCCTGGCCGAGGTCCGCGACCGCTTCGGGCTGCTGATCGTCACCGAGGCCATCGACAATGAATCGCTGGATCTGGTCGAGAAGTACGCCGACGTCATCCAGATCGGCGCGCGCAACATGCAGAACTTCTCGCTGCTGAAACGCGCCGGAAGGTCGCGCAAACCGGTGCTGCTGAAGCGCGGCATGTCGGCCACGCTGGAAGAATTCCTGATGGCCGCCGAATACATCATGAGCGAAGGCAACTACAACGTGATCCTGTGCGAGCGCGGCGTGCGCACCTTCGCCGATCACACCCGCAACACGCTCGATCTCAGCCTGGTGCCGGCGGTGCAGCGGCTGAGCCATCTGCCCATCATCGTCGATCCCAGCCACGGGACCGGCAAACGCAACAAGGTGACGCCGCTGTCGCGCGCCGCGGTTGCCGTCGGGGCTGACGGCCTCATCATCGAAGTCCATCCTGATCCCGATCGCGCGCTCAGCGACGGCAAGCAGTCGCTCTTCCCCGAGCAGTTCGACAACCTGATGGCCGAGGTACGCGAAATTGCGAAGGTGTTGAAGCGCACGGTTGCCGACCCGGTCGCTAATCCGGGGGCCCGCCAGCCCAGCCCGGTTCCGGCGGTGGCGGGATCGGTTGCCTCCCGGTGATTACCAAAGTAACCTCGGCGAACTGAATTCGCTTGAAGACCAAAGTCGCTCGCTGATGACCAAAGTAACTCGCCCGAAGGCTGTCGCGCTTTGTGCTCTGCTGCTGGCGATGGGCGCGCCAGCGTGCCGTCAGCGCCCAACCGTCGATCCCGGATACCACGAATATGCCTACGTTACCAACGGGAAGAGTAACTCGGTCAGCGTTCTCGACCTGCTGCAGCTCAAGAACGTCAAGACCATAGCCGTCGGCGCGAGCCCTACCGGCGCCGCTGCTAATCCCAAACGCAACGAGATCTATGTTGCCAATGCCGAGTCCAATCAGATCAGCGTCATTGATGCCGAACGCAATGAAGTAGTCGATACCATTGGCGTGCATCGCGCCCCATATTTTGTTTCGGTCTCCGCGGATGGAAAGCGCGCCTACGTGGCCAACTCCGGCTCCGCCAATGTCTCTGTCCTTGACCTTGCCAAACGCTCGGTAATAGCGACCATTCGGGTCGGCGGCGCGCCCGGCCTGGCGAAGGTTTCGCCGGATGGGAAGGTCGTGGTCGTCAGCAACCGCGCCGACAATACCGTGTCTGTTCTTGACGCGGAGAAGCTTGCGGTACGCAGCACAGTCCCCGTCTGTCAGCAACCCCAGGACGTTGTCATTCTTCCCGATAACAGCAAAGCCTTTGTCGCGTGTCCTGGGTCGAACCAGCTTGCGGCGATCGACCTGAAATCCGACCGGCTGCTGACGCTGCTTGACATAGGCAAGCTGCCGATACAGCTGGCGCTGAAGCCGGATGGCGGTGAACTGTTCGTCAGCAACTTCGATGGCAATAGCTTCTCCATCGTCGAAACCAGTACCAACGAGGTTGGTGGCACCTACCTCATCGGCAACAGCCCGGTGCGTGGCGTCGTCTCCTCCGACAACACCCAGCTCTACGTCAGCAACTTCGGGTCAGACACGGTCAGCGTCTATGCCATTGACGAAGGCCGCGTCATCGGCGCGGTGCAGGTCGGCAGCCATCCTGATGCCCTTGCCCTTACCCCAGACGAAGCGCATCTGCTGGTGGTAGATTCGCGTTCGGGAGACGTTGCCGTGGTGCGCACGGTGAAGACGCGCGACAATTCCAAGATCAGCGCCGACCGCGCGCTGGTAACGCTTATCCCCGTGGGTAATCAGCCCAACGACATTGTCATCAAGGCGTTCCAGGTGGGCGCGAAGTAACGCTGAAAGCTCATGCTGATCCGGGAAAATGTTCCCCTAGCTCCGTTCACGACGCTTGGCGTTGGCGGGCCTGCGCACTATCTTGCCGAAGCCAGGAGCGAAGCTGAGGTCATTGAGGCAGTCGGGTTCGCGCGCGCGCGACACCTGCCATTGTTCGTCCTGGGAGGCGGCAGCAACCTCGTCGTTGCCGATGCCGGATTCTTCGGCTTGGTGCTTAAGATCGGCATTGCCAACGTCTCCCGCTTCACCGCGCCGCATGGGGGCGTGGTCTTCAACGCAGGCGCAGGCATGGATTGGGACACACTGGTGGCGCAAGCGGTCGAGTCCGACTGCGCGGGTCTGGAGTGCCTCAGCGGAATTCCCGGCACGGTTGGCGGAACGCCGGTGCAGAACGTCGGCGCTTACGGCCAGGAAGTCTCTGAAACCATTCGGGAAGTGCGGGTGCTCGACCTGCGCTCGATGGAAATCGGAACGCTGTCGAACGCGGAGTGCGGCTTCGCTTATCGTTCCAGCATTTTCAACACGACGGAGCGCGACCGCTACATCATCTTGCAAGTGTCGTTCGCGCTGCGTGAAGGCGCAAGGCCACAGCCTTCGCTATGCCGAGCTGCAAAAGTTCTTTGCCGCGGATCCGGCGAGCCGACTCTCGCGGAAGTGCGGGCGGCGGTGCGCGAAATCCGTCATGGCAAAGCCATGCTGATCGTCCCCGGCGACGACGATGCCCGCAGCGCCGGCTCGTTCTTCAAGAATCCAATCGTGCCGCAGTCGTTCTTCGAAGAGCTTGCGGCGCGCCTGGGATCGCGCGGGCTGCAACTGCCCAGCTATCCCTACGCTAACGGCTTCCGCAAATTGCCGGCAGCGTGGCTGGTGGAGCACGCTGGGTTCGCGAAAGGCTATACCAAGGCGAGGGCCGGTATCTCGCGCAAGCATGCGCTGGCCATCATCAATCGCGGCGGCGCGACCGCGGCCGACATCATCGCGCTCAAAGATGAGATTCAGGCGCGCGTATTAAGTGAGTTTGGCATAGAGTTGGCACCCGAGCCGGTGTTCGTGGGGTTTAGCTCTGGACGATGAGCGTATGTGAACGGAACTCCCATTCCGGGAACTTAAGTGCCGGTCGCACAACCACCATTTTGCCGGTTGATACGACTCGTAGAATGCCTCGCAAACGCGCTAGCAAGCCGTAGGAGCGACTCCAAGATCATTGGTGGACTCCAATACCTTTTTGGCGATTGACGTCGCTCAGACGGGCTGTAAACGCAAAAGTGACGTGCTACTTTTCCGGCATGGTTTCAAGTTGAGAACTTGACGCTGCGTGCCCTCCGAATTCCATCCTTAATGCTATTGCTGTGGCGCTGTCCTGGTATGCCAGTCCGTTGCCTGTTCATAGGCATAGGCAAGACGGAGCGCGGTGAGGTCCGCTCCTGGCTTGGCGGAAATCTGCATGCCCACTGGCAGTCCTTCGCGCGTGAATCCACAGGGTACAGAAACGCTGGGCCAATACAGAATGCTGAAGGGTAAGCGTGTTGCGCAGAAGATATCGGGTTTCGAAGTTGCGCAGCTCCGGCTCCTGCAATGGCAACAACTCGGCAAGCCGAGGCGCAGCCACGGGGGTTGTTGGGGTAATGACTACATCTACCTGCTCGAACACGGATTCGGCGGCGCGCCTTTGTGCCTCCAGTTCGCGGCGCGCGCGAATGTAATCGGTCGCGCTGATGCCGGCGCAATTGCGGACGCGAGCCAGGGTATGCGGATCGTAAAGCTCCGGCACTTTCGTGACCATTTCCTCGTGATACTCGTAGATTTCCGCATCAAAGACGGTGCGTCTTCGCGCGACCTCAAATGGGAAATCGCAAACTTTAGTAACCAGCCGTGTAACGACGGCCAGCGCTTCGTTCATACACGACTCGACGTCTGCCTGAAGATCGTCGTAGAAACCTTTCCGTGGGATTCCAACCTTCAGCGCGGAGACACTCTCGCCGAGCGAGGCTGAAATTGGCGACCCCACCAGGACCTCCAGCAGGAGCGCCGCATCCTGTACGGTAAGCGCCATGGGTCCCGGCGGTGTCGAAGGAGCGCGCCAGAGGAATCATTCCCTCGGCGCTCAACGTCCCCGCACTGGGGCGAAGTCCGACAATCCCGCACAGCGCCGATGGGCAGCGGATGGACCCGGCGGTATCCGTCCCGATCGAGGCCACGCACATGCCGGTTGCGACCGCGGCAGCCGAACCCGACGACGAGCCGCCGGTAATCCGCTCGATGTCCCAGGGGTTCTTCACCGGCCCAAAAGCGCTCACCACGCCACTCATGCCGAAGGCGAACTCATGCAGGTTCAGCTTGCCAACGATGACCGCGCCCGCAGCCTTCAACTGCCGAACCAGAGCGGCATCTTCGGCCGGAACTCGCTCGCGGAACTGATTGCTGCCGGCGGTGGTGCGAATACCCGCGGTATCGAGCAGGTCCTTCAGTCCGATCGGAATACCGTGCAGCGGGCCGCGCCAGTTCCCGGCCATGACTTCGGCTTCGGCCTGGCGCGCCTGGTCGAGCGCCAGATCGCCGGTGACGGTGATGAACGCGTTGAGGACAGGATTCAGCCGCTCGATACGAGACAGGCACTCGCGTGTAAGTTCAACCGGAGAGAGCCGGCGGGTGCGAATTTGTTCGGCGGCGTGGGCGAGGGTAAGCATGCTAAGGAGCGCTTGTCAGTTCGCTAATCTGGACGTACAGTTCGGTATCATTGCGCGTCCGAAGAATCATGATGTCCGGCGTTGAGCCAGCACAGCCAGTCCGCAAAGCGGACGCCATAGTCTAGCCCAAGGGTGAAACGCTGGGTACGGGAAAAGCGCGGGGATGCGATGGACACCGTAAATTCCACCGTTGTTTCACAAAGGCTTCGTTTTGAAACGTGCCCCAACGCGCCGTTAGTGCGTGGGAATTTCGACCCCGTTGCACCACACGCCGTTTTTCCGGTAGTGTTTTCATCATTATGAAACCATCCCAAGCACTTATAGCCCACCGTGCGGAGTTGCGGCAGCTTGTCAGCCGCTACGGCCTGTCGCACCCGCGCGTCTTCGGATCGGTTTTGAGCGGCACCGACACGGAGGAGAGCGACCTTGATTTGTTGGTTGATCCCGCGGAATCCACCAGCCTGCTTACGATTGCCGGTTTGAAGATCGACGCTGAGGAGTTGTTGGGAGTCCCTGTATCTGTGTTAACTCCGAATGGATTGCCGCCGAAATTTCGCGACACGGTGCTGCAACAGGCCCGGCCTCTATGAAGCATCCCGAGCGCCTCGAAGACTACCTGGAGCACATTGCAGAAGCCATCGAACGAGCGACCGGGTACCTTCGGCCCTTGCAAGACCTGGAAGCTCTCCAGAAGAACCAACAGGTCCAGGATGCAGTTGTCCGCAACATCGAGATTATCGGTGAGGCGGTGAACAAGATTCACAATCTGGCCCCGGACTTCATTCATCGGCACCCTGAGCTTCCGTGGGCGCGAATGCGCGGCATGCGTAACGTAGTGATTCACGAGTATTTTTTTGTGGACTTAAAGATAGTCTAGACCACTGTCAAAGATGATCTGCCCCGGCTGAAACAGCAGATCGATGGTTTGCTGGTTGAGCAACGACGGAGCCAGGAGCAGAAGCGGGACCAAGACCCCTCCGGATGAAAGCCTCGTGGCAGTCGGAAAAGTTGCAGAATAGTGAAGGTCGGGTTCCCCAACCAAGCTTCCTTTGCTTGAGTGGGTTCTTCGTTCGGATCTGGAGAGTACTGTGTTCGGCGTGACGTGTGACGACTCTCTCCCCCCTCATTCGCAAACGGCGCGAATGAGTACGGCACCCAGCGAAAAGCATCCATCCGGCAACTTGCCACCGCCGAGGTTTTTCCGTACGCTGACGTAATGGAAGTTCACTTCACTCCCGAGCAGGAAGCGCAGCTTGCTCAGATGGCCAGCAATGCAGGCACTGACGCCGAGCGATTAGTGAAGGACACCGTCTTGCGTTTGCTCGAGGACACTGCTGACCTCCATGCCGTCCCTCGCGGCAGCGTGGTTGCCGAGATGCGTGCGTTACGGGCCCGGGTCAAGCCTGACCCCGAAGGCTGGACAACCCGCGATTACGTTAATTACGGCCGCCACTAGATGCCTTTGGTCGTCGACGCTTCCGTCGCCCTTGCGTGGGCCTTGCCCGATGAGAGCAGTGCCTATGCCGATGCCGTTTTAGCGGTTGTTGAACAGGACGGCTTGCGCGTTCCTGAACTGTGGGCGCGCGAGGTTGCCAATGGCCTTGCCGTTGCCTATCTGCGCAAGCGCATCACATCTGCCGACGAGAGGGCGTTTCTCGCAGCCCTCTCACATCTGAGAATTGATGTTGAAGAAACAGGTTCTGCCTTGACCGTGGTTCGTGACGGAACCGCGGCAGCGATGCGTTATGGCCTGACGGCTTACGACGCGGCGTATCTCGATCTTGCTTCTCGGGAAAACCTGACCCTCGCCACTCTCGACACAGCCATGCGCAAAGCTGCCGAACAATCAGGGGTCACGATTTTCCGCCAGTAAGAACTGCTTCCTCCCACTCATTCGCAAGCCGCACGAATGAGTGGGGCACGCGGCTGACAACTGATCTCACGGGGTAATTTGCAGCACCAGGCCGTCCTGGTTGGGTCCGCCTTGTGAGCCGGTGGTGTAGAGGTTGCCGCTGGCGTCGAAAATGACATTGCCCTCGGGACTGTCATTGGTGCGTCCGTAGATGCCGGTCTGCGTCCAGGTTCCGCCGGATTGCGTGAGTTCAAAGACATCCACATCAGCAATCTCGAGCGTCCCGTACAGCTTGCCGTTGGAACCAAACGTCAATGAGGCACGCGAGCCGACATAGGCATTGGTGAAAAAATAAAGCAGGTTGCTGACCCAGCCGTTGCCGGTGGGAGTCAGCTCGTACACTCCGCCCGAGAAACTTGGACCGCCGGCGCCCGTGGTCCCATAAAGATTGCCCGCGGCATCAAAAATCACGCCGCCATACGGGACGCTTCCTTCGGTGTCATTGTCGAAGCTGTGGATCACAGCCTCCGTCCAGCCTGCTCCGGAAGGCGTGAGTTGATAGACCGTGCCGCCCTGCGTGCTGCCACCGCTTTCGGTCGTACCGTAAAGATTGCCCTGGCTGTCCATGATGAGGCCGGCCTGCGGTCTGGAGCCATCGCCGGGAGCGCCAAAGCTATGGATCACGTTTTCGGTCCAGGAGCCATTGGAGCGCACCAGCTGATACACCGTGCCACTGAAGGAGTCGCCACCATCCCCGGTCGTTCCCCAGATGTTTCCCGCGCTGTCGAAGAGCAGGTCGCCCGCGCCCGGATAGGAGCCGTCGTTGAACTGCGCAAAACTGTGGAGGATGGTTTCGGTCCACGGGCACTGAATCGCCTTGCAGAAGGTAGCTGGTGGCCGGAGCTGGAAGACCACACCCCTGCCGTTCGCACCGCCTTGCGTCGCTGTGCCGTACAGGGCGCCATCGGGGCCGAAGACGACCCGCGCCTGCGGATTGGCGCCGTCCGGCCCGCTGAACACGTAGATGGGAGTGAATACCCAGCCGGAGCTTTTATGCGTCAGCTTGAATACCGTTCCACAACCGAGATTGCAATATTGGAGTCCTTGCCCGCCGATTAGGGCAGTTCCATACAGATTGCCGGCGCGGTCCATGGTCAGTCCTGCCACCGGTGCGGCGCCGTCGGGACCTGAGAATTGGTGCAACACCGTAAATGTCTGCGCCTGAGCCCCGACGCCAGCGAAGAGCAGAAAACCGGCAAGTACGACCGCCGCCCTGGCGATCCAAAAACCAACCCCACGGCTCACAATTCTTTCAATGCACATGTGCTGTCCTCTCTTTTTTCCCTGAGTGGGTGAGTGTAAATACGGCTGTTACTTTGTGGCCCGGAAATCCTCAGCTCGATACCTTATCGCAGCGATTCGGCAAAAGGTCACGGCTCAGCAACAAATGTGTAAAAAATTTGTCAAATGTGCTGTACGACACCCGTCGCATGACGCAAGGGGGAGTCGCGCCGTCCCAGGCGACGGATTGTTAGAATCACAGTCCATGTCCCCAGCATTTGAAAAGGACATCCTTAAGCTGCTGCCTTCGCCGAAGCGGCCGCCCAAGCTCACTTCGCGGCGGATTGGCATTCACACTTCGACCGCTGGTGGCGTGGCGCTCGCCGCCGAGCGCGCCTATCGCCTGGGCTGCAACGCCTTCCAGATTTTCTCCACCAGCCCGCGACAGTGGAAGCCATACGAGCTGTCGCGTCCGCAATGCGACGAAATGTCGCGCCTGCGCCAGCGTTATGGACTGAAGCCTCTGGTCATCCACGCCAACTACCTGGTGAACCTTGCAGGTGGCAATCCTGAATTTCACGCAAAATCGATTGCGGCGTTTCGCGGCGAGGTGGAGCGGGCGCTCGCGCTGGGCGCGGAGTTTCTGGTGCTGCATCCGGGGTCGTATCGCGGCAGCAGCCGCGAAGAAGGCTTGCAGCGAGTCGCACTGGCCATCGAGCAGGCCGTGGACGGCCTTGATCTGGCCGCTGGCCATTTGCGTGTCCTCATCGAGAACACGGCCGGATCGGAGTTCTCGCTGGGCGGCAACTTCGAGCAGGTGGCCGAGTTGCTTTATCTGTTGGGCGGCTTCGTGCCCTCGGGCGCGTGCATTGATACCTGTCACACCCACGTTGCGGGATACGACATCGTGAGCGAAGAGGGATTCGCGGACACGCTTGAGCAATTGGATCGCACGATTGGGCTCAAGAACGTTTATGTCTGGCATTGCAACGATGCGAAGGCTGAGCGAGGGTCGAAGCTGGACCGGCATCAGCACATCGGGCAGGGAAGCATTGGGCTGAAGCCGTTTCGCCGCCTGCTGAACGATCCGCGGCTGGCGCACGCGGCGTTCATCGCAGAAACGCCGATCGACGAGCCGTTGGATGATTTGATCAACGTGAACGCGCTGAAGAGGCTGGTGAGGAGTGAATCCAACAAACACCCATCTGATTAGCCGGTTGGAAAGAGAACAAGAATGCGTCGCTGATTGGGGAATGCTGCCGTGCCTACGGCACTCGGACCGAGTTCCGTCGCATACCCAGCGTTGCACGCTGGGCTAGATTATTGCGTCCGCTTTCGCGGACTCGCAGTTCCGCACTAGGCCTGCGGTGCCTGCGGGTGGAGCACGCCTTCAGGCGTGCATAACGAGAGCTTCGGATCGGTCACGCGCTTTAGCGCCTGCGGTAATTACCTCAGCGGCTAAAGCCGACTGAGAAGGAACCCTGAAATGCACCGCTGAAGCGGTGCTCCACCGGAGTTCATGGCGTCGGCTTCGCGGACTGTCGTCCCGCCAGAGGTTGAACTAAATTTCTCACCTATCTACCAGCCCGCCTGCGACTGTATGCATCGACTAGATTATTCCGTTCGCTTCGCGGACTCGCACTGACGCGCGCCGCAGGTTGTAAAATCATCGTTTACCCCAACTTCATCTAACGAAAACTTATGGCCGACCCCAAAACCCCAGAGGCGAAGGCGCAAGCGTCGAACACGGAATCGCAGACCCAGACCGCCGGGCGCGCCGACCGCTACGATCCGCAGGCGATCGAGCAAAAGTGGTTTGAGCGCTGGGCGCAGAATCCCGATCTTTATCGCGCCGAGCCTTGCACAACGGCGCGCAAGAAGTATTACGTGCTCGAGATGCTGCCCTATCCCTCGGGCGCGCTGCACATGGGGCACGTGCGCAACTATTCCATTGGCGATGCGCTGGCGCGTTACATGTGGATGCAGGGCCACAATGTGCTGCACCCCATGGGCTGGGATTCCTTCGGGCTGCCCGCCGAGAACGCGGCCATCCAGAACCAGACTCCGCCGCGCGAGTGGACGCTGGGCAACATCGCCAAGATGAAGGCGCAGATGAAGCGCCTCGGCTTTGCCTACGATTGGTCAACCGAAGTCACCACCTGCCTGCCCGAGTATTACCGCTGGAACCAGTGGTTCTTCCTCAAGTTTCTGGAGCGCGGGCTGGCGTATCGCAAGAAGAGCAAAGTCAACTGGTGTCCGCAGTGCGCCACCGTGCTGGCCAACGAGCAGGTGCTGCCCAACGGCTGCTGCTGGCGGCACGAGAGCACGCTGGTGGAGCAGCGCGAACTGGAGCAGTGGTTCCTGCGCATTACCGATTACGCTGACGAATTGTTGCAGGGGCTGGACAAGCTGCCGGGATGGCCGGAAAAAGTCCGCACCATGCAGCGCAACTGGATCGGCCGCAGCGAAGGCACGCTGGTGGACTTCAAGCTTGACGGCCCGGCGGGCGCGGCAGGCGACAAAATCTCCGTCTTCACCACGCGCGTGGACACCATCTTCGGCGCGACGTCGCTGCAACTCGCGCCCGAGCATCCCATCGTGCGGACTTGATCGCCGACAATCCTGAGTTGCGCGCCAAGGTTGAAGAACTGATGACCGAGCAGCGCAAGGCAAAGGAGGCGGGCGACATCGGCGCCATCGAGAAGCACGGCGTCTTCACCGAGCGCTACGCCATCAATCCGTTCAATGGCGAACAGGTGCCCATCTGGGTGGCCAACTATGTGCTGCTCGATTACGGGACGGGCGCGATCATGTCGGTGCCGGCGCACGACGAGCGCGATTACGAATTCGCGAAAAAGTATGACCTCGACATTCGGGTCGTGATCCTGCCGCGCCGCGACGGAGATGAGCGTCGCGAGCCCGATGAGCCGGTCTTGCCGTTTACGGAGATGGACAGCCTGCTGATCAATTCCGGCGAATTCAGCGGAATGCCCTGCCAGGAAGCAATTGTGAAGATGTCGAAGTACGCCGAAGAGCATGGTTTTGGCAAGGCAACCGTGACCTATCGCTTGAAGGACTGGGGGATCAGCCGGCAGCGCTACTGGGGCACGCCGATTCCGATCATCTATTGCCCGGCGTGCGGCATTGTGCCGGTGCCGGAGAAGGACCTGCCGGTCCTGCTGCCGGAGAACGTGGACATTACTTTGACCGGCGGCTCGCCGCTCAGCCGGGTGCCGGAGTTCGTCAACGTGAGCTGTCCGAAGTGCGGCGGCCCGGCGCGCCGTGAGACCGATACCATGGACACCTTTGTCGATTCGTCCTGGTACTTCTATCGCTACACCTGATCCGTCGCTCGACACCAAGCCGCTCGACACCGACACCGTCGCCTACTGGTTTCCGATTGATCAGTACATCGGCGGAGTCGAGCACGCCATTCTGCACCTCATCTACTCGCGCTTCTGGACCAAGGTGATGCGCGACATGGGCATCGTCAGGAATGACGAGCCGGCCGAGCGGCTGTTCACCCAGGGCATGGTGATCAAGGGCGGCGCCAAGATGTCGAAGAGCCTGGGCAACGTGGTGTCGCCCGATGACATGGTGGCGCGATACGGCGCCGACGCGACGCGCATGTACACGCTGTTTGCCTCTCCGCCCGACCGCGATCTCGACTGGCAGGATCTTGGCGTCGAGGGCATCAGCCGGTTCCTGTCGCGCGTGTATCGTTTCGTTGCCCGCAACGCCCATCCTGACGACAAAGCCTGGACCAGTTCGGATGGCAGTGGGCAGCTCTCCCCGGCAGCGCGCCAGATGCAGCGCAAGTTGCACCAGACCATTCGGCGCGTGACGGAAGACTTCGGCGGGCGCTGGCACTTCAACACTTCGATTGCGGCCGTCATGGAGCTGCTGAACAAACTCTACGCTTACGAAGACAGCGTGCAGCGCGGCGAACCGGCGGCTCCGCTGGCGCTGCTGGCCGACGTGCAACGCGACCTGGTGCTGATGCTGGCGCCGTTCGCGCCGTATCTCGCGCACGAATTGTGGGAGATGCTGGGCGAAACCTCCGAGCTGTTGCGCGCGCCGTGGCCGCAGTACGATCCCGAACTCGCCAAGGAAGAGGAAGTCGAGATCGCCATCCAGGTGAATGGCAAGGTCCGCAGCCGCATCGTTGTTCCGGCTGATGCGGCCGAGGATCAGGTGCGCGAACTCGCTCTCGCCGATGAAAAGATCAAAGCCGCGATCGCCGGCAAAGAGGTGGTGAAGGTGCTGGTGGTGAAGGGCAGGCTGGTGAATGTCGCGGTGAAGTAGAAAAATCCGACCTCAAGTCATCATCTGGAGATGACCGTGATCATTTCTAAAGAGCGAGAACGTTTGCTGGATTCCTACTTGGCAGCCAGACATCGCATTAAGAACTTCGCTGCTCTGACCCTGATAATCGACGATTTCTCATCGGCAAAGCGAGTGGTAGAAAATCCGATGGGTTTGGAGCACGGTGATTTTGTAGAGGTGCTGCGCGACCTGTGGATCGGTTACTTCGATAGCCTCATCGATCGCAGCAAAGGGGCAACGAACGCTCCCAGCATTTGGAAGGCATTATTCCCCAATAAGGCCCAGCGGATAGAACAGTGGGAGCAGGACTCACAGCCATACTTGAGGATCCTCCGCAGATACCGCAGTGAGCGCTGCTTCCATGCGAACGAGAGCCTGGTAGAGCAGATCGCTACATGGCGAGAGTATCAGAATGTGAAGAACGATATAACTAAGCTGATGCACCGTTTTCTCGATATCGCGACTGAAATCGTCGCAGAAGAAAATACATTGGACGGTCTTGCCGCGCGACTTGAAGCTTGTTGTCAGCAACTCAATCGCTTACCGGGAGCAGCCTTTACTCCCGACTCTCTTGCGAAGTACATATTCGGGGCCGCTGCATTTCATATTTCGTCCTAAGTCCCGCCCCCCCCGGCTTTCATGGTGGATCGCGGTGTTCTCGCACTTTGCGATTCTCGGTGGCGACCTTTAGTGCCTCGGCTACCATCCGCTTTGCCGTGACAGTGTATGGGGAATTTGGGTACGTGCCGGTGAGTGTTTTCATCGCCGCTAGGGATGCATCAAAATTGTGCTCTTTGAGGTAGCGCTTAGCCTCGTCGAATAAAATCTTATCCGGTTGCAGGTTTGCCTGCTCCGAGATTGCACATTTGCTGTGACGATGTATTTTCTTCCGCTTGGTACGCTGTTGAACTGCTGTTCCCTTGCTCAGAGTATCGTGGAATCCATGATGTCCGAATCGATGCATGAACAAAGCATGTAATCCGTAAGCGTTATGTCCAGAACAGCTAAGTGGCCTGAATCGAATCGCCACAAAGCCTAAAAGGTAGCTCAACTAAGAAAAGCCACAGCAGATGAAAAGGGGAGCAGTGCATGGACAACACAACCGTTACGGAAAAGGTTTGGATCAGAGCGAACGTGTTCGCTGGTACGGCCGACCTACCAGTGGTCTTGTAGTGATCCCGAACTCGTCAGATTTGTGAGCTAGCGCCCAACAAACGCCAAGAATAAGAACAAGCCACCCAGCGATCGCGCTGGGCAATCTGAGTCAATCGATGCGGGACTGTCTCGCTTTTAAAATCTCAATTCCATGATCGGTAGCGGGTCGATGAGACTCCGCTGGCGTGATCTGGTATATCCTGCAGTGCCCGCAGGGGCCGTTCAGTACGCAACGTAGGGTCCCGGCCCTCCGGGAGTGTTCTTGTTCTCGATGGCGGTGAACACAGTCCTGCCGTAGAAGAAGCTCAAGCCCCAATCGAAGGAACCGGTCAGCGGTCCGCCCAGCGTGCTGAACGCGATGTTGCCGGTATTGAGCAGGACGGCGGCATTCTCAATGCTGAAGTTGACGACACCTTGACTTCCGTTGGTCCCCTGGTTGGTGGCGGAGAGACGGTCCGGCGATGAGGTTGGGCAATACCACGGGAAATCCGCCAACAAGGCATGTCGGTATGCCTGTGGTGGCGCTGTCCAGAAAGAAAATGCCGTTCGAGCCGCTGTCGATGAAGCTTGACGGATAAGCGACCCCGTTGAAGGTAGTGGTGATGTTGCCGGCGTTGGGGGGACTGACGGGGACGGTATAGACCGATGCGCTTTGTAACGCATTGTTCGATTGCGTGCCAATGCCGAAGATCAGCGAGCCGTTGACCGTGCCCACACCTCCAGCCGGAACCGAGGGCAGAAAGATCAATACGCCGTTGTTATCGAGCGACAACTTCGTCACCGGATTGGGCACCTGCTGTGGGAGGGTGACATAGGTCGGGTTGCAGCCCGACGCCGGACAGTCGTAATACACCGGAGGAATGCTGCCGTTGGTGGTGGTGCAGACAGCCCCGCAATCCTGCTGAAATAGTCCCACGCCGAGGATTCCATTGGCGCCGAGGGCGCTCACGCTAACGCCTTCGTTGGGCCCGATGGTTCGGCTGGAGCACTTGTCCGGCACAGGCGGAGCGGCAGTGTCGGGAATCATGACCTGCACCGGAGCAGAAGCAGCCGTCTCGCCTGCCAGGGAGATGTCGGCCGCGGCTACCGGGCCCCAGACATAACCGTCCAGGAATACCGTGCACTCATCGAGAGGATTCCCGCTGGAATCATTTTGCTGTGGGAGAGGGATGGTCAACACCGACGACAACAGGCGCAGCCCGGAGGATCCGGTATCCACCAGTACATGATCGATGGTCTGGCAGGTCGTGCGTGTTGGGAACGCAAACGGTTACGCTGGTGAACGCTTCGTTTCTGGCGGTGAACGTCTGCGGTTGTGGACCGGCATCCACCGTGAGCGACTGCAGGTTCACCGGATTGATGACTACTGTCGCTGTCCCGGCTTGCTTGGTGTTCTGGGTCGAAGTCGCGGTTATCGTTACCGACGTGGGGGCAGAGACGACAGGAGCGGTGAAGGTCCCCGCCGAGTTGATGGAGCCCGCGCTTGCGGCCCAGCTGACGGTGTTGCTAAACGTTCCGGTCCCGGAAACCGACGATGAACACTGGACCAACTGACTGGATTGGATGGTTGTTGGAAAACAGCTTGCAGCGACACCTGTCACGGAGGATGGGTTGGCGTTGGAGCCGCAGGCGGCCAACCACAGTAGACCTCCAACCACAAGCAAGAGCACGAATCTGCGCATTCTGTTGGTCTCCCTAACGGATGTCGCTGGACTTTACATTTTGAGGTAGCAAGAGCGGAATGTAAGCCTGGCCATAAAAGCTTCGCGGATGTCCGGTTTGTTGGACCACCAAACCGGGCGTCTCGATCGAGATGGGTGCCCGGCCGCGCCGCTCGCCTGGCTGGACAGCCTGCTTGGCCTGCTGGTAATAAGCGCCTAGTAACTGCTCCAGATCCGGCGGAAATTGCCCTTGCCAGGCTACGCCGAAGACCGCTCCGGCGGGGGAGACATATTCGCGGACGATGGTGCCTGCAGGGGTTGAGATTTCATGGATCACATAGGCTGTTGCATCCACGCTGCGTAGGGTTCCTTTCATGCGTGCCTGGTCATTCAGTACCGACGCGGCACTGTCACCCAGAACCGCCGCAGCCGGGATAGGAAGTATGGCGAGCCCGCAGAGCAGGAGGATGGGCAGGCGCGTCAGAAGGTTGAGGTATCGATTCATCGGTGACCTTTCACATTCGCATTTTCTCACGATGCGGGTGGAGGCATGTGATTACCAAAGTAACAAACTCCATTGCGGCAGAATTGTTTTTCAGCATTTCGAGATGTTACGAAAGTCATCCTTGCCTACTCGAAATCCTTCAGCTCGCGCGGATGCCGCTTCAACTGCCATCTCCAGAAGGCATAGAAGGGCGCGCCGGGAAATGACGACCGCAATCCTCGATTCCTCGAGCGGATGGCAGCCAAAAGTCATTGCGGCTTCGTCCAGTCCTGAATCTTCAATTGCTTAATGCGGCTGAAGGCGCGGTCATTCGTAACCAGGATAGCTTGGGCAGCCAGTGCGTGAGCGGCGATCATCAGGTCGAGATTTCCCATGCTGGCGCCGGCGCGTTCCAGGGCCGCGCGCACGTTGGCGTACTGGCGGGCCGCTTCTGAATCCCACGGCAAGACGTCGATGCGCAGCAGGAATTCCTCTACCGCAATCCTCAATCGGGTCGCCTCGGGTCTGCGCGCCACGCCAAAACGCAACTCGGCTTCCGTGATGACAGAAATGGCCACCTGCGCCATAGCCACCTTTGCCAGGCGCTCGCGCACGCGTGGAATGTTGCCTTTGAGGATGTAGCTGACGGTGTTGGTATCCAGCAGGTAGTGGGCCGGCATCAGAACCCGTTCCGCTTCTGCGGAGGCGTATCGCCGCGATCGGCGAGGAAGTCCTGCGGCACTTCAATCTTCTTCATCAATTCGAAGAAGTCCTGCCAGGAGTCCGGACGGCGCGACAGGACAACGTCGCCGGTGGCAGGGTCACGGCGGACATAGACCTCAGCCCCTTCGAAGCGATACTCAGCCGGCAGGCGGACGGCCTGGCTGCGGCCATTGCGGAAAAGTTTGGCGGTGTGCGTCATGCTGCGCTCCTCATGATATATATCATGGTATATCACGAAGGGGCGGGGGTCAAAAGCGCATCTACTACCTACTCGAATTCCTTCAGCTCGCGCGGATGCCGCTTCAACTGCCATCTCCAGAAGGCATAGAAGGGCGCGCCGAGGAAGACGATGGCGATGCCGATCAGCGTCTCTTTGGGCCGTGTGACCACCGAATTCAGCGCCCACGCTCCCGCCATGACGACGTATAGCGCTGGAAGGTAGGGATATCCGGTGCAACGGTAGGGACGCGGAGCATCGGGCTGGGTGCGCCGGAGCACGAACAGACCCGCTACGGCAGCCACGTACGAGAGCACCATCATGAACATCACGTAGGTATAGAGCTGGTCGAAGCTGCCGCTGAGCGCCAGGACGACCGCCCAGGAGCTGAGCGCGATCAGGCTGAAGGCTGGGGTGCGATACCGGGGATGCACGCGGCCCATGGCATGAAAGAACGCCCCGTCGCGGGCCATGGCGAACGAGACCCGCGCGCTGCTGAGGATGGCGCACGACATGGCCCCGAAGCAGGACAGAGCGATGGTGGCGCTCAACCAGCGCGCCGCACTTGACGAAAACAGCGTGACCGCGGCGGCATGCGCAATGGTTTCCTCCTGAGCGACGCGCGTGATGGGCAGCGCATAAAGATACACGGCGTTTACCAGCAGATAAATGACGCCGACCAGCAGCACGCCCATCACCATGGCGCGCGGCAGCACGCGCTGCGGGTTCTTGATTTCGCCCGCGACCCAGGTGATGTACACCCAGCCATCGAAGGCCCAGAAGACGCCGATCAGCGCCACGCCGAATCCGGAAATAATGTGACCCAGCGTGACCGGCTGATCGGCGGGAATGCTGACTGCGTAGTTCGACCAGTGTCCGTGGCCGATGGCGAGGCCGAGCAGTATGAAGATTCCGATGGCCGCGAACTTGGCCCAGGTGGCGACGTTGATCAGCGCCGAGCCGCGCTTCAATCCCAACACGTTGATCGTGGTCAGCAAGACGATCGAGCAGATGGAAACGATGTGGCCGCGAGTCAGCGTCCATCCCAGGATGGTTGCCACTGGCGCGTGGGCCGACGCCAAGGGGAAGATGGCTCCGAAGTATTCCGCGAAACCGACCGCCAGCGCGGCGATGGTTCCGCTCTGGCCTACCGTGAAGATCATCCATCCATAGAGGAAGGCCGGAAA
Source organism: uncultured Acidobacteriaceae bacterium (assembly GCA_963735855.1). Taxonomy (GTDB): domain Bacteria; phylum Acidobacteriota; class Terriglobia; order Terriglobales; family Acidobacteriaceae; genus Bog-257. Next base: position 24,432 of record CAVTMW010000010.1, read on the forward strand.
CTCGCCATAGGCTTCGCGCAGAAAGATGTATTGACCGCCGGCTTCGGGGAACATGGCGGCCATCTCGGCGAAGGCGAAGCACGCCAGCAGGGTGATGAATCCGCCGGCCAGCCAAATGCCGAGAAAGAACCACGGCTTGTGCACCGCCGAGGCGATGGGTGCGGCGGTGAGGAAGATGCCGGAGCCGATGATGCCGCCGACCAGCAGCATCACCGAATCCATGAGCGACAGGCCGCGGACCAGCGAGGGTTCGTGGGTTGCCGGCGCTTGCTGCGAGATCGTCGGGTGCGCCATGAATCAGCCGATGCCCAGGTCCTCGGGCATCTCCAGCGGCGTGCCGCAAACCCGGCAGATGACGGCGGAGCAGTCGCCGCAGGTGAGCGGGTCGTCCACTTCGCGCGCGCAGTTGGGGCAGTAGAGCCCAGAGGAGCCATGGCCGTTGGAGGGTGATTGTGGAGGTTGAGCCATCAGTTCCGGAGACTGTAGCATAGACATTCGAAATCCGCGAGGACGTGATGACCGACAAGAAAACCGCGACCGCCGACGAGCGTTTGCGCCAGGAATTCAACCAGTGGGCCGAGCAGGGCCGCGGCGAAGAGATGGAGCACCACCATATCAGCATCACCGAGCAGACGCTGGCGCTGATGGACCTCAAGCCCGGTGAGCGGGTGCTCGACCTGGGATGCGGCGCCGGGTGGGCCACGCGGCTCATGGCGCGGCTGGTCGGCGCGGGCGAGGGGCCGGGGCAGGTGATCGGACTGGACGTCTCGGACGAAATGATCCGACGAGCGCGCCAGAACTCTAGCGATTGCGACAACGTTATGTTTGTGGTGGGCTCGGCCCAGCGGATTCCCTGGGGGGAGAACTTCTTCGGCAAAGTGCTTTCGGTCGAGTCTTTCTATTACTACGCCGATCAGGAGCGCGCGCTCGCCGAGCTGTTTCGCGTGATGGCGCCGCGGGGCGAGTTGTTCATCCTGATCAACCTGTACCGGGACAATGCCTATTCGCTGCGCTGGGTCGATGAACTGAAGGTCCCAGTGCAAGTGCGTTCGGAGCAGGAATACATTGACCTGTTGAAGGCGCACACCTTTGAAGACGTGCGCGCGGTGCGCGTCCCTGATCTGACGCCCACGCCGGAGGAGTACAGCGGAAAGTGGTTCAAGAATGCCGAGGAGTTGCGCGAGTTCAAGCGCATCGGAGCGTTGTTGCTGATCGCGCGCAAGCCGGACTTCCGCTCGCCGCCACCGGGATATGAGGTGTACTGATGGACAAGTCGCAAGCGGTGTATTTCGCGCGAGTGGTTCGCCCTGTGTACCCTAATGCCCGTGCTTCATCCGCAGCAGGAGGTTTCATGCCAACCCGACGCTTCTTGTATGGCCTGCTTCTGATCGTGGTGCTATTCACGCTTACCGCATTTGCCGGCACCTATTCCACAGTCGTCGTCTATGGTGACAGTCACTCGGATAACGGCAACCTATACCGCCTGCTTGGGGTTCCGGGGCCTCCTTACTGGAACGGGAGATGGTCTAATGGTCCGGTTGCGGTTGAAGGTCTGGCGGCAAGCCTGCACGCGCCACTGGTGGACGATGCGTGGGCCGGTGCCACCACTGGTGTCGGCAACATCGTCGATGGCGGGACGACGACCAAGTTGGGCAATAAGAGCCTACCCGGCATGGCCACAACTTTCAATGCGACGAAGTACTCGTTTTCGCCAGTCACCCTGCGAACCGCATTGTTTGTTGTTTGGGGCGGGGGCAACGACTTCGGGACCGATGGCTTCACGACGGCTGTGGCTGACAAGGCGGTAGCGAACTTAGTTGCGATAACCACCGGTTTGCAGAGATTGGGTGCGAGATCAATTCTCGTTGTGGGTATGCGGGACGAGGGGCTCGATCCCGAATACGTCGCTCAGGGCCCTGAGTTTGCAGCCTGGGTCACCTATCTGAGCAACTATCTCAATCAGAAGCTTGTGACGGCGCTTCCCAGAGCGGTGACGTATTACGACACCTACGGCCTGGAACACAAAGTGGTTTCCAATCCTGGTGCGTACGGCCTGACTGACGTGAGCGACCCGTGCTACAACAACGGTTCCGTTTGTGGGAGCCCCGACCAATACCTCTTCTGGGACGGCGTCCATATGACAGCGCACGTTCATTCCATTCTGGCGCGCGAATTCGCCCTCGCCGTTAGCGGGTCATGCCTTCGCTGCCCCCATGAGCTTGAGCCTGTGCGGGCGCCCCATACGGTATTGAGAGAGGATCGCATGCTGGACGGTCTGCTCAACTGCCAGCTATTTCTTCTCAATCAGGCGCGCCGTGAATACCGCCCCGTCGCGGTCATCATGCAGCTTGATAGGGAAGATCAGCACGTTCCAATTCCAGTGCGGACTTTCGGCGGGGAGATGTGATGTTCCGCGAAAGCCGCGGCGATCAATGTAGGTTTCGCGGGTGTCGGCCACGGTACGGACGATCTCACGCCATTCGTCTCCGAGTTCGGGAAAGTGCTCAAACAAGTTTTTGCCCACAAACCAGGCGCGCTTGTGTCCGTTCATGACGGCGAAGTAGTCGTTGACATATTGCCAGGTACCGTCGCGGTCGAGGATTTCCAGCACAACGTCCTCAGCCATGGCCAGCGATATGCGTGAGTAATAGAAGTCGCGCGCATCCACCACCACGGGACGTCCGCGCTTCTTCCCCTCGAACGAACGCAACGCGGCCACCAGGTCGTCAACCGAACTGTATCCCTTGAGCAGATGCATGTCGGCGATGCCACCGAACTTGCGCTCTAAAGTTGCCGACAAAATGATGATGGGTACCTGCGGACGCTTGCGGCGCAAAATCTCGGCGATGTCAGTGCCGAACTTGCCCGCGCCGAGATGGTAATCGAGCACGGCGATATCAATGGCGTGCAGCTTGGCTTCGGCTTCTTCGATGGAGCTGGAAGTGACTACCTGATATCCCTTCTGACGCAGGATGGCCGAACGCAACACCAGGTTCTCCTCGCGGTCGTCCAGCAGCAACACGCGAATCGGCGTTACCGGCACCGGCTGCGGCCCTGCAGTATGGGGAGGGGCAGATTTAGAGGTGTCGTCGCTCATCGGTGCGCAGTTCGATGCGGCCCAATTCAACCCGTTACTCGCCGGACGCTGGACGCCGCTGTCGAACAGCAAGTTTTAGACAAGTGTGCGCGGAGCGGCTGACACTACGGTTCGTGCTTTTCGGGGTCTGTCATGCTCTGGCGGCCAGCCATCAGACTCCGGACCGTTTTCGCAAGCTCTGGAAGTTTAGTGAAGATACCGACCGCCCGCAACCATTGTTTGTGGTCGAAGGCGGGAGAGCCGCTGACCATGGCGCCAGCCGGGATGTCTCCGTGCGTTCCGCTCTGGGCGGTGACCACGACGCCGTCACCGATGTTGCAGTGTCCGGCAACGCCGACCTGCCCCGCCAGGATGACGTTCTTGCCTACCACGGTCGAGCCTGCAAGACCGACCTGGGCGCAGAGCAACGTATGTTCGCCGACGGCGGAGCCGTGCCCCACCTGCGCCAGGTTGTCGATTTTGACGCCACGGCCAATACGCGTCTCGCCCACGCTGGCGCGGTCCACGCAGGAATTGGCCTGCACTTCGACGTCATTCTCCAGCACCGTGGGGCCGGATTGGGTAATTTTCTCCCAACGCTCGCCGTCGCGGGCAAATCCAAAGCCATCGCAGCCGACAATCGCGCCGTTCTGCAGGATGATGTTGTCACCCAGCGTGCAATCCTCGCGCACGACCGCATGCGCGTGGGCGAAAAAGTTGTCGCCAATCCGGGCGCCACGATAAATAACAACGTGCGGGAGGAGCACAGCATTGCTGCCGATCTCAACCTGCTCGTCGATCACCACGTATGCGCCAACATGGGCGTTCGCACCCAGCTTCGCGCTAGGCGCGATCACAGCGGTGGGATGAACACCGGCATCGTACTGCGGAGGTTGGTAAAACAGGTCGATCGCCCGGGCAAAGGTGAGATAGGGATTCTTGCTGCGCAGCATGCCGGTGGCAATGGCGGGGAAGTCCTCGGAAACAATCACGGCCGAAGCCGAAGTGGTTTTGGCGGCGGCCGCGTATTTTGGGTTGGCGACGAAGGTGATGTGCCCGGTAGAAGCTTCTTCGATTCCGGCCACGCCGGTGATCTCGATCTCGGGATCCCCGTTATCCAAAGTGGCGCCGAGCAGCGATGCGATTTCAGCAAGTTTCATAGTCGATCGGTCTAAAGGCGAATTTCAAGGGCTCGACGAAGGCTTCAGGTGAACATCGGCACCTGGAGAGTGTCCTCGGGGCGACGGCCGCGGCCCCGCGATTTCTTGTCGCCGATCACGGCCAGCACCGTCATTTCCGACAGCGCTGTGCGTGGCACGAAAATACGCTGGGTGTTGGAGCGTGTATCGGGCGGGATGATGGAGAAACCCTCAATCCCCTCCTGCAGTAGTGCGTTCGGCATCATGCCTTCAATGGTGTCGTTGTCCCGAAAGCGCAGGCGCACCCATAGGCCTTCCATGCGTGGCCGGGAAGTGAAGGTCTTGCGGGTGAGCGATTCGGAATCGCCGAACTCACGCACAAAGTACACACCCTTGATGTCGCGCAACTCGATCAGGACGACGTTGCCGGCAGTATTCAACAGCTCGAGTTTGCCCTCGGAGATGAACGAAGCGCTAACGTACCCGTTCACGCTGTCGCGATCCATCTTGCGGACGATAACTTTCTTGTGCGTGGTTGCCATAACTGACGGGCGAGTCCCGCCAGCCCGATTGTCGCACTTTTGCACAAAAAGTGCCCTTACGAAGCTACTCTGTAGCCAAATTGTCAACCTTGTGTTATTGTTCGCTGAGCGGCAGCCCGGCTTGAAACAGCTAGTAAGTTCCGTCGCAAGAGTGAGTTGCACGAATAGTGGCCAATGCTATGGCACTTTTAGGTCATCTAAAATACTCACAAAGCAACAGTAAGAGAAGAGCTTTCCTTTCAGCGGACTGGCTGCCCGGGTGCCCTCGTTTGGATCCGTTTCATCTGCGGATATCACCTTTAGAAACATACATTTAGATGGCAGATTACATTTATAGCATGGAAACCCGGCTCACCCCGGACCAACAACGTGGCGTGAACCTGGTACAGGAAATTGCCCAGCGCGCGGGCTTGAATCTCTACCTCACAGGCGGCAGCATCCGCGACCTGGTCACTGGCTTTCCCATCCGCGACATCGATCTCAGCATCCAGGGCAACCCCCTCAAGCTCGAAAAAGAGTTGGAGAAGGCGGGCGTTTCGGTGCAGGGCACTGATGAGGAGCTGCGCACGCTCCACCTGTTGATGCCGGGCAACGTTCGCGCCGAGTTGAACATGACTCGCGCCGAAAGCCACGACAAGCCGGGTAAGCCACCCAGCATCACGCCCGCCACCATTAATGAAGACCTGCGTCGGCGCGACTTCACCGTGAATGCCATGGCGCTGTCGTTGAATCCCGGCTCTCGCGGGCTGCTGCTGGACCCCTTCAACGGTATCGCCGACATCGAAGCCAAAGTGCTTCGCGTGCTGCACAATTACGCCTTCTTGGAAGAGCCCGTCCGCCTAATTCGGGCGACCCGGTTGAGCGCACGCTTTCACTGGCCCTGGAGGATCGCACCCAGGCGCGTTACGACACCGCCAAAGAGAACAACTACATCGAGTACATCGGAAAGCGCGCGATTGGCTACGAGCTGGAGCAAGTGGCACATGAAGAAGACCCGCTCCATGTCATGCGCGCCCTTGACAAAGAAGGCTGGTTGAAAGTCCTGCATCCGCACTGGACCATGGCCAAAATCGATGCCAGCGAACTGGGCCAGGTGGTGAAGACGCGGCAGATGATGAGCGATCTCGGCTACTCGGTCGAGACCGGGCCCATCGTGATGTACTTCCTCACCCGCCGCATGGGCGACAAGGACATCTCCGAGATCCAGCGCATGATTCCGCGGCGTGATTTCGTGGACAAATGGAAGCACCTGGAGCATGGGGCCCACGACCTGGCCAAAAAGCTGACCAGCAAGGAGGCAGGCACACCTTCCAGATCGTGGAAGGTGCTAACCAACGCTGCATCGGAAGCGATTCTGTTTCTCAGCCTGACTACCAGACAGCAGGCGGTAGATCAGAAGCTGAAAAACTTCTTTGGGAAGTGGCGTCAGGTGAAGGACAAGCTGCCGTTCCCAGAAATGGCTGAGCTGCGGATCACAGCCCAGCTTCCCGAGTACCAGAAGATTCTGGATGATGCGTTCCTGCTGCTGCTGGATGGGAAGCTGCGCTCGCATACGGAGATCATGCACTTCCTGAAACCGTACGAGCCGCCACCTCCGCCTCCGCCCCCGCCGGTTAAGCGGGGAAGAGGCAAGGCGGCCGCCGTCGCGACAACTGCTGTCCCTGGTGCCGAAGCGGCAGCTCCAGCCAAGCGAGGACGCAAGCCCAAGGGTGAAGCGGCCCCGGCGTCGGCACCGGCTGCGCCTCTGCAGGTTCAAGAGGCGAAGCCTGCGGCGGCTGGCAAGAAAGCCGCAGCACCCGCCGCCGAGCCGCCGAAAGCGGCGCCGGTTGTCACGACGGCGAAGAAAGCGCCGGTCAAGCCAGGGAAGAAGCAAGCCAAGCCGCCAGCTAAGAAGTCTGCTCCGAAGAAGTCAGCAGTAAAAAAGCCTGTGGCGAAGAAAGCGGCACCTAAGAAAGCTCCGGCCAAGAAACCTCAGGCGAAGAAAGCCTCGGGGAAGAAGACAGCCGCGAAGAAATCAGCGAAGAAGCGGTAACCTTCGCGATTTCGAGAGGTGGCTTAACCATTCAGATAAAGCAGGCGCGCGGCCAAGCTCGGGGCCTACTTCGTCCAGTTCTCCAGCGATAACCCATGAATTCGCTTGAACTCGCGTTCGTTGTTCGTGGCCAGCGTGAGATTTAGAGCAAACGCGTGGGCGCCAATCCAGAGATCGTTGTTGCCAATGAGCCGGCCTTGCTTCTCCAAGGTCGCCCTGATTTCCCCGTAGGATTCCGCCGCCCTGAAGTCGAGCTCCACAACTGGGACGTCCTGAACCAATTCCTTCAACTGGGTAAGGGCTTGGAGTCGTTGATTACTCTTACTAACCCCGTAGGAGAGCTCTCCATAGGTAATTGCCGACATGACCAATTGTCCCGGCTTGAGCCGCTCGAAACGGTCCCTGACCTCCGGTGGCCGGTGTTTGGCGATGTATATACAGATGTTCGTATCCAGCATATAGCGCGCCTTCATAGATCGTCTCTCTCCTGAGGAGCTTGGTCCTGCCGACCTGCAGACATAAAGTCCTTCGGCATGCCCGCGAGCGCTGCGAACGCGCGACCCAGATTGCGCTTTGGCTCTCGCAGCACAATCTCGCGTCCACGGCGGAGGATTTCCACCTCGTTGACATGAAAGCGAAATTGCTTCGGCAAGCGTACTGCTTGGCTATTGCCAGACTTGAAGACGCGAGCTTTGCCTATCACGAGTGCTCCTTTTTTCGTGAAGTATATACCCATCGTATATACATGTCGAGAGGTTGAGGTGATCTTTCTGCAACAGGGGTGCTTTTGCTCAGGCGACCAAAAGCAGGCCGGCCTGGCTCAGGAGTGAAAGCTCCGCACCTTGATTTTCGATTGCCCCCAACTATCTGCGATTAGGGAGTCCAATGCAACATCCTAGGGGAGGCGGCGAGTGTTTCTCTCCGCGGAAGGATGTACGGCGGACAATCTCACGCCAAATAGGGCTGCAGCTTTTCTTCGATGGCGCTTTCGTCCACCGGTTCGCCGCTATTCAGGCGCTCCAGGATTTCGTCCACAACCTGCTTGGCCTGATTGCGCTCACGATGCAGCAGGAAGCCGTCATAGACGTGTTCGCCGCGCATGGCGCCGTCGATCTCTTTTTCCTTGTCGTGCTCGCCGAGTTCGGTGAAATACACCACCTTGTAGCGGCCGCCAAAGTCGGCTTCACGATAGATCTCAAACATCACTTTCTTGCTGTCGCTGGTCACTGGCATAGTTAGAATTTAATAGCCCTGAGTCGCCCCTACGGGGCTGATTTACCGCAGCGCCCTCCGCTGCCGCAAACCGGACGGCTGCCGGAGCTGTCGCAAACTGGAATCCGGCCGAATCGGAGTTCTTTAATCGTCTCCCGATGCGGTCGCTGCCTGCGGCTCGGTCTCGGCTTGCGGGAACGGAATGACAACATCATCCCGCCGCATCGACTTGTGCGTCAACTGCATTCGCAGCGAGCGCTCATACTCCGCGAGCTGGCGCTCCAGTTCCCTGGCCGTCTCCGCCTTCTTCGATAGCGTTTCCTGGTAGCGCTTCAGGAAGTAGTCGATGGTTTCCACACGGATCTTGATGGAACCGGTTGGCTTGTTCTCGTCCAGGTCCTTGAAGGAGAAGTACGGTGTACCTGAATTCTCGATGATGTCCTCAATCACGCTGTAGATGGGCGCATCGTGGCCGCACTTGAAGTTGCTGATCTCCAGCGCCACCAGGTTGGGATGCCGCGCCGTAAATTTTGCTGCCCAGATCTTCTGATTGGTGCTGGCGGAATAGGCATTCTTCCACACGTCGCGAATGTCGAGCGCGTGCGTGATCGAGCCTGACCGCACTTCCTCGCCGAACAACCGGTCCAGCAGGTCTTCGTCGGTTGGGAGCATGCTCTGGGAGAATACCGGGTAGCCGAGCTTCTGGAACTCTTCCATGATCTCGTGGTTCAGCCCGGGATCGTGATGATAGACACGGCCCAGCATCACTATGCCCAGCCGGTTCTCGCGCTCCAGGGTGTCCAGCATCTCGCGCGCCCGTTTGCGCTGGTTGCGGTCGCAATCCTCGAAGGACTTAAAGGCCACATCCAGCGCCCGCTGGTTTTCTTCTTCCGATAGCCCGAGGATCGGCCCCCAAGCCTGGAACATCTGCAGGCCCAGCATCTTGAGATCGTGGATGTTGAGGATGGGATCGAGATATTCGATTCCGTTCTCCTTGAAAACGTCGTTCTCCTTGGTGAACGCCGCCTTCACCGCGTTGGGCGTAGCCGTCACGGTCGGGCAGGCATTGCTGCCGCTGCAGTTCTGCAGCGGCTGATGCAGCGTGTCGATCATGGGGAAGAAGATGACGTCGAGCGGCTTCTTCTGGTGCTTCTGGAAGATCAGGTTGTAAACGTGCGGGATGCCGATCTTCGACGGGAAGCAGGGATCGATGGCGCCACGGCCAGCGCCGGCGCGGTACATTTCCTGGCCGGTGAACTCGGAGTACACCAGATTTTCGGGCTCGACGCCCAGGCTCTCCAGGTAGGCGCTGAACAGCGGCGCGTACAGATACATGTTGCAGCACGCGGGGCATGCCAACGCGCAGCGTCGAGCGCTTGTTCATCAGGGCGATGCGCTGCTTCACGGCGGAGCTCCACGTGCGGCGCGTGGGAATCGGGTCGGCGACTTTCTGCGGATTGCGCGAACGCCAGACTTCGTGAGCGGCGAGATCGACAAAGTTCGGGTTTTCCTTCTTCACCGCGTCCAGACCGGCTTTGATGCCGCGCATCTGGTTGACATCCTCGACCTGGCCTTTTTCGCAGGTGGAGATAATCAAGCGGCGCTCGCCTTGCTGCAGCGGTACCTTCGACTTGAAGACCGGCAGCGGCGAGGGAGGAGCTTCCACCTCGCCCACGGTGACGTCAATAAACGTGCGCAGGCAGTTGTTCTTGCAGAAGTAGCAGCGCGTGTCCTCGTTGCGCGTGGTGCGGTAGCCGATGCTCTGAACGGCATCCAGCCCGATGAAGGTGGTGCGATGACCGTTCTTGTAGATACGGGCAGACTCAACCGCCGCGCCGATGGCCCCTGACTCGCCGCAGTGTTCGTGAACGATGACTTCCGGTTCGTGCCCCACGCCGTGGAAGTGCGAATTAATGAAGTCCACTTCCGACTTCACCGCGGCCAGGTTCTTCTGCGTGCCGCCTTGCAGAATGAACCGCGAACCCAGCTTGGCGAGATTCGGAATGCCCGCAACGTAAAGAAAGATGTTCTTGGGCAGAACGTTCGCCAGTCCGGCGAGGATTTCTTCCCCGCGCCAGCCCTGCCGCTGGAAGTTAACGATGTCGGACTGCATGAACACGGCGCAGCCGTAGCCGAAGACCGGCATGGTCTTGGCCGAAAAAGCGATATCGGCGTACTCGTCCACCTTGTAGCCTAACGATTCCGCCGTGCCTTGCAGGAAGTAGCCGTTGCCCGCCGAACACTGCGTGTTCAGCTTGAAGTCCTTGACCCGTCCGTCTTTCAGGACGATCAGCTTGATGTCCTGCCCGCCTACGTCCACGATGACGTGCGGGTTCTTGTAGAACTTCATGGCCGACTCGGTGTGGGCCACGGTTTCCACCAGCGCCACATCGGCCTTGAGCACGTCCTTCAACACGTCTTTGGCATAGCCGGTGGTGCCGACTCCCAGGACTTCCAGCGTCGCGCCCTGCGACTCCACCTGTTGGCGGAGGGCAACGAACATGTCGATGGTGTCCTGGATCGGGTTACCGCCCGATAGTTGATAGGCCTTGCAGAGTATGTCGCCCTGCTCGGAGAGCAGCACGGCCTTGGTCGAGGTCGAGCCACCGTCGAGCCCCACGAATCCGCGCACGGTTTCGCCGACGCCAAACTTGGCGCCGATGAATTTCGGGATGGTGTACTTCGTCTTGAACTCGCTCAGCTCTTCGTCGGAGGTGCTGAGACCGGCCGCGCCCGACTTGGCTTTCTCTGCCTGCCGGCCGACGGTGATGTAGTCCTCCAGACATTCGGTGCCCATGTAGATGCCGACTTCGGGCTCTTCATCCTTGCCGAATTCAACCGCGCCCAGCGCGGCAAAATACTGCGCGTTGTCCGGGACCTTGATCAGATCTTGAGGGTTCACTCCTTCGGGAAGTTGGACTTTGCGCTCCTCCCAGGTGCGGGGAATGTTTTGCTGCCAGGCCTCCTTCATGCCTCGGATAAAGCTGTTCGGGCCGCCGAGCAGCAGCACGTGCGGGCGAAGCGTGTGTCCGCGGGTCAGCACGGTGAGGTTCTGCAGCACGATCGCGTCGAACAGCGATGCCATCAACTGGTCAGGTGGGATGCCCTGCTTCTGCAGACCGTTTATGTCGGTTTCGGCAAAGACGCCGCACTTGCCGGCCACTGGATGCAATTTGATTCCGGTGTAACCCTGGTCGCAAAGCTCTTGCGCTGGAATTTTCAGCTTGGCATTGATCTTGTCGATGACCGCGCCCGTGCCCCCGGCGCACTTGTCATTCATCGAAGGAATCTTCTTCTTGCGGCCGGTGTTCTCGTCTTCCTTGAAGACGATGATTTTCGCATCCTGCCCGCCCAGCTCGATGACCGAGTTCACTTCGGGATGCATCTTCTCCACCGCCAGCGACACTGCGGTGACTTCCTGCACGAACTTGGCGCCGATCAGGTTGGCCAGCGCGCCTCCGCCGGAACCGGTGATGAAGATGCGGGCGTTGTGCGGAGCAATGCCCACTTCCTCCTGCATGCGCTTGAGGAACTCCAGCAGCTTTTCCGGCTGCTTGGTCTCATGGCGCTGGTAGTCCTGCCAGATCATCTCGTCGGTTTCGGTGCTGACCACCACGGCTTTGACGGTAGTCGAACCAACGTCCATACCGACGGTGTACACCGCTTTGAAGCCGGACTGCGCGTTGACTTCGCGCGAACGGGCCAGGACCCGCGCGGGAAGCGATTCTTCGACAGGCGCCGAGTTCAGCAGAGCGTCCAGTTGGACGTCAACCTTCTGCTCGCCCGTGCTGCAGGAACCGTGATGGTGAGGATGTGAATCCACGGACTCTCCTAAAAATCCAGCCGGTTTATGAATCGCCGAAGTTGCCGTCAACGTGCCGGAACCCATGCTTGGCCTGTCGCAACAGCCAAGTAATCACCCGCCGATCGTTGTAGCAGAACGCGAGGATGTGGTTCAGGGTCGAGAAGCAACTCTTCTGGCACTCTTTCTTCATTTCCTTCAACTGCTTCGATTCGAACTTGTGGTTTTCTATGGTGCCCCAATCGTATCCCGCCGAATACATGGGGAAGCAGGGCGCCAGCGTGCCGTCCACGCGAACAATCAGCGAGTTGTGTCCCGCGCGGCAGTTCCAGTCATCGAGTTCGCCTTGAACGAAATCCTTCATCTGCGCCAGCCGCTCCACTGAGTTCACCATGTGGTAGCCCGACTTCTGCTTTTCGATCAGCCAGTCCACCAGTTCAGTCACCAGCGGGTGGTCCTCCTCGCGGATGAACGTCGGATTTGAGTACAGGTGCTTGAAATGCGGCTGTTCGGTCATCGGCGACTCGCAGATGTGATAGTCGGTGGCGATGCCGCTGTCGTGCGCCAGTTCGGTCAACTGCCGGACGTCGTCCATGTTGTTGTGACAGATGTTGATGTTGAGGAACACCGAGTAGCCGTACTTGTATTGCTTCTTGATCAGGTAATCGAAGTACGAGCGGATGGGCACCATGGCCTTCGGCAGGCCGGGTTTCACGTCCCATGCGTCAACCGCGATGTTGAAGGTAGCGACGCCGGCGTCGGCCAATTTGTCGATCACCTCGGGACGCATCAGGCGAGCGTTGGTCGGCAGGTAAATCCAAAAGTCATTCTTGGCCGCGTAATAACAGATCTTGTGGGCGAAGTCGGGACGGAGCAGCGGTTCGCCACCCATCAGCGCCAGCACGCGGCATCCCGTGTCGTGCAGCCAGTCGATGGAGCGCTTGGCCACGTCTTCGGTCATGCCGCGAACGCTGTTGTCGAACGCCCAGCAGTAATGGCAGTCGAGGTTGCACTTCCACTCGTTGAACAGGTAGGCGATGATTGGGTGGAACTCGCCCGGCATGATCCGCGAGCGGAAAAACGGGAACGCCCACCCCTTCGCCGCGCGGTAGATGTGCTTGACGCTGTGCGTGCGGTGTCCGTTGTGGGTTTTCTCGGGGAAGTAGTCTTCGTCCCGCGCGGTCATCAGCTCGGGGTATTGTGGGAACACTGGAGTTGGAAGCGTTTGCTCCTTTCCAGTCGGAGGCGGCGGGAGCAAACGCGGTTGCTCAGGCGGCTTCATCAGCAGCTCGTGCAACTGCACATCGAGACGATGCGTCGGAGCAGCTTGCGTACCTGCAGGTACCTGCACTTCCGGCATGGGGCGAATGACCTTCCTTCCTTGTAACGTTCAACCCTGTCAACGTTAACCGAAGAACTGACTTGCCACTAATCGCCGAACGCGGCGGCTACCTCCAGTTTACGCGTGGAAGGCGCCGGCACGCGTGCCAACCGCTTTCTGCCGTTCATTAGATCGTTGACGTGCAGCACGAAATTCGCCGCCACGCCCGCGTATCCATGAACGTGTGGCACCGGATAGAACAGGTTGCGCAGCTCCGGATGCTCGGCGACATATTCCTTGATGTCCTCCAGCCGTTTGCCGGTGGACTTGAGCGCCGCGTCGAACTCCATGCGAGCCTTGACCTTGGCTTCTCCGAGCGCCATCTGGACGCGGCTGTGGGCGTTGATCTCGCCTTCACCGGAAGTTTCGATGGGCAGGAAAATCATTTCCTTGAAGTGGTTCGCAACTCCCGACTGCACGCCATCTGACTGCGACGACGGCATGCACCCGAAACGGCTTCAGCGCCAGCACCATGTGGCAGAGGTGGTTCTTGGTGTAATAGACGTTCTTGCCGACTTCGAGGTGGCCTTCGCCGCCGCGGGCGAATTCGTTGTAGAACGGGTTGGCCATCTCGGCCATTTCCTTCTGGTCGATCAGATGGTGCGCGATGTTGCCCAGCCGTTCCACGACGCGGTGGTACTGGCGGGCGTAAAAGTGCTCGCCGATGCCGAACAGCCACTGCTTCTGGCGGAACTTCAACTCGTTCACCGCCATCTTGTGCAGCTCGTACCACTCCACCTTCTTGTAGGGGGCGTCGAGCGAGCGGCGGGCGGCGGCGCGGGCCTTGGCCTGGTACATCATGTACATCACCCAGGTCGCAATTGGCTCTACCAGCACCTGCGCGCCTTCGCGCTCCAGAAATTCGAACATGTGGAAGTTGCCGTCGCCTTCGGTGGTCTGCGCCCAGAACTCGCCGATGATCTTGACCACGGGTTTCACTCGCAGACGATCGACCTCAATGGTGGCCAGTTGCTCGCGCACAGCCGTGAGTGCTTCCTTATAAGGGTCACCGTAAAGCTGCTCGCGGACCTTGGCCAGCGAGTTCACCCAGATTTCCCACTTCTTGCCTTTGTTGGCACGGATTTTCTTCGCCATCCACTCCGGCAGGTCTTCGTGGTCTTCGAACGGCTTGCGCTCGCGCAACATGGTGCAGAGCGTGTCCACTGCCTCGTGGAAGACGCGGTCGGTCGTGCCCTTCTCCGTCTCAAAGGGGCGGACCCGGAAGATCATCTCGTTCATGATGTCGCCCAGGTTGAGCGCGTTGAACATGCCCATACCGAAGTCCACCGTAAACTTCAGCCCGGCTTCGCCCGAGGCCGCCTTCACGCCGTCGTTCTGCTGGAACAGCAGCACGCGGAAGCCGTCGAAGCCCGCGTTCTGCAAGGCCAGGCGATATTCGGACTCGTACATGCCGAAGCGGCACGGTCCACAGGAGCCGGCGGTGAAGAAGACGTGATTGTCGATGATCTCCTTCTTGGTCATGCCGCGGGCTTCCAGGCTCTGCAGATACTGCACCAGGTTGCCCACCGTGAAGTACGTCGGATTGCACTGCCCGTTGTTGCCGTATTCCTTGCCGAGTTGGAAGGCCGCCACATCCGGTACCGGAAGGATCTCGCAGTGATAGCCGCAGCCTTCGAAGACAGCCTGGATGACCTTCTCATGCTTCCACGTCAGGCCGCCGAAAAGAATGGTCACCTTGCCGCGCTCCTCCGCAGTGAAGGGACGCTCGACGGGACGCTTGAAGTGACGGACCGGGCCGCTGTCGAGGCCCATCATGCTGGCCAGCCGAGCGCGTTCCTGCGCCAGCTTCCGTTGAATCTCCTCCTCGGTTTGGGGACGAGTTAGCTTGTCCAGCGGGAAATCAATGTGAGTCACAGGCATGGTGAGGTCCTTTTCTGTTTCTGTGTTGATTTGTGTTTCGGTTGCCTGGGTCTAACGGGCCAGCGAGCAAGAATCAGTGAAGAATTAGACGGACGGGGAGCGAAGAAATTGCAGTGAATCCCGAAGCGGGTGAAATCTCTCACAGCAAGAACTTTTTTCGCGACAGAGTTACAACCACTTGCAGAGGCTCTGGGGACAAGAATCCTTCTTCTCCTCTCCCCAGTCCACTAAAAGTATAAGAGCGATTGTGGCCCGTCAAGAGGAGCGGCGAGATTGATGGCAATTTATTTGCTAACGAGTAGCTAGCCTTCTCGTAAATACTTCCCTGCATCCTTTTATCAACTCCGGCATCGGCAGCCCACGCATCCATCGAGTCGCTTATTCCAGCACTTGATTCCAAGTGTTCTGCAGCCTGCCCTCTATAATCCTAGGGATATTCGAACCTATTATCTGCTGCGGCGTTGTCTGCCACTGAAGCGAGGCTGAGTTGGCCTACTACGACCTGAGGGAATGGATCTCCGCCCTGGACAAAGCCGGGGAACTGAAGCGCATAAAAGCGGAAGCCGATCCGGTGCTGGAGATTGCCGAGATCACCGACCGCGTCTCCAAATGGGGGCCGCGCGGCAAACACGGTCCCGGCGGGCCGGCGCTGCTCTTCGAAAACGTCAAAAGCTATCCCGGTTCCAAGCTGCTGATCAATCAATTCGGCTCGCAGCGCCGCATGCAACTGGCCCTCGATGTGGATTCGTTGGATGAAATCGCCGAGCGCATCAAGTACTTCATGGATGTGAAGTCGCCCCAGGGCTTCCTCGACAAGATCAAAATGTTGCCCATGCTGGCCGAGATGGGGAAGTTCTTTCCCAAGGAGGTCGCCACCGGGCCATGCAAGGAAGTCATCAAGCGCGACCACTTTTCGCTCCTCGATTTTCCCATCCTGCAATGCTGGCCGCTGGACGGCGGACGCTTCATCACGCTGCCCTCGGTCATCACCAAGGATCCGAAGACTGGCAAGCGCAACAGCGGCACCTACCGCATGCAGATCTACGACGCCACCAGTGCAGGCATGCATTGGCAGCGCCAGAAGCATGGCGCCGAACACTATCGCGAACAGATGCGTAAGGCCGCGGCCGCCGGTGAAGAGCACCCCGTTACCGCAGCTCTGGACATGATGGCGCGCTCCGGCGGCGGCTCCCGCGTGGCCGAAGGGAAGCAGGTAGCGGGCCGGATGGAAGTGGCCGTCGCCATCGGCACCGATCCGGCGATGATGTTCTCATCCATCGTGCCTGCGCCGCCCGACATCGAGGAGTACATGATCGCAGGCTTCCTGCGGCAGAAGCCGGTGGAGTTGGTGAAATGCGAAACCGTGGACCTGGAAGTCCCTGCGACTTCCGAGATCGTCCTGGAAGGCTACGTGCAGCTTGACGAACTGCGCATGGAAGGCCCGTTCGGCGACCACACCGGCTTCTACACGCCCGCAGACCTCTACCCGGTCTTTCACGTCACTTGCATCACCCACCGCAAGGACCCGATTTACTCGACCACCATCGTCGGCAAGCCGCCCATGGAAGACGCCTGGATGGGCAAGGCGGTGGAGCGAATCTTTCTGCCGTTGATGCGGCTCACCATCCCCGAGATTGTGGACGTGAACCTGCCCATCGAGGGCATCTTCCACAACCTGATGATCGTCTCCATCAGGAAGTCGTATCCCGGGCAGGCGCGCAAGGTGATGAACGGCATCTGGGCGCTGGGGCAGGCGATGTCCACCAAGTGCATCCTGGTGGTGGACGAAGACGTGAACGTGCAGGACCTCGCCGACGTCACTCTCAAGGTGCTGAACAACATCGATCCCGAGCGCGACATTCAGTTCACGCTCGGGCCGATTGACTCGCTGGATCATGCCTCGCGTCTGCCGGACTACGGCTCCAAGATGGGCGTGGATGCCACGCGCAAGTGGCCGAGCGAAGGCTTCACTCGTCCCTGGCCGGACGAGATCCTCATGGACGAAAAGACCAAAGCGCAGGTGACCAAGCGGTGGAAGGAGTTTGGGCTGGAATAAACCGGCATTCAACACTCAGCCGCTTGCATCCAGCCCGACAAGATTGAAATTTGCCCCTCGACATAGGAGACTTATTGAATGCTTACCCGTCCTGATCGCTCCGAATATGCCGACTTTTACGCCAACTACATCGCCCGCGTTCCCGATGGAGACGTGGTCGCGCTTCCTCTCCACGCAGCCTGACGCGTATCGCAAGCTGCTCGGTTCTCTCTCCGACGAGGCAGCTTCCGCGCGGCCGGAGCCCGGCAAATGGAATGTGAAGGAAATCATCGGGCATCTGTGCGATGCCGAGCGAGTACAGAGCTATCGTGCGCTACGCTTCGCACGCGGAGACCAGACGGAACTACAAGGGTTCGAGCAGGACGACTACGTGCGCGAAGCCCACTCCGATGCGCGCAGTCTGGCCGGACCTGCTCGATGAATTCGAGGGCATCCGCAAATCGACCCTCGCACTCCTCAAGTCGTTTCCGCCAGACGTTGAGCAGCGCTCCGGAGTGGCCAACGGCGCTCCAGTTACGGTGCGCGCCATGGCGTACATCATCGCCGGCCACACCCAGCATCACTACGATGCACTGAAGGCACGGGAATAGCCGCCGGGTGCGCGTCCAGTTGTTATACTGAACCAACGCCATGGGAATCGTTAAGAACATCGCCGCCATCGCCAAGGGCATGAGCGTCACCTTTATCGAGATGTTCAAGCCCACCATCGTTGAAAATTACCCCGACGGCCCCGGCCCCACACGCGGCGCGATGTTCCAGGACCGCTTTCGCGGCATGCACGTGTTGCAGCGCGACGAGAACGGGCTGGAGAAGTGCGTGGCGTGCTTCCTTTGCGCTGCGGCTTGTCCGTCGAATTGCATCTACATCGAGGCGGCCGAGAACACAGCTGAGAAGCGCGTCAGCGGCGCTGAGCGCTACGCCAAGGTGTACAACATCGATTACAACCGCTGTATCTTCTGCGGCTATTGCGTGGAAGCCTGCCCTACCGATGCGATCACACATGGCCACGGCTTCGAACTGGCCGCCTACAACGCCAGCAATTTGGTGTACCGCAAGGAGCAGTTGCTGGCCGGCACGCCCGCGCACGAAGGCGCAAACGCTGTCTTCAGTCAGTACGAAAAAGCCCGCTTGGTACCCAACAAATAGATCGGTCTCACTGGAGCGTCCTTCTGCGGTGTTGGCCGGCCTTGTGTCTCCCAAAATAACTTTCCCTACCCCTTGACACACGGCCTGTAGGTATTAATATACATAGAGACGTATATTTATGCGATGTCGAAACTTTCCCGCCATGCCGCCATTCGCGATGTAATTGCCGCCCGCGAACTCTCCAGCCAGGAGGAACTCCGCCGGGCACTGTTTCGCCGCGGCCACCGCGTGACCCAGGCTACGCTGTCGCGCGACATTCACGAGCTTGGGCTGGTGAAGACCGCGGAAGGCTACAAGGTTCCCCAGGGTGAGGAAGCCGAGATGCACTTGCCGTCCATTGAGCGACTGATTCAGGAGTTCGTGTACGACGTAAAGACGGCGCAAAACCTGGTGGTGGTGAAGACGAGTCCGGGCAGCGCGCAACCGGTATCGGCCGCGATGGACGCGGAGGAATGGGACGAAGTCGTGGGGACCATTGGCGGCGATGACACCATCCTGGCGATCGCATCGAGTGCCAAGTCCGCAGCCCGGCTGTCGCAACGCATCCGCGAATATCTTGCATAAAAATGAATACGCGCATACAACCCGCGGTCTTCGGGGCCACCGGCTATTCCGGATTCGAATTGGTTCGCCTGCTCTCCCGGCACGCGGGAGTGAAGAATCCATTGCTGCTTCGCCGCAACGGTGAGAGCGGCGGATACCGCGATCTGAGTGAAGCCTATCCCCAGTTGGCCGGCAATGGCGGCTTTCCGTTCGAGAGCTTTTCCTGGGAGCGGATGAAGCAGGCCGGCGTGGATGTCGTGTTCTTCGCTACCCCGCCCGAGTTCTCCCGTGAGCTTGTGCCCGAGGCCCTCAGCCGCGGCTTTCGGGTGATTGACCTGAGTGGCGCGTGGCGCCTGAAGCAGGCAGCTAATCGCAAGGTGTACGGGTTCGCGGATGACGCATCGCAACTGGACGATGCCGCGGTTTACGGCTTGTCCGAACTCCATGCCGAAGCCATCAAGCAGGCTGCGCTCTTGGCCAACCCCGGCTGCTATGCGACCTCCATTATCCTCGCACTGGCGCCGTGGATTCGCGCTGGCTTCGTCGATCTGCAACACGGAATCATCTGCGACTCCAAGTCCGGCGTATCCGGGGCAGGGAAGCAGCCCACCTCCACGACGCACTTCGTAGAAGTGGATGGCGACTTCTCAGCCTACAACGTCTTTGGCCACCGGCACACGGGGGAGATGCTGGAGCAACTCGGACTTGAGAAGAGCTCGTCTGCAATTTACGCCGCACTTGCTGCCGATTCCGCGCGGCATTCTGTCCACCATCTACGTCAGGCTGGCCAAGCCTGCAACCACCGAGGAATTGGAGCAGGGGCTGCGCGAGTTCTACGCCGGGAAGCCCTGGGTGCGCGTCTTCGGGGCCGCCCGACTGCCGCAGATCAAGTTTTCAGTAAACACCAACTACTGCGACATCGGCTTCGCCCTTGCGCCCGATGGGCAGCGGGCGGTGCTGGTTTCGTGCCTCGACAATCTGCTGAAGGGCGCCGCCGGACAGGCAGTACAGAACATGGACCTGATGTTCGGCTTCGACGAGAAAGAGGGATTGCAATGAAGCTCGTCGTGAAGATCGGTGGGGCCGCGCTCGACGATCGTGAGCTGGTCGGCAAGTTTGCCCGCACCATCCCCGACCTTTGCCGTGAAGGGCACAAGCTGGTTATCGTGCACGGCGGCGGCGCGGCACTGAGCCGCACCTTGAAGCAACTAGGTTGCGAAACGACCTTCGTCGACGGGTTGCGGGTGACCGACTCGCAGACCCGCGATGTCGCGATCATGGTGCTGGCAGGCCAGCTCAATAAGCAACTGGTGGCAGCGATCGGCGATGCGGGGCAGCCGGCCATCGGCATATGCGGCGGCGACCTGCGCATCTTTCGCGCCACCAGGAAGAAACAGCCCGACCTCGGCTACGTTGGCGAAATCTGCGCGGTTGATTTTCCCTGGATCGAGCGCCTTTGGAACGCCGGTGTGGTCCCGATTGTCGCCAGCCTCGCGCTGGGCTTCGACGGCGAATATTACAACGTCAACGCCGACCAGATGGCGTCGGCTTGCGCAGTGGCCTGCGGCGCCGATGCGCTCGTGTATCTCACCGATGTGGCCGGCGTGAAGGACTCTGAAGGCTCGGTCATTCGCTGGCTTGAGGTAAACGACATCGCCGCCATGGTGGAAGAGGCGACGGTCAGCGGCGGGATGTTGCCCAAGCTGGAAGCCTGTACCCGGGCGCTGAAGAAAGGCGTCTCGCGCGTACGAATCCTGCCCGCTACGCGCGCGGAGGTTCTGCCCGGATTCTTTACCCATCCCATCGACTGCGGCACGGAGGTCATCCAATGATTGCCACAACCATTCCCCCAGGCGTGAGTCCTTACCTGCAACGCGGCGTGACTGGCCGCGACCTCATCTCGGTCCAGGATTTTCTGCCCGAGGAACTGGCCTGTGCGCTGGATATGGCGTCAGTGATGAAAGCCCGCCCCTCGGATTACCGCGGCAGGCTGGCTGGCAAGCAGATCGTACTGTTCTTCGAGAAGCCATCTCTGCGCACGCGGCTCACCTTCGAGGCGGGCATCAATAGTCTGGGCGGCGTCTCGTTTTTCGTGGACCAGACGCAATCGCGCCTCGGCGCGCGCGAGAGCCTGAGCGATGTGGCCCACAATCTGGAGCGCTGGGTGGATGGCGTGGTGCTGCGGACCTTCGCCCACGAGACGATCACGACCATGGCGCAGCATGCATCCATCCCGGTGATTAACGCGCTCAGCGATCTGGAGCATCCCTGCCAGGCGCTGGCCGACATGCTGACCTTGCAGGAGCACTTCGGCGAGCTGCACAACCTGCGTCTCACCTATGTCGGCGACGGCAACAACATGGCCCATTCGCTGATGCTGGCTGCTGCCAGCCTGGGTGTGACGATCTCGGTTGCCACCCCGAAGGGATATGAGCCGAACGCAGAGATCACAGGGGCGGCTCGTGCTCTGGCTGCCGTATCGGGTGGAGGAGTCGAAGTACTTCACGATCCCGTGGAGGCCGTAGCGGGCGCAGATGCCGTTTACACTGACGTGTGGGCGAGCATGGGGCAGGAGTCGGAAGCGGCTGATCGGCGCAAGATTTTCGCGCCCTATCAGGTCAGCCAGAATCTGTTCTCCTATGCGGCCGAGCACGCGGTGTTCATGCACTGTCTGCCGGCGCATCGTGGCGACGAGGTTACAGAGGCGGTCATCGATTCGCCGCGTTCCGTGGTCTTCGACCAGGCGGAAAATCGCTTGCACGTTCAGAAAGCCATTCTTGTTTTGCTGCTGGAGGGCGGGGCCCACCGCTTCCCGCCGAGGAGTTCCCATGCGTGAAAAAGTTGTGCTCGCCTATTCCGGAGGGCTTGACACCTCCATCATCATCCCGTGGCTCAAAGAGAACTATGAGTGCGACGTGATCGCCTTCGTCGCCGATGTCGGCCAGGGTGACGACATCGAAGCCGTGGTTGAGAAGGCATACGCCACCGGCGCAAGCAAGGTAATCGTCGACGACCTACGGCAGGAGTTCCTGACCGACTACGTCTTCCCGGCGATCCAGGCGGGCGCGGTGTACGAGCACAAGTACCTGCTGGGAACGTCGCTGGCGCGCCCCATCATCGCCAAGTATCAGGTGGCGGCAGCGCTGCGCGAAGGAGCGACCGCTGTCGCTCATGGCTGCACCGGCAAGGGCAACGACCAGGTCCGCTTTGAGCACGCCTACCAGGCGCTGGCGCCGGAGCTGAAGGTCATCGCGCCCTGGCGCGAGTGGACGCTGCAGTCGCGCGAGGACTGCCTCGACTACGCCGAGGCCCACGGTATTCCGATGGAGCAGAGCCGCCAGAAAATCCACAGTCGCGACCGCAACCTGCTGCACGTCAGCCATGAAGGCGGCGAATTGGAGGATCCCAACAATGCGCCGCTATCCACCACTTGGACGTGGACCAAGTCGCCGCAGGACGCGCCCGACGCCGTTGAGCAGGTTGCCATCGAGTTCCGCCAGGGCTTGCCCACCGCGGTGAACGGAGTTGCGCTCGATCCGGTGGCCATCGTCGAAGTGCTCAATGAAATCGGCGCGCGCAATGCCATCGGCCGCGTGGACCTGGTGGAGAACCGCTTCGTCGGCATGAAGTCGCGCGGCTGCTATGAGACACCGGGCGGCACTTTGTTGCTCACCGCGCATCGTGAGCTGGAAGCCCTCTGCCTCGACCGCGAGCTGATGCACTTCAAGCAGCACATTGGCCTCAAGTATGCCGAGGTGGTGTACTTCGGCCTGTGGTTCACGCCGCTGCGCGAGTCGCTGCAGGCCTTCGTTAGCAGCTCGCAGGCCGACGTGAACGGCACGGTCACGCTCGCTCTTTACAAAGGCAACATTGACATCGTAGGCCGCCAGTCCGAGACCTCGCTGCATCGTCCGGACATCGCCAGCTTCACCATGGGCGCCGGCTACAACCAGAAAGATGCCGAGGGATTCATTCGCATTCTGGGCCTGCCGGCGCGCTCGCGGGCCCTGGTCCACGCGGAGACACTCAAATGAAAATGTGGTCGGGCCGCTTCGGCCAGTCGCAGAATGCCGACTTCGAGCAGTGGCAGCGCTCTTTTCCCTTCGATCGCGTGCTGCTGCCCTTCGAGGTGGTCGCCAGCCAGGCGCACGCCATCGCCATTGCCAAGGCGGGCGTATTGACCAGCGAGGAGCTTGGGCGGATAGTCCTCGCCCTCGAGCAGATCGCGCGGGAGGAAATTCCTGCCGCGGACAATCCCGCCATCGAGGATGTGCACCACTACGTCGAGTTGCGTCTGGTGGAACTGGCGGGCGAAGCCGGTTACAAGCTGCATTCAGGGCGCAGCCGCAACGAGCAGATTGCCACGGACCTAAGGCTGTACGTGCGCCAGCAGATTGATGCTGTTAGCAAGCTACTGCTGGAATTCATCGGCGAGTTCGTTCATCAGGCCTACGCAGCCGGCGAAAATGCCATGCCGGCTTACACCCACCTGCAGCGTGCCGAACCGGTGCTGGTGGCGCATTGGCTGCTGGCTTACGTCGAGATGTTTTCCCGCGACCTGAGCCGCCTGGCCGATTGCCGCCAGCGGTTGAACGAGTGTCCGCTGGGTTCGGGCGCGGTGGCTGGTACGATCCTGCCGCTGGATCGCGAAACCATGGCCCGGCAGTTGGACTTCGAAGCGCCTACCACCAACAGCGTGGATGCCACCAGTGATCGCGACTTCGCCATCGAGTTCGTTCAGGCGTTGTCCTTTGTGGCCCTGCATCTCAGCCGTTGGGCGGAAGAGTTCATTCTGTTCTCGACTACGGAATTCGGCTTTGTGAAACTGCCGGAGGAATACTCGACGGGCAGCAGCGCCATGCCGCAAAAGAAAAATCCCGATGCCCTGGAGCTGATACGCGGCAAGGCCGGAAGCGTTTGGGCCAGCGTGACCTCTCTGGTTATGAGCGTGAAAGGCCTGCCCCTGGCCTACAACAAGGACCTTCAGGAAACCCAGCAACCGGTGTTCGCCGCCGCCGGGCAACTGCTGAGCATGTTACAAGTGGCCACCGGTTTCATGGCGAAGGTGGAGTTCGACTACCAGCGCATGCAGAAGGCAGCAAGTCGCGGCTTCATGAACGCCCTGGCGGCAGCGGCGTACCTGGTGCGCCAGGGAGTGCCCTTCCGCCGCGCTCACGAACTGGTCGGCAAGGCAGTGCGCCTGTGTCTGGAGAAACGTTGCGAGCTCGAGCAGATGTCCCCGGAGGACTTTGCGCACTGTGGTATCAAGGCGGATCAGCGGTTCTACGACGCGCTCACCCTGGCCAACGTGCTGGCCATCCACGACGTTGAAGGGGGAACCGCTCCGGCTCGCGTGCGCCGTGCCCTGCAAGCCGCCAAAGAGAGGTTAGCCATGTATTCGGGGGCCGCTCATGCGTGCGCGTAACGCCAAGCTGCCCGACGCCCTTGCGATCGAGCAGTTGATCCAGGTCCACGTTGGCGACGGCACGTTGCTGCCGCGTTCGCTGCGCGACATCTGCGAGAACATCCGCGACTTTATCGTGGTGGAGAATGGGGGCGAGATCGTGGGCTGCGGAGCTCTGCATCTCTACGGCATGCATCTCGCCGAAATCCGCTCCATCACGGTGACCACGAAGTCCAAGGGCAAGGGCGCGGGGCGGGTGCTGGTGGATGCCTTGCTGAAAGAAGCGCGGCATCAGAGCGTGACTTGCGTATGTCTGTTCACCCGCATTCCCGACTTTTTCGAGCGCATGGGCTTTCGCCCGGTGGAAAAAGAAGCGCTACCCGATAAGGCCCTCAAGGACTGCCTGCTATGTCCACGTCAGAATGCATGTGACGAGATAGCGATGTACATGGGGACTTTGCCGAAGGCTGCTGCGGTTTCGCGCCGTCCGCGCATTTCCGAGCCCTACGTCCAGATCGCGCACGGACAGCCCTAACCCGGGATCTCGTCGCGGCGGACTTTCGGGGCTACTTCGTCGTCCCGGCGTTCTTGATGTCGGCAGAGACTTTTTTGGCGACACTGTCCAGCGCCTGCCCCACGACGTCACCCTGCGAGCCGATGTCATGCGCCTTGGCTGAACCGGTCGCCACGGGGGTGGCCGGATCGGAGACCCGGTACACCTTGTATTCCACGTTGGCGTGGTATTCCGGGATATTGGTGCTCATCCCCGCCTTTGCACCTTCGTTGTGCGATTCGGCATGCGATTCGGTTTGGGTGGTGAACACTACGAATTGACAATTCTTTTGGCGCGCTTCCTCGGAGATCTGATCCCCCGCGGATGCGGTCAGCGGCACTGCCTGCACGTCTGATTTCTTCTGTTTGTTCAGGTCCTTTACCAGCCTATCGCGCCCGGCCTCGCCGGTAATCCCGGCCGCACTTCCAAGCACCGTTACACCGACGCGCACTTGGTTGTCTTGGGCGAAACTGAATCCCGAAATCAGGCACACGGCGAGAGACAAGAATCCAACTACCAGCCGTATTCGTTGCTCCATGTGGCGCCTCACGATGGCAGATATGCCTGTTAGAAGGTACAGCGAACGCTGCTGCTGAACCAAGAATTTTCTGTGGTTCGTCCTTCGTCATCTGGTGCCCTGGGCCAACCATTGCCACGGATCGCCTTCCGCCGAATCGGCGTGAGCCAGGTCATCTGGTGCCCTGGGCCAACCATTACAACGATCGTTCCGCCGAATCGGCGTGAGCGCAGCGCCCGGCCTGGGTTGATGGCAGCTACTTGATATACGGCAGCAATTCCTTGAACTGCTGTGTTCCCGAACAGCGCAGCAGTTCGTACATCATCATTTCGGTGGAAGAGATGACCGCGCCGGCGGCGCGCATGCGGTCCAGCCCGATCTTCCAATTCCACTCCGAGCGCGAGCCTACCGCATCGGAGGCAACGTGGACCACGTAGCCCTCGTTCAGTGCGCCCAGCGCCGTCTGGGTCACGCAAATGTGGGTTTCCATGCCGCACAATAGCAGAGTATTGGGATTGCCCGGCAGCATCTTGAGGCCAGAACGGAATTGGTCGCTGCCAAAGCAACCGAACTCCAACTTGTCGATGGTTCTGATTTCACCCAGCGACCAGGCGATTTCCGTCACGGTGCCCCCCAGCCCTTTGCTGTACTGCGTGGTCACCATGGCGGGGATGGACAGGATCTTCGCCAGCCGGATGAGCAACTGGGCGTTCTTGACCATGGTGTCTTTGTTGAAGATTGGTGGCAGCAGTTTTTCCTGGATGTCCACCACGATCAAGGCGCATTGTCCGGCCTCCAGCGGGCGGCGCGCGGCTTCCATGGATTCGGGGGCGACAGTGCTCATCAAGGGTGACATAGGTCCTCTTCCGTAGCGTGGATTCTCTATTGTAGTGCCTCCGTGGTGACCTCCGTGCTGTCTCTGGCCAAGAACTACTATCGCTATCACCCGAAAGGGGTAACGCCAAGAGTAGAAGTTCATTGACTTGCCTTTCCCACTGTGTAAACCTTCAGGCGCGACCAAGTTCCCGATTCGGAGGGCGCGTTCGGCCTAGCGGCTTTACCCCTGTTCCCGTCAGGTTTGCGCCTGGTGTCACCGGGATAAATAGGGAGCGCGCCCTTCGAATTGGGTAACCGGGTAGTGTATTGCGCCAGCAGTGCGATTTCTCTTGCTTGCCGTCCTTCTAGCGCCCACACGGCTGGCGGTTATGGTGCCATGTAATCAAAACTAAAGAGAAAGTGCCTGCCGAAAATCGCCGGCAGAGAATGGGTGATCAGCTCATGAGCACAGCAAGCACTCCTTCCCAGGCGGCTCCGCCTAAGGAGAACCTGCTTCTTCCTGCAATTCTTACCGTCGTTGTAGTCGTCGTCGCCATTTTCATCCTCAAGATTCCTCCTCTTTCTTCGCCGTGGGCGCAAGGCTACGATCCCACTGGAAGCTGGTTTCTCTCCACCCTTGTCGCGGCCGTACCGGTGATCGTCCTGCTGGGCGCGCTGGCCCTGCACATGAAGGCGCATTACGCGGCACTACTCGGACTGGCCTCGGCGCTGATCATCGCCATCTTTGGCTTCCACATGCCTGCGCGCATGGCGGGCGCCACCGCCGTATTGGGCGCCGCGTATGGCCTCTTCCCCATCGGCTGGATCGTGCTGAACGTCATCTTCATGTACCAGCTCACGGTGGAGTGCGGCCGCTTCGAAGTGCTGAAGCATAGCTTGACGGGCGTTACCCAGGACCGCCGTCTGCAACTGCTGCTCATCGCTTTCAGCTTTGGCGCATTCTTTGAAGGCGCGGCCGGGTTTGGTACACCAGTGGCCGTAACCGCGGCGCTGCTCATCGGACTCGGTTTCCGGCCGCTGCAGGCTTCCGGTCTGTCGCTCATCGCCAACACGGCGCCGGTGGCGTATGGAGCTCTGGGCACCCCGATCATTGCCTTGGCTGGAGTCACGGGCTTCACCGAAATCACTCTGGGTGCCATGGCAGGGCGTATTTTGCCGGTCTTTTCGCTCATCGTGCCCTTCTGGTTGATCTGGGCTTTCGTGGGTTTCTCCGAAATGCTGGAAATCTGGCCTGCGATTCTCGTAGCCGGGGCCTCGTTCGCCACCACCCAATTCCTGGTTTCCAACTATCACGGACCCTGGCTGGTGGATGTGGTTGCCGCTCTAGTCTCGATGGCGTGTCTTATCGGGTTCCTGATGATCTGGCACCCCAAGCGGGTTTGGACCTTCGAAGGCGAGGAGGCCAAGACAGAACACCGCGCGTCTCACGGTTACAGCACCGGTGAAGTCGTGCGCGCCTGGGTTCCATGGATCATTCTTAGCGTGATCGTCTTCTGCTGGGGCACACAGACGGGCAAGCGCATCATGAACACGCCCGAAAAGGTGTTTACCTCCACGGCAAGCTGGAGCACTGTGCCCAGCAAGATCACCAACCCGCAGTTCCCGGTTGCCGGCACCGATAAGCTCGTGTTGCGTGTCCCGCCGGTAGTGCCCAAGCCTACGCCGGAGCGGGCCGTGTTCGGCTTGAACTGGCTGAGCGCCACCGGCACCGGCATTCTCTTTTCAGGGATCATCGCTGGTTTTGTCATGGGCTTTAACGTTCGCCAGATCTTCCAAACCTACATCCGAACCATCATCAAGGTTCGGTTTTCGCTACTCACCATCGCCGCCATGCTGGCCATCGGCTTCATGACGCGATACTCGGGGCTGGACGCCACCATGGGGTTGGCGTTCGCGCGAACCGGCCACCTGTATCCCTTCTTCGGCACGCTTGCTCGGGATGGCTGGGCGTAGCGCTGACCGGCTCCGATACCTCGTCCAACGTGCTGTTCGGCAGCTTGCAGAAGATCTCGGCGCAACAGGTGGGCGTCTCGCCCACGCTCATGGCTGCGGCTAACAGTTGCGGCGGGGTCATGGGCAAGATGATCGATGCTCAGAGCATCGTCGTCGCCAGCACCGCGACCAATTGGTATGGTCACGAAGGAGACATCCTGCGTTATGTCTTCTTCCACAGTCTTGCCCTGGCGGCGCTGGTCGGGATTTACGTGTACCTGCTGGCGTATGTGGCGCCGTTCTCTCACCTCGTCATTCAGTGAGGTGGAAGGACCAGGCATGGTGGAGAGTGGGTGGCAATCCCACTCTCCACGATTGATCGTATTTGCGTTGGCGCTACTGCGGCGGAGGCGTGCTCTGGCCTGCAGGCGGCGCCTCTCCTGGCCCGCCATGGGCGTGCCCGTGGCGGCTCATCATCTCGTCAAATTTCTGCTGCTGGTCGGGGTTGAGCGACGACTTGATCTGCTCATTCGTGCTCTGCCGGATCTGCTTCATCTTGCTCATCCGGTCTTCCTGTGAAAGCGATGTATCCTGATGCAGCGTTTGCATCTGCTGGCTTTCGCTCTCCAGCAGCGGCTTGATCTTCTGCTGCTGGTCGGCCGTCAGATCCAACTGCTTCGTCATCATCTGCAGCCGTTGGTCGGGGCTCATTGGTCCGTGGCCTCCCGGGCCACCTCCGGGTCCGGGGCCCATCTGTGCCCAGGCGGAGCCGCCTACAACAGTGAGGGCCATGGCCAGAGCGGTCAATGCAATTAACTTCTTCATGGTTTGAAACTCCTTAGTGCTGGTTGGATGATGGTGCGGTAAACCGTCTTTGTACAGAGAGACGCGCGCTCTTCCTAAACGTCACCTGAGGGCCGACAAGTCTGCGGCACGCCACCCATGCATCGCCAGCCGAGCATGATTTTCAATTTCGAGGGTTGGAACCCTCGTTGTCCCCGGAAGTTGCCTGCACGAGGCACGAATAAATTTTGGAACTTTCACGTCCTGGCGACGACATCGCTATTTCCCGCCTGTTCAACACCCGTTTTGGCCGAGCCGTGAGCGAGAATCAGGGCCAGGATTCATGCTTGGACTTGTGACCAATATCACCAGCCCTGGCTTCGCCGCTTCGATAGAATGGACGCGTTATGTTTGACGCCTTCCTTGTACCTGAGAAAACGACCGTCACCGCCAAAGGTGATGGCGCGCCACTCGACGTGAGCGCGGCCTCGAACCCGATTTTCCTGCTGACGCTTTCGATCACCGACGTGGTTGAACAGGAGTCGATTGAACTCACCCTGTTCACCTCAGCCGACGGCACAACCTGGGACGCGAAACCTGCGGCCACGCTTCCCCAAAGGTTTTATGTGGGCGAGTATCCGCTGCTGGTGGATTTGTCGTCAGCGGCCGGCGCGAAATTCCTGCGCGCGCACTGGGAAGTAAATCGCTGGGGGCGCGGTTCCACGACAGCGAAGTTTGAATTTGGACTGCGCATCCGCGAAGTTTCACGTCAGGCACTGCAGGAGGCGCAGGCCGAAGCGCAAGCACTGCGAAGCTAGGTACAGATTTCCGCAGCGCGCCTGCGAAGCACCGGTCTTCTACATTGCCAAGAGTGCGCTCGTACCTGACGATCGCACGAACACCAGGTCCCTCCATTCGAGCTGAAGCCCTCGGTCGGATGACAGTGCAGGAAACTGTAAGTGTCGTGTTACGCTTACGCCTGCATTGACCGTTCCGCGCGAGAGGTGAGAGATATCTTCATGACCGGGCCTGCCGAGTCCGTCGATCCGCATACAGCGCTTAAGAAGGAAGCGGCAGAGTATGCGGTGCGCTACGTGAAATCGGGAATGGCAGTGGGGTTGGGCACCGGTTCGACGGCCATATTTGCGGTCCGATACATTGGAGCGCTTCTGCGCGATGGCACACTCAGGGACATCGTGGGCTTCGCGACGTCGCGGGTCACCTACGACGAAGCAGTGAAGCTGAATATACCGATGTTGTCCGACGATCTGCCACGATCGCTTGACGTCACCATCGACGGAGCCGATGAAGTCGATCCTGCACTCAACCTGATCAAGGGCGGCGGCGGCGCTTTGCTGCGGGAGAAGCTGGTGGCGCAGGCCAGCGCACGGGAGATCATCGTGGTGGACGAAAGCAAGTTGTCACCGCGGCTGGGCACACTTCACGTCCTGCCGGTGGAAGTGTTGCCGTTCGGCTGGCGGTCGCAGGCGCGCTATCTGGAGTCGTTGGGAGCGAAGTATGTCGTTCGCCAGGCTGCAAATGGGGAAGAGTATCGCACCGACCAGGGCAACATGATCCTCGACTGCGACTTCGGCCCGATTGCCAATCCTGCGGAACTAGCGGTCAAGCTTGAAGCGCGGGCCGGAATCGTGGAGCACGGGCTATTTCTGGGTCTGGCGAATGCTGTTGTCGTCAGCAGTCCGAGTGGAGTTCGTGAGCTGCTGCGCGTCACCCGTGAGGTGCGTGAAGACTAACGTTGTCGTCAGGCTTTCTTCCCCTTGTGCCTCACACCTTCGCGCTTTGCGAACATGGAAGAACCAAGCCGTACGGCCAGCCAGGAACTGGAAATGTTGCGGAAGTAGGCTATCCTGCCCAACCAAAGGCAGGTGGGCGGGACGCCCGGCTCAACTAATCCGTCGCGTGCTCGTCTTCTCGATTACATACAGCAGATCCTCTTCCCCCCAAACAGATTGTTCTTCGTTCGGGGTCTTGATATGTTGACCGTATGCGCACTGCTCAGACTGGAATCTTCTCCCTTGGAACGTCTTCTCACGCCTACCTGGAATTCGATGTCTTGGCCGGGCAAAACAGCCACGATCTGGTAAAGACTATCTCGTCGTTTCGCGAGCCGCGAACCACCGTCGGCGGCGTCAACCTGGTGGTAGGGTTCAGGCCCGAACTCTGGAGCGACGTTGCGCCCGAGGACGCGCCGGCAGGCATCAAGGGCTTCAATGAGAATCTGATAGGGATCGACGGCTTTGTCATGCCGGCCACCCAGCACGACGCGGTGCTGTGGCTCAGCGGCGGCGTCTACGACGTAATCTTTGACGTTGCAAAACGTGCGATCGCTGAGTTGAACGGCCTGGCAAAGGTTGCGGAAGAAACCTCAGGCTGGCCCTATCGTCACGATCGCGATCTTACCGGCTTTATCGACGGCAGTGAGAATCCCACCCTGATCGATGCTCTGGAAGTCGCTCTTATACCGGAAGGAAACCCCGGCGCGGCGGGAAGTATCCTCCTGCTACAGAAATGGCCGCATGACACGGCAATGTGGGAGTCGCTTGCCGACGCCAGCCAGGAGCTGGTGATCGGGCGAAAGAAATTGGACAGCATCGAGCTTGAGGACAAACCCGCAGACTCTCATGTCGCCAGTACCGATCAGGATAAGTTCGGCAAGATTTTTCGTCGGAACATGCCTTACGGTACGGTGACCAATCACGGCACCATGTTCGTAGGTTTTAGCGCCGACCAGCGGCGCCTCACTGCGATGCTGGAGAGCATGGCCGGCCTCAAGACCGGCGTGCGAGACGCGCTTACGCGGTATACCAAACCGATCACGGGCGCCTATTACTTCGTTCCTCCAGCGGAGCTACTGCGACAACCCATTGAGTCAACTATTTCCAGTCTCACCGGAGGCGCAACAAACACGGTCTTGTGCGGAAGCTTTGCTGCGACCTCGGGACTGAGCCCAAGGTTCGTTGCAAGCACGTCAACGGGATTGCCGGCAAGCCACTCGCTGAGGTCCATCGCCTGATAGTGCGGGCTGTTGAAGCCGACGAGGATGCGGCAGACCTCGCTACCGGTGTTCTTGATGTAGTGGCCCGCCCCCATCGGAGCGTAGCCGACGTCGCCGGCTTCGAACTGGTCGATGACCGCATTTCCCTGAGCAAGAAACACACCCATTTCTGCCGCGCCGCTGATGTAGTACTGCCACTCGTCCGCATTCGGATGCCAGTGCAACTCGCGCAGAGCACCTGGCTGGAGCTCGATGACCGACCCCGCCATCGTGGTTGAAATAGGAAATTCATTCACCGTTACCGTCCGTTGCGTGCCGCCTCCCGGGACACGCCGGGGCTGCTGAGCGTCCAGAGGGTAGCGATGCATCGTCGTCAGTTCTGGAGCTCTTCGCGGCGTCGAGAAGAGCGAGCTGTCGTCAGGCACGGGTCCGCGAACGAAGTAGGCTTCGTGATCGGGCAGCGGGGCAAGTTCTGCGAGGGACAGACCCAGGTTTTGCGCCACCACTTCGCGCGGCGTCTGCGCCAGGAAGTCGGTGATACTGAAGGTGTGATCTTCCGAGAAGTCGCCGTTATCAAAGATCAGGATAAAGTGACACTCTCCCGGGCCGAGTCCCTGGATCGAATGACCAAACCCTCGCGGAAAGTACCAGACATCGCCCGCGTCGAACGTGTCGATATACGCTGCTCCGTCTGGATGGAGGATCGTGGTGCGGCAGGAACCGCTGACGACGTAGGCCCACTCGGCGGCGTTGGCATGCCAGTGCAACTCTCGGATTGTGCCGGGGCCCAGTCTCATCGAGACACCGGCGATGCCGGTTGAAATGGGGAACTCACGCACGGATGCGCCGCGCGTGACGCCCCCGTTTCCCACTCGTGGCTCCTGCTGCTCAAGGCGATAGCGGAATGATGGCAATGTCATGATCGAATCTCCGGTTACGAGTTGCACCGCATCGTGCTGGAAGTGATGCTCGGGTCGATTGGTCGTTCGATTGTAATCAACACCACTTGTGTTCCGGAAGCCCAACATCGAACAAGAGAACTCAAACGGCTCCGACGGAAATGAAAACGACGGCCACAAATGACGCGAAGTATCTATACTTCTGCTCATGCAACCTGACCAGGAAGTCATCAACCGATGGAGCGCTTCCGCTCCCTTCTGGGAGAAGCACGGCGAAGTCATCCGGCAGATGTTTGTGCCAATTACACAAGCTCTCGTCGAAGACGCTGAGATTGGCAGTCCACACGCGGTTCTCGATATTGCAATGGGCCCCGGAGAGCCGGCGTTGAGCGTCGCTGCCCTGGTCGGACCGGAAGGCAAGTGCTTTGGGATCGATCCGATTCCCGAGATGGTGGCAGCGGCTCGTCGAGCAGCAGATCGTCTGGGAGTAAAGAATGCGCAATTCGAGGTCGCCTTTGCAGATCAACTGCCGTTTCCAGACGATAGCTTCGATGCCGTGATCAGCCGCTTCGGCGTGATGTTCTTCCCGTCCCCTGTCGACGCGGTCCGCGAGATGTTGAGAGTGCTCAAGCCCGGGCGGAAGCTGGCCCTGGCGGTTTGGCATTTCGCCGAAAGAAATCCTTTCCACTACACGCTGTCGCGAGTCATCGATCGGTATGTCGAACCCCCACCACTTGCGCCGGATGCTCCCGACGCATTCCGCTTTGCCAGTCCTGGGAAGTTAGTGCAGGTTCTTGCCGAGGCCGGCGTGATGACTGCATCCGAGCGTCTCTTGCAGTTCAAGATACAAGCGCCGATCTCAGCGGAAGACTATTGGGCACTGCGATGCGAGATGTCTGAGAAGCTTCGGGAAAAGATCGCCATGCTTTCCCAGCAGCAGGTGGATGAAGTGAAGCGCCAGGTGCTCGATGCTCTTCGTGGGTACTCCACAGACCGTGCGGATGAGTTTCCCGGCTGAGGTTCTTATCGTGAGTGGAGCCAAGAGCGGTCCGGCATAGGACAAGTGCGCGGCACCGATTGATTTTCGGATTGAAGTCAGCGGGCCGGAGCCCGCCGAATCGTCGTCGTAAAAGGTAGGTTGGTGGAGGCGGCGGGAGTTGAACCCGCGTCCGAAAATGCTGCCAGCAAAGAGCCTACATACTTAGTCTCGTTCCGGCGCCGGTTGCCCGGCACTCTCGCCAATCGCGCTCAGAACGGACAAGAAACGCGGCCGGCCAGCCTGAAGGTCTCGCCTCGAACTCCCAGACGTAGAGTTCAAAGCCAGCTCACTGTGCGACGCCCTTTCCCGGCCCATGAGCAAAGCCGAGGAGGACGGCAACTTAACTAATTAAGCTGCGTATGCCAGTGTTTGGTTGGCAATTGTGTTTTTGCACGCGATTACGGATGCATGCACTCCGGTATGCCTCTTTACCGCAATCACTTCCGTCGAAGCCGTGACGCCCCCTCGAAGTGAACCGCGATCACCTCCACTGTAGCAGCAGGCGCAGGGAAGTCAATCGCTGACATATAGATGCAGCCGCAGGCCGCGCCGACTCCGGTCCCGATTCCTGCATCCCACGAACGGGAGAATCATCCAAACCTTTTACTTGCCTGTTAGTCTCATACGAGTGCTGAATGACGAACCGCGTGGTGTGATTCCTCGCAGATGCTGTTGCCTGGAGAGGATCTCGTGATCCCCGACTGCATCTCGTTCAACTCCATTCCGCACACCACCCGCATCTTCAGCGATTTTCTTTCCTATTCTCCGCCGATTCGCAAGTTTTTCCCGACGCCACCGGACGCCGAGCACGTTGCTGCGTTTGCCAAGTCGGTGCCGCAAGATCGCGAACGCCAATCCCGCGTGGCCGACGCACTGGAGAAGCAGAACCGCGCCTGGGGAGCCTCGCAGCCGACGCTGCACAACATTGAGCGGCTGCGCGAGGGCGCTTTCGCGGTGGTTACCGGCCAGCAGGTGGGACTGTTCGGCGGGCCGCTGATGTCCTTGTTAAAGGCCGCCTCGGTGCTGGCTCTTGCGAAGCAAGTGCAGCAGTCGGGCGTGGATTGCGTGCCGGTGTTCTGGCTCGCCACCGAAGATCATGACCTCGACGAGGTCAACCAGGTACTGTTCCTGTCGCACGACTTTCAACTGGTACCCTTTAAGGCCAACACCGCCGGAACTGCCGGCTCTCCCGTAGCCCACGTTCGTTTCGCGGAAGGGACCAACGAACTGGTCGCCCAGGCGTCGAAACTGCTGGGCGACTCGCTCGCGGCCGATTACCTGCGCGAAACCTATGCGGAAGGCGAGACGTTCTCCAACGCCTTCGCCAAACTTTACACCCGAATCTTTGCCGAACATGGGCTCATCCTGCTCGACCCAGCTGATCCTGAGTTGCATCGCATTGCAACGCCGTTGTTTGTGGACGCCCTCCGGCGCTCTGCCGAACTCGACCAGGCTGTGCTGGAGCGCAATCGCGAGCTACGAGACGCCAACTATCACGAACAGGTGAAGGTCACGGGTGAATCCACTCCACTGTTTGCGCTGGTAGACGGAGCCCGCGTCCCGGTGCACCGCGCGAATGGCGCGTTCGCCATCGGCAAAGAGCGGCTGTCCGGCGAAGAGTTGGAGACGCGAGTCCGGAAAGCGCCAGAGAACTTCAATGCAAACGTATTGATGCGTCCCGTGCTCCAGGATTACTGGCTGCCGACGCTGGCCTACATCGGCGGGCCGGCCGAGATCGCTTATTTCGCGCAGGCTGCCGTTCTCTATGAAAAGCTGCTCGGCCGGGTTACTCCCATCCTTCCGCGCATGAGTGCGACGCTGATCGAGCCGCGCATCGAACGGCTTCTGCTGAAGTACGAAGTGGAGCTGCCGGAGCTGTTTCACGGGGAGTGCCAGCTGCGCGACTGCCTGGCGGTGCGTTCGCTGCCTGCCGATCTGAAGGAAAATTTCGAGCTGGCACGGCGAGCCACCCAGATTAACCTGCAGCGTATCAGTGCGTCTCTCAGCAAGCTCGATCCCACCCTGGTGGAGGCTGCCGAGCGCGCGGCCAGCAAGGTGCGCTATCAGGTGGATCGGCTGGAGAAGCGGGCTGCCCATGCCGAGCTGCGCCGGACGGAGATTCTGGCTCGACACGCGGCACAAATCGAGAACGCGCTGTATCCCAACAAGGCTCTGCAGGAGCGCGAGATTGCCGCTCTCTACTTCTACGCCAACCACGGTCCCGAGTTGATTAACCGCCTCGTCGAGTTGGCCCAGACGCGCTGCCCGAGCACAAGGTGCTGACCCTGGGAAAGAGTTAGCCTCGGGCGGCAACATTTCTGACCGGAAGCAAACCTCCGCTCTCTCTAGATCAAAGCGTACAGATTGCCGTCAGTGCTACCGAAGTAGATTACATTTTCCACAACAACCGGCGACGACAAGACCGCGCCCACGCTCATCATTTTGTCGACTCCAATCACCATGTCGTTATAGAAGAAGTCAAAGAAAGCGGCTTCGTACTTCGGCGAGCCATCCGGTTTGGTGTAGGTTGCGCCATTCTGCTTCGAGCCGTCCGTCTGGAAGATCCATGCCGGTTTCTGTGTGGTCAAGTCGATGGCGATCGAGCTTTGCCCTCGTGGGTCCCGATGTAAAGCGTGTTCCCGGCGATGGCAGGCGACGAAAACATGGGCCAGATGAACTTGAGAGAGAACACCGGCGCCCCTGTCTTGGCATCAAGGGCATGAAACATGCCCGAGTCGGAAGTTGTGAAGTACAGTTTTCCGTTCTGCACGACTGGCGAGCCAATTACCCACGAACCTTTATTATTGACGGCCCACTTTTGTTCGCCGGTCTTCGCGTCGAGAGCATAAACCTTAGAGTCGCGGCATCCAAAGTACACTAGTCCGTCCGCCACTACGGCGCTGGATTGAATGCCCACCTGATTGTGAATGTCCGGATCGTCGCCCGTCTTGAATCGCCATTTCTCCTTGCCGGTTACGGCATCGAGCGCGTAGAAGTAGCTGTCCCAGCTTCCGACGTACACCATGCCATCGGCGACCGCGGGCGAAGCGTGCACCACGTCTCCCGTCTGAAACTTCCATTTCAGACCGCCGGAAGCGGCATCCAGAGCGTAAACCGCGCCGTCTCCGCTCCCGAAATACACCACACCCTTCTCGATTGTGGGTGACGACAGATAAAAATCAAACGGGTCCGGCATGGCTTCGGCAGCCGGCGTTGCGCCGTGCAGGTGTGTGGCTGTGTAGCGGCGCTCTCCCTGGGTTTTGAACTTCCATTT
Source organism: uncultured Acidobacteriaceae bacterium (assembly GCA_963735855.1). Classification (GTDB taxonomy): domain Bacteria; phylum Acidobacteriota; class Terriglobia; order Terriglobales; family Acidobacteriaceae; genus Bog-257. The sequence goes on from CAVTMW010000010.1 coordinate 61,496, forward strand.
CAGCGTTCCCTTGGCGGCATCGACCGCATAGAAGTTGCCGTCATAGCTGCCGAAGTACACCACGCCCTCTGCAACGGCAGGCGACGATGTCACGCGACTCTCGGTCTTGAACTTCCACTTCAGCGTGCCGGCATCCAGATTGATGGCATACAGGTTATGGTCGGTGCTTCCCACATAGATGGTGTCGCCCGAAACCGCGGGTGACGAAATCACCTGTCCATTCGTATGAAACTTCCACTTGACCTCGCTGTACTTCGGAACTCCGGCAGCGTTATAGATCCCGCTATGCTGTGGATCGCCCCGGAACATGGCGGCGTTCTGGCCCATTGACTGCAGGCAAACGCAGACCGCAACCAGGGAGAACAACCCGACATTCGTGGCCACTCGATTCGTCTTCATTCGTACCCTTTCCGCTGCACGGAATTTGGCGTTGGTCGCAGCGTTGGCGCTTCGACGATCCTAACTCCCATTTTGACGGCTAAACTCCAAGCGTTGGGTGAGCACATTAGCTGCCAGACGCAGACGTGCCGAAGTGCTTGAAACAAGTGTTGGAAGCATGGAATTCGCCGCATCGGCAGATGGCTGCCGCCCAGTTTGGACGGACCGTGTTCGAAATTGGGCACTCACAGGGGACCAGTCAGCTGTAAAGCCCAAGTCGCTCCCTTTTGCGAAGACGCTTCGCAATCGAACCATTTCGGTATAGCATGTTGCACTTAGCCTTATTGCGATCAGAGTACGGAGGAGGCCCGCTATGAGCCCTGTCCCAGTGCGCGAAAAAGACCAGAAAGAGAAGGCGGCGAGCAAGCCGAGTGCAGTAGAGACGGCCGTAGCCGAAACGGCGGAGGCGAGCGGCGCCAGTGTGGACAAGATCCGCGACATCCTTTTCGGGTCGCAGATCAAGAACTACGAGACCCGGTTCGCCAGGCTGGAAGAGGCCCTCTCGCGTGAGAGCGCCGAGATCAAGGACACGATGCGCCGGCGCCTGGATTCGCTGGAAGCCTTCTTCAAGAAGGAAACCGAGTCGCTGGCGTCGCGACTAAAGACCGAGCGCGATGAGCGCGAGGAAGTGTTGAACAACATCTCGCGCGATCTAAAGACAGCATCAGCGCAGCTATCCAAGAAAATACTGGACCTCGACAATAAGGCAGCCCAGGACCGAAGCGAAGCGCGGCAGGAATTGATGGCTGAGACGCGCAAGCTCCTCGACGAAATCCGCCAGCGTAACGACACCCTCAGCGCTCTGCTGGAAACCCGTGTGCAGGAGTTGCGCAACGCCAAGACTGACCGCTCCGCGTTGGCTGCCCTGTTCGTCGAGCTCGCCGTGCGTCTAAAGGACGAGGACGGCAACAGCAAGGGCAAGCCCAAGCCGATGCGGAGTGCCACCGAGGCGTGAGGACCCTATGGGCTCAACGCCAGCGGACCTGAAACGCGATCCTGAGTACGACCAGGGCCGTGACGAACTGGCCGAGCTCCGGGCCTTGCTGCTGGGGCAGCAACTGGTTGAGTTGGAGGCGCTGCGGAAACGGCTTGACGATCCCGAAGTTCGCGCCGACGAACTCAGCCAAATCCTGGGCAAGGCGGTCGTACTCTCCGTAAAACGTGATGGCGGCCTGCAGCGCTCCCTTTACCCGGTTGTCGAGCAAGCGTTAAAGATCTCGATCCACAAGAATCCTGGCCTCCTCGCCACATCGCTGGCCCCTATTATCGGCGATGCGGTGCGCAAGGCGGTCGCCAATGCGCTCCGCGACATGACGGAATCCATCAACTACATGATGGAGCGCAGCCTTTCCTGGGAGAGTCTGAAGTGGCGTTTGGAGGCGCGGCGCACCGGAAGATCTCTCGGTGACGTCGCGCTGGCGCGCAGCCTTCGCTACAAGGTGCAGCAGGTCTTTCTCATCCAGCGTGATACCGGCTCGGTATTGCAATACGTCAAGGCTCCCGGAGAAGGGATACGCGAAGCCGAGCTGGCCTCGAGCATGCTTACGGCGCTCGGGGATTTCGTGACGGATGCGTTCGACACCAGGCGATCGCAGAGATTTGAAGGGCTGGACATTGGTGAGTTCAAGTTATGGGTTGATCATGGCCCCCAGGCGTTGCTGGCAGGCACGATTCGTGGCTCGCCTCCAGCGGAGCTGAAGAATGTTTTCGCCCGGGAGAATGAGCTGATTCACAGCGAATTCGCAGGTGCATTGGAGTCGTTCGGCGGAGATGCCAGCATCTTCGATGGCGCGCGCCCCCATTTGCAGAATTGCCTGCTCGGGCAGAGCGTGGGTTCGCAGAAGCCGTCACGGTGGTGGCTGGCCGCTGTCGCGGCGCTGCTGATTGCAATCCTCGCGCTTGGGTACTTCGCTTACCGCCGCAACAGCCGCTGGGACCATTACATGGCGCGGCTGAAGAGCGAACCTGGAATTGTAGTTACAGGCTCGGACAAGGGCTGGAGGCATTATTCTGTTGTTGGCTTGCGCGATCCCCTGGCGACTGATCCGGTGAAGCTGGCCGCGGATTTTGGGATCGCGCCCGATAAGCTGCAAGCTCGCTTCGAGCCCTATCAGTCGCTTGACGACAGCTTTGTGCGGGAGCGCGAATTCGAGGCCGGCAAGCAGCAGATAGAAGAACAGATCGTCCTGTTTCCGGTCAGCTCCAGCTTGCTGCTGCCGGACCAGTCGTTGCGTCTCGAAAACATAGAAGAGGAGTTGAACAAACTCCAGGACAGCGCTCGCGAGCTAGGCCGTAGTATCCACGTCAACATTTACGGCCGGGCTGATCAAACCGGTGCTGAGAGCAAGAACACGACCTTGAGTAAGGATCGCGCCGAGCGCGTGCGGGACGCTCTCCTCGAACGAGGTGTTGCGCCTGAAATGATGACGCCCATCGGGCTGGGTGACAGCGACCCGATTCAGCACGGATCGGCCGCCCATCAGTTGGAAGTGAATCGCAGTGTGTCCTTCAAAATCCAGGCAGCATCAGGAGACAAGCCATGATCCAGAAGAAGATCTGCATGCTGGGTTCATTCGGAGTCGGAAAAACCAGCCTGGTGGCGCGCTTCGTTCAGGGAATTTTTTCCGGCAAGTACCTGAGCACGGTTGGGGTAAAGATCGACAAGAAGGAATTGAAGGTAGGCGACCAGGATGTGCTATTGCTCCTCTGGGACCTGGCCGGGGAAGACTCGCGCTCGCAAGTCCAGACGTCTTATCTCCGCGGCGCCGCCGGATATTTCCTGATCTGCGACGGTACCTGGGCCGAATCCCTGGTCACCGCCAAGAGCATTCACAAACGCGCGGTCGAGACCGTTGGCGACATTCCCTGCATGCTGGTGGTCAACAAGTCGGACTTGTGGAACAAGTGGGAGATCACGGCTCCAGAATTGGAACAGTTGGTGGCCGAAGGATGGAAAGTCCAAGTTACCAGCGCCAAAACCGGCGATGGCGTGGAAGAAATGTTTAGCAAGCTAACGCAAGAAGTGCTGCGCACGAGCCCGCTAAGTGAAGCCGAGGCCGAACCTGCGACCGAGCCCTAAATTCCCCGAAGGTCCGGTAATGTGCTACTACTTTTTGTTGGCTTCGTTGATCAGTTGTGCCACCTTGGAGTCGGGACCGACGGGCTCGACAAAGATAATCTGGTTGGCGTTCAGATACATCCGATCAGGGCCGTGCAGCTCCTTGCCGCGTTTCACCAGCACGTTGGTCACTTCCTTGGTGTCCGGATTGGTCTTGCTGACGATATAGAAAACGTCCGTCAGCACCGGATTCGACGTGCCCCAGCCCGTGAGCTTCCCGTAGTAGACGGAGTTGTTGATGAGCAATACGGCCTGGTATGGGGTCGAGAAGCTGACCGGAGTGCTGTCCGTCTTGAGGCCAGAGGAGCACCCCGTGCTCAGCCCTAATACCAGACAAATGAGGCACGCCAGCCCAATCCAAACCCTGCGAGAATCTTGGGTTCGGCCTGCAGTCATGATTGCGAAGTTCATGGTTATCCCCCGAAACGCTTGTATCAGAGATTTTCTTTCCCGCACAGAAAGAACACGGCCTTGACCCGGCCCGCGTGCGCCGAGTCAATCCGTGTTCTCAGAAAAACCCTACTTATCGCGCCGAGCGGCGGCGCAGACCGTAAGCCATACCCAGCAACCCGGGGATGAGCACCAGCAAGGTCGCTGGTTCGGGAACGTTATTGGCTTCCGCTGTCAGCTCCACAAAGCCATCGGCGTTATCGTAGTTAACCAGCCACTTCTCCGTGCCGCCGTTGAAGACGTCGTTGAGGATGCTGGCGAAGGTGCCGCTGATTTGTCCGGGATTGGCCAGCAGGAACTTATACATCGAGCCCACGGCCGGGTTATAGCCGCCCTGCAGCAGGATGGCGAGTGTGCCGTCCAGCAGCGCCGAGCCGTTGACGTTGATCACGCCGAACTGGTGGCAGCGATCATCTCGCCCAGCGTCCCGTTGGCCAGTTGGATGTAGCCCGTTCCCGGGGCAGAGCCTGTGCCCACCAGCAGCGTCGCCATGGAGCCGACCGTGGTGTTTCCGAAGCTGGAAAACGCCGGGGTATTGAGCTGCGTGCCCGCGGGAAGCGTGAACGACCCTAGGTTGTTCACACTACCGGCGTTGAGGATGTCACCCGCAGCCAGCGAGAACACGCTGCCAGCATTGTTGGTAAGCGTCCCAGTCACGGTCAGCGTGCTCGGGTCAATGTTAAGCGTTCCGAAGTTATTCAAGTTTCCGTTTACTGTAAGCGTCGAGCTATTCACTTCCACGTCGCCAGTGGCGAAGTTGTTCAGATCGCCCTTGACCGTCAGTGTACTTCCGTTCTCAACCTCAACCAACCCAGAATTGTTCAGTTCACCGAGTGTCGCCATGTCGCCAGGGCCAGCAAGGATGAACTGCCCGCTCGCCTGGTTGATCATGACGCCGGTGACGTTCAGGGTGTTGCCACCACCATGGCTGGTTAGATTAGTAGCCAAAATCCCAGAATTGTTTGCATCGCCATTGATCTGAAGCTTGCTTCGATTCTCCACATCAACCCTTCCAAAATTCTCCAGGCTACCGAGCGTCGCCATATCGCCCGCTCCTGTCAGCACGAAGCCCCCAGTGTTGGTCAGCGTACCCGTGATGTTCACCGTGTTGCCGCCGCCAAGGCCGTTAAGGTTGGTGCTCAGTGGCCCAGAGTTGTTCGCATCGCCACTGATCTGAAGGGTACTACCACCCTCCACATCAAACATTCCAGAATTGCCCAAGCCGCCGAGCATCGCCATATCGCCGGGGCCGTTGAGCTGGAGCACCCCAATGTTGGTCAGGGTGCCTTTGACGTTCAGCGTGTTTCTGCCACCGAAGCCCGAGCTGTTAGTGGTCACACTCCCACCATTGGTCAAATCGCCATTGACCTGAAGCGTCGCTCCGCCTTCCAAATCTATGGACCCAAACGCCCGGTTAAGCATGTCGCCATTGGCTCGAACGCTAGCGTCGTCTGCTATGCTCAGTGTTCCGTCGCTTTGAATTTGAAATAAGCCTTGGACATTCAATACCGCATCAGTACCAGTTAATTTAGCCGAGCCGTGCTCTTCGATCGACATGTTCAAGGTGTTTACGGTAGCGCCGGTTTCTATGGTCAGAAATCCCTGTCCGCTACCATTATGCTGACCCACTTGCAACAAACCCGACGCATTCATCTGAGTACTGAAGTCAGTGAGAGTGACTGTTCCTGTTGACCCGTCAGTGCATCCCAAGCAGAAATCACTTGCACTAACATATCCGCTCGTACTCACCATTAGCGCCCCGGCGAAGGGACCGAACCCAATGTCGATTTCTCCAGCCGTCTTGAACGATGAGGCCCCCTCGACATTGATCGTCCCGTTATTAATCATGCCGCCATAAACTTGCACCGATGAGCCATTGGAGACATTTAGCGTTCCGGCGTTGTTGACATTTGACGGGCTCTGCCTGGCTGCCGACCGTGACCAGAGTCTCCCGGACCGAAGAGACTAAAGGTGCCTATGTTGATTAGCGCACCGCTGATTGTAGCGGTGTCAGACGGTCCATTCAGGGTGAGTTGTGCCCCAGACTCATTGGTAAGCGTACCTCCGACTCTTATGGTGTTATTCCCGCCGGTTCCGAAGTGGTTCGTGTATATGGCACCGGAGTTGTCAACATCGCCCGTGATCTGCAAGGAAGAAGCCTGTTCGACATCAACGAAACCCGCGTTCTTGACGTCTGCGGTAACATCCAGCGTTCCTTGATCAGATTCGTTGAGTTGACCTTTAACCGTTAGGACCCCTCCATCGGGAGCGACGTTGACTACGGCTCCTTCGTCCGACAGCAAGCTGCCCTTCGACGGTGTTGAGGTTAGCTAGGGCATTCTTGCCGCCAGCAGTGATGGTTCCTGGTCCGTGGATGCGGATGGCTGCAGTCGCAGGAATATCCAGAATGCCGTTCGGCTGGTTCGTCAAATTTAGGCGTTGCCCGGTCCGACAATCAGTGTCTCCGTTGTTAATCAAGTTGCCAATGTTGGCCACGTACCCGGATCCGCATTAGCAAAAGAGTGCTCCGGCCTCATTCGTCAACGTACCGCTGACGCTGACGCCAGAAGCGCTTCAGGTTGTCCACAGTTGACCCTGATTGTCAAAGTTTCCGCCAATTGACATCGTTGATCCGTTGTTCAGAAAAATAAATCCGATATTCAGAACGTTGCCACCGATTTCTACCGTGCTGCCTGAAACCAAGTCCAAGAAACCGATACGCCCCACGGTTAGAGAATCGGCAATGATAAGAGTTTGCGCCCCACTATTGTCCACAATCACGGACTCACTGCCCGACGGGCCGCCAAGCGTCATCGAGTCGATCACTGAACTTACGTCCAGATACACATAATCGGTATTCCCCGTATAAATCACAACGTCGCTCCCCGGGCCAGGTAAACCCTCACTCCAGGCAGTTTTGTCGCTCCAGTTGCCAAAGCCGCCGTTCCAATTGTCAGGAGTGCCGGGGCGGCCGAGGATGAGAGAGGACCCGGGACTCTCGAACGTGCCACTTGAGGCCCAGTCAGAATTGCCGCTGTAGACGCTATTGCCTGGGCGGGGCAGATCTTCGTTCACCACCGCCGAATTGTTCCAATCCCTCGATCTGTTGTTGCGCTGACCCTTCTTGGTGGCGGCAAAGCTGGCAGTCACAAACAGCACAGCGCTGAGAACCAGCGTAAGTGGCAAACGCTTGGACATCATAGCCGCCTCTCTTCGATTTCCGAGCGAAGCCAAAGCCTTCTGGAGTACGTGGCATCGCTCTACCACGGGACCGATACATCGGACAGCTGCGGGCTTAAGCTAATCCCGGCAGGGGGCCGACACTGCCGGCGTGATGTTCACCATCTCCGTGGCGTAGCGCGACGGGAGAGCCCAAAGACAGAGCCGAAATCGGTGCTCCTCTGACGGGAGCGATCATGGCAAAATTGCGGGACTAAAGATTCGCCAATTGTGCGAGCAGGCTATTTCTTTGTCAAGAAGATAATGCGGGCGTGTCAGTAGCACATGATATGTCCGGTTGAGATAGCACGTGATCTGTCCGCTTTTCAGGCGGCGAGAGTAGGAGACCATGGCCAGCATGGACTCCTACTCGAAGGCCGCGATGGAGCGGGCGATGAAAGTACAGGAAGTGATTCTGCGGGCCATGGCGAAGAAGATTACCTGGTGGCAGGCGGCTGAGATTATCGGCATCAGCGATCGGTCGATGCGGCGCTGGCGGGAGCGGCTGGAAGCGTTCGGCTACGAGGGGCTGTTCGACCGGCGGCGGGGACAGCCTTCTCCCAAGCGCGTCCCACTGGCGACGGTGGAGCAGGTCTTGGGACTGTATCGGGACCGCTATTTCGATCTGAACGTGCAACATTTTCACGAGAAGCTAGGCCAGGAGCACCAGATCGAGCTGAGCTACACCTGGGTAAAACAAGCTTTGCAGGGAGCCGGGCTGGTAGCGCGGGGGCGCAAGCGCGGGGTGCATCGCAAACGACGCGAGCGGCGGCCGCTGCCGGGCATGCTGCTGCACATCGACGGCAGCCGTCATCAGTGGTTTCAGGACGAGCGCTGGTACGACCTGATCGTGATTCTGGATGACGCCAGCAGCGAGATCTACTATGCGCAACTGGTGGAGGAAGAATCGACGGCGACGGTGATGGCCGGGTTGCGGGAAGTCATCGAGCGCAAGGGGCTGTTCTGCGCCCTGTACAGCGACCGGGGCAGCCATTTCTGGCTGACGCCGAAGGTAGGAGGCAAGGTCGATCCCCATCGCCTGACGCAAGTGGGACGTGCCCTGCGCGAGTTGGGAGTGCAGGTGATCCCGGCGTATTCGCCGCAGGCCCGGGGCCGCAGCGAGCGCAGCTTCGAGAACTTGGCAGGGACGGTTGCCGCAGGAGCTGCGGTTGCACGGGATCACGAGCGTGAACGAGGCCAACCGGTTTCTGCGGGAGCACTATATCGGCGAGTTCAACCGCCGCTTTCACGTGGCGCCCACACAGCGCGGCGAGCGCGTTATGTGGCGTGATCCGCCGCAGCCGGACATATTCCTCGCGGTATGGTTGACGGTTTCTGGTTCTCCTGCAGTTCGCCAAGCGCTTCGGGTAGGCTGGACGGTGAACGGCGACAATCACGTCAACGTCGTGCGAGCTGTTCTCTTGAATGAACTTGGCAACGTGCTGCCTTAGCATCCTCCGCATGAAAGAACCGCAGATGCAGCTGGCGCGGGACACTGATGACGACTGCTTTACTCGTGATGCGTTCACCACGCCAGCCTTGACGGTAGCCGATGCAGCCTCACCCACATAGGTTTCGTCCATTTCGACTGTACCGTCCAGTTTGGGGCGCTGCGCTAGACCATTGCGGACCGAATCGGATGACAGTTATACCACGCAGGTTTGTAGCCCTTCAATGCAAGCATCCGATAGACGCGGCGAAGCCGAAATGCCTTTCGTGGATTCGGTCATCAGATAGGCGACTGAAGAACCACTTAGTCAACGGCAGATGGGAATCATGGAGCATCGTTCCCACAGTCGCCGAGAATTGGTAGTGGCATGAATCGCAGTCGAATACCTGCGTGCTTTACGGGATTCACACTTATCGTGACCGCAGCGACGGCGTTACGCCTACGGCCAGCGCAGATGCGTAAAGGCCTCGCGGCACCGTTCGTCGGAACCGAACTGCTCAACCAGTTTCATCAAATCAACGGGAGCGGAGGTCATAGCTTCACCATGCTACGAACAGAAGATAATGCGGGCGTGGCACTCTCAGGCCCTTCCCGACCCTCTTTCGTGTGAGGCCGACTTTGGGCGCCGCTAACGGGCAGAAGTCTTGCCCTGGCCTTATCAAAACGTGATGCGCCCTTGTATCGGCGCGGTATCAGTGAATTACGAGACAAGTTGTTGTGTCTTCGCTCTCCACACCCCGTGTGTGGACGGGAAAGATCTTTGAAAAGTCAGTGGCTAGAGGGAGGTAGTTGGTAGAACTGAAGAGCCTGATTACCAGTTCATTACTACGGCTCTTCCTGAGTTTTCTCGTGTCCCCTTCGGCCGAGGGAATAATCCGCACCTAAACCGTTGCGGCTCAAACATTAACGTGTAAACCCATTGGGTTCTATCATTTGTCAGGGAAAAGTTCGTAATCCAATGATTCTAAATGAGGGGATGGGGGAGGGGGAGTTATCAGTTAGATAATAGGAAGGCCCAAAATGAGAAAACAGAATTAATGGCATGGTTATTAGAGGTTAGTTAACAGGGGAGGCGCAGAGTCAATCGCCAGCGGGCCAGTAGTTGGTTTCTAGTCGTGAGCTAAATGCCAAGTACTAAGTGCAAAGTGCTAGATGCAAAAGCATCTCCTCCCGCGTCGCCGACATTCGGCAGCGCAGGAGGAGATTTGATGCATCCCGCGGGCCAGACTGCATCTTGCCCGGATGGCCCGCCATTAGTTCACGGTGATGTTCACCGCGAGGGACGGAATCCCGTTTGTGACTACCACCAGCTTACTCGCTCCCGTTTCCATTCCCGCCGGCACATCGAAATGAGTGTAAGTGGGTATGTTGCCGGTCTGCACGCCCATGTAGCTGTGGTTGTGAGTTTTGGCGTAGAAGACGTGCCCGGTCGCGTTGTTGGTGATCCGCACCAAGGGATAGTTGGTCGCGGTTTCGAATTCGTCCCCAAACGCAGCCGCCTGCGACCAGCCATTGAACAGCTTGCCGGAGACAATATAGCTTTGGCCGCGAGTAGCGACGCTCGGATAGGACAAAATGGTCGGAGACCACGGCTGGAGGTAGCTTCCGGTAGCCTTGTAAACTTCCGAGCCTCCCACGAGCACTTCGCCGGTTGGCAGCACGATCAGGCTGCCGCCATTGCTGTACAAAGTGGGAGTGAGGTTGGTTCCGTCCCACTCATAGAGTCTGCTGGAGCTGCCTTCCACCAGGACCTTGCCATTAATCAACAGCACGGCGAAATTGTCGTCGGAGTTATCGTGGTTGGGGAAGTCCGGCCCAGGCACCCAGGTACCAGGATCGGTTGGGCTGGCGCCATGATGATAGACCGAAGTGTGCCCCGCAGAGGCTCCCTGATGAGTAGCGCCCGTCGCGAACACCGTGCCGTCCGGCCGCAGAATGGTCTGACCGGTTTCGCCCGGAGGGCAATACTGACCGCCTCCGTAATTAATGCAGCCGACTTCCGGCGGCCCTTGCAAATTAGCAATGGTGCTGCCGTCAGAAACCCACTCCTGCAGAGACGGAATGTATCGCTCCGAGTTGGGATTGTTGAGCACATCCACGGTCAGGATGGTGCCGTCGGGCATGAGCGTCCAACCCTCCTCCGCATTCCAGTCGGACTTGCCGCTCGATCCCACCGCCGTCCACTGCATGGTGACGGGGTCCAGGTCCGCCATCTGCATGTCGAACTTGCGGCCGATCAGGAAGTGGCCGTTAGGAAGAATTACCGACGGCGAGTCGCCGATGTAATCCCAACCAGGCGGCGGATTCAACGGAGTCCAGGTATTTTGTGCCGGGTCATAAACCGCGCCCAGGTTGGTAAACGCGAACTGGCCGAAGTTATATTCGCCGCCTTCAATCAGCACCCGGCCATCGGCCAGAACTTGCGAAGCCATCGCGTAAGGCTCGTATCCCGGAGCCAGGCTGGCCATCTGCGACCAGGTGCCATTGACATAGCTTCCGGTAATATCAGGCGTGAGCTTCCACCAGTCGTTGCCGATGTTGCCTTGCACAAGGACGGTGCCATCGGTGAGCAGGAATGGAACTCCAGCCCCATCGGGAGGTTGGTGCTTAAGGGTTGTCAGAGTTTGTGCTAGCGAGATGTTGCACGCCGTCAGCAAAAGCGTAACGATTACGAGGAACAACTTCTTGGTCAAAACAGATCTCCTTCTAAACGTGGCAGTCAACAGCAAATTGTGAGCAATTCCGGTAAAGCTTCGTTTCGGTGGGACGTGCAGCGATCGGCGCAGAATGTCAACGCGAAAGGACCTCTCGGAAGCCACTACAAGGCGGCGAAAACTCAGGAAACGAAGTGTCAGAATTGTGCGTCATGCGACAGCCTATGTCAATCTTTCTGAGCCCATCGAACTGTGAAAAATGGATCAAGGTAAAACGGACTCGGTAGTATTCGTGGGTGCCCAGTTCTTCGGCGTTCCTTTGGCGTTTGGCGCGACGGAAAGACAAGTGCTCGAAAGCGATGTAAGCTTTCTAGGTTTCGGACGGCTTGGATGAACGATTGTGCTAAGTAACGGTCTCATTATCGTGGCCTGCGTAGGCGCGGCCTTACTCTTTCTGCTTTTGGTGACGCGCGCTTCAACCGCACCCTCGCGCAAGGAATCGAACGATTTCACCGGCGCAGTGGTGGCTGTCATCGGAACCACCTATGCCGTGATTCTCGCCTTTACGCTTTCGGGTGTGTGGTCGATGTTTCAACAGGCGCAAGCCAACGAAGAGCAGGAAGCCAATGCGCTGGTGAACGTCTTTCGCATCGCGACCCAATTACAGGACGCGAATGCCGATCAGATTCAGGAAACCTGTCGCCGTTATGCCGATAATGCGCTGGATCGCGAGTGGCTTGCGATGGAGAACGAACAAATGACGCCGGAAGGCGGCGAGATAATCAACCAGCTCTGGAAACTGGCAGGACAAAGTCAGGCACATGCAAAACCCGACGCGATCGCCGCCTATCAGCTAATGGAAGAGCTGCGCGGACTGACGCAATACCGGCGTCTTCGCGCTATGCAGGTCCGCGAGCATCTTCCGGGCATTCTTTGGGCCGTGCTGATCGCGGGCGGTATCATAACGGTCGCCGCATCCTGTTTCTTCGGAGTGCCCAATTTCCGCTTCCACCTGTTGCAGGTTCTGGTGCTCACCTTCTTGATCTCGCTGGTGCTGGTCGCCATCGCGGACATCGATCGGCCATACCAGGGAATAGTGAAAGTGGAGCCCGAAGGCTTTCGCTTCGCCATTCGTACTCTGCACAATCAGGCGAGCCCGTAAGCTGGGAAGCCACCGCGATTTTTTGTTAGCTAGTGCCGCGCAGTAATGGCTTTGCACGCAAGAAAAACGCCGGCGAGTTCGTCGCCGGCTGTTAGGACGTAAGTATGAAGCGCGTTTATGTCTCTAGTGTTGCGACTTCGATCTCCTGCTCTTCTAAAGGAATCTCTCCGTTCAGTGTCTTGATGCCATACTCGTAACCCTTATCGAATGCCTTGCGGTTCAGGTCGCGATACGCTTCGGGCACCGAATCGGCGATGGCATTGCGCAACGAGTCGGGCTGCAACAAGCCTGTCACTGCCCCGAAGAAGCCGACCATCACGATATTGAGCACCATCTTCTTGCCCAGCTCTTCCGCCAGCCGCGTCGCTGGACAGCTATACACGCGCACGCCGGTTGGAATGGTGTCCACGCGAACCAGGTCCTGCTCGATGATCAGTGTTCCGTTCTCCCTGACCTGTGGCGCGAAGATCGAGTACGCTTCGTGCGACATCACCACCAGCACGTCGGGCCGCGTGACATACGGATAAAGCACCGGACTGTCGGACAGTATGACCTGGGCGCTGCAAGCGCCGCCACGGGCTTCCGGCCCGAAGCTCTGCGTCATGGTGGAGAAGCCGCCCTCGTAGATGCAGCCTGCCTTGCCGATGACAATGGCCGAGAGAATTACGCCCTGGCCGCCAAACCCTGCGATACGGATTTCGGTTAGATGCTGCATTCGCATGCCTCCGCTTCGATGTATTGATCGCCGAGAACATCGACCATGCGGTCGTGCCTGAGATCGCGATATTCGCTACGTTCACGGTCCACAAACTTGCCGACTACGATCTCGCCTGACTTGCTGAGTGCGACTTCGCTGGTCGGAGCGCCGTTCTTCACCTTGCTCACCTCTTTGTAGAACTTCATGGTGTCGAGTCCGTCGCCCATCTTGTTACGGCGCTGGTAAAGCGTTGGACAAGGGGAAATCACCTCGATAAAGGTGAAGCCCTTCTTGGTGAACATCTCCTGCATGGAGCGAGCGAGCTGGCGAACGTGGAATGTTGTCCAGCGCGCCACGTAAACCGCACCCGCCGCCTCCACCAGATATGGCAGGTTGAATGACGGATCGTAGGTTCCGTACGGGTTGGTCGAGGTGATGACCGCTCCCGGCGTCGTTGGCGCCGTCTGGCCGCCGGTCATGGCGTAGATCAGGTTGTTCACGCAGACCACCTTGATGTCCACATTGCGGCGTGCCGCATGGATCAGATGGTTGCCGCCGATGGCGAACAGATCACCATCGCCCGAATAGACCACGACGTTCAGCTTCGGGTTGGCCAGCTTCAGGCCCGTGGCGAAGGGAATTGCACGTCCGTGCGTGGTGTGGAACGAATCCAGGTTCATGTAACCGGCGACGCGTCCGGTGCAACCGATGCCCGACACGATGGCAACGTTCTTCAGGTCCAGGTTGGCTTCGGTCAGCGCGCGGGCAAAGGAGTTGACGCTGGTGCCGATGCCGCATCCCGGACACCAGATGTGCGGCATGCGCTCGGTGCGCAGAAACGGTTCGACAGGATTGATGGGTACAGTCGTCATCGCGCCACCTCCATGATGGCTTGGAGAATGTCTTCTGGACGGTGGACGCTGCCACCAGCGTGCCCAACAAAGCGCACCGTGCGCTTTCCCGGCAACGGCGCGTTCCACCTCGCGCACCATTTGGCCGAGGTTGAGCTCGGCGACTACGATTGCCTTCACCTTCGAGGCGATCTCTGCAATCTTCTTCTCGGGGAACGGCCAGGCGGTGATGAGGCGGAACTTGCCGACCTTCACGCCCTTCTCGCGGGCCATATCAATGGAGCGCTGCGCCACGCGGGAGGTGATGCCGTACGAAACCACCACTACGTCGGCGCCTTCAATCTGGTCTTCCTCGTAAAGGATGATCTTGTCGGCGTTCTTCCTGATCTTGTCCACCAACCGCCTCACCAGCTTGTCCTGCTGGGCAGGCTTCATGTCGGGATATCCGCGCTCGTCATGGGTCAGACCAGTGACGTGCACGTTGTAGCCTTCGCCCGTGCGCGGCATGTCGGGAACCATGTCCTCTTTCGGCTGATAGGCAAGAAACTCGCCGGGCGGAATCGTGGTGTAGCGGCGAGGCTCAACCTCGATCTGGTCGGCCGGTGGGATGACAACCTTCTCTGTCATGTGTCCCACAACTTCGTCCAGCATGACAAAGACCGGAACGCGATACTTCTCAGAGAGGTTGAAAGCCTTAATGGTCAGGTCGAAACTCTCCTGCGGCGAGGCTGGACAGAGCGCAATGATCTCGTAGTCGCCGTGCGATCCCCAGCGGACCTGCATCATGTCGCCTTGCGCAGGCAAGGTCGGCAAGGCCAGTGGAGGGTCCGCCACGCTGCACGTCCACGAAGACGCATGGAGTTTCGGTCATCACCGCCAGGCCGATGTGCTCCATCATCAGCGAGAAAGCCCGGACCGGAGGTGACGGTGAAGGCCTTGGCTCCGCCCCACACCGCGCCCTGCAAGGTAATGGAGGCGGCCAGTTCGTCTTCCATCTGGATGAACGTCCCGCCGATGGTCGGCACTCGAGCGGCAAAGCGCTCTACAACTTCGGTGGACGGCGTGATGGGATAACCCGAGGAAAAGCGCGCTCCCGCCGCCAGTGCGCCTTCGCAGCAGGCGTGATCGCCATCGAGAAAATGAGAGCCGGTCAATACGCCGGCCGGATCAGCGTGCATCTTGTGCCTCCTCTGATTTTGCCGCCGCCTTCGCGTCCGCAGCCGGAGCCGCGGTCTCCTTCGCCGGGGCCGGGGGCCCCATGACGCGCCGATCTTGCGCGTCATGGGGTGGGGGAGCCGGTTCTTTATGCCCGTAGATGGCGAAGTCGGGACAATACATGCCGCACAGATCGCAGCCGCTGCACTTTTCGGGATGAACCATGTACGGAGTGTGATAACCCTTGGAGTTGTAAGCCGAGGAGAGCGCCAGCACGTGCGTGGGACAGAACTCGACGCAGAAACCGCAGGCCTTGCAGCGTTCTACCACGATCTCCACTTTACCTTTGGCCATTGCTGCCCTTTCTTATCGCGGGCGCTTCAGAAAGAAACGGTAGCCACAGTTGCGGCTTTTTTCTTTGTGATTTCGCCGTCGCACCTGGTGTTTACGTTGCGGTTGGGGCCTCACCCTCGTACCGAACGATGGTTCGATTTTCGCGCACCCAATACCCAAGCCGAAGTGACAGGCGTCACATGGCGATGTGAGGTAGGACACTCGGTAGACTCGCCCTTCGCTTTTCGCAGCTTTTTGGCTATCAGCCGTCAGCTATCAGCCATCCAGCCAAAGCTACGAGCGCTGACGTCCCGACCGAGAGCCTTGCTTCCCACACTGTCATCCCGACCGAGGACTTTAGTCTGAGTAGAGGGAGCTGCTTTCTTGCCATATAGCACTTAGGATTTAGCATTCAGCGAAGGCACCACAGCTCGAACCCTGGCAACTGACCACTGACTCCTGGCAGCCGCTGTTAACTGTTCCCTAATTCCTAGCACCTAACCCTTGCCTTCTCATTTGGGGACGGTCTATTATCTAACTGATAAACCCTCCCCCTCCCTCACTTTGTTTATAATCACGCGATTACGAACCTTTTCTTGCCAAACCATTGAGCGCCAAAGACTTACAAGCAACTGCTTTATTTGCAACACTTACGAGCAAGAGTTTCCACCGCCCAGAAGTCTTGGCAGAGGATAGGGAAGGGCTGTAGTTATCAGCTAGTAATCGGTGGTAAAGACTCTGGCAGCTGACGACTGACTACAAGCAACTGGTTTTCAAAGGGCTTTTTCCGGTTCGCACCCTGAGTGCAACCAGCGGAGACACAAAAACACCGTCCCCGCCATTCAGTGATAGTGTGCCGGGCGGGTCTTCTGCAAGGGTGCAGGTCACATTGGGATGTGATTGGGCAACTTTCGGCACATTAGCCAAGACCGGACTAAAATGGTGCACCGATGAGAGCATCGCGACAGTTCGTTGGGCTGGTTCGTTTGTGTCAGATTAGGAGGCGGGAGCCGATGCACGGCAAAGCACAATTCCGGAGTTTGGTTTTTCGCACACGCTGGCACGTGACGAATGCCGTTTTGGCGATTGCGATTGGGTTCGCGCTGGTGCGATATCCGGCGCAACCGGCGCAGACACAAACCTACACCGTCCTTCACAACTTGAATGGCTTGCAGGACGGGTACTATCCCATCAGTGGCGTGACGGTGGCCCGCAACGGAGACCTCTACGGCACAACCCAGTACAGTGGCCTCGCCGGAGGAGATTGCTACGAGGGATGTGGCACCGCTTTCAGGTTAGTTCGCAAAGGCTCGGGCTGGATATTCACTCTGCTGTATAGCTTTGCCGGAGGCAATGATGGGGGCAATCCCTCCGCCAGAATCATTTTCGGCCCCGACGGCAGTCTCTACGGCACGACCTCCGCAGGCGGTGGGGGGAGTTGCGAAGGAGGCTGCGGTACGGTTTTCAATCTGAAACCACCACCACACGCCTCAGCCAACGTTCTCGGTGGCTGGACCGAGACGGTGCTCTATCGCTTCACGGGCGGCAACGATGGAGGCACGCCAGAAGGGGCCGATCTGGTCTTCGACCGGGCAGGCAGTCTTTACGGCACGACCGACGGTGGCGGCCCGGGGATCTGCCAGGGGGGCTGCGGTACTGTCTACAAACTGACCCCCTCGAACGTCGGCTGGACGGAGAGTGTACTGCACGGCTTCACGACGGAAGGTGGGGACGGGCAACGACCCTGGGGCGGGGTGATCTTCGATCAATCCGGCAACCTCTACGGCACGACGACCAATGGCCCGTTCGGCAGCTTCGGTACGATCTACGAGTTGGTTCCGGCAGGGCTCACCTGGACGGAGCGAATTCTCTATACCTTTCAAGGGGCAAGCGGCGGGCAGTACCCTTACTCCGGTCTCATCTTTGACGCGGCGGGTAACCTTTACGGAACAACCTGCTGCGGGGGCGCAGACGGAATCGGCACGGCCTTCGAGTTCGCGCCTTCCGGCAACGGGACGTTTAGCGTGCTCTACAGCAACTTCGGCGGGTACGGCGGACTTTACGGCAGCCTGATTATGGACGCAGCCGGTAATCTTTATGGCACGGTAGAAGAGGGAGGCGCTTATAGTTTCGGTTCGGTTTTCAAGCTGACTCCCGGAAGCGGCGGCTGGACTTACACTTCGCTTCACGATTTCTGCGCCGGCGGTTATCCCTGCAGCGATGGGGCGTTTCCTTTCGGCGGAGTGGCGCTCGACACCGACGGCAATCTCTACGGTACGACGACCGCAGGCGGAACGTCTTACTCCGGGGTAATCTGGGAGATCACGCGGTAAATGAAATTTCCCCCAAGAAGGCTGTTCATCCAGCTCTTCCGGTCCTCGTAACAGGGGGACGGCAAGAAATGCCCACCGAAGCAGAAGCCTGGGTTGGCATCCCGCTACCGACTTCGTTGAAGAATCGTTGTTCAAGCGCGGCATCGTGGGCAGCTACCACAAGACGAGCCGCGTTCACGGGGACAGCTATTCCCGTGCCGCAGCCGGGTCGGCTTAACGGCCGATCCACTCGAGTTGGAGCGCCTTTTCCGCAACCGCCATGGCCTTCATTTCCGGGTCGCCTGTAACCAGTGGCGCATCCTGCAAAAGGGCCGTGGCGGCCGCGAAACCGTCGGCATAAGAAATGGCGTGTCGGGCCTTGAGGGTCGCGGCCAACATGACCAGTTCGTCGTGGGCCGAAATGGTCATAACCCGCGGGTGTAGGGTTTCCAGGACCCGCCGTCCATAGGCCATATCGCGGGCCTTCACGGAAAGATAGAAAACCTCACCAAGATTCACGATGCTCATTGAGAGTCTGAGCTCGCGGCGCTCGGCTGCGTCCAATAAGGCGCGCACCCGGTCCGCAGCCGGCTGCTGGCCTTTAAGCCATACCAGGACGGCCCACGCATCAAGGACGAGGTCGCGCATTTAGGACCAGCGCCTGTCTTTGGCCAGTTCCGCCTTGCGCTCCTGCCGCATCAGCTTCTCCACGTTGAGGCGAGCAAGAGAGCCCTGCAGCGCGTCCAAAGGCAGTGCAACTGCGGGTTGGAGATGGGAAGCCCAGGCCTCCAGCGCCTGGTGGACCGCTTCCTGAAGTGTCACCCCACGGCTGGCGGCCAGGCTCTTGATGCGGCGCAACTCCGGTTCGGGCAGTCTGACGGAAAGAACCCCGATTTGTCTGCTTGCTGGCATACTTGCATTCTAGCATGGCTGAAGAAAAATCCTGCTGCCCCAAAACCACGCGCCACCGGTGTTCCACGTCTCACGATGCTGTGACCGCCCTCACAGCCGAGACCCTCGCCGGAATGACACCATTACTTACGGGAGAAAAGTGTCCCCACTTTATGGGTCTAATGACGCTTTTAACGCACTATGAAAAAGGTGCTGATCCTGGGAGCCGCAGGGCGAGACTTCCACAACTTCAACGTAGTTTTTAGAAACAATCCTGAATTTCACGTTGTAGCTTTTACTGCCACTCAAATTCCTGACATTGATGGACGCCGTTATCCCGTGCAACTGGCGGGCGATCTGTATCCCGACGGCATCCCGATCCTCGAAGAGAACAAGATGGAAGAGATCATCCGCGACGAGCAGGTGGACGTGGTGGTCTTTTCCTACAGCGACGTTGCGTATCCGACGCTGATGCATCTGGCGTCGCGCGCGGTCGCCGCCGGAGCCGACTTCTGGCTGCTGGGCGCAGAGCGCACGCAACTGGCGGCAAAGGTGCCGGTGATCTCCGTGTGTGCGGTCCGCACCGGCTGCGGCAAGAGCCCAGTCTCGCGCCGCATCGCAACCGACCTGCGCAGGATAGGCTGGAACCCGGTCGTGGTTCGCCACCCCATGCCTTACGGCGATCTTGTGGCCCAGCGCGCGCAACGCTACGGCTCGCTGGCTGATCTCGATCGCTACGAATGCACCATCGAGGAGCGCGAGGAGTACGAGCCCCATATCATTGAGGGCACGACGGTTTACGCCGGAGTGGATTACGAAGACATCTTGCGTCAGGCGGAGCAAGAGGGTGACGTTATCCTGTGGGACGGCGGAAACAACGACACCTCGTTCTATCGTCCTGACCTTGACATCGTCGTTCTCGATCCGCATCGGCCGGGACATGAGCTTGCTTACTATCCCGGCGAAGTGAACTTCCGCTCCGCGCACGTGCTCATCATCAACAAGGTGGACACAGCCGATCCCGATGGCGTGAAGACGGTGCGGCAGAACATCGCGCTGTACAACCCCAAGGCACAGGTCATCGAGACGGCTTGCAAAGTGACGGTTGCCGATCCCGAGGCCATCCGCGGCAAGAATGTGCTGGTGGTCGAGGACGGCCCGACGCTCACCCATGGCGAGATGCCTTACGGCGCAGGCGTTGTGGCAGCCAATCGCTACAACGCGGCTTCGCTGGTGGACCCGCGTCCGTTTGCGGTCGGTTCCATCCAGAAGACGTTCGAGAAGTTTCCACATCTGTGGCGGGTCCTGCCTGCCATGGGATACAGCGACCGGCAGCGGCACGAACTGGAGGAAACCATCAAGCGCGTGCCCTGCGATCTGGTGCTGGTGGCGACGCCTATTGATCTGGCGCGCACCATCAAGCTTGACAAGCCCAGCGTGCGGGTCAGCTACGAGGTGCAGGAGATCGGCAAGCCCGCGATCACAGAAATGCTGGAGGAGTTCACGCAGACGCACAAGCCGGCGTTTGCGGGAGCGGGGAGGTAGCATGCATTCGAAGGATTTCCTCTCGATTCGTGACTTCACGCCACAGCAGATCCGGCACTTTCTTCACGTGGCGTGCCAAATCAAGGCCAATCCCAGGGCATACACCAAGGCCCTAAAAGGCAAGACGCTGGCCATGATCTTCGAAAAGCCGTCGTTGCGTACCCGAGTAACGTTCGACGTCGGCATCGAGGAGCTTGGCGGCCACCCGCTCTATCTCTCGCCCGACGAGATCAGCTTGGGCAAGCGGGAGTCGGTGTATGACGTTGCCCGGAACCTGGAACGCATGGTCCAGGGCATCATGATCCGCACCTTCGCTCACGAGATCGTGGTCGAGATGGCCCGGTGCGCCAACATTCCGGTGATCAACGGTCTTACCGATTACAGCCATCCCTGTCAGGCCATGGCCGACTACCTGACGATGCTGGAAGTGAAGGGGCGCATTGCCGGGCTGAAGATCGCGTACATCGGCGACGGCAACAACGTCGCGCACTCGTTGCTATTCGCGGGCGTGCAACTGGGCGCCGAGGTTTGGATTGCTACTCCGCCGGGATACGAGCCCGACGAAGATGCCGTGGCGTGGGCTGCGGAGCGCTGCGCCAAGACGGATGCGAGTTGCACCATCACCCACGATCCGCAGATAGCGGCCTTTGAAGCGGACGTGGTTTACACCGATGTGTGGACAAGCATGGGACAGGAGGCGGAAGCGAAGGCGCGGCACAACGTTTTCCAGCCGTACCAAGTGAACGCCAGGCTTTTCGCCCAAGCGAAACCCGATGCGATCTTCATGCATTGCTTACCGGCACATCGCGGTGATGAAGTTACCGATGAGGTGATCGACTCGTCGCGGTCGTTCGTCTTTGCGCAGGCGGAGAACCGGCTGCACGCGCAGAAGGCGATCATGCTGGAACTGATGAGCGTCCGGGCGGTGGAGCGTGAGAGCTTGCGTGAACCGATGCTGGAGCTCGTGAAGTAGGCCACGAGCCTGGTTGGGCAGATGGGAGGCGGTGTTTCCTCTTACCCTCCTTTTCGCCGCCTCTCGTCTGCCGGCCAGTTGCTGATCGCTTTTCGCTTTTCGCTTTTCGCCAGAAGGCCACAAGCTGCCGATATGACGAAGGCCAAGAGCTAAAGGCCGGGGCGAATAGCGAAAAGCGAACAGCGAAACGCGAATGGCGAATTTTATGTCCAAGACGGCGCTAGTTGCGGTTGGCGGCAACTCACTCATCCGGGCGGGTGAGAAGGGGACCATTGCCGATCAATTGGCCAACACTCGCCGAACGGCCGAGGCGATCGTCGGTCTCGTCCGCCTTGGATACCGGCTGGTGATTACGCACGGCAATGGGCCGCAGGTTGGGGCGCAACTGCTTCGTTCTGAGCGGGCCTCCGACGTGGTTTACAGCCAGACGCTCGACGTCTGCGGCGCCTGCAGCCAAGGTGAGATCGGATACCTGCTCGCCCAATCGCTGGAGAATGAATTGGCAGCGGCGGGAATGAATGTTCCGGTTGCCAGCCTGGTTACGCAAACCCTGGTGTCGGCCGACGATCCCGCGATGCAACACCCGACCAAGCCGGTTGGACCCTTCTATTCGCGGGCCGATGCCGAAGAGAAACGCCGATTGCTGGGCTGGCAGATCGTCGAAGACGCGGCGCGCGGCTATCGTCGCGTCGTGCCCTCGCCCGATCCCATGGAGATACTGGAGCTGGAAGTCATCCGGTCACTGATCAATCGGGGTGTGCTCGTCGTCTGCACCGGTGGCGGCGGGATCCCGGTAATGGTGAGGAACGGTCGCCTGCAGGGCGTGGAAGCGGTGATCGACAAGGACCGCGCCTCCGCGCTGCTGGCTACACAGCTTGGGGTGGACCTTTTCGCGATCACGACGGATACGGAATACATTTACCTGAACTATCGAAAGCCGGGCCAGGTTCCACTTACGCACGTAACCGCCTCACAACTGGAAGAACATTACCGGGCGGGGCACTTTCCGCCGGGAAACATGGGACCAAAGGTGGAGTCGGTGCTGCGCTTCCTGCGCAGCGGCGGCAAGGAAGCCATCGTCACCTCGCATGAACTTTTGTCCAATGCGGTTTCGGGATGGGCAGGTACTCACATCGTTCCCGACAACGCAGCGGAGAAGACAACTGATTTGCATGAAGAATTTGAGGCGGTGAGCCGGTGAACACGATGCCAACGATTGAGCCAACGCACCGCAACGAGATGGAAAAGAAGCCGGGATTTTTTGGCATGGGTCTGAGGCATGTCGTCGCGTCGCAGCAATTCACGCTTCCCCTGCTGATGGAGTTATTTGACCGATCGCGGCTAATGGAGCGGGTTGTGGCCCGGGGTGGCACCCTCGATTATCAGAACCGGATCCTTGCCAGCCTGTTCTACGAGCCGTCCACCCGGACCCGCTTCTCGTTTGAGGCTGCGATGCACCGGCTGGGCGGCCGGGTGCTCTCCACCGAGCATGCCCGCGCCTTCTCGTCCGAGATCGAAGCCGAGCAGGTGGAAGATTCCATCCGCATCATTGGCAGCTACTGCGACGTCATTGTTATCCGCCATCACGAGCCCGGAGGCGCGGAACGCGCGGCGAAGGTTTCACCTGTGCCGATTATCAACGCCGGGGATGGAGACGGCGGCCAGCATCCCACGCAAGCCTTGCTCGACCTGTACACCATCTACCGCGAACGGCCGCTGGACGGGCTGAGCGTGGCGTTTATCGGCGAACTGGATCGCGGCCGGACCGTGCGCTCGCTGGCCTATCTGCTGTCGAAGTTCGAGCGCGTCAAAGTGTTTTTCGTCAGCCCGCCCGAGCTGCAGATGAAGCCAGACATCCTGCAATACCTCGATCGCCACGGCGTGCGTTATGAACTGGAGTCGGACATCGACCGCGTGGTCGGCGAGGTCGATGTCGTTTACCAGACGCGCATCCGGCCGGAACGGTTGCCACGGGTCCCGGGCTCGCTGCGTTATGCCATCAATTCGAGCGTGCTGCAGCGCATGAGGCCGAATGCGATGATCCTGCACCCGTTGCCGCGAACCGTGGAGCTGGACAAAACCGTGGACGACGATCCGCGCGCACTGTACTTCCGCCAGGCGGCGAATGGACTGTATGTGCGCATGGCGCTGCTGACGATGGTATTGGAATAGAAGGTAGAGCGGCGCTTTTAGCGCCGCGTCTATTGCCTGGAATACGTTAACCGCTTCAGCCGCAGCGGTTATTGAAACCGCTGCGGCTGAAGCCTGACAGAGTGGCCCGAGTGGACGCCGGCCTGAAGGCCGGCTCTACCGGGGTTAGGCCAACTGGGAATCGCGCAGCAGTTGCCGACGATGTTTCTACGAAATGCTAAATGCCAAGGGTTAGTTGCTAACTGCTAATTCGAGGGACCTATGCCAGTCATGGAACACCTGCAAACCGCCGAGTTCATCGAACTCGAAAACCTTTACGGAGCTCACAACTACCATCCTCTGGATGTCGTCATCGAACGCGCTCAAGGCGTCTGGGTCTATGACATCGAGGGCAATCGTTACCTCGACTGCCTTGCCTCCTATTCGGCGGTCAATCAGGGGCACTGCCATCCCCGGATTCTGCAGGCCCTTGTAGAGCAGGCACACAAAGTTACTCTGACCTCACGCGCATTCCGTAACGATCAGCTTCCACTGCTCCTGCAAGAACTGCACCAGATCACCGGCTACGAGATGGCGTTGCCCATGAACTCGGGAGCTGAGGCCGTCGAAACTGCCATCAAGGCAGCGCGCAAGTGGGGGTACAAGGTCAAGGGCATTCCCGACGGCCAGGCCGAAATCATCGTCTGCGCCAACAATTTCCATGGCCGCACGGTGACCGCGATCAGCTTCTCCACCGATGAGCAATACCGCGATGGATTCGGGCCCTTCACGCCGGGGTTTAAGGTTATTCCTTTCGGCGATGCCAACGCGTTGCGTGACGCGATTACGCCCAACACCTGCGCCTTTCTGGTGGAACCAATTCAAGGCGAAGCGGGGATCGTAATCCCGCCGGAAGGTTTCTTGAAGCAGGCAGCGGCGATCTGCCACGTGAACCAGGTATTGCTGATCACCGACGAAATCCAGTCGGGGCTCGGGCGGACGGGCAAGCTCTTCGCCTTCATGCACGAAGGCGTTCTGCCCGATGTGGTCATCATCGGCAAGGCGCTGTCGGGCGGATTCTACCCGGTATCGGCGGTACTGGCGTCGAAAGATGTGCTGGGCGTTTTCCATCCCGGCGATCACGGCAGCACATTCGGTGGCAATCCACTGGCTTGTGCGGTCGCGCGGGCCGCGTTGCGAGTGCTGATTGAGGAACGACTGGTTCAACGCTCCGCCGAGCTGGGAGATTACTTCCTGAACAAGCTACGCACGCTGCGCAGCCCTCACCTTCGCGAGGTTCGGGGCAAGGGACTGTGGATCGGCATCGAACTGAACGTTCCGGCGCGTCCTTACTGTGAGGCGCTCAAAGCCCTGGGTGTGTTGTGCAAGGAGACCCACGAACACGTGATTCGTGTCGCTCCACCGTTGGTCATCACCCGCGAAGAGATTGACTGGGCATTCGAGCGGATCAGGAAGGTCGTCGAAGGGAACTAGAGTCGAGGGCGGAAAGCGCTATCGGGCATTCCCTAAGGTCGTGGCTGGTGCCGTACCTGGCGGGGTTTTACCGCTTACGTCGGATATCCCGGCTACTGCCCTGCCGCTAGTCCTGTCGGCGTCCATTTTTCTCTGGTGGAAAGCTGGGTACGAGGAACAGAAGATAGAGAAGGCCGGGCAAGCCGATAGAAACCGTTTCATGCCGGAATGGAATTACTTTCAGCAGCGAGTAGAGAAATCAACAGCACCGCAATAGGCGCTTGCCTCCTCACGGCACGGACATGTGGACTTTGGAAAAGATTGTCGACACCGGCCCATCAACGATCAAACCTTTCACGTCAAAGTCCAGCACACCTCTCTCATAGTGGTTCTTCAATTTCCAAACGAATACTTCGATTTGTTTTTGGTGGGCACTCTTTACTAATCGGTGGCTCAACCGATGAGCAGGGCATAAGATCGAGTTGGCTCGAATTCGTGTGGCTGCGTAGATTGGAAAGAGCAATGCAAAAACTGACCTAATAAATCCAGCTGGGCTCGCCATGACCCTTGAGGCACCCACAATGAGGGTTGTTGGAATCTCCGGATAGAGTTCCTTTGACCGGATCAATGGCGAGCGATCGAATGAAGCGATCCCTGCTATTCGGCCTGCATCTGCATTCTGGATGACTTTCATCACATTGTCGATTACGCCTGAAGACTTGATGTCAAGTAATACGAAACTGCTTGTACCACGCATTCCGTCAAGAACGTTGCAGCAGCGGTAAGGGCCTGCCTCGTTCTGCGAACTCATCGAGGGTAAGGTCGCTTATCCTCTTCCGTTCCGCGTTGAGGCAGAGCCAGCTGTCGTGAAATAATACTGGTTGTCCGTCTTGAGTCACTTGGACGTCTATTTCAATTCCATCAACGCCCTTTTCCAGTGAGTTGCGGATGCCCTCTATGGAATTCGCCTGCGATGGATTAAGCGCTCCGCCATGAGCAACCATCAATATCTTCCTCGCTACCCGGTTCTCATGTTCCTGGAAACGGGTGTGCCTACGTTGCCACCATTTCATGATCCCGATGGCAAGCAGCACGCTATAGAACCCTTCTGGGGTAGATAGCGCCAAAGGATGTACGATGAGAGCAATAAGCAGGCCAACTGCTACAACAGCGTTCACCCCGACATGAGGTCTATGACGTGGCCACTGGACGGCGATTGCATTCCAAACTGCATTTAAGGCGCAAAGCACCAAGTATCCGTACCACCAGAGTTTTACAAAAGCTATATCCACGGAAAAGTAAAACATCCAGATCGCACACAAGATGCTCCCATAAGAAAGCCAGGCGATGGATGAAGTTGCCCAAATGTTCGTCTTGGTCTCCATGAATTGATCGTTCGCGATGCACGAGAGCGAACCGAAGACCAAGGTAAGTAGAACCATGGACAAGGGCAGGTAGAAGTTCGGTAGAAACACGAGGCTAGCCCAGTCGCTTCGAGAGACCACGGGATCAAAAATCTTGTATAAGCGTTCCACTCCGATTGCGAAAAGCAACGCAAAGCCTGGGTTAAGCACATGTTTGAGTGAAGTGCTCACACTGTCAACCCTCTTACCCTCTGCGCTATGAGAGTCGGATCATACATCGATTTGCGCTGTCTGACGCGCCAGCAATCGTAACACGCTAGCTCATAAGTGAAGGGTACTCTTGCAACGCGGTGGTGGATGTACAGCCCACATTGTCAGTTTCGTCAGGGTCTGCCAAACTGGGCGTTCTAGGCGGGTCGTTCATGGTGCGCGAGTTCTCGGCTGGCGGAGTGGTGCTGCGGAAGATGCGCGGCCGCTGGTTCTTGGCGGTCATCGAGCCCCACATGGAGCGGCCGAAGAAGTCCGCCAAGACCGCCGCCGCGCGCCCGAAGGCAACCGCCGCGCTGGTTGCGCTGCCGAAGGGCGCAATTGACGAGGGCGAGAAGCCGGAGCAAACCGCGCTGCGCGAAGTCCGCGAAGAAACCGGGGTGCGTGCCGAACTGGTCGCAAAGCTGGCCGACATCAAGTATTACTACGTGCGCAATTGGGGCGACAACGCTCGCGTGTTCAAGATCGTCAGCTTTTATCTGCTGCTGTATCGCTCCGGGCGGCTGGGCCGCATTGCACGGGAGATGCGGATCGAGGTCCACCGGGCCTACTGGCTGGCGCTGGATGAAGCACCCAAGGCCCTCAGTTACAAAGGCGAGCGCGAGGTGGTGCAGCGTGCTCAGCAATACGTAAAAGCCCATCCCGAGATAGGAGCCCATGCCGCAAACACCACACGTTGAGCGCCACTTCACGGCGGGCGAAGTTGTCCGCGACGTCGTTATCGGAATGTCCGACGGACTGACTGTGCCCTTTGCGTTGGCTGCCGGACTCTCTGGCGCGGTGGACACGAGCCGGATCATCGTCGTCGCGGGGTTGGCCGAGATCGCCGCCGGATCCATCGCGATGGGCCTGGGTGGATATCTGGCGGCCAAGAGCGACGCCGAGCACTACGCCAGCGAGCGACAGCGCGAGGTCCGCGAGGTTCAGGAGATTCCCGACGAGGAAGCGCGCGAGGTGCAGAATGTTTTTGCCGACTACGGACTGGAGCCGCACGAAAGCGGTCCCGTGGTGCAGGCGCTCACGCGCAAGCCTAAGGAGTGGGTGGACTTCATGATGCGCTTCGAGCTCGGCTTGGAAGAGCCGGATCCCAAGCGTGCCGTGCAAAGCGCTCTGACGATTGCCGCTTCCTACATTGCGGCGGCTTTATCCCCCTGGCGCCCTACATGATGCTGCACAGCGCACGCGGGGCGCTGGGATGGTCGGTGGTGGTTACTCTGCTCGCTCTCGGCGTGTTTGGCTACATCAAGGGTCGCTTCACCGGATCGCGGCCTGGTCGCTCGGCGACGCAAACCATTGTAATTGGGGGACTTGCAGCCGGAGCAGCCTTCCTGCTAGCCAAGCTGATTTCCTAATCAAATTCGCAAGAATTAATTTCTACGAATCTTCTTGACTGAATGAGGATTCATTCATTACTATCGAGCTAACTTAATAGGCGCGCACCGTTGCCATCCTCACCCCACATCTTACGGCGCGCGCCACTTTTACGTCCGGGCCGTTTGCGTTGCTTTTGTTGAACGAAGAGGAGAGTTGTCCGGGATGTTGGTCTTCGTCTCCAAGTCAAGGTCACACCAAACCAATCTCACGCACTTTTCAGCAGCCATTCTTACGAAAATAATAGTAGTCACCAGCGCAGCTTGAGCTGTGCCCTTACCGTCAAGCAAGAACGAGCGTTTAACGCTGGAGTTTCAAAGCCCTCATGCCGAGAAGGATTGATAAAGTCGCCGTCCTGGGCGCGGGCACTATGGGCGCCCGCATCTCCGCGCACCTGGCCAATGCCGGTGTTCCCTCCTACCTGCTGGACATCGTGCCGCCCGACGCCGACGGCCCGATGCGCAACCGCATCGCCGCTGCCGGACTGGAGGCTGCGGTCAAGTCCAAGCCCGCGGCCTTCTTCGAGCCGTCGCTGGCGAGGCTGGTCACCATCGGCAACTTCGAAGACGATTTGCAGAAGCTGGCCGATGTGGACTGGATCATCGAGGCCGTGGTCGAAGATCTCGAGATCAAGCGCAGCCTGTTGCGCCGCATCGAGGCCATTCGCAAGCCGGGCACCATCATCACCACCAATACCAGCGGCCTGCCGGTGGCGAAAATCGTGGAAGGCTTCCCCGACGAGTTCCGCCGCCACTGGTTCGGCACGCACTTCTTCAACCCGCCGCGCTACATGCGGCTGCTCGAACTCATTCCCACCCCCGACGCCGACCGCGCTGCCATGGATACTATCGCGCACTTCTGCGACCTGCGGCTCGGCAAGGGCGTGGTGCACGCCAAAGACACGCCCAACTTCATCGCCAATCGCATCGGCACCTTCTCCGCGCTGAACGTCATGCGGCTGATGCAGGAGATGGACCTCAGCATCGAGGAAGTGGACGCGCTCACCGGAAGCGCCGTCGGCTGGCCGAAGATGGCGACCTTCCGCCTGACGGACCTCGTCGGGCTCGATGTTTTGGGTCACGTCGTTCGCAATGCGACGACCAACATTCACGACGAGCGTGATGACCTGAAGCTGCCCGACTTTTTCAAGGCGATGCTGGAGCGCAAGTGGCTGGGCGACAAAACCAAGGGCGGCTTCTACAAGAAGCAGAAGAGCGCCGATGGCGAGCAGCGTCTGGCCATCGACTGGAAGACGCTGGAGTATCGTCCGCAGCAGCGGCCGAAGTTCGCCGCGCTGGAGATGGCAAAGACGGTCGATAGCCTGCCGGAGCGCCTCAATATGCTGCTGGCGCCCTCGCGTGACAAAGCTGCCATCTTCCTATGGAGCGTGCTGTCTGACCTGTGGACGTACGCCGCGAACCGCGTTGGCGAGATCTCCGATTCGGTCGTCGAAATCGATCGTGCCATGAAACTCGGCTTCAACTGGGACATGGGCCCGTTCGAGCTGTGGGATGCTGCAGGCGTGGCCAAGACGGTCAAGCGGATGCAGGTGGAGGACAAACCGGTTTCGCCCAACGTCGAAAAGCTACTGGCTTCGGGCCATGAAACCTGGTACGCCGACGATCCCAAGACGGCCAGCGGGCGCGTCTATTTCGATCTGCAGGCCGGCAACTACCGCCCCGAAATCGTGCCCCAGGGTGTCTGGTCGGTCACGGTCGCGAAGAAATCCAGCTTCGTGGTCAAGAAGAATGCGGGCGCATCGCTGATCGATCTGGGCGACGGCGTCGGCTGCATCGAGTTCCACTCCAAGATGAACGCGCTCGGCGGCGACATCGTGCAGATGATCATGCAGTCGCTCAAGCCCGGCGGCCCGGGCGAGAATTTCGACGCCTTCGTCATCACCAACGACGCCGCAAACTTCTCTGTCGGCGCCAACATCATGATGCTGCTCATGGCGGTGCAGGAGGAAGAGTGGGACGAAGTTGATCTCGCTGTCCGCCAGTTCCAGAACATGACCCAGGCCATCAAGTTCTCACCGAAGCCAGTCGTGGTTGCGCCATTTGGCATGACGCTCGGCGGAGGATGTGAAGTTACTTTGCACGCTGCGGCCCGCCAGCCGCATGCCGAGCTCTATTGCGGCCTGGTCGAGGTCGGCGTTGGTCTACTGCCCGGCGGCGGAGGCTGCAAGGAGGTGACCCTGCGCGCGCTCGATAAGGCATATCACATCCGGCCTCATGGCCGGGGCGAGAGCGTCGAGCTGATGGAAACCATGAAGCAGGCCTTCGAGACGGTCGCTATGGCCAAGGTTTCCACGTCGGCCTTCGAGGCGCGCAATCTGGGATTCCTTTCCACCGGCGACAACATCACTATGAATCGGGAGCGGGTGCTGACCGACGCCAAGGAGCGCGCGCTCGAACTTGGTGCACGAAGGTTACCAGGCCGCCAGCCCGCGCATGGATATTCCGGCGCCCGGCGAAAGCATCCTGGCGACGCTGAAGCTGGGCGTGCACATCATGCGCGAAGGCGAGTACATCAGCGACCACGAGGTTAAGATCGCCAACAAAGTCGCTGAGGTGCTGTGCGGCGGTGCCGTGAATCCCGGTACGCCAGTCAGCGAGCAGTATCTGCTCGACTTGGAGCGCGAGGCGTTCAAGTCGCTGTGCGGCGAGAAGAAGACACAGGAGCGAATTCAGTACACGCTCAAGACGGGCAAGACGCTGCGGAATTGACGAGCATGTACTGTGCGGTTTGTCCCATGACTGGAAGTGCAAGGCACCGAGCCGCGTAGCGGCGGCGGAGAAGAGCTAAGTCGTTAGTGTTCAATATTTTACGTATAAGTCATTGGGAATCAATATTTTGCCGGGAATTTTTGTCTAAGTTGTTGATTCAAGGTAGTGCATGGAGGGGGGAGGGGGGTACCAGATGAACGCGATATCCTTCCCGAAACGGAACACCACAGCGAACTGATTTGCTAATTTTCTGGAGCTTCTAATGCGTGAAGTCGTAATCGTTAGTGCCGTGCGGACGCCGGTGGGCAAAGCTTACAAAGGAACGCTGCGGGCAACGCGTCCCGATGATCTGGCCGCGGTGGCCATTAAGGGTGCGCTCGAGCGCGTGCCGCAAGCTCGATCCCAAAGAGATCGAAGACGTGATCCTCGGCTGCGCCATGCCGGAAGCCGAGCAGGGCATGAACGTGGCGCGCATCGCTTCGCTGCGCGCGGGACTGCCGGTCGAGATTTCGGCGATGACCATCAACCGCTTCTGCTCGTCCGGATTGCAGGCGATTGCCATGGCGGCCGAGCGCATCATGGCGGGCGGCGCGGAGACGATCATCGCCGGCGGCGTCGAGTCCATGACCATGATCCCCATGGGCGGCAACAAGGTCTCGGCAAACCCGTGGCTCATTGCCAACTATCCCGATTCCTATCTCTCCATGGGACTCACCGCTGAACGACTGGCGAAGCGCTACAACATCACGCGCCAGATGGCCGACGAATTCTCGGTACGCAGTCACAAGAACGCCATCGCCGCCATCCAGGCCGGCAAGTTCGACGACGAGATCGTCCCCGTGCCGGTCAGCTTCACCACGCCCAACGGCAGCAAGCCGAAGCGCACCGAGATCGTCTTCCGAATGGACGAAGGTCCGCGCGCCGACACCTCGATGGAAGCGCTGGGCGCGCTGAAGCCGGCGTTCCACGTGAAGGGCACGACCACGGCAGGCAACTCCTCGCAGATGTCCGACGGGGCGGCGGCGGCGGTAGTCATGTCGGCCGAGCGCGCGAAGGCGCTGGGCCTGAAGCCGCTGGCCCGCTATGTTGCGTTTGCCACCGCGGGCTACAAGCCCGAAGAGATGGGCGTGGGACCGGTGTACGCGATTCCGAAAGCGCTGAAGATGGCCGGGCTTAAGCTCGACGACATCGAGGTGATCGAGTTGAACGAGGCCTTCGCTACCCAGTCTCTCGCGGTCATTCAGGAAGGACACCTGGATCCCGCCCGCGTCAACGTCAACGGCGGCGCGATCGCGCTGGGCCATCCGTTGGGATGCACGGGCGCCAAGCTGACGGCAAGCGTTATCCGCGAACTCAAGCGCCGCAACGGACGCTATGGCATGGTGACTATGTGCGTCGGCGGCGGCATGGGCGCGGCCGGCATTTTTGAAAACTTGCAATAGGAGACTCGACCACGAGGCACAGAGGCAGGAGGAATACGAAAGCGAAGCAACCGCGGATTTCACGGATGAACGCGGATCGAATGTTAATGACACGGTGTCTGGAGCAGGATTGAGGGAGGCTGACGGTCCTCGATTCGACCGCCGGCAACCTGAGACTTGACAAGCTAAATTGAACGGCGTCAAACGGGATCGAAAGGCGCCGAATTCGATGCGAGGTTTGCGAACGAGCTTATTGTGGTTCGCAAATCAGCCCCAAAGGGGCGGGCACAAGATAGCCGAGCGTGGAGCGCCTTCTTTTGGCGCGTAACGCTGGGTCGGCGGTAATTTTTCGACCCGAGTCCCTTCAGGGACGGCACGGTATGTCCGTTTTCGCTATTTCCAACGCGGAGGTGGCGCAGTAGATTGCACCGACGACAGACCAGCCCCACAGGGGCGGCTCAGTTTAGCCCAGCACGTAGCCGCAGGCGGAGTGCTGGGTAAGGCGGTAAGAAGGACTCGAGTCCCGTAGGGACGGCACCAGGATTTCGAATTAGAAACCAACCGCGGATTTCGCGGATAAACACGGATTGCTAAAAGCTAACGGCCAAGAGCCAACCCAGGAACGAGGACCCACATGGCAACCACGGTATCGGCAGCTCCCAAGACCAAAACCACGGGCGGAAGCTTTCTGCTCGAAGATCACAACCTGGACAACGTTTTCACTCCCGAAGACTTCAACGAAGACCAGCAGATGGTCGCGAAGCTGGCGGAAGATTTCGCAACCAACGAGGTTCTGCCCAACGCCGAGAAGATGGAGCACAAGGAGTGGTCGGTAGCGCGCGAACTGCTCCAGAAGGCCGGCGGGATGGGGCTGACCAATGCCGACATCCCGGCAGAGTACGGCGGCTCGG
Organism: uncultured Acidobacteriaceae bacterium; assembly: GCA_963735855.1. Taxonomy (GTDB): domain Bacteria; phylum Acidobacteriota; class Terriglobia; order Terriglobales; family Acidobacteriaceae; genus Bog-257. The sequence goes on from CAVTMW010000010.1 coordinate 94,410, forward strand.
ACATGGACAAGGTCTCGTCCGCCATCATTGCCGACTACATGGCCAAGTACGGCAGCTTCATGGTGAGCATGGGCGCGCACAGCGGCATCGGGACCCTGCCTATCGTCTTCTTCGGCACCGAAGCGCAGAAGAAGCAATACCTGCCACGGCTGGCCACGGGCGAAATTATCGGCGCCTACGCGCTGTCAGAGAGCACTAGCGGCTCGGACGCCATGAACAGCCGCACCCGCGCGGTGCTGTCGGCCGACGGCAAGCACTATGTTCTCAACGGCGAGAAGATGTGGATCACGAACGCCCACTTCGCCGACCTGTTCACCATCTTCGCCAAGATTGACGGCGAAAAGTTTACCGCCTTCCTGGTGGAGAAGGACTTCCCTGGCTTTTCGGTGGGCGCCGAAGAGAAGAAGATGGGCATTCGCGGCTCATCCACTGCGCCGCTCATCCTCAACGATTGCAAAGTGCCGGTCGAGAATGTGCTGGGTGATATCGGCAAAGGCCACATCATCGCCTTCAACATTTTGAACGTTGGACGCTTCAAGCTGGGTGCAAGCTGCGTCGGCGGGTCGCGCACTTCGCTTGCAGCATGCCATCGCCTATGCCAAGGAGCGCAAGGCCTTCGGCAAGAGCATTGCTGAGTTCGGCTTGATCCGCGAGAAGTTGGCGCAGATGGCGGCCTGGCTTTACGCCTGCGAGTCGATGGTATATCGCACCGTCGGCATGATGGATACTGCGCTGTCCATGATCGAGCACAACCCCGAAGCCGTGCGCAAGGCGATTGAGGAGTACGCGGTCGAGTGCTCCATCATCAAGGTGTCGGCTTCTGAGATGCTCGACTTTGTCGTGGACGAGACGGTACAAGTTTACGGCGGCTACGGCTTCGTCGAGGAATATCCCGCCGAGCGCGCCTACCGCGATTCGCGCGTGAACCGCATCTTCGAAGGCACCAACGAAATCAACCGGCTTATCATCACCGGATGGCTGCTGAAGCGCGCCATGAGCGGACAACTCGCGCTGCTGCCGGCCATCAAGAAAACCATGGATGAAGTCATGGCTGGCCCGTCTGGCGAGGAGCTCGAAGGGCCGCTCGCCGCCGAGCGCAAGCTGGTGGAGAACGCCAAGAAACTCTCCATGCTGGTTGCCGGCGCGGCTTCGCAGAAGTACATGCAGAAGCTCGTAGACCATCAGGAAGTAATGGGCGCAATTGCAGACATGGTGATCGAGGTTTTCGCCATGGATTCGGCTCTGCTACGCGCGCGTAAGTACGTCGACGCGAATGGCGAAGCGAAGAGCGCGCTGGTCGTCGCCATGACCCAGGTCTATCTGGAAGGCGCTTTCACCAAGCTGGAGGCAGCGGCAAAGAAAGTGATTGCCGATGTGGCCGAAGGCGACATGCTGCGCACCCAGATGGCGATTGTCCGCCGCCTTGCGAAACACGAGCCGGTGAACGTAATCGCGCTACAGGAGAAAATCGCCAGCCGCGTGCTGGAAACCGGGAAGTATGTGACGGCGTAATCGTCAAACGACCACGCAGGAAAATCAGAGCAAGACGGAGCCGGTTTGTGCTCCGTCTTGTTTTATATTGATAACTAAGTATGCCTGTCCAAACCTACACCGCCGTCGTACATCGTGAAAAAACTTGGTATGTCGCCGAATGCCCTGAGGTCGGTGTCGTCAGTCAGGGCGAGACTCTTGAAGATGCCATCGCTAACCTGAAAGAAGCGACGGAGTTATATCTGGAAGAGTTCCCTTCACCGCTCTGACGCGACAACCACTTGCGTACTGGCTTACAATTTCACCAACGATGCGCTTTCTTGCGGTGACGTTACTCTCGCTGGCCGCGGCCGTTTCGCTCGCAGCGCAGCAGCCTGTCGTGTTAGCAACAGCGGATGCTCAGCAGAGCGCGGCAACGCCAGCCCAAACTCCACAAGGCTCACAACCACAGTCAGGTCCGGTCGCCATCCAGTCACAGCCTGAAGCTGCTTCCGCATCGAGTCAGCCGGCTTCACAATCTGCCTCGCAGGCTACAGTTCCTGCGACCATGCCGCCTGGCACCTCCGTTGTCCCCACCGAGACGCCGAAAGAGCGAGCGCAAGCCCAACGTGACTTCAAAGAGGGCATGAAGCTCAAGTCCTCCGGCAAGCTCGACCAGGCGTTCGAGAAGTTTGAGAAGGCGGCCGAGCTGAGCCCGCGTAATCTCGACTACATCACCGCCCGCGAGTTCACGCGGCAGCAACTGGTGATGCAGGCCTTGGAGCGTGGCAACAAGGCGATGCTGGAGAACAAAGAGATCGTCGCCATGGCCGAGTTCCGCCGCGCGACCGAGTACGACCCCACCAACGACTTCGCCATACAGCGGCTCCGCGATTCGATGCCGGAAGAGATGGAGCCGGTCAGCCATGCCATGCGCGTGGTCGAGCAGTCCACTCCCATCGAGTTGCAGCCTTCCGAGGCGCACCACGACTTCCACTACCGCGGCGACGCGAGAGCGTTGCTCACCCAGGTGGCGCAAGCTTACGGCGTGGTGGCTGAGTTCGACGACTCGGTGCAGCAGCGGCGAGTGCGCTTTGATATCGAGAACGTAAACTTCGCCACTGCGATGGATGCGGCGATGCACGTTACAAAGACCTTCTGGGTGCCGCTGTCGTCGCGTCAGATGCTGTTCGCCGCCGACACCGTCGAGAACCGGCGCAACCTCGAGCGCATGTCCTTGCGTACTTTCTATCTGCCGGACGTCAGCTCGGATCAGCAACTCAACGAAATGATGAACTCGCTGCGCGTGTTGCTCAACCTGCGGTACGTGGCGGCACAGAAATCGCAGTCCACCATCACCGTCCGGGCCGAGCAGCCGATCGTAGAAGCCGCCGCCCGCCTGCTGGAGAGCCTCAGCGGAGGAGCGCCGGAAGTCATGCTGGATATGCGGGTGTTCGAGGTCAGTTCCACCTTGGCACGGCAAGTCGGAACCGCGTGGCCGACGCAGTTCACCATGTTCCACATCGACCAGTCCTTGCTCGCCGGCCTTGGTCAAAACGCGCAGAACCTCATCAATCAGTTGATCGCCTCCGGCGGAATCAACCAGGCGAATTCGACGGCCATCCAGGCATTACTGGCACAATTGGCGAATCAATCCAGCTCGATTCTGTCGCAGCCCTTCGCAACGTTTGGTGGCGGACTCACTCTCTTTGGTCTAACGGCAGGTGGAACCGGCGTCACCATCAACTTGAACCTGAACGACTCCAACCTTCGGGGCTTGGAGCACGTGACCCTGCGGGCGAGCCAGAACAATGCCGCTACGCTCAAGATCGGGGAACGCTACCCCCTGGTGAACGCGACCTTCTCGCCCATCTACAACACGCCCGCGATCGCACAAGTCATTGGCAACTCGAGCTACATCGCGCCCTTCCCGTCCTTCTATTTCGAGGACCTGGGTCTCATCTTGAAGGCCACGCCGCTGATCCACGGCGACCGGGACGTCACGCTGAATCTGGAGCTGGCAATCCGCTCGCTGGGGACGCAGACCGTGAACGGTATGCCCATCATCAACAATCGCGAATATAAGGGGACGATTACGATGAAGGACGGTGAATCGAGCGTCGTGACCGGGCTGCTCACGCGGTCGGATGCACTCAGCCTGACCGGCTATCCGTTTCTGAGCCGGGTTCCTGCCTTCACGTACGCGGCCTCGGAGCATGACAAGAACGCGATGGATGAGGAAGTGCTGGTCGTCATAACCCCGCACGTCGTGCGCGTGCCGGAAAGTAGTTCCTTTGCTGTGGTGTTACCCACCAATCAATGACCATAAGCGCTTATTTGTGGGCTTTCGCGGTGGATGCCGGCGCCGCCATGCCGTTAAGCAACACCTGCGAGGCCCGCTCGATCACTGCGTTGTCGAAACCCTCCAGGATGAGCAGGTCGTCACCACGGATTCCCATGACGACTTCTCCGCTGTTCCGTGGCAGCTTCTGTGCGAGTGCAGCCCGAAGCTGTAGGTTCTGTCGGACAGGTGACGACCCAACTAACCTTCTTGTAGCGCTTCGGAAGATAATCGCTATACAGCTTGGCGAACGCGCGCGCCGACTCAGGCGAATCCCAGCGCGAAAAGTACAGCATTGCGATCTGGTCTTTGGGAGCGGTCTTGGCGTGAGCGGCGAAGTAGTATCCGCCGCGCCAATGCGGATAGTAGTTCTTGGGAGCGTCGTCTCCGCCGTACTGTTTGGCGAGCAAGTACACGTCGAACTCGCCCATACCGCCGAAATCGAAGCGGTCATAGTCAGGAGCGACCAGTTTGTCGAGATCGGGAATGCTGAGTGGTGCGACGACCTGGTTCATGAGATAGGTTTCCGGCTGCATGACCTGGCGCGTATCAACCGGAGGATTCTCCAGCACGCCGCCATAGGCCGCATCTTTGCCCTTACTGGTAAGGACGGCGCGTACGAAGTCGGTTCCCCATGTGTAAGGCATCATCAGCGACTCGCGCAGAAACATGGGAGCCGCTGCAAATACCGGCGAGTCCTTGTTGTCGGCCATGCCCGCGCGCATGGCATCGAAGATCTCCGGCGCCGAGACCACGTCCTTGCCCATCGGGGCCAGGCTGTAATCGAGCAGAACCACCATCGCCTGACCCTCCGCGACGCACTGGCGTGCAGCTTGGGCTTCCTCGACGACGTATTCCTGCGGATCAGGAAGTGGCCTGTCGTCTTTGGCACCTGCCCGTTCCCATTTCTCCAAACCAATCTTCTGGTCTTGCAACGCGTGCGTCAGTTCGTGTGCCAGCACCGGCTTTTGGGTGTCGGGAGGTACCCAATCGAGCAGGTTCACGCTCTTCGTTTTGGGGTCGTAGTAGGCTGCGACCTGCTCGCCCAGCAGGCGCAGGAATTCGCCGTGCAAATCGTAGCCCGGCGGCAGCAGGCCAAACTTCTCCAGCACCAGCCGCGACTGCTCCAGTCGCTGAGTGTCCTTGTCGTCCTTCATGCGCTTGTCAACGTACTTCTCCATCGATTCGCGCGTGATGAGATGCCTCTTTACCTCACTTTGGATCGGCAGGCCCGTGTCCTGGCTGGCAAAACTCAGAATCACGTCCACCGAACGGAAAAGTTCTTTGGCTTGCGCCTTGGTAATGCGGGTTGCGGGTTCAGGCGACTGCGAAGCTTGCGGCGGCGCGCTTCCCTGATGCTGGTTCTGGACGCTGATGCCCGTTCCCGGCACCTGCGTCGCGCCAGACGTTTCCGGCGTTTGGGAAGCCGAAGATTGGGGCGATGCTTTGGGCTGCGACGGCGCGGCTACTTGATTGGGCGTCTGCGCCGTTGGAGCAGGAGGCTGCGATGGCGTGATCTGGCCCCAAGCCGAGCCTGATATCAGGGCGAGAAGAACCATTCGAGCGAACGCCGTCGAATGGCGCCGGCGTGCAGTTGTCGGCGAAGAGTTCTCTGGCATGTAGAGACTTCAGGATACAGGAGAAGGCATTAGTCCGTTGGCCCGCAAGAGCCCTCGCCGGGATCATCGAATTTTGTAACTCGTACAGCCGCCGAAGGCAGCCCAGCATCCTCAAGCTTTGCGAGGGCGGTTTGCCCGAGAACGCTCGCGGCATTCCCAAAGAAATGAGATCGAGGAGCTAACGCACTTGCTTGAGACAGTCGTTCTTGATGTGGAGCGAAGGCGGCGTGGCCCGTCGCGAGCCACCATGATGCGTTCAGCAGCCAATCCTGTAACATCCGCCATCTGTGCGGGCTGACTCGTTCCACATCCGCGGAATCGATAGGCGCTCGCGGACTGATTGGCGTTTCCGCCGACGCGTAAAGCAGGGTGCCCACGCCGCGTAGGTGGGCCGACTAAGCCGGACCGAACGCCAACGCCGGATCCCCAAGCACAATGGCAAGATTAAGGCGCAAAGTAGCTGGAGATGTCCAGGATCAATTGCGTCAAGCCCGTGGCGTAGGCGTCGACCTTGCCGTTGTTGGTCGGCACGATCGCCATGTTCGAGGCGATGGCTCCATCAACCGCGTTCAGCGTCGAAACCAAAGGCCGCGTACCGCCGTCCGGCCACATGGTCAGGTATCCAAACGGACCCGGTGGGACCACCGTCGCGTTGAGGACGTAGGCCTGTGCCAGGTTCCATGACGGCATACGCTGTCCACCACGTCCACCTTCATGTCCCCACGAACTGGCCCCGCCGCGTACTCCTACGGGTATCCAGCACGCGGCAGGGCGCCGCCGGATACATTGACAGCCCGCCGCTGCCCGGCGCGGCAAAGTAGCCGTTGATGTCGATCACCAGGTCCGAATCGGTTGTCCCTACCGTGATCGCCAACGACCTCACAACTTCCGACTTGCCGACCAACCAGGAGCTATCGCGTGGTGGGCTCGAAAGCCGACACGCAATTCCTCGAATGGAGGCCGTTGTGGACCTGTAGGGTTGCAGCTACGGCGTGATCTCCCAGACGACGCCGCGATTCCTGTCGCGAACAGCCCAAGTCGTAGCCTATCGAGGGACGACCAGCTGGGATTACCTACCAAGATGGCGATTTGTCAACACCTATGGGAGGCGAAACGGCCCATCAGGCCCGTTTCCAGCATTGGCAAAGACTACGGTTCCTCCGTCGGAGTAATAATCACATACGACAGAAATGCTGTGTGGTCGCCGTCAATTGTTGCCTGAACTTCAGCGTGTGGCTGCCGTCAGTACTAACCGTGAATGTGGCGGTTTGCAGCGCAAACGGGGTGTAGCTGATCAAAGCCCACGTACCGACCACGTTGCCATCAATCAGCGCCTCAACCGTCTGGTTACCGTCGTACCGTCCGCTGGCGTATCGCGAGCCAAGGAGAAGCTAAGAGTGTAACTTCCGGCGGTAAAGCCTCCGACCCGACTTCCGCGAGACAGCCGACCCCTTGCCTTCCAAGGCGACGGCTGGGAGGGGGACGCTTGGAGTGGACAGTGCGCCGGGAGTCGAGTCTCGTGCGAGCTGGACTCGGCGAACCTAGGTGCCCGAGGGTGCGTGGCCTTCAGTCCGGATGGCAAGACGCTCGCTCGGCGAGTTACGACACGCACGCGTGCAGCTGTGGGATGTGGCAAGCCGGCCAGCCTATCAGGTCAGCTCGCTCACGGGGCATACGACAGAGTGTACAGCGCAGCTTTCAGCCCGGATGGCAAGACGCTCGCTTCAGGCAGTTATGACACGCACGCGTGCGGCTGTGGGATGTGGCAACCACAAGCCGCCGGACAACCGCTCACGAGGGCATACGACACAGTGTGCAGCGTGGCGTTCAGCCCGGATGGCAAGATGCTCGCTTCGGCGAGCAACGACACCACGCGTGCGGCTGTGGGATGTGGCAGCCGGCAAGTCCATCGGGCAACCGCTCACGGGACATACCGACATCGGTAACAGCGTGGCGTTCAGCCCGGATGGCAAAACGCTCGCTTCGGCGAGCGACGACAAGACGCTGCGTGTTGTGGGATGTGACGGCAGCAACAGCCCCTCGGTCAGCCGCTCACCGGTCCGCTTGGGTGAAGGGCAGCCCGTCGAAGGGCGGCGGAAGAAATGAAGTGTTCGGACCGGTCAGGGCGGAAGGACAACAGAGAACGGTGGCATAGGGACTCAAGGTCCATCCGAAGCCAGGAGCCGAATTGAAGCTCTGAAAAGGCCAGATCAATCCGTAGCAGTGGTCGACAGGCGACTGGTAGGCGTAGCCTTGCCCACACGCAATAGGCACGGCCCCAAAGTTGAAATTTACGATGGTGGGGTTGCCGAATGCAGCAGGGACCACCATCAGGATCACTGTAGAGAGAAGAAAGCACCTCAAACGAGCGGACATGACTCACCTCCCAGTGAGGGAATTGGTGGGGTTGGGAGAAAGAAGGTCGAGGGTCTTGTTTCTCGCGGACTCGATAGAAGTGGGTGAGGAAAAAGGCCGGGGACCTCCCCCAAGGTACAGCGCAAATTATCACCCCATCGGCGACCGCATGTTCGTGACGCCTGACACAGAGCAATGTGACAAGAGGGCCAGAAATCTCAAACCGGATTCCGGGGCACCTCGGAAAGGACTACTTGGTGTAATCAGGCGATCGCGAAATTAGCCCTTGAACCATGGCCAGCTGGCGAGGTTTCGCGTGTAACGACGTTGCGATAGTCTCGGCGTCCGCGGTCCGCGGAGGGCGCTTGAAGGCAAGTATATGGAAACCGAGTAAGCCCCGGATAGAGTAGCGGCCCGTCTGGCTACCGTACTCACAGCGAGCGATACCCCCTCGACTTATTTTCGTTCACGCGAGAAGCAGCATTCTGCCGCGACGAACGCAGGTTCCTTGCCGTGATTGCATTGTCCGCGACGGCGGTGGAACTGATTGTCAACAGAGACAGCCGAACGCGCAACCATCCGAATTTGAGAAGAACCGCTGGCTGGGCGAATCTAAATAACTTCAATCTACGAGTCGCAAAAGCCCAGGGAGTGCCCGTGGACATGCTCCTCGAAGCGGAGGATGACCTCTACAGCGACGGAACCAATCGCGTTTGTCAGGCCGCGAAACAAGGTTGCTCACGGTGAAATCGACGCGCTGCACATCGTCGATCTCAGCGACTACGATGCGATCGCGGAGAAGCTTGCAAATGAGCATGAGGCAAAGATGCGGCGGTTCGTCGCAGAGTGGTACAACACAGCGCCTGACGTACAGGAGGGGCATATGCGCAAGCACAAGTGGACGTAGATGTTGCTGAAGTGCGAGCTGAAAGCCTAAAATCAGTTGTTGTAAACAGGCCACCACGAGCTTGTGCCGATCGTTTGCCCCGACCTAGCCCCCGCGCACCTGAGACACCAGGGCGTAACTGCCGATGCACACTGGGCAAGCCCAATGGAGGTAGACGTTCGCTGAAGTGCGAGCTGAAAGCCTAACCGAAGCAGTGTGTTCGCAAACAGGCCCTCGGATCGTCTCACGAGCTCGTGCCGTTTGTTCGCCCGACCTAGCCCCCGTGCCCAACACCGGGGCCAACCGCCGACCCCCAGGCCCAATCATTCATCCTCGCCTGACCCCATGCTTCGACCCCCAGGGCGAAGCACCAAGCCCGCTCCTCCCCCGCCCGAACGCAGGCCCTTCTGTTTACTAACTGTTACGTGGGCCTTTTTCCGTAGCGCATCCTACCCTCCGCGCGTTTGACCCTGCTCTTCACCGCCTGATACCTTCAAAAGTTCGCCCCACCTGCAAATCTTCCACCAGCGAGAGGCTGCATGGCCATCAAGTTCAAAGGCGTGGATTTCATCGAGTACGACACGCTGCTCAACGACGACGAGCGGCTGGTCCGCGATAACACCCGCAAATTCATCGAAGACAACCTTATTCCCATCATCGAGCTGTGCAACCGTGAAGGCCGCTTTCCCAAAGAGCTGATCAAGCCCATGGGCGAGCTGGGCTTCTACGGCGCCAGCCTCAAGGGCTATGGCTGCGCCGGCATGTCGGCGGTGGAGTACGGCCTGATGACGCAGGAACTGGAGCGCGGCGACAGCGGCGTGCGCTCGTTCGTCAGCGTGCAGTCAGGGCTGTGCATGTATCCCATCTACGCCTTCGGCAGCGAGGAGCAGAAGCAGAAGTACCTGCCCAGGATGGCGCTGGGCGAGGTGCTCGGCTGCTTCGGGCTGACCGAGCCGGACGCAGGGTCGAATCCCTCCGCCATGCGCACCCGCGCGCGCAAGGACGGCGATGGCTACATACTGAACGGCGAGAAGATGTGGATCACTTCCGGCTCCATCGCCGACATCGCCATCATCTGGGCGAAGGTTGAGGACGAAGACAACCGCATTCGCGGCTTCATCGTGGAGACAGACCGGCCGGGATTCAAGGCGGCGGACGTACACGGCAAGTGGTCGCTACGGGCTTCGGTTACTTCAAGCCTGTCGTTGCAGGACGTTCGCATTCCGGCGCAGAACCTGCTGCCGGAGTCGGGCGGGCTGAAGTCCCCGTTGAGCTGCCTGAACCAGGCGCGCTACGGCATCGCCTGGGGCGCAATTGGCGCAGCCATGGCCTGCTACGACTGCGCACTACAGTACGCGCAGTTTCGCAAGCAGTTTCACGATCAGCCCATCGCCTCGCACCAACTGGTGCAGGAAAAGCTGGTGTGGATGATCAGCGAGATTACCAAGGCGCAACTGCTGGCGCTGCAGGTTGGCCGGCTGAAGGACGCGGGCAAGGTGAAGCCGTGGCACATCTCCATGGCCAAGCGCAACAACGTCTGGATGGCGCTGGAGTGCGCGCGCATGGGGCGCGACATCCTGGGCGCCAATGGCATCGCCGACGAGTATCCCATCTTCCGCCACATGGCCAACCTGGAGTCGGTGAAAACCTACGAAGGCACGCACGACATCCACACTCTGATCATTGGCGAGCACATCACCGGGCACGCGGGGTACTAAAGGCAGTGAATAGTGGATAGTGGCAGTGGATAGGAGAGGATAGCCCGCGTGGTCGCCACTTGCCTTTAATCAGTTTTCGATCAACGAACCTCGGACGCCGACAAACGCGCGTGGTCACTTTGGCTTGTGGCACAGGTCACTGACAGGCTATCGCCGCAAATGGGAAGCTTGCTCCGGTGTCTCGGAGAAGGATCTCCCGGGCTTTTTCCCACCTGCTCCTGTCGAATTCGCGCGAGAAACAAGACCCTCGACCCTTCGTCTCCCCCGGCATCCAACCGAACCGCATGGAGAGGAGGCGAAGCCCATGCATAACAGACAACAATTTCAGAATTTACTTTTCCGAACGATCTGCGGCGCAGCCGCTACCGCGCTGGCGATCATCTTTGTGCTTGCCCTGATACTCATCTTCGCCCAACGAGCGGAGGCGCAGACATTCCAAGTGCTCTACAACTTCACGGGCGGAGCAGATGGCGCATCGCCCTATGCCGGCCTAACGATGGATGCCGCCGGCAATCTCTATGGAACGACCCTTGACGGCGGCTATTATGGTGGTGATGAATGCAGGTACGCTGGCTGCGGCGTCGTCTTCAAGCTGACGCGCACCAGTTCCGGGTGGCAATTCTTAACCATACATACCTTCCAGGGAGCACCCGATGGAGCTGCCCCACTCGGCGGCGTCACTATTGGGCCGGACGGCAGTCTCTATGGCACGACTGCAGGTGGGGGAAGCCGGCCCCCCTGCGGCACAGTCTACAAATTGCGCCAACCGCTTAACGCCACTGGGCCCTGGACGGAAACTATTCTCTACACCTTTAGCCCTTCAGGCGGCGATGGCTGCGGTCCCCAGGCTGATGTGATCTTCGACCAGGTGGGAAACATTTACGGCACGACGAACGGAGGAGGTGAGGGCGACTGCGGAAACAATGCTGGCTGCGGCGCAGTTTTCATGCTGACCCCTTCCAACGGTACCTGGGCGGAGAGCGTTCTTCACCGATTTACCGAAGCTGACGGTGGGAATCCCATGAGCGGTTTGACCATAGATCGCGCTGGTAACCTTTACGGTACAACTGACTGGGGAGGCTGGGCCACAGTGTCTGGCTGGGGCGTGGTTTACGAATTGACACCTTCAGCATCAGCCTGGACAGAGACCGTTCTCCGCTACTTTAGATACGGTGGTATAGATGGATTCGCCCCCATTGGTGGCCTGTTCCTCGATGGTTTCGGCCATCTATACGGCGTCAATAACCAGGGAGGTCCGTATTCGAGTGGCACAGCATTTATGTTGTCGCCTTCTGATGATCAATGGATCTTCGATGTCATTTACCCGTTCAATCTTCACGGTGAGGGAGGAAATCCAGCTGCGGCCTTGGTGATGGATGCAGCAGGCAATCTCTATGGTACGGGGCGAAGTGGATTGGTTTTCAAGCTGACCCAATCGGGTGGCATCTGGACGGAAACCACGCTTCACGAATTCACCGGCGGCGCCCCTTGGGGCGGCGTGGTCTTGGACGGCAAGGGTAATCTCTTCGGTACGACAACGCTCGGTGGAACATACGGCTACGGCATCGTCTGGGAGATCACGCAGTAATCAGTAGGAGATCGTGAAGGTCACAGTTAGCGCGAGCGGGGGCCGGATGGGACACCCGCATGCCTCGGCGTCGATGCCGCAGCCGTACTGCGGCCTGTTCGTCGGGGATAAACTGAATGCCGGTCCAGTGCCGTGTGTCCCTGAGTAGCGCCACAGAACAGTCCATGGACATTACTTCGGGTGAGGAATAATCGAGAGGATGACATATTCGTCCCTCTCGATTTTGAAGTAGAACCGCCATTCTCTAGTTACCCTCCCCTGCCACACATCCATGCCCTCGCTATACTTCTTCGCGTGTAGTGACGGATGCTGAAGATTAGCAAGCAGGAAGCGCAGCTGTTTAGTTCAACGTGCCAGGTTTAATCCCCACCGCCTTTTAGGCGGTCAGCTTCCAGCCTCCCGCTACAATGGCGGGGAGATGACAGAGTATCGCACAAGCGGGCACGCGGTATGGGACATCAAGTACCACCTAATCTGGATCACGAAGTATCGGTACAAAGTGCTACGCGGGGAAGTGGCAGAGCGGGCCCGCGATCTAATTCGGCAGATTTGCCAGGCGCGAGAAGTGAGCATAATTCGGGGATCGATTTCTCCCGACCATATCCACATGCTGGTGGCAGCGCCGCCGCAGCTATCGCCGGCCAAGCTGGTGCAGTACATCAAGGGACGATCGTCGCGGCGGTTGCAGGAGGAGTTTCCCCACCTAGGCAAACGGTATTGGGGACAACATCTGTGGGCGCGGGGATATTTTTGCGCGACGGTGGGCGCGGTGGACGAGAAGACGATCATGGAGTACATCGAAAACCAGAAGTGGGATGAAGATGATCAAGGGTTCAAGATCACCGCGCCCACCGAGCCTTAAGCCGGCTTGCAGCCGGAAACCCTTGAGGCGGCTTCAGCCGCACCCGCGACTTTCAGTCGCTTAAAAACCCACCGGCTTTTAGCCGGTGGTCATTTAGCGAAGGCTTTGCGGACAGCCGTCGGAAGGGCCGCGTAGTCCTTGTCCGCTCTTTCCGTAAAACGCAGCTTCATCGGCTGCGCTTTTTCGCGTAGCGTTTGGCACGCGTCTCTAGCGATCTAATCGCATCCTTGGCGCTTGCATAAGGGCCGTGCGTTCTGCCGTGTTTTGCGTCCTCGAGACCTTCCGCCAGATGCCGGTCGATAAGACTCTTGGGCGTGAATGTGATTTTGCCGTCCTCCACTCTCGCTTCGAGAAGGTCCCCGATCTCCAGCGGAACCTGCTCGCGGATGTGCTGTGGAATCACGATCTGAAACTTGGTTTTTACGGCGACGATATCCATGATGCGAGCTCCATTGAGTTTAACTGTTTAACAGTAACACCTGTTCAACAGTACAACTATAGAGCCGCCGCAGTCCACCACCTTACGCGACGTTGGTCTGGCAGAAGAATGGGTATTCACTCTGGAACACCCTGAAGGGTGCGCCCCGTGGTCCTGCCGGAAGCGGAGCACCAAGATACTCACGACCGCCGGGTTTGTGACGAATCTCCTCGAACAGTTTTCGCAACAGGTGTATCCTTTGCGTTTGTGCTGGAAGGGCTGCGCCGTCTTGTTTTTCCCATCCTGCACACATATTGGCAGTTACGGCGGTTGGCTTGCACAATCTGCACTCGTAGCTCATAGTTTGTATCGCAAGCCGCGCCCTCAACGGAGGCCACATGGCGATCAAAGCTCCAATCGAAGAACCGGCAGTTATCCATACACCGACGGCCAACCTGGAGACCGATCTCGCGCTGGAATTCTTGCGTGTGGTGGAAGAAGCGGCCATCGCATCGGCCAAGACCATGGGCCAGGGCGACCGTAAGAACGCCGATCAGGTCGCCACCGAGGCCATGCGCGGAGTGATGGATTCGGTGCCGATGGATGGCACCATCGTGATCGGTGAAGGCGAACGCGACGAAGCGCCCATGCTGTACATCGGAGAGAAGGTTGGTAAGCACGATGGCGGCAGTTATCCGGCGGTGGACATCGCCGTCGATCCCCTGGAAGGGACCAACCTCTGCGCTACGGGCTCGCCGGGCGCTATCACCGTGCTGGCAGCTTCAGAGAAGGGCGGACTGCTCCACGCGCCCGACTGCTACATGGAAAAGATTGTGGTCGGGCCGTCGTGCAAAGGCGTGGTCGATCTTGAAGCTCCTGTGGCGCACAACCTTAATGTGATCGCAAAGGTGCTGAGTCGCCGAGTGGAAGACCTGGTGATTATTATCCTCGACCGGCCACGCCACGAAAAACTGATTGCCGAGATTCGCAAAGCGGGGGCGCGCATCCGGCTCATAACCGACGGCGATCTGTCGCCCGGGGTCGCTGCCTCGATGCTGGGCTCAGGCGTCCACGCGGTCATGGGCACTGGTGGGGCTCCCGAAGGAGTTATCACCTCGGCCGCGATCCGATGTCTGAATGGCTACATGGTGGGCCGCCTGGTCGGCTACACGCCGGAGCAGGCCGAACGCATGAAGGACATGGGTATTAACGATCCTAAACGCATTTATACCGCCGACGACCTGGCGCCGGGCAAGAACATCATTTTCGCGGCCACCGGCGTTACCGATGGTCCACTGCTCAAGGGCGTGCGCTTTTTTGGCGACGGTGTGCGCACCTCCTCGCTAGTCATGAAGCTCAACAAGAGCAAGGTCAGATTTATCGAGACCGTACACGTGGACAAGCGGCCCGACTCAAAGGTCCGGATTCCGGAGCGATAGGGTTTCGTCAGAGGTTCAGCGGGCCTTCCCAAGGGGAGGTCTGTTCTTTTGCCGCAACCCGTGCGACCAGCTATCGTCGTGCCGGAGATACCCGGGACGGCTTTCGGCCGGCCCGTTTGCCGCGTTCCATTATTGCCCCCAAACCAAGACAACCCATGATTTACCGCTTGCTTCTGTAGGAAGAGGAGTAAAATTGTCTTGTAAAGAATGTAGCTGCGGATGGGAATCCCTCCACCCGGAGAGGCCTTGGTATGAATGTTCATATCAGCTACAAGATTTCTAAAACTTCCGATCTCGAAAAACTAATCAACCAACAAGTAGAAAAGCTGGGCCGATACCTTCGGGTGTTTCGCCCGGAACTCGTTCACCTGAAAGCAAGTGTGGAGGAAAACTCGGTGCGCGAAGGGGTTGTGGTGACGCTGAACCTGCGTTTGCCATCGGGACAGATGGCGGCGCATGAGAGCAGCGCGACTGCAACGGCCGCCGTCAAGGCGGCGTTTGAGGGCCTGAGCCGAGCAGGTCAAAAAGCACAAGGAAGTGCTGCGCAACCATCACAAGTTCGGCCGCCGGCGAGGGCCGGAGCGAGTGGGGACGGGCACGGTCCCGTTTGAGCAGACGCTGGCTGCGGTCAAGCCTGAGATCGTCTCCGCCGACGACATTGCAAACTATGTTGACGTGAACCTGCCGCGGTTGAGGCGCTTCATCCAACGCGAGCTCGATTTTCGCGAACGTGAAGGGCAGATTCCGCCGGGCCAGGTGGCGGTGGATGACGTCGTCGGCGAAGCGATCGCCGATGCTCTAGGCGAGCAGCATGACAAGCCGGAGCGGATGAAGCTGGAGCCTTGGCTGTACCGGCTGGCGAAGCAGGCGATCGGCCGGCTCAGTTCTGAAAACCTGGGGGAGCGGAACGTGGCAACGGCACAGGACGGAATCGCCGATCCCACCGCCGATACGCCCGAGGAGTTGGCGGCACGCCACGAACTGATCAACCTGGTGGAGACGACTTTACGCGATGCCGGTCGCAATGAGCGGGAGGCCTTCATCCTGTACACCATCGAAGGCTTTACGCTGGAAGAAATTGCCGACATCACCAACCGCAGCGTGGAGGAGGTGCGCGCGTCCATTCGCAAGGCGCGTGAACATCTGCAACTGGCCTTGCCCTTGAAAGACCCTCTCAAGGAAAAACTGGTGGAGTATTCCAGGAGTGCCTGACCGAAGGAGCAGTTCTGTACGTCTAATGAAGAGAAAATCAAATGAGGAGGGGCGGAATGATTACGCGTGACGACATCCGGGAGCTCGCGACTTTTCACTCACCGGAGGCTTGCGCAGTTACGTTTTACTATCAGCCCGCGACGCCGCTGAACAAATCGCACCGCGAGGACTCGATCCTGCTTAAGGACCTGGTGCGCAATGCGCTGCGCGAGGCCGAGAAGAAGGGAAGAAATGGCCATGCGCGCGCCGACCTTGATCGCATCAACGGCATGGTGGAATCGCTGCGCGGCAATGGCGGCAAGGCAAAAGCGATATTTGCCTGCAGCCAGCAGGGATTCTGGCGCGAGTTTGACGTTCCCGCGCAGTTGCCCAAAACCAATGTCCTGCTGAATCAGCGCTTCCATCTGAAGCCGCTGGCAGCGGTGCTCGATGGTGTGCACCATGTGTGTGTGGTGCTGGTGGACCGCGCCAAAGCGCGCATCTTCGAAATCGTGAACGACGACGTGGTCGAGAAACTGGACTTCGTTAACGAGCTGACGCGGCGCGGCAAAAGCGACGGTTGGGGTGGTTATGATGGCGGGCATGCCCAGCGCCGGCAGACCAACGAGGCCATGCAGCATTTCCGGGTCATCGCCGAGTACATTGAACAGTATTTCGAACGTGGGCAGTGCGACCGGCTGGTCATCGGCTGCCACGACGACATCTGGTCCGAGTTCCACCCACAATTGCGTTCCAACGCCCGCCAGCGTTTGGTAGGACATTTCCGGGTCGATCCCAAGGCTGCCACGCCCGAGCAGGTGAAGCAGATGGCGTTGCAGCAACTGGCTGAATATGACACCGGAGTGAAGCGGGGTTTGATTCGCGAAGTGGTTGGCGAAGCGCATCGCAACGGGCGCGGGGCAATTGGCCTGCGGCGGGTTCTGCGCTCGCTGGAAACGGGCGAAGTGCAGACCTTGCTTCTCGGCTCGAACTTCCTGGCTCCGGGCGTGAAGTGCTTCAACTGCGGCCACATGGACATGCACGTCACTCCGGTGTGCGCGGTATGCGGCAAGGAGAACACGGAACTGGAAGACATCGGGGACGCAATAGTTGGCCACTCCATTCGCAGTGGGATTGAGATTGTTTACATCGCCGACGACGAGGAGTTCGACCGCGTTGGCCGGATTGCGGCGTTACTGCGCTTCCGCGCCGACCAGAACACGGCCGAGCGGGCCGCGAGCTGAAATCGAAACCTAATACCAACCAAGAGGCACGGCCGCGCGCTGTGCCTTTTTTGTTGAGCTGCGGTCCCGTAGCCGCGCCGTGCTATTCTGCTTGGCCGTCAGCTGATTCGTATGGAGACACTCCATGAAATTCACTCGCCGCGACTTCATCGCAACGACTGCCGCCGGTTCTGCGTCCCTCGCACTCGATCTGCAAGCGCAAAAGAAGTCCGACAACGGCGCCTCCTCGCCTTCAGCGTTGCCCAAGAAGCCGGTCATCATCTGTGCCCACAACGGCTACAACTATCTGGATCGCGGCTATGCCGTACTTGCGAGTGGCGGCGACACCCTGGATGCCGTCATGCAGGTCATCACCGGGCCGGAAGACGATCCGAACGACGACAGCGTCGGTCTCGGTGGACTGCCGAACGAGGACTGCGTGGTCCAACTCGATGCCTGCTGCATGCATGGCCCCACGCGGATGGCGGGCTCGGTGGCCGGCGTCGAAGAGATCAAGAACGTTTCGCTGCTGGCGAAAGCCGTGATGGAACACACCGGCCACGTCATGCTGGTGGGCGAGGGCGCGCAGAAGTTCGGCTTCAAGATGGGCTTCCCGCGCGAAAACCTGCTAACCGAGCACTCGCGCAAGATCTGGCAGCTATGGCGCGAGACCATGTCCAACGACGATTGGTGGGGGCCGGGGCTGGCCAGCCCGAAATTCAAGTTTCCGCAGAACGGCGGCGACAACGAGTCGGAGCTGCACGAAGAGCGCATGCGCAAGATCGAGGAACTCGCGGCAAAGATCGGCATCGAGCCGGAGCTGCGTATGGCGGCGATCGAGCGCGTCCTGCGACCGCCGACCGGAACGATCCACTGCTCCACGGTGAACGAGAAGGGCGAGATGTCGGGCGCGACGACGACCAGCGGGCTGGCGTGGAAAATCTCCGGACGCGCAGGCGATTCGCCCATCATCGGCGCCGGCAGCTACACCGACCAGGACGTGGGTTCGGCGGGAGCGACCGGCAGTGGCGAAGAGAACATCAAGGTCGTGGGCGCACATACCATCGTGGAGAACATGCGGCGAGGCATGTCGCCGCAGGAAGCCGGGCTGGACACGCTGAAGCGCATCGTCCGCAATTACAACGGCAACATGGAAAAGCTGGCATACGTTGACATGAGTTATTACATCCTGCGAAAAGACGGCGCGTACGCGGGCGTGTCGCTGTGGAGCGGCTCAGCCGAACATCCGCGGCGGTTTGCCGTGCACGACGGCGACGGCAAGCGATATGAGAACTCAGTCGCGCTGTTCCAGGGACAACCGCAAGGCTGGCCGCCGATGCCGGGAAGGAAGCGGCTGAGTCCGGAGCAGAAGAAGTAGCTGCTACACCGCTACTGTGACGGTGGTCTCGGTTCGCGTCACCGGCCGGTACATCGTGTCGCGTTCGAAGGGGACGCGGCCGGCTTCCGTGATCAGGCGGATCAGGTCCTGGCGGCGCAACATTTGCGGCGTAGTCGCTCCGGCGTCGTGGTAGATCTTTTCCTCCACGACGGTCCCGTCAATGTCGTCCGCGCCGAAGCGCAGAGTAATCTGCGCCATCTTCGGCGTCACCATCTGCCAGTACGACTTGATGTGCGGGAAGTTGTCGAGCACCAGGCGCGAGACCGCAATCTGCTTCAGGTCCGACATGCCGGTTGTCTTCGGCAGATGCTGCAGCGGAGTGTTTTCGGGATGAAACGCCAGCGGAATAAATGTCTGGAAGCCGTGAGTATCGTCCTGTAGGGCGCGCAGCTTGAGCAGATGGTCAACCCGGTCTTCGTCGTTCTCAATGTGGCCGTACAACATGGTTGCGTTCGACTTCAGGCCCACTTCGTGCGCCGTGCGCGCCAGCTCCAGCCACTGGCCGCCATCAATTTTGTGATCACAAATGATGTGGCGCACGCGATCGGAGAAGATTTCCGCGCCGCCACCGGGCATGGAGTCGAGCCCGGCATCCTTTAGCCTGACCAGCACCTCGCGCGGCGTCATCTTGCCGATCTTGGCGAAGAAGGCGATCTCGACCATGGTGAACGCTTTGAGGTGCACTTGCGGGAAGCGCTCTTTCAGACCGGCGATCAGGTCGGGGTAGTACTGGAACGGCAGATCAGGATGCAGTCCGCCGACGATGTGAAACTCGGTGATCGCCTCGGTGTAACCGGACGCCGCCGTGCTCCAGGCTTCTTCCAGCGCCATGGTGTACGCGCCCGCGACATCCTTCTTGCGCCCGAAAGCGCACAGACGGCATGCTGCTACGCAAACATTGGTGTAGTTGATGTGCCGGTTGACGTTGAAGTAGGCGGTGTCGCCGTGCATCCGTTCGCGAACGTGGTTGGCCAGCCATCCGAGCGCCAGAATGTCGCCGGAGCGATAGAGCGCCAGCGCGTCGTCAGCCGAGAGACGCTCCTGCGCCATCACCTTGTCATGGATGGGCGTCAGCCGACGCATCGTCGGTCTGGAAAGGATGTGTCTTTTTCTGCTTGTCGATTGATTGCTCAACGGCTGCCATCAGCGTTCATGATACCTTACCCAACCCCCGAAATCACGAGAGGACGCAGGAAGCGGAAGGGCTGGCGAACCGACATCTGCGGTCCGCACCTTCCAGCGCAAGTGCACGGCGTTGCTGAAAATCCGAGGCTACGAACTTAACCAGCGTCAAAAGGGCGGAGCAGGATCCGCCCTTAATCAGCTCTAACTGGCTCCCGCTCGCCGTCGAGAAGGCGAACGATCGCAAAGGTTACTTTTTCGCCGTTGGAGGTACCTGGACGGCATTAGGAGGTGTCTTTGACACGGGCGGGCCCTGCGGACCTCCGTTTGGTGCCGGTTTCGCAGCTGCTGTTGAGGACTGTGCCTGCGCATGTTCAATCGTGGTGGTGCCATCTGCGTTTGCCTTTGCCCCATTGCGGGCGTTCGGAGGAATCGCGATGGGACCGACCGAGATAGCGTTTTGGGCGCTGGCGCCAAGGGTCAGCACCAGAAGGCAAGCGAACAGACTTAGGTTTTTCATGGGATTTTCCTTTTCTTTTAAGAGTTTGAATTTACTTCTGGCGAAGCTGCGTCTCGTGAACCGCCCCACCACAAGCTTCCCCTGATATACGAGCGGGGAGGAAAAAAGGCGGTCTAAGAAAAGTCAAGAGGTTGTCAACCTTTGTTGACATGATGGTTCCGGCTAATCGAAAGGCTGGGCTGGCTGAGATGCCAGCGACGAATCGAGGCGATTGGCGAGCTTACCGCGCCAGCAGGAGATCTCCAGCGATGAAGAACAGGAACGCCATCGAGACCAGGCCGTTCATGGTGAAGAATGCAGCGTTGACGCGGCTGAGATCGTCGTGCTTCACCAGTGAATGCTCGTAGATGAGCAGCAGCGCGACAAAGACCACGCCGGCGATGGCAATCTTGCCCAGACCAAAGGCCACCACCATCCACGCCAGGAGCAGCACCGTGATCACGTGAAAGAACCGGGCGATCGATCAGAGCGTTACGTATGCCGAAGGCCTTCGGCACAGAGTAGATGCCGGTCTCGCGATCGAATTCGTAGTCCTGACAGCTATACAGGATGTCGAATCCCGCGCCCCAGAAGACCACCGCAGCGGTCAGAATCAGGATGCGCGGGTCGAGCGAGCCACGAACCGCGATCCACGCCGCAGCCGGCGCGGTCCCCATCGCGATTCCCAGCACCACGTGCGACCAGCGAGTGAAACGCTTGGTGAAGGAGTAGAGAAACACGATGCCCAGCGCCACTGGCGACAGATAAAACGCCAACGGATTCAATTGATAGGCAGCGAAGATCAGAATCGCCGACGTGACCACCACAAACCAGGCCACGAATGGCTTGCTCAGCTTACCCGCGGGCAGTGCGCGAATCCGGGTGCGAGGATTGGCGGCATCAATGGTGGCGTCGGCCAGCCGGTTGAACGCCATGGCCGCCGAGCGCGCCGCCACCAGCGCAACGACGATCCAGATGGACGTGTGCAGGCTGGGGATGCCGCGCGCCGCCAGCACCGCGCCGGTCAGACCAAAGGGAAGCGTCAAAACCGAATGCTCCCACTTGATCATCTCCAGCGTGGTACCGATGCTGCGAAACAGGGCCACGAACTGATTCTAACGTGTGGGGAACAGAATCACGAGAACGACTAATGAGGTCTGCGAGGGCTATGTCCCTGCGGGACATGCGCGCTTGCTCGCACTCGCTATTTATCTCGAGGATTGTCATTACGACCGAAGCGAGGAATCTGCTTTTCTTCTGCCGTGTGGCGATGAGGAGGAAAGCAGATTCCTCACGGCCTGAAGGCCGTTCGTAATGACAACTCGGGGTTGGTGAGAGGAGACTATTGAGCGGCGAGCAAGCGCTAACCCATGCCCTGCGGCAGAGGCGGCCGCGCCCACTGTTGCTCCCAGGCTGGGACCGTGACCCGCTCGGCAACCAGCGCAGGCTTTTGTGCCCAGCAGATGAGGCGCGTGCCGAATGGCAGATTGATGTAGCGAATCAACTGCCGCTCGCAATCGAGAAGCAGGACCATGCCCGTATTTGCCCACGCCGGCGTTTCCGCAGACGTTCGCCGAAGCGCTACGGATTTCTTGAAAATGTTCTTGCCCACGCGTTCAAGGATGGAAGGCAGAAACCCTATCGCCACAAGGTACGACACGCGGGAGATTTCGAAGCCGCAGTTGTTGAGCTTGCGCCGCAATTCGCTGGCGGTGTAACGCCGTTGATGGCCGCGCACTTCGTCGTCCTCGCCCCAAAGGGAGGGATATGCCGGAACCGTCAGGCACAGCGATCCGCCATCTTTCAGCACCCGGCGCAGCTCGCGCAGGGCAATCAGGTCGTCTGGAAGGGACTGCAAGATGTCTCCTGCAACTACGGCATCGAAGGAGTTCGATGCCAGCGCCAGCTCTTCCGGACGAGTGCAGATCAGGTTTTGCCAGCCCTCGATTTGCTGGAACGCAAGCACGGGAAGGGAACTGTGCGCATTGAGAGCGCGCAAATAGGGGTTATCCGAGAATTCCAGCTGCGCCGTGCAACCAAAATCGAGAATGCGTGCTTCGCGTTTGCCCCGAATGGCTTGAGCCACGGCGTCGCGCAGCAGCTTGCAGCGCGCAATGTGCCACCACGAAGAGCTTTCGCGGCGGAGGAGTTCGAACTCGAGTTGAGTGTCCATCGAGCGGACCTCTTCGACTTCGGAAGCCCCATTGTACGAGATTGGGATATGGTGTTCAAAAAAACCGAAGAGCAGGCTGACAAGTGAGTATCGGAACTCGCGATCTAGGGCCAACGTTGCGAACCATGCAACACGCGTGAGATTTCGACCGCGTCACTCAGTGCGCGGTACACAACGATGTATGGAAGTGGCGCCAACACCAACTCGCGAGTACCCTCGATTCGACCGGGGCGTCCGCGGTTGGAAAATGTGTCGAGTGACGATATTGCGCTGTAGATCGTGTGTGCGATGCGATCAGCAGTTGAAGGATTTTGCTCCAGCAGGTATGCAATGATGCTATCGAAATCAGCGGCGGCTTCCGGAGACCAGCGGACCGTCATTACGACTGGAGGCGCCGCTCCATGCGCCGACCGACCTCATCGTGTGAAACCGATTCGCCACGATCGAGAGAAGCCAGTCCTTTGGTGACCTCTCGCCGGAACCACGCGTCGTGCTCAAGGTAACTGGCGACGAGTTCCTGCACTACCTCCTCTTTTCCCTTACCTGCCTGGGAGGCGAGCTGGTTTAACCTCTCTTCCATTTCTGGCGTGAGCGAAATCTCCATACGCGGTATTGTAGGCGGCCCACGGCCAAATCCCAAATAGCCTTACGCTCGGGCCCCAATTCCTTGCACCGCAGACCTGAAGTACTCGAGCGACATCCGCAAGCCGGTGCGAAGATCGATCACTGGCTCCCAGCCGAGCAACCGTTTTGCTTTGCTGATGTCGGGGCAGCGCTGCCGGGGATCGTCCTGCGGCAGCGGCGCGTGCCGAATTCTGCTGCTCGAGCCGGTAACCTCGATGACCACCTTCGCGCACTCCAGGATCGTAAACTCTGACGGATTGCCGATGTTGGTCGGCTCATACTCGTCGGCCTGGGACAGCGCGAGAATTCCGGCCACCTCGTCACTGATGTAACAGAAGCTGCGCGTTTGCGCTCCGTCACCGTAAACCGTCAGGTCCTCGCCCAGCAACGCCTGCCTCATGAAATTGGAAATCACTCGGCCATCGTTGATTTGGAGCCGCGGGCCGTAAGTGTTGAAGATGCGGACGATTCGCGTGTCCACGTTATGGTACCGGCGATAGGCCATGGTGACCGCCTCCGCGAAGCGCTTCGCTTCGTCGTACACCGAGCGTGGTCCGATGGGATTGACATGTCCCCAGTAGCTTTCCTTCTGCGGATGCTCCAGCGGGTCGCCATAACACTCCGAGGTGGAGGCGAGCAGGAATTTCGCGCTGTATTTCCTGGCCAGTTCAAGGCAATTCATCGAACCCTGCGAACCGACTTGCAGGGTCTCGATTCCGTGCTTCAGGTAGTCAACCGGACTGGCCGGGAGACGCGAAATGGAAAATGTAGTCAACCCTGCCGCAATCGAAGGCCTGGCAGACATCCCGTTGGATAAATTCGAAGCCTGCCTCATTGCCCAGATGAGCGATGTTCTGCATCTGTCCGGTCAGCAGGTTGTCAGCGCAAACTACCGAGTGGCCTTCGCCCAGCAACGCATCGCATAAGTGCGATCCGATGAAACCCGCGCCGCCTGTCACAAGTACACGCATAGATCAGTCTTAAGGATTCGAGGACGAAGTTCTAGACTACTGTTCTAAAGGCATCGCCGCAAGCCTTGTGACGACGGTCCTAGCGGCACTAAGCACTGGCTCGTATAATCGCGTGTCACTTGGACCTCATAGAAACCTCATGGCCGATCGTCAAGTAGATTTGCTCATCATTGGCGCAGGAATTGTGGGACTGGCAACCGCCCTCGAAGCGACGCGACGACTTCCCGGAATGCGCATTCTCGTAGTGGAGAAGGAAGATCACGTTGCGGCCCATCAGACTGGACACAACAGCGGGGTCATCCATTCCGGTCTCTACTACAAGACCGGTTCACTGAAGGCGCGCAATTGTGTGACGGGCGCCGCCTCCATGAAGCGCTTTTGCCAGGAGCAAGGAGTTCCGTTCGAAGAGTGCGGGAAGCTCGTGGTCGCCACCACTCCGGAGGAAGTTCCGCGGCTCGAGCAACTGCATCAACGCGGCGATTGCGAACGGAGTGCCGGGACTGCGCATGCTCGACCCGGAACAGTTCCGCCAGATTGAGCCGCATTGCAGTGGAATCCGGGCCTTGCAGGTTCCCACAACCGGCATCGTGGACTACACCGCGGTGGCGCAGAAATATGCTGAGCTTATCGCGCGGGCCGGGGAGCGAGATCGTCCTCAACGCGAAGGTGACCGGGCTGCGCGAAGAAGGCCAATTCAATCTGGTGGAGACCCAGGCCGGCGACTTCCGCGCGCGATATGTGATCAACTGTGCCGGACTCTACAGCGATGCGATTGCGCGCATGGCAGGCGTACAGACCGAACTGGAGATTGTGCCCTTCCGCGGCGAATACTACGAGGTGAAACCGGAACGCCGCTATCTGGTCAAGTCGCTCATCTATCCCGTTCCTGATCCGCGATTTCCGTTTCTTGGAGTCCATTTCACGCGACGCGTGAACGGCAGCGTCGAAGCAGGTCCGAACGCTTTGCTGGCGTTGCGGCGCGAGGGTTACACCGGCGCCGGAGTCGATCTCGGTGAAGCCATGGAGACGCTGGGCTTTCCGGGCTTCTGGAAGATGGCTCGTAAGTATTGGCGGATGGGGCTGGCCGAGCAATACCGGTCGTGGGTCAAAGTCCGCATTTGTCAAGTCACTGCAGAAGATGGTGCCGGAGCTGCAGGAATCCGACCTGACGGCGGGCGGCTCAGGAGTTCGTGCCCAGGCGGTGGACCGCAACGGAAACCTGGTTGACGACTTTCATTTCGTGCACAGCCAACGCATGATCCACGTGTGCAATGTGCCTTCTCCGGCGGCGACGGCATCGCTCGAGATCGGAAGAGAGATTGTGGACATGCTGGTGCAGCAATTCGATCTCAAGCCGAAACCTGCCGCGGCTCTGCTTTGAACGGGCGCGGCTTCGGGTGCATCTTGCAGGAGCCACGAGTTCTCAGGCATTAGCTGGTGAGGCAAGTTCCTCCCAATCATCGCCGGAACGTACCCATGTATTCCGCCGTTGCCAGAGTGCGACCTTGCATTGCGGCGTCCAACTCCTCCCGCGTCGCTCCGGGTGCGAGATCGAGCTTTGCATCCAGCGCATACAGACGGAAGAAATAGCGATGCGTCTTGCCGGGCGGCGGGCATGGCCCGTTGTAGCCCACCTTCCGGAAGTCGTTTCGGCCTTGCCGCGCACCATCGTTGAGCTGTTCGAGTTTCGCAACACCTTCGGGCAGCGAATGCGCATCCGCAGGCAGGTTCCAAAGCACCCAATGGACCCAAGTTCCGGCAGGAGCATCCGGATCATCCGCGATAAGAGCGAAGCTGGCGGTCTTGGCAGGAGAACCGCTCCACTCCAGCGCCGGCGAGGCATCGGGACCTTCGCAAGTGAACTTGCTTCGGAATTGCAGCACCAGCTCCGAACGCTGAACTATTCACTATGAATGTCACGGGAGAGCCTCCTCCGCTGAATTCGTTCAGCTCTTGCGCCATGGCAAAGGTGAGGGCTGAAACCAGGAAGAGCGCCAGAGATGCGTGCGTTCCTCTTCTCATTGCTGCCCACCTCAGACGGAGCTGCGCCATGAACGCGGTTTGCAAGGGCGCTGGCAGTATTGTATGCGAACGCGTGAACCCTCTGGCGCTGTTAGCCGTTTGCCGATAATATCGGCGTGCAGTCCAGTGAAATCAACGGAGGGTCCTCATGCCGGTTGTGATTTCCCTGCGCGATGTCATCGAAGCCCTCGATCTCCAGAGCGACGAGTTAAGTTCCTTTCTCGATCCCGATTCGGGGGAGATCATCACGTTCAACGAAGAGGAAGCCAGCATCGCTCAAGCGGACAATTGGGACCACGCGCCGAGTTGGATGCGCGAGTCGCTGCCGAAGATCAAGCGAGCGCTGGAAGACGACCGCATGCTGGCTCTGCCCGACCAGGTGCATATCGACGAGTGGCGGATGATGCAGGACTTTGCCGACGAACAGGCCGACTGTCATCTGCGCGCCAGATTAGTGGATGCTGTCCATGGCGCAGGCGCTTTTCGCCTTTTCCGGCGGACGATTGCAGACTTAGGGATGGAAGAAATTTGGCGAAATTATCGGAATAAGGCCATGGAACGGGTTGCCCGCGATTGGCTGGAGGAGAACAACCTGCGATACCGCTGACTTCGCATTCGAACAAAATCACACCAGAAATGCCGCGCACAACAGAGCTCCAAAAATCAGCGCTTGCCGGAGTTCGCCGTATCCGAGCTTGTGTACGTCCAGCGGCTGGCGGCCACGCACAAACCACAGCGTTCCGCGAAACAGGACAGGCACGAATGCCAGCGCGATCGTCGTGGGGAAGATGGCGAAGCGGCATGCAGCGAGGACGACGCCTATGAGCACGACCTGTCCGGCGAAGAAGGGAAGCCCTTGCCGCAGCTTCTCATCCATAGTGACGGCGCGGCTGGAGTGAATGCGCACCTGCACGAAATGAATCTGGTCGCCGGCGAACAACCAGTTGGCGAGCCAGAGCGCGAGAGCCACATTGTCAAGTTTTCCGGTGGCGACGTAATACGCGCCCGCTGCTGTGGATGTGAGTCCGATCGCGCCAATGACTTGTGCCGGCATGCGGCCGCGCCGTCCGAGTTTTTTCACCACCGCTTGCACCGCAAAGGCGAGGGCCGCGATCGCGCCGATCAACAGCAGGCCGCGGTTCCGGCCATTCCACAACAACATCGCAACGCTGGCTGCGGCGAGTAAGGCGACGCCGGCGATTACTCTTGAGCACGAACGCGCGCTCCTGCCCAGTCTGCGCCTTGATGGCTGAGGTCCCAAGCCACGCCTCGACTGGCGTGCGCAGCCAGAACAGTGACATGGCCGCGAGAATGAAGAGAGTAAGCGCACCGCTGTTGATACCGGTGCGGAGTGCCACCACAGCGCCCGTCGCGAGCGGGACCAGCATCATGCCCCACGCGCCATGCTCGCGCGGAATGACCATGGTTTTCAGCCGCGAGTTCTGGAGAGTGCCGACGTGTGCTGCCATGCCTTGATGGTAGTTCGCGCTCGGCTGATTGGCTGTGACCAAAGTCATGACTGTGCTTTGCCGATGGCGGCTTCACGAATCATTTGGTTCGAAGTGCCGGGCTCATAGACGCAGAACGGCTCCTCGGCCAGGAAGTCTCCGGTGGCGGCGAAGGCGCGCGCGCGGCATCCCATGCAGACATGGCGAAACTCACAGCATCCGCATTTGCCCTTCAGATTGTCGTCGTCGCGCAGCGCTTCGAACACGGCAGAGTCGTTCCAGATCTCGGCAAAGTTTTGTTTGCGCAGATCGCCAGCCAGCGCGGGCAGATATCCGCAGGGGAAAACTTCTCCTTCGTGCGAGAGGAAGCAGACGCCGGTTCCGGCCAGGCAACCCTTGGTCATCGCGTTCATGTCGCCGGGATGGCCGCCAGGGATGACCGGTGTGTCCTACCGGCGGGCCACCGCCCGGCTTCAGGGAGATTCCCGTTGAGCCCGGCATTGTCATCTCTGTGGGGCCAATCCCGTCAGCAACCGCTGGTTTAGCGGCGGGCCGCTCGCGTCCAGCCAGGCGGTCGGCAGCCTTGCGCTGGCGCGCTACGCGGAAGTAGTGCGGAGCGCAGGTGGCCTTCAACTCAATGCCGCCTTCGAGCGACTGATCGTAGAACCAGTTCAGCATCTTCTCGTATTCTTCCGGAGGAACCATCTGCTCGGCGGCAATATCCACGCCGCAGCCGACCGGAACCAGCAGGAAGGTATGCAGCGCGTCAGCGCCAAGGGTCCGCGCCAGTTCCAGCACCGCGGGCAACTGATGCGCATTGTGACGCGCAATCGTGGTATTGATTTGCACCGAGACTCCAACCTGCTGCAGGTTCTTCATGCCGTAAATGGCGGCATCAAAGGCGCCGGGAATGCCGCGGAAGGTGTCGTGGGTGGTGGCATCGGAGCCGTCGAGCGAGATGGAGACGCGCTTGATGCCGGCGTTCTTGATCTTCTGCGCGACGTCTTTCGTCACCAGCGTGCCGTTGGTGGCCAGAGCGACGCGCAGGCCGCGGCTGGTGGCATATTCGGCGAGCTCGAAGATGTCAGCGCGATAAAGCGGTTCGCCTCCGCTCAGCACGAGGATGGGATTTCCGAAGTTGGCAATCTGGGAGATGATGTCGAGCGCTTTCTCGGTGGGCAGATCGTTAGGCGACATCAACTCCGTCGCCGTAGCGCGGCAATGAATGCATCGCAGGTTGCAGCCCTTGGTGACCTCCCAGAAAATCAGTCGCGGCGTGTATTCCTTCTTCGCCGGATTCGCACTGCCATTGCCTTGTGTCATGGTTTGTTTTCCTCTTCCCCGCTGATACTGATGACGGCTCGTTCTTATGTCTCCACGATAGGATTCTCACGACCCAAGAGGCCGTGAGTGGCATCACTAGAGCCTGTGATGTTCGTCACTTCGGGAAATTCCGCGGGGCGTCGCGACTCTGAAAGCCCGTGGCTGAAGCCCCATCAAAGAGAACGTCTTATTTTCGCCGGGTTGAAGCCTGGCGCTTCCACCCAATTGAGCTGCGCAATCGCTGCAAGCGGGTCGGAATCCGCGTCTTTCCGAATTGTGATTTTCGTCTGCTGTCTCTCTTACCCTCCCCTCCTTCGGCGCTACGTGTTTTCAACAACTTGACGCACAATTGTGTTGCAAAATATTGATTCTACAGCTAGTTACAGGCAAAATATTGAGCGCCTTAGACTTACGGCGACTTAAGACGCGCCTTCTGCGTCTTCCGCCCCTTCATCCTTATTAACGCCCTCACCCTGCGGAGATTTCTTTGACTCCGCGGACTCCTCCGCTCCAGCAGGCGAACAGCTCGCCGCTCGCCGCAGACCCCGTATCCGGCTGCGCCGAGATTGCCTCCGCGCTGCTGGGCGCCGCCGCCGTGCCGGCCGTGGACGGTTCCTTCTTCCGCGCTTCGTCGTTGCGGCGCGCCGCCTCAAGAATGCGGCAGGCCCGGGCCAGCTTGTCTTCCTCGTGACGCAGCCGACGCCGGTACTTGCGCGCCAACTGCAGGGCCCGACGCTTGCAGGCTGCCGGGTCGCGCTCCGCCAGCTCCTCCAATTCGATATCGTCCTCGGTCACCAGTTCCTCACCATCGAGTGCAATCGTGCCGGGCGAAGTTACCGGTGGCGGGAAGGCCTCGTCCGGCGGAGTGTCCACGTCAAGATCCTGGGGCAGGCCATGGGCTTTCTCAAAGCCGCGCCACGTGGTCTTGCCGATTCTGTTGAAGCGGGCGGATTGGTCCCACTCCTCCTGGGGCAGGCGCACGTTGCTGGCGGCCTGTTGCAGGCCATAGAGCACGACGCCGCCCAGGTGCCGGTCGAGCTGACCGCGGAGCAGCGCGTCCAGCACTTGCTGGATGCCCACCTGCACCGCGTACAGATCTTCCAGCGGGGGCAGCTCCACGCTAAAGCGCTCGCCGCGCGCCCGGGCCCGCGCCATCTTGAGGCGGCATCCGCGGATGCTCAGATGAAAGTGACAGTAATCGCGGTCGCTCACGGCGGGCGAGCCGCAGCAGAAGCCGTTCTCCTTGACGTGGCGGCAGGTCTTGATGACGACCTTCTCGGGCGGTTTGGGCTCCCAATCGGTGACGCCCAACTCGCGCAAGCGGCGTTCGCGTGAGTCTAAGGCCTGCCTGGCTTCGACCAGCTCGGCCCGCAGTTCTTCATAACTATGTTCCGACATGGATGACTCCTTTATAGAAATGTGCGCGTGTGCGATTACATTGACTGGGTCTCTCGGGGATTGTCATTACGAGGGCGGCGCGAGGAATCTGCTTTTCTTCTGCCCGGTGGCGATGAGTGGGAAAGCAGATTCCTCACGGCCTGACGGCCGTTCGTAATGACAACTCGGGGTTGGCTCTCAGCCAACCAGACACACACGTGTTATTAGGAATTAGGCAGCGGATCGCGCTGCCCGTAATGCAGGATGGGCCACGCAACGGCCGAACGCCGGAACCGGGTCAAGGGGTGACCCGTCACGATTCGCATCCTCAGTCCGCAATCCCGCGAGGCGGGACGGCCCTCAACTACGATGCCTGGGACCGTGGTTAGCGAGTGTGGCGCAGCCGTGGCGCGCTACATCAAGGCTAGGGAGGCGGCGCGGCGAGGTCAAGCACAAAGAACGAAGTTCACTAACGAAGGTGGGGCGGGTTCGATTACGAAGGTGCCACGCTTCTCTTGGAGCGAGCACCCCGACTCTGGTCATGCGAGTCGAAACACCGCTATCGGTGTCCTAACACTCTCTCGGGAATAGGGGTCCTTCGACTCTGCTCGGGGCAGGCTTTCGCTTTGTATCAGGGCACGGCTTCAGCCGTGCCATAACACAGCAAAACTCATTGGGCTTTAGAGACTGTGTCACAACTTAGCACTTGCGGTGAAGGAAAAAATAGGCGAAGAAAGAATCATGCCAAACTACTTCGCCTATACGCCCGAACAAGCCGAGTTGTTGCCGCGTCATGTGCGCGACGAGTTGCCGCCCGGCCATCTGTGCTTTCTGATCCACGAGCTGATCGAGGCCATGGATCTGATCCGCTTTGACGAGGCCTATAGCGAAGAGGGGCAGAAGGCGTACAACCCGCGCCTGATGCTGAAGCTGTGGCTGTACGGGTTTGCGGTGAATGTGCGCTCGACGCGCAAGCTGGAGCGGCGGGTGCAGGAAGATTTGGGATTTCGTTTTCTGGCGGGCGGGCTGCGACCGGACCACAAGACGCTGAGTGAGTTTTTGCGGCGGCATGGCGAAGCCATCGAGCAGTTGTTTACCCAGGTGCTGGGGTGGGCGCGGCAGGCCGGTATGGCGGGGCTGGGACGAGTGGCGATTGATTCGACGCGCATCAAGGCCAACGCCTCGCCGGACCGCTTGCGCCAGCAGGATGCGCGGCAGGTGCGACAGTGGCGGCGAGAGATGGAAACGGAAGATCCGGACCAGGAGCCGGGCTTGGAAGTGAAAGCGGAGACGGCGGAGCGGCTGCGGCGCGCTATGAGGCGCGAGCCTGGCGGCGAGGCCAAGCGCAAAGAGTCGCTGACCGATCCTGACGCCCGCTTTTTGCGCGAGCGGGGCGGAAGATTTCGTTTGGGTTACAGCGGCGAAATCGCGGTCAGCGAAGATCACTTCATCGTGGCCGTGCGGGTGACGCAGAACGCCACCGACAATGCTTCGTTGTTGCCCATGATAGCTGAGGTGGAGCGGCAATGCCGCGCCCGGCCGCAGCAAGTGCTGGCCGACAGCGGATTTTATAGCGGGGATAATCTGGATGCACTCGAGGCACAAGGCATCGCTGGATATGTGCCGGATTCGAATCTGGCGCGGGAACTGAACCTGGGGAAACGCGGGAAGGAAAATCGGCCTCCGCGTCATCGGGCGACGCGGCGCATGCGCCGCAAGTTGCGCAGTCGAGAAGGCCGGCGAACCTACTTGCATCGCAAAGCCCTGGTGGAACCGGTGATCGGAGTCCTGAAAGAACAGCGAGGGATGCGGCAGTTCCTGCGCGTGGGACTGGCGGGGGTGAGCACAGAACTGCTGCTGGCCGCCATCAGCTACAACCTGACGCGCGGCCATCGTTTGCTGCATTGAGGTGCGCCCAGGACAGCAACGCCGCCTCTGCGGAACACAAGAAAAACGTCGCAACTCCGGTTCCGAAACAGCATGACCGGCCGTGTTAATCGGTGTGAGGGTGGGTTGTGACACAGTCTCTGAAGCCCCTGAGGGCCCGTTTTTGCAGGGGCTAAAGCCCTGACCTTTTCTGCGCTTCGTTTGGCACGACTGAAAGTCGTGCCCTGATACAACACAAGACGATTTATGAGATGAGCTCTAGTAAATGGAACTTGGCACGTCGCATTCTAACCACTGACCACTAACCACTAACCACTAACCACTAACCACTAACCACTGACCACTAACCACTAACCACTAACCACTAACCACTAACCACTAACCACTAACCACTAACCACTAACCACTATTCCATCCTCAGCGCCTGCATGGGTTCCACCGACGCCGCCCGGCGCGCCGGCAGCAACGCCGCCACGAGGACCACGGCCGCCACCAACAGCGTACCTCCGAATAGGGTCAGAGGATCGGCGGCGCTCACCCCATAAAGCTGGCTGCGCAGCAGGCGCCCCAGCAGCAAGGCTACCGGAAGGGTCGCCACAATGCTGATTCCCGCCAGCCACAAGACATCGCGCAGCACCAACCCCATCACACTGCCGCGTCGCGCGCCCAGCGCCATGCGAATACCGATCTCGCGCGTGCGTTGGGCGGTGGCATACGCCAGTACGCCGTAGAGGCCGATCGCCGCCAGCAGCATCGCCAACACACCAAAGCACACCGCCAGCAAGGCGACCAGCCGCTCGACCGAGAGATTGTCGGCAATCTGCACCTCCATGGTTTGCAAACTGACCAGGGCCAGCTTGGAATCCAGTTGCTGCATGGCGCCGCGGATGTTGGAGAGCGCAGCTTCGGGCGGCTGCCAGGTGCGCACCAGGAAGAACAAGCCGCTGGGATTGTCCAACTGAAAGCGCGGGCGGTAGACGGTGCGCTTGACGTCATCGCGGACCCGCGCGTGGCGCGTATCTCCCACCACCCCGACGATCTCAGTTTCCTTCTTGCCGCGCGAACCGTCGAAGCCAAGAAAGTGTCCGAGCGCATTCTGCGGAGTACCAAAGAAGTGGCGGGCAAACGCGACATTCACAATGGCTACGTTCGGTTTGCCCACGACATCGTCGTCGGTAAAGTCGCGCCCGGCCAGCAACGGAACCTGCATGGTGGCGAAGTAGCCCGGTGTTACAGCCGGCTGCTCCACCTGCATGTCTTCGTCTTCGCGATCGTTGTATCCGGCGATGACGATATTGCCGTCATCGTCAGTGTTGGCTAGGTCAGGATCGTCGGTGCCGGCCACGGAGCGCGTTCCCGGCAACGAAGAGAGGGTCCGTAAGACCTGGCGATGCAGGGGGAAGACCTGCTCCGTCTGATAGCCCGACAGGCGTGGGTTGATGCCAAAGCTCACCAGATGATCGGTGGCAAAGCCGACATCCAGCGTGCGCAAATTATGCAGCGTGCGGACAAACAGGCCGGCGCCGATCAGCAGCAGCAGGCTCAAGCTGATTTGCGCGCCCACGAGTACGCGGCGGAAGCGCAGCGGCCCGCCGGATGGAGGTGGTGCTCTGCTGCTTGAGCGAATTGGCCAGGTCGGGATGCAGAAAGCGCAAAGCCGGCGCCAGACTGAATAGCAGGCTGACAGCGAGCGCCAGCGCGAAGTTGAAGAGCAGGATGCGTGTGTCCACGCTGGACGAAAAAGGCAGGTCCGTCGCGCTATCCCCCGCAACCCTGCGAATGAGCACCGACGAAACCGCGGGCGCAAGCAGCAGCCCCAGCGTTCCACCCAATAGGCCAAGCAGCAGGCCCTCGGCGAGCAACTGACGGATGATCTGCCAGCGGCCCGCGCCCATGGCGTAGCGCACCGACATCTCGCGCACCCGTCCCGCGGCCCGCACCAGCAGCAGGCTGGACACGTTCACGCACGCCATCAGCACCAGTAGTACCACCATCCCCATCACGATCAGCATGGGGGTGCCGATCTGGTCGCGCAGCGGCGAGAAACCGCGTGCACTGTCCAGCACCTGAATACGGGATTCGTCAAGATACTCCCGGCGAAGGCGTTCCGAGGCGTTGGGAATCTGCGCCAGCTCGGCAGCCCGCAGCGCGTGCCACAGCGGTTGCAAGCCGGCTTCCGCCTGGGTGCGGCTCTCTCCCGGCTTCAGCCGTCCCACAATCATCAGCCAGTGCGAGTTGAAATCGTCCAGGTCCTGCCAGCGCGGGGTGATGATGTTCTTGGTAGTCAGCGGTACGAAGACTTCCTCGGTGGCGCCGGCGACAATGCTATGAAAGCCGGGAGGAGCCACGCCCACGATGGTGAAAGGATGCGCATTGACCAGCAGCGTCTGGTTGATCACCCGCGGATCGGAGCCGAACTGCCGCTTCCAGTAGTTGAAGCTGAGCACCACAACCGGGCTGCTGCCGGGCACATCATCGGCGGGCACAAACAGGCGCCCCATGGCGGGCTGCAGCCCCAGCGCCTGGAAGTAGTTGCCCGAAGCCAACTCGCAGCCCACCAGGTCAGGCCGGTTGTTCCACTGCACGCTCACGTTCTGCAGGTCGCTGGCGATCAGGCTCTCGAAGACGCGGTTCTGATCGCGCAGATCGCGGTACATCGGGTAGGAGAAATAATCGTGATCGTCGCCCCCAAAGGAATTGAAATGGCCGCGCGTCGAGCCGGTGAATTGCAGCCGTACCAACTGGTCAGGATGTGAAACCGGCAGCGCGCGCAGCAGCGCCTGGTCCAGCAGGGTAAACACTGCTGTGTTGGCTCCGATGCCCAGCGCCAGCGTGGCTACCGCAACCAGAGTGAATACGGGCGCCTTGCGCAGTTGCCGAACCGCATAACGAAGTTCCTGGAGAATCCGCATTGCTAGCTCGCCTTTGGTTGCAGTAGAGGTGTGAAGAAAGCTCGGAAAGAATCCGACTCTCAATTGTGCAGCTGATCGGCCAAAGTTGCTCAAGCAAAATCAGTAGTTTAGCTCTCACAACCCGCGCCGGATGTTCGTGGGCGCGACTGCCCTGTTCGAAATTGAACATCTCTCCCAAGGCTGATGTTTTCATTGCGGAAATCAAGACCTGCCCATAAACTGAATGAGCATTCATTCGGTAGCAGTGGTGGCCGGGTTGTTGGGCTGCCGCTGAATCGAACAGGAACCTCCGTCAGGGTTGATTCCCGGGCCAGATGTGAAAAGCGAACCGCAACCTCCATTGACTGCCGCCGGCGGTCCACCCGTCAACCGCAGCGCCGAGAAGTACCAGCGCATTCTCGACGCCGCGGTCTCGGTGTTTGCCGAGAAGGGGTTCTTTACCTCGCGCATCTCCGACATTGCCGATCGCGCCAGTGTCGCCGATGGCACGGTCTATCTCTACTTCAAGAACAAGGAAGAGATCCTGATGACCGCCATCAACACCGCCTTCGATGCGTTCATGCGGCACGCGCGTACCGAGTTGGAGAAGCTCCCCAATCCCTGTGAACGGCTGCGCCGGTTGGCGTTCCTGCACCTCGACGCCCTGGGCTCGAACCGCGACCTCGCGGTCGTCTTCCAGATGGAGCTGCGGCAGAGTACGCGTTTCCTCTCCGAGTTCTCGCACCATCACATGATCGAATACCTGACCCTGGCCCGTACCGCCATCAGCGACGGACAAGCCAGCGGGATCTTCCGCCCCGAGATGCCGGCCAAGGTTGCCGCCAATTGCTTCTTCGGGGCGCTCGATGAAATGGTAACTTCCTGGGTGTTGAATAAGCATGAGTATCGGCTGGCCAACGTCGCCGACACGGTGGTGGACATCTTTCTGAACGGAATGAGGAGCGGCCACCAGGCGTGAGCGGACGCTGGACGGCCTTTCGGGCGCTTCTCCCACAGCACAGGGATAGCGGTCACCGGTCACAGCATCCGGTTCGCTGGAAGACTAGCATTTGGGGCGTTGAAATAGCAGATTAGTAAACTGACATCCTGGACCCATGAGCATTCGGACCCTCAACGAAATTTTCTTCACCGTCGTGGACCGCAACAACCCGCGCGTCATGTTGACCCGGGAAGGCGAAACCTGGCAGCCGATCTCCTCCGCGCAACTGCGAAGCTGGGTGTATTCCGCGGCCCGCCAACTGCAGGCCTGGGGCGTTGCCAAAGGTGACCGCGTCGTCATCCTCAGCGAGAACCGCCCGGAGTGGGCGATCGCCGACTACGCAACCCTGCTGCTGGGCGCGGTGGTCGTGCCCATCTACGCCACCCAAACCGCCGAGCAGGTCCTGTATGTGCTGCAAAACTCCGAGGCCCGCATCGCCTTTGTTTCCACCCGGCAGCAATACGAAAAGCTCGCCGCCATTCGCGATCAAACCAGCCTGCAATACGTGGTCGTTATGGACGAAGCGCCCGAATTGAGCAACGCCGTACACATGGGGTCCTTCCTGCGCGACGGAGAATCCGGACCCGATGCGGAGCTTGACGCCATCGCCGCGGCCATTGAACCGGACGATCTCGCCACCCTCATCTACACCTCCGGCACCACGGGCACGCCCAAGGGCGTCATGCTCACCCATGGCAACATCGCCTCCAACGTCAGCGTCTCGCTCGATATGTTCGAGATTGGCAAGGACGACCTCAGCATCTCGTATTTGCCTCTGTCGCACATCACGGCCCGCCACCTGGATTACGCGCTGCAATACCATTGCATCACCATCGCCTACTGCCCCAGCATCGACGACCTGGGACGCGCCATGCGCGAAGTGAAGCCCACCATCATTGTGGCCGTGCCGCGAGTGTACGAGAAGGTTTACAACCAGGTGCAGCACAAGATGCACGGCGTTAAGGGCGCGCTCTTCAAATGGGCACTCTCCGTTGGAGCGGCCAACCGCGAGGCAATCCTGCGCGGTGAGATGCCACCTCTCCTCTCCTGGAAACTGGCCAACGCTCTGGTGTTCTCCAAGGTCCGCGAAGGCATGGGCGGCCGCGCGCGTATCTTCGTTTCCGGCGGCGCGCCGCTGGGCCGGGAAATCGCCACCTGGTACGCCGACATCGGCATTCGCATCCACGAAGGTTATGGCCTCACCGAAACCTCGCCGGTGATCGCCGTGAATAATCCCATCTACCATCGGCTGGGCGCGGTCGGCAAGACGCTGTCGAATGTGGAAATCAAGATCGCGGCCGATGGCGAATTGTTGGTTCGCGGGCCCGTCGGTTTTCCAGGGATACTGGAAGATGCCGGATGAAACGGCCAACGCTTTCGAAGATGGCTGGTTCAAGACTGGCGACGTGGCCACCCTCGACGAAGAGGGCTTCCTTTCCATCACCGATCGCAAGAAAGACCTGATCAAGACTTCAGGGGGCAAGTTCATCGCCCCGCAACCCATCGAGAATTCGCTGAAGGCCAATCTGCTGGTCGGCGAGGCGGCGTTGCTCGGTGACAAGCGCAAGTTTCCGGCCGTGCTCATCGTGCCCAATTTTGCGGAGCTGGAAGAGTGGGCCCAGCACCATGGCGTGAAATTTTCCTCGCGCAAGGAGCTGGTGAAATCACCTCACGTGCAGTCGTTGTATGAGGGCATCGTCGAGGAACTGAATCGCAATCTCGCGCAATACGAGAAGCTGAAAAAGGTGCTGCTGATTCCGGCAGAGCTCAGCATTGCCGACGGGACCCTCACCCCCAGCATGAAGTTGCGCCGCCGCCACTTGGAAGAGCGCTACCGCAAAGAGATTGACGCGCTCTACGCCAGCGCGCAGACGCATTCCCGCGCGGCGTCGCCCAGCGGCGCAGCCCGGTGATGGCAGAAGCCAACGCCTCCGAATCGGCCCAGCATTGCGGATTTCCAACGGATAGTGGATATTGGATAGAGATGAGCCGGGCTCTTTGAAACGCAATCCGGTTCTCTATCCACTACCCACTATTCACTATCCACTGACTGATGCTCATCATCCCCACCTACAACGAACGGGAGAACATTGCCTCTCTGGTGACCCGAATCCGCAATGCGGTGGGAGCGGAGCCGATCTTCTTCGTGGACGACAATTCTCCCGACGGCACCGCCGACGAAATCCGCCGCCTTCAGCAGCAGGACCCGAACATCCACCTGATGGCGCGTCCCGGCAAGGGCGGCTATGGCTCGGCCTGCCGCGACGCGATGAAGAAAATTCTCGCTGAGAATCTCGCCGACCACGTCATCCAGTGCGACGCCGACCTGTCGCATCCGCCCGAACTGCTGACGCGCATGCTGGAGATGCTCAGAACGAAGTCCTGCCAGGTGGTAATCGGCTCACGTTATGTGAAGGGCGGCGGCGCAAAGAACTGGAGCCTGTCCCGGCGTATGCTGAGCTTTGGCGCCAACCTTTACGCGCGTCTTTTTACCGGAGTGCCGGTGCACGACATGACCGCGGGATTTGTCGGCTATCGCACCGAAGTCCTGCGCAAGATCGACCTGGACCACATCCGCTCCGAGGGTTACGCCTTCCTGATGGAAATGAAGTTCACCCTGCACCGCAGCGGCACCCGCTTCTGCGAGTTCCCCATCATCTTTTCCGAGCGCGAGTCCGGCAAGTCGAAGTTCAGCCGCAAAATCCTCTACGAAGGCGTGCGCTTCCCGCTCAAGGCCTTCGGAAAAAGAATCCGAGGCGTAAAGTAGGCGCACCGAAACGGCCGACGTTGCTCACCATGTCGCGGTAGCATGCTCTCTCTGACAACTGACTACTGCTGCTACTGACAACCGCTTTACGGCGTAATCTCCCAAACGACCCCAACCCGACGGTACAATGTCCTGTGCCGCCGGCGGAGGCGGTGCCGTAGAGATTACCGTTCCCGTCAAATACCACATTAGAATACGGAAGGGTCCCGTCGCTGCCATCCGTAAAGTCGTGCAGCGAGGTGTACGTCCAGGGAGGTGTGGGCGTTGGCGTCAGCTTGAAAACGCTGCCAACGCCATTCGCGCCATAGGCGTGTGCCGTAGAGATTACCGGCCCCGTCCATGACGAGAGTGCCCAACGGCCCATAACTGCTGCAACCGGTAAAGCTGTAAATCAAAGTAAAGTTCCAGCCATTGTCCGAAGGTGAAAGCTCGAAAACCGTAGTGGGGCCGCCGTAATAGCCGCCACTGGTGGCGCCATAGAGATTGCCAGACTCGTCAAATATCAGGCCGGCGGAAGGGGTGGATCCGTCGTTTCCGCCTTGGAAGCTGTAGAGGAGCTTTTCTGTCCATCCACTTCCTGAGGGGCTCAATTCGTAAACCGTGCCGTAGCCACTTGATCCGCCCGCAGTTGTTGTTCCATAGAGGTTGCCGGTTTTGTCAGAGATCACGCCGCTAGTAGGCCACGTTCCATCACTGCCGCCGTTGAAGCTGTAGAGGACCTTCTCCGTCCAGTCGCCGTTGATGGCGTCAGCTCGTAGGCAGTTCCAGCGTTGTAGAACCCCCCCTGGATCGTAGTGCCGTAAACGTTACCCTGGTCGAAAAGGAGGTCACCATATCCTGGGCCGCTTCCGTCAGGAACTCCCCCGAAAGCATAAAGCACGGTTTCCGTCCAGGGGCAGAGTACGGTTCTGCAAAATGTCGGGCGTGGTCTGAGATTGAAAACCGTGCCAGGCCCACTTGCTCGCCCAATTCCTCCCGCGGAGCGTCGTACCGTAAAGGGCGCCGTCCGGGCCGAAGACTACTCTGTCATATGGAGCACCCCCGCCTGCATCAAAGGTGGAGAGGAGATTAAAGACCCAGCCGGATCCCTTGTGCTTCAACTGGTAGACCGTGCCACACCCGTTGCCGCACCCAACGCCGCCGGCAGAAGCTGTTCCGTAGAGATTTCCTGCTTTATCCAACGTCACGCCTGCATAAGGGTTTGCCCCGTCCTGTCCGCCGGTGAAGTTGTAAAGCACGGTATAAGTTTGCGCCTGCGCCGATTGGTTTGCGACGATGATCAGTGCAAACACGATCATTAACGCAAGAGCGATTACCCCTGGACCGGTTGCTGAATCTCTACTGCAGGACTGTTCGTGGCGCGTCATGACGATTCTCCTTCTCATAAGAAACATCGCGAAACTCGAAGCTACGCGCTGCTCCCACAGTGTGGGAGCAGCGCTACTGACAACTGGCTACTGACAACTGTCTTTACGGCGTGATCTCCCAGACGACGCCAACATTTTGTGTGCCGCCGGCGGAGTGCGGTGCCGTAAAGCTTGCCGTTAGGTGGGGTAAGACGGTACTGATCGGAATTTCCGCCGTCATTGCCACCCGTGAAAGTCGTGACAGGTCGGTGTAGCGTCCAGCCGCCATTGGAAGGACGTCAGCTTGAAGACGTTCCCGTACCCATTCGCGCCGTCGCACTACGTTGTGCCGTAGAGGTTGCCCGACCCGTCCATGACGAGGTTGCCCCAGGCCGGCCCACAATTGTGGCCGCGGCTCCGGTAAAGCTGTAAAGTAGGCTGATAGTGTCCAATTGCCATTGGGTCCGGGCGTCAGCTCGAAAACCGTACCGCCGCCGCCCGCACCGCCGTCACTGGTGGCCCCGTAGAGATTGCCCGACGGGTCGAGGATCAGGCTGGCGAAAGGATGACGCTCCGTCACTGCCGTTGCGAAAATTGTTGAGGCAAGCTTTCTGTCCAGCCGATTGAATTCGTCAACTCGAAAACGGTGCCCCAGCCGCTGTAAGCCACCTGCAAACGTCGTACTGTAGAGGTTGCCGGCGTCGTCGATGGTCACTGCCGTTATAAGGGCGTCGCTCCGTCGTTGCTGGAGAAGGCGTAAAGAACGCTCTCGGTCCAGCGGCTACCTGAAGGCGTTAACTCGATAAACAACACCGCACCGTGTGGTCCAAATTACCGCCGCTGTACGTGGTGCCGTAGATGTTACCCGTCCTGTCGAAAATGAGGTTCACCATATCCAGGATAAGCACCGTCACCGAAAGGGTCCCTGTGAAGGCATAAAGCACGGTTTCCGTCCAGGGGCAGAGTGCGGTTTTGCAGACCGTTGGTGAGGGTCTCAGATTGAAGACCGTGCCGCAGCCACCCTGGCGAAACCCGCTGCTCTGCCTCCCGACCGTGGTGCCGTAAAGAGTGCCGTTCGGGCCGAAGACTACTCTGGCTCGTGGATGAGCTCCGTCACTGAAATCCCCTGGAAAGCTGAAGAGGGGGTTGAAGATCCAACCGGATCCCTTGTGCTTCAACTGGTAGACCGTGCCGTAACCGACGCCGCCCCATGGACGCCGTGCCGTAGAGATTTCCGGCCTCTCTATCGTCAAGACCGGCATAGGGAGTTGGCTCCGTCCTGTCCGCCGGTGAAGTCGTGAATCTTCTTGAACGTTTGCGCCTGCGCCGACTGGCTTGCGATGACCGTCAGCACAAACACGATTGTTAACCCAAGAGCGTACTTGCTCAGTCCGAAAGCCAGATCCGTGATCCCAAAATGTCCGTGACGCGTCATGGTGACTCTCCTATTTCCGAAAAACATTGTGCGGGGATACCGCTGCTCCCACAATGTGGGAGCAGCGTGAACTGACAACTGACTACCGTCTACTGAGTACTGGTTTTACGGCGTGATCTCCCAGACGACACCACAGCCCAGACCGCCGCAGCCCCCTGTGATGCCGCCAGCGGAGGCGGTGCCGTAGAGATTGCCGTTCTGTGGTCAAAGTCACGTTGCTGATCGGATATGCGCCGTCGCTGCCGCCCGTGAAGTCGTACAGCGTAGGTGTACGTCCATCCTGTGCCGAAAGGGGTCAGCTCGAAGACGTTACCGTACCCGAAAGCGCCGTCGCACAGGTCGTGCCATAGAGATTGCCTGCCGCGTCCATCACAAGAGTACTCGCTGGCCCGGGCGGTGCACCGGTTGTGGGACAATTGCCGCTGATAGTTTCCAGTAATGCTATAGAGTCGGTAAATGTCTTCCAACTGCCGGTGACGGCGACAGCTCGAACACCGTACCACCGCCGCCGGTGCCGCCGTGCGTAGTGGCACCGTAGAGGTTGCCCGACTGTCAAAGATCAGGCCGCGTGGGGATTGCCTCCGTCGCTTCCGTTCTGAAAACTGTGAGAAGGCTTTCTCGTCCATCCACCCATTACGGCGTCAGTTGAAAAACCGTGCCGTAACCGAGGCCGCCGCCGCCCAAGATGTTGTCCCGTAGAGGTTGCCGGAATTGTCGAAGACCACTGCCGTCTTCAGGATCGGCTCCGTCGGACTGCCTGTGAAAGCGTGAAGAACGCTCTCGTGCCCCAATCATTGAAGGCGTCAGCTGCTACACGACGCCCGATTCGGCAGCCCCCGGCGCTCGTTGTACCGTAGATGTTATCGGCCTCGTCGAAGATGAGGTCACCGAACCAGGATCGACCTCCGTCGGCACCTGCCAGGTGAAGGCGTACAGCACGGTTTCTGTCCATGGGCAGAGCGCGGTCTTGCAGGCTCTGGGCGAGGGCCTCAGATTGAAAACCGTGCCCTGTTTCTGAGGCCACCATAAGAGTCGTACCGTAGAGAACGCCGTCCGGGCCGAAGATTACTCTGGCCGCTGGATTAGCGCCGTCGCCGCCCCCGGTAAAAGCGTAGAGAGGGCTAAAGGTCCAACCGCTTCCCTTCGGCTGCAGCTTGTAAACCGTGCCGGCGTTGCTGCTGCCACCAGAATAAGTTGTACCGTAGAGATTTCCATTGCCCAATGTCATCCGGCGTAGGGGTTGCCCCATCCTGTCCGCCGGTGAAGCTGTGAAGCACGGTGTAGGTGGCGTTGCTCGTGATCTGCGACGTGTTTGCAGAGTTTGCGCCTTAAGTCATTGCGGTCGATCACTGCCGGAACTGACGGTGGAGCTGAAAATAACGTTGCCCTTTACTACGATGCCGACGAGCGACTCCGATACCGTATTGGCATCCCCAGAAAACTGCCTGTTACGGAATACATGCCACTGGCAGGCGCGGTGAAGACGGGATTGGAATACTGCCCTGCAATCCCCGATACGAGCAGGAACTCGACTGCAAGGCAGGAGATCAATATTGCCGTCGTCGTAGGCGGGTCCGTTGTTGCACTCCGCTGAAGGTGATTCGGCATAGTTGATTGACGATGAAATGCCAGAACTGTGCATTTGGTCCGTTAATGCCGGGCTGCGCGGTTTCGTCGTAGGAGCTCGGACAACGTGTT
This sequence comes from uncultured Acidobacteriaceae bacterium, assembly GCA_963735855.1. Classification (GTDB taxonomy): domain Bacteria; phylum Acidobacteriota; class Terriglobia; order Terriglobales; family Acidobacteriaceae; genus Bog-257. The sequence goes on from CAVTMW010000010.1 coordinate 137,502, forward strand.
GTCGGATACCGGCTCGGTACCTTGCCCAACCGGCGGACATCCATACGCCAGTTGGAGATTCCGCGCTCGGAGTGTGCCGGCGCGGTTGCACGTAGAAGCCCGTCTGGGTGGCTTGCACCATCGCCGCCGCCCGCGCAGGGACCCGTGATTCGGCTGAGAGCAGCAATTGTAGCCGTCCGTAGAGGTACCCGTCGGTGCCTTGCACGACCCCCCTCAGGGTAAAGCGTCGGTGCGTTGCAGCGTCGGAGTGAGACTGCAGAACTCGCCTGCATGCACCGTTGCATGGGATTCGTAGAAGCTGCGCAGCTTGATCGTCGAGCGCAGCAAGTGTGAGCAGCATGACCAAACAGCGAAAAATTATAACTGGACTGTCTTCGACGGTCCGAAAGTCCGTCCTCTGTCCTTGGCTCTTCATGGTCATCTTCCTTTGCACGTTGCCTCCACTTTCCGGCAGGCGAACTTTGGCGCAGGGATGTCATTCACGCCGGAGTCTGCAGGCAAAGTGCACCCGGCACAAGTAGCATGTGAGCGCGCTACGGTAGCATCGGCCGTAAGCTATTGACTTAATTTGTTTATTGCTGGCTGGTCACAACGCGGCTATACTTCCGACTACCCATCGAATCTGGCTGCCCACCACTAATAGGCAGGCTCAAGCGGAGCGTCCATGCAGGATCGGACCTCACAAAAGTTGCAGGAAGACCAGGCCCGCCCCCTTAGTGTGGCTATTCCGCCCGAGGAGGTTGAGGCTGAACTTCAGAGAATTCTATCTTCCCCGACTTTTCGCAACGCTCCTCGTCATTGCCGGTTCCTGAGCTTCGTAGTTTGGAAGGCGCTGGCCGGCGAAGCCGAAACCGTCAAGGAGTACCTGATCGGCCTGGAGGTATTCGACCGTCCTACCGACTACGATCCCGGCAGCGATCCAATTGTTCGAGCCGAGGCCCGGCGGTTCGTTCGCGCCTTGCCGGCTACTACTCGACACTGGGCCAGCTCGACCCGATCCATGTTGACCTTCCCAAGGGCACCTATGTTCCGGTCTTCTATCGCAACGGGGTTGAGCCACCCTTGGAGGAGGCAGGGCCGGAGGCAGAGTCGGTTGCGTCGCTTGCCGAGCGGCGGAATGACGTAATTGTTGGTTCTGGTGATAAAAAGCGGCGCCGATGGCTCGCCGCTACGGCGGTCGTTGCTGTCGCCCTGGTCGCAGGTGGCCTGTACTGGAAACGCTCCCAAAAGACGACAGCCAGGTTCACGGAGAAAGACAGCATCGTCCTGACCGACTTCGACAATAAGACCCGCGACAACGTGTTCGACGACACCCTGAAGACCGCACTCAGCATTTCTCTGAAACAGTCGCCATTCCTGAACGTGCTTTCCGATGAGCGGGTGGCCGGAATATTGCAACTGATGGAGCGCCCGGCGGACATTCGGCTCACGCCTGCGGTAGCCCGCGAAGTTTGTTTGCGTGCCAATGCCACGGCCTACATTGCGGGCTCGATTGCTCCCCTGGGCAACAGCTATGTGGTCGGACTCAAGGCCATAGGTTGCGCGACGGGAGACGTGTTGGCGCAGGAGCAAGGCACCGCGACGGCCAAAGAAGAGGTGCTGAACTCCTTGGGGAAGGCAGCCACCAGACTGCGCATGCAACTGGGCGAATCATTGAACTCCGTGCAGAAGTTCGACGTTCCGCTCATACAGGCCACTACCTCTTCGCTCGAAGCTCTGAAGGAATACAGCCTGGCTGCATCCATCTGGCGAAAAAAAGGAATTGCCGCAGCCCTGCCTCACATGCAACGCACCGTTCAGCTCGATCCTAACTTCACCATGGCATACAACCAGTTGAGCTTTTACTACTACTCGGTGGCTGAGCTGGGACGCGCTCGTGAGTACGACATCAAGGCATACCGCTTGCGGGAGAATGCGAGCGAGCTGGAAAGACTCTGGGTCACTGCCGCTTATTATCAGAATGTAACGGGAGAGCAGGACAAAGCGGCACAGACCTTTCAGGAGATGATTGATAAGTATCCCCGGCATACGGACGGATTTGCCGGTTTGAGCGCGATCTATGAGATGCAGGGAGAGTATGAAAAGGCCCTGGAGACTACTCCCCGTGCCCAAGGCCTCGGGCCTGAGGACCTGGGCGGGTACGAAGCTCTTGCGAGTTGCCTCATCGCCGTGGGACGCCTCGCGGAAGCAGGGCAGGTCATCCGCGAGGCGCAGGCGCACAGGCTCGATGATTTCCTGAACCACACTCTTCTTTACGCTCTGGCTTTTCTTGCGGCTGATTCCTCGGCCATGGCGGAGCAGCAGAAGTGGTTTGAAGGCAAGCCGGAATACGAGAACCTGGGACTTTCGCTCGCCTCCGACACCGAGGCCTACGGCGGTCATTTGGGTAAGGCAGAGGGCTTGACCGGGCAGTCCGTGGACTCCGCCGTACGCGCGGACAGCAAGGAGAGCGGGGCCATATGGCTGGAGAATGCTGCTCTGCGCGAAGCCGCCTTCGGCAGGGCCGGGCAGGCGCGACAGGCAGCGACAGCGGGGCTACAACTCGCCCCGGCGAGTCAGGGGATCGAGGTGGAAGCCGCGCTTGCCTTCGCTATGGCGGGTGATATGCGGCGGGCCGACTCTCTTGCACGAGACCTGAAAGAACGCTATCCACTCGACGCACAGGTGCAGGCGCTGTGGCTGCCGGCAATTCAAGCTCAAACGGCGCTTGACCGGAAAAATCCGGCTGGCGCGCTCGAAGATCTGCGGGCCGTTGTTCCTCCCCTCGCGTTGGGACAAATCATGTTCGTAAACAACATTTCCTGCCTCTACCCGACGTATGTTCGAGGCCAGGCATATCTGGCTGCGGGACAGGGCAGGGCTGCCGCCGCGGAGTTTCAAGAAATCCTCAACCATCGCGGCATTGTTTGGAACTGCTGGACAGGAGCCTTGGCACACCTAGGCTTGGCACGAGCAAATGCCTTGGAGGTACGGGCCTCAAAGGGCGCGGATTCCGATGCCGCCCATGTGCGTGCACTCGCCGCGTATCAGGATTTTCTGACTCTCTGGAAAGACGCCGATCCCGATATCCCCATCTACAAGCAAGCCAATGCTGAGTACGCCAAGCTCAAGTGAGAGGCAAACTCAGGGATTCGCCCCAAATTCCCTTAGGCACCTTAGGGCCAGGCCTGAAGCCGTCGAGAGGTAGCTTTATTCATACATACTTTTATGTATTTTATGTACATAGTTCTATGTATTCTATGTATAAGCTAAGGCCTTTTTCATCGATTTTGCGACGCTAAGTCTATCTATATCAATACACTACATGTAAACCATTTAGATACTATATCTTGCGACATGAATTATGCCTAAGTTATTGATTCTACGTAGAGCCGAGCTGGTGGGAGAGATCCGGCGAAACGACACTGGTTTAAAGGAGTGCTTAAGGCCGAAAAGCAGGTCCCTCCCCTCGGACTGAAGTCCTCGGTCGGGATGACAAAGTTTGAATGGAGCTTGTGGCGAAAAGCTAAGAGCTAAGAGCGAAGGGCCAAGAGCGAAAGGCGAATAGCGAATAGCGAATAGCGACCCCAGCCAATCGGCTCCCTCGGCGACTGCGGATGCCTCATCCGCCGATGGTAAGATTTCAGCTTCATGGTTACCTTCGCTGTGCTGCGCATCGTAGTGGTTGTTCTGCTGATCGCAGCCAACGCGTTCTTCGTGGCGGCGGAATTCGCTCTAGTGAGCGTCCGCGAGACGCGACTGCAGCAGATGATTGCGGCGCACCGCATCGGAGCGCGTACCGTCCAGAAGCTGCATCAGAAGCTTGACCACGTCCTCAACGCAGTGCAGTTTGGAGTGACGGTCGCCAGCCTCGGCTTGGGCTGGATCGGCGAAGCTGCGGTGGCGCACATGCTGGAGCCGCTGTTCCGCCCGCTTCCTCACTCGCAGTTTTACGCGCACGGTGTTGCGATCGTGGCTGCCTTCGTCCTGATCACCTATTTGGTGGTGATTCTGGGCGAGGTCGTTCCCAAGTCCATCGCGTTGCAGCGCACCGAGCGAGTTGCGCTGGCGGTCGCCGGCCCGATGGACGTTTTCATGACCATCGCCGCGCCGTTCCTGGCTTTCATGACCGCTTCCACTCAGGTCGTCTTGAAGGCCTTCGGGACGAAGCTGGAGCGCGGCGGCGGCGTGCATTCGGCGGAAGAGTTGAAGCTGATTGTCACCGCCGGCCGCAGGCGCGGAATCCTGGCCCAGACGCAAGAGGAGATGATCCTGCGCGCGCTCGACCTGGAGAACATCTCGGTGCGCGAGATCATGGTGCCGCGCCCCGATATCTTTTCGTTGCCGGGCGACATGTCGCTGGAAGAGGCCTTGCAGCGAGTGGTGGACGAGCAGCATTCGCGCGTGCCGATTTACGATGTGCAGCGCGGCCCCGAGCACATCATCGGCGTCCTCTACGCCAAGGACCTGATGCGCTGGATGCGCTACCGCCTGAACCGGACTGCTTCCGGCCGTCCGGTCATCCGTCCCAGCGGATTAGAGGTACGCCACATCATGCGCGAGGTGCTGGTCGTGCCGGAGACCAAACCGCTGCCCGATCTGCTGCTGGAGTTCAAGGTGCGCAAGCGGCACCTTGCCGTCGTGGTGGATGAGTTCGGTTCGACCGCCGGCGTGGTGACCGTCGAGGATGTGCTGGAGCAGTTGGTGGGCGAGATTGAGGATGAGTTCGACATCAGCGAGCCGGTGTCCGCGCCCGGCGCAGCTTCGATGACGCTCGACGGTTCGGTCAACATTCGCGATCTGGAGTCGCAGTACCACATCGCGCTTCCGCGTGACGAGGGCTTCGAAACCCTCGCCGGGTTTGTACTGACGCAGTTGCAAAAGATTCCCGCTGCGGGCGACAGCTTCGAGTACCAAGGCCGCCGCTACACGGTTATGGCGATGGACGGCCTTCGCGTGGACGCAGTAAAGATCGAAGCAGCGCAACCACAGGCAAGAGCGCAAGATTCTCCGGTAGCGCCGATGGCTTCCTGATGCTGCGCTACTTGTTCTCACGCCTGCTGTACATGCTGCCGGTTGTGTGGCTGGTGGTGTCGGTGGTCTTCCTGCTGATCCATCTTGTGCCCGGCGATCCCATCCAGCAGATGCTGGGCGAAGGCGCGGCCGCCACCGACATCGCCGCTGCGCGCCACGCTTACGGTCTTGATGTGCCGCTTGGCCAGCAATACTTGAGTTACTGGCGGGGCATTCTGCACGGCGATCTGGGACGGTCGCTGCGTTTGAACCAGGACGTTGGCAAGGTGATCACGCAGGCTTATCCGGCAACCCTGGAGCTTACGATTGCTGCGCTGCTGGTGGCTCTCGGCCTGGCTGTTCCCGCGGGAGTGCGGTCGGCCCTTCGGCGCAACCGCTGGGACGATCGCCTGCTGAGCTTCGTGTCGCTGCTGGGATTGTCGTTCCCGAACTTTGCGCTGGGACCAATCCTCATCTTGCTGTTCGCGATTGAGCTTGGCTGGCTGCCGGTCTCCGGCTCCGGATCGCTGGCGCATCTGGTGCTTCCGGCGATCACGATGGGCGGAGCGCTGGCGGCGATTCTCACCCGCATGGTGCGCACTTCCATGCTGGAAGAGCTAAGCCAGGATTACGTTCGCACTGCGCGCGCCAAGGGACTTCCTGAGCATACCGTCGTTTATCGTCACGCGCTGCGTAATGCGATGATCCCGATTCTCACGGTGGTTGGCCTTCAGTTCGGGGCCTTGCTCGCAGGAGCGATCGTCACTGAAACCATCTTCTCGTGGCCGGGAATCGGACGACTCACCGTGCAGGCGATCTCCAATCGAGACTACTACCTGGTGCAGGGCTGCATTCTGATGATCGGACTGACGTACGTGCTGGTGAACTTCATCACTGACCTGCTGTACTCGGCCTTCAATCCGAGGATCCGGCAATGACGCCGTCCCAAAGTCTTTCACTGGAGATCCACAGCGGGTGCGCCTCTCCACCGGCTCGCAAACGCAAGCGCGAGAGCCAAACCGGCAACCCCAATCAGCAAGTACACGCAAGCGGACCAGCCGCCCGACTGCCAAGCCCATCCGGTCATGATCGCTCCCAGACTGCCTCCAATGTAGTAGAACGTGACATAGAGTCCTGCCGCCGACGAGCGCGCACGCCCAGCCACAATGCCTGTTTGCACTGTTCCCACCGCTTGAAAGATGAAAATGCCGGACGAGAAAATAGCCAGGCCGGCAACGATGACCGCCAACGGCCGCGAGAGTGTGAGCAACAGTCCGGCGACCGCAAAGCAGGTTGCAACCACGGCGGTCAGACCCATTCCGAAGCGGTCGAGAAAGCGTCCCGAGAATGGCGTGACTACTACGCCCAGCAGATAGACGAAGAAGATGCTGCCCAGTTGTTCCGAATTCAGCCTATAAGGTGAACGAGCCAGATGGAAGTTGGCGTAGGTGAAAGCTCCGACCAGCGAGAAGAGCACGGCGAAACCCATTCCATACACAGCCACCAGACGTGGGTTTCGCAAATGACGGCCGGCGTCGGCGATGGAGCCGCGCCAGTTCTCGGAGCGCACAAAGTGCCTGGCGCGGGGCAGTTCCCGTTGGACAAGAACGGCCCCAGCAAAGTTGACAATACCGATCACGAGGAAAGCGTCATTCCACCGAAAGTGCTGGGCGATGACGCCCGAGATGTATCGCCCTCCGAATCCGCCGAGCACCGTTCCGGAGATGTACGCCGCCATGGCCCTCCCAACGTGAGTGGCACCAAATTCTTCGCCGATGTAGGCCATGATGACAGCGATGACTCCGGGGACAAACAGCCCCTGCATGAATCGCCAGAAAATGAGTTGGTGCAAACTGCGCGAAGTCGCGGCCAGCATAGTCGGGGCGGTCAGCGCATAAAGGCACGGGACAATGACTTTCTTGCGGCCGATCGACTCCGCCATCATGCCAACGAAAGGGGCGGCAAGCGCCACGGCAAGAATAGTTGCACTGACCGTCAGGCTGACCTCGATTTCCGACGAGTGGTAGAGGCGCTGCAAGTAGGGAAGCAGCGGTTGCGTGCAATAGACGTTCAGGAACGTGCACATGCCCGCCAACATGCATCCGAAGAGGGCTCCGCGTAGCGAAGGAACAGTAGCGGTAACGCTGGTGTCGGGATTTTGTGCGGAGACATCCATTGCGAATGGCGAGAAGTCGTCTCGAAAAAATAGCCTTACGCCTGCACGGCAGATGTGAAGTCCAGGTGGGGATTATAGGAGAATCCGGGTTGCGCTACTGGAATTCGGAGGAACACGTCACAGTATCACCACCGTGATCCCTTTGTTGCCCTTGCCAAGGTCACCGTCGCCCTTCAGTTCGGGCATACGCTTGATGAGGTCCCAGGAGCGCTCGTCGCTGGTGCGCCAGTTTTCGCCGTAAATGCAGTCGCAGATCTCGTGCTGTTGCGCCATACGTCGCAGGGTGGATTGAAGGGCAATGCGGAGGTCGCCACCCACTCCGCTGGAGCCGTAACCATGGATCAACTTCAGGACTTTGACGCCGGTCTGGCGCGCGGTGCGGAGTTCAGTTTGCAGTCGCGCGCGCGCCTGTTCAACGCTCGGCATGCCTTCTTTCACGACCACGGTTTTGACAGCTGCCATCGCGCCTCCCATCGGCAGCACTCTGAGAAACACAATATCACTGCCAGCGATCCCAGCGGGTACCGTCAGGAGAATCCTTGCTCTGCGGCGAACTTTAGTGCTACGTTAGTTCGCGGGCGAGTACCACTATCCGGCTCTTCGTCTAAATTGCTGTGATAGCTGCGCTTTATACGGTAACCTCCAGAGAGGCTCCATGTTTCGGTTCGGGATTGTTCGTCAGCTAGTTACTGATTTGAGATTACTCTCCGCAGTCGGGCCCGATCGACATCCAGCAGCTTTGCGCCTGTGGTATTTCGTATTGGGAGGTCCGGGGGGAATGAGAGCCGTTTTCTGGTTGCGGTAACTGATTACGATGGTACTTTAGTAACTAATACAATCATTGTTACTCGATGTATGCTGTCGGCGATATGAGTTCTGGCCATCAGTCCGACCTGCGCAATTCGTTAAGGTTTCCGCTCCATCTTCAGGTGACGTTACGCACACCGACGGAGGAGCACCACGCCACAACGATTGACATCTCAGCCGGCGGCATACTTTTCCATACCGAAGCAGTCATTGCCGTCGAGTCTCCTGTCGAGTTCACGATTGAAATGCCCGGGGCCGCTTTAGGAGCGGAACGTCCAGTGCTGGTGAAGTGCCAGGGACGTGTGGTCCGGTGTTCAGAGGAAACAGTAGGACGAAGCATTGCGGTAGTCATCGATGAATACCAATTCGAGCGGATCTAGAAGTTCGATGTGGGGAGGCAGGTCGGCCAGCCGTGGCAGCAAGGCCCGCGAACCGAGCTTGCCTGCCACCCCGACAGAGCAGGAGTCCGAGGAAGGGAAGCCCACGCCCATCCGAATCATCCTGGCCGATTCCGAAGCTATCTTTCGAGTGGGGATGGCCAAGATTTTCGCCGCTGAGCCCGACTTGGACGTCGTCGCGCAGACAGAAAGCTTGCCCCAGACTCTGCACGCGGTGGCTACCGTTCCAACGGATGTCATTTTGTTTGAGACGGGATTATCTCCAACGCCTGCCGAAGCGGTCAGTGAAATCACCCGGCGCGCCCTTCCCGAGGCGAAATTGGTTCTGGTGACCCAACGAGCGGGGGAAGAAGAAACTGTGGATTACCTGCGTCGGGGGGTCCAGGGCATTCTGACCCGTGCTATCTCTCCCGAGCTGCTGGTGCGGTGCGTGCGCAAGGTCGCCGCCGGCGAAACCTGGCTCGACAAACAGAGCGTGAACTGGGTCATCCAGGCGTATCGAGCGCAGGCTTTACAGGGAACCGCACCCCGGCAACAGTTGCGGTTGAGCGAGAAAGAGATGCTCATCATTAGCGGTGTTACGCAAGGGTTCAAGAACAAGGACATCGCTCGGGAAGTGGGGACGACCGAACAGGTGGTGAAGAACTACTTGCGTAAGATCTACGATAAGCTTCAGGTCCTGGACCGGCTTGAGTTGGCACTGTACAGCATGAATCATCGTTTGTTAGAAGGTTACGTTCCCGAGCCGATCCGAGCAGCGGGCCCTTCGAGAGAGATTGCCAGGCCCCAACGTACCGCAAGTGTCCCAGCTCCGGCCAGTGCACCCGTGGCAACCGACCCTCCACAGACCGAGAAGCCGGACGATGACTCAAAATAAGGTTAATTGCGATCCTGACGTGAGCTCGCGAAGAGAACGACCCATCAGGGAACGCAGGCTATTATTCACTCCGCAATGGTTGAGATAGCGCGGTTTGTTCGCTATCTAACCCCGAGGCACCCATGCGTCGTTTGAGAAACACCTACTGGAAGTACTCGCTGTTGTGCGTCTGCATGGTCTTGCTGACGCTTTCATCCTCGTCAGCGCAAACCGGACTGTCTCCCGAGTTGCGCACCACGATTGACCAGATCGTACATAAGGTCTTGCCGACGACCGGCGTGCCGAGCGCCTCCCTGGCGGTGGTCAAAGACGGAAAGATCGCGTACTTGCAGGCTTACGGCAATGCGCGCCTCGATCCACAAACGCCGGCGACCTCTGAGATGCGATACAGCATCGGCTCGATCAGCAAGCAATTCACTGCCGCAGCAATTCTCATGCTGGCCGAAGAGGGCAAGCTATCGCTCAACGATCCTGTGTCGAAGTACATTCCCGGACTGACGCGAGGGAATGAGGTCACCATTCGCGAACTCCTGTCGCATACGTCTGGTTATCAGGATTACTGGCCGCAGGACTACGTCATGCCCATGATGTTGAAGCCCATTACTCCGAATGAGATTCTGGATCGCTGGGCCCGCATTCCCCTGGACTTCGATCCCGGCACCAAGTGGCAGTACAGCAATACTAATTACGTGATCGCGGGCGTCATCGTGGAGAAGGTCAGCGGGATGCCACTCTGGACGCTACTCGGCAAACGAGTGTTTACGCCCCTGGGAATGAAGAGCATCGCGGACACGAACGAGAAGGCGCTTCCGCCTACGGACCCGCGCGGTTATTTCCGTTACGCGCTGGGCCCACTGCATCCGGCGCCAAAGGAGGGCTCCGGGCTGGATGTTCGCGGCCGTCGAACTGGCCATGACAGCCGAAGACCTGGCGAAATGGGACATCTCGATCATCAACCAGACGGTGCTCAAACCTGCTTCCTATCAGGAAATGGAAACCGTAGTCTTGCTGAAGAATGGCGCGCCGACCCGCTACGGCCTCGGCGTCGGCGTATCCACGGTGGATGGTCATCGCGTGTTGCAACACGGCGGCGAGGTTTCTGGATTTACCGCCGAGAACATTGTGCTGCCGGACGACAAGATCGCCATTGTGGTATTGACCAATCAGGACGCGGCTGAAGCAGCCTCGCAGATCGGGAGCCAGGTCCGGTCCGCGCTGTTGAAATCCCTGAATCCTCAGGACCAGAAAGAGGATGAAAAGGTCCGCAAGGTGTACGACGGCCTGCAGCAAGGCAAGATTGACCGGTCGTTGTTCACCGACAATGCAAATTTCTACTTCAATGACCAGGCGTTGAAGGACTATTCCAGCAGCCTTGGCCTTCTCGGCGCTCCCCAGAGCTTCTTGCCATCAGGATCTTCGCTCCGCGGTGGAATGACCGAACGGATCTACGAAGTGACGTATCCAACGAAAAACCTGGTCATCATCATCTACGAGATGCCCGACGGGAAGTTCGAGCAGTATCTGATCGCGGAGAAGTAGTTTACGACAAGAATATGCGCGAGACCTGGTTGCTCGGCATACCGCGGGCGCTACAATAGGTGTATCCGCTCAGGTGCATTTCCTGTAGACACACCGAGATCGGTTTGTGTTCACTTACTAAGTTCTGCGAGGCGATATGAAAGGTGATCCTAAAGTCATCGCGTTTCTCAACCAGCTTTTGAAGGCGGAGTTGACCGCGATCAATCAGTACTTTCTTCACGCTGAAATGTGCGAAAACTGGGGCTATCAGCGCCTGGCCAAGTTGATCAAGAAGGAATCCATCGAGGAGATGACCCACGCCGAGAAGCTGATGGAGCGTATTCTGTATCTTGACGGCACCCCCAATATGACTGACTACTTCAAAATCAACATCGGGGCCACCGTCGAGGCACAGCTCAAGAACGATCTTCAACTGGAATACGACGCCGTGAAGCGGCTGAATGAGGGCATCAAGCTGTGCGTAGCTCTGGGCGACAACGGCTCGCGTGATCTCGCCCAGAAGATTCTGGATGACGAAGAGCACCACATCGACTGGCTCGAAGGGCAATTGCACGCCATCGGCGAAATGGGAATCGCGAACTACCTGGCGCAACAGTTGAAGGACGACAAGTAGCGTGGGGCATGCCAACGGCGCCTGAACGATTGCTACTCTTAACGGCGCTCGCCAATACGTTACAATGAAGTTACGTTGTGAGGGCGCGGCCCGACACGCGTAAATTATGCGTGCCGACGCCGCAAACCAGCGCTTCTGCGGTACGCTTTCCCGACGGAGAGATGGCCGAGTGGCTGAAGGCGCACGCTTGGAAAGCGTGTATACTCGAAAGGGTATCCAGGGTTCGAATCCCTGTCTCTCCGCCATGCTTTCAATAACTTAGAGACGCTTACAGTCCATTAACGGTGCGCTGCGGTGTAGCCATGCTGACTGCTTGGCTATTCGCCGTGATTGGAGGCGCAAGAAGCCTCCTTCGTCACGGCCCCAAAATCGGCCTCAGCCAACATCCCGTATTGATTCCATTCCTAGACTTTAGGCCCACCTTCGCAAGCATAAACGCTACCAAATCGGTCAACTCTGCCAGCGTTTCCACAACTCCCACCAGAGTAGCTTTTGCCACTCTGTAAGGTTGGTCTCGGCCCACTCGCGCTTCTTCCACCACGGCAGTCCAAAGAGATAGTTGTCACGCGCCGCAGCGACTGACCAGTGATACTGCGGCAGCCGTTTGCCGAAAATCGAAAAGGCGCGCCGCGTGTGGTAATCGCTCGTAACGATCAAGACAGTACGTGGTGGCGGTTGCAGTTGGGCCAGACACCTAGCTGCGTCGGCGCTCTCCTGTAGCGTGGAGTGTGCTTTGATGCCACACACGCTGATGTTTGACGCTTGTTCCCCCGCTGTCCAAGCCACGAGGTCGGCCGCACGCTCCGCGTATGTGCGCCCAAACTGACGCTCCGCGTATGTGCGTCCAAACTTACGGTCCGCGCTTGCATCCAAGATCATCCAGCGTCCATAGCCCGCACGCAGTAGCTCCAAGCCCCGCCAATACCGGACGTCATTGCTATCCCCCGCAAGGACGACGATTGCGTCAGACTTTTCCGGCGAATCGACGGTCAAGTGAGTCCCAGATTGGAGGATCAGAAAAATGGCAGCCATCAGGATGACGGCGCCAATGATGAGACGTTTCATATAGGAACACCAAGATTATTACAGATCGACAAAGCCACGACCCCGGCGATGGTGGACTGGCCGATTTCGCTGCCAAACGCGCATCTCCCCAGCCCCTGATGGGCGGGCGGTCGACCAGTGCCGCCAACCGGTACGGATGTTGAAGCTGCTAACGCAACAGTTTCCGGTAGAAAAAAGAAGGCACCATCCGTCAGGAAGAGAGCGGCAGACGCGAATAGCCTAAAGGTGTTATCGCGGGCCGTCTCTCGGTGCCACAAACTTTTCCCATTTTGGTGGTCTGGAAATAGTCTATCTCGACCCATATTCTTGGCGTGGAGCGTGCGAGGGTTGACAACCGAGGTTGACGGCGAAATCGCGTACAACCGGGAGCGCACGTTCTGGTAAGGAGAATTATCTGTGAGCCAAGCTCAGTCTGCCCGTCCAAACCAAGCATCAGAAACGATACGTTGCCGACCGGTGCAATATACTCTTGAACCGTGGCGCGTCTTGGAGCGAACTCCGGGAGATGCTTGGGTGGTGGTGGGTGAATCTTCAAGGCACGGCGCCCGCGAGCTTGCCACGATTCCTGGCGCAGTCTCAGACCCGGAACAGCAAGCCAATGCCCGTCTGATTGCCCAAGCTCCGTCCATGCATCACGCCGCCGTCAAGCTCTTGTGTGCTTGGGGGACAGAAGACGCCCAGCAGGCCATGGAAGAGCTCGCCGAAATATTGAGTGCGGCGGTGAGAAGCTAACGCAGTTGGCCATCTAACTTCTCATCTTGCGAGCAAGCGTGCACGGTCATCTACTCGGTAATTAATCTCCAACCTTCACCGCCCCGTCGGCTTCGAGTCTGAGACTTTCTTGCCTTCCTCTTTGCTCATGAACAAAACACTAGAGTCGGCCTAAGTCTCGACGCATAGAGCTTAACGGTCATCATCTGCCGTGCAGGGCCAACAACAGGAGGCCTTTCTCGCCGAGGTCAGCCGCGAGGCTTCATGAAGACGGTCCACGGCGGAAGCCCGCGACTCAGACTCGATACAATTTGCTATCGCGACCTGCACCGCCAGGCGCTGGAGCGGGACGGCTGGCGATGCGAGATATGCGGTAGCATGCCGCAGTTACAGGTGCACCACCTCAAACTCCAGAGCCAAGCGGGTGGCGACGTGGAATAGAACTTGATCACCTTGGGCGCCAAATGCCACACAATGGCGGTGGGCAAATGAGTGCGGTCTCAGGAGATCAGACGGAATCCCCGTCAAGACTAGCCCAGCCTCTCTCGGCTGAAGCTCCGGAGCAGCCCAAAACGGGCCTGAAACGCTGAATGGTATCACCTTGGTTACTGTAGTAACTTCCAAGCCCCGAAAGAGCTGTTACCTAAGTTTAGAGACTTTCCGTATTCTAGTCCGCGCGCATGGAAGATTGTTATATAAGTACTTATCCGGTCAGGTACGCGCCCCTTGACCGCGCAAGCCATTAGAGAAGAGCGAGATTGCTCGCTCCACCATACTGCCAACTAACCCCCTCTACTCCGCGCGCCTGGGGCAAGGGGTAGGAGGTCTACGTGAAGTACCTTCCCGCCATTAGTCTTTTTGTATTGATTACAGCATTCTCCGCATCTGCGACCACCTACTACGTTGACAACTGCGTCACACCAGGGAATGATCTCAACTCCGGGACCAGTCCCGCCAGCCCCTGGCTGACACTGGCGAAGGTCAATTCGACGCCACTCAATCCAGGAGACACTGTGCTGTTCCAGAGCGGTTGTCAGTGGAACGAGGTCCTTGCCCCGACCAGCTCTGGCGCCTACGGATCTCCCATCACCTACAACGCCTACGGCAGCGTCGGCGGCAATCCCATCATTGCCAACTCCACTCGGGTCACAGGATGGGCATCAGACAGCGGCACTTACAGTTGGAGTACGGTTTGGACTGCGACCACACAGAACAATACGTCCGCTTGGGCAAACACCCATTCGGGGCCGGGCAATGGCGGAAATCGCCGGCTGTCGATTCTAGGTTATTACATAACAGGGAAGAATTCAGTCATCCGCCTCAGGTTGAAAGCCTTTGTCAGTCATGACACGGTGCTCGGCAATGTTTCCATCGGTCTGCAGAGCGGTAACAGTGCGAGCTTCAGTTCGACTCCGGTTACGGTGACTTTCGGAGGAATAAAAGGGACGACGATACCTGCGGGGGCGGAGGTGACGAGCGATGCCATCAGCATACCGTTTAACAACGGCGTCAACTATCTTGTGAATCTGTTTTGGCCGGTGGAGGATTTCTATACTGCCTATTTACCATGCATCAGCACCCTGAACTCGTATATTCACATCACCGCTGCGGACGAGGCGCTACTCACAAGTGGACTAAACTTCAAGACGAACAATCTCTGCCCCGTATTAGAAGCGGTCGAAAAACGATCGTCGCGTTCTCCCATACCTCATGTTTACCAGGGAGCCTTAATCAAGGCGCCCGTGTCGGTTTACCGCAACGATCTCCTGCTTACGCCGGTGTTGAACATCGCCATGCTTAAAATGGAGGGTCAGTGGTACTACGACTCCACCGCCCAAATGCTGTACATCTATACGCTAACCAAGCCAACATCCACAGACGTCATCGATGCAGCTGGCGGAGCAGTAACTGGAATCATCGCGCAAAATGTTAACTACCTGACCTTCAAGAATCTCATGGTCAAAGAGTTTACCGGGCCCGCAATCGTGAATGACGGCTCGACCTATCTCGCCTACGACACGATAGAGGCAAAGCTCAACGGCAGCTCGGGTTACATTATTCACAACGGAACCCAATGGCTTACGGTCATTCACGGGGCAGTGCATGATAACGGCTGGCAGACCACGGGCGACCGGAATGGAATCGCTATCGGAGGAATCGGAAATTCATCGGCGAATATTACGATTGACAGCGTCGATGTTTATAGAAATCTTAATAGCGACGTGGAAGTTTCCAGCACAAACACCGGCGCATTGATGTCGAATATTACTGTGCAGAATTGCCTGCTTCATGACAGTCAGAAGGCAGGCTTCAAGATCGACGGCGGACACACCGGCATCTCCCTGCTAAACAACCAGATTTACAACAACGCGGAAGCAGGCTATTTCACCAACTCTAACGCGCATGGAGGGTCAGTCGTTACTGTGTCAAACAATGTCTTCTCCGGCAATGGAGCACACGCCCTTCTTTATAACAGTAATGTGCATATCGCGGCCGATAATACAACATTCGTGTACAACACCATCGGAGGAGCGGCGGCAGGAGTGGCCGAGATCGATGTAACCGGGAGCACGCTGAACAGCGATTACAACGCTTGGATGCACCCGATCGGTAGCACCTACATGGTCTATCAAGGAATAAAGACGGATTTCTACGGATGGCAGGCCGTGAGTCATGAAGACGCTGATTCGACCTTAGTGCCGTGATCATTCTGAGGCGGATCGAAGACGTCATACTGTCCTATCTAAACGCTCGCGATGGTTGGAAAAGATCCACATGGACACAAGGGGATCCTATGGTCTTGCGGGAGGGGACATTCTGGTCAAAGGAGAAGTGGAAGGGAACGTACGGAGAAACTGCTAAGATTTGCGAGGGCGGGGGGGAGGACAGCCGTCTAGTGAAGAGGGTCGACAGCGTAAACAAAGGGCCCAAGGTCCCAGGATCTTCGGATCGCCTTCCGATCGGCTATGTTGGGTTGTGCTGGTGTGGGATCTAGACCGTATTGATGAGCGCTGCCTAGATTCACGCCTGCACCAATAGCAGGCGAATTGTGCAGTAACCGAAAATCTGCCTTGGTACTATCTACAAATTGCGGATTGCCAGACTGTGAATGTGTTTCGATTCCGGCCAGGGGACCCAGCGCCGCGAGAGTGCATATTTTTCCGTTCAGCGTCACGAAATCGGGGTTGCCTTCGTGCGACCACAAGTTGTAGTCGCTGTTAACCGAGTACCCTCCGACGACCTCGAGTTCATATCCTGGGCCATTACCAATGATATTGTTGCGCAAAACCGTGCCGTTACTCGCAATGTGCAAGTTGGCCGCAGTCGAGGCTGCTCCACCCCAACCGTTGTCCCAGATCACTGAGTTGTAGATCGAGACTTCCGGTGCACCATAGCGATTGTCGTTCGCATAATAGCCTGAATATTCGTTGCGGTAGATCATATCCGCATGAAGGACCACGGCGGTACTGCCGCCGTCAATCTTAAAACCGTGATTGTGGCCGTCATGGATTCGAGTGTATTCGACAGTGACGTTGGCGGCGTTCTGTCCGTGGTCGGTCACAGAAATCTCCATATTTGAGTTGGCGTTGCCGTAAACGTCGACTGACGAAACCAAAATGTTTTTCGAACCGGCCCCGTGCCCGCCTATGGCCACTCCGTTTCGATCGCCGGTTGTCGCCCATCCATTATCGTGTATGGCGCCACTTCGAAGAGTGACGTCAGCAGATCCATTCTCGATGTTGTATCCGGAGCTGCCGTTGAAACTAACGTCAAGGTTGTCGAAAAGAAGACTTGTTCCGCCAGAACTGGTGATAGCAGTTTCAGTGAATCGCTGAACCGTCAAGTATTCAAACGCCAGGTAGCCACTATCGATTCGGATTCCTTGACGAAGAGGGCCGAGCACTTCTAATTTATCAATCGGTCGGATCGGTGTGCGGAAATAGACGTACAAGTACTTGGCGGTCTGGTCATAGTACCAGTCCCCATCGGACTTCAGGTCATCGATCGTACTCCGCGGAGTCAGCAAGCGGTTATCTTTAAGAACATACGACGGATTAGTAAGGCACTTGGCTTCGTACACGTGTTTCATGGGAGCACGCGGAAACCGCGTCTCGATCGACTCTAACGCGGGGAACGTCGCCGCGCTGTGGTAACCAACAGCGCGTGGCTCCATGGTATCGTCGGCGGCTGTGCGCTTGAACGCAGCCACGCCCGCGGCGGGTAATTGCCGGAAATGCCACCTTTCGCTGGCCGGCGTTTGGAGTGCAACCACGTAATCGGTTCCTGGTGTAAAGTCGAAGGCGACCGGTTCTGTGAATACAGACCCTCCTCCGGGTATCGTGAAGCCATTGCCCCCGTCCACCTTCAAACGTGAGGGCGAGCCTTCGACGTCGAATCCAGACAATGCTCTCTTGCCGATCGAGATTGCGTTGACGGCACTGTCCTCAAGAGAATGCCCTTTGAACTTCAGGCGTACCACGGTGCCCGTATGAGATATGAAGCGACCTCCGATGATCAGCCGGTAGTTGCGGGGCTCAGTAAGGACGTTATTAGTCCATCCGGAATTGCCCGCCTGTGAACTCGCAGTCCAGATTTCGGCCCAGCGATGACCGCCGGTATCCGGGCCCCAGCCTGTTATTGTTATGGAGTTGGTCAAGGCCGGTGGCGATCCGACGCCGTAAGCTCCAAATAAAATAGACCGCTTCGGCGATCCGCTGCAGTGTGGCTGCAGCGTTTCGTGCCAAACGCGGTCACGGCGAAACAAGATGCGATCACCGGGGGCGAAGGGAAAGAAATTGACCTTCGCGACGGTCTTCCAGGCACTTACTTCGGTAAGTCCGTCGTTGGAGTCTCGTCCAGTTTGCGAATCAACATAATATGTGGTCGCGAAAGCCGAGGCCGATATGGTCAGCGGCAACAATAGCGCCGCCAGCGCCTTTGCCATGGACGGAAGTCTAATCGGCACTTGCGGACATTGCGGTTGTGTATCCGGTCATGTCAACTTTCCTAAAGCCAATAGGCATCGTGTGCAGCAGTTCCATCACCTGGCCCTCATCATGAACGAGTGCGGCATTTTCAAGCGATCGCAAGTTCTCGCCTAGGTCGGACCGAGCCAAGCCAGCTTTGACCGTCAGAATGCCAGGGAACGAGCTGTGCGCCACGGCGGAGTCGTCGTACCAAAGTTGCTCGTGAAGCTTCTCTCCATGGCGAGGCCCGGTGAAGCGTATTTCAATATCTTTGCCGGGTACCAGTCCGGACATCTCAATCAATCGATGCGCGAGCGTAGTTATCTTGATCGAATCTCCCATGTCGAGCATGAAAATGTCACCCCGAGCACCGAGTGTACAGGCCTGCAAGACCAGCCGTACGGCCTCAGGGATGGTCATGAAATAACGAGTCATCGCCTCATGGGTGATGGTCAGAGGCCCACCGGACGCAATCTGACGCAGAAAGATAGGAACCACGCTGCCGCGGCTTCCGAGGACATTACCGAAGCGGACACAGGCGCAGCGCATGGCGCCCGAATCGATCCCTCGAACCACATGCTCGTCCGGCGCTGCGTAATCCTGGACCAGAAGTTCGGCAAGACGCTTGGTCGCTCCCATCACGCTGGTTGGATTCACGGCCTTGTCGGTTGAAATCATTAGGAAGCGTTCCGTCCCGCAGCGGCGTGCTGCATCGAGCACCGCGCGTGTTCCGCCAACATTGTTGAGCACTGCCTCAGATGAGTTCTCTTCCATCATGCCCACGTGCTTGTAGGCAGCGGCATGAAGGACAATGTCGGGCTGATGCTCCCGAAATATCTGCTCGAGCCGCCGGCGATCACGGATATCGGCCACCCGCGAAACGATTCCTTTACGGCCGCCCGCACTTGGGGCGAGCTGACAGTTGATCTCAAAGATTGCGTTTTCGTCCTGGTCTAGTAGCACGAGCGAAGAGATCGGGAGTGCTGCTACCTGGCGACTCAATTCAGACCCGATCGATCCGCCCGCTCCGGTGATCAACACAACCTTCTCCCGAAATGCCTGCACCACGGCCGGATGCGGGGGCCGAACCTCTTTCTGCTGCTCCCACAATGCCAGCTCGGGATGGGGAATCTTGGAAACCCGGACCGTGCCCTCAAGTACATCCCCTGCAGAGGGTAGCAGACGAACTTCAACGCCAAACTCAGCCGCAGTTCGAACGCATTCGCCGACGCACGACAGATTCGTAGCCGCGATGAGTATTATGTCAACCGAAAGGGACACCAGTAACCTGTCCAACGATTGCGGAGTTCCGATGACGTTGTATCCGCCGATGCTCGATCCCTGCAGGTCTTTATCGGGAGTCAGCAAGCCGACGACATGAAGGTCCGGAGAAAGGCCTACGTCATGTAAGGCCGCGGACAGGGTTGACCCGGTCCCGACCAGAATGACGCGCCGAACCCGGGAACTCGCGCGTGACGACGCCTGGAACATCCCGCGCCGCAGCACGCGTACTCCCAAGCCGAATATGCAAAACGTCGTAAGCTCGATCACCGCAACGGTCGATGGAATCGCCAGTAATCGCGAGTGTAACGGCTGCGTAAATCTGAATACGAGCGCCAACGCGGTAGGGGGCAAGGCGGCAAACGAGAATAGGCACGCATCCTTCAGGTTGAAATATTTCCAGACGCTTTGGTAGGCGCCCGAAACGAAGAGCGCGAACAGCCGCAGCAGAGGAAGAATTCCAATCCAGGCCATCATTGTCGCCTTGTGCGATGCCGGTATTGCTCCATCGAAGCGCAGCTCGTAAGCAATGAGCAGCGACGCGCCGCACAGTACCATGTCGAGCGCCGCCTGAGAGCGGCGCGTCAGCATGCGCGACATCAGTCGGGCCTGAATTGTTTCAAGTTGCTGAAGAAACGGTTTCGCTCGAGCAATGAGGCTGGCTCTTCCGATAGAGTTCACTCCTACAGGCAGTATCTGGTCGTGGGTGCTCAAGTTTCTACCTCACATCATCAATTGAGATTCAGGAAATTGCTGTCTTAGCTGACTATGGCACGATCAGTTCTCTGGGGGTCGTCAGTGAGTTTTATCCGACGAGGATCTCTCGATAGTTGTAGCTGACATCTCGAGCCAACTGTTCCCATGCGCTGGCGCATTCTTGTTCCGCACGAAGAGGCAGTAAACGCCGGAGTTCGTCAGAACTTGAGTTGCGCAGAGAAGCGTCGTTCCCTGCGGTAAAAAACAACTCCCCAGCGGCGCCATACGTTAACAAGCGTGGAGACCCAATCATGGATTGGTAAAGCCAAAGCGGCCAGGATCTCCAGTCAGCGGCCCTTCGACGCCGAAGTACTCTGAGCCAAGCGATGAACCTTTGCTGGCTCGACTGTAGCTTCGCAAGACTTCTCAGCAGCGTCCGGCGGTCTGTACTGCCGGAAGATCCCGTAAGCAACGCCAATTCCCATAGCCACAATCGGCGTGCATAGTCCATCGTCATTTTTCGGGTAGTTTCGTTTAACCAACGGGCGTCCGCCGGAGGCGCCAGCTTCAGAGATGTGCATTCAGCTACCATTCGCGCGAACTCGTTCAGTCCGATCGGCGTTCCTTTGGGAGGCGGCAACTTCGCAAGAGCAGAGATCTTCTCGGAACGGCCCTGATAAGTCGGGACGTAATCTCCCGCAAAGACCAAGTATGACGTTGCAGCATCGAGGACCAACTTTATTGCGCGGTACTGCTCAAATCGCAAATGGTCGGCGCGCCCTTACTGGTCTCAGCGGTTGCTTCAAGGTATTCGATCATCCGGTTGCCCAGCATTTCCCATGCGTCTGCGCGTTCGATCTCTGTAGCTGAGAAATTCGGGATTCTGGCGAGAATGCCCGGGTCTCCCCAAATTACGCGGCCCATGGTGCGGAGTTCATAAGTGAAAATCCGCGGCTTCATGCGTTCAAGACCAGTGATCGTGGTGGGGCTTAAGGTTACGTCGCAGTTAATCTTAGCCGAGCTGAGGGCACGATCAATTTCTCGCTGCAACTTCAACTGCAAGGCGCTGGAGGTACGGCTCGGAAGTACCACCATGAATTCCGCATCTCCTAACGTCTTCCAACCGGTACCCTGTGGTACGAAACTGGCTTCATCCCGGGCCATGCTGCCGGTTAGTACAAGCGCCCTCATCGCACCTCCGTGAGCAGCAAGGCAATAATGCCTAACCGTCGCACAGATGGACGTAGCGGCCGGATGGGTTAGGATCCCGTACTCCCTTTGGACGGATGGTGCCGGGGTAGTCATGCCGATCTCACGGCCGCCCTCCCGGACGCCACAGCCCGCAATTCGCGCCCCGCGTCGCTGGCAGCGTTCTCCATAGTCTGGAAAATATCCGCGATCGTGCACATCTGGTTTGGCGGCGCGCAATTAGACAGGTAGGCGGCGTCGGAGTATTGATCCTCGGGGTGATAGCCATGCATGCCCACCGGCATCCAGCGCTTGCCATGGAAGTCACTGCGCGCGAGGAGCCATCCGGGATCGAGGAGGAACAACACCTCGCCGAACCTGTCGTCGGGAAACTTGACACCCCAAGCCTTCGTCACCTCATCAGCGATGATCTTCCCGCAGCTAAGTTGACTCAGGCAGTCAGTGATCTTCTGGCGCGCCCGGTCATTGAAAAACCAGAACCTGGCCATCGTTGAGTCGTACACGCTTAAGTAATCCGAGGGCATTTTCAAGCCAAGTGATTCGACCTGCTCGACGAGATCAAAGTGGTGATGTACAGGCGTCATACCGTGGTCCGAAAAAACGGTGAATGTAGCTCCAGGATCAACCCGCTCAGCGAGTCTATAAAGATTGCGCAGTTCGCAGTCGTACCAGGCAATGCGTTCGCTTACCGCCGCTGGGTCCTGGCAGTGATCGTGAAGGAACGCATCGAGCTCACTAAGATAAAGAAAAAAGAAGCCGCAGTTGGTTTCTTCCAGATCACGGGCAGCCTGCTTCAGAATTTCCTGATCCGAGTAGCGATGATAGCAATAGGAGCGATACTCGGTGTTGCGCGTGACAAGTTGGTCGAAGATCGAAGGAGCGCCCGAAATTCCTCCCGGCTCGTAGATATTTCGCGTTTCGACGAAGTTGAACCAAGACAGGACCCGCGGGCTGACAATGCACTGAAATCCCCGTCCCAATCCGAGAAATCGCCGTCCTGTTTCCTTCAAGAGCTTGCGCACAACCCGGCGGTTTACAAGCTTCTCCGGCAACCACGATAGTGCGCGGGTAAAGCGAAATGGCGATCGCTCTGGATCGAAATAAAACAGATTCCAGTGCCCGTGTTGAGCGGGCGGCACACCCGTCAATATCGTAGGTATGGCCCCTGAACTGAACCCCAAGACTGTATGGAGCGGCTGCCGGTATGGGAGCAGATCGGACAGGAAGTTCCTGTCTCTGACATAGGTCCATCCTAATGCATCAACTAGTACGAATATGTGTGTACGACGAGGAGTAATCATGGGTTCCGAAGGGCGGCGTCGGTAGCGGGTGCAATCTCATGGAGGGGATTCGACTTCCGTTCGTCTGTTACGAAACCCGCGGAGTTCGTCGAGAACAGCCGTACAATCTTCGGCTCCGGCCTCAGGGAGCCAAGCTGCACACCCCAAGTCAAAACCACGACGCCTGCCAGAATTCCAGATGCACCACTGAGGTGAGCGCGCTCCCCGAGCAGTCCTACCAAAGCGAACAAGGCGCTTACCCAACAAGAAACCAGAACCACCTTCGGACGGCTCCAGCCGCGATGCAACAGCAGATCGTAAAAGTGACGCCGGTCCCCAGAGAAAGGGGACTTGCCTTGTCGCAGTCGACGGATCACCGCAAAAGCCGCGTCGGCAAGAGGAAGTGCCACAAAGAGCAGAGGAACCACAATCTCGAAGCTCAACCCAGGGTGGCTTCGGAGGAATGCGAGTGTCAGGAAGCCGAGCACCATTCCTAGCAGTGTGCTCCCACAATCGCCCATGAAAATGCTCGCAGGTGGAAAATTGAAAAACAGAAATCCCACACAACAACCCAACAAAGCAAGCGTAACCGCCACAAACAAGTGGGCACCTTGAGCCGCGAATAAGGCCGCAAACGCAACGGCAGCCACGGCCGTAATCCCGGCAGCCAGCCCATCCGTCCCGTCCACGAAATTAAGAGCATTGACAAACCACATAACTAAGACGATGGTTGCGATCAGGTTGATTGTTGGATAGTTTGACACGTTGACCCGCCATCCTCCCCAATACAACAAAACTGACGCCAATACTTGGGCGAGTAACCTGATAGAGGGTGGAAGGTCGCGAAGATCATCAATTAAACCGGCTAGCCAAACTAGTCCAAGCGCCCCGAGAAAATAAGCGATCTCTGAGTTTAGAGGCTGTCCCGATGCAGCTAGTGCGGCAACAAAGGCGACTGCAATGGCCACCCCGGCAAGCCGAGGGATAGCTCCGGCGTGGATCTTCAATCCTCCGGGGCGGTCATACAGATCCCACCGGTGAGCGAAGTAGCGCACTGCTGGAGTGAGGCAAACACTGGCTCCAAGTGCAGTGAGAAATGCCGCTATCCTGATAGCCATATTAGCTTCACAGTTATCGCGTCGGCTTCCAGCGACCCATGGTGCCACCACGCAAGTAATGCAGAGAACCGAGGAAAGCTGCAGTGTTGACTAGACAGAAGGACGATGCTACAGACCAGGGAAATTGCTGCCGCAGTTTGAAGAGCCCGGCAACCGCTGCACCATAGAACGCTAGCTGGGCAGCCAGCATGATCCAGTAACCGATCGAGTGC
Organism: uncultured Acidobacteriaceae bacterium; assembly: GCA_963735855.1. Classification (GTDB taxonomy): domain Bacteria; phylum Acidobacteriota; class Terriglobia; order Terriglobales; family Acidobacteriaceae; genus Bog-257. The sequence continues at coordinate 161,443 of CAVTMW010000010.1, forward strand.
AGCAAGAAAATGTTAGCGACCAGCATCAGCAGCAGGAAATAAGGCACCATCCACCGCAGTAGCTTGTGCGACCACAAACTGATGGCGACTGGGCCGGCACGAAAGGGGTTCAGGGCAACGTTGTTGGCCATTAGACCCCGCAGGTCCTTGCTGATGATGCGGATCTTGAGCCGCATCATCGCTCCGGGCTCGTTCTGACCCAAACGGGTTGACACCCGCGCCCTATCATCAAGAACGTTGCGGAAGCCCTGTAGCGCGACCTGGAGCGGCAGCACAAAATCGTCTCCAACATTGCCGTCCAGCGGCTGCCATAACGAACGCCGCATTGCGAACAGCGAGCCCGAGGCCATAGCAAGCAAACCGCGCTCGCTTTCTTGGGTACGCAACCAGCTCTCGTACCGAAGGTATAAAGACTCGTTTTTCGTGACCTGGGTTTCTTCGGCATTGCTGTAACTGGGCTTCGCCGTAACCAATCCGACAGATGGGTCGGCGAGGTTACTCACGAGACACTTGAGGGCGTCCGGAGCCAGGGTGCAGTCGGCATCCGTGAACACAAGGACTGTGCCCGAGGCCTGGTTCACCAGCTCGTTCTGAATACCGCTCTTACCTCGCTGTTCGGTGCCAGCTATCAGACAAACGCCGCGACCGGCGTAGCGCGTCACGATTTCGTTCGTGCCGTCGGTTGAGCCGTCGCTGCCAACCAATATCTCAATGCATTCGGATGGATAATCGATCGCCAGGAGATTTTGGAGCTTATTCTCTATCTCCGCAGCCTCGTTGTGTGCTGGAATTATGATGCTGACCGACGGCACGATGTCGGATCGCCTCACAGGCCTCCTAAATCCCAAAAGCCCCGACAGGAGCAGGAGAGGATAGCCGGCATAGACATATGCCACTAGCGCAAACAGGCTCCAGAAAACTAGCATTATTGACATCCCGAAATCTCGCGAATCGCGTCGATCACCCGATTCTGGTCCGAGTCCGAAATTCTAGGATATGCGGGGACCATGAAAGTCGTTTGCGCCAACCGCTCCGCAGTCGGGCAATCACCAGCGTACCCGGCTGCAGCCGCCTCAATGGCGCAATTAGGATAGATCCGTGCGGCGCCAACACCACGCTTACGGAACTGGGCAATGACTCTCGTACAGTCGTTCGCTTCGGACAAACGAAAAGGCAAAATGAAATGGTTCCACTCCCCCCAGGCTGGCTCTTCCGGTATGTGCCAGCAGGGTGAGGCGTTGATGCGAACTGCGGCCCAGAATTCTGTGACCCACTGTCTGGAATCGTGCCATTGCCGGACCCGGCTCTCCAGTAAATTTCTGTTCGTGCGGCGCATGTGGAGCACTGGCGAGATCTGGGTCTGAGTGCTTCGGTCGGCGTCGCCACGTAGTCCGCCGTCTCGTTTTGCGCGTCCGGAAGCGTAAGTTACGAACGAGTAAAGCACCCCGTGGAAGGCCGCAGCATATACCGCAGACCGCAGGAGATGTGTAGCCGACTCCAACCTCGTCTCTCGCCTGGAAACATTGATCTGGCGCTCAATTCTTTCCGCCAAGTCCACATCGGCGGTAGCGACGCATCCGCCACCACCGATACCGAGTGGCTTGCGCAACCCAAACGTGTACAGAGAAGCATCGGCCCTCGCTCCGAGCGCTCGACCCTTGTATGAACTTCCCACTCCATGGGCACTGTCGCCGATGATCGGCCTACCCGACATGATTTGTTCGACTGGGTCGATATCATTGGGATATCCAAACGTATGAACCATCACAAGCCCGTCCAGGCGATCGGCCTTCTTTTCAAGATCCGACAGACTTATGCCGTAAAACTCCGGATCCTCATCGATGAAGACCGGCACCATTCCGGCCGCCCTTATAGTTTTTGCCACCACGGAACAAGTGAATAATGGCACTCCGATCTTCGATCCCAACGGAAGTCCAATGGACTTCAAGATGAGAAACAACGCCTCCCGTCCACGAAACGTTGGGATGACGCGGATTTGCTCTTGCTCAAACCCTGGCAGGAGGCGAGCCAGATCAACGTGGCCGTTGCCGTTACCAGTGGCAGCCATCCACAGATCTCCCAGGCCGAACTGACAATCATAACGAGGCAGCATGTGTGATCATCCAACCGGTACCAACTCGCTAAGCATAACGGCCCATCAGCCGATTGTATTCGACGGGCATTAACCACCGTACAAAGGGTCGTATCGCCGGCCTGAGATGGATAAACGCTGGATACGACACGTGCTGGAACCCGAGTTCGGCCTTGTAGCGCTCCAATGATTCCTTCATGCTGCGCAATCCTGACCATGCGCGATGCACCCCCGGACTGTTCGCGCAGATCTTGACGTAGGCATACTTAAGCGCCGTCATGGGAGCCTGCTGGTTGAACTCCGAAAGCGTAAACGACTTCTCAATGTTGGCCGTGCCTCCCGCCGCTCGTGCCATGAGAAAAGCGACTAATCGCTCGTTATGGTAGGCTCCGAGTATCAGAAGATGAGGATGGGCCAACGATCGTGTAATCCATTCTCTATATGCACCCGAATCGGACCTCCGAACTCGCACATCCGCGGTTCGACTGTCCCAATCCATGTAAACGCGGTATCCGTCGGTTAGTAGATCCTGCAAGTTTGTAACGCGTTGTATCCGGAATGCTGCCAGCGCCCTCTGAATCCGGGTTTTCTTTTTCTTTAGGCTGTTCAGGCTGTAGCTTTCGAGATCGGAGATCTCATTCGCCACAACCGCGCCGTTGGTGGTCTCTCCGTAAGGAACGAGGTGGTAATAACCGCCCAAGGCCAGCCATGGTTTCGGAACTGCAGTAGCCGGCGGAATACGCATCATCATGTCGGCGGGCATGTAGAAGAACGGCTTAACTTTTCGCCACCACACGCCGCTGGACAAATGGAACTCCGATTCAACCTTATTTTCCGCCTGGACGAGCTGCTCCACCGTCATATTGTGCAATTGCAAGGCCGCTATCGTGTCAAGATTATGATCCGTTAGATCCATGTACACTCTGTAGGCATCTAGAGCAGTTTTGCCGTCGGACGCTCAACATTCCTCGGATCGATATATAACCTGTGAAACAGCTCAAAGGTGATCAGCTTGTGCATCAGAAAGCTATTGTTTGAGTCTCGAGTGACGTGCGCGTTAAGAATGTTCTCCAGAAACTGCTGGTTGAAGTAACCATGTTTCCGGTTTCCGTCCAGAAGCAGTGTGAGCACGTGATCTTTCAACGACCCGCGATAGGCTTCCACGTTATGGCTAATATTGCATTCGGGAGGAGCAAACCGGCTCAGCTTCTTGTAGAACCTTCCCACTGCAAAGTGACCAACCAGGTTTCTTGCCGCATAGTAGGGGCGGAGATATTCTTCAGCACGTACCGAAAACTTCCGGTTGGGGTAGGGAATTCCGGCTAGCTTTGGAAATCGGGATATCAGCAGACCCCGATAGACCTTCGCATTCAAACGCATACTTGGAGGCAGCTTTAAGAAGAAATCCAGCACTTCGTAATCGAAGTAAGGATACCGGTAGCGAACAACAAAACGAGGCAAATCGACGACTCGAGTTACCTCCCGCCACGTTCGTGTCTTCATCGTATGCTTTAATTCGGCGTTGGCCGATATCTCAGTCTGCAAGCCGGCAAACGTCGAATCGAAGTTCCTGCGTACGGAGCCGTCTACCAGCGCATGATAATCATGCGAAAAGAACTCAAACGGATCCTTGTTGCCTAGAACCCGCCGGGAATACCGTGAGAAGACCTCTTCTTGAAGCGTTGCTATCCCCTCAGCCTGGTACACGGATTTGGTCAGATTGCGTCCGCTGAGGACGTCGCCGCCGTGGCCGCAAAAGGCAACATCCACACGGTGTGCGACAGACTTAGCTAATTGGTAGTATTCGGCAGTATTGATCGGCCCCTCGGTTAGCCAGATAATCTTCTCGAACGATTCCGCGAACTCTTCGACCGAGTAAGCCACGTGTTGGTGGTGACCGCCGACCAGACCGGAGACCCTCTCAGCGATCTTGGCCTCATCAGTTTCCAAGTCTCCAAAGGTAAAAGTATGTAGCGGTGTAACAGCCTTACCCAGATATCCAGCCAGGAGCCTCGAGTCAAGCCCGCCGCTCAGGGCCAGGCCGTACCTGCAGTGATCGTTGGTTTGGCGCTTGATTGTGCGTTTTAGAACCTGGTGCAACTCCTCGACGTAGTCGCTTTTCGAATGTCCGTTGGCAGAGCCGGTGAAAGGAAAGTCCCAGTAGTTCTCCAGCGTAAGTTTGCCGCGCTGGTAGCGCATGATCGTACCCGGCGGCATCACCTTTACCCGGCGCAGAAAAGTGCGCGTTCCGGATACAAATCCAAAGGTAAAGAAGTCGGCAACCGCCTCCGGGTCAACCATTTTCTGTACGCTCGGGTCACAGAGCAGTGCCTTCATTTCCGGGCCGAACAGCAACCTAGATTCATCATGATGATAATAAAGATAGTGGACCCCGACCCGGTCATTCAGAAGTGTCACAGAGCATTCCCGCTGGTTCCAAAGCGCGGCGATGAACAGGCCGTTGACCTTGTGCACCAGCCCCGCTCCATATGTTTCATACAGTCGCATCATCAGCTCTGCGTTGTCGCCTGCACTGGCATCATGCCCGGCTGACTTTAGTTCAGCCCGCAACTCAACACCGTTGAATATCTCACCTTCGAAAACCAGACACAGATTCCGGTCGCGACTGAACGCAGGCCGGACAATGGCGTTGAAGTAGGCAGGAGTGCTGCCCCCGAGCAAGCAGCCCTGCGACTCGAACATGTAGTCCTTATACGACTCGTCGTGTCGCAGGATGTCCCGCATCCGGCTCCCCAGCGCCGAGGCGGGAGGAACACGTGGGATCAGCGTTTATGATTCCGAAAATTCCTGGCATGGTTGGTTTCTTGCTTATGCTGCTACGGCTTGAGCTACAGGGCCTTTAACTAGCCACGGGTAACGTCGGGCAAGATAACTGCCGGCTACAGCCCGGCTGATCGGGTTAATCCACACATACGCGGGTAAAGTCTTCACCATTCCGTAATGCAACTTGAAATGGTCGAGGGAGGCTTTGTTGGATGCCGGGCCGAAGTAGACCCTTTCGATCCCAGGAGTCTGGCGAGCCACAGTCAACAGGGAATGATAGAGCAGATCATTCGCGTAAGTGTCCATGTGGTCGCTGTGACTGGCTGCGAAGTTCAGCATCACAGTATCTTTGACAGCGCTGGGAAGCATGAACGCTACCATCTTGCGACCGCGGTATGCCCCGAGAATGAAGCTCTTGGGTTGCTGAAATTCGCGGGTAATCCAAGCATCGTATTTCTGCCGGTCACTCTTGTTTCGTCCCCACTGCACGCGATCATGCCAACTCACGTAGACCTCGTGGCCATCCTGGAGCATGTCCTCGAGCTGCTCGACCCGGCGAATCTCTATCTGACGCAACGCTCTCCGAACTTTGTATCGTCTGCTTTCTGATAACTGTCCGGCAAAATAGTTGGCCACATGCTCCCTGACTATCGCGGGGTGACCTGTGTTTGAGGGCGTGCCGTCAGCGGCGAGGTGGGTATAGCCACTGATACGGCGTAGTGGATGAGGAGCAGAGACTCGGGCGTCGATTCTGGCGCACGGATTGCAGGGAAGACAAAAGAACGGCCCGGCTTGCCTCCACCAGACACCGTGATGCAAGTGCACTCTGTCCTCAACATCTGCCTGCCGACGAGCCAGTTCCTCCTCCGTTAGTATCTGGAAGGCCAGACCGGGCCAAAGCGTGTCTTCCTTGCCCAGCTTAGGCTGGACGGCGATTTCTTCCATTTTCGAACCCCAGTTCCCTGTAGTTGATCAGTTCGATTTGATTGCGCTCGATTTCCTCACGCAACTGCGGATCAGTAAATAGCTGAAGATCACATTCCCGGCGACTCCTGAAGTCGTCTGCTTCAGCAACTTGGTCCGGCATGATTCCCGGATGGCAGCCGAGTTGATACGTTCCCGAGGGCAGGTTGTTGAGCACAAACCTCACTCCCTCGCCCAGCGCGCCGCGCTCCCGGTATGTCCGCGGTAGGGCAAGGCAATAGTTGGGACACACGAACCCGCGAAAGGCCACAGTTTGCAGAAACTCCATGTAGGTTCGGACCGCGGCTTGGCGCCACAGCGAACCGGCATAGGTGTCACGGATAGAGCCCCCGCGCTTTCCGGCCCGCGTAACGGTTCCACGGATTGTTCGTATGCCCTCAGCCTGCAGGGCGCGTCGGAAAGCCAGCACTGCAGGCGGATAGGTATACATGTGCTGGTGTGAGTCGGCGTGAGTCGGTGTCGCCCCACGTGCCTTCATCCACTGTATCTGCGCACGGAACTCAGCCTCGATCTCTCTCGACGATGTCTGCCAACGCCACATCCGGTAAACCATCTCCGGATGCGCATGAAAGGCACCATCGTTCGTGACCAGCGTTGGAATCTGATAGGGCCGCGAAAGCGGACGGCCTTCGCACAAATTCAGATGTACACCCACGCCCAGGGATGGAAACTCCCGCATCTTTTGAATCGCATACTCACTGCCCGGCATGTTGACCATCATCGACGTGCTGGTCACAATGCCCTCTTGATGCGCCTTCAGGATGCCATCCGTGATGCCCCGGCTCATGCCGAAGTCATCGGCGTTCACAATGAGACGCTTACTTCTTGGCTGCACCTTGGCTCGACTCCCGATACTTCATCTTGCGGCAGGTTCACCGCCAACCTAACGGGCGGGTATCCGTTGTTCAGACGATCGCAAAGGTCGTCCGCTGCCTCCCACCCAATCGCCTCCTGAATTGCCTTGGTATTCACTTTCAGATCGCGATACAGGTAATGCAACCGGCGGATATTCATGGAGGGGCCCTTGCCTGTGGTCGACCGGACTAGCTGTAGTGCCCGCACCATGATCCACGCAACGCTATACGGCAAGTACAAGACCTTGATGGGCTTGCTGCCGTCGGCACGCACGCATCGGCGAATGAATTCCCGCAAAACGATTGGTTCTTCCGAGATCGTAAATACCTTTCCACGTGTGTTTTCGTTTTGCAGAAGTCCAAGCACCGCGGTCGCGACTTCTTCGGCGTGAATAATCCGGATCGTGCGCCCGGGGGTCCCGAAGCAAATTAGAAGGCTGCCAACCTTGCCGCCGACCGCAGAAGAGGCGTCCACGCCCTCTTTCGCAATGTATGACGGTCGCAGAATTGTCCAAGCAGGCGCTTCCTGTCGCACTTCTGCCAATGCGAGGTCTTCGGCGCGGCGCTTTCCCAGCGCATACGCACTGCGAACTTCGGCTTGCTGGTCGAGAGGAGAGCCCTCACTGATCTCATCTCCATTACGCAACTTCGAGAAGTCATATATCGCCATGGAGCTCAGATAGATAACGCGCTGCACGCCGGTCAACCGTGCTGCTTCGGCCACGTTTTGGGTTCCACGGACGCAAGAGTCGAGGATGAAATCGGCGTTGCCCCGCACCCCTGCCGCCATGTGGACGATGACGTCCATGCCTTGAGCAGCCCTCGTCAGCGACCGCAGGTCACGAACATCGCCGTACATCAGTTCAACGCCAAGTCGCTCAAGCGCCGTAGTCCGGCTAAGTCCGCGAACCAGCGCCCGCACGTCGTACCCGTTTTCGACCAGTTGTCGCACCACCGAAGGACCGACATGTCCAGTGGCCCCCGTCACTAGGACCCGCACTGGCTGCGTAACGTTGACTTGCTGCGAGATACGATCGGAGAGGTCGAGGTGGACCTTTCCGGATTGTGCAACGACAGCGTCTTCTGCCATGGCGACGGCCATCGACAGTTCGCACGATACAGGAGGCTCCGAGCCGTCTACGAGGGAGCTGTGATAGGCGTCGAGCAGAGTCTTCAATCCCTGATACGGAACAAGTCTTCCGCGGGCGAAGTTAACAATGTTCCGGATTCCATTCCGGGCAAGTTGTTGACCTTCGGCAAAGTTAGCGGTTGCACGTTGAATCGCGCGCGGCATTGAGCCAAGGGTATGCACCAGGGTGGTTTGAGTTTCGAAGTTGACGAAAATGGATCCGCGCTCGCAGAAGACCTGGCAGTAATATGGGTTAGGCTTGTTCACCAGCGAGAGCACAACGGATGCGGTGCAATGCTCGCCCTCACATTGGATGGTCAGGTGATCGGTCAAACCTTGAGGCAATATCCCGAAGTGCTTGGAAATTACGTTAACCCGGCGGGGCGCACCGGCCACACTCAGCACCAGATACAGCGGATGCGAAATGTAGTTATGCAGGAAGCCCCCGGGGAGGCTAAAACTCCAATGCGTGCCGACGCTCTCTCGAACGTGTGGCTCATTTACGTCCAGTCCCCAGTTGAATTCGACGTGGACCGGCCGGCCCAATTCACCGGAACGAATTCTGGCAAGAGCCTCGTGCATGTTGGGCTGGAAGAGTTGGCAAAAATCCGGGCATAATTTCACCCCATGTCGTCGTGCCCTCTCATACAGGTCTTCCACGTCAGCTCTACTGAAGGCAATCGGTTTCTCAACAAATACATGCACACCGCGCTCAATCGCCGCGACCGCGTTAGCTTTGTGTAGAGACGGCGGCGTTAACACATGCACCAAGTCGAGGGTGCAGGTGTCGAGCATTTCCTCCAGTGATCCACATACGTTCTCAACCGGATACAGCTCGGCGAGTTTCCTGGCGACACCCACATTCATGTCGGCAATCGCCACTAGTTCGGCATGGGCCGACTCATCGATGAAGCGAAGGTGGTACTTTGCGATGTTCCCGCACCCCAAGACGCCAACTCTAAGGACCCTGCCTTCTTGCCCGGTTTTGCTATCCACACGTGACTTCATGCTGTACCCCCACTACCTTCGGCGAACCAACCAGCTCGCGATAGGTAATCAGCTTGATCCCACTCAATTCGATAACATTGCGAAAATTGCGGTCGGTCAGGATGTCTAACTCCAGTTCTCGACGCGCACTAAAGTTGTCCGATTCCGAAAAACCCGCTTCCGACCGGCCAGGATGGCACCCGAGTTCATAGGTTCCCGGCCTCAGATTTGCCACGGCCGCCGTCCATCCCTCCCTCAGCAGGTCGAGACTGGTGCGATAGCGAGGGTGATGGACGAAACAGGCATCGGGCAAGCTAAGGCCACGGAGCACGACTCTCTGGACCCACTCGTTGTAGGCTGCCACCAGTAACCGGCGATGAACCGGGCCTCCGTACGGACCACCTATGTATCCGTCCTTCGGCCAGTGCTCGTGTCGCGGAGCCCGAACGCACTGTATACCCTCAGCTCTCACCGCCCGGCGGAACGCGTGGACTGCGCAAGGATAGAAATGTAGGTGGTGGTGCGAGTCGGCATGCGTCGGCTGGAGGCCACGCAGCTTGATCCATCGGATCTGGGCCCGGAACTCTGTTTCGATCTCCTGCGCCGAAGTCTGCCACCTCTTCAGCCGGGGTATCATCTCGGCGGCAGGATAGAAGGTCCCATCCGATCTCACCAGACTGGGCACTTCGGATGGCGGTGAAACCGGGCGCCCATCGCAAAGGTAGAGGTGGGCACCAACTCCAAGACCAGGAAACTCGCTGAGCCTCTCGATCGCGTAATTACTGGCTGGCTGGTTGGCCATCAACGAGGCGCTAGTCACTACCCCAGCCTTATGTGCATGCAGGATACCGTCAGTAATGCCCACAGTCCAGCCGTAATCATCAGCATTAATGATGAGACGTTTTGTCTTCATTGGGTTGCTTGCTGCACGATGAGCGGGATCTTGCCACCAGCTCGCATAATTGGTTCATCGCAGGTCTGTGCACTTACGTGCATGGTTTTGCCAACTATTTTCTCCAACTCTCGGCACAATCCTTCAAGTTGCTCAGGACGATTTCCCCGACCAGAGACGGCACGAACTACCAGCTGGTCTGCGGTGACCTGGACGAATTGGCAGAAGCGGAATGAGGGCGCTAACTTTAACAATTGATTGAGAGCACGCGGCGAATAGATTCGGCCGTCGGGGCAATGCAGCATGTCGCTGGTTCTTGTGATGGTGGGCGTAACCCGGGGAAACACGCGCCCGCATTTGCAGGGTGGTCCGTCTTCTTCCAGCCAGCACCCGCGATCGCCAATGCGATATCGGATCAAAGGCATGGTATCGTTCACGAAGCTGGTCCAGACGAAGTATCCTTCCTTGCCCGGCGGCACAGGGTTATCTTCTTCATCCAGAATCTCGAGGAACCCGTAATCCGGGATCAGGTGCATCGTGTAGTGTTCGCATTCCTGGACAAGTCCACAGAACTCCGTCATTGTGTAGGTGTCATAGACATGTGTTTGGAATGCAGCCTCGATCTTTGTTCGCAAGAACGAATGTAGAGGCTCAGCATCAGAAAACACCGCACGCATTGGGACGGATTCACCGCGCTCGAGCATGAAACCGGCCAGAATTCCTAGAACCGACGCAAATCCTTCAAGTACCGCTCCCTCGCGCTGCCGCAAGTACTTGACGTAGTCGCCCACGGTTTCTGAAGACAGGTGGTAAATACTCATGAGCGTCTGGCGCTCAGGACGGTTGTGTACCCAGAACGGAGGCAGCTTGCGCTCGGGAGGGATCACACGACTGCCGAATAGTGTGATCCGAGGCGTCCGTGGTGTAAGGCCGAGCCAGGCGCGTTGCCGCATCCGGTAAGTCCACACCTTTGCAGACACCTCTGGGCTGTAGTACACGGGCAGGCTCGTGCCCGTTGTGCCAGTGGTAGTTACTCGTACCCGTTTTCGCCAGGGCACTGCCTCAGACAAGAGTTCGTTTTCTTGCTCGCGGACCATCTCACGCTTGAGCACTGGCAACTTCCTGAGGTCCCGAAGGTCGCGGAGCCTGACATTCGGATAGTTGCGATAATAGGGTGTCCAACGCCGCGCATTATCGAGCGTGTGCTGCACTGCGTCCAATTGATATTGCACCATCTGCTCGGTGGTCCATGCTTCGTGGGTACGCAATTCGCGAAGCAGCGCTGTGGTTTCCTTGGAATACCGAATACGAGCAAGGAACCAGCCGCGCATGCTGACCAACATGTTCTGGACAGGATAGGGCGCGCGATCATACACGGTCTGTAAGCGCCCTGCACTGTTCCGAATCAGCTTCTCCATCTCGGGACTAAGTCTCCAGTATTCGTTGGTAGAAGTTCTGCAGCTTTTGCACTTCAGGCACATTGTTGTAGCGCTCAAGTACAACTTGCCGGCCCCGGCGCCCCATTTCCGCGGCTTCCTCGGGATGATCCATCAGCCAACTGATCGCTTTGGCAAACTCCCCCGGGTCATCAGGTTTCACGAGGAACCCATATTCGCCATCGCGAAAAAACGGACGGATCGGCGCCAGATCACTTGCGACGACCGGCAGTCCGCAGGCCCAGTATTCCCACACCTTTACTGGTATGTTTCGCAGGAACTTTGGAATAGGTTGCAGGGGGCAAATGCCTATTCGTGCTTCCGATATCGCTTCCGCCATCTTGTCGTGTGGCACGTGCCCCAAAAGGGTAATGACGCTATCCAGGTTGAGGGAACAAATCTGCTCCCTTAGGGCTTTTTCTGCCGTGCTGTTGTCGAAGTATCCGATCAGCAGGACATTCAGTGAGCGGCCCTCGTTGAGCATTTCACGGATGGCTTGCAGCAAGATCGGTGTCCCGGCGCGTTGCGACAAACCACCGCGATAGATCAAGTCAAATTTCTTGGGGACAGTTGGAGGCTCGGGAAACAACGCAAGATTCGGCAGATTGAAAAATATCAGCTTCCGGCTGAGCCCGACTTTGGCCATCCGTCTCATGGTTGCAGTATCGGCCGTCACAATGCCATCCAGCCAGTGGGCCGCTGTGTCCTCTAGCTTCGTCATTAACTTTTCCATGGCCCAGCGAACCGGACGCGGGAGGTATTTCTTGTTGCGCATCATGCTGGGGAAATCCTCCTCCGCGTCATAAACCACCTTCTTGCCAAACAGCATCTTCAACAAAAGGCCGGCGGGAATCAGTTCAGGATCGTGGAAGTGGTACACGTCCGCTTTCAGACGCAGAGCTCGCGGTATGATCGACACCGCCAGCAGGATCCGCAGGAATCGGTTGCTCCGCCGAGGGAAAGGTACAAGCTCCACGTCGTTCATCCATCCCGTCAGTCCATGCGGCCCGACAAATTGCGCCTGCAGGCCATGCGCAACCAGTGGAGCGCATTGCAAGTGAAACGCGCGTGGATCAAGGCCAGTTCGCACGGAAGACAAATGGCAAATCCGCTTGCCATGCGCCGGATTGTCGAGTGAACCTAACGTCATGCCCTAGGCAGGGAAAGTTCCGGAGCGGTGGCGAGGTGATGTAGTGCCGCAGCCATGCCGACCAACACCCAAAGTTCCTTGTGGCCCGCCGAACTCAAGAAGAATGCGGTTGTATGGAAACCAATAAGAGAGAGGGCAACAGCGCCACTCAGCACGGAAAACCTCTCATTACCTTGCTGAGCAAACAGTCTGCGGGCGCGTAGGGCTCCCATAAACGCCCAGAAGTTAACAATGAAATAGGGAATGAGTCCTACTAATCCGACCTCGATTGCCAATTGCAAAATCGTATTGTGAGGGAACTGTGTACTATTGCCGATCAGCACGGGATCGAGCCATCCCGGTCCGTGTCCCCATATAGGGGACTTCAGCCACGTCTGAACGTAATCGGACCAGAGCCCGACTCGGGACTCCTTCATGTCACCCGGGTGAGACCAGTCCTCCAGCGTGGTGACGCGGTCCCAAAAAACCTGGGGCGCGGTCGCTGCCGCGAGTATTCCGCACAACAGCAGGAAAATGATGATCGGAGCGCGTTTGCGCAGACCTGCGCCCTTTCTCGATCCGTCCGCGTTCGGTGCCGTTGCCCATATCGACATCGCAACGCCCATCACCAGCACGCCCACCACGCCTCCCCGCGACGCAGTGGATGCGATGGCCGCCAGGCTCATTCCAATCACGCCCAGCCCCGCAATCCGTGAGAACCTGGATTTCCCCGCAAGTACATGCATCAGGACGAACGGCATAAATGTCACCAGCAAGGCGGCCGTGTAGTTCGGGTCCGACAATCCGTAAGCGCGATCGTCGGAGGCACCCTCGAAGACGGCCAACTGGTTAAATTGGCCGGTTACCGCCTCGTAGATCGTGACCAGAGAGACAAATGCGCTGCTCAGCGACAGCACCGTGGCCAATTGCCAAATACATTCCCCGTTGCGCAGGACCAAGATTACTGCGACTGCGGTGATTGCCAGCAGCCAAAGGGTGATTGCAGCGCGAGGGTGTGCCAGCGTCCACTCCGGTTTCATGATTGCGTTCATGAAGACACAAATCGCCCATAAACCCAGCAAAGCGGGAACCGCGGACCTTGTGTGCAGCGGCGGGTTGGTTAAGAAAATGTATATGGCGGTTACTACCAGAAAGATCAGAGCCGTCGCACTGGAAACTGCCATATCGGGTCCAGCCGACATCTCGCCCAGCATCAGAGTTGCGGCGAAGAGGAACAGTGCCCATTGTGGATGTTTAACGCCAATCACGAGACCGGCGCCCGCGGCTACGGCCACCGTCCCCAATATGGGTGACAACATGAAGAATGCCGCCATCAGAGCAAGTGTCAAACCCACAGCCAGCATTGCCCAGGTGCGAAGCGAGTACCGAGGGGTGGTGATTTCAACTGGACGGGCCATCGAGAGTCTCAATTAACCGGCGCCAATTGCCGATAGAGGCGCATATAGTCTTCCGCCGTGCGCTGGATCAGAAACAGTTGATGAGCGTGTTCGCGAACTGACGATGCCAAAGCGGCCCGCCGGCTGCAGTCGAGCATTTGCAACAGGCTGTTGCACAGCGCACTAGCGTCGTGTTCTTTCACTAGGAGCATGGGCAGTCCCTGCCTTTGAAGGTACGCGATACCTCCCAGTTCGGTGGCGATCACCGGAAGACCAGCACATGCCGCCTCGATCAGGCTGATCGGAATACCTTCATTGTGCGAAGACAACACAAAGACATCGGACGCTGCCAGCAGTTCGACCACGTCGGACCGTTTGCCCAGAAACTTTGTCTTGCCAGCAACCCCAAGGTTTGCCGCAAGGGTCTCCAGGGAAGCGCGTTGGTCGCCTTCTCCAACCAGCCACAGCTGCACGTCTCCTAATTGCGCTTGGGCCTCGGCAAAGGCCCGAAACAGTGTGGGGTGGTCCTTCCGGCTGTACAGAGTTGCCACCATGATGAACACCAGGGTGCCCTGGTTAGCACTCATTTCGCTGCGCTTTGTCTCGCGGCTGAAGGTAACTGGTGGTGTCACTCTCATGACGTCAATGCCGTTCATCACGACATGCGGAGTGATGGCTCCGCCGGTGAGGTCATGAATACAGTCTGCCGCTTGTGGGGAAATGGCCGTCACTGCGTCGGCCCAGCGCGACACGCGGCGGATGAGAAAATCGGTTCTCCGTCCCCAGTGTTGCAATTCGGAGTGCACCGTATAGAGAACGGGAACATGTATTCCCGCCAGGCGGAGAAGAATCGGAGCGAGGGCGGAATAATATCCGTGGCAGTGGAAGACGGTCGGGCGCAACACCTCGACCATGGCGCTCAGTCGGGCCACCCCGCGGGGATCCATGCGTATCCGTCGTTCCATCCCGAGCGGTACAACCTCGGCAGTGCGCTTGGCCAGCGGATATTCATCCTGACCGTAGAGGAACAGCACCGTGGTATTGACTCCCTTCGTCTGCAGAGTCCCACATAGATCCATGACGACAGACTCGATACCACCGGTGATGAAATCGTCACAGATGTGAACGACATTCATGTGCGCTTTGCTTTCGGGCACGTGCAGTTCCGTCAGTTCTGGGGCGGTGGTTGTCATTGTGCTGCCGAGAGCACCTGAGAGGCCATTCGGGTAGTTACGCAATCCCGCAACGTAGCTATCACTCCGAACGTGGTGTGTCGGGCGAACAAGAACAGGACTGCAACATAGGCAAGCACTACTGCGGCAGCTCTGACTGTCCAGGGAATCGCTTCGGGAAGCACAAGGCTGGCGACGACCATGGCGGCACCACCGATCAGGCCGCAAAGCATCCCTGATTTCCAGGCAAACCGCAACCCCGCCTTGTGCGAGACTTGAACGTACTGCACCAGGAGTACTGAATCGGCAATCAACAGCGCCATTGCCGCGCCAGCCGGACCGAATAGCCTGCCCAGCAGGAGGGTCATCGCCGCGAGCAACACCAGCACCTTGGCGACTGCGTTGCGACGCTCCGCCACCAAGTTCGTTGCGGTCAGGAACCCTTGTCCGATGAGACCTCGCAGAACCGACACCAGCGCTCGATAGGAGACGATCCGAAGCACGAGGGCACTATAGGAGAAACGCGCACCCAGAATGCGGCATAGTTCCGGGGCGTATATGGCAAGAACGAGCACGATAGGCACCGAGAGGACGAGCATGGTTTCCAGTAATCTCTGCCCTACATCCCGGAACTCGTCGAGGCGTCCCGCTTCAAAGAGCCTCGTCAGTAGGGGTAGAAGTGCGTCCACGGAAGCAAAGGTCCATTGCGGGAACACATCTGCGATTACCAGTGCCGCGGCAAACCATCCCACAGCTTCTCGCGATGCCACCACGCCGAGACACAAAACACTGACTTGCTGATAACCGATCTGCGTAACCGAATAGGAAAAGAACGGCCACGCACGGATAACAACTCCGCGGAAGCTTTCCCAGTGCCAGTAGCGCCGCGCAGGCCAGTACGAACTGAGCTGCCACAATCGAATGGCGAGTACCGGAACCGTTACCACGGAGAGACCGAGAAGGAGCGACACCACCGACAAATGACGCCATATCACGACGCCGACCACGCAAATGCTTCCGATCCTGCTTAGAACCGAAGCTACCAAGACCCCACGGGACCGCAGGCCCGCAACCAGGACCGAGGCGGAGAATGTGACTGTCCCGAGAAGGTTGCCAGCGATCATGCCTGCGCAGATTGCCGCGCCGAGCGCTTTCCCCATCAGCGACGTAACCAACAACGCGATCAGCTCAATCACCAGTAGTCCCGCGGTCAAGGCCAATTCGGCAGCTAGTAAACCGGGTGCTTCCAATGGTGATGCCGCAATCGCGCGGGCAGCATATCGCGTCATCCCGAGATCGGTGAAGACAGCGACCGCCGCTCCCACCGATAGAGCGATAGTGTAAGTGCCGTAACGCTCAGGCCCCAGGTACCGCACGAGCAACAAACCCATCACCAGGGTGCCGAGTTGCATCACTCCGCGGTCGATCCACAACCAGAACGTATTACGCCCAAACGCCGAGAGTACCGCCGAGCTTCCGGTCGGGAGCTCGGCCACAGCTATCGTCTGCTCTACCGGGAGTGTAGGGGGCGTTGGTTGCGTCATCGGAACGGAAGTGCTCATTGGTCTGCGGAGGAAACTGAGCTAGATCTTCTCCAGGTCGTAGCCCTTCACCCGGATCGCCAGCGAGCGCTGGATAGCATGGACGGAAATGACAAGCGTCTCATCGTTGTTAGAGTGGCCCAGCAGGACACCTTCAACCCCGTCAAGCGCGCCGCCGCGAATGCGCACCCTATCCCCAATACGCAAGAACGGGTATGCGCTCCATTCAATGTTGTGGGCCAGCAAGGTCCGAATGTCTGCTATCTGCTTTTCGGGGATGGGAATTCCCAGCCCTCGTGCGCCGACCAGCGCTACGGCTCCAGCGTTTTTCAAAACGGCAGTGCGGCTCTCCGCCGACCAGGCCAGACGCACAAACAGGTATCCCGAAAAAAGTGGCTCTTGCACAGTTCTTGTTCTGTCACTCCAGCGGGACACTCTGTTCACCAGAGGCAGAAAGCTGGTGAAGCCATGGTACTCAAGCTGCAGCAGCAGTTTCTTTTCGTGGCGCGAGCGTGTCTGAACGGCATACCAGGAGCATTGAGCCGCCATGGTCTGGGCGTCCGCTCCCTCGAAAATGTTTGCTAGCTGGTGCATTTCAGTTACAGCTCCGCCCTTTGAGTCCCATTTCCTGACTGGCAGGAACCCCTTATCGCCCGCTCATACAGTGTGGCGATGGTAGTGTGGCTTGCTTGCGTTCTTCCGGCTAAAGTTTGCGGTACAGAGCATCGGGAATCGGGAAAGTGCGATTGTTCAGCACCACTCCGAGTAGGCATCCCCCGGCGCCCTCTAAGGTTTCTTTCGCCATTTTTGCTGCAGTCCTTCTAGTTGAATTGGCTTCCACCACCAGAACGACTCCGTCAGCCACTTGCGCCAGCAGCGCCGTATCGGCATACAAGCCGACTGGTCTGGCATCGATCAACACATAGGCAAAGACCCTGAACAATTCACTCAGGTGGGGGCGAAGCGTCGATAGCGCCGGCAGTCCATTTCCGTTGCAGACAAGCCCCGGAGACACCATCCAGAGATTCTCCTCAACCAGCCTGGCGTGACGCATGGGATCATCGCCGCGGAACGGCACGAACGGCTCGGGGCCCATCTCGTACGCCTCGTCTCTGCCGCCATCCCGAAGATTGAGCACGCAAACTTTGTCACTGATGCGCGGTGCCAGTTCCCGGGCAGCGTTCAAGCAAAGTGAACTGCTTCCTTTGGAATCGTCCACTCCGCAGAACACCACCGAGCGCGTCTCGCGTTCCGCTGATGGCCAGAAAATCCGCTGCACCAGTTTTGTCATTTCTTCTTTGGCAAATGCATCCTGGTCGAAAACGGCGGAGGCAGATTTTGGGCTGACTACCGGCGGCGTGGAGATCGGCACCGGTTGTTTGCGGTTCTTGTTGTTTTCAATTTGCTCTAATAGCTCAAAGTTTCGGCTCATGGCAGCCTCGCAGTCGACAGTTGTAGCTGAACAGCATGATCGGGGTTCGTGTGGTTATTCCGCTGACTACTCGAGGGCGGAAGTTGAATGGTGTTGCCGGCCTTAATGTGGTCAGGATTGCTGAGCCTCGGATTCAAGTCACGGATTTCCTGCAGAGTGGCAGGCGTCGCTTGTCCTAAGTACTTCTTGCTGATTCCGTACAGGGTCTGGCCAGGGCGGACCGTTATGCTTGCGCCGGCGATCGCGGTTTTTACCTCACCGCCGTGCGCCGCCACTTCTTGAGAAGTCCCGGTGACAGGAACGACGGTTACTCCGCCAGCGGTCGAGACGACTCCTACTTCCTGCGCTGTCTGTCGCGAATGATCCGGCAAAACGGCCGCAACATTCTGGCCGCTCCTATTGTGGACGGTTAAACCTGCTGCTAGAACCAGCAGAGCCGCCATCGCCGCAACGGCTGCGGCAGTCAGGAAGCGCCGCGATCGGAGCACCTTAGAAGCCGCGCCGGACAAGGGGGCCGTTTGCGCTAACGATTGCGTATTACTCCTCATCAAACCCGAGAAGTCCTTGTCGACGAGGGCTTCGCGAACTATCGCCTCGTCAATCGTGGGGCGCCTGAGTGCAAACGCAATCGATAAGGCGTTGAAGGCGACGGTGTTGATTTCACGCGGGATTCCGGCGCTTGCTTCCGCTATCAGGTTAGTTGCCCCGGCGGTAAACAGATCGCCGTTAGGGTGGCCTGCCACCCGGAGCCGATGCGCGATGTACTTGCCGCCCTCATCCTGTCCGAGCGCCTCCAAACGGGCCAGCACGACCATGCGCTGGCGAAGCTGCTCCATGCCGGGAAGCGCAAGACGTTCTGCGAAATGCGGCTGCCCAGCCAGTACGATTTGCACCAACTTCTGCCGTTCTGTCTCGAAGTCGGAGATGAGGCGAAGCGTTTCCAGAACCGATTCCTGCAAGTTCTGCGACTCATCCACAATCAGCACCACTCGACGCCCTCTCGCTGCCTGATCCGCGAGGAACTGCTTCAGCTGCAGATGCATCTGGACATTTCCGTCTTCGGGCGTAAGGCCGAGATCTAACAAGAGGTACTGCATCATTTCGCGCGAATCGCACTGTGTCTGAAAGACGAACGCCGTGCTCGCAGCGGTGTTCAAGTCTTTCAGAAGCTGAAACAGCAGGGTGGTTTTTCCCATGCCCGGTTTCGCGACCAAGCCAATGAACCCCCGGCCCGCGTTGATACCCCAAGTCAACGAAGCCAGGGCCTCGCGGTGTGTGCGGCTGGCATACAGGAAGCGCGTGTCGGGCGTATCCCCGAATGGTTGTTCGCGAAGCTGGAAAAAATCCAAAAAGGTCTTCACTTGCCGTTCCTCGGGACTGTCGCTAAGACGGAAGTTTCCAGGTATGCCCGCACCTCGTCCGGCGTGCGGAAGGACGGG
Organism: uncultured Acidobacteriaceae bacterium; assembly: GCA_963735855.1. Lineage (GTDB taxonomy): Bacteria > Acidobacteriota > Terriglobia > Terriglobales > Acidobacteriaceae > Bog-257. The sequence goes on from CAVTMW010000010.1 coordinate 180,711, forward strand.
TCAAAGCGATCGGCAATGAACGCCGCCCCGATGCTCCCGGCTAATGAGACGCATCCGACAATCAACAAACTCAAGGTCATGCCCAGGCCCGCAGGAAGCACCGGAACGGTGGCTGGGTCAGCGATTGCAACATTCAGGATCTTTTTCGCGTCGAGTGCGTCGGCAATGCGGGCCTCCTCCATTTTTCGCTGATAAAGCTGATAGTTGTCTTCTGCCGTCTTGGCGTCTCGGATGAGCGCGTCCTGCATTACTTGCTGAGAGCCCAATTTTCTTGCAGCCTCGCGATATTGGCGGACGACCTGTTCGGTCGCCGTCTCCCTGGCTTTAAGTGCCGGAAGGTCTGCATTGGCCTTCGCTAATTCGGCCTGGAGCCAGTCGTGGGTAGGATCGAAATCTTGAGTCTCTTCCCGCACCGGGTTGCGTTTTGCTTCTGCCAGAGCGAGCTCTGTCTGCTCGATTTGCGTCTTCACTTCGCGCAGAGGCTCGTATTCGGGAGCATACTTCGTCTTCATGTCGGAGTATTTCAACCGCAACTGTAGGAGGGTGGCCTCGATCTGCTCCTGTAACGCCCCGTTATCGGCCGTTCGTACCTGGGTCACCCGACGGGCTGGAGTGCCTGCCTCTTTGCGGTGAAGAGCTTGGAGACGGCCAGTCGTTTCAGCAATCGCCGTCTGAGTGGTGCCAAGGGTGCCCTGAAATTCGGCAAGCTTTTGGAGCGCGTCCTGTTTCTCGGCTTGCGCCGCGACGACATTCCCCTTGTCGCTGAACTCTTGCAGCCGTTTTTCTGCCGCAATGGACTGGTCATGAAACCACTCTGCCTGCTTCTCGAAGAACTTGAAGGATTCGGGACGTCCATGGACCGCCGCGTGCCTCTCGAGATAGTGCGACGCCAAAGACTGCACCACTTTGGCCGACAGTTCCGGGTGGCGCGACTTGTAGTTGATTGAAATCAGATTGGTCTTGCGAACAGGTTCGATCTGCAGCTTCTTGCCTAGCTCTTCCGTGGTCTGTGCGATCAGCACGTTCTTCTCCGCCTCGTCGGCAATGCGACGAGGCGGCAACAGTCCGAAGAACCTCGGCCCCGGCAGGTACAATCCGGTTTCTTCCACCACCTGAGCCAAGAGGTTGGGACTCTTCAGTAATTCGACCTCTGACCGCAGGTCCTCTTCGCTGACTCCCATCAAGGCCTGTCCCTGGGGCGAATTTGCCTCCGCCGTCACCACGGGATCGACCCTGTCTCTGGTCAGCAGCAGTTGCATGTGCGCTTCGTACTTATTAGGGAGCAGCAAAAGAGCAGCTATCGCCCCGAACAAAATCGCGATGAACGAGACCAGGAAAATTCGGCGCTGCCGAAAGCCGATCGCTGCGAGGTCACGCGGCGTGGGCAACGAGGACGGCTGACGAGGAATCGTGATCAGGTGGTTCGTCATGAAAAATTCTCCCAAATCAACCCACTCAAGGTATCGGTAAAGTCCCATACACGCCGATGCCCGGGCGCGGGATGTAGGGAGCGATTTTGGAAAGAGTGTTTTGCGGCACGTACACTATGTCGCCCGCTCGCACCTCAATATCCTCGCTAAGGTCTGCGTCCTTGAGCATTTGCTTCACATTAACCAGCTTTGCAGACATCATGTTGTTCCCGGCGTCCCTGAACAGAATCACCTGCGAATGTTTTGCGCTGTCTTTAAATCCGCCAGCCACCGTTATGGCCTCAAAAAGCGTGGTCGCTCCGCGCAAGTCGAACTTGCCGGGATGATCCACCTGCCCCCCAACATAGAATGAGGGTTTGCTGAAATCCTTGAGCAGAATCGCAATTCTCGGCTGGAATAAGACGTGAGCGTACGCCTTAGTGATCGCGTTCGTGGCTTCAGCCACGGTTTGGTCAGCGATCGAAACCGGCCCCACGCCCCGCAACGAAACATATCCATCCGGCATCACCGAGAGCGTCTGGTTGAACTCGGGAGTCAAGGAAAAGTCCAGATCGAAAACGTCCCCCGGTTGCAGGCGATATGATGGCTCCCTCGTTTGCAATTGTGGCTGGCTGGCGGGATCGAATTTCGTCTTCGAGTTGGCGGGTGCTTGGCCCAAAGCGGCCAGGGCGCCCGCCAACATCATGACGCTTAGTATGGTTATTCGTGAACGCATCATCTTTTTCTCCCGAAAGAGCAGTGCCCCCATCGGCGCCGCGCGCGTCTGCCAAATATTCGTCCGAGCCGGTCCGGAACACGTGGACGACTAAAAGGCACATCCCTCTTTTTTGGTGCTCTCAAAGCGATTCTCACCGTTGGCTTCCCGGCCAGCGGCGGTAGTTTGCCGGAAATAATGGAGGAACTAATTCTTGGCAGGGTGGACAAAACACCCCGCCTCGGACGCCTACCACTTAAGTGACTAATCATTTATCCCGACAAGTTCTATTTAGTGCAATAAAAATAACCACTAAACAGATACATAAAAACTAAACGTTAGTGCTGATTGGATCATTGAAAATAAGCTGTTTATGATCTATTAACAATGGTCATATCATCTTAGAGATATATATCCCATATTGACAGCATAGTAATGAGATAATATACTCATATCAATACCAAAATACAGGGCCGCATTCTAGGATCAACCCGAGGTCATAGTACCTTTTCAAGACGCTAACATCATTTATTATCAATCGATTAGATTCTAATCTTGAGTAGAAAAATTTCAATGTGTTCTGCGACCACAAACCGACGGCGGCCTTATCCCCGTTGTTCCTTCCCTCCAAACGGGAAGCGAGCAACCACATTCGGCCGACGCTCAGGAGCCATCATTGGAGCTGGGAACTCTCCACTTGTTGAGATAGAGGGATTTGAGATATAAGTTTAAATTGAAAGAGCGAGCAAAGGGCTGAGGAGCACGGCGTAGATGCTGACTGAAGACCGACTTCCTCGGATATTGATTTGTTCAAAGGCTCGTTAGAAGCTGCAGATACCGACCAAACTCCCGTGCCAGAGCTGACATCCCAAAGTGAGCCGCGCTCGCCCCAGGTCAATCTTCTCATTGCGGATTCTCACTCTTTACTACGAGAGTTGACCGCGGAAGCCTTTGGTCGAAGTGAGAAATTTAGGGTGGTTGCGACAGAATCCTCGCTCTCCGGAGTGATGGAGGCGATCCGTCTTCACAATGTGGACGTGGCCTTGATAAGCGCCGATTTGAGCGAAGCCCCGCTGAGCGGATTCAGCGCATTGTCACAGCTACAAGAGGTCTCCCCCGCAGTGCGCAGTGTGCTGCTGTTGGAAAAGCCGGAGGAGCACTTGATCGTTCACGCCTTCCGATGCGGCGCTAAAGGAGTGTGCTCCCGCTCCGATGCCAAGTTCGAGAATCTGAAAAAGTGTGTGGAATGCGTACATGCTGGCCAGGTGTGGGCAAATAGTCAGCAATTGCAATACTTGCTGCGGGCCTTCTCTCAGCAGTCGACGCCCTTGCGAATTGTGGATGCGCGTGGACTTGGCATTCTCAGCAAGCGGGAGGAAGAAGTAGTCGCGCTCGTAGTGGAGGGATCTAGCAATGCGGATATCGCCAAACACTTGGGGTTGAGCGGACATACCGTCAAGAACCATCTTTTCCGCATTTTCGACAAACTAGGAGTGTCGAACCGGTTGGAGTTGGCACTTTATGCCATTGTGAGTACTCAACGAGCCTTACTGAAAGAGCCGATTGAAGCCGGCGCCGACGCCCCCGCAGCCCCTCAACTCAGCCGCACGCGTTTGCCGTCGCCATAGCGGCACTTCCTGTTCTTGTTCCTTGGAAGACACTGCCGTTATCGAGAGGCGCGCTCGATTACTTTTTGCACGGCCGCAATCTCGTCCCGGATGTCGCCCTCCGACAATGTGGGATGGACCAGGAACATGAGGCTGGTTTCGCCCAGTTGCTGTGCTACCGGCAGGCGGCACTGCGGGCGAATGCCGTCGAAGGCTTTCTCAAGATAGATCTCGCTGCAACTGCCGGAGAAACAGGGAATGCCTTCGGCAGCAATCGCATTCATGATGCGATCGCGGTCCCAGCCAGGCCGCAGATTCTCCGGCCTGACAAAAACGTAATACTTGTAATAGGCGTGATAGGCATTTGCAAGAGGCACGGTCGTACGTAGCGCGGGAATTCGCGCGAAGGCTTCATTCATCATGCCGGCAAACCGGCGACGTTGTTCCACTTGCAAGTTGAGCTTTTGCAGCAATACGCGGCCCATTGCGGACTGCATCTCGGTCAGGCGCCAATTGGTCCCGAAAGACTCATGAAGCCAACGGAACCCAGGGGGATGCTGCCGCCGGTAAACAGCGTCGTAGTTTTTTCCATGATCTTTGAAACTCCAGGCCCGTTCCCAGAGTTCATCGTCGTTGGTCGTGATCAGGCCCCCTTCACCGCCAGTGGTCATGATTTTGTCCTGGCAAAAGGAAAATGAGCTGATGTCACCCATTGAGCCTACGGATCGTTCCTGGTAGCGCGCGCCATGCGCTTGCGCACAATCTTCCACGACCTTCAGATTGTGGTCCCGTGCCAGTGCCAGAATCGGATCCATGTCGCAGGGCCACCCCGCGAGGTGAACCGCGATGATTGCCTTCGTGCGCGACGTAATGGCCCGCCGAATCGTCTCCGCCGTTATGTTCTGGCTGTCGGGGTGCACATCTGCCATCACTGGAGTGCCGCCACGCAGGGCCACGCAACTGGCGGAAGCAATGAAGGTGCGGCAGGTCGTGATTACCTCATCGCCCAGACCAATCCCAAGCGCATATAAAGCCAATTCCAGGCCAACCGTGCCATTAGCTACAGCGATCGCGTGTTTCACACCGGTGTAAGCCGCAAATTCCTGCTCGAACTGTCGTCCCTCATCGCCCGTCCAGTAGTTCACTCTGCCGGAACGCAGCACTGCCGTTGCGGCTTCGATCTCATCTGCTTGAAATGAGGGCCATGGTCCGAATGGCGTACTCCTTACCGGCTTTCCTCCCTCAGCGGCCAGCTTCGAGGTGGTTGCATTGAGCCGGACCGTAGCCTCTTGCATCAAAATCCTCCGGTGTCGGAATCACGGGACATCCGATTTCGGCTTGAGTCCTCAACTAAGCAACGGTGATTCCATTATCTTATTTAACACATCAATAAGTACTCGCACCATTTCAGCCCAAGAACCACCCTTTCAACATCCGATCCAGCGACAGATGTGCGCCTAAAACGCTGATGCCGTTCAGCCGTGAACAGACTTGCGGACAGCAGCAGCAACGGGGCAGTGTGTCGCGGCCCACTCTATTTGGTCGAGACTAGGGGTTTTCCATTTGACGGCAGTCCAACAGTCCAATTACAGTCCATTAAGGGCTGCAATCGGCTCTTTGGTTGCCACCCGCGTTAGCCAACTGCTTTAGATTGCGTGAGATATCGGGTTCGAATTCCTGTCTCTCCGCCATATTCAAGGGGCATGCAGACTTCGCCGCGGACAGCCTTGCAGAATCCCCGCACGATCGAGCCAAAGTACCTCCCAAAATCCGCCGACAAATTGCCACTCTTCGTGGCCTCGTTGTTGGCGATCTTTTATCTCGCCACTAGCATTCACATCGCTTCCCATCGTCTCTTCTGGTTCGACGAGTTCTTTACCGTCCGCATCGCGCAGCTTCCTTCTTGGCTGACCATCTGGACGGCACTCAGTCACGCCGCCGATTCCTTGCCGCCGTTCTACTACATGCTGGTCCGGGCACTTGAGTCGCTGCTCGGCCGGAGCGAAATCATCGCTCGGCTTCCGTCGACATTGGCCATGGTTGCGGGACTGCTACTGACCTTCGACTGCGCGCGGCGCATGACCGACGGCTTGCATGGATTGATTGCGCTCTCGGTCCTTCCTTGCTCGTTCCTGCCTTACTACGGTTACGAGGCGCGCTCGTATGCGCTTTACTTCATGTTTGCTGCGCTCGGACTTTGGCTGTGGACGAGAACGTCATCGGCCAACACGCGAACAGCCATCTTCTTTGGCGCGGCGCTCCTGCTCGGTGTCACCATGCATTACTACGCGGTGATGTGTCTGGCGCCGTACGCGCTGTGGGAAGTTCTGCGTTGGAAGCCCGGGCAGCGTCCTTCCGCAAAGCTGATCGCTGGATTCGTAGGCGTCGTTCTTCCGGCTGCGCTTTTGTCGCCGCTGATCTTCTCGTTTTCGCGCAAGTTCTCTTCCGGTTTCTGGAACCGGCCGTCCTTTGCGGAGCTCCGCGCGATTTTCCCACAGTTGTTTCCCGACGCTTTGCTATTGCTCGCACTGATTGCGGTATGGATCGTTTTGTCGGCGGCCGACCGCGACGAAATAGTCGTGCCACCGATGGAAGAGGGTGAATCCATCGGCTGGCTGTTTCTCTGCATTCCGCTGGCCGGCTTCGTTCTCGCCGAGCTTGGGACCAACGCTTTTTTCAGCCGGTATTTCATTTGCGTTTTGCCTGGCGTTGCGGTCGCGTTTTCCTGTTTGCTGTGGAGAAACTTCCGAAAAAACTATCGTGTCTCGCTGGGAATTTTCCTGCTTCTCGCGACCTGGGGAGTGTGGAAGCAGATGACGGTGGCGCTGCATCCCGACTTGGTTGAGGCCACCGGCATCCGCGAATTTCTAAAGCTGGAAAGTTCGCTACGCAACGAAGGCAAGCAGTACATGGTGTTCTCGCCGCCGCTGGTTTTCTCCGAGGCCCAATACTATTCACAGCATCCCGACGACTGCATTCTGCTGCTGCCCACGGATTTCGAGCAGCAAGCCGACGCGCTCCAGTCCTCGCCCGACCCTTATCTGCATCAGCGCCTGCTGCTGAACTTGTCGCAGTTTTATCCCATGCAGTTCTGGCGGCTGTACAACCTCAAGGCTTATGCACAAGAGGTCGCGCTGATCGAACCTTCGCAGGATGTTCTGGACGCTTTGCAGAAGTCGGGCCTCAAGGTTGAAGTGCGGTCCACGGTTCCGCTGAAGGTCGTGTATCTGCGGTAGAGCGCGCTTTTCGCTGTTTCGCCTTTTGCTCTTCGCTTTTCGCTATTGGCTCTTAGTTCTTCGCTTCGAGTTCTGCGCTTCGTCGCAGTTCATCCCGCTCTCAACGTGTCATTCCGACCGAGGACTTCATCTGTTCCTACTGTGTCATCCCGACCGAGGACTTCAGTCCGAGCGGAGGGACCTGCTTCTTGTCGACAGCGGACGAGTGCCGATCTCCGACCGCTGTTAACTACTCAGTACTTTCATCCACCATTTGCCGTTTTCTCACTTCGGGACGAACTATTATCCACTTGATTACTCCCCCTCCCCCTCCGCTGTCATTTAGAATCATGCGATTACGAACTTTTTCCCGGCAAATAATAGAGCCCAAAGAGCTTTACAGGTTAATGCTTGAGCCGCAGGGACTTATGACTCAAGAATTGCGTCCCAGTCCGACAGTCTGCGAGCCAACGAAGAGCTCCGTAGTAATCAACCAGTAAATCACAGTCGGAGCGCCATCGACCACTGACCACTGAGCCACTGTCCACCGACTTTTCAAAGAGCTTTCAGGGCCGCACACTGGGTGCGGTTGGCGAAGAGACACAACAACCTTCCTCCTCGACAATCCATTGATACCGCGTGAAGCCGCCAGTGGCAAGCGCGCTCGTCACACTTGCGTGTGATGGGCCTCGGACTGGAATCACCTCACTCAATTGAGGCGAGGCGGCCGGGGAACCCGGCTGGCTTATCGGATAACGTGGATTCGAATACCCAATTTCAAGTTCTTCCAATTCCTATCCGCGGTGTAAACCGGGGCCTTAAGGGCCACTCCCAGCGCCAGGCAAGCCCGGTCTCCCAGGGACAGGCCGAGTGAACGGGTCTGGGAAATGAGGCCGCCGGCAATCTTCGCCTGCTCGCTGGTAAAGACCACGACCTCGCGAATGGGGCTCAGGGCAGCTTCCCACGCTTCCTCTTGGTCGATCCCATGGCCTACGAGTTTGCCGTGGACCTCTGCCAGGTTGACCGTGCTGATGGCCGTATTGCTCAGCAAATCCAATTGCGACGTCAGCTTCTCCGCGCCCGGTTCGTCATTGAGGATGGCGAGCAGCGCCGACGCGTCGAGCACGACCCTACTCACGCTTGGCCGCCTTGCGCCGCTCGACGATGAGGTCATCAACCAGCGATGTGCCGGGTTTGACATGCCGCCGAACCAGCCGCTGCGCCCGTTCGATACGATGCTTCATCGTCGTGATTCGCAGCTCATCGTCCTCGACCCGCAGTACCACCTCATCCCCCGGGTTGATACCAAGGGCTTGCCGAACCGATGCCGGAATCACCACCCGGCCATTTTCGTTTACGCGTACTCTGGTTTCTTCCATGTCAGGCTCTATTCTATTGACATATTGTAGCAGAATGTCATACTGCCATAATAATGACAATGTTTGAGAATGTTTTCCCGGAAGACCCCAGCCACCCAAGCAAAAGAAGATTGGGCTCAGCACCCGGCGACAGGGCCGCCAAGCTCGCCTATCAGACACCGTGCATGACAGGGGACACTTCAGCGTGCGTTTCGATTTGGGCCACCCGGGCTGAGGCTGTGGAAAATATGGAATGTAGACCTGTGTGTTTCCGGGTTATCCTCTGTTAGGATTCACACCAATGCAGCAGACTCTTTTCGGTGCTCCAGCAGCCACGAATGGGTTTCGTGACTCTTCTTTCGCCAGAGAATAAGAAATCCCTGCCACTACACCGCTGGGTTCCCTGGATTGCGGGCTTCTCGGCAGACTTCGTAGAGGACTGTATCACCAAGTACCTTCCAGAACACGACCCAGACCCTTAGGTTCTGGATCCGTTTACTGGAGTCGGTACGACCCTCGTTGAAGCATATTTACGGGGCGTTAACGTCTTCGGGTTCGAAATTAACCCCTACGCCGCCTTGGCACCCCGCCTGAAACTGAAGGCGATCCGGATCTCCACTCACGAATTGGCAAAGGAAATCAGTGCCTTCGAAAGGTTCATGGAACGGGCCGAGGGCGGTTCGCTGAGGCGTGAGCCGCACTCCACGCCGCCGAGCGGTTTTTCAGGCCGCACACAGCCTTTAGTGCAAGGAGTCGCAGTCAAAACCGGGCTAGTCTGTCCGTTTTCTCGCAGCACCTGTTAGGCAGCAACAGCACCGAAACCGTTCAGATTGACAACACCGTTTCCGGACTCTGCTCTTGAGATAACCTCGAAATGTCAAGATAAGTCATTTTGGTCTTGATGAGCGTGTAGGGATGCTCCCGCTCGTCCGGATACAGGCGCTTCCAGAGCTCTCCGGACTCGGCGGCTTCCTCAATACGCTCAAACGCCTTACCCGGATCGCTCGTTGGGCAGGTCGACAAAAAGGAGAGATTAACTCCGGCCTCGTCGTAACGGATCCTCGAAAATAAAATATACTCGGATCATTGCGATATCCCCTTTTCGGTAGATCGGCACTGGCTCCCGAACCTTAACCCTATCGAACGATGGAAATCGTCCAAGGTTGCGTGTAGCCGCAACCACAATAACCAAACCCAGCAGGGCTCTCCTCATCGAATCATGAGCGAGCGGTTGTCGAACGGACAGACGCTTACCGTTGATCGCCACGCCGACGAGCCAGTTACCAGCCCACCTGAAATCGCTCACTGTCGCGTGCTCCAGTTGAGCATGGCAGTTTGCGCAGACGACGAGCAGGTTACTCGGGTGATGGCCGATCTCTGGGTCAAGATGATGTATTTCAAAGTATGGTTCGCCGTTTCGTTTTTCAAAGGCGAAAGAACAAAGCTGACACTTCCCATCATGTAATTCTCGAAGTAGTAATCCGAATTCCCGAAGGTACACCCTCGTGGCGCTCGGCTACACTCGGAGATACCGTAGGTCGTGGGTTGCGTTTCGACTCCTGGGCAACGCGCAACAGCTCGTCTTCTGCCAGTGCCCGCGGACGCCTCCTGGTTAACCGTGACAGTGTACCTAGTTCTTGTTCAGCTTCCGAATCCGTCACTGCGGCATAAAGCTTTCGTCGGGCGCTTTGCTCTTCCCGCTCTTGAACGTAGCGGGTCTAAGGCGATTCGGTATAGCCGTCTGTCAACATCTTCGAGGGTGATTGAGATCAGATCACCTTCTCGCACGTTTCTCTTGGAAAACCAATGGTGAAGGCCGAATATCCGATTCTCTTTGCCTACCGGATCGTACGGATGAAATGTAAGTGCCTTGGCCTTCTCCTCGTCGTCAAAAACGACTCTGATTCGGCCTTTCTCACCGGGAAACAAGTTCCTGAACTTTTGCGGTACGGCGAGGAAGCCCTTGCTTAAGCGGCTGGCCGCCGCGCGAATCCTGAAATGCTGTTTCTCGGCACCCACACTCGTTACACTCTGCAGGATTCTACACCCCAAGCCACAGGCGATTTCAGGCCGTACCTCCCTGTAGCCGAGAAGAATCGAAATGGCAAGTTTGAGCAACCGATCTACGTCGGGAAGGCCGCTCCCCCCGGCGCACGAAAGGGCGGCTTCGGATTGAGCACTGCGCCGGGAACAGCGCTATTGAAGCGTCTAACTGCAGCACAGAAAGTCAATTGGAGTAACGAAAAACCTCCAGATTGGTGACTTTCTATTGCCGGTATCTTGCCTCAGATGACATCTGGATTCCTCTTGCGTGATCCTCTGCTCATCGAACGATTTCAGCCGCTCTGGCAAATGTACTCATTGAGGGATTTGGAATTCACACACCAGGAGCAGGCAGGAAAAAACAGGTTCAGTCCAAGTGGGATACTCTTCATCCGGGACGAGCGTTGGCTGCAGACCTGCCCCCAAATCCGAAACCGCCGGCCCAGCTTGAAAAGATTGTTACTGACTTCTTCGCAGGAAAAGTTGCTCCCAGCATCTCCCCAAGAGGAGGCCGTCACCGAAGAAGAGGAAGCAGAATAACGCCGCGAAATGCGGCTGGGGGAGCGGCCGGACAGCTACTCCGCGTCCCCGCTAGCGGTGCTGCGGCCTGCGGGGTCGCGTCCGGGGCGCCTCCTGTCTGAATCCATCGCTCTGGCCGAAGCGCATGGTTCCACGGTTACCCTCGACGAAGATTTCTCCCGCGATCTCGACGCCATCATCAACAGCCACCGCGGCGGTGTGCTGAAAAAAGTGGAGAACAGCAGATTCCTCGCGGACTAAAGTCCGCTCGGAATGACAAAGAATAAGGGACTTGGACGCGGGCCTGAAGGCCCGCTCTACCCGAGGGCATCCAACGTCCCAGGCCCCCAACTCTCTTGACGAATCTGCAACACAACAATATAGTTGTGTCTGTGATTCCGCCCTTCGACTCTTTGGGCAGGCTTCCGCCCGGCATTCATACGGCGTCCTGGAAACAGATTGAAACAGCTTTCGGGTTCACAGCCAGGCGTAAACAATTGCTCAAAGGTCTCCGGGAGGCGCTGGTTCTGCTGAAAACAGCAGGCTGTCGCTTGGTCTATCTGGATGGAAGCTTCGTGACCAGCAAGCCTGCGCCGGGTGATTTCGACGCTTGCTGGGCCGTGAACGGCGTTGTTGTTGATGCGTTGGATCCGGTTTTCCTCGATTTCTCGCATGGGCGCGCGCGGCAAAAGGAGCGCTTCGGAGGCGAGTTCTTTCCGGCTGACCTTCCGGAGGGTGAGACGGGCCGGACATTCCTTGAATTCTTCCAGACGGACAAAGAAACCGGAGACGCGAAGGGCATTGTAGTGATCGATCTCACGAGGTGGCGGCCATGATAAAGAATGAGCGGCAGTACCGGATCACCAAAGCGCATGCGGAGAAATTCGCGCGCACGATTGCGGAAGCGGAAGCGCGACTCAACCCGGCGATCCACTCCAAACTACGACGCGCCGAGTTGGAAGGGCTGCACAGCCAGCTCGACGACCTGAAGCGCGAGCTGTACGAATACGAAACTCTGCGCTCGGGCAAGCGCCGCTTCATCGCACTCGAATCGATCGAAGAGCTGCCCAAGACCCTGATTCAGGCCCGCATTGCCGCCGGACTTAGCCAGGAGGAACTCGCCGCCAGGCTTGGCCTGAAGCCGCAGCAGATCCAGCGCTATGAGGCTACGAACTACCAGTCGGCCAGCTTGGAGCGCGTCAACGAAATCATGCGCACACTGGGGGTCAGGCTCCGGCACCGCGCCGAGTTGCGGCTGGTGTCGTAGAGAGTTGCTTTTCTCGGCAGGCTGCTACGGCTTTCCTGCCCCGATGGCCTTCCACTGAAACTGCATGACCTCGCCGAAGTGGCGGATGACGAACTGCGGATCGTGGTGGCCGGGATAGACGTGGAACTCGTTGGGGATGCCGCGTGAGGTCAGCAGATGGTGCAACGTCTGCGCGCCCTGCTCGAAACCGTAGTCATCGTTGTTGCCGACGTCGAAATAAATCTTCATGCGCTTCAAGGCGGCGGCGCTGTCGGTGCGGGCGAAATAGAAGACGTTGTTGCGGTCGAAGTAGGCGCGATCGAAGGGCGAGCCGAAGACATCGCCCATCAGCGATCCCGGCGAGCCTGCGCCACCCGAGGTAAAGTCTTTGGGCACGTCGGCGATCAGCGCGGCCATCTGCGCGCTGACCGCGGCGAATTGGTCAGGATATTTGAAGGCAAAGCGCAGCGCTCCGTAACCACCCATTGAGACGCCGGTGATGCCGCGCGTCGCGCGCGTACTTTCGGCGCGATATTTTTTCTCCATCTGCGGCATGAACTCCTTGACGAAGAAGTCATCGTAGCGAATCTTGCCGTTCTCGGAATTGAGGTAGAAGGTGCGGCCGGCGCTGGGCGCCAGCACGATGAAGTCGCCGATCTTGCCCTGGCGTCGCAGCTCGGAGATTACGTCCCACCCGCCGAGATTCAGCAGCGACTGCTCGTTGTCGCCGAGGCCGTGCAGGTAGTAGAGCACGGGATAGCGTCGCGTCTTGTCCTGATCGAAGCTGGCCGGCAGGAACGCGCAATAGCGAATGGGGCGGTCGAGAATCGTCGACTTGATGACCGAGCACTCGGCGCGTCCCTGCGCGTGCAGCAGCGGAGCAAGGAAGAGGATCGCCAGTCCCAGACACGCGCGGAGTCCAAACAGAATCTCGATTCGAGAGTTTCGGGCGTTAGGGATCTTCATTTCTTGATTCTCGGGTCGAACGGATATTCGTAAACCGATTCAATGCGGAGCCGAGCCGCGTCGGCATGCCGGGGATTGACCAGATAATTGAAGGTGGCCGGAACGAGAGCGCTCGGGATGCGCAGCAAAGCCGATCGCCGGGAATGGAGCCATGCCGAACCGATCTCGCGAGTGGCTTCGGTTTTGTCCGCCCAATCCGAAGGAAGCGTCCTCGTGTCCAGTGCTTCAATGGATACGTCGTCCGCTGCAAAGACAGCTAGCAGCGTGTATTTTGGCGGAACGTCGCCGGCGCTGGTGTGAACGCAGGACTCCAGGAGCGCTCCGGCTGGAGTGTCGGCGAGATAGACCACGCGCGCCCTTCGCTCGTGCCAGCGACCAGGAGCGCGCAGACCTCCTGCGCCGCTCAAGTCGCGATGACGGCTGACTCGCCACAGCAACATCAGACAAACATGCCTTCGTCGATCTGGACGAGGAGTTCCTCGACGATGCGACTTCCGATGTCGGTCTTTAAGGTCTCAAAGGGCGTACGATCGTGCAGACGCGGATGAGGACGGCGAAGCCAGACGAGCGCCCGCTCGCGCGATCCGTAAACGGACTCGGCGTGCGAGAGCACACGTACCAGTCGCACTACGCGGTCGGACTCCTCGACGGTAAGCTTCTCCCGTTTGGAACGGCGGTGTTGCAAGGTTCGGAGCGGAATAACCAGAGAGTCAATCTCGGAACGCGTCAAGCCAAGGGCTAGCAGGCGATTGATGGATGAGGTCGGGAGTTGGCGCTCGATCAAGTCAAGCACTTGCTGCTCGGTGTGGGGAGGGCGCACGCCCAGCCATTCGCCGATTTGTTGGTGGAGTACCGACATCAGCCCGCGTCCTCCTTCCCTCGCACTACATTATGCCACATAATATCCGGCATTTGCCAAACAGTGGATCATTCGTATTTCAGCGTCTGTACCGGATCGAGTCGTGCGGCCCGGCTGGCGGGATACAGGCCCGCCAGCAGGCTCACGACAATGGAGAAGGCAATCGCGGCGCCGATCAGCCACGTCGGCAGAATCCATACTGCCTCTGATGGAAGCTGATGCCGGTGCAGGTAGATTCCGGTGCCAACGTTGATGGCTTTGCCGATGGCGAAGCCCAGCGCGATGCCGAGCAGGCCGCCGAAGAAACCCATCGCACCAGCCTCGGCGAAGAACAGCCGCTTTACATCTCCGTCGCTCGCGCCAATGGCTTTCATCACACCGATCTCGCGGCGGCGCTCGAGGACAGCCATGACAAGCGTGTTGATGATGGCCAGCGTCGCCACGGCCAAAGCGAGGGAACCGAAGATGCCGAGGAAGAGATCGAGCACGGTGAAGAAGCGGCGCAGGCTCTTGGTGGCATCGAGCACGGAGAAGGTGCGGAAGCCCATTTTGTTGATTGCGTCCTGCACCCCGGCGACTTTAGCTGGATCCTTGACGCGCACGGTCAGGGTCATATAGGTCTTGCCACCACCTCCGCGCAACGAGCTGCGCATGTCGGTGAACTGCGCCATGTTCAGCTTCTCGGTCAGATCGACCGGCAGGAAGATTCGTCCGCGCGAGACCGTGCGCATCCCGCCGTACGGTTCTTCCTGGATGATGCCGACCACTTTGAGCGCCTGCGTCTTGCGCACTACGGAGAAACCGAAGTCATCGCCGGCGGCGGAATCGCCGCCGCTGTTCTGCGCGCCGGAAAGTTGCGGCCGGTCAGCGGAGTCTGCGGGCAGCGCCTGACGCTCGCCGTAACGCAGCGTAACTTCCTGGCCGATGAGTTGTTTGGGATCGGTAGGATTGAGTTCTTTGGCGAACTCGTTCAGCAGAATGACTTCGTCCGCTGCCGGACCGGAAAAGAATTTGCCTTGCAGATTGTCGAAGGCTTCGTTCTCCCGCGCCGACATGGGGAGGCCGGTAACGAATCCAAAGTGCGTCTGGCCAGCGTAAACGACTTCACCCATCACGCGAACTTCGGGCTCAACTTCCGTCACATATTGCAGGTGCGCCATCTGGTCGCGCGCCGGCTGGTCCAGCACCGGCGCTTTTTCAGGGTGCTCGGTCTTCTGATCGTCCTCGCGGTCGAAGCCACGGAAATCCTGCTTCGAGGTGACGAACACGGTGTCGAACATTCCCGACCCAGCGAGACGGCGGGTTGCCAACTGCTGCAATCCAACGCCGAGAGACAGCATGGCCACCAGCGAAGCTACCCCGACTGAAATGCCGACGGTCGTCAATCCGTTGCGCAACTTGGATTGCCGCAGGTTACGCACTGCGAGTTCGAAGAGGTCGTAGCCCTTCATGCCACCACCTCCTGCGAAACCAGTTTGCCGTCGCCCAGGAAGATCAGCCTCTGCGCAAAACGCTCGGCGAGCGCACGCTCGTGGGTGACCATCACGACCGTCATGCCCAGCGAAAGGCTTAGATCGCGGATGAGATTCAGGATGTCCTCGCCGGTGCGACTGTCAAGGTTGCCGGTGGGCTCGTCGGCCAGCAGGAGCCGCGGCCGATTGGCCAGCGCACGCGCCAGCGAGACGCGCTGCTGCTCGCCGCCCGAGAGCTCCGAGGGCCGATGTCCGAGGCGATGTCCGAGTCCCACCCGCTCCAGCGACTGGCGCACGAGGTGTCCACGTTCGCTGCGATCCACCTCGGCAAAGCGCATGGGTAGCTCGACATTTTCGGTGATGGTCATCGAGGGGATGAGGTGAAACGCCTGGAAAACCATCCCTACATCGTTGCGGCGATAGGCCGCCAGTTGTTCGGACGACATCTTGGCCAGGTCGCGGCCCTGCACCAACACAGAGCCTGAGGTTGGACGGTCGAGACCAGCCAGCAGATTCAGAAGCGTGGATTTTCCCGAGCCGGATTGCCCGAGCAGCGCCACGAATTCGCCGCGTTCAATGATGAGCGTAATGCCGTCAACCGCACGGATGACACTTCCGCCCATCGGGTAATAACGGCAGACGTCTTCCGTTCGCACCGCCTCCGCAGCTTCTATAGTTGTTGGGGAACTCATCTCTGTTCGATTTGATGCTTTCATCGCATTTTCCGGCGCAAGACAGCGCCCCTCACTCAACAATACGAAAACGAAGGTGCATCCGCTCCGTTTTCTGTGTAATGTTTTGTAAAGCACTCCGCGGATGCTTTCTCGTTGTCGCCCCCGGGCTGGCTATAATCCGCGCAAGACAAAGTAGCAAGGAGTCCTTTGTGCCCATCGGAACGGCCGTCCATGAGCGGACATTTCCGCTCTGCCAAAGTTTGAACTACCGGGAGTGGTCAGGGTTCTACGCGCCCAGCGTTTACGAGACGCATCATGAGCACGAGTACAACGCGATCCGGAACGCGGCGGCACTGATTGATGTGACGCCGTTGTTCAAGTACATGATCACGGGCCGCGACGCAACCCGGTTCGTGAACCGCATCATCGCGCGCGACATCAACAAGGTAGCGGTGAATCAGGTGATCTATTGCTGCTGGTGCGATGAAGAAGGCAAGATCATTGACGACGGTACGATCACCCGGCTGGAAGAGAACCGCTACCGCTGGACCGCCGCTGACCCGAACCTGCGCTGGTTCCGGCAAAACGCCATTGGGTTCGACGTTGACATCGAAGACATCACCGAGCAAGTGGCTGCCTTAGCGTTACAGGGGCCGACATCGGGCAGGTTGTTGAAGAGTGTGGCCGAAGCTGACATCGAAAATCTTAAGTACTTCCGCAAGACCAGCGGCAAGATTGGCGGCATGCCGGTGGATATTTCGCGCACCGGCTACACTGGCGATCTCGGCTACGAGATCTGGATTGGCTGGCCGGACGCAGTCAAGGTTTGGGACGCGTTGATGGAGACCGGACGGAGTTTCGACATTCATCCCACGGGCATGCTGGCACTCGACGTCGCCCGCATCGAGGCGGGTCTGATTTTGGCTGACGTGGATTACATCAGCAGCAAGAAAGCGCTGATTCCATCACAAAAGTACACGCCGGCGGAGGTCGGCCTCGGCAAGCTCGTGCATTACGAGAAAGAGAATTTCATTGGCAGACGAGCGTTGCTGGACGAGAAGAAGAACGGGTCAAAGCGCAAACTGGTGGGACTGGAAATCGACTGGAATGAAGTAGAAGCGCTCTTCGACAAAATGGGGCTCGCGCCGCAAACACCCGCCACAGCGTCGCGTGTGCACGTGCCGGTGTACAAGGGGAGGGAACAAGCCGGCAAGGCCACGTCCACGACGTGGTCTCCGTTATTGAAGCAGTTGATCGCATTGGCCAGCGTGGAACCTCAGCACGCCCAGCCTGGATCCAAGCTGCAGATGGAAGTAACGGTGGAAGCAATTCGACACCGGGCAGCGGCCACCGTACGGGAACTGCCCTTCTTCAATCCGGCGCGCAAAACTAAAACTCCCGTCTGAGCGAGACGGCAGCCGACGTTTTCGCGGTAAGCGCAGACAGGAAAGCCGACCTTGGTACCACGGCCGGCTGAAACCAGACAAGTTGCCTTGTCTATAAGTGGCTGCTGGCGGAAAGCGTCGCCTTGGCATCTTCGGAAGGATACAGCAGCCGCTCGACAGTGCGATCCATCGAGTCCAACAGGCTGTCCGCCTCGCCCGGAACGCGCGCGTCCTCAAGGGCAGTGTTCCACTCCGGGGACCGACGAGCGACCCGCGAACCGCTTCGCAAAGGGGCCAGCGCCGTATATCCCAGCCAGATCAGGGCCGAGAGGTTGTAAGCACCGCTGTTGATCCAACGCAAAACCGAGACATGAACCACTCCAGCGTGCGACAAGCCTGAGGCAACCAGCATGTTTACCGAAGCGAACAAACCAAAACCTAAGGCGATACCGAACAAGAGATTTCGCCGCGAGATGCCCAGGTACTCGCTGAAGAGAAGCAGGAAGAAGACCAGCCCGCATTGCATTAAACGAACACTGCGCTCCGCAAGCAGAACGCCATTCGTAATTGACCCATCTTGAGCGGGGTGGCCGGAAGTGACGGCCCACATGCCAGCGACGAGCAGAATCACCAAGGCTGACCAACGAAACAGAATTACGCCTAGGTCCCGCAAAGCCTCGTAAGGCCGGAACGCGTGCTGAAAGATCTCATAGAGCACAGCGAACGAAATCAGCGCGCTGAGTGCGGCCGACAACCAGTAGCTGAAATAATACAGGGCGTACCCTTGCCTGTTCATGACGAAAAGAATGGGGTCGCCTACTACCTGCAGCAGGGTGTAGTTAAAGAAGTAGGGATATTCACGTTGCAGACCACGCCGGTACATCGCCACCAGCACGCCCAACTGAATGGTGGAGGCAGAAAGCCAAAGCACGTAGTCTGTCAGGTGTAGGTGCATACCCGTACTTACGAAGCATATCTCTGAAAGACACGCCAAGCAAGTACGATTTTGCTTTTGTTCGCTAGTACGCGCCGCCTCTAAGTTAGGCTCCCATACTTAGGTGGTTGGAGACATTAGCCACAATGGGGACCCACTGTTATAGCACAGCAGTGACGGTTAGCTGATCGTTGTTGCAATTCTTTCCCGGCTGGCACACCGGCATGGGTGCACCATCGCCGGCGCGCAACTGGAGCTGATCGTTGTTGCAGTTCTTACCCGGCTGGCAGACCGGCATGGGCGCACCATCGCCGGCGCGCAACTGGAACTGATCGTTGTTGCAGTTCTTTCCCGGCTGGCACACCGGCATGGGCGCACCATCGCCGGCGCGCAACTGGAGCTGATCGTTGTTGCAGTTCTTACCCGGCTGGCAGACCGGCATGGGCGCACCATCGCCGGCGCGCAACTGGAACTGATCGTTGTTGCAGTTCTTTCCCGGCTGGCACACCGGCATGGGCGCACCATCGCCGGCGCGCAACTGGAACTGATCGTTGTTGCAGTTCTTACCCGGCTGGCAGACCGGCATGGGCGCACCATCGCCGGCGCGCAACTGGAGCTGATCGTTGTTGCAGTTCTTACCCGGCTGGCAGACCGGCATGGGCGCACCATCGCCGGCGCGCAACTGGAGCTGATCGTTGTTGCAGTTCTTGCCCGGCTGGCATACCGGCATGGGCGCACCATCGCCGGCGCGCAACTGGAACTGATCGTTGTTGCAGTTCTTACCCGGCTGGCATACCGGCATGGGCGCACCATCGCCGGCGCGCAACTGGAGCTGATCGTTGTTGCAGTTCTTACCCGGCTGACAGACCGGCATCGGCGCACCATCGCCTGGAACCATAGCCAACCGATCGCTGTCACAAAGATCTCCGGGAGCGCACAACGGCAATAGGAAAGAATTTATATCTATGAAAACGGCTTGTGTAGCACTGGCAGCGAGAATTGGGCCTGTGCCGGCACACAGTGAGCCAGCGAGCATCAGCGTGATGACAAGAGGGAGCAGAAGATTTTTCACTGGAACGTTCTCCTTGGTCAGTTCGACCGAAACTCAAAATTTGGTAGCGATCGACGAATCGCTGTTGGAATCGAGGGCGGGCAGGGTCAGCGGAATTGGCGCTGGTCCTTCTCCGACGAGGACAGGGGAGGCTGAGCTCACGGCGGTTGCACCACCGACGGCACTGAGAGCTCCAGCGAGCATCAAGGCGGCTAAGGTGGCAATCATTGTCTTTTTCATCGGTACAACCTCCTGAGTCAGGAACTGCTCTAGCGATGGGTCTCTTGCGATCACGGGCAGAGCGCATAGTAACTAAGTAGTAAACATAGCCGATAGTACTAACCTCTCTGCTCCGACAGGCAATTTGCATCGCATCACTTCGCGTTCTTGAGATGCGCATACGAGGCCCGGATGCATCTGGCGCCCCGCTTCGCATTATATGACCGGGCGCGCAGAAATCCACTGAATTCCCCGTTCGTCTTAGTTACGCTGGTACATGTACCACTTCTTGGGGATCCTGTCTCGTGGACCTTCGAGGCTCCTCGTAGAGTTTCTCAAACCGTGGATGCCGATCGGGCTTATGCTAGTGTGCAGAGCGCGAGCGGCTCATCAGGATGAGAAACGAGAAATATTTTGGGTCGGATGACGTTTACCAGTCTCTGTCGGAGACTGCGGCCAATTCGAAGCGGTCTTTGGGAGCCATGCAGATTTGCCCCAACTGTTCAACCACGCTGCAGGAACAACATTGCAAGTTGGTGTGTCCGCAGTGCGGATACTTCCTTAGTTGTTCGGACTTCCACTGAGCGACCGGAGAAGGGATGGGGCGGCTCCAGGTTCTCCAGAGAAGACACGCCGCTCCTGGCACGGCTGTGAGTCACGCAAGATTTAACGGGTTCAGCTATCGTGGGGATAGAATGAACTCAAACTTAGGAGGATCACATGCAACGAACAGCCAGCGCCCACTGGTCAGGTGGTTTGAAAGACGGCAAGGGAACCGTTTCCTCAGCGAGCGGCGTATTGAACCAAACGCAGTACTCGTTCAGCACGCGTTTTGAAAACGGCGTGGGCACGAATCCTGAAGAGTTAATCGCCGCGGCGCACGCCGCATGTTTCTCGATGGCGCTCTCCGCACAACTGGGGGAGGCCGGAATGAAGGCCGACAGCATCGACACCAAGGCGACCTTGACCATGGAAAAAACCGACGCCGGTTTCACCATCACCGCCGTGCATCTTGACGTTAACGTGAAGGTCCCGGGCGGCGACCAGGCAAAGTTCGATCAAGCCGCGCAAAACGCCAAGAAAGGCTGTCCCGTCTCGCGCGTCCTGAACGCCAACATCACCATGGACGCAAAACTGAATTCTTGATCTCCGCCGGTGGCTGCCGGGTTCGTGGGTCAGCCACCACTTTTTCCCGGTCACCTCAGTAGCTCCCGAGACAGCAGTGGTGTTTCCCAACGGAACGCGAGCCTGCGGCGATCAATTCTGAGTGCGCAGGATTTCCCTGATTTCGCGGTTGATCCGTGCCGCATCCTGGGCTGCCTGGTCAATCAAGTCGAGCCATTTCCGATCATTGTCATTGAGCTTCGCCTGTGCCAGGAGGTAGTGGGCTTGCATGATGGTTTCGATAGAATTGCTGAGATCGTGGGCCAGAGTGCGCAGTTTGGTAACGGTCTCGCTTTGAGACTCGTTACTCTCCTCCATCGCAGGTTGGCTCATGATCTGCACCTCCTCCGTTCGTCAGGCCCGCTGCCTTGACGGCTCCGCAGCCAGGTTTGCGGATTGGACGCGGCTCGTGACGTTTTCGTTGTTTGCCAACAGACTTTGCTCTCAACATAGCATACCGCTGGCGTTACAATTCGACCCAACCTATAGCTTCGACCAGTTTGGATATTGGACCAGTTGGTGGATTACGAAATTGCATTTTCCGAAGCCCGGTTTCCCGTCACGCCTTCAGGCTGATATGATTCCGCCAATGTCCGCAGCACGGCGGTAGTGTCCATGGCTCGAATCCGGTTGAAAACAAAGCTGGTGTTGGCAATCAGCGGGATGGTTTTTGCGCTTGTCGCAGTGTTTTCCTACTTATACGTGTCGCACCTGGTGAGCCAGCGCACAGCCGACGTTTACGACAGCGCTGATTTCGTCGCCAAAGAAATGAGGGAGCGAGCGCGTGAAATCTCGCAGAGTGATCTCCCCAGCACCTTTGCCGAGACCTCCGATCCCGCACAGGTACAAGCGGCGTTGAACCACGCTTTGCAGATCGATCCCGGGCTTAACACGCTGCTGCAATCCATTGTCGGCTATTCCCAGACCATTTACGATGCCTCGATTGCCGACGTCAACGGCAATGCGATCGTCTATACCAGCACCTCCGCCATTGGCAGAAAGCTCGAGAAACGCGAAGATTTCAAGCAGGTCCTCAATGGGAACTTCCTGCAACAATTGAAAGCGGTCTATGGCAAGCCAAAGGTCTACGACGTCAAGCTTCCGATCCAGCGAGAGGGCCAGCCTTTCGGCGAGATCCGCGTAGGCATTTCCACCGTCTTCCTTAAGGACCAAGTTCAACCGCTACTGAGGAGCGCCGTCGGTTTCTCGATCGTAGCTATCCTGGTTTCGCTCGCCCTGGCCGCGGGTGTCTCGAACATCGCCTTGCGTCCCCTGGAGGCCATTGGCCGGCGACTCGATCAGATGACGGTTGGCGTCCCCGACATTGTCCCAGAACCAGATCCCAAGGCCACCGACGAATATGGAGTGGTCAATACCAAGATCGATCGCCTGGGACGGCAGATCCGCGACGTCAAGGAAGTTTTCAGCGCGCTCAAAGAAAACCTCGACCAGATCATGGGAACGCTGCAGGACGGACTCGTCCTGTTCACCAGCGACACCCGTGTGGTGCTGGTGAGCGCCTCCGCCGAACGTTTCGTTGGCCGGCCGCGCAGCGAGATCCTGGGGAACCGAGTAGAAGGTGTATTCAGCGACGTCGATAAGTTGGGCCGCATTGTGCTCGACGCCTTCGCTCTGCACCAGCCAATTCCGCAGCGGGAGATCGAGTTGGAGAACGGCCGCCGCATCCAGATTGCGCTGGATTTCATCGCCGAGCGCGGCGAGCGCATTGGCGCTCTTCTGACCATGCGCGATGCGGAATCGGTCCGCCGCATCGAGAACGAGATCGAACTCTCCCGGCGCCTGGCAGCCATCGGCCGTCTCACGTCGGGGGTTGCCCACGAAGTCAAGAATCCGATCAACTCAATTGTTGTGCACCTGGAGTTGCTGCGGGAAAAGATGCGCGCGGCCGACCCCGATACACGTCGTCACCTGGAGGTCATTGAGAAGGAAATCCATCGCCTGGATCGCGTGGTAGGAACGCTGGTGGATTTCAGCCGACCGGTCGAGCTTCGCCTTTCCGAACTTGACCTGCGCCGCCTGACAGAAGATGTGGTTTCGCTGGCGGCGCCCGAGGCCGCACGCCAGGGGGTAAGCATAGAAACCGAATTCGCCGAGGAACCCCTTCCGGTTCGTGCCGACGGCGACCTCGTCAAACACGCCCTGCTCAACGTGGTGCTAAATGGCGTACAGGCCATGAGCGACGGAGGCATGCTTCACATCCGGGCGCGCCGCGATGAGGCGGCCGCCATTATCGAAGTCCACGATCAGGGCGGCGGCATAGCGCCGGAGATTCGCGATAAGGTCTTCAATCTTTACTTCACCACCAAGCAGGCTGGGAGCGGAATCGGCTTGGCGATGAGTTATCGTGTGGCGCAACTGCACAACGGTGCGCTTGATTTCGTAACTGAGATGGGCAGTGGCACCACCTTCCGCTTGGCGCTTCCTCTAGCCGTCGCCCAGGACCAGGAAGACGTGCAGGCGGTCACTCGCTCTTGACCCAGGGCGATGGCGTTAAGGCGAAACAGCTTGCCCGCTTGGGGTTTATGATGGGGCATTAAGAATGCTGCTCGGTTTCGGCAGGCGCTGCTGCCAGAACAGCCGGCAATGGGATTTCCACTTCGCATGACGTTTGGCCGACAATTCGCGGTCTTTCTTGTGGCCTTAGGGCTCTTGCTGGGCGCCGCCTGCCAGAAGAAGAAGCAGGTAGCTCAGGTACCTAAGACGGCCCCGACCTTGGCCGTGGAGGGTCCCGACCAGATTCCCGAGCAGGCTCTCCCGGCCGAACCGCCAGCGGCCCAACAGGAGGCGAAGGCGGAGGAACCGCCGCCAAAGAAGAAGCCGCCGAAGCGCCGCAGTCCCCCCAAGGCTGCTCCACCTCCCGCAAACAATCAAAGTAACACTACGGTCGCCGTCAATCGCCCACCGGCTGACCGAAGCCTCCTGTCGATACGGCCATCGCGGCCGACGTCAGCAACGAGAAGCTCGTGCAACAGAAGCAGACGACCTCGGACTTGCTGGACTCTACGGAAAAGAACCTGAAGAACCTGAACCGCAATCTCACTCCCGATGAAGAAGCGATGGTGACTCAGGTCAAGTCTTACATCGCGCAGTCACGCAAGGCCACCTAGCGATGGCGACTACGAGCGGGCCTTCAACCTGGCGAAGAAAGCACAGTTGCTGGCCGATGCCCTGGTCAAGAAGTAAGACTTGCGCCATGAACGCTATTTTTTCCCAGCTCCGCTGACCTTTGCCAGCATGTCCTTCGCTTGCGCCTGATAGGGCCCATCGATGGCGGCGGCCTTTTGCAGCGCGGCTACTGCGTCAGCTTTGTCGTTCCGCTTGGCGTAGGCATAACCCAGCCGGAAAAGCGCCGCCTGCTCAGCCTGCTGATCCTCCGGGAGCAAACTTACCGCGGTCTTTAGCTCCGGCACCGCTGCCGCCAGCTTGTCCTGCTTCAGGTAAACATACCCGAGCGTCGAGTGTGCCACGCCCGCAGACAGCTTCTGGTTCTTGTCCGTACTGGTTCCCGTCAAGGCGATCACTTTGTTGCAATACGTCACGGCTTTCGCCATCTGTTTCGGGTCCTCAGCGTAGGCGTTGGCGAGCATCAGCAGGGTGGGAACGCTGTCGGGATTAGCGGCCAGCGCCTTCTCGCCGTACGCTTCAGCGCGCTGCGGCTGATTCAATTGTTGCAGGCTGTACAGCGCCAGCTGCGAGATCTGCATCTCGTATTGCGACTTGGGAAACGCCGGGGTGAACTTCTCGATGTCGCTCATCCGTTTGGCGGGATCCTGTTCGGCGGCAATGGCGCCGTAAGCCGCGCTTTCCAGGAACTCGTAGTTGCCCTTGGACGCGTTCTGCTCGTCAGTGACACGGGTGGCCCATTCCGCGTCTGACACATCAGCGGGTTTCGGCTGGCTCGCGATCGAATGGACGACCGCCGCACCGCGCACGGCATAGTCCACAACCTTGGTGTTGTCCTTCATCGCCTGAGCCACGCCGACTTGCGAAACGATGATGTCGAGATTGTTGGGATACAGCGCCAGGGCCTGGTCGCCGAATTCCAGCGCCTTGGCCGTGTCGCCCGCCGACAAATATTGCAGCGAGAGCTGCCACTCACCGTACGCCAGTGCCGGCTTGTTGTCGGCGTATTTCTTGACGAACTCTTCGTAGTCCGCGATGCGTTTCTGGACATCGCTCTCGGCGGCGATGGTGGAGAGGTCCCTGTCCTCAGGCGATCCCGCCGGGATGATGATTTTGACGTTCTGTGACCACGCTGCCAAAGAGAAAACCAGCAAACCGAAGAGAAGGAATTGACGCACAGACGCATGATGCACCTCGATGGAACGCAGGCGGGCCCATCGGGCGGGAGGCCCGGCCTGGAATCTCTATTCGCGGGAATCGTAGCGCTTTTCGCGGCGACGCGCTATGAGCTGGCGCACATCAGGCAGTGAGGCCGCGCCGCTAGCTACTTCCGCCCTTCCCTCTTTTGTGCGACTACAAGCCCGCGTGGCGTGGGTAGCAAAACCACCGAGATGAGCCCTTCGCGCTCCAGCTTCAAGGCGGCCTCACGCACCTGCTTCAGGTGCGAGCTGGCGTCGTGCATCAGGATGAGTCCGAACGGGGAAATCTGCGGCAGGTAGCGGCGCACTTCCTGCTCGCGGATGGGCATGTCGCTGTCGCTGAAGAACAGATCGATGGTGCCGTCAACCGTCATCTCCAGGCTGGACTCGTTGCGCAGGTCAATCCGGTCGCGAAATTCGGAGGCTTCGATCTTCTCTTTCGCCGCCGCGAAAACCTTGGGATCGTATTCGCAACTGATGATCCGCCCGAATCCGTTCATGCGCAGCGCCTCAGCGATCACCAGCGTGCTGACTCCGAGGAACGTTCCGGTCTCCACGACCAGTTCCGGTTTTATGGTGGTGACCAGCGTCCGCAGAAACTCCAACACCTCGACCTCGGCGGTCATGGAGTCGTACATGCTCCAGCGCTCGGGATGGGGGCACTCGGGCGTCGGCCGGTGATACTCCGGAACGATGGCGCCCGCACGCTCAGCGGCCTCGCGCATGATGCGATGCTCCTGTTTTTCTTTGCGGAAGAGACGGCGCAGGCCCATTTAGGCGCTCTTCTCTTTGCTGCGTAGCTGCTCGATCATGGCGGACCGCAGCAGTGAATTGAGCCTGGACTGATAGCCCTTTCCTTGCCGGCGAAGCCAAGCCAGGACGTCGGCGTCGATTCGCAAAGTGACCTGTTGTTTGACCGGACGATAGAACGGGTTTCGCACGGCATTCTGCCAGAACTTCTCGGCGAGCGGCGGGATATCGGAGTAGTCGATTTCGCTGTCGGACCGGGTTGCGAGTTTCGCCAGCTCCCGCTTCCGTTTGGGGGTGAGCTTGTGGTCAGTAAGCGTCTTTCTCACGATTTTCTTCATAGCGTCGGTCTGCTCAATATAAATGCTAGCCGAAGGTATTCGAAATTTCGCGGAACATGCGAGTGGTCAGTCCTGGTTTGTCATGTTGTCGGTGCGCCAGGGCAAACCGCGCAGCGGCGACACAAAGACTTTGAAACGTCGTGTGCCGCCGCTACGCGGCTCGGATCAATTGGGTTCGCCTTACCCCGGGCTTACGCCCGAGGCTAAAACAAATGCCGCCCCGTTGGGGCTGATTCTGTCGCCTTAGTTCCGACTGCTGGTCTACGAGCCACCGGAATTTCGCGGAGACAGCAACATCTTCCGCGACTGGGTTACAGTGGAAGCAGGATGAAACAGATGTGGCAGCACCGGGGGATGCGGCTGATTTTCCTGGCCAATCTCGTCTCCATGATCGGCAGCGGCATGAATTCCGCCGCCGTCATCTGGTACATCCTGCAAGCGACTCATTCGGAAGTGTCGTTGGGCACTACTGATCGCCCTGCAGACCATTCCCTCAATGCTGCTGCTTCCTTTTACCGGCGTGCTCATCGACCGCGAAGACCGCCGCCATCTGATGATATGGCTGGATTCCGCACGCGGGGTAATCATCCTGTTCATCGCGGTGCTGGTGTTTACCCACCACGTACAACTGTGGCACCTGTACGCCATGAACGTCCTGGTCGCCATCGGCTTCTGGATGTTCTTTCCGACGGTGAATGCGCTCATCCAGGAACTGACGCCGGACGACAAGATGTTGGATTCGAACGCGCTGTTTCTGGCCGCGTTGCAGGGAGGCTGGCTGCTGGCGGGCGCGGTGGTCGGCTTCGTTTACAACCGCATCGGTCTGGGAGGCGTGCTGCTCATCGACTCCGCCAGCTACGCGATCTCCATCGCGTGTGTTTTCTACGTGCGCAAGGGACGAGTGATTGTCTCGCGTCCAAAACCGGAGAACGCAGAGATCGCACCGGCTGCCCGGCGGCGCAGTCGCGCGCTTCATCACACGAGCTCATGGAAGGTCACCGCTTCGTTTGGCAGAACCGGCGGGTGCTGCTCATCGGCGTCGCATGGGCGCTGTTCGTCGCTTCCATGATGACCCAGGGCGTGCTTTCGGCGCCGCTGAGTGAGCGCATCCTGCACGGCGGAGCGGTCGGCTACGGCTGGCTGAATGCCGGATGGGCGGTCGGGCGCATTCGTCAGCGTGTTTTACGCGGCGACGTTCATCCGCCGGCGTGGAGCGCACCGCTCGGTGACCATGACCATGACGGTCATTGCGCTTGTCGCTGTTCCTGCTACCCGCCATCGCGATGGCTGCTGTTCGCGGTTCCGATCTATTTCATCATGGGCTCCAGCCGCGGCGTGGGCGGCATCGCACTCTCCAGCGAGATGATGGAGATCGTCCCGCGCTACATGATGGGCCGGGTGCAGAACATGTTCTCCTTCGGCGCCAGCGCGCTGCAGATCGTCACTTCGCTCATCGCCGGCGAGGCCGCGCATCGCGACGGGTTGACCTACGGATTCTGGATCGTGGGAGCGATGTACCTCGGGGCCGCGTTTCGCCGCCTGGTGGCCGGTTCGCCATGGTGCTGTCGAGGCTTACCGAACCAGCGACACAGCGGCCGATTAGCTTCCTCTCTCGGCGCGGGGCAGCTTTAGGAGGCGAAGTTTGGGAACGCGCTCAAAATGGCCTACGTCGGCGGTCACGAGCACATGCTGACGCCCGGTGAGCGCGGCGGCAAAAGCATCGGCATAGGGAAGGTTGTATTGGGCTTTTAGGCGCGCAGCACGTACAGCGTCCTCAGGCGTCACTGGGGCTAGTGAAAGCGGCAGCCGGTCAATCGTTTCGGCCATCAGGTTGTCTGTCTTGGCAAGGCCGATGCGCTTGACGAGCGTGTAAAACACCTCGCCCCAGTTCACGGCAGACATCAAAATGGGGGTGCTGGTGCGCAGAGGCTTGCTTCAGCAGGTCATCTACGACTGGGGACCCGTCGCCTTTCGTGAGAAAGCGATACAACGCGCTTGCATCCAAGACGTGCGTTCTCACTCGATCTCCCGATCGGGTTCGCGCTCGATGTCAGGCGGCAGACCGAGCCCAGCCAGGATGCCGTGAAAGCGCTCAATGTCCTCCACCTGCTTGGGATAGACCGCGATTCCACCTTCGATCTGCTTGAAACGCACGCGTGTGCCTTTTCCGATTCGCAGAGCGCGCCGCAGCTTGGCGGGGATCACCAGTTGGCCCTTGGACGTAACCACACCTTCTAGTTGTTCCATGTCTTACATTCTACCACAATTTGTAAGACACTGTGGGGGATACCGTCGCTCTGAGGGCTGTAATTGAGGCAAACTCGGCTAAGGGGTATGCGCAACTGGTGGCGACCGGACAGCATCTCCAATCAAGCGTTATCGGCCGATGGACCGTTATCCCTGCAGGCCTTTGCTTTTCAAGAACATAGGCTTGTGAACGCCTCTCCATTCAATGTGCGATAGTCCCGCTGAACCGCCAAATCCGCCCATTTGGCCCATCTTGCTTGGCCCATCTGGCCTCGGGTCTTTAATGTTATAAGTGACTAGAAGTGTGGAACGTGTCCCGAACGTGGGCTACGGTACCGCCTATCCAAACTACGAGAGGCGTAAATGCATAAGCCCGTAAAGTACGTTGAGAAAGCCGTCACCGTCGCCGCCAAAGGCGCATGGGCCGTTTTCGACAAACTGAATAGCATTCATCCCAATCCTTCGTTTACGCCGAAGTGGTCGGACAAGCCGCTGCTCAAGTCGTACCAGAAGTCGAAGCCGCCGCTGGGCTGGCCGCGCGCGACCGACTCTCTGTGCCCGAAGTGCGTTCCCGAGATTCGCCAGCAGATCATCGACGGCAAGCTGCCGGTCGAGATCCTGATGAACGAGAAGGTCGGCGAGATCAAGGCGCAGATCATCGAGCGCGACGGCAAGATCCTGATGGTGAAGGACTGCCCGACGCACGGCCACTTTGAAGACGTGATGGCGATGGACACCGACTTCTTCAAGCACCTGGAAGAAGTTTTCCCCGGCCGCGACATTCGCGCCCACAACGACGAGAAGCTGCATCATCACGGCAGCAGCACCGTGCTGCACGGCCGTGGATCGGTGCTGACCATCGACCTGACCAATCGCTGCAACATGATGTGCGATCCCTGCTTCATGGACGCCAACCAGGTTGGCTTCGTCCACGAATTGACGTGGGACGAGATCAAGACCATGCTCGACAACGCCATCACCATCAAGCCGCGGCGTCAGATGTCGGTGCAGTTCTCCGGCGGCGAGCCTACGTTGTCGCCCTACTTCCTGGACGCGGTCGCTTACTCGCGCAAGGTCGGCTACAACAGCGTGCAGGCGGCGACCAACGGCATCGAGTTCGCCAAGAGTTTCGAATTCGCCAAGCAGGCGGCGGAAGCTGGTCTGCGCTACGCCTACCTGCAGTTCGACGGCATCGGCAACGCCGCCAATTCACATCGTCTGGTCGGCAACCTGTTCGACGTGAAGTTGCAGGCGATCGAGAACCTGCACAAGGCCGGCGTCGAGATCGTTCCCGTCGTCACCATCGTCAACGACCTCAACAACGAGCAGGTCGGACGCATCATCCAGTTTGCGCTCGACAATCCCAAGCGCATCTCGTTCCTGTCGTTCCAGCCGGTTTCGTTCACCGGCCGCGACGAGGCCATCACCGACGAGCGCCGTCAGGCGCAGCGCTACACGCTGTCGCATCTGGCGCACGACGTGAAGAACCAGACCGGAATCGGCGAACCCACGCGCGATTGGTTCCCGATCTCCTTCATGAGCACCTTCTCCGATTGGGCCGACCTGGTCCATGGTCCCGACAAGGATTGGGGCTCGCTGAGCTGCGGCTGCCACCCCAACTGCGGCGTCGGCATGGCCGTCATGATCGACAAGGAAACCAAGGAAGCGGTTCCGGTGACGGCGTTCCTTAACGGCGACACCATCGCCAAGGACATCGCGAAGGTAAACGACGCCGCGCGCGGCAAGTGGATGTCGATTGCCGGCATGACGCTGGCGCTGCTGAAGAACTACGATCCGTTCAAGTCGCCGACGCACTTCAAGTTTACCGACCTGCTGAAGAAGTTCGACAAGACCTTCGGCGCGACCGGCAAGGACTACGGCAAGGTCAGCGGCGACCGCACCGAGACCGACATCGAGAAGCGCCGTCGCGATCGTTGGAACTTCCTGTTCGTCGCCGGCATGTGGTTCCAGGACCTGTTCAACTACGACTTCCGCCGCACCGAGCAGTGCATCATTCCCTACGCCACGCAGGAAGGCGAGATCAGCTTCTGCGCCTACAACACCGGCGTGGGCTGGCGCAACATCGTGGAGAAGATGCACATGACCGCCACGCTCACCAAGTGGTACGAGGAGCACGGCCGTCACGAGATCTTCGCCGGCGGCAAGAAGGTCGGCCTGGAGACCACGGCCCACACGCTCAAGCTGGTGGACGAGCATGTGAACGCCGAAGCCAACGACACGCTGGACAAGCTGGGCATCGCCAAGAACGCGCGCCAGGAGAAGTTCAAGGCCCGCGATGAGCGCGTCAAGGCGGAAGCCGAGAAGGCCCGCATGTTGGCGCTCTACAAGGAGCACGTCCTGGGCGAGAAACCGGTTAGCCAGGAAGGCTTCGTTCCGCTCGGCAACATCGGCGGTATCAAGCCCGCGGAGCCGTGGTGGAAGAGCGGGAAGCGGTGTACGGCGATTAACGTCCTAAACTTTGTCATTCCTCGCGTAGCGAGGGATTTGCTTTTCAAACCGGTCGCGCCAGCGGCCGGTTTTCTTTTGGCCGACATTCTGTGCGCGGCAGAAGGCGTCGGAAGCAGGTTGCCCTGCCAAAGCTCAGCCTTCTTAATTCTTTTTTAACTCCTCCTTCAATTGACTGTGATGTTCGCCATGTATCAAGGCAGACAGCAACTCCAGTCCTGTGGACTGTGAAGGTGAGGAGGAATATGCGTCAGTTTTTCTCTGCTTTCTTGATGGCGGCCTTGACGCTTGGGCCGCTGGTAGACGCCAATGCCGCGCCCGGCAAGCCCCCCGCGAAAGCTGCCGGCCAACCGACAACTCCCATTCAGCATTTGGTGATCATTTTCCAGGAAAACGTCTCCTTCGATCACTATTTCGCCACCTATCCCTACGCTCTGAACGCCCCCGCCGGAGGGCCCAAGTTCTATCCGTTGCCCGGCACGCCTACCGTCAATGGACTTGAACCCGGCGCTGCTGAACTTCAATCCGAATCTCAATCCAGCCAATGGCACGGGAGCGGCTAATCCTTTCCGTCTGGATCGCACCCAGATCAATACTGCCGACCAGGACCACGACTACGGTCCGGAGCAGGCTGCGTTCGACGGCGGCTTGATGGACCTGTTCCCGCTCAACGTAGGGACCGCGGGACCTCCGCCGAACTGGGGACCGCCGGTGGTTCGCACCACGGGACTGGTCATGGGTTATTTCGATGGCAACACGACAACCGCTCTGTGGAACTATGCCCAGTATTACGCCATGAACGACAACTCTTACGGGACGACGTTTGGGCCCTCAACCCCAGGGGCGCTGAATGTTGTCTCGGGGCAGACCGACGGCGTGATTCAGAACATCAACTCCGACTACGCGGTGGTGCCCGATGGCAATGGAGGTTTCTCCCTGGTTAGCGATTCCGATCCGGTCGGGAGATGTATGTTCGGGAAGCTCGCAAGTGCAGATGGGCGGCCAGAACGTCGGCGACCTGCTCACCACCGCTGGCGTTACCTGGGGTTTCTTTGAAGGTGGCTTTGACCTTACCATCACCAATCCCAATGGAACCACGGGCTGCAATCGGTCCACGACCTCGCAGTATGTCGGGACAGCGAAGAAGGACTACATCCCGCACCATCAGCCGTTCCAGTACTACGTCTCGACCGCCAACTTGCAGCACACTCGCCCCACGTCGGTTGCGATGATTGGGCACAATGGCGATGCCGCCAATCACCAGTACGACATTCACGACTTCTTCGACGCCGTGAACGCCGGGAACTTTCCGGCCGTGAGCTACCTTAAGGCCTCCGGTTATCAGGATGGTCATGCCGGGTACTCCACCCCGATCGACGAGCAGAACTTTGTCGTTCAGGTGATCAACTTCCTGCAGAACCGGCCGGAGTGGGCCAATACCGCAGTCGTCATCAATTGGGATGACTCCGACGGCTGGTACGATCATCAATTCGGGCAGATCGTCAATCAGTCACAAACCTCACAGGACATGCTCAACGGACCGGGCTATTGCGGCAAGGCGCTGCCGACACTCGCTGGGATCAACGGGGCCCATGCGCAAGGCCGCTGCGGTTATGGCCCGCGCCTTCCTTTGCTGGTGGTGTCTCCCTTCGCGCGGCACAATTTCGTCGATCACACCATGACTGACCAGAGCTCGATTGTGCGCTTCATCGAGGACAATTGGCTGAGCAGCCAGCGGATAACGGGCTCATTCGATGCGATCGCCGGCCCCCTGAACAACATGTTCGACTTCAGCCAGAATGAAAGCGATAAGGTGATTCTCGACCCGAACAGCGGCGAGGTGAAGTTCGCCGACAATGCGGCCAGCCGGGCCGCCAGCAAGTTGGCCGGACGATAACGGGAAGTAGCTAACGCGGGAGGCATGTCGCCCGCCCGCGTCCAACGAGGTATGAACGGCAGGGCATGTGCGTCAGATGAACCGCACGTGCTCTGCCGTTTGTCTTGAGGGGTGTCAGGCTATTTGCCCGGCAGGTAACTCAAGTCCGGCCGAAATTGGATAATCTCGGTCGTCTCGCTCGACACGGATCCATCGATGCGATCGACGATAGAATCCGCCTCCGCCTGCCCAAACGCGTCCTTGATCATCTCGCGGAAGGGCTTCACGTCGGGTTTGTCTTCGAAGTCTGCCCAATTGGCGCGCGGCAGCACGAGCACATAGGTTCCGGTGTCACCACCGCTGGCCAGTGCGTACCATTCGTAATGCACAGGCCACTTCGTCTTCACGGTCGCGTCGTAAACCCTGCTGATGGCGCTGCGAAAATCGGAGCCTTTGCCGTAGCGCACGTGGAAGGTAATGATTTCGTCGAATTTGGGGGGAGCGCCTGAGCTGTCCATGTTGCTGACCTTGGGCATTAGATCGTAGTAGCGACCAATGATGGACTCGACGTAATTGCCGACGACCTTCTGATATTCCTCTAGGTCGGCCTGGTCCGGAACCGCAGGCTTGTCAAAATCGGACCAGTGCTGGCCCAGCCGGCCGACGATGTAGGTGCCCGTGTTGTCGCCGCTGAGGGTCTCCCAGACGAACAGGGGCTGAGGATCGTTCTGCTGCTTGTGCCAGGCTGCCTTCTGCTTTCGTCCGTCCTCGTATTGCTTCACCATGCCGTTCTTGGGTTTTTGAAACTCCAGCGCGGCAAGGGTCCCTGGTTTCGGTTGGGCAACAGCCGCAAATGTCGCGAACACCATGACACCAACTACTGACAACACTGTTCTCGTTCTCATTTATCCTCCGCTTGGAAAGTTGTTGAACTGAATTTGCTGTGGCGCATTTGAAAACGCGTACATCCCCAACTAGCGGCGCAGGAAGCCCGCTAGATCCAACTACCCCGGGTATGTTCGGGGATTCCGTTGAACTTGGAGATGGCGTGGATTGTACAGAACTATCCCGGCCAAAAGATACGCCCCATCCGTGGCGGATGAATGGCGTCGCTCACTGGTCACTGACTGGCCACCGACCGGCTATGATCTCACCACCTCTGTGGCACCACCTGATGCTTCGTTCTCCTAATTCATGGTTTAGCGTCCCCGGTGGCCAGGTCATGTCGCGGCCGCCGAGCAGGTGCAGGTGCAGATGGAACACTGACTGTCCTGAACGCGGGCCGACGTTGTACACCGTGCGGTACCCGTCCTCGATGCCGCGCTCACGGCCGATCTTGGCGGCAATCAACTGGCAGTAACGCCCAGGATCTCGGCGTCTTCCGGCGAGGCTTCCTTCAAACCGACGATATGCTCCTTGGGGATGATGAGCACATGCGTCGGGGCTTTGGGGTTGATGTCTTCGAAGACGTACACCTTGTCGTCCTCGTAAACGTTTCTTCGAGGGGATCTTACCCGCGATAATCTTGCAGAAGAGGCAGTTGTCGTTCATGGGAAGATGGTAACGGATTCTGACAAGTTTAATTATGGCAGCGAGTGGTAAGATTGTCTTACCATGCAAACGCGTATTTCCACTAAGGGTCAAGTGGTGCTGCCCGGTCCTATTCGCCGGCGCCTCGGACTGCGGGCAGGCGATCCGCTGGACGTCAAAGCCGAGGGCGACCGAATCGTTCTGACGCCGCAGAGGAAGCGCACCCGCAGAAAAGCGAAGATCATAATCGATCCCGTCTCTGGCCTCCCTGCCGTGACCTTGGGCCCGGGTGCACCCGTGTTGACCAGCAAAGAAGTGGAAGAGATGCTTTCTGACTTTCCATGAGATTCCTCCTTGATGTGAATGTGCTCGTGGCGCTAGGAGTTGTTGAGCACACCAGTTTCACACTCAAGTCGCTGCATGGCTCTGCGCTTTCCGATCCGATTTCGGAAACCTCGAACTGCGTTGCTTGGTGCTTCACATCTACGGACGCTGGGCTTGCGTCGCGTATTCGTTGCTCTCCGGAACACGAAGGCGTACGGATTTGACTGTATCAACCGGCAGGTGCTCTCCTGCTGCGGATGAAAAGCGAAGCGGAAGAACTATCCGGTGGCCAGGTATGTCGCGTCCGACGAGCAGGTGCGATGCGTGGAACACCGACTGCCCGGCTGGGCCGACGTTGTACACGGTGCGATATCCATCATCGATGCCGCGCCGCGGCATCTTCGCTGCATCAACTGGCAATAGCCGAGAATCTCGGAGTCTTCCGGTGCTGGCTTCCTTCAATCCGACAATGTGCCGCTTGGGGAAATGAGCACGTGCGTCGGCGCTTCGGGTTGATGTCCTGCGAAGCGTACACTTTGTCGTCTTCGTACACTTTCTTCGAGGCGGACTTGCCGCCAATTACCTTGCAGAAAAGCATGTCCATGACTGATGTTCGAGGAGAAACAACCAGCCACGATTTCAAACGCTGATAATCAGAAGTAATCCGTGTTGATCAGGTGTAGATCCGTGGCCTCGCCGTTTACTGCCTTTGCTCTTTCCTCCGCAATTGCAGATACGCCCGAATCAGCTCGTTCAGATCGCCGTCGAGCACGCGGTCCACGTCGCCGATCTCCACTCTGCGTACGCAAGTCTTTCACCATGCGGTAGGGCTGCAAAACGTAGGAGCGGATCTGCGAGCCGAAATCGATGTCGAGCTTGGAGTCCTCAATGTGCTTGGTTTCCTCGCGCTTCTTCTCCAGTTCGTATTCATACAGCCGCGAGCGCAGGATGCTCATCGCCTTCTCGCGGTTCTTGTGCTGCGAGCGCTCATTCTGGCAGGCAGCGACAATGTCCGGTCGGGAATGTGCGTGATGCGCACCGCTGAATCCGTGGTGTTGACGTGCTGGCCGCCTTTGCCGCCGGAGCGGTAGGTGTCAACCCGGATGTCTTCCGGCTTGATGTCGATCACGATGCTCTCGTCGATTTCCGGCGACACAAACACGCTGGCGAACGATGTGTGGCGGCGCTTGGCCTGGTCGAAGGGCGAGATGCGCACCAGGCGGTGCACGCCGATCTCGCTGGTCAGCAGCCCGTAGGCATGCTCGCCACTCACGCCGAAGGTGGCCGACTTGATGCCCGCTTCGTCGCCCGGCTGATACTCATAGAGCTGCGTCCCGAAGCCCTGGCGCTCGGCCCAGCGCAGATACATGCGCATCAGCATCTCGGCCCAGTCCTGCGACTCGGTGCCGCCCGCGCCGGGATGAATGGTCACGATCGCGTTGCGCTCGTCGTTCTCGCCAGAGAGCAGCGTCTCGGTCTCGAGCTTTTCCACCAGCCCGCGCAGTTCTTCCAGCTCGCGCTTGAGTTCCGAGGAAACGTCTTCGCCCTCATGCGCAAGGTCGAAATAGGCGCTGATGTCGCCCGAACGCCGAACCAGTTCTGCTTCGGTGGCCAGCGCGTTTTCCAGCCGCTTCTTCTCGCGCATGACCTGCTGTGATTTTTCGGGATTGGACCAGAGCGTGGGATCGGCGGTTTGCTTTTCGATCTCGCTCAGCTTTTCGCGCAGCTTGGGCGCGTCAAAGATACTCCTGTAGATCGTGCACCTTGTCGCGTAGCGCGGTGTATTCCTGTTCTAATTCTTCGACCATTTCTTGGAAGAGCCTCTCTTCGATTACTTCGGACATAGCGGAGAAGAAAGCAATCAGCAATTCGCCCCCACTAACTAATCTTCAATCCGATCCGTGTTCATCCGTGAAAATCCGCGGTTGCTCTTGCTTTTCGATACCCAATGTCTCGCTGGTAAAGCGTCGTCAGGCACTCTGAAGCTGCGCCATCGCATCCGGCGCAACCACGCGCAACAGCAGTCCCAGCAAGGTGATTATCGCACACAGCAGCGGGAACCAATCGCCGTGGCGAGTGTAGAACGTAGTGGTTTCCACCAGCGAATACGCTGCCTGCAACTGGGTGCGCTGGTTGCGCGGAGCCTCAGCCACCACCCGGCCATAGGGATCGATCACAGCCGTGATGCCGGTGTTGGTATCGCGCAGCAGCCAGCGATCGTTCTCAACCGCGCGCATGCGGGCCTGGTTCAGGTGTTGCCACGGCGCGCCTCCCTCACCATACCAGCCGTCGTTGGAGACGTTGACGAACACCTCCGCGCCGTTCCGGGCGAATTGCCGGATCTCATCCGGGAAGATCGCCTCATAGCAGATAAACGTTCCCACTCTCGTATTGCCGAGTTGCAACGGCATTCGCGATTTGCCGCGCGCGAAGGTTCCGACCTGCTGGGTAAGCCCGCTGGCGAAGCTGAACAGCTTCTCGAACGGCACAAATTCGCCAAACGGCACAAGATGGATCTTGTCGTAACGCGCCGTCCAACGCACCGTTGGGCGCGATCACGGAAGCCGAGTTGTAGATGTCGGGCTGGCGCGATGGGTCGCCTGCATGCTCGATGCCGAGGGTGCCGGCGATGATATAGGAGTCCGTCCCACGCGCCACATTGGCCAGCGTGCTCCGCACGTGCAGGTCGGTGGCAAAAAACGGCGCCGGCGATTCCGGCCAGAGAATCAGCCCGGGCGTGCCCGGTTTGCTGTGTTCCGGACGCCCGCTGAGGGCCGCCAGCGAGTCGAGGGTCTGCGTGAGATGGTCGAGCGTCCAATCCTCGGAACTCAGGATGGGAACATTCGCCTGCACCATCGTGGCCCCTTCGTCGGCCGGCAGTGGCGGAGGATGCACCAGCCTTCCGGCCTGCAAGACGATGGCCGCCGCCAGCGACGCTATCAGCAGGAACCTGCGCCGCTCGCGAGGCACGAGAAATGCCGCCGCCACCGCGGTGTTTACCAGCACAATCTCGAACGAGATGCCGTACACTCCGGTGACAGTCGCGACGCGCGAGAGCGGGATGTTGTCAATCTGCGTGGTGCCCAGCAGGTCCCACGGAAAGCCGGTGATGTAGGTCCGCGCCAGCTCGACCGCGACCCACACGAATGGGCGTGAACACCAGCGCGCGCAGGCTGAATCCATTGCGCCGCGCAGCGATGAGCGCGAGCAGAAATCCGAACAGCCCGTGATAGAGAGCGAGATACAGAGCGTACATGAGCTGCAGCATGACGGAGGTCGCCACGCCAATGTTGCCGTACACGTGCATCACGTAGAAGATCCAGTAATTACTGCCGAGATACCAGATGACGCCACTCACGTAGCCGAGCCAGAATCCCTGCCACGCCGTCGCCGGGCCGAGAAACTGTCCGCCATCGTCGAGCACCAGCGTGGCGTCCTGCTCGCGGCATCGAAGGATGGCGTAAATCAGCGGCGCGAGCGCAACCCAGCTCAGGATGTAGAGCGCGGGCCTGGGAAAGATGAGAACCTGCAGCACGCCCGAGACGCAGGCGAGGGCCCAGGCGTTCGGGCGGATTCGTCTCACTGAGCGAGTTTAGCAAAGGAATGTGAATGAAAGCCGAAGCAGGTCAGCCGAGACCTTCCCAGTCTTCGGGATCGATGTGGGCCTGGCTCAGGATACTTCTCAGTGTACCAATAGGAATCTCGTGCTTTCGTGGAACGATCGCCGTATCGACTATCGCTTCGGAGTACCGAACAAACTTGACGTGGCTTCCCTTCTGAGAAGTTTCGACGAATCCGGCAGCTTCGAGCCGCCGCTTGACTTCGCGAAACGGCAGAGGCCTAAGCCGCGCCAACCTCCACCTCGACGGTGCGGAGCTTTAGGGGGCCGCGTGGCTTGCGGCGGCTCGAAGTGGAGTTCCAAGGCCTCCTTCAGATTGACGAGCGCCTCTTCTTCTGTTTCGCCCTGGCTGGCAACATCAACTTCGAGACATTGCGAGACATACCAGTTTCCTTCGCGCCAAACCGATGCCGCAAATGGACGTTTCATGATCGTATTCTTACATGAGACGGCAGCCCAACCAACTCAGAATGTTGGACTCTCTTCCAAGGGAATACCGCTACACGAGACTTGCGCCAATTGGCAGCTGACAGCTACTTGATCGCCACCAGCTTGTTCATCAGCTCCGAGTAGTCCTTCTTCTCCACGCCGTGCACCTGCCGGTTGTACTCATCCACCTTGGCCGAGTAGTTCATGGAGCAGAACTTCGGGCCGCACATGGAGCAGAACGCCGCCTCTTTGTAGTAGGCATCGGGCAGCGTCTCGTCGTGCATGCTGCGCGCGGTCTCGGGATCGAGCGACAGCGCGAACTGCTTGTCCCAATCGAAGGTGTAGCGCGCATAGCTGATGGCGTCATCGCGGTCGCGCGCGCCGGGACGATGCCGCGCCACGTCGGCGGCGTGGGCCGCAATCTTGTAGGCGATGATGCCGTCCTTCACGTCTTTGTCGTTCGGCAGGCCGAGGTGCTCCTTGGGCGTGACGTAGCAGAGCATGGCCGCGCCGTGCCAGCCGATCAGCGCCGCACCGATGGCCGACGTGATGTGGTCGTAGCCGGGAGCGATGTCGATCACCAGCGGGCCGAGCGTGTAGAAACGGAGCGCCGTGGCAGAGCTCGACTTCCTTGTCCACCTGCTCCTTGATCTTGTCGAGCGGCACGTGGCCGGGGCCTTCGATCATGACCTGCACATCGCGCTCCCAGGCTTTCGTCGTCAGCTCGCCCAACGTCTTGAGTTCGGCGAACTGCGCTTCGTCGCTGGCGTCGGCGATGCAGCCGGGGCGCAGGCCGTCGCCCAGCGAGTAGCTCACGTCGTGCTTGGCGAGAATCTTGGTGATGTCGTCGAAGCGGTCGTAGAGGAAGTTCTGCTTGTGGTGGTGCGCCATCCACTGCGCCAGGATCGCGCCGCCGCGGCTCACGATGCCGGTGATGCGCTTGGTGATGAGCGGCAGATACTCGACCAGCACGCCCGCGTGGATGGTCATGTAGTCCACGCCCTGCTCGGCCTGCTCCTCGATGACTTCGAGCATGATGTCGGCGTTGAGGTCTTCGATGCGCTTCACGCGCGAGACCGCCTCGTAGATCGGCACCGTGCCGATCGGCACCGGCGAGTGCCGCAGGATGGCTTCGCGAATCTCGTGGATGCCGCCGCCGGTCGAGAGGTCCATCACCGTGTCAGCGCCGTAGTGCACCGAGGTGTGCAGCTTTTTCAGCTCCTCGTCAACATTGCTGGTGACCGACGAATTGCCGATGTTGGAGTTGATCTTGCACTTCGACGCCACGCCGATGCACATCGGCTCCAGCTCAGGATGATTGACGTTGGCCGGGATGATCATGCGTCCGGCAGCGACTTCATCGCGGATGAGCTCAGGCGCAAGCTGCTCGCGCTCGGCGACGAAGACCATTTCTTCGGTGAGCAGGCCTTTGCGCGCGAAATGCATTTGCGACATGTTGCTGTCGCCGGTGCGCGCGGCCTCGTCGCGGCGCTTGGTGATCCACTCCGCGCGCGGTTTAGGTACGCCCGCGCCATTGCCGTTGCTGCCGTTGGTTCCGCTCATATGTTTGGGAGCTCCTACGATATGTGCTTATTATACTGCCGCGTCACGCGCCCGCCGGCGGCCCATGTAATACAGCAGCACCCCTCCGCCCAGCAGCACCACGCTGAGCACCACGATCTTGCCTACCGCCAGCATCTTGTTAGGCTCGTTGCTATCGGGTATCACTGAGCCAATAATCACTGCCGTGGTGGTAAGCATCCCAACCGCCGCCAGCACGATGGCAATGGGCTTTCCTCCCGGCACGCGAACGACGCCAGGTTCCGCCGGCTCGCGCTGCAGGCGAATCATCGCCGCGAACATGAACAGATACGGCACGAAGTTGGTGATGATGGTCATGCTCACCAGCACTTGGTAGGCGCCGTGGACGGTGCTGCCGAATTGGCCCATGCAGGATAAACACGGCGCAGCACAGCGCTTGCACGATCAGCGAAACGTATGGCGTTCCCCACTTAGGATGGACGCGCCCGAACGCCGGCGGCAGAAAGCGATCGATGCCGGCGACGAAGGGAATCCGCGACAGCGCCGCCAGATACGCGCCGACCCCGCCCAGAATGGAAACGCAGATCAGCAGCGCAACCGCCGGTCCTAGGCCGTTCCAGCCTACGCGATCGGCGCTGCTGGAGATAGCTTGCATGATGCCTTCCAGGCTGTTGACCTTGGGCAGCGCCACCAGCACCGCAATCGTCCCCAGAATGTATCCGGCGGTGATGAGAAAGCCGGCCGCAATCAGCGCGCGCGGAATGGTGCGGCGCGCGTTCTTGATTTCATCGCCCATGAAGGACGCCGACTCCGCGCCGCTGAAGGCATAGAGCAGCGTCGCCCACACCCCAAAATTGCCTATGTTCAACGAGGGCTTGAGTGACGCAGGGTTGAAGCGGGTCGCCGAGCCGAACTTCCACCACGCCACGGAGGCGACCACGCAAAGCAAAGCGATCGGCAGCCAGGTTCCGATTGCGCCGAGGTTGCTCAGCCACTTGCCGACATCCAGGCCGACGATGTTCAGCACCAGCGCCAGGGCGATTCCGAACATCGAGAACGCGACGAAGAACGCCGGGCTTGCCTGTGCCGCCTGCCACTTCGATCCCGCCGATGTACAGCGAATTGCTGGCCGCGAAATACAGGACCGCGGGAAAATATGGGAGGTTGCTGGTCCAATAAATCCACCCGGTAAGGAAGCCGGCAAAGTCGCCGAAGGCGCGCTTGCTCCAGACGTACATGCCGCCTTCCTGCGGGTAGCGCGAGGAAAGCTCCATGACGCACAGCGCCAGCGGAATGAAAATCGTAGCCAGGCCGAGAAGCCAGATAACAATGGAGCTTGGCCCAGCGCTGGCCGCAACCGCGATCCAGCGCAGGCTGAGCGTGGCGACCACGTAGAACATCACCAGGTCGCGGAAACCCAGCACCCGCTTGGGTTGCGCAGGAAGATCAACTTGAACTGTTGGCGGCGCCTCAGTTGTGGAGCGGTCTGGCATAGGCTAAAAGCAGGTCCCTCGATTCGGACTGAAGTCCTCGCTCGGGATGACAGACGGAAATAGCACTCTGCTAATTGCTAACGGCTAGCTGCTAATTGCTTCCTCACACCGGCAGAAAATAGAGATAGAAGTCGTCATCACGCTTCCACCCCAGGCTCTCGTAGAGCTTCTGCGCGGCATGGTTGTCGATCTCCGTCTCCAGGGCCAGACCGTTTGCCTGCGTGGCTTCGGCGAGCTGGCGAGCGCGTTCCATCAGGGCACGGGCCACGCCCAACTTGCGCGCTTCCGGCACGACAAACAGGTCGTTCAAGAACCACTGCCGCGTCAGGTTCACGGACGAAAACACGGGATACAGATTCACGAAGCCCGCCACCTTCGATTCAAGCCGCGCGATGAACAGCACCGACTCCGCCTTGCTGAGCCGCGCGAACAGGAAGCGGCGCGCGGCCTCCACATCGGAAGGCTTGCGGTAGAACTGCCGGTAGGCATCGAAGAGCGGTGCGACCTCGCCCACGTCGGCCGGCGGTGGCCTGCACGATTTCCGGAACGCTGGCTGAAACATGCATGGGGACAAGGGAACACGGCGCGCGCCGGGCGTCAACTCTTTTGTGCAGTGGTGGCGGCCCCTGCTATCATCTCCGAAACCTGGGTCAGCAGCGCTGCTTTGAAGGGGCGCGCCTTCAGGCGTGCCGTAAACTGTGCAAGGTACCCCGGCTTCTAGCCGCTGAGGTGACGCCCTGCGAACGAATTCGGAGCCTCGGTAGATGAATTCTTCCTTCCCGACATCGTCGCGTCT
Source organism: uncultured Acidobacteriaceae bacterium (assembly GCA_963735855.1). Lineage (GTDB taxonomy): Bacteria > Acidobacteriota > Terriglobia > Terriglobales > Acidobacteriaceae > Bog-257. The sequence continues at coordinate 223,300 of CAVTMW010000010.1, forward strand.
TACAACGATCAGGATCCACTGGAACGTGCGTCCACCATCCCGGCGGCGTGGTATGTGGACGAAGGCGTCGCCGAACTGGAGCGCCAAGCGGTCTTCGGAGGCACGTGGCAAGTTGTCGGCCGCGTCGATCAATTGCTGCAGCCGGGCCAATTCGTCACCACCGAGATCGCAGGCGAGCCGCTGGTCGTCGTTCGTGGCGCCGACAATCAATTGCGCGCCTTCTACAACGTCTGCCGCCATCACGCGGCGGCGGTCGTAACCGAGGAGCAAGGCACAGCGAGTATTTTGCGCTGCCCGTACCACGGGTGGAGTTATGGCCTCGACGGTTCGCTCAAGGGCGTGCCGGAGTTCGAAGGTGTCTGCGGCTTCGATCGCTCGCAAAACGGCTTGGTTCCCGTGCGCGTGGAAACCTGGGAGCAGTTCGTCTTCGTCAATCTCGACTCGAAAGCCGTTCCCCTGGCGGATTTCCTGGGCGGGCTGGTCAAACGGGTTACGCCGCTCAATCTCAATGCACTGCACTTCTTCGAGCGGCGATCGTACAGCCTCAATTGCAACTGGAAGGTGTTCGTTGACAACTACCTCGACGGCGGCTATCACGTGCCTCATTTGCACAAAGCGCTGAACAGCGTGCTGGAGTACAAGCAGTACACCATCGAAAACGAAGACCGCTACTGCCTGCAATCGAGCCCCATGGTTTCGTCCAAGGTGGATGCCGCGACTGCGGCTACCCGCACCGGCGATCGCGCCTGGTACTTCTGGCAGTATCCGAACTTCATGATCAATCTGTACCAGGGCTACATGGATACCAACCTTGTACTGCCCGATGGCGTCAACCGCTGCACCGTGGTCTTCGATTTCTACTTCGACGACGTCAGCGAATCGGCCGCCAAACGCAACCGGCAGAGCATCGCCGTCGGCGAGCGGGTGAATGACGAAGATGTGGGGATTTGTGAGTCTGTGCAGCGTGGCTTGCACTCGCGGGCATACGGCGCGGGAAGGCTTTCCGTTCGCCGCGAAGCAGGAGAGCACTTGTTCCATCGACTGCTGGCGGCGGACTTAAAGCGCGGACTGGAGAGGGAGGCGGCGATAGGGTAGTCAACCGTCGCCGATCAATTGTCATTACGAGCGCCCAGGGTTGGGCGCGAGGAATCTGCTTTCCTCCAAGCATTCGCAGTGTGGCATGGAATCGACCGGGGTGTACTGGATTCCCGTGTTCGACATCCTGGAGGGCAAAGGACTGCGCGTGTGCCTGGTCAATGCGCGTCATGTGAAGCACGTTCCCGGACGCAAGAGCGATGTGCAAGATTGCCAGTGGTTGCAGTACCTGCACTCGGTAGGGCTGCTGCGCGGCTCCTTCCACCCCGATGACAAGGTGCGAGCTCTGCGCGCGATCATGCGCCATCGTGAGGCTTTGATCGACATGGCTGCGGTCCACATCCAACACATGCACAAGGCGCTGACGCAGATGAATCTACAGATTCATCACGTGCTCAGCGACATCACCGGCGTCAGTGGCCTGGCCATTATCGATGCCATTTTAAAAGGCGAACGCGATCCGAAAGTGCTCGCCCGGCTGCGCGATGACCGGGTGCAGACCAGCGATGAAACCATACGCAAGCGCTGGTCGGCAATTACCGGCGCGAGCACCTGTTTACCCTGGAGCAATCGGTGAATGCCTTCCGCCATGATCAGCAAATGCTGGTGGACTGCGACCGCGAGATGGCACAGTATACGCAGGCTGTCGATAGCCGCATCGACGTGGAGCAAAATCCTCTGCCGCCGGGGCCCCACCCGCATCGCCCGCGCAAGAACGAATTACGCTGCGCGATGCGGGAGGAACTCTATCGCTTGTTTGGCGTCGACCTCACCGCCGTGCCGGGCATTAACACGCTAACCGGCTTCACCGTGTTCTCCGAACTGGGCAGCGAGGTTTCCAAGTTTCCCAGCTCGCCCGCCTTTACCGCCTGGCTGGCTCTGTGTCCGAACAACCAAAAGAGCGGCGACCGCGTACTCAGCCGCAAAACGCGCAAGACCAAAAGTCGAATCAATCACGCCTTGCGGGTGGCCGCCCAGAGCTTGCACCGCAGCCAGTCCTATCTGGGCGCCTTCTATCGGCGCATGCGAGCGCGACTTGGAGCTCCGAAGGCGATTACCGCAACCGCTCACAAGCTAGCTCGTGTCCTCTACTTCACTTGCGCAGGTCCTTCACAATCTCCCTTGCCGCGTTCGCGCCCGAACCGCCGGTCAATCCGATCCCCGGATGCGTGCCCGACCCGCATAAATACAGGTTCTGGATGGGCGTGCGATACTGCGCCCAATCCAGCAGCGGACGCATGGTGAACAACTGGTCCAGCGCCAGCTCGCCGTGAAAGATGTGGCCGCCGGTCAGCCCGTAGGTCTGTTCCAGGTCTTTGGGCGTAATGACCTCGCCAGCCTCGACCAGCCCCGGAAGATCAGGAGCATATTCCGCCAGCGTGCGGATCACCGTATCCCCCAGCTTCTCCCGTTGCGAATCCCAGTCCGCGTCGCGCAGCTTGTACGGCGCATATTGCATGTAAATCGACATCACATGCTTACCTGCCGGCGCCAGCGATGAGTCCCACAGTGTGGGAATCGTCGCCTCAATGTAAGGATGCTGTGAGAATTCGCCGTACTTAGAGGCATCGAAGGCGCGTTCCAGGTAGTCGACCTCGGGTGAAATCTGAATTCTGCCTGACAAAAGACCCTTATCGCCGTTCAACCCATTGAACGTCGGCAGCCCACTCAGCGCCAGGTTGATCTTGGCAACCGTGCCGTTCATGCGGTAATGCTGGAGTTTCTGCAGGAAGCCTGGCTCCAGATGCTGCGGTTCGACCAAGCCCAGCAAGGTGCGCTTCGGATCGGCATTCGAAATGACGGCCCGGGCCTCGATCTCATCGCCGTTCGCCAGAACCACCCCGCTAGCGACGCCGTCTTTGACCTTGATGCTGACCACTTCGCAGGATGTACGAATCTCGGCTCCCGCCTCGGTAGCAGCAGCCGCCATGGCAGCGGTCAGCGCACCTACTCCTCCTACAATGTAAGAGGCCGGCCCTGCGGGATTGCCGTCTGCGGCGGTTCGCAACAGATATGTCGCAGTCGATCCCGCCGACCACGGCCCCAGGAAGGTGCCGAAGATGCCCTGGGCGGCGATGGTGCCGCGCAGTAGTTCGGTCTCAAACCACTCTGCAACCAGATCGGCAACCGCCATCGGCCCCCAACGCAGCAGGCGATAGAGGTCTTTTTCGCCCAAGCCGCGAAGCTTGCGGCCAGTCTTCAGCAGTTCCCACAGATTGCCCGATGCCGGATCGTCGAGGTCAGGCGGAGTCATCGCCAGCAGCAAGTCAATGACCTCGCCGATGCGACGCCAGCGATTTCGCAAATTCAGCGTAGTTCGCCGCATCTTTCTGCGAGAACTTCGCAATCTCCTGCTGAGACTTTGCGATGTCGCCGTACAACGCCAGCGGCTTACCGGTCGGCGACAGCGAAAGGGCCCGCACTTCCGGCGAATAGGTCTTCAATCCGTGCTTCAGCAGACCCATGTCTCCCACAATGTCAGACCTTATCGGTCCGGCACTATGGGCCAACTTCGAGCAGCGAAATCCGGGATGAAACTCTTCAGTAATCGCGCAGCCGCCTACCGTGGGCCGGCGTTCGAGAACCAGCGGCTTGAATCCGGCCTTGGCGAGATAGAACGCGGCGACCAGCCCGTTGTGCCCGCCGCCGACAATGACGACATCCCGCGTTGCAGGCATAGTTAGCTGCTCCCCTTGGAGTGCTTCAGGATCTCCAGCGCCGCCAGCCGCCCGGGCGCGCCCATGATGCCGCCACCGGGATGCGTGGCCGAGCCGCACATCCAGAGGTTCTTGATCGGCGTCTTGTACTGCGCGAAGCCGGGCACGGGACGCAGGAAGAACAACTGCTCCAGCGACAACTCGCCCTGGAAGATATTGCCTTCCGTAAGCCCCCACTCACGCTCCAGGTCGAGCGGCGTCACCACCTGCCGGCCAACGATGATGTTCTTGAGGTTGGGCGCGAATTGCGCGACGGTGTCGATGACGTTGTCGCCGAAGGCCTCACGCTTCTCGTCCCAGGTGCCTTCCTTCAGCTTGTAAGGCGCGTACTGCACGAAGCACGACATCACATGCTTGCCGGGGGGCGCGACCGAAGGATCGGTCAGGCTGGGGATGACCATGTCAATGTACGGCCGGCGCGAGTAGTTGCCGTACTTGGCATCGTCGTAGGCGCGTTCCATATAGTCGATGCTTGGCGAAATCGAGATGGCGCCGCGCAGATGATGGCCTTCGCCCGGCAAGCAGGTGAAGTTCGGCAGGCTGTCGAGCGCGAGGTTCACCTTGCCCGACGATCCACGGTATTTGTAGCGCTTCACTTCATCGCGAAAGTCGTTGCTGAGGTGCTTCGGCTCGATCATCTTCAGGAATGTGAGGTTCGGGTCCACGCTTGACGAGATGATCGGCGCGAAGTACTCATCGCCAGTCGTCGTGGCGACCCCAACCGCCTTGCCGTCCTTTACCAGGATCTGCGAGATCGCTACTTGCGTCTTGATCTCGACGCCGAGTTCGCGGGCTGCGTCGGCGATGGCGTTGGAGATGGCCCCAGTCCCGCCGCGGGCGAAGCCCCAGGCACGAAATGCGCCGTCAATCTCGCCCATGTAGTGGTGCAGCAGCACGTAGGCTGTGCCCGGCGAGCGCACGCCGAGAAAGGTGCCGATAATTCCCGACGCCGACATCGTGGCCTTGAGCACATCGGTCTCGAACCATTGGTCGAGAAAATCGATGGCGCTCATGGTCATCAACTGCACCTGGTTGTATTTGTCCTCGCCGCTGAGGCCCTGGAAACGCCGGCCCAGGAACAGCAGCTTGAGCAGATCGCGCGGGTTCAGCGTAGTCGGATCGGGCGGCACCATGCTCAGGATCGGCTTCACGAAGCGGCACATCTGCAGCATGGCCTTGCCGAACTCCTCGTAGGCCTCGGCATCGAACCGGGAGTGGCGCCTGATCTCGCGCATCGTCTTGCCGTGGTCGTTCACCCGCCACAGGTAATCACCGTTGGGCATTGGAGTGAAGGTGCCATCGAGCGGAAGGATTTCCAGACCGTGGCGGGGCAGGTCGAGGTCGCGAATAATTTCCGGCCGCAGCAAAGAAACGACGTAGGAGCACACCGAGAACTTGAAGCCGGGAATGATCTCTTCCGTGCACGCTGCGCCGCCGAGCACGTGCCGGCGCTCCAGCACCAGGACTTTCTTCCCGGCGCGCGCCAGATAGGCGGCGTTGACCAGACCGTTGTGCCCGCCTCCGATGACGATGGCGTCGTATTTGCCCGAAGCGTTAGAAACCATGATGGATTGTGTAGAAGGGAGAATTCTAAAGGGTGAGGGAGGGGTTTGTCTGTATGGGACGCTATTCGCTGTTCGCCTTTCGCTCTTCGCTACGGTTCCAATTCCGAATCAGCGAAGAGCTAAGAGCTAAGAGCGAAAAGCGAAACGCGGTCGCGGCCTTTATCGCTCCACCGCCAGCCCTACCGCATTGCCACCGCCAAGACACAGCGCCGCAATCCCTTTGTGCACGTCGCGGCGAATCATCTCGTAGAGCAAGGTTGTCAGGATGCGTGCACCGCTGGCGCCGATGGGATGTCCCAACGCGACCGCACCGCCGTTCACGTTGACCTTGTTCAGAACGAGCCCGAGCTCGCGAGTCACGGCAATCGCTGCGACTGAGAAAGCTTCGTTGATCTCGTAAAGGTCCACGTCCTCATCGTTCCATCCGGTTTTCTTCCAGAGCTGGCGAATCGCGTCCACTGGCGCCATCATTACCCACGCGGGAGCGATGCCGCTGGTGGCCTGGGTCACGATGCGCGCCATCGGCTTCAGTCCGAGTTCTTTCGCCTTCGTGGTGGTCATGAGCACCAGCGCGGCAGCCCCATCGTTCACGCCGGGAGCGTTGCCGGCAGTCACGGTGCCGTCCTTCTTGAAGGCGGCCTTGAGTGCGCGCAGGACCTCGGGCGTGGTGTCTTCGCGCGGCCCTTCGTCTTTCGCAAACAGCATCGGCGGTGCGCCCTTCTTTTTCGCGGGCAGCTCGACGGGTACGATCTGGTCCTTGAAGCGGCACTCGTTAATTGCGGCTATCGCTTTGCGATGCGAGTTGACCGCGTACTCATCCTGCTCTTCGCGGGTAATGTGATACTTCTCGGCGACGTTCTCGCCGGTGTTGCCCATGTGGTAGTCGTTGTAGGCGTCCCAGAGGCCGTCGTGCACCATTGAGTCCACAACCTTCTGATCGCCCAGGCGAAATCCCTTGCGTGCGTTTTGCAGAAGATACGGGGCGTTGGTCATGCTCTCCATGCCGCCGGCGATCACGATGCCGGAATTTCCCGTCTGGATAGCCTGCTGGCCAAGCGCGACCGCCTTCAGTCCCGAGCCACAAACTTTGTTGATGGTCATGGCGCTGACGCTGTCGGATAATCCGCCACCGAGCGCCGCCTGCCGTGCCGGATTCTGGCCCAGCCCGGCGGAGACTACATTGCCCATGATGCACTCGTCCACCGAGTTGGGATCTATGCCGGCGCGCTTCACCGCTTCGCGCACCACGATGGCTCCCAACTGCGTCGCGGTGAAATCCGACAGCGAGCCTTGAAACTTTCCGATCGGCGTGCGCACCGCCGAGACAATAACCACATCTTCCATGGTTGCTGTACCTCACTCCCACATGATCGTCCTGCGGTCGAACATTATAGGATGGATTTGCCTTGGCAACGGACGCACAAACCCCGCCCGAAATCCAACCGGCTCCGGCGGCCCCAAGCCGCCTGCTCGCGCCCTGGTGGCATACCGCTCTGCTCATCACGATCTTGCTGTTTGCTTCGCTCAAAGGTGCGGGCATTCGCCATCCGTTGGCTGAACACGGCAAACTGCTGCAGTACTTGTGGGGCATGGCGTGGGAGTGGGTGCTGCTTGGCATCACGTGGCTGGGTATTCACAAGCGCGTCACGTTGCGCGAGCTGATCGGGGGCCGCTGGGCAACTACCGAAGACTTCCTGCTGGACGTGGTCTATGCCGGTTCTTTCTGGTTCTGCGCTTTGATTGTGCTGGGACTCGGCGCCAAGCTGATGCACCTCGACCAGGCCGGCAAGTTCGAAGGCATGCGCAAGCAGCTGGGATTTCTCATCCCGGGAACCAAACTCGAGCTGGCCCTCTGGTTCTGCATGAGCGCCACCGCGGGTTTCTGCGAAGAAATTATCTTCCGCGGCTATTTGCAGCGCCAGTTCATCGCCATCACCAATTCCGTACTTGCGGGGATGCTGCTCTCGGCGGTGGTGTTCGGCGCGTCGCATGGCTATGAAGGCCCGGGCCGCATGGTGCTCATCGGGATTTACGGATTGATGTTCGGCATGCTGGCATGGTGGCGCAAGAGCCTTCGGCCCGGGATGATCGCTCATGCCTGGCACGACGCGTTCAGCGGCGCGGTCTTGCGCATGCTGAGGTAAGCTGTATCTCCGGTTTCCGACCCATGAACAGAGATCCATCGAGCTCTTCGCAGCGTCACGCTCAGGCCATGGCCAACGAGCAGGGATTGGCGCGCCAGCTCAGCGAACGCCAGGTGAGCATGATCGCGCTGGGCAGCGCCATCGGCACCGGCCTGTTCCTGGGCAGCGCGCTCGCCGTTCGCACCGCCGGCCCGGGCGTGATTCTCAGCTACATCCTGGCGGCGGGAATCACGCTGCTGCTGACCGGCTGCCTGGCCGAAATGGCGGTCGCGCATCCCACCGCCGGGTCCTTCGGAGTCTATGCCGATCTCTACCTGTCGCCCTGGGCGGGTTTCGCGATTCGCTATACCTACTGGTCGGCGCAGTCCATCGCCATCGGCGGCGAAGCGGTGGCGGCGGCGATTTACACGCAGTGGTGGTTTCCCCACACTCCGGCGTGGGCCTGGGTGCTCTTCTACTCCGCCGTGCTCATCTTCATGAATGCCCGCAGCGTGGGCGCCTTCGGCGAGTTTGAGTACTGGTTCTCCATGATCAAGGTCAGCGCCATCATCGTGTTCATCCTGCTGGGCGCGGCCATTCTACTTGGCGTGCATCAGCAACGGCCGATCGGGATGGAGAACTTCCGCGCGTACGGAGGCTTTCTGCCCAGGGGCTGGCTGGGCGTGTGGCTGGCGCTGGCCTTCGTGATCTTCAGCTTCATCGGCTCGGAGGTGGTGGCGGTCACCGCGGGTGAAGCCAGGGACCCGCAGCGCACCGTGCCGCGCGCCATGCGCAGCATGCTGGCGCGGCTCATTATTTTCTATGTGGGGGCCATCTTCATTCTGATTGGCGTTATTCCCTGGACCCAGGTTCAACCCGGACAAAGCATCACCGTCAGCCCGTTCGTGCGCGTCTTCGACCTCATGCACGTTCCCGCCGCCGCGAACGTCATCAACTTCGTGGTGCTGACGGCTGCTCTCTCCAGCATGAACGCCAACCTCTATCTCGGTACCCGCATGATGTTCTCGCTGGCCCGCGCGGGCTACGCTCCGCAGTGCTGGGACGCGTCTCCAGCAAGAGCACGCCGCTGGCGGCGCTGCTGCTTTCGGCCGCGGGCTTGGGAGTGGCCACGCTGTTCGCATTCATATTCCCCGCGTCAGCGTATGTTTACATGTTCGGGATCGCGCTGTTTGGCGGACTCTTCGCGTGGTTCCTCATCTTCCTCACCCATCTCGGCTTTCGCCGCCATTGGAAGGCGGAAGGCGCACCTCACCTGCTCTTCGTGATGCCGCTGTTTCCATGGACGACCATCCTCGGCGGCGTGGCCGTGCTGGCCATCCTGATTTCAACCTGGTGGGTTCCGGGAATGCGCGTCACTCTCGAGGCGGGCATCCCCTGGCTGGTGCTGTTGACACTGCTTTACTTCGCCTGGGGACGGCAACGCGGCCGGGCAGTCGGCAGAGTCCGCGGCGCAATCTGCCGTCACGCCGGAAGCGGCAGACTAGCTCTCACAAGGAAATGTACGCGAGGTTCCCGGTGGAAGGGCACGGCTTCAGCCGGGCCGAAAGGCAGATCAAGAAAAGGCTTTAGCCCGGTTACCGATTGCGTACGGACCGTGGCTAAAGCCATTCGGTCGGAGCGGCCTAGGTCGCCGGGCTGAAGCCCGGCGCTTCCACCACCAACTCTCAATTTGTTCTAGGCTCCGCCTCCCGCCGCCCCCGATGCTGCAGCCTGCTTGAACGTCCCAAACGGCGACTGCGTCGGCGCCGGCGCTTGCGGCACAACGTGCCTCCGCATGGCCGCGTCGCACACCGCGTACCCCCAATCAATCAGCTGATGTTGTAGTCCCGCGTCCAAGGCGGTCAGCCTGGTGGCCGTCGCTGCCAGCTTTTGCGTAAAGTTGAAGTCGCATTGCAGCGCATTGCTCAGCGCGTAGTTCGCGATGTTGGTGCGGATACCCCAATAGGTTCCCTCGCGGATCTTGCTTTCATAAGCCGCGATCAGGGTGCGCTTGCGCAACGCTCCGACCTGGCTATCGATGACATCCAGCACGCGATGCGCTTGTCCCAGATAATCACGGGCCGGGTCGGATTGCATTCCGAGCGAGCCACCGCCATCGCTGACCAAAATCGTGGTACAGCGCTTCCATGCCGTCTCCAGGCCGAGATTGTCGTAAACGCCGCCGTCGCAGAGCACAATCTCCTTGCGGAAATCGGGCGTAGTAAACCTTGGGGGCGGAACATCGTCGTTCTTGAAGTTGTTGGGATCCAGTTCCAGGACCGTTGGGGAAAGCACCGGCGGGAACGCCGATGACGCCGCGACGGCGGTGGCCAGATCAATGGTGGGGTTCATTACGCGGCCTACCATCCAGTCGCCCATGAAAGGTTTGGAAAAACGCCAAAGCACGCCCGTTTGCATACTGGTCGCATTGAAAACGAAGCGCGGCGGGTCATCGGGCAAATCTTGCAGCGTGGCGTTGCCATACAGGCAATCGCGATAGTGCTTGGCAACCTGGTGCGAGACTCCGCCAAAGATGCCGCCGAGCACCGAACTCACATCGATCGATTTCGAAGCCATCCCGCTGATCGGCTGGGTAACCAGCTGGTCAAAGTTCAGCGCGCAATTCATGCTATCGAACTGTAGCTTTTTCCAGTTCATGGCCAGCACGCCGTTGGTAATCGAACCGCCGGAAACGCTGGAGATCCGAGCCAGCTTGGGCAAATAGCCCAGTTCGTTCAGGCGCCACAGGGTTCCGAGGTGAAACAACATGGCGCGATATCCGCCGCCGGAAAGACACAGCGCGATTCCCTCGGTCGGTTGGTCGGGATCGCCCGGCTTATCGTGTACAGGTTGCGCCAGAGCTTGTGGGTTTGGCGTTGCGGAATCGGGCATAAATCCTCCTATTAAAGCTTGACAGGTGACGGAATCGCGAGAAATTTGGAAGCGCGTTAAGAGTCCCTCAATGGGACACCCTGCACTCTAGCACCAGTTGCCGGCCGGCTCAAAAGGATTTAGCGGAACCGATTGTGCCCGCCTGCCGAGGGCGGGTCGAACAGGATTGGGGCCGCCGATTCGAACCTGCACCGTCGGAGAAATTCTCTCCTTCGCGGAGGAAGCGCCGGGCTTCAGCCTGGCGACGTAGGCCGCTCCCGGAGTGGCGTTTAGCCACAGACCTGACGCAACCGGCCACCAGGGCTAAAGCCCATCATTCGCCGCTGGGGCTGTGGCACGGCTGAAGCCGCACCCTTCCACCTGTTTCCAATCCGACAGCGTAGCGGCGGCACAATTCCTTTGTGAAGAAGTGTAAATTCGTCGTGCGCGAGAGAACTTTTTCCCGCCATATCCGTCTATACCAATAACCCAAATCCAAAGGTGGGCGCCGCAACCCCAACAGATACGCAAACCGGCGCCCACGCCCTTTTTTTTCTCTCCTACTTCAATTCTTTTCCCGTCGTGGTCAGCACCAGCTTCCCGTGTTTCACTCCCCGCATGGCCAGCATGTGGTCGGCGAGATGCTTGACCTCACCGCTGCGGCCGCGCATGATGACCACCTCCAGGCAATTGTCAGCGTCGAGGTGGACGTGGGTCGCCGCCATGACATTTCCGTGTGAATGATGCTGGATCTCATTGAGCTTGTTGGACAGGTTGGGCCGGTGGTGGTCGTAGATCATGGAGAGAGTGGCCACGACCTGCCGGTTGCGATCGATGGCCTCCGTCACCAGGCTTTCGCGAATCAAATCGCGTATAGCCTCCGAGCGGTTCCGGTAGCCGCGTTTGGCAATCACCTTATCGAACTGCTGCAACAGGTCCTCTTCGATGGAAACCCCGGTCCTTGTCAGTTCCGCCATGGCCCGCCAACTCCCCCTGTAAATTCGTAAGCAGCCCCAATCCGCAATCACTATAACCCACGTACTTCCCGTGACGGTCCTTCCGGACCGGGGCATTCGGCAAACATCGCCAGGAGGAATCGTGACACGAATATGGAAATCGTGTTACAAACGAGGGATTCATGCGGGGACCGGCGATGGCTAGGGCGCCGTCGGGGAGAAATGGCATGAAGCCATCGAAGGGTACGCCGTACCGGGCTTCTTTGCACGCAGCGTTGCTGATCGTGTGCGCACTGCTCTATGCCGCTCCCCTCCTCGCGGAGCCCGCGGTGGGCCGGATTGCAGGCCGCGTTCTCGATCCTCAGGGCGCTCCCGTCTCGCAGGCCGATGTGAAACTGCTAAACGCCGCGGGAACGATGATTGGCGACGCTCGCAGCGACGACCAGGGCCGCTTCGCGCTGTCCGGCGTTGACCCCGGCGATTACCAACTCGTCGCCGAGTCTCCGGCCTTCGTTACCGTTGTTCAGAACGTCTCCGTGGGACGTGGCCAGCAGCCACAAGTGGGTGTGCAGTTCCAGCAGCTCGTCTCCGTCCAACAGCAGGTTACCGTCGTCGCATCTGCTCCGTCGTCCCTGACGCCCGATCCCGCGCAAAGCATCATCATCCACGACCAGGTGCTGGACGCCAATCCCGGCCGCCCCGGTGCGCCCATCTCGATTCCGGGCCTGCCCATCGAGTCTGCCTCAGGGGGAATCAAAGCGCCGCAGTACTTTGCGCCGGGCGTTGCCGGTGACCACGGCGAGCCCATCGCTCAGTTCTTCCAGATCGGCAACTTCCTCTACCCGAACAATCTTCCCGCGAATGCTCACGGCAACGGTTACGCCGACCCCAACGTCCTGATCCCGCCAATCATTGAAGGCGTGACCGTGGACGGCGGGCGCCTTCAACGTTCGCGAGGGCAACAACTCCGTCGATCTGGCTGCCGCTTATGTCCCGCGACAGCGCGTCGGCAGCTTCTTCCAGCTCACCGGTGACTATCGCGACGCGGACGTGATGGCTGGCTGGAGTCCCAAGAATCCGCAGACCGACGCGTGGATCGCGGCCGAGCTGTCGTTCGGCAACGGCTTTCTGGAGCGCCTGGAGCACCGCCAGCAGTACAAGCTGAATGGACTGCGCCAGTTCAACTTTGGCAACCATCAACTCACGTTGTTCGGCATCGGATACTACGGCTCCTCCTACATTCCGGGACTGATTCCCATCAATGTTCCCGTTCCGGGCGATACCATCGACAACCGGCAGCTCGATTACACGCACACCGCTCTCGCTGGTCGCGACCGACAACTGGAAGCTCAGCGAGCAGAAGCAGCTTTCCTTCTCCGGCTTCTATCGCAACTACGCTCTCGACCTGCGCTCCAATTTCGGCGACGGCCTCATTCAGCAGAGCGAAACCCGCAACGTCTTCGGCGGCGAGGCCCTGTACATCCAGAGCGTGCGTCGCTGGCTGGCCTTGCTGGCGGGCCTCGATGTGCGCCGCGACGCGCCCCGCAATCTGGATTTGCGGCACGCGGACGACGCAGGGACACTTCCAGCCCGTCACCAGCAACAACCTGACCATGTCCTTCGTTGAGCCATTCCTCTCCGTGGACGGACCGGTCGGCCGATACTTTCACTACAACCTCGGGGTCCGCCAGGAAGAGGTCTGGATGGACAACCAGGACCTCATCAATCCCCAGAATTCCTTCGACAAGCTGGCGACGCTGACCCTGCCTAAGGGCACGTTCACGGTCTTGCCGCCCGATCGCTGGTATCTGCCGATGGTGTCCTTCAGCCTGGGGGAGGCGTTTCACACCGAAGACCCGCGCATCGGCAACGGCACCGGCACGCCCACGTTGCTGGCGCCGTCGCGCGCCTATCAGCTTGTGTTCTCCAAGGTCATCAAGCAGACGCAGCTCTACGTCACCCTGCGGCGCATCTCGAACTCGCAGGAGCTGGCCAAGATCGATCCCGACACCGGCCTGCAGGAGATCGTCGGCCCCTCGCTGAACAAGGTCCTGTCCGTGTCACTGCAGAGGAACTTTACCTACGGCTCGCTCTACGTCTCTTACGCGCAGGCCGACGCTCGCGACGCCCAGACCGGCGAGCCTATCCCCGAAGCCCCGCGCTTCATCTGGGACACGGTCGCGTCGTACCGGCGTCTGCCGTTTGGTCTGTGGGTGCGCGGCGAGTTTGAGTACGTGCGGGCCAAGCCGCTCGGCGATGGCTTCACCGGCGTGCCCGTCACCGAATTTCGCGGCGCGGTGCTGAAGCCGTTCCGCGAGGAAACCATGTCGCTCGCCGCCAACTTCCTCATCGCCAACGGCTACACCGGCCAGACCACGGAAGTCCTCGCGCTGCCCACCGATCCTGCTCCCTTCGAGCGCGTGGTTGGCGTGCCCTTAAAGTCCTACGTCAGCCTGAGCTGGACCTACTACTTCGGCAAAGGAAAGTGATCTTCTTACGCCCGCGCTGTGACCACGGTGTGTGGGCTCATCGGAACCGGATGGGCCTTGATGCTGCTGAAGCCGGCCCGGCTGTGCATCTCCGACAACTCGCGGAAGGTGTAGGCGTCGCCGGCCGCGGTTGACGCCAGCATGGTCATGCTGAAGGCCGCAGGCATCGGCGGCGAAACCCGGTCTTCGTTGGGTACGAACTCCAGCGTTGCGGCGCAACCCCCGGGCTTGAGCGAGCCGCGCACTTTCTGCAATAGCCCAACGCAAGTCTCGACATCGAAGTGGTGCAGGAAGTTGGTCAGCAGCACCGTGTCGTAGGGCCCGCCGAAGTCCACCTCGAAGGCGCTGCCCGCCAGCATGTCGTAGCGGTCTTGAACGCCGGCCTTGCGCGCATTCTCCAGCGCCACCCGCAACACTGGCGCCCAGTCCAGCCCGGTCACATGGGCCTGCGGATTCTGCTTGGCAATCTCGATACCGAACAATCCGTGACCGGCGGCGATGTCTAGCACTCGCATCGGTCCGGTGTAGCCTTCCAGCACAATCGCCCCCAGCGGCGGGGCCATGGGCGCCATCATCGGGGCCATGCTCTGCGCAAACTCCACCCAGACCGGGTTCTCCGGTTCCACCGTGCCTTCTCCCGGCAGCACGGTCCTCCCGGTGCGCACGATGTCGGCCAGGTGCTCATAGGGCTCGCGCATCGCCGGCAGCGACAGGAAGCCAACAATCGAGGCCAGGCAGTGCGGCGAAGCCGGATCGAGGAACGCCGCGCTCGACGGCGTGTGCAGGTAGTGCCCGTCTTGCTTCTGGAGCAGGCCGGCGATGACCAGGTAGTCGCACAGGATGCGCGTGCCGCGCTCCGACGCCTGGGCATGCCGCGCGATCGACGCCACGTCACCCGGGCCCTGGCCCACGGCGCGGAATATATCCAACTCGATCGCCGCCTTCAGGGCGAACGTGCGCTGAAAGGCGTGCAGATTCTCGAAAACAATGCTGGGCGTCAACGCGCCAGCAGCAGTCGGTTCAGGTTGCATCGCGAAATCTCTCTCCTCCTCGCCGATTCGGCCCCTAAGTCTGGATGACTATACACCTTCATCCTGGACCGGAAGGAGCAACCAGCCGCGAGGTTGGAGCGACCGCAACCGCTGTCCTTTATTTTCACCAGTGTGCAATTTTGCTCAGTTTTATTTCCCGCAAGCTGGCAAAATTACCTCCTTGCGAACCTGTACGGACTCGTTCGCCCGGGTTCCGACTGTCGGGCGAACGTGAGAGCAGGGACAAATAGCCAATGCTGGCTTTGACAACAAAGTCCCATGCCGAAGTTGCCGTACTCGTATCCGGAAAGGTCGGAATCCATGAGCGTTCATCTCGTAAACCCCAGCGACAATTCTTTCGGTACCGCTGTCATAACGCCAAGATGGCTGTTTGTCCTGGCGGCGGCGACGCCTCACGTGGCGGGAGATCCCATTCTCGTCGACGAGTCTCTGGAGCCGATTGTGCCGGAAAGCATCGTTCCCGGGAGATATCGTCGGCGTCAGCGTTCATACCGGGAATGCTTTGCGTGGATACGAAGTCGGCCGCATGGCGCGCGCACGCGGGGCGTGGGTGATCTACGGTGGCATCCACGCTACCCTGTATCCCGAAGAAGCCTTCGAACGTGGTGGCGCCCATGCCGTCGTGAAGGGTGACGGTGACATCGCGTGGGGCAAGGTCGTGGCCGATTGCCTCGCGGGCACGCCAGGCTCTATTTACGAGGGCGGACGGATTGAAGGTAGCCAGTTCCTGGCCGCGCGATGGGACTTGATGCCGCGCGACAAGTATATGTGGGCCTCGGTCCAGACGATTCGCGGATGCCCAAAGCATTGCTCTTTTTGCAGTGTGTGGAAGACCGATGGACAAAAGCCGCGCCAACGGCAGTACCAGAGCGTGATCGACGAAATCGTTGAACTGCGCCGCCTCGGCTTCCGGTTTATTGCCCTAGCCGACGATAATTTCTATCCCGTGACGTTGACCGATCTGCGGCTCGCCCGGGAGCAAAACAATCTCGCCAAACTCGGCGAATTAACGGCCATCCGCGCGGAGCGTTTCCAACTCATGGAAGAGCTGGCAAGACTGCCGCAAGACATGGTGTTCTACACCCAAATCACGATGGAAGCGGCCGAGGACGGCGAGTATCTGGATGCTATGCGGAGGGCCAATATCAAGGGTGCCCTGGTGGGAGTCGAAGCGGTCACTCCGGAAGGGCTCAAAGCCGTCTTCAAAGACTTCAACCAGTCTGGCGAGGCCCTGGCTAGGCAGCTGCTTACCTTCAAGCAGCATGGTGTCCATGTCCTGGGTTCGTTCATCTTCGGCCTGCCGACCGACAAGCCGGCGACCTTCGATGCGACCGTCGACATGGCATTGAAGGCGGACATAACTTTTGCTCAGTTCCTCATGATGACGCCGTTTCCTGGGACTGTGGATTTTGCCCGCTGGGAAAAAGAGCAGGCCAAAAAGCCGACGCTCGTGGGAAATGTGCCGATTACCCGCTATTGGCTGATTCCGACTGAGACTCGCCCGAAGATGTTTACGCCCCATCCCTCGATGAGCTCGCAGGAGATTGGGGAACGCACCCAGAGGGTTTGGGACAGGTTTTATAACTGGAGCGCCATCTGGCAGAGGTCAGCCTGCGCTCCACACCTGCGCTCCAGGATCGCTTTCGTCTTCCTTTCCAAGCTCTACCGGCAGATGTATGCGGGAACGGGAATCTCGACCGATAGCGCCCGCAGAAAGAAGTCCAAGAGGTGGGCCCGGTGGACGGCGGGGCAGTGTAGGAAACTGTTTCAGGCAAAGCCCATGCCGGAGCTTCGGTCGCCGGTTTGGGAACCTGCGCTGGCTTCTCCCCTGCTGCATCATCCCGCGTTTCTGCAGAACGAGCGCGACCATGAGACAGGGCCCTTCCTGGTCCTTCCTAACAGCTGAAGTCCGTTGTGGCCTGAGGATTCACAATCCGGATCGTTAACGACACGCATCGGAGCGCGACCCTTCATTTCGGATCGGATCCCAGGCGAAGCACGTTGCCGTCGGGATCTTCAATTTGCATTTCCAGGGCCCAGGGATAGTTCGTGGGTGGCATGCGGATCGTCACCCCGCGCGACTTCAACTCCTCGTGAAGCTGCTCAACATCCTCCACGCCAATCCACACCCATGCCGCGCCGCCACCCTGTCCGCCCTGGCAAAGATAGAGGGCAGCCCTGTCGCGGTTTACACTGGTGAATTCCTCGTTGCCCCAACTGGCGTTCTCAAAGCCCAGGACGTCCACATAGAAACGTAAGCTGGCCTCCATGTTGTCGACGCGCAGGATCGGCTGACTCCCTTCGAAGCGAACCCGTTTCTCAGTGCTTTCTCCCATGCGATTCCCCCGCAGGATCATACCGAACCCTGGGGCTTTCCGACCATCACTGTGCACGCAGCCAGCAGCGAAAAACGATCTCTATACAGCTCTTCTCGTCTTGCGGATTACGTACGGGATCAAACCCGGCAGCCGCAGCAATTCGAAGACGGCCGGCTTGGCGATAGCGGGAAGCGAAAAGAGCGAGCGAACGCGCGCAGCGGCGGAAATCAGAGGAGCAAATTGCCTGCGATATTCAT
Source organism: uncultured Acidobacteriaceae bacterium (assembly GCA_963735855.1). Classification (GTDB taxonomy): domain Bacteria; phylum Acidobacteriota; class Terriglobia; order Terriglobales; family Acidobacteriaceae; genus Bog-257. The sequence goes on from CAVTMW010000010.1 coordinate 240,743, forward strand.
GACGGTAGGCCGCGACCGCGCTCTCCAGGGGGCTTCTGCCTTGCCAGAACTCGCGCAAGCACTCCGCAGCAACTCGCCCGCTGCGCAAAGCGATCGAGATTCCATCTCCGACGAAGGGATCGATGAAGGCAGCAGCGTCGCCGACGAACAGGATGTTGCCGCGGACCGGTTGGGGCTCGCCATAGACCAGTGGCGCGGTGCTGACCGGCTGACTCACCGGTTGCCAGCCGGCGGCCCGCTCAGCCAATTTTGGATGCAGCGCGAAAACCTCTTCCAACGAAGTGGCATGGTCCGATCGCACCATAGCGCAGGCATTCACAACATCGGCTGCTACCGGTTGCACACCGCAGTATCCGTTCTCGAAGAAATACAAATCAGTAGATGTCTCGGCGCCTATCTCACGGAAGTGCGCTTTGACACCAATCCACTTGGGCCCGGACGGAAGCGTCCGGTCGGCGGTGAACTGCGACCAGCGTCCTGCCGCGACGATCATGACCTTCGCGGAGAATGTCCCGGCGGATGTCTGAAGCGTGAACGGGCCGTCGCCGTCGCTTGCAGTTACTTCGCAGTTGGGACGAACTTCCACGCCGGCACGCTGGGCCGCATTCCACAACAGTGCGTCGAGATCATAGCGGGAGATGCTGAGTCCTGCGGGCGCAACTTTTACTTCGATCATCCTCCCGCCGAAGAGCAAACGCGTTCGGTCGATCACCGGAGCTTTGGCCAACAACTCTGCCGTCTCCGGCACGTCCTGCACCAGCCCGGCAAGAAGATCGAGAGACTCCGCCGAAACAAATTCGCCACAGACCTTGTGTCGCGGAAAAGTGCGCGCCTCGAACAACGCGACCTTCACGCCCATTCGCGCAGCCGTAATGGCGGCGGAAGTTCCCGCTGGGCCGCCGCCGATGATGGCAAGATCGAATTGGGAGATAGCATTTGGCATTTAGCGACTAGCATTTAGCGATTAGCATTTAGCACTTAGTAGATGCCATCTCGGAAATCATTTGTGTCGTATCAGGGCACGATTTTGAGTCGTGCCGAACGAGGCACAACAAAGCCAGGGCTTCAGCCCCTGCAAGACGAAGGTCAAGGGCTAAGGCCCAATTCGTTCCTGACCTCACTGCCGCACGTCTGAAGACTTGCCCTGATACAGAACGATTCAAGAGATACCTGGTAGGTTCCAGCACCTGTGCCTAACTGCCAAATGCCAACCGCTAGCCGCTGCCCTTCCACACCAACACCCCCATCCGATAAAGATAGTGCTTCGAAATTTCGATTCGCCTGGCGGGAAGATGGGAGAGCAACTCCCGCATCTCGTCCGGAGTGTAAGCCCGCCGCACCGATGCCGGTGCATCATGCCACGTGATGCGGCTGCGGAAGAGCGGCAGTCCCAGATAAACCAGCGCCAGATGCGATGCGGCTGCGAATCAGATCGTTGATGAGCACGGCGTGCCGGCAGACGCGCAACGCCTCGCAGGCAAACCGCCGCAGCTCATCAGGCTCAAAATGATGAGCCAGAAGGGAACTGCTCACGACGTCGAATGCGTTATCACGAAAGGGCAGATACAGCGCGTCGCCTACGACGGCAGTTGTTCTGTCGGTCGGCAGGTGCGACCAGGCTCGATCCAGCAATGTCACGCTCAACTCGATATTGTCTCGCGCGAGCGCTCTCTGCGCCGCCAGCGGCACATCTCCGGCTCCGGCGCCGATTTCCAGTACCGACATCTCCCGGCAGCCAGTCGTGCGCGCGACTTGCCGCAACAGGGCGACGGTCGTACGCGTGCCACCGAACCAGGCGCTAATGCGCCGCAAGTCGGCGAGCGAGCCCGCGATCTCGACGGTTGTGCCGAGATCGTCATCCAGCAGTTCGGCGATTACTTTGCGCTGCATGTCGGAGTGGCGCAGTTCGCCTTGTTGGCCAGAGTCAAGCAGAACACCATAGATCTTGACGGCTTCCCTTGAGTAATACAAGCCGCGCGACCCGACGATATCTTGCCAAAGCATTGTGGTTTGGAGGAACATCTGATCTGGGGCTCTCGCAACCGCGCTGTCGAGAATCTCGATACAGTACTTCCGCGTGGGGAACGTCGGTTCTTACTGGCAAAAGCGCCATGTCCAAAAAGCAACTTGCTCGTTCAACATGACGTCTAATGAATTGTGGATGTGGGACTAACTGAGAGCAGACTTGTGAACGCAGCAGAAAGACATATTCGTTGTGCCATAGCCAGTGGGATTGTGGTCCTGCTGGCGGGCGTGATCGCCATCGCGCAACAGAAGCCCAATATAGACCCGCAGCAATTGGTTCGCCAGGCGTCGAAGAATGAAATCAAGGCCAACAACATACACCAGTACTTCATGTACCGGGACCACACGCAGTACAAGAATCACTCCATCACCAAGGAAGTAATCGAGACCCCGCAGGGAGGCCTGAGCAGCACCATCGCCATCAACGGCCAGCCTCTGACCGCCGACCAGCGCGCCAAGGAAAATGAGAAGCTGGAAAAGTTTGCCAATGACCCTGAAGCGCGCCGCAAGCGAGAGCAGTCGAGCAAGGAGGATGACCAGCGCGACCAGTTGATGTTGACCAGCCTGCCGGATGCGTTCCTCTACACCTATGCCGGAACGCAGCCGGGCCCGAACGGCAATGAACTGGTGCACCTGACCTTCAAGCCGAACCCCAATTTCACCCCGCCCAATCATGAAACCCGCGTGTACGAAGGTATGCAGGGAGATATGCTCATCGACCGCAAGGCCATGCGCATCGCGAAAATTGACGGCACTCTGTTCAAGGATGTGGACTTTGGCTGGGGCATTCTGGGGCGGCTTTACAAGGGCGGAAAGTTCTACATCGAGCAGCGCGATGTTGGCGGCGGCCGCTGGGAGTTAGTGCGTGAGACCCTCGACTTCACCGGCAAGATCCTGATGATCAAACCGCTCACCATGTACTCGACGGAGACTGCCACCGACTTCCGCCCGGTGCCCTCGAATCTTACTGTCGCCCAGGCGCTGGAGTTGCTCCACAAGAGCGACGATACCGTCGCCCAGAACGGCGGCGCGACGAAGGAAGCCGATAACAACCACCGGTAATGCCTTGCCCCGGGGTGTGCTACAGTTCGCGCAGCTATGACTCTGGGTTGGCGCGGCGTACTGGGTTGTTCCCTGGTGCTGGTCTGCTGCTTCGCGAGTGCTCTTGGGCAACAATACCCAATCCTCGGCGATGTGCTGAGACAAGAGTCGATTCCACTTCCTCCAGCCTTGATTCCTAACCTGGATAGCACACATCACCAGTTATGCGACCCTGAACGACGACCGGGAATTCGTCATTGCCTACTACTTGGCGAATCCTCCGGACCAAACCCTGCGGCTCCCCTTGTTCGTAACTCGCTATAACAAGGTTTCGGGCCACTGGCAGCAAGCGGCGCTGAGTGATATGCAAGTGAAGACGGAGTTTGGCTCGACGGAGTGCTTTGGATCGGTCCTGGACATAAAGCGCAATAACAAGCGGTATTACCTGACCATGCACTGGAACCCGTCCGCGGGATGCTTGCTCATCCTTAAGGACGATTTAACCGTCGATCAGACTCTGACTGGCGGGGTCGCTGCCTTCCTCAAGTCGGGTTCATTTATCTACTGGGGCAACATGGTCCACTTCGCGGATGTGCATCCCGAAACCTTGTGGTTGTACAACCCGGAGACCCGTAAATCGACGCAAGTGTATCCGCAGCCGCACGACCCATTCCGCGACGAATTCAGTGCCAAGCTTGAAAAAGTGATCAATCAGGACCGTTGCCGGACAGAACAACTGGGCTTGCGACCCCCGCCGGTTCACCACTTATCCGGGGTATCCGCTGATGGTGAGCGACGAAACCAATTCGCTGGCATTTCGGATGACCTTCGAGCCGGAGGGATTTCTTGATCGCTCCGACGCAGAGGACAGCGGATTATTTGATGACGACGACTACGTTTACATCTACCAGTTTCAGCCGTTTCGCTGGCGAGAGTTCTCCATCTACGACTTGAAACCGAAGTTTGGGACCGATTCGCTCGAGGAGTTGTTGACACCGGCAAACCTCAAGAAGGTGTTCGCTACACCGACGCCAAACTAAGAACCTACTTCTTTAGAATTTCCTTCTTCACCGTGAGCTTCTCGATCAAGTCCTTGCGCAACTCGTAGCCCCGTCCCGGGATGTCACCGACGCGGATGGTTCCCTGCGGCGAGACTTCGACCTCCGGCTCGATGATGTCTTCCTTCCAATAGCGCTTGGATGCCGAGACATCCCCTGGCAACTTGAAGTTTGGTAGCGTCGAGAGTGCCACATTGTGGGAGCGCCCGACGCCCGACTCCAGCATGCCTCCACACCACACGGGCACGCCGAACCGCAGCGCGACGTCATGAGCGGCAATGGCTTCGGAGAAGCCGCCGATGCGCCCGACTTTGATGTTGACGATGCGACATGCGCCCAACTCCAGCGCGGCTTCGGCGTCGCGGGCGCTGCGGATCGCTTCGTCGAGGCACAGTGCTGTCTGCAACTGCTTCTGCAGCCGCGCGTGGAAGTAGAAGTCATCGCTCCACAGCGGCTGCTCGATCATCAGCAGCTTGAATCGGTCAAAGCCCATCAGGTGCTCGGTATCAGCCAGCGTATAAGCCGAGTTGGCGTCGCAGCTCAGCAGGATGCCGGGCCAGCGCGCGCGAATTTTCTCCAGCACTTCGACATCCCAGCCAGGCTTCACTTTGACTTTGATGCGCTGATATCCGGCGGCCAGTTCGGTTTCGATCTTCTGCAACAACTGCTCGTGTGAGTCCTGGATGCCGATGCTGACGCCGCACGATATCTCGCGCTGCGTGCCGCCCAGCATCTTCCACAGCGGAATTGCCTTTTCCTGAGCTTCAGCATCCCAGACCGCATTCTCCAGCGCGGCCCTGGCCATGCGATGTTCGCGCACCCGCGCCAGCAGTGCCGGAACCTCGCGCCCCGCTTGCAGGGTCTGACCCAACAGCGCGGGAGCCAGATAGCGCACGGTCACATCCCACGCGCCATCGATGTATTCCTCGCTGTAAAACGGGTCCTCGCCGGCAACGCACTCGCCCCAGCCTTCCAGTCCATCGCAGTGCACCGTCACCAGAAGAATGCGGCGAGTGTAGGTGCGCCCAAAGCTGGTCTCGAAGAAATGGACGAGAGGAATCTTCAGCTCGCGCAGGGTGATGGCTTCAATTTTCATCGCGCATGTCCGCCTGATTTTGTCATCACGAGGGGCTTCAGCCCGCGAGGGATCTGCTTTTTAACTTCTCCGCAACTGCTCAGCAATGTCCCTTCGAATCACGAGTCACTCGCTCGCGTACGACCAGTGCTCGTCCCACTGTCCCAGCAAGAACGCGCCGTTGCCCTGCGCGTCGCGTTGGTAACCCAGGCAGGCCAGCCCGCGCGAGAACGCCGCCAGAAATTGTTCGCGATTGCGGAGTTGGACCTCCGCCGCTTTCTGCCGACTCTCGGGCTGCGCCTTCCAGGCATAGATGTCGGCGGGTACTTCGACCCGCTCTTCTGGCGTGTAGGAAGGGTGCTTGCCGGTTAACAGCAGTCCTTCGACGCGCTTCGAAGTAAGCCACCACTCCGCCACCAGGCGATCGGTGGGCAGAAATCCTTGCAACGGCGAGGACGTGATGCCGTACTGGTTGATGTTGTAGCGGCGCGCAATCGCTCCCAGACGCTCGAGATTCAAGTAGGCGTTCTTGATCTCCAGTGGATCGAAGGTCCACTCCAGCAATTCGTAGCCGTGCGCGATGGCGTCTTCGCGCTGAAACAGTTTGATGCGCCTGCCCAGGCCGGTGTCCCGATAGCCCTCTTTCACGGCCAGCATGTGCGAGTGCAGATAAGGATGTCCGCTGCGCGTCCCCGGAATGGAGAAAGCAAACCCGACCAGCGTTTCGCCATCCCATGCGCCGATGACCTGGCCGCCAATCTTCGGCGCCAGCGAGAAAATGCGGAGCGGCACCAGTTCGTTGTCGGCAAATCCCCACACTTCTTTTTGCAGCGCCACGCAGGCGCGAAATTCTTCCAGCTCGGTGCAATTACGCAGTGCGATGGCGTCCGCGGTCACGGTTTTTCCTGTTGCTTCGACTCCTGCCAAAGGGACTCCATCTCGTCGAGCGACGCGTCCGCAGGCTTGCGTCCCTGCTGGCGCAGCCTGTCTTCCAGGTATTGGAAGCGGCGGCGGAACTTGCGGTTCGTCTTGCGCAGCGCCGACTCGGGATCGAGCGAGAGATACCGCGCGATGTTCACCAGCACGAACAGCAGGTCTCCGACCTCATCTTCCAGCCGCGCTCGCAGTTCCGGGGAAACCTTCGCCCCACGCGCTCCCGCCACACCGGCAGCCGACTCGGGCTGCGGGCCGGGCTCGGGATATTCTTCCAGATTCTTGCGCAGCTCCTCGGTTTCCTCGCTCAGCTTGTCGAAGAGGCCCTCAATATTCGGCCAGTCGAAGCCCACGTGGGCCACTCGCGAGCTGATCTTGTACGCCTCCATCAGCGACGGCATGGCTGAAGAAACGCCGCCGAGCACGGACTCGGGATGAGCCGCTGCCTTCGCATCTTCACCGTCGCGCTTTTTCTTTTCTTCGGCCTTCAGCGCCTGCCAGTTGCGCAGCACCTCAGCCGGTGTGTCGGCCTTCACATCGCCGAACACGTGGGGATGCCGGTCCACCAGTTTGTTCGACAATCGCTCAAGCACGTCGTCGATCGGAGAAGCGCTTCTCCTCCGCCGCCATCTGGGAGTAGAAGAGCACCTGCAACAGAAGGTCACCGAGCTCACCGGGCAGCTCGTCCCAGTCGCGCGCGTCGATGGCCTCCAGCACTTCGTAGGCTTCTTCCAGCGTGTAGGGCTTGATGGTGTCGAAGGTTTGTTCCCGGTCCCAGGGACACCCGCCGGGGCCGCGCAGTCGCGCCATGATTGACACGGCGCGCTCAAATCGTTCGCCTGTAGTGGCCATCACCACCAATCTAAATGACGGCCGCTGACGCGCGCAAAAACAGCCCGGAAATCGCGCGATCGGATCCGATCATGCTGACCGGGGAAATGTGCGGCTCAACAGCGCGGGATCGTCGCAGATCAATCCATCCGCTCCCCAGGCGGCGAGGCGCAACAGGTCGGCGTGCTGATTCACCGTCCAGGTAAAGAGCTTCAGCCCGTGCTGATGCACTGCGTCAATCATTTCTTGCGAGACCAGCTCGTGCTGCGGAATGAAGACCGCGATTGGCAGCTCACTCCAAAGCTTGACGTATTCCGATCGGTCGCATAAGAAGCCCAATGGCAGCGACGGCTCGAGCCGATTGAGACGCAGCAGCACATCGGGAAAGAACGACGAAATCACGTAGCGCCGCGGCGGACTTGCCCGCAACGCCGCGACCACCGCCTCCTCGTTGCCGCCAACCTTCACTTCGATATCGAGGTAGGCAGCATCGCCGAAGCGCGCCAACACATCTTCCAGGCACGCCAAGTCCTTGCGTCCCCGCAACAGATCGGAGTAATCCGTGGCTGAGATTTCCTTGCCATCAAGCTGAGGATCGTGACACGCGACTGCGCGTCCGTTGCGGGTGAAGCGCACATCGAACTCGATTCCATCGCAGCCCTTGGCGAGCGCGTACTCAAAGGCGGCGATGGTGTTTTCGGCCGGAAGACCTTCGGCGCGCGAGCCGGCCAGCGGACGAACACCGCGGTGGCCAAGCAGGAGCGGACGTGAGAGTGCGGTTTCGAGTTTCAAGTTTCCAGTTGAAGCGGCGAATGTGGTCTCAACCCGACGCACGAATAGCTGCGGATTGCTTGAAACTCGAAACTTGAAACTATCCTTCAATCCAGATCGAAGTCCCGCAGCGGCTTCCCGGTATCGGGCGTTTCCTTGGCGCGCTTGAGCGCTTCCTGAAATTTCTTCTCCAGCACATCGCCCTGTTTCTTTTGCGCCTCCACCGATTGCCGGAAGATGGATTCCTTGCGGATGTCCTGGTCTTTCATGGCACGCGCCGCCGACTCCAGGTCCTCGAAGGTTTTGGGAACGGCCTTGGGCGTGTGCGCGATCACGGCCCGGGTGTCACTGTCGATCTTCAGCAACGCACCGCAGCAGGGACAAGGAACTTCGAATTGGAGCGACGACTTTGCCATGCACGAATCTTACCGCAGGTGCACGAAACGAACCACCGGCACCCGTGGCGGACAATCCCGCACATTGTCTGCAATCCTGCCACCGTGATTCGATCTTCGGGCTGCGACCAAGGGAGCCGGACGGAATCTAATGAAGTGGTTTGCTGGTTCTCTTTTCCTAACGCACACGTTCCCTGACGCACACACTTGATCGTGCTGCATTCTTCAACCGACGAAATTTCGTCGCACCCCAAGGAGTTTATTCATGGCGAGTACAGTTGATGTTCTTACTCCTGAGCGGCCGGTAGAAAAGCAAGGACGCATAAAGACCACCGGTTACGCAGCCCATTCCTCCACCTCTCCTCTCCAGCCATTTTCTTTTGAACGCCGCAATCCCGGGCCGCACGATGTGCAGATTGAGATTCTCTTCTGTGGCGTCTGCCACTCTGACCTGCACACCGCGCGCAACGAATGGACCAATACCACTTACCCGGTGGTTCCCGGCCACGAGATTGCCGGACGGGTGACGAAGGTCGGCTCCAAGGTTCGCAAGTTCAAGGAAGGCGACCTCGCCGCCGTCGGCTGCATGGTGGATTCCGACCGCACCTGCGCCGGCCTGCAAGGCCGGACTGGAGCAGTACTGCGAGGGTCCTGCCACCTTCACCTACAACAGCGAAGACAAGATTCTTGGCGGCATGACTTATGGCGGATACTCCAAGACCGTCGTGGTCGACGAGACATTCGTACTGCGTCCTCCCGCGAACCTCGATCTGGCTGCCACGGCGCCGCTGCTCTGCGCCGGCATCACCACCTACTCGCCGTTGCGGCATTGGAAGGTCCAGAAGGGCCAGAAGGTCGGCATCGTTGGTCTGGGCGGCCTGGGCCACATGGGACTGAAATTCGCCAACGCCTTCGGAGCGCACGTGACGCTGTTCACCACTTCAACCCACAAAACCGGGGACGCAAAGCGCCTGGGCGCGCATGAGGTCGTGGTGTCCAAGGATGCGGCGCAGATGGAGAAGCTCGTCAACAGCTTTGATTTCATCCTCGACACCGTTTCCGCCGAGCACGACATCAACGCCTATCTCAACCTGCTGAAACGCGACGGGACTCTGGTGCTGGTGGGCGCGCCCGAAAAGCCGCTGTCCGTGGCCGCGTTCAGCATCATTCCCGGGCGGCGCGAGCTTTCCGGCTCCATGATCGGCGGCATTGCGGAGACGCAGGAGATGCTGGATTTCTGCGGCAAGCACGGCATCGTCTCCGACATCGAGATCATTCCCATCCAGAAGATCAACGAAGCCTACGAACGCATGCTGCGTAGCGATGTGAAGTATCGCTTCGTGATCGATATGGCGTCGCTGTAGTAAGCACTTCGGACCCTGCAAGCGTGAGCTTCCAGCAGGGGTGGCACTAGTGTTAGCCCCGGGCGTGAGCCCGGGGTTAAGTGTGAATTTGGACCGAGCCGCGCAGTGGCGGCAGCGCTTTGAGTCCCGTGTGCATTGCGGGGTCCCCAACACGCGCCGCTTTTGCGCGCGTTGGGGTGCCAGCAAGCCGGGGGGCACGCGGAAAAGTATGAGTCGCGGAGCGCGGCACCAACTATGACACGACTTCACCATGAGCCCGACATTTTCGGTCACTGGTGGCATTTTAGTGCCTTGTATTTATGGCTTAAATGTGCTAAAGTGTATCGTCGGGCCGAGCGCTCGATGCCCGCCGGGAAGACAAGTTGGGTCCGGTTGGGCCTCAGTTCTTTGACAAAACGAACGGGTATCAGTCGCCAGGTCTGGGCCCGAGGTGAACCACCGTTTTTCCGAGACGGGAATGACCCATATACCTCCCGAGGGGAGCTAAATCCTTATAATTGAATATTTTGACCTCTAACTCTTTTCGATAGAAGGTTTTACGAGGAGTGTTTCTCTCTTGCTTATTGTTTTCAATATTTTGCGAGAAAGAGGGGGGAGGGGTGGGGGGGCCACCCGCGCGGTTGCTTTCCTGGCGCCTTCGTAACAATGGAACCCGAAGATCCCTCGCTTTGCTGCCGCCACTAAGTCGATTCAGGAATCAATACTTTACTTGTAACTCCTTTGAATGGAATATCTTGCGACAGAAATGTTGCTTAAGTTGTTGATTATAAATGGATCGGTGAGAGGATGTAGTTGCGGAGATCCGTGTTCATCCGTGAAAATCCGCGGTTGCTGGGAAAGCGGGTCCCTCGCGGGCGGAAGCCCGCTCGTGATGACAATCAGGGGGCTAAACGGACGTTCTTACCGCAGAGCTTCCATGCACTCGTCCAAGACCTGGCGCGAAGGCCGAGTAACGCTTTCGGGCAAGGTCGCCAGCGGTTGATCGGTCATGTCGATCATGTCGAGGAAGTTGGGCGCGACGGTGTTCACATAGAGCACTCCGGTGAGCACTTCTTCGGCGTCATGCGACTCGATCAAACGCGACACCGCACTGACTTTGTTGGTTGGATCGTAGTCATGCTCCAGCTTGCGCAGGCGCAATGACGACCCATCGTGCATGGTGACATTGAGGCTTTCGCCTTCTTCGTAGTCCACATCAATTTCGTGGAAGTGAGGCACGAAATTCAAGTCGTGCAACGGCTCTTCGTGGTCCTTGACAAACTTGTACGACTTGGTCGACCCTTCGTGATCGTTGAACGTGGTGCAGGGCGAGATCACGTCCAGCAGCACAGTGCCGCGATGCGCCAGCGCCGCCTTCAGCATGGTGTGCAACTGCTTCTTGTCGCCGGAGAACGAGCGGCCGACGAAGGTCGCGCCCAGCATGATCGCCAGCGCGCAGGTGTCGATGGGCGGAAGGTCGTTGATCACGCCGGTCTTCAGCTTCGAACCCAGATCGGCGGTGGCCGAGAACTGGCCCTTGGTCAGGCCGTACACGCCGTTGTCTTCGATGATGTAGATGATGGGCAGATTGCGCCGCATGAGATGCACGAATTGCCCCATGCCAATCGAGGCAGTGTCACCATCGCCGCTGACGCCCAGCGCAATGATCTTCGAGTTCGCCAGCACCGCGCCGGTCGCAACCGAAGGCATACGTCCATGCACGGCATTGAAGCTGTGCGAGCGGTTCATGAAGTACGCCGGACTTTTGGAGGAGCAGCCGATGCCCGACAGCTTGATGACGCGCTCCGGCGCGATGCCCATGTCGTAGAAGGCTTCGATGATGCGCTCGGAAATGGTGTTGTGGCCGCAACCCGCGCACAGCGTGGTTTTGCCGCCGCGATAGTCGAGCACCTGAAGTCCGATGCGGTTGGTTTTTGGAGCGGGCGGCGGTGTGGCTGTGGTCGCCATTTACTTGCCCTCCTGCGAAATGATGTCGTCGGTGACGGAACGCGCGTCGATGGGAAGTCCGTTGTAGTGGCGGACGCTGCGCAATCTGGCAATGTCCGGCACCGCAATGTCAAGCTTCAGCAATTGCAGCATCTGCCCGTCGCGGTTCTGGTCGACGACGTACACACGCTTGTGCGCGGCGATAAATTTATGCGTTTCAGCCGTAAACGGATAGGCCCGCAGGCGCAGGTAATCAGCCTTTACGCCGTATTCCGTCTGCAACTGATCGAGCGTCTCGACCAACGCATGATGCGATGTGCCGTAAGCGATGATGCCGACTTCGTTGCCGTCATTGCGCACGATTTCCGGCTTGGGAACCAGCGTGCGCGCGGTGTCGAACTTGCGCGCCAGACGGTCCATGTTGTTGGCGTAGTCGTCAGGCCGCTCGCTGTATCCGGACTTCTCGTTGTGTCCGCTGCCGCGTGCGAACCACGCAGCGTTGGGATGATCGGTGCCCGGAAGAGTCCGGTAACCGATAGCGTCGCCGTCCACGTCTTTGTAGCGGGCAAAACCGCCGCCCAGCCGGTCGAGGTCTTCCGCGGTCAGCACCTTGCCGCGATTCAGCGGCTTCTCCGGATACTGGAACGGCTCCGACATCCAGTTGTTCATGCCCAGATCGAGATCGGACATCACGAACACCGGCGTCTGCAACTGCTCGGCGAGATCGAAGGCGTCGCTTGCCATGCTGAAACATTCGGAAACACTGCAAGGCAGCAGCATCGGATGGCGCGTGTCTCCATGAGAAAGCCGGGCCACGAAATCGATGTCGCCTTGCGAAGTTCGCGTCGGCAATCCGGTCGAAGGACCAACGCGCTGGATGTCCCAGATAACGCCGGGAAGCTCCACGTAATAGCCAAGTCCGGCGAACTCGGCCATCAGCGAAATGCCTGGTCCTGCGGTGGCGGTCATGGAACGCGCTCCCGACCATCCCGCGCCGAGGACCATGCCGATCGCAGCGAGTTCGTCTTCCGCCTGCACGATGGCGAAGCTGGCTTTGCCATCGGCGCCGATGCGGTACTCCTTCATGTAGTCAATCAGCGTCTCCACCAGCGACGACGAAGGCGTAATCGGATACCACGTCACCACCGTTACGCCGGCGAACATGCAGCCCAGAGCCGCTGCGGCGTTGCCGTCGATGATGATCATGCCCGCAGTCTTGTTCATGCGCTCGACGGTGAACGGATCGGCTTTGGTCAACGACGATGCAGCGTAGTCGTAACCGGCCTTCGCGGCATTCCAGTTGAGATCGGCGGCCTTGACCTTCTTGGCAAACTGTTTGCGCAGCGCCTTCTCGACTTCGGTCATGTCGAGGTTGAGCAGTTGCGCCACCACGCCGACGTAGATCATGTTCTTGACCAGCTTGCGCAGCTTGGCTTCGGGACAGACCGCAGCGCAGAGCTTGTCGTAGGGCACGGCGTAAAACGTCAGGTCGGAGCGGAGTTCGCTCAGCTTCAGCGGCTCGTCATACAGCACAGCGGCGCCCGAGGCCAGCGACATGACATCTTCCTTGGCCGTCTCCGGGTTCATCGCCACCAGGAAGTCGATCTCCTTCTTGCGCGCGATGTAGCCTTTCTTGCTCGCCCGGATCGTGTACCACGTGGGCAGTCCGGCGATGTTCGAGGGGAACATGTTCTTGCCGGAGACAGGAACGCCCATCTGAAAGATGGTGCGCAGCAGCACGGTGTTGGCGCTCTGCGATCCCGAGCCGTTTACGGTGGCAACTTGTATGCTGAAATCGTTGACGACAGGTTCACGCACGGCGTCGCGCTCGGCGCCGTGTACTGCAATCTCGGTTGTGGCCATCAATACCCCTTACTACTGATTGATGCGGCGGTGGGAAGAACGTTTCATTATAGGGCAGTTGGCAGGCGGTGGGGAATGCGTCGTATAACCTCGGTCTGGCAACCATAAAGCACCGGATTGAGGCTCGCCTGGCGATCAGCCAACCGTTATCAACTATAATGGCAGCCGCAGTCGAGACAATCGCGTCTCGCTCGCGGTTTTGCAACCAGCTTTAATCCCTTCGCATCAACTGCCGACTGGAGGAAAGATCAGAATGGCATACGAAGTTCCCGCGCTGGCCTACGACTACTCTGCGCTTGAACCTTACATTGACACGCAGACCATGCATCTGCATCACGACAAACATCACCAGGCTTACGTAACCAACCTGAACGCGGCGCTGGAAAAAGCCCCCGAGCTGCAGAAGCTCAGCGCCGAAGAGCTGCTCAAGAGCCTGGAGAACGTGCCCGAAGCGATCCGCAACGCCGTGCGCAATAACGGCGGCGGCCACGTAAACCACACCATGTTCTGGAAGATCATGGGCCCGAACGCCGGCGGCGAACCAAGCGGCGCCATCGCCGAGGCCATCAAGAGCACCTTTGGAGATTTCAACGCCTTCAAAGAGAAGTTCAACGACGCCGGCCTCAAACAATTCGGCAGCGGCTGGGCATGGCTGGTCCGCGATCAGGCAGGCAAGCTGCAGGTGATGAGCTCTGCCAACCAGGACAATCCGATGAGCCAGGGCTTTATCCCGATCATGGGCAATGACGTGTGGGAGCACGCGTATTACCTTAAGTACCAGAACCGCCGCGGCGACTACTTGAAGGAATGGTGGAACGTGGTGAACTGGGCGGAGGTCAATAACCGCTTCCAGCAGAGCCAGAAGTAACGCTGCGGGTTTTCAAGCCGCGATCATAGAAAAGGGTGCGGCGCTCGCGCCCTTTTTCTCTCTATAACCAAACATTCTGTTGGCCGAGTGCGATTGACATCAATCGCGTACTTACGGCAAAATCTGGCACAATTTTGTGGCGAGCTCTGGCTTGACGCGCCGGAGAACACGACTGACATTTTCAGGGAGAGAAAAACCGTGAAGAAGAAGATGATCGCAATTGTTGTTGGAGCGCTGTGCGTCATGGCGGCCCACAACGGCCTGGCCGCTTCTGGTAAGACGGCGAGCAAACAGCAAATCGCCCACGGCGAATACCTCGTGAAAGTCATCGGCCAGTGCGGCGACTGCCACACTCCGATGAACGAGAAGGGCGAATACGTCCCGGGAAAATGGTTGCAAGGCACCAAGCTGACCTTTACCTCGACGGTTCCCGTGCCCAACTGGGCCGACGCGTCTCCCAACATCGCCGGGTTGGAAGGCTGGGACCACGAGAAGGCGATCCAGTTCTTCATGACCGGTCTCGCGCCTAACGGGCAACCAGCGCGTCCTCCGATGCCGCAATACCACATGAATCGCGCCGACGCCGAGGCAGTAGTGGCTTATTTAGAGTCGCTGAAGCCCTAATTACACTCGCGACAAAGGCCGATAAGGCAGGTTCCTTCCATCTACGATGGCGGCAGGATTGAGCATGACGAGCGCCTCGGCAATCTCGTCGCCCGCGAGAACGGCGACCGCTTTGCGGGCCTGCGACAGCACCGGACTTCGGCGGGCGGGATCGTGGGCGTCGCTGGCCACAACGTGGACAGCTTCCCGCTCGAGCAGCCACTCGGCCATTTTCTTCGAGCGCTTGCCCCAGAATCCGGTGATGGAGTTGGCGGTGACCTGCACCAGGCAGCCTTGCTCGACCATCGCGAGCACCATCTCTGGCTTGCGCAGCAGCACCTGGTTCCGCTCGGGGTGAGTGATGACGGCAACCATTCCGCAGCTTGCAATGGAGAACAGGTCCTGCTTCACGCTCGGCGGAATGCTGTAGTCGCTGAACTCGACCAGCAGATATTGCGAGTCGCCGATGGTGTAGCGCCGCGGATGGGTCAGCGCATCACGAATGTTCTCGGGCGAGAAGTGGAAGTCGCAACCGAGGCTGAAGGTAAGCTGGCCATCGGCGGCGTCGTGAAGATCGCCGAGCATGTCGGTGTAGCGGTCGCGATCGTAGAGGAAATCGTCATTGCAGTGCGGCGTGGCAACGATGTGCGTAATGCCGTCGCGAGCGGCCACGCGGCACATCTCGGCCGTCATTTCCCAAGACTTCGAGCCGTCGTCGATGTCGGGAAGGATGTGGCAGTGGATATCGACCATGTTCGAAAAACCCTAAACCGCAGATGGACGCCGATTTCGCGGATCGACTCTCTTGAAAACAGAATGAATCCGCGTAATCCGCGTGAATCCGCGGTTCAAGGTTTTCATTTGTATCGTTCCCGCATGAACTCGGTCATCGCCTCGTAGGCCGCGCTCAGCACCGGTTCCTGGGGTAGAAACACAATGCGAATGTGGCGCGTGCCGGGTTTCTCGCCGAAGCCGGAGCCATGCACCACCAGCACGTGCTTTTGCTTGAGCAGGTCGCTGACGAAAGTGAGATCGTCTTCCGGAATGTCCAGCGTGGGATGCGCATAGAACGCGCCCTTGGGCGGAACCAGCTTCACCCGCGGGGTGCGCTTCGCCCAATCGATCGTGATGTCGGCGCGACGGCGCAGCTTCTGCAGCACTTCGGGGATGTGGTCCTGCGGGCCCTCCAACGCTGCCCGAATGGCGTGCTGAAACGGATGCGGCGCCGACAAGCGCGCGCGCAACAGGCGGTGAACGGCTTCCATGTAAGGATGCAGTACCTCGCGGGGTCCGGTCGCAATCGCCCATCCAATGCGCCATCCGGGCACAAGATAAGCCTTCGACAGGCCATTGAAGGTCACGATCGGAACATCGGTGGCCAGGGTCGCGATCGAGACGTGCTTCTCGCGAGGATCGAAGATGAGCTTCTCGTAGATTTCGTCGGCGAAGATGACCAGGCCATGCTGCCGCGCCAGGTCGAGAATCTTTTCCAGGGTCTGCCGGGAATAGACCGCACCGGTCGGGTTGTTGGGATTGATCAGCAGGATGGCCCGGGTGCGCGAGTTGATCTTGCGCTCGATGTCGGCGACGTCGGGCTGCCAGCCGTTGGCCTCGTCCAGATCGTAGTCATTCACCGGGCAGTCCAGCTTGCCCATGATCGCCCCATACAGCGGATACTCGGGTCGCGGCGTCAGCAGGTTATCGCCGGGATTCAGCAGCGCGGTGATGCAGCTATCGATGACTTCGCCGCTGCCGTATCCGATGAAGATGCTCTGGATGTCGCGAAATCCATGGCGCTCGGCCTCGTTGTGGATGGCGTCGATCGCCGGCTTGATGCCCAGCGACTCGGCATAGCCATTGTGTCCGTCGCGCATGGCCTTGAGCACGGCCTCAATCATGTGCGGAGGCGTGGGAAAGTCGTACTTACAGGGATCACCGATGTTGAGGTAAAGGATCTTGTGGCCTTGCCGCGCAACTTCGTCGGCCACCACAGCCAGATCGCGAATGGCATAACGCACATTCGCCATGCGGGTTGCGGGCAGGATTTCGGTAATCTGATTGATCGCCATGGTGCGGTCCTTTATTTCAGGAGCAACCCATCATTATGACTCAGTCGCTGCTGCGGGCGGGAGCGTTCGCGCGAATTTGTGGCCGAGAGCGTTCCTCTTCGTGACTCCACAATCTGCGCTCCATCTCGGCACAAAACTTTTACAAATCGCCAGCGCTTTCCGCTTTACCGGTAGCCTTCCGCGGGAATAAGCTTGGCCAATCGTCATGTGGGGTGACGTATGCAGAGGCTTTGCATCGCGTTGCTCGTCCTCACAGCGCTCGGCGCTTCAGCTCAGCAGACTGTCTCCAGCAACCCGGCGTCTTCGGGCAAGCTTTCGATTCCGGCACAGTTAAGCAAAACCATTCGCGCCGATAAAGCCCACGCCGGCGATACCGTGGAACTCAAGACGTTGGAAGCAGTGCTGGTGAGCAACGGCCTGGTAATGCCAGCCAACACGTCACTTTACGGCCGCGTCCTGGACGCCAGACCGAAGCAGGACGGCAAGAATTCCTGGCTGGTCGTGGTGGTGGAACGCGCGCAGTGGAAGGAGCACAGTTTGCCGTTGCACGCTTTCATCTCCGCGCAAATCGCCATCTCGCGGCAGAGCAATCAGGCTGCCGACGCCGCGATCCCCAACAATACTCAGCCTTCTTACCCGCGAAGCCGTCAAAGCACACGGGCCGCGCCAATCACCGATCCGAATCTCGCGAATCTGACTGTCTCGGGCCGGGTCAGGGCGCAACGCGACGCCGCCGCGGCGGAAGCGGCACCGGCGCCGACAACCCCAAATTATCCGGCGCTGCACGACATCGGCATCCTGCGCGACAAGAACGGCACCACCTACCTGCTCTCCGCCAAATCGAACGTGAAACTCCCGGCAGGCGTCTTGCTTATGCTGCGCGATGAGCCGGTGGACAATGTTGCAGCTGCGGAAGGCGTGGTCGCGAGCAGCGCCTCCAGCGCCCAACCGCAACCCTAAGGCTTCTTCGCTGCGCCGGACTTAGCCATCGGCTTCAAAGCTTCCTCGGGCGTCATCTCTTTTCCGTCGGCGTTGACGTAGTGGATGTCAAACGCTCCATCAATCACGTCGAACGCCAGGCAACTGCTGATGCATGTGAACTGATGCACCTGCTTGCCGGCCAGAAACAGATAGTCACCCGCAGTCAGCATATGAGCGCCACCCGGCTTCATCTCGCCCTTCGCTTTGCCGGACACCATCATCAGGTTCTCATTCGCGGTGTGCCAATGCCAGGTCACGACGCAGCCGCTGGTGAATTTCAGCAGCAGGACGGCAGCGCCCTTCATAGGGTCGCCACGCTGGGCCGAGATGGTCATGCAGGCGGGGAGCATCGGCAAGTTCATGAACTTGGTGGAAGATAGGGCGGCGTACGGCATCTGGTCTGAATTCTGCGCGGCCAGCGGGGCCACGAGCGCACTCGAGAGCAATAACAACCCGAAGATCAACGCTGAGCGAAATTGCATCTGAAACCTCCCTGAGAAAGTTGGCCAAGTGTAGTGCAACGCTGCGCGTGCTTCAATGAAAAACCGCAAGTTTTAGGGAAGCTCTGAAGAAGCCGACGCTCCGTTTTCCGGGGCTAAAGCCCATGACGTGTGAGCGACTCGGACGCTGGCCTAAAGGCCAGCTCTTCCACCGGCCAGAAGGCCCTCCACGGCCAGAGGCCAGTGTCCACCGGCCAAAGGCCAGTCTCCACCGAAACCGGTTGTTCAAAGCCTCCCTGGCTCAATCCTCGCCTACATTTTTGCCGGTGCGGCGGTCTTGGTATAGGTGACCGTCATCGCTTTTTGCATCTTGCTGGCGTCCGGACCCATTTCCATGGTCATCACGAATGAATCAGGCTTTGAAGTCGGAGTAGATGAACCGCATGGTCATCATCTGTCCGCCCATGTCTCCGGTCATGGTGCCCACTAGCTTGTCGCCGTCCCACTTGGTTGAGCCGCTGGTATCGCAGCCGTTAGGGGTCATGTTGTCGCACCATACACCATGGAAGAGCTGCGCTTTGGGATCCCACCACCAGGTGCCCATGCCTTTGAAACTCCCCATCGCACCTGCGGAAGTGTAATTCTCCATCAACGAGAGCCCGCCGGGGCCGGCCCATATTCTGGCCGTGCCTTTGCCTTCTCCGCCATTGGGCATCATAGGATTCACTTCGTGCTTCTCGACAATGTTCCAGTTTCCTGACAGCGTCTTAATCAGCTTGGTCATCTCCGGAGCAGGCTTCGGCATCGGCATGGATTGTGCCTGGGCCTTGGCCTTGTCCGCCTTAGGCTTTGGCGGTGCCATGGAGTCCTGAGCAATCACTGCGCAACAGAACGCCCCCAGTACGAATAACAACATCACCCGTGGAATGGTCTTCATGTCGCCTCCTGTGCTGACATTCGAGATCGTGCGCCAAGCATCTTACAACAGGAGCGCGCCGCTCTTCGCGGTTTGCTTTTCGCTCTTTGGAATTTCGCAGGAGCGCCATCCGCTCCCTCTGGCTGCCGTTTCCTTAGCGCTGGTCATCCCTGGCCTTTCATCCCTGCGCGCTGTCATCCCGACCGAGGACTTCAGTCCGAGCGGAGGGACCTGCTTTTCAAAGCTCCAAGCCCCCGCGGATTTCCCGGATGAACACGGATTTTTCAACCTGCACCAGCTTTGTTATGTCCCCAACCTCGTCTTTTATGTCTTCGGCCTTGGATTTGCGTAGAATCAATAACTTAGATAGGAAAGCATTCGCAAGCTATAGATTTCGTGGGACTTATTCGTACTGTATAGATTCAGAACGACTTAACTGGCAAAAATGGCCGCAAAAAGCCCACGATCAAGTCATAGAATACATAAAAGTATGTACCATAAAATACATAGAATACATAGAAGTATGTACGGCAGAAGCTTCGGTTTGTCATCCCGACCGAAGCGAAGCGGAGGGATCTGCTGTTCTGCATTTGGCAGTTAGCACTTAGCGTTTAGTCAGAGCTGCTTGCGGCGAGACACTGGCAACTGACTACTGGCTACTGACAACTGCCTTTAGGTCCTTCACCAGCCGCTGAAACGCCTCCTGATACGGGTCGTGCTCCTTCCAGTTGCTGAAGTCGGGGATGAAGTACTTGCGGATTTCGCGGCCCAGGTCCTTACCGGTCTTCGGGTCGGGACACTTCCACTTCTCCAGCTCTTCAAACGACACCAGCCGGACCGGAAACAGCACGTGCTTTTCCTGCTGGATTTGCCGCTCCCAGGCATTGGCAATTTCCGTTTCCACCCAACCACTGTGGATGCTGTGTTCCGAGAGAATCAGCAGCAGCCGGTCGTATCGCCGAATGGCCTCGTCGATCTGTTCGTGGATCGTCTTGCCTCCCTGAATGTCGTGCGGCGCAAACCAGCAGCGCACGCCTTTGGCTTGCAGGTCGGCATACAGGCGATCCGCGAACTCCTGGTCTTTGGTCGAGTAGCTGATGAAGCAGGAGTAGAACTCGATGGGCCGTCCCACCATCGAGCCGATGTAGGCGATGAACTCGTCGGGAACGCCACATCCACGCAGAAATACCTCGGGAATTTTGCCGTGCGACTTGTAGATGGTGTCAATGCCGACGGTGGACGGCCCGACGTGGACGATCGTTTCGAGGCCTTTGGCAACGCTCAGATCGACGTTAGCAAAGTTTGTTTCCATGCTCGAGCCCGGCGAAATCCGCCCCGGTGAGATTCGACCCGCTGAGGTTCGCCCCGCTGAGGTCCGCCCGCGGTAAGGTTCGCTCCGCTGAGGTCCGCCTCGACTAAGGTCCGCCCCCTGGAGATTCGCCCCGCTGAGATCCGCTCCGCTGAGGTCCGACCCTTGGAGGTCCGCCCCGCTGAGGTCCGCTCCGCCGAGGTTTGCCTCGCTGAGCTTCGCCTCGCTGAGGTTTGCCAGGTTGAAGGTCGCCTCGCTGAGGTCCGCCCGGCGGAGGTCTGCGCCGCGGAGGTAAGCCCCAATGAGGTTCGCCCTGAAGAGTTCGCCCCGCGGAGGTCCACTCTGCGGAGTTTTGCCTCGCTGAGGTTAGCCCGGCTGAGGTCCGCCCCGCGAAGTTCCGCCTTTTCGAGGTCGGCCTCGCGGAGATCCGGGCGCACTTCAGGATGTTCCTCCCTCCACCTTGTTCCATTGCTCGACGCCTTGCTTGAGGATTTCGAGATGTTCAGGGTTCGCCATTGCCGCGTGACCTCGCTTGCTTCCGGGATGCTACGGATGATCTCAGGAAGGCCACACTGTATGCGACAGTCCCCAGCCCAGTCAACGCGGAAAGCCCATCGCGGCCTGGTGAGCAAACCGGATCAGCCTAGACTGCAGCCTGCGCGACGGTGATGAGGCACGCCCAATCCTTGCGTTTCTAGAAACGAGGACCTGTTCGCTGTGGGCGTAGACTTTAGGCATGGCGCATTTCAAGTTTCTGCTAGATCGCGGTGTCGGTCATCTTGCCCGATGTTTTCCGGCTAAGCGAGTCGTGACGACCGATTCACTTGGTCTGCCCCAAGATACTCAAGATGATGAAATCGTGGCGATCGCTTCGTACAACAAATATCTACTTATTGCAGCCAATCGGCGGGATTTTGCGCGAATAGTGCCTACCTATATCGCAAAATCGACGAAGAAATCCGACGGATGTCGCCGAGTTTACGGGTTAATGCTGCTTGTTCCCAATGAACGGCACGTACAGGAACGGGTTCTCAAGGGCCTTGAAAACCGGATGCTACTAGATGGTGAGAGAGTCAATTACTCGGACGTCCATAATCGTGACCTGCTTGTTCAAGTTGAAGCAGACGGCAGGGTCAAGGTGACGCGATTACCAAGATGTCCCCATTGCGAATACGATGACTGAGAGTTCGGTCGCTCCCCACACGATTGGCTTTCGGGGCGGGTAGCGCTCACGAGGTCAACTTAAGTTCCATTACCACAGTTGCGTCTGATGGACCGGAATAGTAGTCGCTAGTTGTCCGAACGATCTTGAATCCAAATTTTTGATTCAACGAAATCATCGGCTTATTGCGCTTTCTTGTGTTGGTAACTATCCGGTTAAAGCCGTGGAACTTGGCATAGGTAATCTCCCAGCATTTGAGCAGCTGCCCCAGACCTCTACGCTGGAATGTGGGCAGGATACCTGTCGTCGTGATGTAAAGCGAACCCTCCAGTGGAGGATTTACGTCGTATCCACGAAGATCATCTTTGAAATCAACATCGGCTTGAAACGCGCAGCATCCGGCCAGTATCCCATCCACAATCATCCAATGTGATTCATATTCCTTCCATTCTTCCGTACTAAAGAGATCAGCCTTTCGGAAAACATCGCGGTCAAAAGCTCGGAGCTTTCGGATCTCCTGAGGGAGAACAGCGGGTCTAAATTCAATATGCATAATCAGCGCCTCATCTTAGCACTCCGAAATTATGCAGGCGGAGGAGTCGGTGTCTGTTAATATGTTGCTCCAACTGTGCGTAAGACGATCCGCGTAGTTTTCGCGAACTGCCCGCATCTGGACGAATCGGCTGCTGCCTACCTCGTCCTCTCGCAGAACAGCATCCAAACGGTGCTCGAGTTTGAAGTTTGGCACATGTACACATACGGCGAGCTGGCGTTGGGGAATGCGCGAGCGTCGTTCCTCCAGAAGTGGTCGACGGTAACTTTCTTCGGCATTTTCTTGCCCTGGAGGCGTGTCGCGGCTCGTCGCTACGCAGCGTGCCTAGACAGGCTGGTCATCCCCGCGCTTTCGTCTGCCCTGCCGCCGGAAACAGCCACCATCGACCTCATTCGCCCAATGCTAAAGAACAACGACGATTGGGTTACAGGCCATGAACCGGGCAAATGGGGAAATCGAACTATAAAGCCGGCCCCCACAGTGATTGTCACTGAAACGCCGTTCGAGGAAGGGTATTTCGGTTGGAGCGAGTCGGATATAGCTATCGCTAGCATTGCAGGGTGGCGAAAGAGGTATACACCTCCGTCGCTACTGGAGTTCATTCTCGACCAGGTACAGCGATATGCACTGCGGCTCGCCATCAATGATGATCTTGGGAGTCATTATCCTACTCGGGCTTGCCTCTGGGATTTTGACGCGAATATTGAAGACGCAAGGCTTTCGCCCCTGGTTGGCTATCTTTGCGATTCGTGCGAGCAATTGATAGCTGAAAGAGTCACGGCATCTGACCTCAACGAAATCCGCAAACTCCTCTCGCACCAGTGGCTGGGTAAGACAGACGAGCCGGGTAGCGTCGCGAGTAACTTAAAGAGAACATTCGCATACGATCTGACCCGCACGCGGGGATTGAGTGCAGGATTCCTCGATCGACTTCGTGAGGCCAGTCTCTCCGAACTGGCAAAACTAGTTAGCGCTGGTATCGCTGGAATTGTCGGCACATTGTTCATCCAGTGGGCGAGGAAGCACGGATTCTGACAAAAGGCGCATCGCTCAGCCTAGCACTCTGAGGGGCGGGCGGATGGCCCAGGCGAGCGTCAGCAGACCTGGTAGTCATCGCGAACCCAATATCTGGGCCGCCCCCGTTTCATGGCTTCTTCGACTCTCCCCTCGGCATCGCTCGGGGCTGGCTCATCATTTCGGGCTCACGTCAGTGCAAATGCGTGCGTCGCGGCTAAGGCTGGGATCGCCAATGCACTAGCCCGTCAGGGCGGAACTGCAGTTAGCCCAGACCCTTCGACTGCGCTCAGGGCGGGCTACGCTGAAGGCGGAGTCCTGGGGTAAGCTGGTTTTATCAATCCTGAGCCGGCTTCAGCCGGCGAGAGAGGAAATGCGTGCCGCCCCTACGGGGCTCAGGCCTTGTAAAAACGCCGACCCAGGGCTTCCGCCCTGGGCTAACTTCAGTTTCGCCCTCCGGGCTGGGGTTGCGGCAGTTCACCTGCCAACTTGAGTCCCACAATGTGGGAGGCGTTAGCGCGCGAGTTCCGCCTTGCGGGACGAAATAAGAGAGCCCACTGCTTCAGCGGTGGGAAGGTGTTGTTTAACGAACCGAGTGCCGGGGCACGGCACCACCGCGCCGCCCAACCAGAATGCTGTGCCGTCCCCGGGGGACTCGGATTCTTTTCCTAGTCCACCCACGGTTGAAACCGTGGGCTATCATCTTTCGCGCCCGAGGCGCTCGGGTAGTGCCCGTTTTGTCCAGCACCCGAGTCCCGCAGGCAGAAAAGCAGGTCCCTCCGCTCGGACTGAAGTCCTCGGTCGGGATGAGAACGCAGTGGATAGTGGTTAGTGGCTAGTGGATAGAAAAGCGGGTCCCCTTCGGCAGGTTAGGGCAGACTCTCGACTCCGCGCTGGCTCCTGCGGGATGACAATCTTGGCGACTGAAGCAAACGCGTGGGTCGCGGCGAGGGCTGGAATCGCTTACGCGCGAGTCCCGCCTTGCGGGACGAAAGAGCTTAGCCCAGCGCCTTCAGCGCTGGGTAGGCGAGCAACAAAGAACTCGGAGTCCCGTAGGGACGGCAGAGTACGCAAGCGTTCCATGTGTTCTCTGTCGTCCCTACGGGACTCGGGTTCAATACTACCGCTTTCCCAGCCTTGAAAGGCTGGGCTAAGCTCTTTCGCGCCTTCGGGGCTCTCGTTTATTTCAAGACGAACATTGCAATGTGTTGACGGTCACCGCACTCGAGGAATCTCGTGCTCTATGGTTACGAAATGGCGCACACCCACACCTGCAATCTGGTTCATTGTGTATTCAGCACCAAAGACCGGGCCAACCTTATCTCCGACCCTGAAAGACTGTGTCAATACGTCGGCGGAATCGCACGCCAGAAGAACATTCTGTTGCTGGCGGCGGGCGGGACCGCTAATCATCTCCATTTGCTGATCTCGTTGCCGCCGACCATGACGCTGGCCAAGGCGCTGCAGGAGATCAAAGGGAACACCTCACGATGGTTGAATGAAATGTCACGCTTTGCATGGCAGGAGGGATACAGCGCCTTCAGCGTGAGCCAGTCGCAACGCAAGACGGTGGTGGACTACATTGACCGACAAGCCGAGCATCATGCGAAGTGGAGCTTCGAGCAGGAATTTGTCGCGTTGTTGAAGAAATCGGGTATTCCCTACGATCCGCGGTTTGTGTTCGGGTAGGTTTCTTCTGTCGTCCCTACGGGACTCGAACTCAAATATCCGCATTCCCAGCCTTGAAAGGCTGGGCTAAGCTCTTTCGCGCCTACGGCGCTCGGGGTGCATCAGTTTTGCCCAGCACCCGAGTCCCGCAGGCAGAAAAGCAGGTCCCTCCGCTCGGGCTAAAGCCCTCGGTCGGGATGACAATGCTTGATGGCTGAAGTGCCTCGGTCGGGATGACAATCTTGATGGCTGAAGTCGCTCGGTCGGGATGACAAGCTTGGCGAAAGGGCACAAGCATTGCCTCTCGTATGGGGGTCCCTCGACTTCTCAGGTCGGCTACGCGGCGGCGTCGCTGGGATGACAGCGGTGACGGCAACTGGCTGCGGTATTTCTGGGAGACACAGTTCCGCTCGCTTGCTGTGGGGAAGTTGCGACGCAATTAGCTTGAGGCTGCAGTATCGAGTTCAGCTTCGAGGGAGCGGAACGACGGTATCAGGACCGTGCGGTTGTCAAGCTGGATCAATCCCTCCGACTGCAGGCGGCTGAGGTTGCGCGACACCAGTTCCCGAACGGTACCGATCTGTGCGGCCAGTTCGGTGTTGTTGGCGGGAAGCGTGACCGTGATCGCATCTCCGTCGCGATGCTGCGCGGCCTTCCCGGCGCGCACTAACAAGGCGATCAGGCGGTGCCGTACGGTGGTGAAGGAAAGCTCTTCAATAATCCCAATCAGGCGGCGTAGCCGCGCTCCCACCACTCGCAGCACCTTGAGTGCGACTTGGGGATGGTTCAAACACAGAGCCTGAAAGTCTTGCTTGCTGAAGAAGACGAGGACGCAATCCGTGAGCGCCTGCGCGGATGCAGGATAATCGCCGCCGTCGAAAACGGGCAGTTCGGCAATCGAACTGCCGGGACCATCAATCGTCAACACCTGCTCGCGGCCGCCCACGGAGGTCTTGAAGATGCGAACGTTGCCCGTCTGCACTACGTAAAGGCCGGCGCAGGTTTGGCCTTCTCCGAAAATGAGCTCGCCTGCCTGGAAGCGGCGCTGTACCAGGCGGGCGACGAGAAAGCCGAGCTCCTGGTCCGAGAGGCTGGAGAAGAGAGGGACGCGTTTCAACAGGGACAGCAGGGCAACTTGATTCTCTGCGGCCATCGCATGATTTTACGTGATGGGAATAGCGAGCCGCGCAGAATCGCTGCGAACGCTAATTGCTAATTGCTAGTTGCTAGTTGCTAGTTGCTTCCGCTTGTACACGTAAATGTTCCACGTCGAAAGGGGCGGAGAAGTGCTGTCCTTGACATTGCTGCTCATCGGATTCAGGCTGCTCTTGTCCACCGCCAGTAGGCGGTAATCCTGTGCGACATAGGCCCTGAACCAGTCAAAGATGTACATGTTGGCGTCTTCCTGGGGGAGCCAGGAGAGGGGCACGTCAACATAGATGAGCAGCTCGGGCCGGGCCTTTTCGATCTCGGCGATCATTTCACTTTGCATGATGGCCGCGTACTTCTGCGGTTCCATCAGCTCATAGGTGTAGATGTATCCCGTGGCCGAAGGGCGGTCGGCATAGAAAAAGATCTCCGGCTCAGAGCCCACAATGGCGAGCGGAGTGCCCTTAGGCGTTTGACTCCTTACCAGCCGGGCTATGTCGAGAGCTTCGGGGAACGGGTTGGCGCCATAAATACTGCGGCAGACCTCCAGCGGCGTCATCTGGAAAAAGATTTCGCGCTGGCCATAAATTGTGTAGGCGAACGCGGCCAGAAAGAGAAGCATGGGCACAGCGCTGAGCGCGGGCGACGGCTTCAATGCCGATAGCTTGTCGGTGGCGCAACTCACGGCCAATCCGGCGAGGAGTGAGACTGCCGGCAGCATGAGGATGAAGTAGTGCTCGCGAAAGTAAAGTCCGGGGCAAACCGCCAGCACGGAGAACAGAAGGAATAGTCCGACGAAAGCACCGTGTGTGCGGGCGCGAGAACACCATAGGAAGGTCGTCAACCCGGCGCCTGCAATCAGCCAGATCAGGAAAACAGGTCCCACAACGTGGGGGATGATGAACTTGAAGAGTGCAAAACCAACATCGAGCGGTACTCGTGAGGCGTACTGGCTGGTGTAGGAGAAGGTCCAGAACCAGAACTTCTGGAAGACTCCCATCTTCAGCATGAGCAGGCAGGTGACTGCGAAGGGAAGCGCGCCTCCTAAGGCGAAGGCGCCAAGGCTGGAGGCCAGGCCTTTCCAACGGCCTGGGGATCGGAGTCTGGCTTGCAACAGATACACGCCGCCGAAGAGGAGAAACAGAATTCCGGGCTGCTTCATCACGAAGGCAAGCCCCAGCAGCAGGCCGCTACAAAAGAACTGCCAGGTTTTGCCGGATTCAAGCCCGTCCAGCAGCATCAGGACGCCGGCGAGCGCGGGCAGAACCACAAAGTGGCTGGCGTGGCCGGCAAGTCCCAATCCTATGGGATTTGCGGAAAGCAGAGCGTAGCTGGCGCACGCGACGGCTCCGGCGACAGAGCCAAACAGGCGCGACGCGAGGAAAAAGATCAGTAGGGAAGTTGCCGCGTTAACGAAGATGAGACCGATGTGTACGGCAGAAGGTGTCTGTCCCAGGGCTGCCAGGATTACGGAGTATGCGGCTGCCGTTCCGGGAAGCTTCATGCTGTAGGCGAGCTTGTAGGGGGGAATGCCTTGCAGAATCAGTTGACCGGCATAAGCGTACTCGCCTTCGTCACGCTCCAGAGGCACGGCTCGGAGGCGATAACGGATGAAGGCGAAAGTAAGAATGGAGAGGAAGACCAAACCGTAACAAACGTAGTGCGACCAGCGTCTGTTTGGCAGAGTCATGTTGCTCGACATGGACAGAGGTCATCATCCGGTCAAATCCACAAGAGGGAGGTTATCCTCTACAACTGATTTTGGCCTAGGGGGTGAGCAAAAATTCGGGTTGACCTACGCGGTCGCGGCGGCGGTTCAACATGCTCAACGAGAAGAAATAGATGAAGATCTGCAGCACGGCCGCTCCACAGGCGTCGAGCACGACGTCCTGCCAACGTCCGGTTCGCGAGGCCATGAAGGACTGGTGAATCTCGTCGAGCGAAGCGGTGATGACTGTGACACCCATGCCGAGTAGCACCCACTCCAACCGCCAAAAGTCATGCAGGTAAATCCCCCAGCGGCGCAGTAACAGGGGAGCGTTGCGGTCGCGATTGGTGTTTCTCAGTGCGAAGAACACCAGGGCTCCCAGGATTCCGTAGCCCAGGAAATGTCCGGTCTTGCGCAGGACTTCGTTGATCAGCTCGACGTACTGCGGGTTGATGTGCGGGACCAGAAACGACAGTACCGCGTAGAGCAGTCCCGAAGTGTTAGAGGACGAAGCTATGTCGGTGGATTCCAGGCGGATGATCCCCAGCCAGACGACCGCAGGCCACCAGTTCTTGGTAAGGACGTGGGCTGAAGGTTTCAGATAAGGGATATGTCCCGCAGGCAATTCTTCGCCTGTGTCGGATAGATGCGGTTCACGGGCCGAAACGTTACTCGACACGATAATTCGGCGCCTCGCGGGTGATCATAACGTCGTGCACGTGGCTTTCGCGCAAGCCAGCGCCGCTGATGCGCACGAAGCGCGCCTTCTGCTGCAGTTCAGCGATCGAGGAGCAGCCCACGTAACCCATTCCGCTCTTTACGCCGCCGACGAGCTGGTAAACGATCATGGCAACGGTGCCGCGATAGGGGACGCGTCCTTCGATGCCTTCGGGAACCAGTTTGCCCAGACGATTGCCGTCGCTTCCGTCCTCCGCAAGAACGGGAACCGAGGAGTCCGATTCGATGTCCTGGAAGTAACGTTCGCTGGAGCCTTGCGCCATGGCGGCCAGTGATCCCATTCCGCGATACGCCTTGAACGAACGGCCTTGATACAGAATGGTTTCGCCGGGGCTCTCTTCGGTTCCGGCCAGCAGGGAGCCGATCATGACACAGCCGGCTCCGGCGGCGATGGCCTTGGTGATGTCGCCGGAGTACTTGATGCCGCCGTCGGCGATGACGGGAACGTCGCTGTCGCGGGTGGCACGCGCCGCCTCGGCGATGGCGGTGATCTGCGGCACTCCGGCGCCAGTGACGACGCGGGTGGTGCAGATGGATCCCGGTCCGATGCCGACCTTGATCGCGTCGGCTCCGGCACGCGCCAGCTCACAAGCGCCATCGAAGGTGCCGACGTTACCGGCGATGAGGTCCACTTCCGGCAGCTTCGACTTGATCTCCCTGATGGCTTCCAGGACTCGGCTGGAGTGACCGTGCGCGCTGTCCACCGCCAGCAGATCGACCTTGGCCTTCACCATCTCCTGGGCACGTTCCAGGTAGTCGCCGGTTGCGCCGACGGCAGCGCCGACCCGTAGCCGGCCGTGCGCATCCTTGGCGGCAGTCGGGATACTTCAGGCGCTTCTGGATGTCCTTTACGGTGATCAGGCCTTTGAGGTTGTAGTGGTCGTCCACCACCAGCAGCTTCTCGATGCGGTGCTTGTGGAGGATAGCCTCGGCATCGCTCAAGGTCGTGCCCACAGGAACCGTAATGAGGTTCTCTCTGGTCATCACTTCGCTGATGGGGATGTCGGTGCGGGTCTCGAAGCGGAGATCGCGATTGGTGAGAATGCCGACCAGCTTTTTGTTCTTGGTAATGGGCACGCCGGAGATGCGGTAGCGGCGCATCACCTCCAGGGCATCGGCGATGCGGTCCTCCGGCGACATGGTGATGGGATCGACGATCATGCCGCTCTCCGAGCGCTTCACCTTGTCCACTTCGCCGGCCTGCTGCTCGATGCTGAGATTACGGTGGATGATCCCCAGCCCGCCCTGCTGCGCCATGGCAATCGCCATGCGCGACTCGGTCACGGTGTCCATGGCGGCGCTGATCAATGGGATTTGGAGCTCTATGTTGCGGGTCAGGCGGGTTGTGGTGTCTGCCAGCGCAGGTAAGACATCGGACTTGGCGGGCAACAGCAACACGTCATCGAAGGTAAGCGCCTCGGGCACGGGAAAATGGATCATGGCAAAGGTTCCGCGGAGGGATAGATCTTCATTGTACCAGCCGATTAGAAGGGTGTTCGTCCAATCCCCGTGATAAATGTGATGCCCGAAACCACCACGTCCGACAGCCGGTTATCGTTGGTGACAAAAAGATCGGCTTCGGCGGCAGCCGCGCAGGCGAGCTGAATGGCATCGGCGGGTCGAATCCGCTCACGACTGCGAATGTCCGCGTACCGCTTTGCCGCCTCCACTTCAAAGGGGATTAATTCGATCGAGCTGTGGACGAAGAAGTTCAGGTAACTTTTCTCAAGCACCGAATTGCCCGTCTCCCGTGGCTTGGTGAGCGCTTCTCCGACGGTTAGATAACTGGTGAGCAAGTGGTCTCTGCGGGCCACCATTCGCTGCCGGAACTCGATCACGCGTGCCGACCATTGCGGGTTGTGCTCAAACAGGTAGATGAAGAGATTGGTATCCCAAAAAATCCGGGCCATGACGTTACCAGGCTTCGGCCCGAATTCGCGCGTCCATTAACAGCGCAAACAAATAAGGGTAATCCATCAGGTCCTTGATCTCGGTTGTGCTGCGGAGCGGACAACGAGCGATGGCCCGGTCAAGTTGGGTTCGTGTCAGCTTTCGATTAATACGCTGTCCATTCCGAAAGAACCAAATTCCACTCCCCTCGACCTCATACGTAAACGGTAGCCGCGTCGCCGTCTTGAACTCCTCACCTTGATAGCTCTCGATTCGATTCCACACCGATTCTGGGACGTTCTGTCCAAGAGCTTCCAGCTCGCTCTGCTGCGGCGGCGGCAACTCCTCCGAACGGAGGCGCTCGATAAACTTGTCGCCCGGTTCGTTCTTCCATAACTGCTTTCCAACCCCCAGCATCATCAAAACGGGGTCGTCTGTGTCATGGTGCTCATTTTTCGTCTCGCTCATCGAAATATGCTTCCTTATAGAGCGGCGGAATTAGCTCTTGTCGCTCTATCATTCTATAGAGAGCATAGAAGAAGATGGATCGATTCGTCAAACGTCACGCTGTTCTCCATTTTCACAGGGCGGCGGCACGCCCATTGCAGCTGCGGTGTTGGTCCAGTTTGCAGGCGTTGAATTTTGGCTATTTCCGGCGTATAGTTAACAAAGTACTGCTGTGTTTTGAGGGTCGTAGTTCTCCCTCCCGGCGTGGCGGCTGGACCGCGCGCAGTTGGCGAAGCACATCGGTGGGCGCGAGCCCACTTTTTATTTCCACCCTCTAATCCGCTGGTGTTCGGCGACTCCAGGCGGCAACGAAAGCCTGACGGGCGGTTTGTGCTCATTTGCCGAGGGCCAATTTTAGATCGAAACGGACGAGGGCGGCCGGTTTGGACAAGGTTCGAGAGATTGTCGAGCGCGTGGCGCAATCCAGCGGCCTGGAAGTCGTCGATGTCGAATTACACGGCGGAGGCAAGGCCCGGATGCTGCGGATTTATATCGACAAGCCGGGTGGTGTCACGCATGAAGATTGTTCGAGCTTCAGCCGCGAAGTGAGCACCATCTTCGACGTTGAGGATGCTGTGCCGGGCGGCACGTACCTGCTGGAAGTTTCGTCGCCCGGACTGGATCGCAAACTTTCCAAGGCGGCAGACTACGAGCGTTTTACCGGTAGCCTGGTCAAGTTGATGACCCGAGATCCGGTGAATGGCAACCGGCATTTTGAAGGACGGTTGAAGGCGTTGCACGAGGGCCGGCTCAGCCTGGTGCTGACCGGCAGGAAGAAATCAAAGAAATACGAGGCCGTGGAACAGGGGACGGAAGTGGAGATCGAGCTGGCCAACGTGGAGAAAGCGAATCTCGTTCCCGAGTTTCCAATGGGAAGTCCAAAGAGCAATCAGTAGCAATCAGTAAGGTGGCGAACATTTTATGGCGAGTGAACTGTACAACGTAATCGACGCTCTGAGCCGGGAAAAAGGCATCGATCCGCAGATCGTCGTGAGCGCGGTGGAGGATGCCATTGTTGTGGCCACCCGGAAGTACTACAAGACGCAGGAAAACCTGCGCGCCGAACTCGACAAGGAGAGCGGCCAGATTCGCGCTTACGCGGTGCGGACGATCGTCGAGGGCTCAGAGCAGATCGAAGATCCCAACGCGCAAATCACGCTCGAAGATGCCAAGCGCATCGATCCCGCGGCCGAAGTTGGCGGAGAGTTGCGCACCTACAAGGCTACGGACGTCCTGGGACGGATCGCAGCCCAGCTCGCGAAGCAGGTCATCTTCCAGAAGGTCCGCGAGGCCGAGCGCGATACGGTTTACAACGAATACATTGGCCGCGTCGGAGAAGTGATCAACACTACGATCAAGCGTCAAGAGGGTCAGGACGTGATCGTGGACCTGGGCAAGGCCGAAGGCCGGATGCCCCGCAAGGAACAGTCCCGGCTGGAATCATTTGCTCCCGGGGAGCGGGCGAGAGCTATCATCGTGCGGGTTGAGAAGGCTTCCAAGGGGCCGCAGGTGGTTGTGTCGCGGGCCGTACCCGAGCTGGTGTCGCATTTGTTCCAGACCGAAGTACCGGAAATTTACGACAACACGGTGGTGATCCGGGCGATTGCCCGCGAGGCTGGCGAGCGTACCAAGATCGCGGTCATGTCGAAGGACAAGGACGTCGATCCGGTGGGCGCCTGCGTGGGTATGAAGGGCATGCGCGTGCAGTCGATTATCCGCGAGTTGCGCGGCGAGAAGATTGACATCATCGAGTACCACGAAGATCCGGTGGTCTTTGCCGAGAAGGCTTTGCAGCCCGCAAAGGTAAGCCGGGTGACGATTCTCGAGGGCGAGGAGCGGCACCTGGAAGTGATCGTGGATGACAGCCAGTTGTCGCTGGCCATTGGCAAGAAAGGGCAGAACGTCCGCCTGGCCGCCAAGTTGCTTGGCTGGAAGATCGACATCAAGAGCGAAGAAGAAAAGCGCCAGGAAGTGGAAGAGCGGATGAGCGGCATGATGAAGGAGCAGGCCACGCCGCTGGAGAGCATTCCTGATCTGGAACCCGGCATCGTAGAGAAGCTCGTGGCGGCCGGCATCACGACAGTCGAGGCCGTCGCTGACATGACTCCCGAACAGCTCGAAGAGGTGCCTGGCATCGGTCCGAAGACCGTGGAAAAAATCAGCATCGCAGTCAATAATTACTTCTCCAGCCTGGACGCAGCCGAAGTTGTTCCCGAGGAAGCGGCTGCGGCAGAAGACGCGGTCGTCGGCGAGGTTGCTTCGGAAGAGTTGCCGACAGAGGAAGGCGCTGCCAGCGAAGGTCTCGAGGCAGAGAAGGCAGCATCGGCAGAAGCGCTGCCGGGAAGCGACGAGAACCCTTTGCCGGAGGATGCCGCTCTGGAAGGCGGCGGCGACGACAGTGCTGTCGGGCCAGATTCCGCTGGCCAATCCGGCGACGTGGAAGGTTTGTCGGATGAGGCGGAAGCGACGTCCGACAGCGTCGAAGACCTGGTCGAATCGGGGCAATACTACGAAGCCGAAGTCGTCGAAGGCATCGAGAACGCTCCTGACGCCGATGAGGCCGAGGTGACCACGCATGAGCGCCCGGCGACGGAGAATGAAAACATTCCCGACGAAGAACTGCCTGGGGAAAAGAGATAGAAATCAGAGGTCGGCGGCTGAGGCTGCGGACCAGCAAATTTTCACCGTGAGGACGCTATGAAGTCGTAACCCGACGGGACAATACGGAGGAAACAGGGCGGCATGCAGAAGATTCGAATCAATGATCTGGCGAGGGAACTCGAGGTAAAGAGCAAGGCCATTCTCGATGCTCTCGTGCAGGTCGGTGTAACCGAAAAGAAAACGCACTCCAGCTCCATCGAAGTGGATGAGGCGGAGCGCGTGAAGCGATACTTCGCGGAACATGCGGAGCCCGGCAGCGGCCGCAGCTCGCGCGCGGCGGCCCCGGCGGCAGAGGAGTTCAAGCCCAAGATTGACTTGTCGCACATCTCCAAGCCTGGTGACGTGCGGAAGCTGGTCGAGCAAAGGGCCGTCCAGAGCTCCGCGGTTACGCGTCCATCCTCGCTTCCGAGCCAGACGGTTGCGGCGACACCGCGACAGACAGTTGCGCCTCCCTCCGCTGTCCCTCCTCCAAGGCAAGCGCCTCCGATGGCAAAGCCGGCTGCGCCAGCTGCAAGTGCCGCTCCCGTGGTCCCCGTCGAGCCACCCAAACCGGCACCGCGTTTCATAACACCCCAAACTATCGTTCGTCCGCCGTCTGCGGTCATTCCTCCGCCCAAGCCACCGGCGCCTCCGGCCTCCTTGCAGGCCCAGACACCGTCCGCGGTTGAGGCGGCGAGGCCTTCTGAACCGCTGATTGAAGACCAGGTACCGGTTCTGGACGAAGCTGAAGTGGCGCTGGCGGAGGCCGAAGCCCCTGACGTGGAAGTTTCGGTCGAGCTAGAGACCGAGGTTCCAGCGACTCCGGCAAGCGGAGTAGCCGCCCCGCCCCGTCCAGGCATTCCCGCACCGGCTCAACCAGCGGGCTTGCGTCCTGGAGCTGCTGCGCGTCCGGCTCAATCTGGAGCCGGTACGCCCGCGCCGCGTCGCCTGATCGTTCCGCAAACTGGACCCCGGCCGGTGTATCTGGCTCCGCCCAGCGCGGCTGCGCGCCCGGCGGCCAACAACGGGGCGCCGCGCGGAGCAATGCCAGAGCGTGGGAAACCAATTTTCCAGCGCCCGCGTCCGGGAGCTGCGCCCCCAGGTGCGACGCGCCCACCCGCACGTCCGGGAGAGCGCCGTGGTCCACATCCGACTCGTTCCGGAGCGCCCGGCGCGCGGCCGGGATTCGGACCTGGAGCCGGCATCGCGCCGCCTCCAACCGGGCAGCGTCCGGCGGGCCGCCCGATGCGTCCTGGGCAGCGCTACATTCCTCGCGGGGTGAAGGAAGGCCCGATGAAGGGCTTTGTTCCGCCGCCGAGGCTGTCGCTTTCGACCGAACCGTTGCCGATCACGCGCAGCATCACCATTCCCGAAGGCATCAGCGTGAAGGACCTGGCCGAGAAGCTGGAAATCCGCGCCAAGGACCTTATCGCCCGGCTGCTGGCACGCGGCGTTTTCGCCACCGTCAACCAGACGCTGGACTCGGACCTGGCGACGGAGATGGCCCGCCACTTCGGGGCCGAGACAGCGGTCATCAGCTTCGAAGAGCAGTTGGCCAAGGACACGGTCCCAGCCGAAGGCGCTGGCGAGGACGGAACGGCCCAGGCTGTGGTGCGGCCACCGGTGGTCACCATCATGGGCCATGTGGACCACGGCAAGACCAGCTTGCTGGACGCCATCCGCTCAACCAATGTTGCCGAAGGTGAAGCAGGCGGCATCACCCAGCACATCGGAGCTTACAAGGTCGCGATCACCGACACGAATTCGCCTGCGTTTGGACGCGAGATCGTCTTTCTCGATACCCCGGGTCACGAAGCATTTACCCGCATGCGTGCTCGCGGATCGAAGGTGACGGACATCGTTGTGCTGGTGGTGGCGGCGGATGACGGTGTGATGCCACAGACGCTGGAAGCCATTGACCACGCGCAGGCGGCGAAGGTCCCGATCATCGTCGCGGTGAACAAGATTGACAAGCCCGGCGCCCTGCCCGAGCGCGTCAAGAAGCAGCTCGCCGATCGCGGGTTGATGCCCGAAGACTGGGGCGGCAGCACGGTGTTTGTGGATGTTTCCGCCAAGCAGAAGACCAACCTCAATCTGCTGATGGAAATGATCTGCCTGGTCGCCGATCTGCAGGACTTGAAGGCAGTGCCAGACCGTCTGGCGGCTGGAACTGTGCTGGAAGCCAAGCTGGATCGCGGACGAGGTCCGGTCGCGACGGTGCTGGTGCAGAACGGCACCTTACACACCGGCGACAACTTCGTGGTAGGCAACGTCTTCGGCAAGGTGCGCGCCATGTTCAACGATCGCGGCGCAGCGCTTGAAGCTGCGACTCCGGCAACTCCAGTCGAAATCCTGGGTCTTGAAGGATTGCCCCAGGCGGGCGATCAATTGGTCGCCGTTGCCGATCGCGAAAAGGCGCGCGGCATCTCGGAATACCGCGAGCAAAGGGCGCGCGAGGCGCAACTGGCAAAGAGTTCGCGCGTGTCACTGGAGGGCCTGGCGGAACAGTTGAAGTTTGCGGGCCAGAAGGAACTGGACATCATTTTGAAGGGCGATGTGCAGGGCTCCGTCGAAGTGCTGAGCGACTTGCTGACCAAGCTGTCGAACGACCGGGTGAAGATCAAGATTCTGCTCAGCGGCGTGGGTGCGATTACCGAAACCGACGTGCTGCTGGCCTCGGCCTCCAACGCTGTGATTATCGGCTTCAACGTCCGTCCCGAGCGCAAGGCGCAGGAACTGGCGGAGCAGGAGAAAGTGGATATCCGCCTGCACTCCATCATTTACGAGCTGCAGGATGAGATCAAGCGCGCCATGACGGGGCTGCTGGAGCCGATCATTAAGGAAACCTATCTGGGCCGCGCCGAGGTGCGCGATACCTTCCGCGTTCCCAAGGTGGGTACAGTGGCCGGCTGTTATGTCACCGATGGCGTGATCAAGCGCGATGCCGAAGTCCGGCTGCTGCGCGATAACGTGGTGGTGTTCAAGGGCAAGGTCGGCTCGGTGCGGCGCTTCAAGGAAGATGTCAGCGAAGTGCGCAACGGCATGGAATGCGGCATCTCGATTGCCAATTACGGCGACATCAAAGTTGGGGATGTCATTGAGGACTTCGTCACCGAGCGGGTAGCCGCCGAAGCCTTCGTATAAACGAAACGAACCGTCGTCCCGGAGCTGATTTCTCCGCAGGGAGAGAGACAGTTTCCGGGACGTGGTGCAACAGGACGGGAAATGATTGCGTATCTCACGCTCGAGATTCGCATTGAAGGCGCGCACTCGCTCAAAGACAAGCGGCAGGTGGTGCGCAGCGTTAAGGATGGGCTGCGGGCGCACTTCAACGTCGCGGTGGCTGAAATTGAGGCAAGTGACGCCTGGCAGCGCGCGACCCTCGGAGTGGTCAGCATTTCCGGCTCGCGTGATTACCTCGAAGGCCTGATGCACAACGTGGAGCGGCACGCCATCCGCGTGGCCAACAACAGCGGCGGTGAAGTTACCGATTCGTTTGTCGATTTCTTAAGTGAGGCGGAGTTCGGCGGCCATTTGGCCGGGGAACCGTGATAGTGATCGCCGCAGTTTGACCGGGGCCGTTTTTGTCCTGTTGGGTGGTTGACAGAAGGGCGTATCCTCTAACGTTCCCCCGTTTTTGCCGGGTGAAGGAAAAAGTATGGAGAACCGGGGACAGCAGTACCATCGTGGTCGCATGGCCGAAGCTATGCGGGAGGAGATCGTAGCCCTGGTGGAAGGGGAACTGGGCGATCCTCGCATCGGGCTGGTCAGCGTGAGCGAGGTGCACAT
Source organism: uncultured Acidobacteriaceae bacterium (assembly GCA_963735855.1). GTDB lineage: Bacteria > Acidobacteriota > Terriglobia > Terriglobales > Acidobacteriaceae > Bog-257. The sequence goes on from CAVTMW010000010.1 coordinate 278,029, forward strand.
GTCGCCCGATGGCAAGACGGCCCGCGTGTTTGTCACCGCCGACGGCGACGAGGATGAGGCGCAGGAGAGCCTGGAAGGATTGAGTGCGGCGCGCGGCTACATCCGGCACGAACTGGTGAGCCGGTTGGGCATCCGCCAGGCGCCGGAGATCGTTTTCGTGCTCGACCGCTCCGACCAGTACGGCGGGCGGATCGAAGAGTTGCTGCAGCGAATTCAGAAGAGAAAGCGTTAGGGCCGGACTCGGGACCATAGGAATGCTCGACGAAGTTCTGAATCAGATCGGTCAAAGGCAGACATTCATTCTCACTTCGCATGCCCGCCCCGACGGCGACGCCGTCGGATCGGCGCTGGCCTGCTGCCAGATTCTGCGCAGCATGGGAAAACAGGCGAGCGTCGTGCTCAGCGGCGGCGTGCCGGTCATCTATCGGCCGCTTCCCTACAGCGAAACCGTGCTGCGAGCGACGGAGCAGGCTCCCGAGGCGGATGCCGCCATTATTCTGGAATGTGACAGCGTGCAGCGCACGTGTCTCACCGGCCTCGACGGACAATATCTCATCAACATCGATCATCACTCCACGGCCAAACCTTTCGCGGACGTGAATTGGATCGATCCCAGCGCTTGCGCCACTGCCGAAATGATTTTCCTGCTGGCGTGCAGGGCGGGAGTAAGAATCTCGCCGGAAATCGCCACTTGCCTGTACACCGCGGTGCTGGCGGATACCGGCACGTTCTGCTTCCACGGCACTACGGAACGCACCTTTGCGCTGGCGCAGGAGTTGGTACGTTGTGGGGCGGACCCCGTGCGCATTGCGCATGACGTGTTCTTCTCCAATCCGCTTTCCAAGATGCGCCTTCTGGGGGCCGCGCTGAGCACGCTGCAGCGCGACGGCAGCCTGGTGTGGATGCACGTGGACCGCGCCAGCATGGAAGACTGCCAGGCCGGCGTAGAGGATTGCGAAGGGCTGGTCAACTATGCGCTGTCGATCGCAGGCGTTGAAGTGGCCTTGTTTTTCCGGGAACAGGCCGATGGGCGCTTTCGCGTGAGCTTGCGCAGCAAAGGGGCGGTCAACGTGGCCGCCGTCGCCGCGGCATTTGGCGGCGGTGGACACGAGTGCGCCAGCGGTTGCGGCGTCGAGGGCCCACTGTCCGCCGCTACCGAACGACTGCTGGCGCAGTTGCGCACGCGTGGGTATCGTACCCATGTACAGTAGCTCCAGAAATTCAAACGGACCAACCCTTGAAGCAGAAGTACACACCACCAGACCGCATTCGCCGCTCGATTGACGTTATCGCCCTCATTGCGTTCTGCGGGTTCTTCTTCATCGCCGGCATACAACTGGTAGGACTGGTCGGCGCGGACGAGCCCCGCTATGCGCAAGTCGCGCGCGAAATGCTGGCGCGCCACGATTGGGTCACTCCAGTGCTCTACGGCCATCCCTGGCTGGAGAAGCCTCCGCTGTATTACTGGTGCGCGATGCTCGCCTACCAAGGGGCGGGCGTGGTGAGCGATTCGGCGGCGCGCATGCCGTCGGCAATCCTGTCGTCGCTGATGGTGTTTTTCATCTACGCCTGGGCGCGCCGGTTCAGGCGTGGAATGCAGCTTGACGCGGCGCTGATCACCGCGGCTTCGGCCATGATCATCGGCTTCGGACGCAGCGCCTCCACCGACATGCCGCTGACGGCGATGTTCACTGCGGCCATGCTCTGCTGGTACGGTTGGTACTCTACCGAAGACCGTGGGTGGCTGCTGGGCTTCTATCTGTTCCTCGGCCTCGGAACGCTGGCCAAAGGGCCGATAGCTGTTCTTCTTGCGGCGTTGATTATTGTGGTGTTCGCCGCTCTGAAGCGCGATGGACGGCTGCTGCTGCGCACGCTTTGGCCGTTCGGCATCGTGCTCTATCTCGCCGTGACCTTGCCGTGGTTCATAGCGGTGCAGCGGGCCAATCCAGAGTTCTTCCGCGTCTTCTTTCTGCAGCAGAACCTGGCGCGCTATACCACCGATCTCTACCGTCATCATCAGCCATTCTGGTATTACCTTCCGGTCGCGCTGCTGGCGCTGGTGCCGTGGATCGTATTCGTGATCGCCGCGGTGGTGGACGCCATTCGCGACTGGCGATTCTCGGTCGCAGAGCCACCGGGGAAGGAAGACCTGCGCACCTTCCTGACGCTGTGGCTGCTGCTGCCGGTCCTGTTCTTCTCGCTGTCGCAATCGAAGCTGCCGGGATACATTCTGCCCTCCGTGCCGGCGGGAGCAATTTTGCTGGCCGACTTCATCCGGCGGCGCGAAGAGGCGCGGCGAAAAACCGGCCTTGTGGCTGGGACTGTTGCACGCGCTGCTTTGCGGCAGTTCATGCTGGCCGCTGCGCTCATCGTTTCCTTCAGGCTGCTCAAGCTCACCTGCCACGAAAGCAATCATCGTGGCGCTTGCGCTGGCTGTGACCGCCGTTCTTGCCGTCTGGCTCGAGTCTGCGTAACCAGGGATATCGCGCACTGCGCTTCGTTACGCTGGTTCCGGTGGTGATCGCCTTCTCGCTGCTGCTTCGCGGCACAACGCCGATCGATCGACGTCGCTGCAGTCGGCGCGTCCGGTGAATGCAGCGATCTGCAGCTCTAGGGGAAGTCCCGACCGTCGCGGTCTACGACGTGCCACGCAGCGTGGAATACGGGCTGGGGTTCTACCGCAACCAATTCATCCCCAGCTACGAACGCAACGAAATTCCTGATGCCGATCACCTGGTGGTGGCAGCCAGCGGCAGCCAGAAGGAGCTGGAGTATCGGCTGCCCCGACGCCTGGTCATTCGCGTCGGAGGCTTCCGCTGGCAGCATCTGGATTTTTTTGTGATTTCTGCGAAAGAATTCCGGTCCAGGCGCATCCTTAGACGGCAAGTTGTTGTTTCTGTTTGCCCCACGTTGCCCAATCGCACTAGACTGGCTCAGCGTATGGCCGCAGCGCACAGAACGGTCGAGGAATACAGCCGGGCGCCCCGCGCTGTGGAAATCCTCGATCTCCGGCACTTCTCATCCACCGACTTACGTCCCCTGCTCGACGAAGAAGTCCAAGGCTGGGGGGCGCTGCTTTCGTGGGACTATCGCAGCTCAGCCGACATGATCCTGCGCTACGTGGATGCCAAGATTCTTCCGGGTTATGCCGCGGTCGAACGCGGAAGCATCGTGGGCTACTCCTTTTTCGTTTATGAGGGCAGCAAGGGCGTGGTGGGAGACCTGTTCGTTTCGCCACGCCGCAACGATGCGCACGCGATTGAGCTGCAGATGGTAGACCACATCCTGGAGACGCTGCAGCAGTCGCCCGGCATTCATCGGGTTGAGGCGCAGTTGCTGATGCATTCGACCGGTGATCTGGCTGCTCCGTTCGTGTCCTCAGGGTTCCAGCGCCACCGCCGTTTGTTCCTGGCCTTGCAGTTGAAGGGAGCAGGCGCTCCGCAAATCACGTCAATGCCAATACCTGAGGAGATTCACGTCCGTCGCTGGGCCGAGCAGGACTACCAGGCGGCGGCGGGTGTCATCACCGCGGCGTATCGCGTACACATTGATTCCGAAATCAATGACCAATACCGTACCAATGCGGGTTCTATTCGCTTTCTGAACAACATCGTGCGTTTTCCCGGGTGCGGAGTTTTCGACACCGACTCCTCGTTCGTGGCGGTTCACCGGCCCAGCAACGCGCTGGTCGGACTAATTCTCTGCTCGCGAGTCAGGGACGACGTGGGGCACGTTACCCAAGTGTGCCTGGTGCCGGAATACCGCCGGCTGGGAATTGGCGAGAACCTCATCGCTCACACCTGGAACTCGCTGCGCAGCCGGAACTTCAGTCTGCTGTCGCTCACGGTGACCGAGGCCAATCATCGCGCCGTGGATCTCTACCGGCAGCTGGGTTTCGTGGAAGTGCGGGTGTTCGACGCGTTTGTGTGGGAAGGGTAAGCGGCCCGCGCCATTTGAGGATTGCCGTTAGCGCTGAACGTTTCTGGTGCTGGATCCGTTTCGCCGTTCATGTGCTCGGGTAGAGCGGGCCTTCAGGCCCGCGTCCAGCCATGCGATCCGAAAAGAAGCCTGAGCGTCCACGGCCTTGTCGTGGGCGCTCAGGCCCTATATGAAGCGGCTTCGACGCGGCGCTAAAAGCGCCGCTCTACCTGTCCTCAGGGATGCGGCAACTCGGAAATCCCTCTGATCACAACCATGGTGGATCGCCCATCAGCTACACTTTCTCCATGTTGAGTGAAAAGCAGTTTCGCGAGCGCGCCAAGGTGGAGTTGCGAGAAATCGGGAAGCAGGTTGCCAGCCTGGCTGCCGATCGCGATATCTATCGCAAGCTGGAGGGCGACGTTATCGCGGCCAATCCCCGGTTGGAAAGCTCCCGCAGTCCGTTTCTCGTGATGGTGCGCGGCGCTTACACGGATGCGATGGCCATCCGGGTGCTTCGACTGCTGGAACGCCGATAGCGCTGGACCTATCCTGTGCGGAGGGTGCTGGCGCAAATCGCGGAGTATCCCCAACTACTGCACGACAAGGTCGGAGATCGCGAGTTCGCCAGCGATCAAGCGGGACTGGACCGTGCCGCTGCCAACCTCAAAGCGGCGATGGATCCGCATTTTTCCCATCACGAGCGGACGCCGTCTGCGATGGCGTCCATGCATCGGGCGCTGGATGAAGCGATCGACGCGATGATCGCTACGGTTAAGACGTATTACTGGGTGGTGGCGGAAGGGCATCTCGACCTGGAGGTGAAGTACGCCGAGGATCCGCTGGCCATCTTCCGGTTTGTCTGGGTGGAGGACAAATAGCGGCGCCGTCCTGGTCTTCTGCCCTGATGCTATCGAGTGAGAACGTTGGTTGACGCCCCATAGACCGAGTCGAGACAGCTTCCCCTGATCATGCTTCCGTCGGCAGCGATTGCTCCCGTGCAACGTCCTTGCGATCGAACTCCGTTCACATAGGCTGTCCTGTAGTAGCTCTCGAATTGCATTCCGCTGATAGTCCCGCCGCCTTCCGATATGACGGACGGCGAAGAGGCGGTATAAGTAAACGTATTGCCGCGCTGCGTGACTCGGAAGGTATTACCGGCGACGTCGTGCCAGATGCCACCTATGTTGACAACTTGAGGGGTGGGCTTCACGACTTCCGCCGGAGGCTCGGTTGTGGTCTGCACTGTTCTGGATTGGCTCGTGGCAGATGTTGGCTGCTCGGCCGGCGGCTGCGTTTGACGAACATTGCTTGCGGCAGGAGCTTTCTCGGGTTGGGTTGGTGCCGATGCTTTTCGCTCCGACCCACCTCTGGCCGGCTCAGGGGCTGGGTTCTCGGGAACCTCCGAAACCATGAGATCAACCTTGGAGCCGCCCTTTACCTTTTCTCCGGCGCTGGGAAATTCATGAAGAACGGTGTCGCGAGCCACGCCAGCCTTAGGCTGCCGCTCTATGCTGCCCACGACGAGCTGACGATCGGTAAGGGTTCGTCTAGCGTCATCGAGCATCTCCCCTACCACCGGCGGAACCTCGACCACCGACGCCCGCGACAGCACAAGATCTACGGTTGATCCGGCTTTTACCCGCGTGTTGGGCGAAGGAGACTGGCTCAGAACGATGTTTGGATCTTTTGTCGAGTCTTCCCTGAGGGTTTTCTGTCCGACCGTGAGATGCAAGCTCTCCAGCTTCGTCGTGGCGTCTGCCAGTGCGCTTCCACTGAGATCGGGGACGCTTACCTGCGTCGGTGTCATTATGGACGCCACAATGATGATTGCCACCACAGCAGCCGCAACCAGGGCGAGGATTTTTCCCAGCGGCTTCTTCCTCGCCGGGGGAGAAGTTCGAGTGTCAACCTGGGTAACGTGCGTCGTCTGTGAAGCTTTAACCGTCGACCCCGTTACTGTCGCCGCTCCCGCGGCTGCCGGGCCCGAGCCGGCAGTTGAGGTCTTCGGATCCTCGACATAGCGGCGCAGCGCCTTGATTAGGAGCTGAAGGTCGGAGTTCCACCGGACGTGAGTCAACTCAACCCCGTTGCGGTAGGCCAGCTCCTTGAGGTCGTCAGGTAGCTGCTCGGGGCGCGGCATTTTTGCACCGTGGACCAGCACGGGAACAACGGGAATATCTCTCCTCAGTGCAGAAGCAGTTTCGAGGCGAACGAAGTCGGACGGATCGTCGAGCCGCCGTTGTCCCGCCTCATTCTTGGCGTCGGTCCACTCTTTACCGATGACCGCCAGCAGGACACCGCAAGTGGCAACGCTATCGTCAATCGCCTTGCGAAAATCACGTCCCACTTCGATCGCAGCTACATCCATGAACACCGAGTTCTCGCCGAAGACACCAACGAGATCGTCGAACAGACGGCCTGCTTCGCCTTCTGAGTCGTCTCGACGGTAGCTGACGAAGATCGCACGCATTTTCGAGTCTCCTTGCCTGGGTCCGCCTCGGCAGATGATTGTAGCGAAACGTATCTTTATTTGCTCCTGGGGTCAAGAGCCTTGGGGCGGGCGAAGCTGCATAGCATACTGTCCTAGTGCGCTGAGATCAGCGCGACTGAGAGCAGACTTGCGCCCCCTGCTCGATGAAGAGCTCCAAGCCTCGCATGGCTCGATTTGAGCTCACGAAGTGTCGAAGGATGACGCACGTTTGCATGACGTACACTTATATTGACTTTCGTTCTCGTTTGTGGTAGCACACTGGCAAGCAGGAGGCTCTATGAGACCGATTTCGCTAGTGACGGTTTTCCTTGTATGCCTCGTCGTATCGGGACCAACATTTGCGCAGTGCGTGACTTGTCAGGGCGATATTCCCAAGTCTTGCACTGGCTGGTTTTATTCATATCCCAATTGTAATCCGAAGGTGAAGTGCGATATATGTGGCTCCCCGCTGCCGCAACCGTATGCGAATCAGCTTCAGCCTGGCTTGTTGTTGAAGCAGGAAGAAGGCCGATTAACGGCTGTCGCGGTTTTTCCGGGCTCCCCAGCAGCCGAGTCGGGCATCAGGAAAGACGACGAGATTGTCTCGATTAACGGCAAGAAAATTGGTTTGGCGCTCTCATGCGACGAGGGCTGGGAGTTCAAGAATTCCGGTAGCTCACATCTGATACTGAAGCGTGGCAATAGCGTCTGGGAAATGAATGTGCGCCTGTGGCCATTCAGTGAATTCGTGAAGAGGCGTTGGAGAGGAACTGAGGTTCTGCGCTCAGCGGCGGTATCATATGGTGCAGTTACGCCCGAACTGTCCTTAGGGAGACCATTCACCTTTGGAATCCAAGTGCGGGAGCATGATACGGATCTGCTTGTCGGAAATGTTCTAATCGGATCTCCAGCCGACCGAGCGGGGATTCGCATCGGTGATGAGATCATTTCTGTAAACGGCAAAGCGTTCCGACAATCGGATAATCAAGGTCAGCAATTGCTCGAGGACAGCGACTACGTCCGAGTGGTGGAATTAGGTCTCGTGCATGATGGCGCGTACGTGCCTATCCGCCTGCGATCAGCTGGTCTTTCTCAGATTCTCTTCAACAACACGTCGGCAAGCGGAGCGGCCTCTCAGGCGTCGACCAGTGTGGCGGAACTACGATAAGAAGAAGTAATAAGAAGTAAGAAGAATGAGCCCTTGGAGAAGTAGAGCGATACTCGGTATCAAACTCCGGATGCTTGCCAAACGAGCGATTCTCTGCGGCATGGGAATCGGCGTCAGTATCGCTCTTCAAGGGCAGCCCCATCCCACCCCTCCAGAAACAAGCAAACTCCCGACCCCGCAAGACCTGCTAGTTCGCAGCTATGACATCGGACGCAGCTTTACCACGGCCGAGCGCGTCTATCTGATGATATTTTTGGACGATGCGGGTGGCGAAATGAAATTCCAGAGGACCGCACAATGGGCAGAGGAGCAATTCCGATTGACGTTTCAGCTTCCCCACGACTGGAGCAGGGTCGCAGCGCAGAAAAACGCCTTGGCCGATCTTTCCTACTACGACCCAACGCGCGCCCTCCAGCTATTTCGCGGCATGGACCTTCCGGTAGCTTTGAACGGCAGGTTCCCGGAAGACCTGCGGGCTAGTGGGGCGCGTGTTATCTTCATGAACTATTGGCAAGAAAAAAAGCCCAAGGGTTTGGATACACTTCGCAGCCAAGCCAAACAGCTCGCGCGAACCGGACAATACCCCTACGAGGCAATGACGGAGATCATTGAATCCTCCTCTCTAAAGGAAGGGCAGGTCCGCGCGATTGTGGAGGATGCCTCCGCGGCCTATCAGAGGGGGTCCCGCTTTGAGAGCGAAGACTACGCTTACGTCTCCTTTCTGAAGGCGGTTCAATCCCGCACGCCGCCAGATGTGTTCCGGCGGAGTTTGGGATACGCCGCTGACCGTCTCATCAATGGCGATGCCGACAAGAGCATTCACTACACTGCGAACACGTACACATCAAAGGGGACCGTTTCGTTTACCAGCCTGCAAGAATCACTCCTGTTTGACCTGCTTCCAATTGCACAAAAAGTTGACCCAGACATGGCGGAGAAGATTTTGCGTGCCCGGCCGCGGCTCGGTCCAGTCGCCGGGGCTGAAGTCAAGGCGGAGGAAGGCGTGGGTGTGCCCACGAAGGATCCTCCTTCAGCATCTGTACGCCTCCGTGCGCTCGAGAGGTCTAGAGTGGAGGAAGTCGCAACTATTGCCTCCAAAGACCCGAACCAAGCCTTGCTCCTGGCGCAATCCATCAGCGACCCTGCGCTGAAGGCAACCGCCCTGGCTTACGTTGCTGGGGGCCTCGAGCTGACAGCCCCCGACCAGGCTGCTCAGATGATAAGTATGCTGAAGGACGATGCGGACAAACTAGATACCGGACCATCCAAGGTGACCATGTTGACGGCCCTAGCTGAGGCAGCGGCTAAGGCGAAGGACGTATCCAGCTTTGAGTTCGCATTCCAGCGTGCGTTCGATTTGGGAACAGAACTTTGGGAGGAGGAGGTCGAATTACACCCTGCCAAGCCGGGCTACGACACAAGAGTGTTCGATGACCTGCGAAACCTGATCAAGATTGGCATCCAGATGCACCCAGGCCGCACTCTCGACGCGATTTCGGAACTCCAGAGCGATGTTCTGCAAGCCTACCTGTTGATTGATGCAGCTCTGGCGTTGTACCGATTCCCGCCGGTCAGCCAATAACTTCAGCTAGACGCTAGCGCGCCGAGATCAGAGCCACCGAGAGCAGAGCGCCTACGATACCGGCATTCTGTGTGGCGGAGAGCCGCTCCTTCAGCAGCACACGTGCCAGGATGACGGTGCTGGCGGGATACAGCGACGAGAGCACGGCGGCGACATCGAGACGTCCATGGCGGGTGGCCGCGATGAACATGGCGTTGGCGGCGGAGTCGAGCAATCCGGAGATCAGGATCGGAACCAGGGCTACGCGCAGTGGCCGCACATCGCGCGGTGAGAACGCGACGATGATCAGCATGAGCAGCGTGGAGGCCGTGCGCGCCGCCACCAGCGGCCAAAAGACTCCGTGGTGTCCGGCCTGCTTTCCTGCTACCAGGAACAGCCCAAACAGGACGCCAGCCAGTACCGCGAGCCCAAGACCGCGATGTGAGTCAATTTCCCCGTCGGGCCGTGCCACCAGCCAGATGCTCACCAGAGCGAGCCCGAATCCGGCCAACTGGAGGTGGTCGGGCATGCCTTCGGTGCGGATACCCACCAGAACTGGAAGGATTCCTGTAATCACTGAGGCCACGGGTGCGACGATGCCCATGCGTCCGATGGCGAGCGCTTTGTACAGGGCCGCGATGCCGAATGCGCCCGAGATCCCTGCAATCACGCCCCACTGCAACGACGAGCTGGGCGGGAACGGCTCACGCGTCAGCCACGCCAGGAGCAGCATCAGAAGCAGTCCGCAGGCGTGCGCGCCCGCAACCACGCGAAACACATTGGCGCGCTTGGTGGCGATGCCGCCGGCGAAATCACCCCCTCCCCAAACCGCAGCCGCGCCGAGACTGAGGGTAGCACCCGTGAGAGTTCCAAGAGCCATTCCGTTGTTGTAGCAGGTGGCGTGAGAAAGCCAAACAGCAGATCTCTCGCGTGCTGAAGCTAGCTCGGGATCGCACCACAAAAGTCGCAAGAGCGCGACCGGAAGCAGCTGTGATGATTGCTTATTCTCTGGCCCATTGCTCGGAGCTTGGAACTGGGATTTCCCAATTCCGGAATCTATGATGAATGGAAGTCTTGCGTTTCTGTAAGCTTAGATGGCACGAAAGTACTCGCACTTTAGTAACTAGTAGAGATTCGAAATTTCACAACAAAATTCCAAAAATAGTATTTCGTACGGTGCGGCCGTTCTATAATGTTGGAAGCCATTCATAAGTAGAGGGTTAGCGAAGCGCTAGTGGGTTTTGTCGTGGCATCTAAGTTGCACGCTGATGATGGGCACATGAGTGCACGCGCACTCGTGCGTCAAGTTCATCAGCCACCTGCTGCGATGGCAAGCGATCTACAAACGCGTTTTTTTGCGGTCTTCCTGGCGCTGCTAAGCGTAGCCGCCGTTGTCTTCGCGTGGATTAATTTTCAGAAGGAGCGGGAATTCGTTGCACCCTACGACGGCGTCTGGTGGGTGGAAGAAGCTGGCCATCTGCTGGCCGAGCGGGTGGACATCGACGGTCCTGGCCAAAAGGCGGGAATCAAGAAAGGCGACCGCCTGGTCGCCGTGGACGGACACGACATCATCAACGTCGGCAGCCTGGAGCGCCAGCTCTATCGCGTAGGAGTTTGGTCGAAAGCGAATTACTCGCTGGTACGGCAGGGCGTGCCGCTGGAAGCGCCCCTGATCCCGGCTCCGGCTGACCGCACCCTGTACGGCGGCTTGCGGCTCATCGCGCTGGTGTACTTGGGCATCGGCCTCTACGTTCTGCTACGGCGCTGGACCGCTCCCAGGAGCGCCCACTTCTACGTCTTCTGCCTGGTCTCGTTCATCTTTTACGCGTTTCATTACACCGGGAAGCTCAACGATTTCGACTGGATCGTCTACTGGTCGAATGTGGTGGCTTGGCTGCTGCAGCCCGCTCTGTTCCTGCATTTCTCGCTGGTGTTCCCCGAGCGTAAGCGTTTGGTAAACAGGCGCCCGTGGCTGATTCCGGCGGTCTATGTGCCGTTTATGCTGCTGCTAGGCGCGCAAATCTGCGCCGTCGCGCTGTTCCAGCCCAGCGAGCAACTGCGCTGGAGTCTCGACCGCGTCTCCATGTCGTATCTGGCTGCCTACTTCGTGCTGGCGGCATACGTGCTGTGGCATAGCTATCGCAATGCGGAGACGGCAATCCTGCGCCAGCAGATGAAGTGGGTGACCCGCGGAACTATTCTCGCGGTGGCGCCTTTCACCATCTTCTACGTCATCCCGTACCTGTCCTGGAGCACACCGACGCTGGCGATGAAGATCTCGGTGCTGTCTCTGGTGTTTCTGCCGCTTACCTTCGGCTACGCGATCTTCCGCTATCGCCTGATGGACGTGGACCTCATCTTCAAGCGCGGCATGGCCTACACCATCGCGGCGGGCGCGATTACCGCAGCTTACTTCGCCGCGGTTGGCGTGGCTTCCGTGCTGTTCCACCAGAACTTTCCCAGCTCCGGACCGCTGGGACTGATCCTGGCGATCGCGGTGACAGCCCTGTTGTTCAATCCGTTCAAGAACTGGGTGCAGGACTATCTCGACAAGTTCTTCTATCGCAAGCGTTACGACTATCGGAAGACGCTGATCGAGTTCGGCCGTGACCTCAATTCAGAAACCGATCTGGATAAGATGCTGACCTCGATTGTCGATCGCCTGTCGCGCACGCTGTTGGTCGATCGGCTGGCTATCTTTCTGTCGAATCCTGACGAGCCCGACCAGTTCTCGCTGGCGAAGTCGTATGGCATTGCGAACACCGGCGGGCTGAATCTTGACTTCCTGCACGTGGAGCGGCCGGAGTGGCAGGCTGGCCACTTATTCTTTGACAATACGCATCATGCGGTGCGTGAGACGCCGCCGGCACGGGAGGCCATTCGCCGCCTCGACTTGAACTATTACATCCCGTGCACCGTGATGAACCGCATGATCGCCGTGCTGGGCCTGGGCAAGACCCATGAAGGCGACTTCCTCTCCAGCGATGATGTGCAGCTTCTCGAAACGCTGGCGGGATATATCGGCATCGCAGTACAGAACGCCCGCTTGTACAAGTCGCTGGAGCAAAAGGCAGGTCAGTACGAGCGGCTGAAGGAGTTCAACGAGAACATTGTCGAGTCCATTAGTGTTGGCGTACTCGCGGTGGACCTCGAGGACCGTATCGAGTCGTGGAACTCGCAGATGGAAGTGATGTTCGCCTTGCCGCGCGTGCAAGCTCTGGGCCGTTCGATGCCCGAGGTGCTGCCTCCAGCATTCCTGGAAGAGTACTACCGCGTGCGCCAGACTCAGGGCATCCACAACTTGTATAAGTTCCGGCTGGGCACGACCGCAGGAGATACGCGTGTCACCAACATCGCCATCGCGCCGCTGATCAGCAAAGACTTCAGCGTGATCGGGCGCTTGATCATCGTGGACGACATCACCGAGCGCATTGAGCTGGAGTCCCAGCTTTCGCAGGCGGAGAAGCTGTCGTCGGTTGGTTTACTGGCCGCCGGTGTCGCTCATGAGGTGAACACGCCGTTGGCGGTCATCTCCAGCTACGCGCAGATGCTGGCCAAGCAGGTGCACGGAGACGAGAAGCAATCCGCGCTGCTGGAAAAGATCACGCGCCAGACGTTCCGCGCTTCGGAAATCGTCAATAGCCTGCTCAACTTCTCGCGAACGTCGAGCACCGAATTCACCAATGTCGATTTGAACCGCGTGATCTCCGACACCCTGACGCTGCTCGACCACCAGTTCAAGACCGCTCGCATCGCGGTGCAGCAGGAGTTGCAGGCGGAACTGCCGCCGATCTATGGCAATACGGGCAAGCTGCAGCAGGTGTTTCTGAACTTGTTCCTCAATGCGAAGGACGCGATGCCCGCGGGCGGCACGCTGATGATCAGCACCAACAACGGCCACAAGGTGCAGGTGGTGGTTTCCGACACCGGGACAGGCATCGCGCAGGAACACATTCATCGCATTTACGATCCGTTTTTCACCACCAAGAACAAGCCGCAAACCAAGGTCGGTCACAGCAGCGGCACCGGGCTGGGTCTTTCCGTGACCTACGGCATCATTCAGGAACATGCCGGAAAGATCCGCGTGGACAGCAAGCCCGGCCGGGGCACGACGTTCACTATGGAATTTCCCATGGTGAGGAAGGCGGTCAATGCCTGAAATTACCATCAGCCGGGCCATCGCTGGGCGCGATGAGTACTCCTCTCTGGGTTCGGTGTTGATCATCGACGACGAAGCCGCCATCCGAGAGTCGCTGCAGACTTTGCTCGACCTGGAAGGCTATGAAGTGGAAACGGCCAACGACGGCAACGAGGGACTGGCCCGCCTCTCCGACCGTCCGTTCGACCTGGTGCTGCTGGACTTCGCGCTGCCGGAGCGTAACGGTATCGAGGTCCTGCGCGACATTCGTGAACGCGACTCGGAATTGCCCGTCATCATGATCACCGCTTATGGCACGGTCGAGAACGCCGTCAACGCCATGCAGGGCGGGGCCACCAACTTTATTCAGAAGCCCTGGGACAACGAAAAGCTTCTGGCCGACGTGCGCACCGCGGTGGGCCGGCGCCGCGCCGAAGAAGAAGTTATCCAGCTGAAGCGTGCCCTCAAGCAGCGCTACAACTTCGAACACATCATCGGCAAGAGCGAGCCCATGTTGCGCATCTTCGATCTGGTGGCGCAGGTGGCTCCCAGTCGCTCGACCGTGCTGTTGCAAGGCGAAAGCGGTACCGGCAAGGAGTTGATTGCCAAGGCCATTCACATGAACTCGACGCGCAAAGACCGCGCGTTCGTGCCGGTGAACACCGGCTCAACCCCCGCAGACTTGCTGGAGTCCACGCTGTTCGGGCACGTGAAGGGCGCGTTCACCAGCGCCATCGCGAGCAAGAAGGGACTGTTCGAGGTTGCCGACCGCGGAACCCTGTTCCTCGACGAGATTGGCACCATGAACCTGGAGACCCAGGCCAAAATCCTGCGCGTGTTGCAGGACCGCAAGTTCATGCACCTGGGCGGCGTGAACGAAATCCAGGTGGACGTGCGCATCATCGCGGCCACCAATGTCGATCTCCGGCAGCAGGTGAAGGAAGGGAAGTTCCGTGAAGACTTGTTCTACCGGCTGAACGTCATCACCATTGACTTGCCTCCGCTGCGCCAGCGCAAGAACGATATCCCTTTGCTGGCTGAGCACTTCATAGTCAAGTTTGCGGAAGAGAACCAGCGACTGCCGCTGCGGGTGACGCCGGAAGCGTTGCGCCCGCTGCTGGACTACGACTGGCCCGGGAACGTCCGCGAATTGGAGAACGTGATCGAGCGTGCGGTGGTGCTGGCGATCGGACCAAACCTGACGGTTGATCTTCTGCCCGACGTGCTGGTTGGTCGTGGCAGTAGGTTTGCCATCATGGACCACGCTCCCGATGCCTCGCTATTCGAGATCATCGAAGACTGCGAACGCCGCATCATCAGCGACATGCTGGAGAAGTGCGGCTGGAACCAGACGGAGGCTGCCGACCGCTTCCGCATTCCACTCTCGACCCTTAATCAGAAGATCAAACGGCTGAATATCGAAATCAGGAAGAACCATAAAGGGCGGGAGCAGGGAATACCGGCTAGCCTCGTCAAACGCGCTCTCATCTGCCGTCATTACGAGCGGGTGAATTCCGGGGTGGAATCAGCCCGCGAGGGATCTGCTTCTCTCACTTTTTCAACCGCCTCTGAAGCCGGCGCCTCGTCCTCTGCAGGGCCGACGTGCGATTTCGCCCCGTTCGGCGATTGTGTTATAACCGCCTGTTTCGACTTTTGTAAGCTAGGGCCCCGATCGCCAGCCATTTTCACCAGTAAAGGCGCGTCCGGCTCCCGGAGGAACGGTTTGGATTTCCAGCTCTCGGATGAACAACTGCAACTGAAAAAAATGGTGCGCGACTTCGCCGAACGTGAAATTGCGCCTCATGTCATGAAGTGGGACGAACCCGGTACATTTCCGCTGGAGACCATCAAGGAACTGGGCAAACTGGGCCTGCTGGGAACCATCTTCCCGCCTGAATATGGCGGTGCAGGTATGGGTTACATCGAGTACGTCACCGCCGTCGAGGAGCTCTCCCGGGTGGACGGTTCGGTTGGCATCACTGTCGCTGCCCATACCTCGCTGTGCTCCAACCACATCTACATTGCGGGCAACGAGGAGCAGAAGCGCAAGTACATTCCCAAGCTTGCTACCGGCGAATTCCTGGGCGCATGGGGACTGACCGAGCCGGGCTCAGGTTCAGACGCTGGTGGCGCTCGGTGCAGTGCCGTTCGCAAAGGCGACAGATGGGTGCTGAACGGTAACAAGACCTTCATCACCAATGGCCACTATGCCGACGTCGCCGTGGTGATTGCGGTCACGGACAAGACGGCGCATACGCACGGGCTTTCGGCCTTCGTGGTGGAGAAGGGAACCAAAGGATTTCGCGCCGGCAAGAAAGAGAACAAGCTTGGGCTGCGCGCCAGCGATACTTCGGAGCTGATCTTCGAAGATTGCGAAATTCCCGCCGAGAACCTGTTGGGACATGAAGGTCAGGGGTTCGTGGACGCTATGCGCACGCTCGATGGCGGCCGAATTTCCATCGCCGCGCTGGGACTCGGCATGGCCCAGGGCGCGTACGAAGCTGCCCTGAAGTACTCGAAGGAGCGCCAGCAGTTTGGCAAACCGATCGGCGAGTTTCAGGCTATAGCCTTCAAGCTCGCTGATCTGGCGACGGAGATTGACGCCGCCCGCCTGCTCACCCATCGCGCTGCCGCTATGAAAGACGCAGGCATGAAGACCACGCTCGAGTCCTCGATGGCCAAGCTCTACTCCAGCGAAGTCGCGGTGCGTTGTGCCAACGAATGCGTGCAGATTCACGGCGGCTACGGATTCATCAAAGACTATCCGGCCGAGAAGTTCTATCGCGATGTGAAGCTTTGCACCATCGGCGAGGGTACCAGCGAGATCCAGCGGTTGGTCATCGCGCGTCAAATTCTGAAGGATTGAGCATTGCTTGGTGGAGCAGCGCTTCAGAGGCTGTTACGAAACTCGGTTCAAGTTCACAACAGTGGAACAGAAGTTGCAAAATCAGAGTGCCGTAGGCACGCAATAATCTAGCCCAGCACGCAGCCGAAGGCGGAGTGCTGGGTCGAGTGGGAAATTTGATCCGAGTCCCGTAGGGACGACAGAGTTTCGTAACAGGCGCTTCAGCGCTGCGTTTAATCTGAATTTTTGAAGACCGGCTTTAGCCACTGCGGTGATCGCTGTGTTCACCGCAGGCGCTAAAGCGCTCAAGTTCTTGCCCGCTCGATTACTGGCCCAAGTGTCCTCGAACAGCCACATTCACGAACTTGTCCGCAGGATCCGTGCTGGGGAACTGCGCGCCCTGTCTCGCGCCATCTCGACCGTCGAAGATCGCACACCCGAATCCACGGAACTGCTCAAGGCGCTGTTTCCCTATAGCGGCAAGGCCATGCTGCTCGGCCTCACGGGATCTCCCGGAGCGGGCAAGAGCACGCTGGTTGACCAGGTGGCGCGCGAATACCGCAAGCAGGGTAAGACCATCGGCATTGTTGCGGTCGATCCCACCAGCCCGTTC
Source organism: uncultured Acidobacteriaceae bacterium (assembly GCA_963735855.1). Lineage (GTDB taxonomy): Bacteria > Acidobacteriota > Terriglobia > Terriglobales > Acidobacteriaceae > Bog-257. Next base: position 294,745 of record CAVTMW010000010.1, read on the forward strand.
AGCGGCGGTGCGATTCTTGGCGACCGCATTCGCATGCAGTCGCATTACGCCGACCCAGGTATCTACATTCGCAGCATGGCGACGCGTGGCTCGCTGGGCGGACTCGCCAGCACGACCGCGGACGTTGCGACCGTGCTTGACGCCAGCGGCCGCGATCTGGTGATGATCGAGACCGTCGGCGTCGGTCAGGATGAAGTGGACATTGTTCGCCTCGCGGATGTGACCATTGTCGTGCTGGTGCCGGGCATGGGCGACGATGTGCAGACCATCAAGGCCGGCATCATGGAAATTGCCGACATCTTCGTCATCAACAAGGCGGACCGCGACGGGGCTGAACGGGTCGAGCGCGAGATTCGCGCTATGCAGTCGCTGGCCACGCGAAAAGACAATTGGACTCCGTCCATCGTGAAGACGGTGGCCAGCGAAGGGACCGGCATTATCGAGCTGCTGGCGGCCATAGAGAAATACCGCGAGTATCTTCAGCAGAGTGATCGCGCACAGGCGCGCCGCATCGAGAACTGGCGTGACCGGATTGCCGAGATGTTGCGCGACGCGCTATTTCAACGGGTGCTTTCGCACTACTTGAGCGAAGGGCTAGCCACGCGGTACGCCGTCGAGGTTGCCGAACACAAGCGTGACCCGTATTCTTTGGTAGAGAAAATTGTGGACCGACTGGGGAAGCCCGAATGAGCTACATCGACCATCTTGGTATCGCGGTAAAGTCGCTCGCGGAAGCCAAGAAGTTTTACCAGAAGCTCGGTCTCGAGGTCATGCCCGAAGAGACCGTGGAGGCGGAGAAGGTGCGGCTGGCCATGGTGCCGGTCGGAGAGAGTCGCATTGAATTGCTGGAGCCTACCTCGCCTGACTCGACCATCGCGCGCTTCATCGAGAAGCGCGGCGAAGGACTGCATCACGTCGCGGTGCACGTGAACGATCTCTCCGGCACAGTCGAGCGGTTGAAGGCTTCCGGGACGCGCTTGATTTCCGACGACATCAAGATTGGCGCAGGCGGACATCTCTACGTGTTCGTGCATCCTTCCAGCTCAGGAGGCGTACTGCTCGAGTTGGTCGAAGACGCTCCCGAAGGCGTCTGACCATGCTGGTCATCGCGATTGATACTTCAGGGCGAAAAGGCAGCATCGCCCTTTGCCGCGGCGATCGTGACCGATTCGAAGTCCTGCAATTGACCTCGCTGGAAGGCGGCACGTACTCAGCTCAACTGATGCCGCACATCGCCGACGCTCTACAGCAGAACAAACTCCAGAAAGCTCAAGTGGACGGTTTTGTAGTCGTCTCCGGACCGGGCTCGTTTACCGGCTTACGAGTCGGACTGGCGACGGTGAAAGGTCTCTGCGAGGTGCTGCAAAAGCCACTGGCAGCGGTTTCCATGCTGGAGGCTGTCGCCCTGACTCATGGATGCGCCGGCCAAACGTCGACAGTGGCCTTGGATGCCGGTCGCGGAGAAGTGTATGTCGGCGAGTATGAGGTATCCGCCGAACATGCAGCCGTCGTTCGGGAGTACATCGCCAGGCTGGATGCATTCGCTACCGAGGCCGCGGGTGGCTCCGGTCGACTGCTGACGACGGACGCCAAAGTGGCGGAAGCCTTGCAGACCGCAAATGTCGACGTGCGACTCGTTCCTGCGATTCAGGCTGACGAGATTGGCCGCATCGGCATACGCAAGCTTCTAGCAGGGGAGACAGTCGATCCTGCAACCATTGATGTCAACTACATCCGCCGCTCTGATGCGGAGATATTCTCCACGCCGAAGCATTGACGCTCGTGCTGATTCGTCCCGCCACCGCCGACGATGTGCCCCTCATGCACGCGCTGGAGCAGCAGTCTGAAGGCGCCGCCCATTGGGCAGAGCGCGAATACGACGCCCTGTTCGCGCCCGATACTCCACCAAGAGTCGCGCTGGTCGCGGTTAGCGAATCTGGCATAACGCAACTGCACGGGTTTGTCATTGCGCGTTGCGCGGCCGGCGATTGGGAGATCGAAAACGTCGTTGTCGCGGGTGAAAATCGGCGTTGTGGTATCGCCACAGAGCTGATACGAGAATTGCTGACACGGGCCCACGTCGGTGGTGCCACCTCGGTGCTACTGGAGGTACGGGAGTCCAACCTCGCTGCCCGCAGACTCTATGAAAGGCTTGGATTTAGCCAGCAAGGGCGTCGTAGGAACTATTACCGCGAGCCCAAAGAAGACGCCTTGCTCCTGCGAATTTCTATTGCACTCCCGTGACAAAGTCCCTTGAACCGGCCTCGCGGGTGTGCTAGCGTTTTAAGTCTCATCTCTCCGGAGGTCCACTGAATGGCAGCTCAGGTACGTGATCAGCTTCTGTCAAGTAACGATGAATTTCGCCGCCTGGCTCAGGAACATTCCGAATACCAGCAGCGCCTCGAAAGCTTAATCCAGAAAAAGTATCTTTCCGAAGACGAAAAGCTTGAGGAAGTACGTTTGAAGAAGCTGAAACTCCGCCTGAAGGACCAGATGCAAAGTTTGGAACTGAAGTTCCGGACCGACCACCAGGTCGTTTAGTTCTCGATTATTGCCCTCGCCGGGCGGTTGAGACTCCAGTCTTCGCTGCCGCGCCCCTCCTATATATATCCGGCCTAGTGATCTTGGCTTTTCGCGTCAGGGTGGGCAGCGCCGCCGCCTCTTCCGGAAAATACTTACAGCCGATGTGCCAGAGGCGGTTTCATGCTTTGGCCAGAATCGCGCGGACCTGCTCCACGTGATTCATGTCGTGGCCGGCCATGTGCCGAGCCAGGTCTCGGACGCTGATCTTGCCCCGCTCGGCGTGCACACCGAATCGGTCCCACTCCTCATCCGTGAGCCGGCTCATCATGCGCAGGTTCGCCTCGCGCAGCAGGCGAAACATGTGCAACGCGTCCGCCGGACGCCACGAGGCATAGTCGCCCAGGCGTGCCCACTCGTCCTGACTGAAGGCGGAGAGCGCACATCCACTGTTCTCGATCATTTGCCGATAGCGCCAGCTGCTGGTGAGCTCGTCCTCGGCAAGATGGGCGATGATCTCCCCTACCGACCATTTGTCCGGCTTCGGCCGTTGCCGGAGCGATCCTTCTGGAACGCCTGCGACTAACTCCGCAAGAATTCCCGGCACCTCAGCCTGCATGGTTAGGAAATCTTTGCCTTCCGTGTAGGCTTCCAACTTGTCACGGTAGGTCGCGGGATTTGGCATCTGACCTCCAAAGCTGGGAAATTCGGATTGCGAATGACCAACCCTACCGGATCCATCGCTCATCCCATCGCAGAGTGGCGAACGATCATAGTTCCCAACTTAAGAAATGGTCAAGGCGACCCATTTTTTGCTTCTCGTTGACAAAAGTTTGTCACTTTGCTGACACACCGCAGCCGCCCAGCGCTCATTCTTGTTCTGGCGGCCCGAGATGCAACGAACACATTTCTCCCATAACCCTGCCCGCACCTTCAGCCGCGATTCTGTACGCAGGAAGTGGTTATGGAAACCCCCACAATGTTTGATGGTGGCGCCCAGACGGTAGCCCCATTGCCTTTGAGCACAGCTCACGCCGCATGCACTTGCCGGCGAGCGATTACTTTCGTGCTTCGTTCCTTACGCGCAAGTCTCACGATCATGGCCACCTTGGCGCTGATGTGGGCTTGCTTAGCCGGCGCTGCGACTGCCCAGTCGAATACGACCGGGGACCTTACCGGAATCGTCACCGACACATCCGGCGCCGTTGTTCCCAATGCGGCCGTGACCCTGAGGAGCGTCGGCACCGGAGAAAGCCAGACTAAAACTACCAACGGGGAAGGATCGTACCGCTTTGCGTTGTTGAAGCCCGGCTCCTACCAGCTCACGATTAGCGCGTCCGGGTTCCAGTCGATGACGCGGGTTGTCTCGGTTGACATCGGTCAGGCGACGATGCTCAACCTGCAAATGCAAATAGGAGCGGCCGCCGAGAACGTCGAGGTTTCCAGTGCGTCGCCCATTGTCCAAACCGACAACGGCAACAACCTGACCACCTTTAACGAGCGCATGATCGATCAGACTCCCAATCCCGGGAACGACCTCACCGCCATCGCGCAGTCGGCTCCAGGCGTGGTCATGAACACCCAGGCTGGGAATGGAAACTTCTCCGCTTTCGGCATCTCGGCAACTTCGAATCTCTTCACCTATGACGGGATGAACGAGAACGATCCCTTCTTTAATGTGAACGGCTCTGGCGCAACCAACCTTCTGCTGGGAACGAACGACGTTCAGGAGGCCACCGTGGTTGTTAATGGTTACTCGGGCCAGTACGGAGGCCTTGCCGGCGCCAACGTTAATTTCGTCAGCAAATCCGGGTCGAACCACTGGCACGGCAACGCGAACTACTATTGGGACGGACGGGCGCTGAACGCGAACAGTTACTTCAACGTGCGCAACGACGCTCCGCGCGGATTTGTTAATGCGAACCAGTGGGCAGCTTCGGTGGGCGGCCCCATCCGCAAGGACAAAACCTTCTTCTTTGTGGACTATGAGGGGCTACGGCTGGTGAATCCAGGTGTTTCGCAGCCGGTGAATATTCCCAGTCCGCAATTCGAGGCAGCCACCTTGGCCAACCTGCCAGATCCCGCGTCGATGGCCTTTTATCAGCAGATGTTCCATCTGTATAACAACGCCTCAGGGGTGGGCCGGGCAGTTCCCATTCCCGGCGGCGGTTGCTCAGGAATCGCGCTGCCCGGCGGCGCCGCCTGCATTCTGCAGTTTCAATCCACCAGCACGAACTTCACCCACGAATACCTGGTTACCGCGCGGCTGGATGAAAACCTGGGGCCCAACGACCGGCTGTTCGCGCGCTTCCGCACCGATCACGGCTTGCAGGCCACCAATACCGACCCCATCGATCCCATCTTCAATACGGTCAGCCAGCAGCCCCAGTACGAGGGCCAACTGAGCTGGGCGCACAACTTGGGCATCAACGCGGTCAATCAGTTCATCTTTTCCACGAGCTGGTATAGCGCGGTGTTCAAGCCTGCCGACTTTCCGGGCTCGCTGCAAGTGCTGCCCCTGGCGGTACAGTTCACCGACGGCTCGCTCACCACGCTCGGAGGCCTTAACAACGCTGTTCCCCAGGGCCGCAATGTCACCCAGTATCAGTTCGTGGATGACTTCTCTGTTTCCCGTGGCAAGCACCAATTGAAGTTCGGCGGCAATTTTCACCGCAATGACGTTACTGACTACGATCCCGGAATCAACTCCGTCGGCAACGTCAATACCGACCTGGCCAGCTTCTTCATGGGGCAGGGCACCAGCTACAGCCAGCAGTTTCCGCAGAAGCTTACCAATCCGGTAGCCTTGTATGGACTCGGTCTCTATGCTCAGGACGAATGGGCAGTCAGTCCGAAATTGCGGCTTACCTTTGCCCTGCGGGCCGAGCACAACTCCAATCCGGTTTGCCAGACCAACTGCTTCGCGCGATTTCCCAACAACTTCGCAGATATTTCGCACGATGTGAATCAGCCCTACAACCAGGCGATCCAGTTCGGACTGCATCAGGCGCTGAAGAACCTGAACGCCATCAGTTGGCAGCCGCGCTTCAGCTTCGCCTACTCGCTTTATCCTGACCTGGTCGTTCGCGGCGGGTTCGGCTTGTTCTCTGACGCGTTTCCCGGCCTGATTGCCGACAGCTTCATGAACAACTCACCCACCAACAATGGGTTCGTGGTTGGACCTGGATTGCTCAGCCCGGGTGCTCCCAATAACCAGGCGACGCAGGCGGCCAGTGCGAATGCGTTGTTCTTGCAATCGTTCGCCAATGGCGGGACGCTGGCCAGTATTCAGGCCATCGATCCCCTGTTCGTGCCTCCGAGCGTGGTCAACGCGGCAGGCTCCATCCACAATCCGGTGTACGAAGAGTGGAACGTGCAAATACAGAAAGGCTTCGGCTCGAACATGTCCCTTACCCTGGGGTATAACGCGAACCACGGTTACCACGAGACGGTGAACAACGTGGGAGTCAACGCCTTTGACCCTAACGGGTTCGCCGGGCTGCCGCTGGCTCCCCCAGACCCTCGCTTCGGAACCGTCACCGAGTACCATTCCGCGGCGGTCTCCAACTACAACGGCTTCAGCGCCTCGTTCACTCGCCGCTTCAGCGCCGGGTTTCAGTTCCAGGCGAGCTACACCTGGAGCCACGCCCTGGATGAAATCTCCAATGGCGGATTTCTCCGCTACAACTTCAACACCAACAATGGTGTCCTGAATCAGCTTGACCCCACCAATCTGCGCCGCAACTACGGCAATGCCGATTACGATACGCGGCATTACTTCAGCGCCAACTATGTTTGGGATGTGCCCATCAAGAAGCTTGCCCGGCGCGGTCCTGACGCGTTACTGAATGGATGGCAGTTGTCGGGCACCATCTTCGCCCGCAGCGGGCTTCCGTTCTCGGTGACCGACGGCAACGCAATCGGCGTGCTCGGAGGGCAGAACTACGCGACCCTGGGCGGCGATCTGGTGCTGGCCAATTGGAATGGGCTGGGTAGCACTAGTTGCAGCAGTTCCGCCAACAATCCGGCGACACCGTGCCTGAACCTGGCGAACTTTTCGCCCGCTACGACCGGCTTCGGCCAACAGCGCCGCAACCAGTTCTACGGCCCCCATTACTTCAACACCGACATGTCGATCATGAAGAACTTCCCCTTCCCCCACTTCGAGGGCGCGAGGATCTCGGTCGGGGCGCAGTTCTTCAATCTCTTCAATCACCCCAACTTTGACCAGCCGGTGCAGGACATCGCCAGCCCGCAGTTCGGCAGCATCGTGGCGACTGTCTCCTCACCAACCAGCATTATCGGGTCCTTTCTGGGAGGAGATGCCTCGCCGCGGCTGATCCAACTCACGGCTCGAATTACCTTCTAGTCTTCACGTCCGACATCCCACCCAAGCGCAAGCAGCTTGGGTGGGGGCAACCCAAGGGAGAATTAGGTTTAGCAGAATTGTCTAAAGCCTCCGCTAACGAAGATCAAACTATCCATTCGGATAGGTAGGCTATCCGAAGTGTTAGTTGCGAGCCCTGGTCACAGAAATCGTATTGCCGCCACAACCGCTCCGGCGCGCCAGGAAGACAGTTTGTGATGTCGGACAACAAGTCCTCACTCGAGCAGAGCATCCTTGGGCGCCTCAACTACTATTGTCTCTATAGTGCTAGTCAAGATTATTTCCAGGTTTATTCTTAAAAATAGCTTGACATGCTGACAATTTAGGGTTACCGTGCGTAAATTCCCGGATGTTTTTCGCGGCTTCATACTTTGCGGATTAGATATGAAGCAAGACAGCCTTGTGATCCCTTCGAGGCTGGAGCGAAGAAGGCACTCTAACTACTTGAAAACTTAGACAGGGAAGATCCTGCGGTAGTTTGACTGGGCCCCCTATCCTTTTTGCCTGCTTTAGGCGACGGAGAAAAGTATCCCGACCGTGCCACAGCATTCTTGGCTGCGGCTGAGGTCAGGGTGTGTCAAGTTAACGCTTCTCTCCTTGAAGTCTCCACCCTGTCTGAGTATGGGCCGATTACGGAATGGTCGCCAACGTGCTTAAGATTCTCCGAGGAGGTTCTCCATGCCGGGTGCAATTAGCTATTACTTCACACTCTTCAAGAAGTTTCAGGTCATCAACCATGTTCCCGAGGGAACCATCCACGGCGCTGGGCTCGGCGGCTTCAATCTGAGCGACCCGCACTCGGTCTTTGGGAACTCGAATACTGGTGCGCTACTCGGCGCGACCAACACATCCAGCTGATAGCCCGCTATGGGCGATCTTGAATTCGCGAGCCATGGGAAACGGGGCATTCACGCCGGTGAATGTGGGCGGTAATAACTGGCCAACCATGCCGGCAGATCCACTGACGCAGGCGTGGATGGACCTGCAAGGGGGCGCGCCACCGAAGCTTGTCGACACGTTCGCCTCCTGGATCAGCGCAGGAAAAATAAACGACATTCCCACGGCGGTGATTGCCACCAAGCCAGCTCCCATCGGCGCCACCGATCCCGGGGTAATTTCGCCTTTTGTCTGCAGCATGCCGGGCGATCAGGGCATTCGTCCCGGCGGAGTGCCAGCGAACTACTGGGCGACCTCGCTCATTTTCCTGGTGGATCCGCACACTGGGGCAACCGTTTTCCCCGGAACCCTCACCGCAGCCAGCGAATACTACCTGGCCGCGGTCATTGGCAACCGCGGGGCCCGGAATTCCGGCATCTACAACAATCCCGCTGCCACCGGCATTGAGGCAACAGGCACTGTCATGGTCTGGAACACGATTGACAGTCCTGGTGTCCAGCTCCCTTCGCTCTCGAACATGGACGTTACCGACAAGAATGGAATCTATCCACAGTATTTCTTGAATGCCGGCCAATACGATGTGATCGGCTTCCGCCTCAACGTGCAGACGGTCTTTGACGGAATTATCGCGGCACTCACCGATGCCGTGAACAATAACGGCCTGAATCTGGGCGGACAGACGCCAGAGCAATGGGTCACGACACAGCCTGCCCATCTTTGCGCCAAGGTCGGTGTGCGTCTTCAGGGAGGAAGTTTCCCTAATGTGAATGACCTGCCTACCGCGAACGCCCGTATAGCCCAGAAAAATCTGGCTCCCTTTGACATAAGTATTACTACGTCAACCCCGGATCCCAACATCAACTGGAAGAATTTCATTTCCGGTGCGCCGTTGTTCCTGCGGTTGGAAGGAGGCGGGCGTAATCGTTTGATTCTTGAGGCCAAGCTGCCACAGGACGCCTTTCGACTCTACCTGGGAATTCCGGCCCGGACGTTTGACCAATTCTTCAAAGACGGCAAGGGAGGCCTGATCAAAGGTTTCAAGCAGATTTCTCCCCGCGAATTGTGTGAGTCCCCATTAGGTGAGAAGGCCAAACCCTTCCCCGAGGCTGTGGTTCTGCAATGGGCTGGCGGGGATAACGTCTTGGAATTTCCTCCCCTGCCTGAAGGTCAATATGTGGGACTTTCTCTCGGCGTCGAGTACAGCGTCAAGCGCCTGAAACCGGGCAATGTGGGAGAAATCAACCTCGTCCATCGTGCGCTGGTTCCAAGGCTCGTCCCGGGAAGCCGCTGTTTCGAACTCCAGGATGAGATCGCCGGTGGGTTCACGCTGCTGGTCAGGGCGCAGGAACCGCGTTACAAACCCTGACTCTATTTCGGGCGATTAGGTGGGGCACTGGGCCAAATCCGTTTAGTTACGTTCAAGATAAGGAGATCGACAATGCAACGACCATTCAACTGCGTTTGGGGCCTTGATAATTCCGCAAGAGCGCGGAAGCTGATGCTAATGGCAGCCGTAGCATTCATGGTGATGCTGTTTGCAGGGTCTGGCTGCCCACCTCCGCCACCACCACCACCTCTGGATCCGCATACCCTGCCGACTGACGCAAGGGATGACTGCCCACTTTCCTCCACAACATTTTCGGGCTGGTTCCAGACGGGGACCCCTGCGCTCAACGGCGTGGTAAATCCCGCCGACAGCCTCAACTTTCCGGACATTCCCAATTGCTCCTTCTACGAGTGGTCGGAACACATGTTTCTGTGGCTGACCTCGCCCACACCCCCCGAATATGGCGGTGGCGGAGGGCGCATTTTCGATTCAGCGCCTTTCTTTGATGTCTCACCCTTGGATGGGAGCAACCACCGCACTTTCGTTCCTCATACGTCGGGCAGAAGGTTCTTCAGCCTTCGTGCCGCTCAACTGGGGCCGGGAACGTTACCGGTGATTCTCGACAAGTCCGGACAAATGATTCAGTTCGAATCTGCTGAGAAAGGGGCGACGCTACAGGTTCGCAGCGCCTCTGGGGAGTTGGTCACAGTAGTCCACGCGAGGATGGGGAAGAATGGAACTCCTATCCTGCTGGACAAGGCCAACAAGGCCATTACACTTCAGGCCGCCAAAATCGAAAGAACAACCGACCAGATGCAAACGCGGTTGCTTACTGCCAGGAGATTCATGATCGACGGGATCCCCATTTTCGTTGATCCTTCCCTTGACGTAGTAGAGGTTGAGCAAGGCCAGGCCCAAGGCAACGGCGTCTTGGAAGCCCAGAAAACAGCCAACGGCTCGCTGGTCTACTACCAGACCATCGTGAATGATGTCTATGCCTACTTTGCAACTGGCGTCAAAGACCATGCCATTACGGCCACCCAATTCCCGATTAATGCCGCGGACCTAGCCAATATTACGGCTTTTGCTTCGGGGCACGCTACCTTCCCTGATCCCAATGCTCTAGCTGTCGAAGTAAAGTCGTCATGGGTCGAAGCCACGGGGCTTCCCAACCTGAGCAGTTACATCACGATGACTGCGACCATCCCGACCTACGACACAATAACTTCTACTACGACGTGGACTCTCACTGGCCAGAAAACGGTGCAATTGGCGTTGGTGGGCTTCCACGTGGTCGGGAGCACCGGAAGCGCTCCACGGAAGCCCCAGGGGCATCCGGAAATGATCTGGGCCACCTTTGAGCATTTTGCTAACGCGCCGCGCGCTGACTACCATTACTTCAATACGGGCGGAACCAACCAGGATGTGCCCGAGAATGCGAATGCGGCTTGGCTGTTCTCTGCGACCTACCCTTCACCCCCTCCCCCCCTGACCAACTTCAATCAAGAGCACATGAACTTCTCGTCGCCGCCGAACATCAACGCCAATCCAGCTTTCACCATCAGCCCGAGCGATACCTTGCGAATCGAGCCTTTTGGAATAGACGGCTCGAATGCGGGTTCGAACACCCAGGTCATCTCCATGAACAACCATGTTCGAGGGATGCTGGTGGGCGGCGACATACGCGGGAGTTACATCATGACGGGTGCGACTTGGACACCCTTCGGAGCGCCTCCAACGGGTGGCAACGGGGTTGGTACGAATCTTTTGTCCAACACCACCATGGAGACCTACCAGCAAGGCACGAATTGCTTCACCTGCCACAATCAGCCAATGCTTGGCGACCCCAGCGGCAACGGCCTGAGCCACATCTTTGGACCGCTGCAGCCACTCTTCTAAGAGAGCATCCGCCCCAGGTTCGCGTCCTGCTTTGGACGCGAACCTGGGCACCCGCTGCTGGGTCAACCCAGGAGTCGACGACCTAGCAGAAGGAGCGTGTCCCAGGGAATTGCAAACAACTCTCTCAGGTGGTAGTACGTCCAGCGCAGGATTCCGTTGGCCCCGCGACCGCTTGGCATGAGTTGCTTAGTTGTGCCGATACCCGACAACCAGAAGAGCCAGCGACAACGTGGTACGTGATACCGGTCTGTGCATACCACCACCGACTGCGTGCATTGCCGGCTTCGAAGAATCTTCGAGCAATTGATGACAGACGACAGCGTGTCGTGCGACTTAGGGTCCGTGAGGATGCGATCGTCGGGGACCCCAGCCGCCTGCAGCAGCGCGGCCATAACTTGTGATTCAGGAGGACCGAATCTTCCTTGACCACCCGTAGCGAGATAAAGCGGGTTCTCTGTCTCTTTCCCTAACGAAAGCGCGATTTCCAGCCGTCGCCGTAAAGCTCCACTGGGAGTGCCGTCGGGACGAACCGCTGCTCCCATGATCACGAAACAAGGCCCTTCGCTCACCCTTAGCCTGCCACCGTGCTGCACCATTTCAAGGCGCCGGTGCCAGCCGGACCGGGCTTCGACTGGTAAACGAACGGAGGATGCTGGACCGGGTACTGGAATATGCTCCTGTCTTGCTGCAACACCCAGTTCCTCAACTGCTGAACGTAGGTTGTGTCGAACGTAAACTTTACCTGGCCGCTGGGCTGCACCAGGCCAACCACGATCCCAAAGTTCTTCTCATTCAGGGGCGGACGAATGACGCCAACCACACTCATTCCCTGGTACGAAAGCTTAGCGCCATCAATGTGAGACTTAACTTGCAGTGCCTTATTAGCATCTGACGTGGTAATGACGAACACCTCAGCCCTGTCCTCGTTCTTAGGTTTCACGTATGCGCCCGTCCAGGTAAACTTAACCCCTTCGACCGACTGCACTTCGGGAACCGCGTCTCTCAAAGCGGCATACTGCCGCTGAAGCTGAATCTTCTTCACAAGTTGACTGCCCTTGCGGAACTCGAGCACTACACCAATGTTTTCGCATCCCCGATCGGAGCCGGAAAAGCTCAGATTCTCCATACCAAAGGAAAAGTCGAGACCTTGGGAAGCGTCGAACTCCTTCAGCATGTCCTCGGGTGGCCATCCATCGACCGAAAGGGAGGCGCCGTTGGCGATGATCTCATACCGGAATCGATCAGCAGCCTCCAAACCTGGGACCGGGTTGGCTTTGATAGAAAATTCCGTATAGCCCGCGCGCCGGGTATCGGTCATTTGCTTTAGGGTCGTTAGGGACGGAACCGTCCAACCCGGTGTCGCACTCCGATCCAGGCTTTCAGCCAGCAAAGTTGGCACCAAGTTGAAGGACCGGCTGGTTTGCGTATGGTTGTCGGAGCAATCCGTCTCAGCTGCCCATCCAACGTCACTGTTAGAATCCAGCGAGCATTTCCCGCCCTCGGCGCACTGCATCACAACCTGAAACGGGCGACCGGTAGGAGGCTTTGGGTTCGTCTTAAAGCAGATGCTCGTCTTCTTAAACGGGTTAGGTTTGTCATTACTCTCGGTGACGGCTGGGAGCACGGATGCCTCGAAATGCTTGTCACCCTCCGGCCATTCTACGGTTTGTTTGTACGTACCATCTGAAGCCGCAGCGAGAAGAACTTCGCTCCTGAATTTAGGAAGCCACTGTCGGAAGCTCAGACTGGGTGGCTTCAGATTGTTCCACTTTCACCGAGAAGTTCAACATGGCTTGGGTGTCAGGCAGGGCAATTCGTTGCTCAGCAGCGGGCTTGCCGCCGATTCGGCCCCTGACATAAAACCCGCCAATTACGAGAACCAGAAGGGCCAATGCAGCGGCGGTCGCCCAGATACGAAGCGAACGGCGTCCCGGATCAACCCCCAGGAGCTTAGCGATGGCATCGCCCAGGCGCTTGACGTCGTAATCCCAGCGGCTGTCGCTGAGTTCGAACGCATTGCGCCGCAGCAGGGGACGCAAGTCCTCCGGCAACTCCTGTTCCGCTGGCAGCTTCGCCCCACCGACCAAGACCGGAATCACGCAAACGTCCTTCCGGCCCAGTGCCTTCGCTACCTCCATTCGGACGACATCATCCGGTTGGTCGATCCGGCGGCCCCGTGGTTCAGAAATGGTCGACCAGCGGGCCCCGATCATAACCAGCACCACTTCGCAAGCCGTCAGTGCCTGGTTGAGTGCATCCGGATACTCGACACCCGGATCCAGACCTTCGAGGTCGCGGAAGATCTCGCTGTCTCCGAATCTCTTCTTCAGGTCATCGAAAAGGTGTCCGGTCTGCCCGCCGGAGTCGTCTCTGCGATAGGAAATAAAGACACGACGCATGGCTCGCACTCCAACCCAACCAGGTTTTCCTGTTTTTCTACTGCAAAGTGTGCTCCCGGTCGTGCCGAAAAGCAATACAGCTTCTGCATGAGGTTCCCACTACGGGATCAGCCGTTCGGCAATCCGGATGAGATGAAGTAAAGCCACAGCCAGCCTAATCTCTGCTAGCCGTCTTTAAGGAATTGTCTTTGCCAGCTATGGTGTAAGGGCCAGCGAAAAACGATTGAGTCGAAGGGCGGGCGCCCTTAGGATCGTCTGGTGCCCCGCTTATTGCAGCCCAAGCCTCAGCAGCAGGTTCTGAAATCGCGCTTCCGATTGCAGAACGTCGAAATCCGGTTCCGCTTTGAGGGTGACCACGGAGGTGCACCGGCGCTCATAGCAGTCCTCAAGCAGCGCCAGGGCTTCACTCTTTTCGCCAATCTGCGCATAGCACCGGGCCGCTTCAACCAGGGCGCCGCCTTTCTTGAATACCTCTGCGCTCTCGCGCATGAGACCTTGAAATCCGGCAGTCTTGAAGGTCTGTCCAATGGCTTGTGCTCGCTCCGGAGTGGAAACGGCCTGCCGTAGAGCCACTGCCTCCTTGACGAGGTTCTTGTGGCGCAACGCACCTTCCAACCAAAACAGGGCTACGCCAAAGTGCGGATCCATTTGCAGCGTCTTGCGCGCCTGGACGATTGCCTCATCGTAGCGGCGCGCCCAGTAGAATGAACGCGCCAGGTTGGCATTGACGATCAGGGAAAAAGGATCCAGTTCCCGCGCTCGCTCGTGCTCATCGATCGCTTCGTCGTGCCGGCCGCGCAGTGACAGGTAGCCGCCATACCAATTCCGCCCCAGCGCATCGTTTGGGTTTAGCTCGAGGGCGCGATGAAACTCCGTTTCTGCCTTGGCCCAGTCCCAGTCGTACCAGGTATAGGCCGTCGCCAATGCATAGTGGGCGCTGGCTAGCTTGTCATCCAGTTGAAGAGCTTTTTCAGCCGCCGCTTTCCCCCGGATCAGCGCTTCCTGGTTTGGAATCGAGCCGTAGGCTCCGGCCACCAGGTAGACATCGGCCAGACCAGAATAGGCGGGCGCAAACGTCGGCTCGATCTCGATCGCGCGCTTGAAGTTCTCGATCGACTGCTGCCATCCTCGGCTGGTGTACTGGTAAAAGAAGTACCGGCCCTTCAGATAAAAACCGTATGCCTCGGGGTTGACCAGTTGCGCTTGATCGAGAGGCCTGACCAGGATGCTGATTCGCTGGGCGATATCGGTTGCAACTTCGTCCTGCAGGGCAAGTATCTCGCTGGCGTCTCGCTCGTAGGCCTCCGCCCACAAGTGCATATCGGTAGAAACCTGGATCAACTGCGCCGTAATCCGCACCCGGCTGCCCGAGTGAGTCACGGTACCTTCCACTACGGCGTCCACGTTGAGTTCCCGCCCGATGTCCTTGATACTCTTCTTCGTTCCCTTGTAGCGGATGACTGAGGTGCGCGAGGTGATTCGGACGCTGCTCATCTTGGCCAGATCCGTGATCAGCGCGTCTGTGATCCCGTCGGCAAAATACTCTTGTTCGGGATCGCGTGAAAGATTTTCCAGGGGAATCAGCGCCAGCGAGGAGATTTGCGGGCTGTATTGCCCTCGGCTTGCCATCCAATTTCGGATTCTGCCGACGTTCGCAACCATCACAATCCCCAGGCAGGCCATCACGGCCGTCATCACCGCTAGCCGGAGGTATCTCGAACCCTGTTGTGCTGCCTCTGGCGCAGACTTCCACCCGTTCACGCCCCTCGTAAGTAACCGGGGCGATGAAACGATAGCCCTTTCGTGGCAGGGTTTCGATGAAGTTAGGCTGTTCAGCGGAATCTCCGAGGGCTTCTCGCAGGTGATTGACTGCCTTGTTGAGGCCGCGGTCAAAATCTACGAAAGTGCCTTCCGGCCACAGTCGACCTACAAGTTCCTCGCGAGTTACGAGGTCGCCAGGATGCTCCAATAGCGCCAGGAGTAGGCGCAGGGGCTGTTCGCGGAGCTGTGTCTTCTTTGCGCCATTTGCCAGTTCTCCCGTGCGGGGATTCAGCACAAACACCCCAAAACGGTAAACACAGGCGACAGGGATAACACTTCCCATGGGACATACCCTGGAATGGCGTGGGAACAGTGTACTACCAGCCGTGATCCCGAATTTACTCGCTCGTGATCGCACCTGTAACTCATTGTCAGCCTGAGGGGATTCTTCAGGGAATCAAAATTCCACACGCAGGGAATACGCCGGGTATTGACGCTGGTTCTCGTCCGGGGGAAAGTGGCCAGCATCGTTCGGAGTTGGCCTCCGCACAGCGTGAAACCGGGCGCTGGCCTCACGGACAAACCGAGGTACTGAGCAATTCACGCTCAACCTTTCGACCCGACATTGACGAGGAGCGTTATGAAGACCCAACACAAGCTTGTTTCCATCGCGGCGGGAACTTTAGTTTTGCTGCTTCTGGCTCTTAATGGGGCCTCCGTCGCTAAAGATGACAAGAACGATGACCACGACAAGGGCAGACCGGAGAAGACTCTCTATATCTGGGCAGGAGACCAGGCGCGTCTGGCGCCGGACTTTCTCGCGGTCATTAACTTTGACGAAGACTCTAAGGATTACGGGAAAGTGATCAAAACTGTTCCCGTCCCGGCTCCCGGCAATGTAGGCAACGAGCCGCACCACTGCCATCTGTCCGCCGACAAGAACATCCTCGCCTGTGGTGGATTGCTCAGCCTGCTCCGTGGGCAGAATGGCATTTTCTTCTTTGATGTGTCCGACCCACGCAACCCCAGGTTTCTTTCCTCCACGAGCGGTTCTAAGTCAAGCATCACCGACGACTTTCTGCCGTTGGAGGCGGGAGGTTTTCTAGTGACTCAGATGGGCTCTTGCACCGGTGGAACGCCCGGCCGTGTGGCTGAGTTTGATAAAGACCTCCATATGGTCGCGGAGTGGCCCGTTCATCCTCCGCACCACGGCTTCAATCCACATGGCATCTCGGCGCGTCCAGAGCTAAACCTGATGGTGACGTCGGACTTCATCATGCCTTCGAGCACGCTGGACTCCTTCCCGGGTGATCCGGAACTGCGCGGCTCAGTCCGGGTGTGGGACTTTCAGAAAAGAGAGATCACCAAGACCATTCAGATTCCGGATGCGATGGGCACCATGGATGTGAAGCTGATTCCCGGTGATCGGCTGGGGCGGGCTTTTACAGCAGGCATGTTTGACGGACTGGTTTATCTGGTAAACACCAGGGACGGGACTGCGCAGGTCGTCTTCGACTGCGAGGACATTGTCCCGCACATTGAAACCCAGGTTCGCGGAGGCATGGTCCAGCTGCTGGCAATGCCGCGAAGTGGAGACCGGCTCCTTTTTGCATCCTTTCAAGCCGGTCAAGTCGGCATGCTCGACGTCAGCGACCCGGAACATCCTTTTCAGACAGGAATTGTCAACCTGGGCGTGAACACGGGCCCCCACGCTATTGCACTCACCGACGACGACAAGCGGTTGGTGGTCACTGACTATTTTCTCAATGAAGACGACTTCGGCAAGATCCATCTTGAAGGGGACCATCGCGTTCATGTGATCAGGGTCCACAAGAATCATCTTGAGCTGGATTCGAGGTTTGATCTGGACTTCAACACAGCGTTCGCAACCGGACCGGCCCGTCCTCACGGGATTGCGATGAAATAGGTAGTGCGCGTGTGCGGAGCTTTGGGGGCGCCTCGCGCGTGCCCCCAGATGGGCGCATGCCAGACGATGCGATCCGGCAACCGGCGGTCGCCAGGGAACGTTGCTGGTGTGCTCGGGTCATAACCATAATCGAACTCCGAATATTGGAAGAATAGGGGTTCGGAATCGCTCTTTGTGTTTCAGGGGGATACAAATCATGGCACGCCTTCTTTTCATGCTCCTCGCAGTACTGGTGCCCCTTCAGGGTTTTGCGAAGGACGAGTTTGACACCTTCGAGCTGACTATCTTGTTCGTCAACGGCACGAAGAATACGAGTAACAGCGATCTGGAGCGCAATGTCATTATCCCTTGGGTGGAAGAGGCGCAGCGGCAGTATTCCATCAAACCGAGCCTCAAGGTGACATACACCATTGAGCGGCAGACCATGGCGGGAGGGCTGGATCTCTCAGCTCTGCATTTCGATAGTCGCGCCGCCTTCAACAAGTTCATGGACGAACATTTCGACAACTATGCCAGGACAGAGACAGACGGCCACCTGACGATTTTGGTGGGGGATACCTTGGGTTGGACGGACCTTCTCGGGAAGGAGCAGACATGGGGTGGGTACTCCAATTTTCCGCACGACGTCAATCCGTTCGACCGCAAGAAAGGCGTCTGGCTCTCGGAAAAGGCGAGCAAGTTCTTGCTGGCGCACGAGTTGGGCCACGTCTTCAGTCTGAAACACACGTTTGAGCCCTACGTTGGACTCAACAAGCAGTGCAACAAGGGATTCGGGAACAAGAATGTCTTCAATCCCGAACTCGGTCATTGCAATTCCTGCGAGGGCAAGATCGCGCAAGCGCCCTGGGACGAGAGTGCCTACATCTGCGAAGGGGGCGTGAGCAACATCATGGATTACTGCCTGAGTATGATGGCGGACTCGGTGGGGGGATTTACCGTCACTGGGACCGAGACCCTCAACGTCTGCCAGCAGGAACGGGCGTCCGATCAGCGCCGACAATACATGACCAGCGACGGCAAGGTGAACTACATCGACTTGGCGGGGCTCCGAGGCGAGGGACAGTGCGAAACCGATGCCGATTGTCACGAGAACGAGTTCTGCACGGCCGGGGTCCTGGATTTGAAGCGGAACGTCTGCAAAGAGAAAAAGTCGCTGGGCAGCTCGTGCACCAACAAGCGGCAATGCGCTTCCGATCGGTGCAATCTGGCGCAATGCGCCTCTCCGGATGAATGCCAATCCGACGCAGACTGCGGCGCCGGGAACTATTGCGGCGACCCGATCGAGGGAAGGCGCACGTGCAAGCCTAAATTAGAGCGATGGCGCATTGTGCACCAAGGCGGAACAGTGCCAGGCTGGTCGCTGCAAGACGGGGTTCTGCTCAGCCGCCGCCTCGGCCTCGATGGGGGAGTCCTGCCGCTTCGATGACGAGTGCCGCGAGGGGACCTGCAATGCGCCGATTGGCGGCGCGACCAAAGGTACCTGCGTTTGCAACAGCGACGCCGATTGCGGAACCGGCAAGTGGTGCGACAAGGGCCTCGATCTCAAGGTCAATGCCTGTCGGACAAAATTGAATAACGGAGAGACGTGCGGCAAGGCTGGTTCAGTGGGTAACGATCATAAGTGTAAATCGGGCGCATGCTCGGGATTTCCGAAGTACGAATGTAAGTAAATTGACGTGATGTCTCCTTTGTCCGCCGCTTTTGCCGGGCGCCCCCAATATGTTGAACAGGTAAGCTTGACCGAGTCGCTTGACCGAGGAAGCTGAGTCCCAGTCGCGCCCCGCGCGACGGAATTCTCACGGGTCACGAAATGCGGCGACGTCATCAGAGGATTCGAAGGACAGGGCGGTTTGGTGCACCAGCGGTCTGACCCACCAGTCGCGCTCCGCGCGACGCAAGGTGATAGCCCCGGCCCCTTCAGGGGCTGTTACGAAACTCGGTTCAAGTTCACAACAGTGGAACAGAAGTTGCAAAATCCGAGTGCCGTAGGCACGCAATAATCTAGCCCAGCACGCAGCCGAAGGCGGAGTGCTGGGTCGAGTGGGAAATTTGATCCGAGTCCCGTAGGGACGACAGAGTTTCGTAACAGGCTCTTCAGGCCGGGGTGGGCGAGTTATGAAAACCCCGAGTGCCCCGGGCACGACAGAACCCTATCCGAAGACGAGTCGTGGATCGAATTCAATCTTGGAATTTCGCAGTAAGGTGAGGAACTCCTGCTCAAAGGTCCACTTGCGATGGTGCTCCTCCTGGCCGGCGATGTACGCAATCACCGCCTGCCGCCGCGACTCACTGACGCTGAACGCGCCATAACCGCGTTGCCAGGCAAATCGGTTCGAGTTCTGGGTTAGCCAGCGCGACGAATTCCCTTTGAGATCCTGCACCGCCTTGGCCAAGGGCTATGCTGGAGGCAGGGCAACCAGCAAATGAAGATGGTTTCGCGTGCCGCCGGTGGCCAACAGGGGAATGTTCTTGGCGCGAGCGATGCCGGTCAGGTATTGACGTGTGTCTCCGGATATTGATGCGAGCCCGCAGGGCGACACAATCGTAGCCCAGGACGTCAGTCCTGGGTAGGTTGATTTTCCAATACGAGCCGGCTTTAGCCGGCGACACTGCTTGGATTGCTGCGTGAAAACGTGGTGGAGCAGGAAACCTAGATTTGCTCGAAATCAAGCCCCGAAGGGGCGAATCAGTTTAGCCCAGGGCGCGAGCCCTGGGTAGGCTGATTTTCGGAATCCAAGCCGGCTTCGGCCGGCGACACGTGAGCAAGCTGTGCCGCCCCTACGTGGCTCGGGTTAATTTTCCACTTTACCCAGCATTCCGCCTGCGGCTCCATGCTGGGCTAAGCTAACTCGCACCTGCCAGCCCAGCCTGCGCAAAGTAGGCCGGGTCACCCGCCTTAGATTCTCGCTTCCCACCCAAGCAAAACCGGCTTGAGTTTCTTCCCGCTGCGGTCCGGCATGACGTATGATGATGGGTTTCTCGCACTCATTCGCAAAAGGCGCGACTGAAGGCGGTTTGGAGTTGTTGTTATGTGCGATTTTCTTATCAATACGTTTACACATGCGCCGACATTTTGGGTGATGATGACGGCGGTAGGAACTTTTGTTCTTGCCCTTGTAACGTTTTTCCTGTTCAGAGTCGCTAGGGAACAGTTAACCGACCTTGCCAAGACAAGCGCGTTAGAGGAACGCACCAATAAGGCAGACTTCATATTCCGGCTCGGCCGCACCTTTTTCACTTTGGAAGCGCGGCAGCTTATTTTTTTGATAGAAGAAGAGCTGATAACGTACGAAGAAGCCGCGATACCTTATTTCAGAATTCACAAAATGGAGGACGCGGATGTGAAGCCACGCCTGGCGGAACTACGTATTTCGCATCCGACAGTTAGTACATATGAAGTGGATGACATTTTGCTAGGGCCCCTCGAGGATGTCGGGATTTTCAAGGAAGCAGGGCTCATTTCTCTTGACGACGCTTATGAAGAGTTCGATTATTATATTCGGTTATGCGTTGACAACGATCAGATTCGCAGGTACATAGACGATGCGCGAACGGAACCCGATGATTCCGATGTTTATGAGAATCTTCTGGAATTGGCTGAGGAGCTAAAAGCTCACGGTAAAAACAAGAGGGCTGAGAAAGCTGGGAGAAAAGGACATCAGTCATAGTAGGGCGTGACGTGTGGATTGGAGGTTCTTCGAAAGCGGGCGGATTTTTCGAGACGACGACATGAATGAGCTAAAGACAGAGGTGTACAAGACAATTTGTGAAACTTGGCGCTACGAGGTTGATTCGTATTGGCAACGAAATAACTATTTCGCTGCATTTGAAACGGTTGCGCTTGCAGGTTGCTGGTACGTTGTCGAGCACCATCACCCTTGGTCCGGCGTACTATTTTCGATCCTCGGCGTCATTTCGACAATAGTGTGGCTTATTACCAGCGTGGCAGTTCATCGCTACATCGATTATTGGTGGAAGTCTATTCAGAAAGTCGAGGATGAGCTTTCGTTAAAGGACTACAAATTTAATTTTGCGACAGCGCATCCGGGCAGCGGTCTGCATCCTAGCGGATGGGTTCACGTGGTCCCGCTTCTCTTCATGGCAGCGTGGATTGTGATTCTTGCGGTCGCGTTCCGTTGTCTGTGCTTGTGTAAGGGATGCTAGATGGTTTCTGTGGCTGGTATGATGATGGCGCTGGGGCTCCGGGCAGACAGAGATATGGGTCTAAACTGAGGCCTCGCCGACCTTTTAGTGAGGAAGCGGATGACAGCGATTCTTGGGCTCAGCTATTTGGATGGCGTCTTGATGATGGCCGATACCGAAGAATCACTCGGAGGGGATGCCAAATCGGAGTGTGACAAACTCTATCGATTTGTCTTCCCCAGTGGGACGGTTGTAACAGGAGGGGCAGGGGACTCACATCTTGTCGATTGTGCCAATCAAGACTTGCGCCAATTCTTTGCACGTAAAGCGAAAACAACGGCCGACGAAGTATTGGAGACTCTGAACGGTTTTGCGACGAGGTTTTTCGAGGAAACGATTTCTCCTCTAAAAGGCTTTGAATATGAACCCGGCCTCGAAATGCTCATCGCAGTGAATTGCAATAGACATTCAACCCTTTTGTTTAGGTGGCAGCAAAACCGAGTAATTTGGATAGCGCCGCCTCAGCACACGTCGATTGGCAATGGCGTCGTACAGATACACCCCATGTTGAGGGATACCCAGTTCGCAGCCTCGAAGGAATGTATGCTTTTCCACGGCCTAAGAATGATGTATCACGCAAAGAGAGCAGTCGCAGGGGTAGGAGGCAAGACGGAAGCCATTGCGCTTCAAAATGACGGCGCCACACATAACTTTGGCACGATTGCCACTCAGCAAATAGAAGAATTGATAATCAACTACGAGCACTTCAAGACTGCGATGTTAGATGGGAGTGTCTCGACTATTGCAGTCACAGACCAACGAATTGAGCCGGAGATGGAGGTAAACGTTGCGAAGTTGTTCGCTGATCTGCCGAACCTACTGAAGGGCTATCGGCAGGCGTACAAGGATATTCTCAAGCCGCAATTAGACGCTGAAAGGTCAAAGAGGCAGCAGTAATCATATGACGCCGCTGCTGCCCCGTCCAAGCCCCTTCGCTTGGGTGGACGTCCGGCACATGAACTACGACCTCACAACCCCCTCGGCCAGGAGCGCAAGGATTCCAGCGTGTTCCCGGTTTCCAGCAGGGTCCCGAGGCCCGAGGGCATATTGATCGGCGAGCGACAGGCGGTGATGTCGGGCACACGTCTCTGTGCCGTGCCCGGGGCACTTGAAATTCTTGGATACCCGTACCCCGCCCTGAAGGGCGGAGCTATCACCCATCGCCGCACAAGCGCGACGGAATTCTCGCGGGTCACGAAACGCGACGAGATCATCAGAGGATTCGATGGACAAGGCCGCTTGGCGCACCAGAGTGTTGCGCGGGGGTTAAGGAACTACCCACTCAAGCAAAACCGGCTTGGGTCGGGCACCCACAAAATGGTAGGCTCGGCCACTCGCCCCCGCCATTTAGAGAGGAAGTGCTTCAATGGTCTTCGTTGTTGACCTTGTTAAGACCGCAAACGCTGTGCAAGCTACGATGGCTCTGGCGATAACAATAGCTCTTGGCGTCGTGACCGTTAGAATCCAGCGCCAGCAAACGAACATTGCACGGGAGCAAGCAGGCACGAATAGATTGCAGTATCGGCTCTCTTTGTTTGAAAGGCGAATGAAGATATTTGATGCGACCACGAAGTTGTTTGGCGAGATCGTTCGCGACGCGCGAGTTGAACTGGACCAACTATTTGCCTTTCTGCGGCAAACAAGAGAGTGTGAATTGCTATGGCTCTTAGGAAGTTAAGCGGCCTGTAAGAGGGTCCTTTCGGAGCTGGTCCAACAGGACGCGGTAGAGATTATCACGACGGTGATTGAAGCGAAATTCGGTTTCCTTTAAATGAAAAGCAAAGGTGTGAGCGGGTATGCCGTTGAACTTGGCCAAGCGTCGTTTGGCGAAACTCCAAAAGCTCTCGATGCCATTGACGTGGTTCTTGCGCACGGCAAACTGATGAGCCTCGTGGTTCACCCGGAGATGTTTCTGATAACCCATATCGACCAGACCGTCGTAGCCGGACCAACCGTCGGAGTGGATGACCGACTCGAGGCTGATACGGCCCAAAATGGCCTTGCGGAGCGTCTTTCGCCGGCAGTCGGGGACGATCTGGGTATAGACATAGCCGTTGCGCTGGAAGATGCCAAACACGATGGTCTTGCCTCCCGCGCCACGGCCGCGCTTGCCCCGGACGCGACGCGGGCCGAAGTAACTCTCATCGACTTCGACTTCCCCAGCGAGGGGGTTTTGCGCCTCGCACCAGCGGGCGATCTGGCGTCGGAGTTTGAGGTAAACCGTGTTCACCGAGCGTACCGAAAGACCGGTCATGATGGCCGCCTCGCTGGCCGTCAGATCCAGGGCGAAGATGCGAATCAAGCGCCGGAAAAGCTTCTCAGAAATATGGGAACGGACGTAGTACTTGTTTTTGCCCGTAGACATTGGCGATCCGCCATTCTACAGGCCGCTTAACTTCCTAAGAGCCTTGCTATTTGGTCACGAAATCAAGGAATACGTTGATGAGATTTACAAGAAAGGCCTGGAATTGCGCACCAGGGGTGCTGTGCACCGGCCTGAAGATATCGAAATCGAAACTCAACTACTGATCTGGTTTACTGAACAGTACTCGATCGCCACTCAGAGGTTTCTCAAGTACCTAGATTTTCGGGAGCCATAAGCTCGCGAACTTGAAGTGTGGGCACGGCGCGTGCCCCACCCAAGCCTCTTTCGCTTGGGTGGGAATCCCGCACACGAACTACAACCTCACATCCCCTTCGGCCAGGAGCGCGTTGCTTCCAGCGATTCGCCGGTCTCGATCAGGCTCTTGAGGCTCGCAAGGATCATCGGCCATCCATTCGACACGGCTTCAATGAACTTCGAGTCCGGCCGATCCATTTCGTGGATGACGGTCAGCTTGACCATCTCGCCCATGGGTTCGATCTCATAGGTCATGCGGGAAGGGCCTTCCTCGCGCAACTCGGGCTTGAACGAGTTGCGCCACTGCAGGACCAGCCGCTTCTGTGGCTCGATCTCCAGAATTTCGCCGCTGTCGGCCACCCGCCCATCGGGAATCATCAGCTTCCAGGAAGCGCCCTTCTTCCACTCCGATTCCTGCCAGCATCCCACCCAGAATTGCCGCGTGAAGTCGGGCTCGGTGAGCGCCTGCCATAGCTTCTCAGGCGTGGTGCGAATGTAGGTCACATAAACAAATCGTGAATCAGCCATTGTCATCTCCTTCCAGATTTTTCTTAAGCTCGGCGAGGACGCGCAGGCGGCCCCGCTCGTATTTGTCGATCCAGCGCTCGGCAATTTCGTGGATGGGCACCGGATTGAGGTAGTGAAACTTCTCGCGGCCCCGCCAGAGAGTAACCACCAGCGAAGCTTCTTCCAGCCGCTTGAGGTGCTTGGTCACGGCCTGGCGGCTCATGTCCAGGTGCTCGCAAAGCTCGGTCAGGGTTTGTCCGTTGCGGGCGCGCAAGCGGTCGAGCAACAAACGGCGTCCGGGATCGGCGAGCGCCTTGAAGACCTTGTCAGCCTCAGCGGCCATTGGGTTCATATTATGCAACCATTTGGTTGCATGTCAAGAGGAAGGGTCGCCGAAATGCCTCGACAGCGCCCCACAATCCACGCGCATACCGCGAGCCGTAACAGACGCAACTACAACTTACATGGGGCTGCACGAACCACTATTTTGCCAGTCGCAATCCACCGCAAAGTGCCACTAGAATGCGCTAGGGAGCTCCAGGATCGACGATCGGGCCTCTGCTGGTAGATTGGGGCTTCCGAGAGATAAGGTCGCTAGAATCGCTCGCTAAGGCCCCTAGCGTCGATTTCCCGATTCGGGAAAACTAAGACCGACTTTAAGCGGCACTCGCCGAAGCTTTCTGGTAAGGTTGCAAGCGATGTTCCTTCGACTTCTTTCCAGCCCGCCTGCTCCTGTTGCTGATGGCGACAGCTAACGCCATTGCTGTACTCACAGCAGACAGCAACTCCAGCTAATAATGAGTCATTGTTATTGCCGCAGGAGCAGAAGCATCTGCGCAACATCCGCCAGCTTACTTTCGGCGGGCAGAATGCCGAGGCGTATTTCTCTGCTGATGACAAGATGTTGTCCTTCCAACACCAGGGCGAAGGCGTTCCCTGTGACCAGATCTATACCATGCCGGTGGATACGCCTGACGGCAAGCCGGCGACGCCCAAGCTGGTCAGCACGGGTAAAGGCAGGACTACCTGTAGCTATATCTTTCCCTCTGGCGATCGCATGCTGTACTCCTCTACCCATGCCACTAGCCCGGAGTGTCCTCCTAAGCCAGACTATTCCCATGGCTATGTCTGGCCTATCTACAGTAGCTATAAGATCTATACCGCCAAGCTTGACGGCAGCGACCTTCGTCTGCTGACCGACGCGCCCGGCTACAATGCTGAAGCTACGATTACTAGAGATGGCAAGAAGATTGTCTTTACCTCGACTAGGAATGGCGATCTCGATATCTATACCATGGACGCTGACGGGAGCCATGTTAAACAGCTAACCCATGAGTTAGGCTATGACGGCGGCCCCTTCTGGTCGTATGACGGCAAGAAAATTGTCTATCGCGCCGAGCATCCCAAGACGCCCCAGGAGATAGCAGACTATAAGGACCTCTATGCCAAGGGGTTGATACGTCCAGGCAATCTCGAGATATGGGTCATGGATGCCGATGGCAACAATAAACGCCAAGTCACTAGCAATGGCGCTGCCAA
Source organism: uncultured Acidobacteriaceae bacterium (assembly GCA_963735855.1). Lineage (GTDB taxonomy): Bacteria > Acidobacteriota > Terriglobia > Terriglobales > Acidobacteriaceae > Bog-257. Next base: position 320,731 of record CAVTMW010000010.1, read on the forward strand.
CTTTGCTCCCTACTTCCTTCCTGATGGCAAACGCATCATCTTTGCCTCTAACATGAACGACCCCAAGAATGGGCGCGACTTCGACCTCTACGTTATCAATGTTGATGGCACGGGGTTGGAGAGGATTACCTATTCTCCTGACTTCGACTCCTTCCCCATGTTTACCTCCGATGGCAAGAGATTGGTATGGGCGTCGAACCGCAATGGCAAAGCGCCGCACGAGACCAATATCTTCATCGCCGATTGGGTGGAATAGGCCGGGTCTCGACCGTCGCTCCAGCGCCCATGGAAGTCGCGCTAGACCTGCTCCTGAGTTGGATGCCGCCGTTCTCTAGTTTTGCCGTCGTCACATCGCTCTGTGTCCGGCGTCACGGACAAGCGGTCGCTGCGTGGGTCAGAATCTCGCGGTATCTCGGGGGAGATAAGTCCCCGGCCTTTTGCACATGCACGCCACCGCGATCACGCGGTGAGAGACGAGACCCTCGACTTCCTTCCCCCGGCATCCGAATGCGCCCGTCCCTTGGTGAATTCATTCGAGCCACATGGCGAGGAGGCGAAGCCCATGCGCAGCAAAGAGCAATTTCAGGATCTGTTTTTCCGCACAATTTTGCACGCGGCAATGGTCACGCTGGTGATGGCGATTGTGCTCGTGCTGGCTGTAGTTCCGGCCTGGGCGCAGAATGCGGTTCCGCCTACGGCGCGAGAAGCAGCGGCAATGCCGGCGTTTGCGTCCCGGTTGGCTCGTCATGTTACCCCGGAAGCCGCAGGCAAGCCGCGAGCCTCGGCTCCCGGAAGCAAACATGGAGTCTCGCCCCTGGATTCGTGGACTTACGAAAACGGCCCCATCAACGGCACCACCGATGCCTGGACCATCAACTTCGGCTACGTCGTCAGCGATACCTTTACTGTCCCCAGCAGCTCGACCGCCGTCACCGGTTTCGACTTCGGCGCTTGGGAGTTCCCGGGCGACTATATGACCACGGTGGACTGGTCCATCACCAGCGCTCCAAACGGTGGAACAGTGTATGGCTCCGGTACGGCCATCACCAGCGCCCCGAACAGTGGAACGGTGTATGGGTCCGGTACGGCCAGCGTGACTGACCAGTTTATTTCCACCAACCAGTATGGCTACAACATAGACAAGATCCTGGTGTCGGGACTGAACCTCAACATCGGCAGCGGGAGCTTCTATCTGAACCTGCAGAACGCGGTCATTCCGAACGGCGATCCGGTGTACTGGGATGAGAACAGCGGTCGCGGCTGCCACTCCACGGGCTGTCCGTCGCAGGCCTACCAGAACGCAGTAGGAACGATCCCCTCGGAAGCCTTCGAGGTCACCGGCAGCAACAATCCGCCTCCGCCTGGCTGCTTTGGGTCGTGGGGAAAACTCAAGATCATTTACGACTTCACCGGCAAAGAGGACGGAAGCGACCCGGAGAGCGTAATGATTGACAAAGCAGGGAACGTTTACGGCGCAACGCCCTCTGGCGGCGACAATGGCGTTGGTCTGATTTATCAGCTCTCTTTGAAGGGACAGGATTGGGTCTTCAATCCTCTCTACAGCTTTATCGGAGGCTATAACGGGGGCAGCCCCGCCGCGCTCATCGTCGGACCGGACGGGGCCCTTTACGGCACGGCGGGTGGAGGGATACAGAACTGCGGCAGCGACGGAAAATCCTACTGCGGTCTGGTCTTCAGGCTGACGGCCCTCGCCCATTGCTTGCCGCACAGCGTTGTGTCCGTGGACGGAGGAGGTGCTCTACCGTTTCAGCGGAGGAGTAGATGCCACCGCGGGCGCGATTCTGGCTTTCGATCGCGAAGGTAACCTCTATGGGTTAGGAGGCGGGGGCGCCAATGGATATGGCGCTGTCTTTGAACTCACACCCTCGGCCGGCGGCTGGTCCGAGCAGGTCCTCTACAGTTTGAGGTGGGACGAGATTAACACCCGCAGTATGGTGGTGGGCAATGACGGCAATCTCTATACCGCGGACGGAGTCAAGTACTCGAACCAAGGGCCCGACGTCTTCCAGTTGAGCCCTTCGGGATCCGGTTGGATAGAGACGGTGCTTTACGCCTTCCAAGGCACCAAGAACGACGGCGCTGGCCCTAGAAACCTGGTTCAGGACGGCTCTGGCAACCTCTACGGCACTGCGGGGTACGGAAGTTACTGGTCGGAGGTGGATGCCATCGTCTTCATGCTGTCGCCCTCCGGCGGCAACTGGAACTTCAGCCAGATTTATGTTGGAGGCTCTGATGGTTACATCGACGTCTTCGACGACAACATGACGATAGACGCGGCCGGAACTCTATACGGCACCGGTGTGTGGGACTTACGCTGGCACTGCCTGGGCCTTGGTTGCAATCTCGGTACAAGTCCCGCTGATTACAACTATTATCCCGAACCCTACGTGTTTCGCATGAGGCCGGGCCAGGGAATCGAATACATGGCCAGCATGCCTTACACGTACTTCCCGGTGAACGCCGTCTTGGCGGTGGATGCCCAGGGTAACGTCTTCGGCACCACTTATTCGTGTGGCAAGTACGGGAAGGGAACAGTCTGGCAGGTCTCGCCATAAGCGAAATCCTTCGCTTCCACTGCGGCCGGCATTCCTCATCAGGCGCCGGCCGCAAGGAGGACTATATGAAGCAGAAAGTTGCCGCCCTGCTGTTCGTCGTATTCTTGGCGATTATCGTGTTCGGCTTCGCGTTGGTTGTAGTTCCCGCTTTGGCGCAGAATGCGGTTCCGCCTACGGCACGCGAGGCCGCGGCGATGCCGGCGTTTGCCTCTCGCTTGGCTCATCCCGTGGCACCGGGAGCCGCAGGCAAGTCGCGGGATGCGATTCCCGGCCGAATTGGACGGGCCTCGCCGCAGTCTGGGACGGTGACTTACGAAAACGGTCCGATCAACGGCACCACCGATGCCTGGACCATCAACTTCGGCTACATCGTCAGCGACAGCTTTCCTGGGGGCACAGTCACCGGCTTCGACTTCGGCGCCTGGGAATTCCCGGGCGACAAACTCACCTCGGTGGACTGGTCCATCACCAGCTCTCCGAACGGAGGAACGGTCTATGGCTCGGGTACGGCCAGCGGCAACAACCTATCCGACCAGTTCATCTCCACCAACCAGTTTGGCTACGACATAGACAAAATTTCGGTGTCGGGCCTGAACGTTAGCTTCAGCGGAACCGCTTGGTTGAACCTGCAGAACGCCAGCGTGCCCAGCGGCGACCCGATTTACTGGGATGAGAACAGCGGCATCGGCTGCCACTCCTCGGGGTGTCCTTCATTGGCCGAGGAGAGTGGCGTGGGAACGATTCCCTCGGAAGCCTTTGACATCACCGGCGGTCCACCTCCACCTCCCGTTTGTTTCGGCGACCAGCCGCAAAACGGCTTCAAGACCATTCACAACTTCACGTCAAAGGAGGTGTACAACCTGGGACCGTCCGGCGTGGTCATTGATAATGCTGGCAATCTCTACGGAACAGTTAATGTGGGCGGCGAGTATGGTGACGGGCTGGCCTACAAGCTGGCACAGGAAAATGACGGCTGGATATTTAGCCCCCTGAAGGTCTTCGGTCCGGGTAGCGTAGGACATTCTCCATCCCCAGTCATCGTCGGCCCAGACGGAGGTCTCTACGGTGGAGCGCGCGGAGGCCTGGAAAACTGCTACGGTAGCGACTGCGGCCTGGTTTTCAGTCTGAGACCGTCACCGACCGCGTGTTTCACAAGCTTGTGTGATTGGGCGGAAACCGTGCTGTATGAGTTTGCCAACCGGTTCGACGCGATCGTTGGGGTGCCCGCCGCCTTCGACCAGGCAGGTAATCTGTACGGGGTGTCTTACTATAACTCAGACATCTTTGAATTGACGCCGTCGGCAGGCGGCTGGACCGAGAGTATCCTCTACAAATTCGCGAGTTGGGGACCCACCGGACTTCTCCTCGGTAATGACGGAAATTTGTATGGAACAACCGTTGCAGGCGGCGATCTCGGCTGCACTCAACGGCCCGGGGGCTGCGGTACAGTTTTCCAGCTCGCGCCCTCAGGAAATGGCTGGACAGAGACTGTTCTCTATGCTTTCCACGGCGAGGACGATGGCTACTCTCCCAGCTCCCTGGTTCAGGATAGCTCCGGCAATCTCTACGGCATTAGCACTGTCTACGGTGGGTGGACACCAATAGTTTTCATGCTTTCACCCTCCGATGGCAAGTGGGTCCTCAAGGTACTGTCGCACAACCTTGGTGTTTACGATTCCTTCTCTAACCTGACAATAGACGCCGCCGGGAATCTGTACGGCACCGGGGGATTTTCGTCAGCTTCGTGCGGCAGTAGCTGCTTTGGGTACATCTTTAAATTGGTGAATGGAAGCGACGGTTGGCAATACACGACCCCGGTCTATTTCAGCGGGGAGCAATTTCCAACCAGCGGGACTTTGGAGCTGGATGCACAGGGTAATCTCTACGGCACCACTGTGTTCTGTGGCGAGTACTACAGGGGAACGGTCTGGCAGTTCTCGCCATAAGCAAATGGTGCGCGTGTAGTGCGGGCCGGCATCCGGAGTATAGAGGGTGGCCTTTTTCTTTCTCGGCTTCTCATTTCGACGTGTCACTTGTGGGTGGGGCACACGTCACTGACAAGCCTCTTGCCGCCGGCGTGAAATTGTGGTGGGCGTCCGGGGAGAAGATTGCCCGGCCTTTTTCCCACGCACTGCCATCGCGCCCGGGCAGTGAGAGATAGACCCTCGACCGCCTTCTCCCCGGCGTCCTAGCGCGCCCGTCCCTTTGGTTCATTTCATTCCGAACCGCATGGAGAGGAGATAAACGCGATGCACTGCAAAGCGCAACTTCAGAATTCACTTTCCCGCACCATCTCGCGCACGGCAACGGCCGCGCTGGGGCTGTTGACAATTGTGCTTGCGCTGACGCTTGTCCTGTGCCCACCAGCGCAGGCCCAGACCTACACGGTAATCCACAACTTCACCGGCGGACTCGACGGAGGGAATCCTTATGCCGGTCTGACGATGGATGCAGCGGGAAACCTCTATGGGACGACGTGCGGGACGCCCTGCGTTGGGGGCGCGGACAACACGGGCACGGTCTTCAGGCTGTCGAACCAAGGTGCCGGCTGGGTCCTTACCACGCTCCACGTTTTTCGTGGAGGCAGTGACGGAACCCGTCCCGCCGCCAGAGTCATCATCGGCCCGGACGGCAGTCTCTATGGCACAACCTACGATGGAGCGGGTAGCGGATGCGGCGGCCCCGGTTGTGGCATAGTCTTCAACCTGAAACCCGCAGCCTCCGTCTCGCCAAACATTTTCGGCGCCTGGACAGAAACCGTGCTTTACCGGTTCTCCGGAGGCGGTGATGGAGCAAATCCTGAAGCTGAGGTCATATTCGACCAAGCTGGCAATCTGTACGGCACGACGACTAGCGGCGGGAAGGGCTTTTACGGGGTGGCTTTCAAGTTGGCGCCTTCCAATGGCGGCTGGACGGAAACCGTGATGAAAGCTTTCAGCGGCAATCAAGACGGGGCAATCCCGGTCAGCGGCTTGATCTTCGATCAGGCTGGTAATCTCTACGGCACCGCAAGCTACGGCGGCGACCCGAACTGCGACACTTTTTTCCCACCCGGCTGCGGAATCGTCTTCCAGTTGACGCCTTCGGGATCTGGTTGGAGCGAGAATGTCCTTTACACTTTTCACAACCAGAGCGACGGGGGATTCCCTCAGAGCGGCCTCATCTTTGACCCCTCGGGCAACCTCTACGGCACCACTTCAGATTGGCTCGGCGATAACGCCAGTACGGTGTTCGAGTTGACGCACTCCAGCGGCCACTGGACATTTGCCACGCTTTATACCTTTACCCCCGGACCGATAGGGCCCCTGGCCAGCCTCGTTATGGACGCTGCCGGTAATCTTTACGGCACAACGTTTGACGGCAACTATAACCCACCCGGTTCGGTTTTCAAGCTGACACATGCAGGCGGCGGTTGGACGTACACTTCTATGCACGACTTCACCGGCGGCAGCGACGGGGAAGATCCAATCAGCAACGTCATATTCGACGCGAACGGCAATCTCTACGGTACGGCATCCGGCGGTGGGGCGTACGGCTACGGTGTCGTCTGGGAGATCACGCCGTAGCTGAAATTCTGCGCATCCACAGCGGCCGGCATCCTCGATTGGGTGCCGGCCTTCTCGGTTTTGCCGTTGTCACATCACGCTGTGTCCGGCGTCACGGACAAGCGGTTGCCGCGTGGGTCAGAATCTCGCGGTATCTCGGGGGAGATTAAGTCCCCGGCCTTCTTCACATGCACGCCACCGCGCCCGGGCGGTGAGAGACCAAACCCTCGACTTCCTTCTCCCAGCATCCGAGTGCGCCTGTCCCTTGGTGAATTCGTTCGTGCCACATGGCGAGGAGGCGAAGCCCATGCACCGCAAAGAGCAACTTCAGGATCTGCTTTTCCGCACAATCTTGCACGCGGCAATGATCACGCTGGTGATGGCGATTGTGCTCGTGCTGGCTGTCGTTCCAGCCTGGGCGCAGAACGCGGTTCCGCCTACGGCGCGTGAAGCAGCGGCAATGCCGGCCTTCGCTTCCCGATTGCATCCTTCCGTCACGCCACAAGCGACGAGCAAGTATTCAGCCTCGGCTCCCGACCGCAAACATGGGATCTCGCCCCTGGATTCGTGGACTTACGAAAACGGTCCCGTCAACGGCACCACCGATGCCTGGACCATCAACTTCGGCTACGTCATCAGCGATAGCTTCTCAGCGAACACGGTCAAAGGCTTTGACATCTGGGTGTGGGAATTTCCCGGCGACACATTGAGCTCATTGGACTGGTCCCTTACCAGCGATCCAAACGGTGGAACGGTGTATGGCTCCGGCACGGCAAATGGCGCCAACCTCACCGACTCTTATGTTTCCACCAACCAGTACGGCTTCAACATCGACAAGATTTCAGTGTCCGGCCTGAATGTCAGCCCAGGTAACGGAACTGGCTATCTGAACCTGCAGAATGCGGGCCTCCCGAGTGGCGATCCAGTGTACTGGGATGAGAACAGCGGTTCCGGCTGCCACTCTCCGGGCTGTCCGTCGCAGGCCGATGATAGCGCAGTGGGAACGATTCCTTCCGAATCCTTCGACCTCGAGGGCAGTGTGTGCAATGGGGGATGCTGCGATAACGGCGCATCCAGTCCCGTACAAAGTTCGCAGCCGGACGGCCGTGGCTTCCAAGTGCTTTACAAATTCACCGACGGAGTGGATAGTGCGGACCCGGATGCTCTGGCCCTTGATCGTGTGGGAAACATTTACGGGACAGCTTCTGGATGGGACAAACCTGGAACAGTGTTCAAGTTGTCGAACAACGGCTCCGGCTGGCTGTTCACTCTGCTGTACAGCTCCAATGGCGGTCCATCCGGCAGACTCCTGGGCCCCGACGGCACCCTCTACGGCACGATAGGCGCCGGCACAGGATGCAACGGGCAGGCCTGCGTGTTTAACTTGAAACCACCGCCGACGGCTCCGCGCTCTGTATTCGCTCCCTGGATAGAAACTCCGCTCTATACGTTCATGGGAGGAGCGGACGAAGTACGGCCTCAAGGCGACTTGCTCTTTGATCCCGCCGGGAACATTTACGGCACGGGAGGGGCTGGAGGGGCTTTCGGTTATGGCGGCATTTACCGGTTGACGCCTTCCATCGCAGGCTGGACGGAAAGCGTATTGTACAGTTTCACCGCAAGCGTATCTCCATCGGGCGTTGTCATGGACAAAGATGGCAATCTCTACGGTACGACTTTCTCGGGCGGAGATGACAGCCTGGGTAGTGTTTTCCAGCTGAAGTCGGAGGGAGGAGGGTGGACGTACAACACTTTGCATGATTTCACCTACGGAAGCGATGGAGGCTTCCCGCTCGCCGCCCTGACCATCGATGATTCCGGAAATCTTTACGGTGCCACAACCTCTGGAGGGGACAATTTCTCCGGCACAGTATTCAGACTGGCGCCGTCCAACAGCGGCTGGATATTCAGCGTCCTCCACGCGTTCGACTACGGTGAAGACGGGCCGAGCGACCGTCTAGTCCTCGGCGCCGACGAAATTCTCTACGGCGCAACCGGCCCTTCTTGCGCGAGGACGCGGGATGGAGAATGCAGCCGACTCGCACAAGCCGGACGAACCATTGGCACCGGGAACAGACCCCGGCCCGATAACTATCAAGACGGCAGGGTCTTCATGATGTCGACCCGAGGCGACTACCTCATGTTGCAGCAGTTTTGCGCTAACCAGCAGGGATCCGTGCCTAGTCACCTGATACTTGACTCCAGCGGCAACATTTACGGTACCGCGATGCAGGGCCCCGGGGGTTGGGGACTGGTCTGGGAGATTTCACGGTAACTGAAATTCTTGCTTGACAATGTTCGCGTGGATGGTCGTAGCGGCCCCAAGGAGGACTATATGAAGCAGAAAATTGCCGCCGTGCTCTTCGCCGTGCTCGTGGCGATGGTCGTGCTCGGCTTCGCGTTGGCTGTAGTGCCAGCCTTGGCACAGAATGCCGTTCCACCTACCGCGCGAGAAGCTGCGGCAATGCCCGCCTTCGCTTCGCGCCTGGCTCGCCACGTTCCGCCACAAGCCGCTGGCAAATCCCGGGGCTCAGCAGCTAATCGCCCGCGTACACCCTCGCCTCTGGATTCGTGGACTTACGAAAACGGTCCCATCAACGGCACCACCGATGCCTGGGAAATCAACTTCGGCTATGTCGTCAGCGATACCTTTGCTGTCCCGAGCAGCTCGACCGCCGTCACCGGTTTCGACTTCGGCGCTTGGGAGTTCCCGGGCGACTCTATGACCACGGTGGACTGGTCCATCACCAGCGCTCCAAACGGTGGAACGGTGTATGGCTCCGGTACGGCCAACGTGACTGACCAGTTTATTTCCACCAACCAGTATGGCTACAACATAGACAAGATCTCCGTGTCGGGGCTGAACCTCAACACCGGCGGCGGAACCTTCTATCTGAACCTGCAGAACGCGGTCATTCCGAACGGCGATCCGGTGTACTGGGATGAGAACAGCGGTAGCGGCTGCCACTCCACGGGCTGTCCGTCACAGGCCTTTGAAAGCGCGATAGGAACCATTCCTTCGGAGGCCTTCGACATCAGCGGCACCATCTGCTACTACGATTGCCAGCCGCCCCCTCCTCCCGCTTGCTTTGAGCCTGACGGGAACCTCCAAGTTATTCACGACTTCACCGAACAGGAGGGGGGAGGCGGAGCGGTGGCCATTGACAACGCAGGAAACGTCTACGGAACCACCCGTTCGGGTGGCGACCATGGCCTCGGCTTCGTTTATAGGCTTTCCCCGAAGGGGCAGGACTGGGTGTTCACTCCCCTGTACAGCTTCACCGGAAGCTACAACGGGGAATACCCCTCGTCAGATCTTATCGTCGGACCGGACGGGGCTCTTTACGGCACCGCGTATGGAGGCATACAAAACTGTGGCAATGGGGGTTACTGTGGTCTGGTTTTCAGGCTGAGACCGTCGCCGGCCGCTTGCCGCACAAGCTTGTGCACTTGGACGGAGGATGTGCTCTACCGGTTTACTGACGGTGCGAGCGCCGGCGCCATTCATGCTTTCGACCAGGCGGGCAATCTGTATGGGTTTGCGGGCGGCGGTGCATACGGATATGGTGCAGTCTTCGAGCTATCGCCCTCCGCTGGCGGCTGGACGGAGAGGGTCCTTTACAGTTTCACGGGAGGCGCTGATGGCTTATATCCGACCTCACTCTTGATGGGCAACGACGGTAACTTGTACGGAACAAGGCGTTACGGTGGCGACCTTAATTGCAGGCCCCAGTCCGGCGGCTGCGGCATAGTATACCAGTTGACTCCCTCACCGAGCGGTTGGGCGGAGACCGTTCTCTACACTTTCCACAACACGCAAGGTGATGGCGCGTGGCCTGCGTCCCTGGTCGAGGATAGCGCCGGTAATCTATACGGGATTAGCACCTGGGCAATCGACCCCCCCTATTCGACTGGTGCGATTGAGTTCATGTTGTCCCCCTCCAACGGCAAGTGGACGTTCACCGAACTCTTGCTTATACATCGCGGTTTTTACTACGTCGATACCTTCTCCAGCTTGGCAATCGATGCAGCAGGAAATCTCTATCTCGCCGGAACGGACTTTCCGAACAGCGGATACTGCGGCGGTGACGATGGGGATTGTTATTGGTACGCTTTTGGGCATGGGTTTGGAGCCTATTACGCTAATACGGTGTTTAATGCTTTTCGTTTGGCGCCGGATGCGGCGGGCAATCACCTCTATGGCCTCACCTGGGACTGCGGAAAGTACGGCCATGGAACCGTCTGGCAGCTTTCGCCGTAACTGAAATTCAGCCGATCTGACTGCGGCCGGCATCCCATTGGGTGCCGGCCCTCTTACCATCACCCTTTTATAGATCCGGCGCTGAAGCCCCGCCTTGTTATACTGCTGACAATCCCTTACACGCCATTCCGGGGTTGTTAGCAACTACAAGGAAAAACCATACATGTCTCGTTTACTGCTGACGATAACTGCAGCGATAGCTCTCTCTGCTTCCGCCTTTGCCCAGGCAACGACGTGGAAGATCGATCCCAACCATTCCGCCGCGCAATTTTCCGTGCGTCACCTGGGTATATCTACGGTTCGCGGAGCCTTCACCAAGGTAAGCGGTACCGTTATCTATGACCCTGCCGACCCCGGCAAGACCGTCATCAACGCCATCATCGATGCCAGCTCCGTTGATACCCGAGTGGAGACGCGTGACAACGACTTACGCAGCGACCATTTCTTTGACGTTGCCAAGTATCCAACGCTGACGTTTAAGTCTAAGAGCGTTGAAGCCGCCGGCACTGGCAAGCTGAAGGTGACGGGCGACCTCACCATTCATGGCGTGACCAAGGAAGTCGTCCTTGATGTTGACGGCCCCTCAGCGCCGGTGAAGGACCCCAAAGGCAATTCCCATGTCGGCGCCTCGGCCAGCACCAAGATCAATCGCATGGACTACGGAGTTAGCGGAGCTTCCACCATGGTTGGCAACGATGTACCTATTACCCTTGACGTGGAGCTGGTAAGTCTGCCGACTCCAGCGCCACCCAAGTAAGCTGTCGCCAATATTAAAGGCCCAGCGGGGAGAATGGACCGCCGGGCCTGCCTTTGCCAGGTACCCTTGTCGCAGGTGTGGGGTATGAGGAGGATTTAACCTGCGTCGCTTCGCCGCTGGTAAGGTTACTTACCGCGGTAGGGTTGTCGCTGCCTTCTTGATTGCATCGTGCCATTAGCTGCAGTCGATCGACAATCCCCATAGGGTGGACATGGGCTGCCGCTTTGGTCGTAGCGTAACTGCGCGCGGCTCGTCCCATTCTATCGTCCCGCAACTCGGAACGGTGCTATGATGCAGGCGATGGAGGGCTTCCTCATGCGTATACCAAGCCTTCTTCTTCTGTCTTTGCTGTTGACTGCGCCGCTTGTGGCGATCGAGCCTCCGCAGCCTGCCTCGCCGCCAGCCCAACTCCAGACTGCTGATGTCTTCTCCACGCCGTTAGCTGCAACACAGCAATTCCTCGTCCCGGAGCAGAGTGACAATCTCGCCAGCGAAGGCGACGGCATCTGCTACAAGATTCGCGCCTACATCTTCAAGCGCGACGACGACCACGCCCCGGAACTCACCGGCAGCACGACTTGCGGACCAAGCCAACCCCACGCCAAGAGCGTTACGATGCCAAAGCCCCGGCTGGTTCCGGCGGATTAGGGTCGGAGTCGCACCGGTTACCCGACGCGGAAACGGCGCCAAATTCCGAGCGCATTCGGCGATCGCAGAACCAACCACACCGACAGGGAGATCAGGAAAGGTATCCCATGTGTCGCGATGCTGTTACAATGCTTACAACAGTTACGTCGAGGTGAATGGTGAAGAAGGCAACCCGCTCGATGGTTCTCAGCATGCGCTTGCCCGAGGAAAGCGGCAGGCGTCTCAAGCGCATGGCAAATCGGCATGGATGGACCCCCAGCGATGCGAGCGCGCGCCTGGTCGAGGAGGGCTTAAGGCGAACTGAATTCGCTTTCATCGACTTTCGCGATTCGCCCGCGGGCCGGCAAGCTTACCTTCAAGGCAGCACGCTTGCGGTTTGGGAGATCATGTTGCTCGTCCGAAGCTACAAGGGGGATGCGCCGGCGGCGGCCAGGCACCTCAGGTGGCCCGAGGCCAAAATCCGTGCCGCCGTTAACTATGCGACGGCGTTTCCCGAAGAGATCGAGCAGGCCACCTCAGAAAATGATGCCGTTGATCTCGAGACGCTAAAACGGATGCTGCCCCAGGCGTCTGAATTCGTTTCCCGGAAGCCGACAAGAAGCTGAGATGCTCAAGCTTCTTCTGGATGAGCATATTTCACCCGACGTGGCGGATGGTCTGAGACGCCGCAACCGTTCGCTGTTCGTGCGTGGGATGGCGGAATGGGAGACCGGCAACTTCCTGGGCCAGGACGATTTTGCTTGCTTGCTGGCTGCTGCCGCTCAGCGGTTGACGCTTGTCACCTATGACCGCCGGAGCATTCCTCCGCTGCTCAAGAGGTGGGCCGAGGAAGGACGAAACCATGGCGGCGTCATTTTCGTCGATGAAAAAACCATTTCTCCGGCAGACATTGGCGCGCTCGTGCGAGCCCTGACCGACTTATTCCAACAAGCAAGGCGGTGGGACTGGGTGAATCGAGTCTGTTTCTTACGGCGCTGAGAGTCATTTCCAGCCGGACCCCGTAAGCGATAGTCGCGCTTGCATAGAAAACGCGCCCGCCTTCCCGAAGGGATTGCGGGCGCGAATAATTTTCACAGACAGAATGAAAACTACGCTGCCTTGGATTCCACGTTCACATTGCTGGCGATGTCGCTGAGGGTCTCGTCGGCTTGTTTCTCCTCGTCGAGCGTCTGCTGCAACAGTTCGGCGATTTCCCGTTGCCCAAGCAACTCAGCATAAGTACGAACCGTGCCGTAGCCGGCCATCTCGTAGTGCTCCACACGCTGCGCGGCCGTGATAATTCCAGCGTCGATGGTGCTTGGATCGCCTTCAGCTGAAACGAACTCGTCGCCTTCCTTGAGCAATCCTTTCATGCCATTGCAGCTCTCGCCGGTCGGCTTCTCTTGCAGCATCTGGAAGACGCGGTCGAGACGTGAAATCTGCTGCTTGGTGATGTGCAGGTGGTCTTCCAGCGCGCTCTTCAGTTCGGGATGGTGTGCAGCGTCAATCATCTTGGGTAGCGCTTCGGTGATCTGCTTTTCGGCGTCGTAAAGATCACGCAGTTCTTTGACGAAGAGCTCTTGCAGGTTTTCCAGCTTGATCGAAAATAGGGCCATTACTGCCTCCGGTGGGTTTGGGTTTCACAAGTGAGATGAGGAGTGAAGAGGCGGGGTTGGTTGGGCGCAGAAAACGCACTCAGCAGTCAGGTTTGCGACGAATCATGGATCAGAATCTGCACGTTGGTAGTGCGGATCTCGTTCCAGCCGCGTAGTTCTTCTGACCGTCCCGATTAGCCGCCTGTTTGTTGAGTTGTCGTTCTGAGCGCAGTCGAAGAGTGAGCGTTAGAGGAAGTACACGGTTGACGACTGCGATTTCCTTTTGAAAAGCCTCATTCAGCCTCACACTCATAATGCTCCAACCCGCACAAGATTGGACTGTAGTTGGCGTATTCAGGCGTTTGCACTGACGTTGCAGAATTTCAGTTTTACGACGTCATCTCAACGGCGACACCGCAACCGACGTTTGAAGGAGCACAGACACGGTACCGAAAATCCGGTTGCCGGTCGCAATATCGAGGCGGCCATCGCCGTTAAAGTCACCCGGCAACGGATTCCATGAATCGCCTCCGCTCGGGAAGGACATGGCTGCCTGAAAAATTCCGTCTCCATTACCCAGAAGGATGTCGACGCTGGTGCCTCCAGCCGCCGCCAAGTCCAGTTTGCCGTCCTGGTTGAAGTCCGCGATCTCAATCTTGCCCGAGTGTGCAGACGGGTAGTCCATGTGCTGTCTGAACGTGCCATCGCCGTTGCCCAGCAGAACCGAGACGGTACCTGATCCTTGATTGGGAACTGCGACGTCGAGCACCCCGTCTCCATTCAAGTCGGCGACGGCGATCCCGCCTGGATTGCTACCAGTGGAATAGTCGAGGTGAGGCTGGAAGGTGCCATTCCCGTTGCCCAACAGAATGGAGACAGTATTCGACCCCCAGTTGGCCGCGGCCAGGTCAAGCTTGCCATCTCGATTAAAGTCACCGGCAGCAATCTGCGTAGGTGTGCTCCCCACCGCATAGTCAAAGTGGGGCTGAAAAGTGCCGTCCCCGTTGCCGAGCAGTATGGAAACACTTGGACTCCAAGTAACAATTGCCAGGTCGAGCTTGCCATCGCCGTTGAAGTCCGCTGTAACCCCGTGAGTCGCAAAGCTCCCTATTGGGTACGTGACTGCAGGCTGGAAGGTGCCGTCCCCGTTGCCCAGCAGCACTGCCACGTCAGAGTATGGTACGGCGAGATCGGGTTTTCCGTCGCCGTTGAAATCCCCAACAATCGGTGCCTGAGCACCGCCACTGGTGGAGTAGTTGTTCGAACTCTGAAATGTGCCGTCTCCGTTTCCGAGCAGGACCGAAACCGAGCCGAAACCTTCGTTTGCGGCCGCTAGATCCAGATTGCCATCCCTATTAAAGTCGGCCGTCGCTACGAACTGAGGACCACCGCCGACAAAGTAATCGGTCCGGTTAAAGGCGAGCGTGGAACTCGGATCGTGGATCGGGAGAAACACGGCGTTCGAGGTGCCGCCGGGTGCAGGACTCACGACCGTGATGGAAGCAGTGCTGGGGCGAGCGATGTCGGAGGAAAGGATGAAGGCAATGAGCCGCGAGCTGTTGACGAAGGCTGTAAACCGTGGACTGCCATTCCAGTTTACGATCGATGACGGAACAAATCCCGTTCCATTCACAGTAAGCGCAAATGTAAGTCCTGGTGCGCCTGGTGCGATGGCATCGGGAACCAGGGGCTGGTTAACGAAGGGCACAGGGTTCTGTGACATAACAATCAGCGCCGACGAAAGCAACAGAACGACGACGCTCAACATGCGGACTGGGAGAGTAGGTTTGCGGGTCATGATGATCTCCTTCACTTTCCTGCACTGGTCTTGGTTGGTCGGCGCGGCCAGGTTGCTGGGGTGATGGCTACCCCACAGGGACAGCCTCAACTCCAACCGTGGCAGTCACGGTACTGGTAGCGCTGATATGAATCTCGGTGGGAGAAAAAACATCGCCCACCGGGTTACGATCTCTCCGGCCGCTCGGTGCGCCAACCGCTGGCAGCCGGAGAGCTTGCGTCATTCTGAGCCGTGACCTTGAAGCTTCTGGCACACGGCACAAGGCGAAACAGGCGTGAACTCGTACACCACGCCGTTCCCGTATGTCCCGCCCATATCGGTTGTGCCAAAGATGTGACCAGCAGAGTCCTGGATCAGGCCCAGCGGATGTGCTCCGTCACTGCCGGTGAAGTTGTGGAGCACACTGAACCTCCAGCTTCCGTCTGACTTAGGTGACGCCTTGAAAAAGGTGCCGTCTCCATAAGGCCCGAGGTTAGCAGTGGTGCCATAAAGATTGCCAGACGCATCGCGGACCATCTGGAAATTGGATTGCCCCCGTCGCTGGGACCGTTGAAGTCATGCAGCACCTGGTACGCCCAACTGTCGTCCTCGCCGGGCGCGAGCTTGAAGAGGACACCAGTCGAATACCTGCCACCAGCTTGGGTCAGGCCGTACAGATTACCCGCTTCGTCGAAGATCAACTCGGATACAGAGGGATCGGAGCCATCGTCGCCACTGAACTGGTGGATTACTTTGAACGCCCAATTGCCGTCCGAACTGGGCGTCAGCTTGAAGACTGTGCCGCACTCCTGGGGCGGGTTAGTGCACCCTCCGACTTCGTTGCGCGTTGTGCCGTAGAGATTGCCGGCCGTGTCGGGGATCAGGCCGACCCACGAGCTGCAGGCCGGGTCGTCCATGAACTGGTGAATCGCGTTGTAGGACCATTCGTTTCCGGGACCGGGCGTCAGTTTGTAGATCGTGCCGCACCCATAGGCACCGCCGTATGCGACGGTACCGTAGAGATTACCTGCTGCATCAAACCATGGGACGGTTCGCGGTTGGAGTCCATCTTCTCCACCGGTGAACTGATGCACCACACTTTCGGTCCAGGTACCGTCCGGGTTCGGGGCCAGCTTGAAGACCGTGCCTTGTCCATACTTGCCACAAAATACTGTGACGCCGTAGAGATTCCCGGCAGCGTCGAAGGTCAACCTGCCCCAGTCGGTGTAGCCCCCGTCATCGCCGCATGTGAAGCTATAGAGTACGGTCTGCTTCCAGGTTCCGTCGCCGTTCGGGCTCAACTTGTATACGGTACCAGCTCCGGACGTACCGCCGGCAAATGTCGTGCCGTAGAGATTGCCGGCTTGATCGAGGGTTAGCGCTTGGTGGGGTTGTGCTCCGTCGGCTCCGCCCGTGAACGAATACAGCACCTTCTCGGGGTTCTGTGACATGACGATCAGCGCCGACGAGAGCAACAGAACGACAACGCTGAAGATGCGGACTGGGAGAGTAAGTTTGCGGGTCATGATGACCTCCTTTACTTTCCTGCACTGGTCTTTCTTGGTTGGCGCGGTGCGATTGCTGGGGTGATCGCTACCCCCACAGGGGCAGCCTGAACGCCGACCGTGGCAGACACGGTATTGGTGGCGGTGTCAATTACGAAGACGGAGTTGGAGCCGAAACTTGTTACATAGGCGTGGGTCCCGTCCGGAGTGATGGCCAATAGCTGAGCGTCGGGCCCAATATCTACCGTGGCAATCACCGTGTTGCTCGCCGTATCAATCACCGAGACGGAACCGAAAGTTGGTGAAGAATTCGTCACGTATGCGCGGGTCCCGTCGGGGGTGACGGCGACTCCAACCGGCTGAAACATCCCGATCGTAGCAATGACGGTGTTGGTTGACGTGTCGATCACCGAGACGGAGCTGGAGTAGGTATTGGCTACGTAGGCGCGAGAACCATCCGGAGTGATCGCTACTCCAATGGGACCAGACCCAACGGGGACGATGGCAACCACCGTGTTGGTCAAGGTGTCGATCACTGAGACGGAGCCAAAGGTGAAAGAACCATCCGTCACATATACACGGGTTCCGTCGGGAGTAATGGCTACTCCTGAGGGGGAAGCCTCAATTCCGACGGTTGCGATCACGGTGTTGCTGGCGGTGTTAATTACCGACATGAGTTGGAGAAGGTATTCGCCACATAGGCACGAGAGCCATCGGGAGTAATGGCCAATCCCTGGGGATAGGACCCAACGCCGACAGTGGCAACCACACTGTTGGTCGCGGTGTCGATCACCGAGACGGAATTGGAATTGGAATTCGCCACGTAGGCACGAGAGCCGTCTGGGGTGATCCCTATTCCGATAGGCCTGCCGCCGACCCCAACGGTGGCGACCACTGAGTTGCTCGCCGTGTCGATCACCGAGACGGAGCTGGAGTTGGAATTCGTCACGTAGGCGAAGAACTGGGCCGGAGGCGGAGAACAAAGTGCGCACGGAGTAGGAGGCCTGGTAATGGTTGCGTTAAAGCCGGTCGAGTCGTAGTGGAAGTCTCCGTCCGCATTGACGCCGAAAGTGATGACATCGCCGGCGTTCAGGAAAAGCTTGCCGAAATAGAAATCCTCCCGACCGCCGACCTTATCGGGATGCTGCGCAGGCGGGCCTAAGAGTTCCCTGCTGTAAAGCAGCGTGTCGTTGCGGAATACCAATCCGATGATGCCAGTGGGATAGGTGTTGAGTATCTCGAAAAATCCGGCGATCTTGTAATAGCCCGCGACTGGAGCCGTCCATTGCACGATGGTGTCTTGACCGTCATACGCCCCCGGGTGGACAGCCAGGACGTCTGGTGGGAAGACAATCGTCGACCAATTAAGCCAGTCCCCTGTCGTATTGAACCCAACATGTGGAATGTGCTGCTCCGTGTCTGCAGTCCAACAAACAAAGCCAGCTATATCCCCGCAATCAGGGTAGTAGTAGTAGGGATCTAACGTGAATGAAGTTCCGGTAATCCCGTATCCGTAGCTCCAGGCACCGCTGGGGTTGGATGCTGCAAAATCCTTGGTGGCATCCCACGTTTGCGCAACACAGGTGGTGGTTACAACTGCTAACAGCATGATCAGAATAGGAATGTATTTGCGGTGCATTGGCTTTACCTCCTTGCAATGCAACTCGAACTCAAGTGAAGCCAAGCGACCGGTGCACTTGGACGTCTGGGAGAGAGAAACTTAATTACCGGCGATACCATTTGGCGAGGCCGCCCCAGCAGCCCGGTGGTTAGCAGCTCCGAACACTACGGTTCCGGCCTGTCCGTCGGAGTAATGACCACGTAGGACAAGAAAGCTGTGTGGTCGCCGTTATTCATTCCACTGAACTGCAGCGTGTGGCTGCCGCCGGTGCTGACCGTGAACGAGGCAGTTTCCAGCGTGAACGGGGTGAAGCTGGTCAAAGCCCAGGTACCGATCACGTTGCCATCGATCAACGCCACGACCGTCTGGTTTCCGTCGTACTGTCCGCTGTCGTATCGCGAGCCCAGGTAGAAACTGAGAATGTAGCTCCCGGCAGTAAAGCCTCCAACCGTTTGCCAGACAAACGAGCCCCCGTTCTGCAAGAAAACTGCCTGATTGAAGGGAAGTCCGTTGAAAGACGGCGGATCGAATCTCGTGCCCGGACCGGTGAGGCCGGCGCCACCATGCAAATCGGGTTTGTCAGATCGAGCCAAGATCCATCCCAAAATCCATCCGAAGCCAGGGCTCGAATTGAAGTTCTGGGTGGGGTTGTCAAATGGGCACAAGCCCAAAGGGAACTCGTAGGTGTAGCCGTATCCGCACGCGATGCCCACGGCCCCGAAGTCGAAGTTCACGATGGTGATGTCCCCGAATGCAGCAGGAACTGTCATCAGGATGACTGTGGAGAGAAGGAAGCATCTCAGACGCGCGGACATATCGCACCTCCAGCGAAATGAGTCACGAGCTTTCGGAGAGGGAAGGTCGAAGGTCTTATTGCTCGCCGCGCGGGCGCGATGGCGGTGGTAAAGAAAGGCCGGGGATCCTCCCCCGAGTATCGGGCAGAGTGTCACCCACGCGGCGACCGCGTGTCGGTGACATCAGACACACAGTGATGTGACAGTCATCAAGAGGAGAAAAGGCCAGGCACCCAATCGAGGATTCCTGGCCGGTTGAGATTCTCAGCCACCCGCCGTAGTCCACCCCAGCGAGCGCAAAGGCGGCACTCGCCAAGGAACCCGGATGCGCGGCTGGGCTCGCGGAGCTTCTAGCCTCTTCTCCCACCGCACGTTTGTTACTCGAGTTGTCAGACGGACGCTTCGCCCCGGGGACCGGCTTTCTCCCAGCCACTTTCGAGGATTGGAATCCCGCCAGATCGTTGCTCTGCCCTAAGCGCCAGCTTTGTGCACCGTGATAGCTGTGCAAGGTTCCTATGGTCGGGCCAAGGCCTGCTCCGGGGGCGATTTCCCTTGACATTCGTAGCGGCAGGAGCATAATTGGCGATATTTTTCCGCCTTGATTTAGCTTTTTTCCTGTTGCTCAGCGAGTCTGCGCTGGCAAGCCACGGAGAAACATCAACGGGCCGGGCTGCAGGACGTCGCGCCTGTCAACCGATCGGTGGGCGCGCGTGTTTCGGCCTGGTCGCTGCCTGGAGGTGGAAAAATGGACATCCTCGAACAATTCTCACGTCGCGACTTTCTGAAGGGAATCGGTGCATTCGGAGCGGTCAACCTGGCCATATGGGCGGGCGGCTGTGAGGCTTGCTGGCAGGCGATTGAGCACCGGCCGACTCGCCGCAACATCTCGAACCTGACGCCCACTGACCCCATCATTCTGACCTATAAGGCCGCGGTGGCCGCCATGAAGGCGCTACCGGGTTCCGACCCGCGCAACTGGACGAAGCAGGCGATGATCCACAACAACGCCTGCACCCACGGCAACTGGTTCTTCCTTCCCTGGCACCGCTATTACCTGCTCTATTTTGAGCGCATCTGCCGCAAGCTGACCGGGGACAATAACTTTGCCCTGCCTTACTGGAACTGGACCACGCATCCGGCGATCCCCGACGTGTTCTGGGACAAGACAAGTTCGCTTTACGATCCCAACCGCGGCGTCACCCAGTCCGACCAGGCGGACCCGTCCTGGGTCAGCGCCCCGGTCATTCAGGGCATCCTCAACGAAACCAATTTCAACCTCTTTGCCAGCGGCCCACCGGTTGGCGGACAACTGCACTTTGCCACCAACACGGGCATGCTCGAAGGTACTCCGCACAACAATATTCACGGTTGGATCGACAGCACGGACATGGGAACTTTCATGTCGCCGCTCGATCCGGTGTTCTGGACGCATCACAACATGCTGGACTGCCTGTGGGTGGACTGGAACATCAATCTGGGGAACGCGAACACCAACGACCCGAGTTGGGCGAACCAGCAGTTCAGTGATTTCGTGGATGAAAATGGCAATCCCGTCACGATCACGGTGATCGACTCGGTACTGCTTCCGCTGTTCACCTATCAGTTCGAGCCTTGCGCGCCGAATGAAGGGAAGCCCAAGAAAAGCAAGCGAGAGCTCGAACAGTTCCTGCGTGCGGGTGCTCCCTCGAAGCTCGAGTTCAGTAAACGATTTGAATTGCAGCAGACCGTGACGGCCGAGGTGGGCAAGCCGGCCACCGGCGCCATCAAAGTTGAGCCGGAAGCTTTTCGCCCGGTGCTCGAAGCCGGAGGCAAGAACGTCGTGGTACTGACGGTCGGGGAGGTTGATATCCCGCAACAGCGCGACTTCTTCGTTCGCGTGTTTCTCGACAAGCCCGATGCGTCGGCGCAAACTCCATTTGAGGATCCGCACTATGCAGGCAGTTTCGCTTTCTTCTTTGACGAATCGGCGATGAAGGGTCATGAGGGCATGGCAGGACGTCCAAAGGCGGGTTACCTCGTCGATGTCACACCCACGTTACGAAGGTTGAGCCAGGCGGGAGCGCTTTCGGCCAACGCAGTGGACGTCAGTTTTGTGCCGGTGGCCTACGAGCGCCGGAACGCCACCGGGCAGTTAACGCTCGGGAAACTGGAGCTGGGCATCGCAAGCTTCTAGAAGCAACCATGGCGGCCTTGCGGTATTAGACTAAGCGCAGGGAAGTGATACCTTGCCAGCCGTCGCATTAGTTTGGGCCCTCATCCTGGGCGTGCCCCTCGCAGGATTGCAAGGCCCCACCTCCGCAGACCAAGGGCACAACACGCCGGCGACCGTGACGAGTTCGATCATCTTAACCAACGACCACCCGGTTGGATCATTCTTGATTGCTGCAGAAACGGTGGCCAGCGCCCCGCCGATCCTGTCACTGTCTATTACCAAAGTTATAAATCCCGACAAGACGCCGGTCGAAATCCTCGTTTATCTTGTGCGGTCCGCTAAGGGGTCCACTCAAGCGGAGAAGGTCCCGATCAGCAACTTCAGCCTGTATCCGGCGGACCATCCAGCCGGGTTCCTGATGCGCGCGTCGGGTGCGTTCCAGAAGCTGGCAGCAGCGGGGCCTGCTTCGGCGACAAGCGAGGTTCGGCTGGTGCTTGAAATGAAGCGAATCCAGGAAGCGAAGCCATGGACAAGGATTGCAATAACCGTCGCTCCACCTCGGTGGCGCAGCGAGGACGGCCGCTGAAGCTGTGGATGCGGACGCCTTAGTGAATCAAGTTTCGGTCGTGCTGGAAGAGTCCAAAACGGTCTACGCTGCAAGGCTCGTCCAGCACGATTTCCGCCCAGCAACTACTGCAAGAGACCGAACTCCACCACCCCGGTTTGGGTTCCCACAAAGACTTTGCCATTCACCACCATGGGCGTGATGAACTTGTTGCCAGCACCGAACTGGTCGCGGGAGCCCGCCTGGTTGCTGTTGTACAGCTCCTTGGCTAGATTGGTGGCGTCGTAAGCGTGCAGCACTGCCGGGTTGCTGTTCTCCACCGCCCACACAATGCCGTTGCTGGTTCCATTGGCTGAGACGGTAGGAGTGGTTCCCGGATAAGGGAACGTGTTGGTGGTTTGCGAGCTCGGCGACGTGGAAAGTCTTGCGTTGCTGATGCTGAACGCCTTCAAGCTTTGGCCGACCGAGCCGTAATACACCGCGTTGTTGAAGTACGCCGGCGAGGCCCAGACCCCGCCCGGGAGAGCGCCGTCAATTTCCTGGTAGATGGCGCTGTCATTGTTCGGGTTGAACTTGCCCATGTTGTCGCGATTGACGACGTAGATGTTGGAGTCCTTTCCCGCTCCCACCGCCAGGTGATGGACCTGCCCGTTATTGTCGGTGAGCGAAGGCAACACTATGGCGCCCCCGGAGCCGAGGTCTTCGTCGGCGGCCGATTCCGAGCTGGTGTTGAACATGGTGAAGTAGTCGGCAACCGTGAGCTGAGGCATCGTGATCTTCATAAACGCGTTGCCGTAGTCGCCGTTCATGGGGAAGCCCTGCCCGTTAAGCGATGTGTCGAATAGGCCGTTGGCGACCAGGAAATAGATGAAGCCGTGTCCGTCGGTGGCCAGTCCGCCGCCTGCCATCCAGATGGACCCCTCGTAGCCATTGGGAGTGAGGTCCAGGACCGCTGTCTGCTGCAACGTGCCGGCATCGTAGGCCAGCAACCATCCGGTGTAAGGACGAGAGTCACAATGAGAAGTGAAGCCCATGTAGATCTTGCCGCCATACTCCAGCAATCCGGCACGCTCGGCGTACTTCCCGGGATTGAAAATCACGAAGCCGCCCTGGCTGCCGTCACCCGTCCCGGGATACTGGGCCTGAATTTCGGTGGGCCCACCGAAAAGCTCGGCGCCAGTCTTCATGTCCAACGCATGTAAGCGCTGATGGTAGGTTCCTCCGGAATCCTTCGACATGGCGACGAAGTAGAGGGCGCCATTAGGTCCCCGCGAGCGATCGAACACAGGCGTGTCGGTAATGCCGATCTCGGGCGTGATCTGGCTGCAGCCGTGGTCGTCGCTGGTAGTTTCGCCGGGCAGCAGCGCTGTGGCCTTCCAGGTTTGCGCGCCTGAAGCAGCATTGAATGCATAGATGCTGTCGTGCTCGGTAACGACGAACAAGGTGACTTGCATCCCCTGCGGTCCAGACATTTTGTTGGCATAAAGGGGCTGCGCGTCCACTTTGCCATCGACGGTAAAGAAGTTGACCTTTCCGAAGGAGTTGGAATTCACGTTGGCCGGAGTCAAAGTTTTTTCCCGATACGTCTGACCCTGGCGGAATACGTTGTAGTGGTAGGTGAGTCACATCACGGGGATGGCTGGTGACGGGTTGCTCTTCCGGCTGGCTTTCGGTTCCCGATTGCGTTGCGGTTGCTCTCGGACTGTTCCCGGATGACACGCCCCGCGAAAAACCGTTGACCGGTTTCCAATACAGGGCTACGAACCCAAAAAGTACAAGCGTGGCAAATACGACGTTCGATCGTCTCAACATAACCTCCCCCAGGCCAGAAGTTCTGGTTTTGGCTCGCAACCGTCACACACCACGCACCCAGGCGAGGCAGTCGATCGCACATTTTTTCTTTGGTTGGCTTCTTTGGCTGGCCCACAGACTTGGCGCGGCGGACCCCCAATCCGAGTGCCGTCACGGACACTACCTTGGGCGCTTTGATTCGAGTGGTTCCAGGTTGGTTGCCTGAAGAAGTCGAAAAGCGATTCACGGGAGTCGCGGAACGTTAATCGGCCCTGCTGAGTTGCTCTTCGACGGCGTTCAGAAGCCTGGGATCGAGGTCGAGCTTTTTCCCCTGCGGACTGAACCTGGGCAGGCGCAGCAGTCCTAACTTGCTCAAGGTGAATTGCAGGCTGGTGAGCAGCACTCCCAAGCCGTATTTCACGCTGCGGCGAAAATTGATGGAGGAGGCCTCTTCGAAGTACTTGGTCGGGCAGGACACTTCGCCGATGCGGAAGCCGAAGAACACGCACTGGGCCAGCATCTGGTTATCGAAGACGAAGTCCTGCGAGTTCTCCATCAGAGGCAGGGTGGTCAGCACCTTGCTGTTAAAGGCCCGGTAGCCGGTGTGGTATTCGGAAAGCTTGACACGCAGAAATAAGTTCTCGAACGCCGTCAGGAAGCGGTTGGAAATGTACTTGTACAGCGGCATGCCGCCGCGCAGAGCGTGCCCGCCGATGATGCGCGACCCCAGCACCACGTCATAGACATCGTAGGCCACCATGCTGGCCAGGGCGGTGATGAGCAGTGGTGTGTACTGATAATCGGGGTGGACCATGACCACCACGTCGGCGCCGGCGGCCAGGGCTTCGCGATAGCAGGTCTGCTGGTTACCTCCGTAACCAAGGTTACGATCGTGCACGAAGACGGTCAGCCCGAGGCTTGCGGGCCAGCTCCGCCGTTTTGTCTTTGCTGTGGTCGTCCACCAGAATGCGAATGTCCACCAGGTCGGGGATCTCCCGCACCGTCGCTTCCAGGGTGGTCTCGGCATTGTAGGCCGGCATGACGACGGCTACGCGTTTCCCGTTGATCATCGGATGACTCTTAGCGAAGGGTCTTGACAACCCGCCATACATCATACCGCGCGGACTGGAGGACCGGGAGGATCGTCATGAGCGCAGCGAGGGCTGTTTTTGCTTCCTCCACCAAGAAGCGGATTCCTCGCACCAAAACCAGGGTGCTCGTAACGACAATTCTTATTGCGGCCGAGGCCCATTCTCCTTCTGCTAATCTGAACAGCGCTCTCCATGCCCTCCGTACTTATTATCATCGCGGCGCTCTGCGCTTTGCTGGCTGTGGCCGGCACGGCGTACTTCGTGCTGTGCATCCGGGCGGCACGGCGCTATATCCGCGAGCGATCGCGCGAAGCGCGGTCAACGTTCACTCCGCCGGTCAGCATTCTGCGGTCCCTGAAAGGACTGGACCCGCAGATGTACGTGGCTTTCCGCAGCCACTGTCTCCTCGATTATGGCGAATACGAAGTGCTATTCGGAGTCAGCGATCCCAGCCGATCCGGCGCTGACATTGGTGGAGAAGCTGCAAGAGGAATTTCCACTTCGGCAGCTGCGAATTGTTCATTGCCCGGAAGTGCTGGGACTCAACGGCAAAGTCAGCAATCTGGCGCAGATGCTGCCGCAAGCGCGGTACGAACACATTGTCATCAACGACAGCGATATCGTGGTTCCGCGCGACTACTTGCGGCGGGTGCTGGCGCCGATGACGAACCCGAAAGTGGGAATGGTAACCACGCTGTATCGTGGCATCGCCGGAAAGACGCTGGCTTCCCGATTGGAGGCACTGGGGCTGAGCACCGACTTTGCCGGCGGCGTGCTGGTGGCGCGCGCGATGGAGGGCGGCATTCGCTTCGCGCTGGGAGCGACCATCGCCACAACAAAGACCGTGCTGGCTGCGATTGGCGGCCTGGAGCCGCTGGCTGACTATCTCGGCGATGACTATGAGCTCGGCGCCCGCACCGCCGCCGCGGGATATCGGGTGGAGCTGGCCGACATCGTCGTGGAAACCGCGCTGCCCGATTACAGCTTCCGCGATTTCTGGGCACACCAGATTCGTTGGGCCCGCAACGTCAAGGACCGGCGTCCCGCGCAATACTTCGGGTTGATCGTGACGTTCGCGCTGGTCTGGGCGGCGTTCGCTGTGCTGGCGGCTCCTCACGAGTGGTGGACGTGGATGATGCTTGTCGTTGCGGCGGTCGCGCGGTTGACGTCGGCAATGGTCGTCGGCCGAGGCGTCGCTCGGCGACCCGCGGTTACCGGCGCGATCTCTGGCTGGTTCCGTTTCGGGATTTGGTCGGGCTCGGCGGTTTGGGTGGTTAGTTACTTTGGTAATCAAATCGAATGGCGCGGACTGCGGTTCAAGCTCCAGAAGGGGAAGCTGGAGCGGTTGTGAATGCCCGAACTGTGCCGTCCTGACGGGGCTGACGAATTGGGATCGACACTCGAACGGACGCAGGAGACTCCGTCTACTTTGATCCGTCCGTGTTCCACACACCTATCGGCGCGTGGGCAAGCCGGCGTGTCAGGCGTTGATCGTCACCGCGGGATAGCTGGGGGGCGCCGCGGTCTTGGTCGGCGCGTTGTCAGAAGGAGCGCCGTGGATGATCTCCCGCAGTGAAGTTCCGCGGATAGGAGCCAAGGCAAACGTCAGCACCAGGATAAGCAGGCCAACCAGGGCAAACTGTCGCCGTCTGCTGTCAAGTTCAGGCCAGGGGGGCACGCGCGGATGCCGCCATCCCGTTAAGGCCAGAATTATCGCCCAAACGAACCACCCGTCCCAGTAGTAGTAGCCCAGCGGCAACAACGCCAGAACGGTCAGGCGCGTGACCCACTTGTGGGCACGCGGGGCGACCGCGTAAAGAATGTGTCCGCCGTCAAATTGTCCGCCCGGCAGGAGGTTCAGCGCGGTGGCGAACATTCCCACCCAGGCCGCGACGCCGACGGGATGCAGATACAGGCTTGCTAACGGAGCGGGGTGTGGGGTGAGGGGCGCCAGCGCGTCACGGACCAGGCTGAAGATGAGCGGGTAGCCGAACTCCAGCCCTGAGCTTGACATCCCGGGCGGCATGGACTTAGAGAGGGCCAGTCCCCAGCACAATACGGGCACCGCAACCAGGAAGCCGGCGATGGGCCCGGCGATGCCGATGTCGAACAGCGCCTGACGCGAGCGGATCGGCGACTTGATGCGGATGAGCGCGCCGAAGGTCCCGATCAGCGTTGGCGCGGGGACAAAGTAGGGCAGCGTCGCATAGACGCCGTTCTTCTCGCAAAGCCAAAAGTGGCCGAATTCGTGGGCCAGCAGAATACCCAGCAGCGTGGCCGAGAAAGGGATGCCCATGGTCAAGCGGGAGGGGTTTTGCAGGATCCACTTGATGGGGAACAAGGGCAGCGCAAAGTTGTCCAGGTCGAACCCCGGCAGGTTGTGAGTGAAGTTGTATTGCAGGCGCGCGCCAACGATGAGCGTAGTCGCGATGGTCAACAGCAGCAGCAAAAGGTGCAGCCAATACGGTCTGGACCTGCGAGGCCTGGGAACAAAGACTTGAGGGTAGGCAGGAACCTCAAACGTGTAGGAACTCGGCGGCCTTGGGTCGGACATCGTTGAATGGATGATAAATGAAACGCAGGCGAAGCACAGGCGTTTCCGCTCGAAGCCGCGCGCGCACGCGCCCATCGCGCGACATCCGCCGCAGCGCTACTCGATGGACTGCAGTTCCTTGCCCGGCTTGAAGCGCACCGCTTTGCCGGGAGGAATGTTGACTTCGGCGCCGGTGCGCGGATTGCGCCCGATGCCCGTCTTGCGTGGCCGCACAGTGAAGACGCCGAAACCGCGCAATTCAATGCGATCGCCCTGCGACAGGGCCTTCTTCATGCTCTCGAACACGGTTTCGACCGCCATTTCGGCCTTGGTTTTGGTAACGCCGGTCTTGGTCACGACTTCGTTGATCAGGTCCAGTTTGATCACAAGTGGCTCCGCTATCTTGGCTCGCCGGTAAGGAGACCACGCCGCGAGCTTGGCAATGATTCTACCCGACCCGCTCGCTTCCGCGTAAGTCTTAGTTTGAGCTTAGGTTACAGGGCGATGGGCGCATCCTAGTGAAGCCCGCGCCCATTGTCAACCGGCAAGTGCTTTCCGTAAGATGACCTATTCGATCGAGCGCTGCGCAAACCAGTTCGGCCGCCGGCCGCCCCAAGGAGTTCCATGTCCATCAAGAGTGACCGTTGGATCCGCAAAATGGCCACTGAGCACGATATGATCAATCCCTTTTCGGAGAAGCAGATCCGCGAAGGCGTCATCTCCTTCGGTCTATCTTCGTACGGTTACGACCTGCGCGTCGCCGACGAGTTCAAGATCTTTACCAACGTCAACTCGACCATCGTCGATCCCAAGAAGTTCGACGAGCGCTCCTTCGTCGGCATGCAGACCGACGTCGCCATCATTCCGCCAAATTCCTTTGCGCTGGCGCGCTCGGTGGAATACTTCCGGATTCCGCGCGACGTGCTGACCATCTGCGTCGGCAAGTCCACCTATGCGCGCTGCGGCATCATCGTCAACGTGACGCCGTTCGAGCCGGAGTGGGAAGGCTTCGTCACCCTCGAGATCTCCAACACGACGCCGCTGCCCGCCCGCATTTATGCCAACGAAGGCTTGTGCCAGATCCTGTTCTTCCAGTCCGACGAGCAATGCGAAACCAGTTATAAAGACAGGAAAGGCAAGTACCAGGGGCAGAAGGGCATCGTGCTGCCGAAGCTGTGAAGAGAGTGGTCAGTGGCAGTGGATAGTGGATAGATCTGCAACGCCTATCGAGAACTCTGCAGCGTAAGCAATCGCCTGCAAGGATCGCGGAATGAAGATTGGTATCGCTGTTCCCAACATCGGACCCGTGGCCACACCTGAAGCTGTGAAGACTGTCGCGCAGCAAGCGGAAGCGCTGGGCTATCACAGCCTGTGGACCGTCGAGCGCTGCTATGGCCCGTGAATCCCAAGCTGCCGTACCCGGCTACTCCTGATGGCTCGCTGCCGGAAGAGTACAAGTACTGTCTCGATCCGCTGGACACGCTCACCTTCGCCGCGGCGCACACCAGCACCATCAAGCTGGGCACCAGCGTGCTCGACATTCCGTATTACAACCCGGTGCTGCTGGCGCGGCGCCTCAGCACCATCGACGTGCTGTCGAAAGGACGTTTGCGAGTTGGCTTCGGCGTGGGCTGGTCGCCGGACGAGATGGAAGCGGCCGGTGCCGACATGAAGGTTCGGGGCGCGCGCGCCGACGAGTTTCTGACGGTGCTGAAGACGATCTGGACGACGGACCCGGCCGAACATCATGGCACATTCTTCTCGCTGCCCAAGTCGCACATTGGCCCAAAGCCGGTGCAGAAGCCGCATCCACCCATTTTCCTCGCCGCTTACACGCCGCCCGCCATGAAGCGCGTGGCGACCATGGCCGATGGCTGGAATCCGGCGGGCGTTCCCATCGAGGGCATGGCGCAAATGTTCGGCGCGATGCAGCAGATGGCGAAGGAGGCGGGACGCGATCCCTCGGAACTGAGGATGATCGTGCGCGCTAACCTGTACATCACCGAGAAGCCGGTGGAGAAAGAGCGTCATATCTTCGTTGGCTCTCTGCAACAGATTCACGAAGACATCGCGGCTTGCGAGAAGATCGGCGCGGAAGAAGTTTTCCTCGAAGTGGGTTTCACGCCTGGGGGACAATCGTTGAGCAACTGGCTGAGATTGCTGGAGGAGTTCCGGCCAGCAACGACCGCAGCGGCAAGCCGAACCTCGAGTAACTTGTCGACATAGCAGTTCCAGCTTTGATGTACCCGGTAGAGCGGGCCCTCGGGCCCGCGTCTGTCTGCCATCCCTTGTCAGTTTTGGGTAAGCACGCTGGACGCGGCGCTGAAGAGTCTGTTACGAAACTCTGTCGTCCCTACGGGACTCGGATCAGTTTCCACTCGACCCAGCACTCCGCCTTCGGCTGCGTGCTGGGCTAGATTATTGCGTGCCTACGGCACTCTGATTTTGCAACTTCTGTTCCACTGTTGTGAACTTGAACCGAGTTTCGTAACAGCCTCTGAAGCGCCGCTCTACCCGAGTCTCGCCGGTCGATAGCCTAGGTCAGAGTAAGAATCGGGCATCCCTGTCGTCTTACTGCGACTTTTCCACTTGTGCGCGCTCGTCCGGCGTCATTTGCTGCAAGAAGAGCTCACGGTTCTGCTGCGCCCAGCGACTGTTGGGATCGGCGGCCAAGGTAGACATCAGCCAGCGATATGCCTTCGCTGGATTGCGTTGCACGCATGTGCCATCGTTGTACATCGCTGCCAGCCGGCTGCGTGCCCGGGCGTCTCCCTTGGTGGCCGCTGCTTGCAGCAGGACCAACGCCTGCTCGCAGCTGCGCGGCACGCCATCCCCTTTTACATACATGTTGGCCAGGCGCACGGGCGCGTCGGGATTGCCCTTGGCCATCGCCTTCCACAACCAGGCTGCCGCGGCTGCCGAATCGCTGGCATTGTTTGCCTTGGCTACTTCCTCTGCGCCGGGTAGGGCCTTTTTGACGGGGGCGTCCTGATTGGCTTCCTGCTCCGTTGGCGGCTGTGGCTTTGTTTTTTCAGGCGCGTTTTTTTCAGGCGCCGGTTCGTTTACATCTGCGGTGCTGGGCGCACTCCCCGCTTTCGCGGTCTCCGGGGACGGCGTTGGCTTTGGCGGGGCGACCTTTTGCGCACTCGCCGCTGGCATCCCGGTCTCCGCTGAACTGGACACGGGCGCGGGCGTTTTCTGTGCGGCGGGAAGTTGCGTTCCGGCTGGCGGCGCTGTGTTCGGTTGCGAAGTTGCGGCGCCGGCTCCAGCATTCGCGTCTGCAGTCGCTGGAGTGGCGGTCACGCTGGTCGCGGCAGGAGTCGTCAGGTTCGAGGAAGAGGGTTCCTGCGTCTGCGATTTCGGCTGTTCTTCGACCTGCATCGCCGGCTTGGCGGCATTCGCGTCTGTCGAGTTCGGCGACGGCGGAGGCGAGTTATACCGGCCCATCAGCTCCCGGAGCTTTACTTTGACGACTTCGACCGGCCCCGTATTCGTCTGATTGACTTGCGAACGCCACTCCAGCACTCCCAGCGCGGCGAAAACCAAAAGCGCGGCCACGGCCAACCAGGTTCGCCAACTCGCCCGAGAACGCTTTCCCGTGTCAGCTTCGCCAGACGCTTCGACGGCGTCTCGCGGTACATCACTTAGTCCCAGAAATGAAGGGCCAGCGATGATCGCTTCGGGCGTCGCCGACTCTCCGGGCGGCACGGCAGGCCCGTTGATGTCCAGGAAGCGCGGGCGATCACGACGCTCGTCTCCCTCCGAGTCGTCTTCCAGCCCAAGACGTTCGCGAACATCTTCGGTGTGAGAGATCGAGTTCGGGCTCGCCAGCGTGGTGGCTTCGGGCTGAGGCGTGGAAGCGTCGACTTCTATCAGCGCCTCCGGGAGCGACGAGTGGGCTTCGCCTCGCATCGTAATCTCCGCCGGATCGGCAGGCGGAGTGTAGCGAAAACTCTTGACGTACTCATCCAGAGGCACTTCCGGAACCATATCCATCGTCGGCAATCGGGAATTCTCAGACTGCGACGTTGCGGGACCATTCCTCGGTGCGCCGGTCTGGCTTCGCACGTCCGGCCCACTTGCGCTTTCGGCGGAAGTTGGCGCAGGGCCGCGTTTGGCGGGTGTCACACTCTCCTGCGGGACGCGGGTGAAGCTGTGGGTGCCTTGCGCGCCCGGCGCGGTCAGCGGGCGATGCGGCAGCGGGGTGCCGCACATCCCGCAAAAACGGTTGCCAACCTGATTTTCATTTCCGCAAGCGCCGCAGAGCACAGATCCCTCCAATCGAATAATCCTAAATGATGCGAGCCCTATTACGAATCAGATGAAAGCAACAGAGGCTTGCGTGGTATGAAGTTCGGTTTCCGCCCGTCGCGAACGGCACCATTTAAGGTAGCGTTAACCGGCGGTTAAGGAAATAAAAGCCGGGAGAATGCAATCCCCAATTCGCTTGGGTTCCTTACCTGCTATTGCCGGTTCCACTACTCGGGGTATCGCGCAGGTCAATAGGCGCTATATGGCCGGAGTGCCCGCCAGAGCCATACAATGAGGTGCGCTGGGCTGCTTTGGCATCGGCCTTGTAGGCGAACAAGTAGCGAAAGTTGCTCATAGGACCCCAATTCGGGCGATCCAGGAGAACCGCCATCCAAAACACTGCCAAAGCGCGCAGCAGGAAGCCAGGGCCGGAGGACGCTAAGCCGCAACCAGGCATGGGCGCGGGCCGGAGAGGAGCCAACATGGCCGATGCGCGCGAAGTGATGAACATCCGTCAGGCGTCGCACTACTTGGGCATCTCACCCGATACGCTCTATAAGTATGTTTCCGAGGACGTCATTCCGGCCTTCAAGCTAGGCAATCGGTGGAAGTTCAAGAAGAGCATTCTCGACAGCTGGATGGAAGACGAAAGCCTGAGCGGCGTACCCCGGCGTCCCCGCAAACTGGAAAAGCCTACAAGTGCCGCAGCCGCGGCGGACTAATCCGACCACGAAAATTATCAGACAACCTCAGGCGACTCTCCGGCATCTAGCTTCATCCAACGGGGTGATTGTCAGTCTGGGAGGCGTCATGCGCAAACCGGGGTACCAGTTGTTTTCCTTGTTGTTGATTGTGGGGTTGACGATTGCAGCACTAGGAGCGATCCGGGCTTCCTCGCTCCAGCCGTCATCGGCAGGCAGCAGCGGTTCGGCAGCGGTGCAGACCGAAGGTCAGGGCCAACCAGTACGCCAGGAAGGGTTCATCGGCTACGTAGGCGACGTTCTGACTTATCACTACAGCGCCTCGCGTCAGGGACAAAATACTCTGGAGTCAACATTGACTCCTTCCAACGTGAATTCCAACAGCTTCGGGAAGATCGGCTTTTTCACGTTGGATGGCAAGGTGGATGCACAGCCGCTCTACGTGTACCGGCTCCCCGGTCAGTTCCACGTACAAAACACGCTATTCGTCGTTACCGAACATGGAAGTGCGTACTCGTTTGATGCCGACTCGGGCGCCCAGTCCTGGAAGGTATCCACCCTGGCGCAGGGTGAAACCACCAGTGACGATCATGGTTGTAGCCAAATCTCTCCTGAAATCGGCATCCCCGACACACCGGTGATCGATCGCCAGCGAGGGCCGAATGGCGCCATGTACCTGGTGGCGATGTCGAAGGATTCGAGCGGCAAATACCATCAGCGCCTGCATGCCCTCGATCTCAAGACCGGGGCCGAGCTCTTCGGAGGGCCGGTGGAGATCCAGGCCACTTATCCTGGAACCGGGGACGGCAGCCAGAACGGCCAAGTCATTTTCGCTCCCGGCCAATTTGCCGAGCGCGCCGGCCTGCTGGAGATCGGTGGGGTCATCTATATGGCCTTCACGTCACATTGCGACTTCCGCCCTTACACCGGGTGGGTGATGGGCTATAACGCCCTTACGCTGGCGCAAGCGTCGGTTATCGATGTCACTCCCAATGGCAATGAGGGCGCCATCTGGATGGCTGGCACAGGGCTGGCTGGCGACTCCAAGGGCAACATTTACTTCCTCGTCGGGAACGGCACGTTCGACACCACGCTCGACGGCCAGGGCTTTCCGATCAATGGCGACTATGGCAATGCGTTCATGAAGGTCGCCACCTCACCCAAACTCACCGTCGCCGACTACTTCAACATGTACAACACGGTGCAGGAATCGGGCCGCGATGAGGACCTTGGTTCGGGAGGCGCGATCCTGCTGCCCGACCTAACCGACAATAATGGCCAAGTGCATCACCTTGCCGTTGGGGCGGGAAAGGATTCCAACATTTATGTTGTGGATCGCGACAACATGGGAAAATTCAACCCCAACAATAACAGCGCTATTTATCAGGAGTTGGTCGGCGCGTTGCCCGGTGGAGTATGGGCAAATCCAGCGTACTTCAATAACACCGTGTATTACGGCTCAGTGGGCAGCCCGCTCAAGGCTTTCCCCATCAGCAACGCCATGCTGGCGACCTCGGCGAGCTCCCAGAGCGCCACTTCGTTCGGATATCCAGGAACTTCTCCCGCGGTGTCGGCCAACGGAAGCAGCAACGGGATCGTTTGGGCCGTCGAGAACAGCAATCCGGCGGTGCTGCACGCCTATGACGCAACCAACCTCGCCAAAGAACTGTATAACAGCAACCAGGCGGGATCGCGTGACCAATTCGGTCCCGGAAACAAGTTCATCACCCCCATGGTTGTGAACGGTAGGGTATTCGTCGGTACCCAAACTGGGGTGGCAGAGTTCGGCTTGCTGCAATAGACCAATAGGCCACGAAAGACGTGGAGGGAAACTGGCATTTTTGCGCCAGCTTGGGAGCAGTTTGTCCTGCCCTCTTCGTGCCCTCCTTTGCGATAGAAGTGCTACCACTAACCGATTGTTTTTGCTACTACTTATCTCCCCAAAAAGGCGCTGGATTTTTTCGGAAAATATTGTACGATTTCTCTCTTTGTTGAATCGTTGTCCAATAACCAACATGCTGAGGCGTCGATGCGAAATAGAGGACGTTGGGGTCTTCCTCTTCTTGTAACTCTCTGCGTCGTAGTTTTGTGCTGGGCTGCGGCAAAACCATTCTCGTTGGCTTCGCCATCATCGCCGGTGTTCGCTGCTGGGCCGCCGTCACCATCGGCTGCCGGCCCGGCTTCGTCTTCAACCCACGTTGCCGCATCGCTGGCACTCCCAAGCCAGAAGATAAGCCGGCCGCGCCAGTATGGGGTGCTCGGTTACATCGGTGACGTGACCACCTACCACTACAACGTAAGCCGGCAGGGATTCACCCAGTATGAGATGGTGCTGACACCTTTCAACGTGAATTCCAAGCAATTTGGCTTGGTAGGCTTCTTTACGGTGGACGGTAAGGTTGATGGGCAGCCGCTCTACCTCTACAAGATGCCGATAGGGCCCAACATACACAACGTGCTGTACGTGGTTACGGAAAACGACAGCGTGTACGCCTTCGACGCGGACCACGGCCAGCAACTGTGGAAGGCCTCCGCTGCTCTGCCGGGCGAGACGCCCAGCGATGACTTCGGCTGTCCGTTGATCACCCCGACCATCGGGATTACAGCCACGCCGGTGATCGACCGGCAGCGCGGCGCCATTTACTTCGTTGCCATGACCAAAGACTCGTCAGGCAATTATCATCAGCGCCTGCATGCAGTGGATATAACCAATGGCAAGGAGTTGTTCGGAGGGCCAACAGAAATTACTGCCACTTATCCCGGGACCGGAGATGGCAGCCAGAATGGTCAGGTCATCTTCGATCCCAAACAATACGCCGAGCGCGTCGGTCTGCTGGAATACGGAGGAAAGATCTACCTCACTTTCAC
This sequence comes from uncultured Acidobacteriaceae bacterium, assembly GCA_963735855.1. Taxonomy (GTDB): domain Bacteria; phylum Acidobacteriota; class Terriglobia; order Terriglobales; family Acidobacteriaceae; genus Bog-257. The sequence goes on from CAVTMW010000010.1 coordinate 355,741, forward strand.
GTCGCATTGCGACTACCGTCCTTACACCGGATGGGTGATGGCCTACGACGCGCTGACGCTCAAGCAGACTTCGGTGATCGATCTGACACCCAACGGCTACGAGGGTGGAATCTGGATGTCAGGCACGGCCTTGACGGCTGACTCGCAGGGCTACATTTACCTCTTGAACGGAAACGGCCTCCTGGATACCACCTTCGACAGTCAAGGTATGCCCAGCAATGGCGACTACGGGAACGCCTTCATAAAACTCTCCGCTTCCCCGCAACTGGCCGTGGCCGACTACTTTGCCATGTACAACGCCAATGAGGAGTCCGATGACGATCTCGACCTGGGCTCGGGAGGCGTCCTGGTGTTGCCCGATTTGTACGACCACAATGGGCAGATTCAGCGCCTGGCCGTGGGCGCCGGCAAGGATACCAACCTCTACGTTGTGAATCGCAACAACATGGGTAAGTTCAATCCCAACGATGACACCGCTATTTATCAGGAACTGGATGGCGTGTTGCCATATGGCATGTGGGGAATGCCGGCGTACTACAACAACACCCTCTACTTCGGAGCTCTATACAATACGATGAAGGCGTTCCGCATCAGCCATGCGAAGGTGTCGGCCACGCCCACGTCGCAGACCACCACCGTCTTCATGTATCCGGGAACCACCCCTACGGTGTCCGCCAATCTAGGCTCCAACGCCATCGTGTGGGCGGTGGAGAACGGTGACCCGGCAGTGCTGCATGCCTACGACGCCAACAATCTCGCGACTGAGTTCTACAACAGCAACCAGGCTGGGGGGCGCGACCAGTTTGGCCCGGGAAACAAGTTCATCACTCCGGTCGTTGCTAACGGCAAGGTGTTTGTGGGCACACAAACCGGCGTGGCAGAGTTCGGATTGCTGCAATAATCTTCGGTGAGCGAGCCTATAGCTCTCCGCGATTTTGCTGCCGCTACAGCTCTACGGGAGTACCGGTCGCGATGATGCAAGCCGAAAAAGCCCTGCTGGCATGGCTTTCCCTTGGTCTGCGACCGGGCACCTATAATGTTTCCATCGTGCGCTTTCCAGCAACGACTTGCGGAGTTCTGCTTATTCTTCTGGCGGCTGCCTTCACGGCATCAGCGCAAGCCTCGTCAGGCGACCCGCGATCGCTGGAGATCGTCGTGCAATCGCCCCAAACTATCGTTGCTGGCGAGAGTTTCCATCTACCCATCCTCGCGCAGGGCGGATTTGCCCCGTACACCTGGAGCCGTGTTGAGGGCGAACTTCCGCCGGGACTTAGGCTGCAACCCCACAAGGGAATCCTCGTAGGTGTGCCCACCGCGCCGGGTGAGTATCATGTCACGCTTGCCGTTGCCGACTCCAGCGTGCCTCAACAGCGGGCGCAGCGCGAGCTGACGATCATCGTCATCGCGGGGTTGACGATTGACTGGAAGCAGCCTCCGCAGGTGCAGGGCAGCGCCATCTCCGGCTCGCTGGTCGTGTCGAATCAAACCGGGCGCAACCTGGATATCACAGTCATCGTTGTAGCAGTCAACAGCATTGGCAGGGCGACAGCATTGGGTTATCAGCACTTCATGCTGGCGGCGGAAAAGTCGAGCCCGGTTATTCCGTTTGGTTCGAGTCCGGGACCGGAAACGTACACCGTCCGTGCCGACGCCGCCGCCCACACCAAGAGTGCTCGTCACATCTTTCGCGCCAGCAAACAGACGCCTGCTACCTTGCAAGTGACAGACTTCTAACCAACCGCGGAGGTTTATGAATCACCTCGCCCGCCTGAGGAAATTCGAGCGCACCCTGATGGATAACGCGCTCGATGGCTTCGTCGTCACCCATCCTGCAAACCTGCGCTACCTATGCGGATATACCGGCAGTAACGGACTACTGCTGTTTCTCGGCGGCCGGCGTGTCTTTTTCACCGATGGTCGCTATACGCTACAGGCCCGCGATGAGGTCCAGGGCGCGCGTGTGGTCATCTCCAAAGGACCCCTCCTGAATGAGGCCACCAAGCTGATCGGCAAGCTAAGGGCCGCCGCCATTGGCTTCGAAGCCGACTACACGACGGTTGTCGCCGCGGCGCAGATGCGGAAGCTGGTCCACCGGAAGATCGCCTGGAAACCGACTTCTGGCCTGATCATGGCGCAGCGCATGATCAAAGATGCCGACGAACTGAAGATCATTTCCGATGCGGTCAAGCTGGGAGCGGCGGTTTACCAGGAGGCGTTGATGGCCCTGCGCCCCGGGATTCGAGAATCAGAGGTCGCAGGAAAATTGGAGTTTGCCGCACGGCAGGCGGGCGCCGATGGCATGTCCTTCGAAACCATCGTGGCCGCCGGCAAAAGGGCCGCCTTGCCTCACGGACAGGCCTCCAGCCAGCCGATACCGCGGCGCGGATTTGTCGTGGTGGATTCGGGTGTTATACTGCGTGGCTATTGTTCTGACATGACCCGCACGGTGCATGTGGGCCGTGCCACCCGGGAAGAGCGCCGGTGGTACGAAGCGGTACTGAAAGCACAATTAGCGGGCCTCGCTGCTGTGGCTCCGGGCAAAACGGCAGCCGATGTGGACCAAGCTACCCGTCAGGTGCTCAAAGATGCCGGGTTGGACCGCTACTTCACACACTCCACTGGCCATGGGGTGGGACTGGAAATCCACGAGCCACCGCGTCTTGCCAAGCAGCAGGCGGAGCGGCTTGAGCCCGGCATGGTTATCACCGTTGAGCCGGGTGTCTACGTTCCCGGCAAGGGTGGCATTCGTATCGAAGATATGGTGGTGGTGACGGACAGCGGATCGCAGGTGCTGACCCCGGTCACCAAGGAACTGATCGAAATTTAGCCGAATATGTGCCGGGCGACTGCCCAATGGAAGCCGATGAACCAGAAAGAAATCAGGGAACTGATCGAGTTCTTGGTGGAAAAGGATATCGCCGAGTTCGAACTGGAACGCGGCGACATGAAGCTCCACATCAAGCGAGGAGCAACAGCTTCGCTTGCTCCGGTAGTGCATGTCGCGCCAGCGATGGCAGCCGTTCCGGCTCCGGTGCCTGCGGCACCGGTGTCCTCCGCTCCGGCGGCGCAACCCGCAGCCAGCGGAGCACGCGAGGGCATTGTGGCGCCCGCTGCCCCGGCAGCCGACGCCGACCTGCACGTCGTGAAGTCGCCCATCGTCGGGACCTTTTACGAAGCCCCTTCGCCGGGGACACCGCCCTTCGTCAAGATCGGTGATTCCGTCCAGGAGGGACAAGTGCTGTGCATTATCGAGGCCATGAAGCTGATGAACGAGATCGAGGCAGAGATCTCGGGCGTCCTGGCGAAAGCCTTCGTCTCCAATGGAACTGCGGTCGAATATGGAACGCCCCTGTTCGGAATTCGTAAGCACTAGCCGGTCATGATTCGATCTGGCCATCGAACTTCTCTATTGCATGTTTAAGAAGATCCTAATTGCGAACCGCGGGGAGATCGCCCTGCGCGTGATTTGTGCCTGCAAGGAACTGGGCATCAAAGCGGTCGCCATCTACAGCGAGGCCGACCGCAATTCGCTGCATGTAAAGTTCGCCGACGAAGCCATCTGCATCGGCCCACCGCGCCTGAGCGAAAGCTATCTCAATGTCCCGGCGGTCATCAGCGCGGCGGAAATCGCCAACGTGGAAGCCCTCCATCCCGGGTACGGGCTGCTGAGCGAGAACGCCAACTTTGCCGAAGTCTGCCGGGAATGCGGGATTAAGTTCATTGGCCCGCCGCCCGAGGTCACGCGTTTGATGGGCGAAAAGGAAAAAGCCCGCGCCACCATGAAGAAGGAAGGCGTGCCTATCCTGCCCGGCTCGGAAGGGATCATCGCCTCGGCAGATGAGGCCCTGGAGTGGGCCCGCAGTGTCGGGTTTCCGGTCATCGTGAAGGCCTCCGCAGGCGGTGGCGGACGCGGTATGCGCGTCATCCGCAGCGAAGAAGAGCTGCCCAATCTCTTTCATGCAGCCTACTCCGAGGCGGCTGCGGCTTTCGGCAACGGCGATCTTTACATGGAGAGGTTTGTCGAGCGCCCGAGCCACATCGAGTTTCAGGTGCTGGCCGATGAGCACGGCAACGTGGTGAGCCTGGGTGAGCGCGACTGCAGCATCCAGCGCCGTCACCAGAAACTGGTGGAAGAAGCGCCTTCGGTGAAGGTGACGCCCGAGGTGCGCGAGCGGATTGGCAACCTCCTGGTCAAGACCCTCAGCAAAATCGGCTACATGAACGCGGGCACGGTCGAGTTCCTCATGGACGAAGCAGGCAACCTGTCGTTCATGGAAATGAACACCCGTATCCAGGTAGAGCACCCGGTCACCGAGATGACCACCGATGTGGACCTGGTTAAATCGCAGATATTGATTGCTGCCGGTGAAAAGCTAAGCTCCATCATCACCTCTCCGGTAGAATTCCGCGGGCACGCCATTGAATGCCGCATTAATGCCGAGCACCCCGAGCGTTTCACACCTTCAGCGGGGAAAATCACGGCGTTCAACACCCCCGGCAGCACGGGCGTGCGGGTGGACACGGCTGCTTATGCCGAGGGCGTTATTCCACCCTACTATGATTCGCTGATTGCCAAGCTGATCGTGCGCGGGCGTGACCGCGCCGAGGCCATCTCCCGCATGTCCCGGGCCCTGGAAATGTTCGTCGTCGAGGGCATCTTTACCAGCATTCCGTTGCACCGCCGCATCATGGCCGATCCCGACTTTCGCGCGGGCAACTTTGACACCAAGTTTATGGAACGCTTTCTGGCCGAAGCAAAAGGGGCTGGAAGGTGATTCCAATTCATGTCTGAGCGATTTCGACCGCCAAAGCTGTACGCTATCCTCGACGTCGCTTGCTTGACGCCATCTCAACGCACCGCCAGTTCCATCATTGACTATGCACGGAAACTCGCGGACGGAGGCGTGACTCTGCTGCAGTATCGCAATAAGCTGGGCGGCACCCGGGAAATGCTGGACCAGGCGCGCGAGGTCCGCGGCGTGTTGGACCCCGATGTGACCCTCATCATGAACGATCGCGCCGACATCTGCCTGGCCGCCAACTTTGACGGGGCGCATGTCGGCCAGGACGACCTATCGCCGCAAGGCGCGCGCTCGGTAATTGGCGACGAAAGTATCCTGGGGGTGTCCACCCACAATCTCGAGCAGTTGAAGGAAGCCGATGCCGGTCCCGCGGATTACGTGGCCTACGGTCCAGTCTTTGCGACCTCTTCCAAGCCCGGTCACGACCCCCCAGTTGGCCTCGAGGGCATCCGCGCGGCGCGCGCGGCGACCCGGAAGCCGCTGGTCGCCATCGGGGGCATTACCCGTGCCAATGCGCGCTCGGTGATCGACGCCGGAGCCGACTCGGTGGCCGTCATCTCTGACCTGCTCGGGTCGCCAACCAAAGTTGCAGAGGAATTCTTGCGGCTGTTGGTGTAATCTGACGAGCGTTCTCTCTATCAGCGGCGTCGCGTTTCCCGGCTGCACAGGTAGCATTTGAGGAGCTGCTACAAGTCTTCGACGGAGTATCTCGGAATACGCTCAGCAGGCGTAAGCGAGCATGACGGCTGAGCGGTATTTTCACGAAGTCGATAAGTGCCTTCGGCCAGCATCCGAAGGTGATCTGGTTACCGGATGCGATTACCAGACCGCTGGTCTGCCGAACGAATGATACGTAGCGGCCATTCGTGCGGCAGACGCTTCAGGACCGCGACTGCGGAACTCGAGGACCTTTGGCTACTGAAACGAAAACCGTATCGGTCGTCTCCAGCGAAAATGAGTTCGTGAAGGGTCTGGGCCTGACCAGCGCCACCACGCTGGTCATGGGCTCCATGATCGGCTCCGGCATCTTCATCGTCTCCGCCGAAATCGCGCGTCTGGTCGATTCTCCGGTCTTGCTTATCGCCGCCTGGGTGGTGACCGGATTCATGACCATCACTGGGGCGCTTGCCTACGGAGAGCTTGCCGCCATGATGCCGCACGCCGGCGGCCAGTATGTTTACCTGCGCGAATCGCTCGGCCCCCTCTGGGGATTCCTCTATGGCTGGACGCTCTACCTGGTCATTCAGACGGGGACCATCGCTGCTGTGGGCGTAGCCTTCGGCAAGTTCCTGGGCGTGTTCTTCCCTTCGATCTCTTCCACCAACTGGATTTGGCACATCGCGCACGTGCCACCCATCCCGATCGGACCGATGGTGCTGGGCAACATGGATGTCGGCCTCAACACGCAGAACCTGATGGCCGTCCTGATCGTGGTCTTCCTGTCAGTGCTGAATATCTTTGGCGTGAAGACCGGCGCGGCAGTGCAGAACGTTTTTACCTTTGCCAAGACGGCGGCTCTGCTCGGGCTGGTGCTGCTGGGCATTTTCGTGGGACGCAACGCGCACGCCATCGCGGCCAACTTCGGAGCTAACTTCTGGCACAACGCAGGGTGGGCGGCGCTGCATCCGGTGCAGGTCGGGGTTGGCGGCCCGATCGCGCTGGTCGGAACCATCACCGTTATTGCGGTTGCGCAGGTGGGTTCGCTGTTCTCTGCTGACGCGTGGAATAACGTGACCTTTACCGCCGGCGAAGTCCGCAATCCGCAGCGCAATCTGCCCCTCGCTCTGGCGCTTGGCACCGGCGCGGTCATCCTGCTCTACGTGCTGGCGAACTTCGTGTATTTGAGCGTGCTGCCGCTTGCGGGCGATGCGCACGGAGCCACGATCCTGGCGCGCGGGATTCAGTATGCCAAGGAAGACCGCGTCGCCACCGCTGTGATGCAACAGATCTTCGGCCCGGCAGGGGCGCAAATCATGGCCGTTGCCATCCTGATCTCCGCTTTTGGTTGCAATAACGGACTCATCCTGGCCGGCGCTCGCGTGTACTACGCCATGGCGAAGAACGGTCTGTTCTTCCGCAGCGCTGGGCGTTTGCATCCCAAGTATCACACCCCCGCGCATTCGCTGGCGATGCAGTGTATCTGGACGTGTGTCTTGTGTATTTCGGGCAGTTACGGGCAGTTGCTCGACTACATCATCTTTGCGGTGCTGGTGTTTTACATCCTCACCATCGCCGGCCTGTTCGTGCTGCGAGTGAAGCGGCCTGACGAGCCGCGGCCTTATCGCGCCATCGGATATCCTGTCCTGCCGGCAATCTACATTTTGATGGCCGTTTTTATTGATATAGTCTTGTTGCGCTACAAACCACAGTACACGTGGCCCGGCCTGATCATCGTGCTGCTGGGGATTCCCGTCTATTTCCTGTGGTCAAGGCACAACCCGCAAGTGGTTACCTAAGAATAAAAACGAGGCAAAGCTGAATGAGAAATCTGCTGAAGACCAAGCCTCTTGACGTGCTGATGCGACAGGCGTCTGAAACCGGCGAACATAGTCTGAAGCGGGCGCTGGGCCCCGTGAACCTTATTACGCTAGGAATCGGCGCCATTATCGGCGCGGGCATCTTCGTGCTCACCGGCCAGGCCTCGGCGCAGTACGCGGGCCCGGCCATCATGCTCTCCTACGTTCTCGCGGGCGCGGGCTGCGCCTTTGCCGGACTCTGCTACGCCGAGTTCGCTTCCATGATCCCCATCGCCGGCTCGGCCTACACCTATGGCTACGCGACGCTGGGCGAGATCTTCGCCTGGATCATCGGCTGGGACCTCATCCTGGAGTACGCCTTCGGCGCCGCTACCGTCGCCTCCGGCTGGAGCTCGACGCTGGTCGCCTTCCTCCAGGACTACGGCATTAACCTTCCGCCGCGGATCTGCGATGTCCCGGGCGCGAAGTGGTCGATGGTCGACGGCCGCTGGGCGCCGGATTTGACCCTCAGCATGGACCAGATGATGCGTGCAACCCAGCACACAACGACCATGTTCAACTTCATGGCGTTCTTCGCGATCATTGGCGTCACGACCATTCTGATCGTCGGCATCAAGGAGTCGGCGAACTTCAACACGACCATCGTTTTCGTGAAGCTGATCGCGGTGATCGTCTTCATCATCGTCGCCGGCATGTATGTGATCAAGCATCCCGACGTCGCGCACGCGAATTGGGCGGTGTTCCTGCCTAAGAACACCGGTTCTTTCGGATCGTTCGGGTGGTCGGGCGTCTTGCGCGGTGCGGGCGTCGTCTTCTTCGCTTACATCGGTTTCGACGCAGTGTCGACCGCGGCCCAGGAGGCGCGCAAGCCGCAGAAGGACATGCCCATCGGCATCCTCGGCTCGCTCGTCATCTGCACCGTGCTCTACCTCGTCGTCTCCGGCCTGTTGACCGCGACGGTGCACTACTCGCGCCTGAACATCGGCGCGCCCGTTTCTCTGGCCATCCGCGAGACCGGCGTGAAGTGGGGCAGCTACGTGGTGAATGCCGGCGCGCTCGCCGGTCTCTCTACGGTGATGCTGGTCATGTTGCTTGGCCAATCGCGCGTCTTCTACTCCATGGCGCACGACGGCCTGCTCTGGAAGTGGGCGGGCGACATCCATCCCAAGTTCCGGACGCCATGGAAGTCGACCGCCGTGACCGGTGTCCTCGTCGCCTTCACCGGCTCGCTCGTGCCCATTGGCGACCTCGGCCAGATGGTCTCCATCGGCACGCTGATGGCCTTCATCATCGTCTGCGCTGGCGTCTGGGTGATGCGCCGCAACCGGCCTGACGTGCATCGACCCTTCAAGACGCCGTGGATGCCCTTCGTACCGTTAATGGGCATCATTATCTCTCTCGCCTTGATGCTCGGTCTGAACGGCGTGACCTGGCTTCGTCTGGTGATATGGCTGATTATCGGCATGGTCATCTACTTCACTTACGGCATCAAGCACAGCAAGGTTCAGCAGACCGTACCTGACGAAGTGAAGGTCAGCGGCGACTAGAAGCGGCATTGCACGCCAAGTAACTTTGTAATGGCAGGTGAATGGGCAGCGCTATCTTCCGCCCAGGACAAGCCGGGAATCAGGATATAGAGCATTAGCGCAATCGCCAGAATCAGCGTCGCAAGTCCTGTCATCTTCATGATTGCTCCTCCTCTCCGCCAGAATTCCCCGCACTTTCCGAAAAGCCCCGTTACAAGACCTAAGATTGCCCCGCTCTGGTTAAAACCCGGCCAGAACGGGGCACCCATTTGGGTCGACTCTTGAGCGCTTGGAGTAGGCCACTCGTCGTTAAACGCCCGCTAGGTTCAAGAGATCGACGATGGTGAACGTTGAGGCCGCCGCCCTCGGCAAAGTTGGAGTCCACCGGGGAAACATGTTGGGATACGACAGCGCGTCGGCCTTGATCACCCCAATGAAGACCTGGGCGACGATGCGTGCGCCGATTTCTCCCAAGCGGTCACCGTTGGAATCCTTGAAGGCCTCAGCCAGCAGGTAGTACCACAGGTAACAACTGCGGAGTTGTTCGTCCGTCATGGGAATCGTCTTGCCGCCGGCGGTCATGGCCACCGCCCGCAGGTCCGCCGCTTCGAGGACATTGGCAGCGCCCATGGCGCGTGCGACATCCTGTCCTGACGGGAGCATGAGGGTTTCACTGCGTAAGAGGTTGCGGGTAGCCAGCGACCGGAGCGGTGCCGGCACGTTGGCTGGAACAACCCCATTGGGAAGATCGAGCAACAGCGTATTGAGCAGTGGCTCGATGCGTTTGGCTTTCTGCGGGGGATGCATCGGGTCGCGAGCAAAAAAGTTCGACCACTGGACGGCGAAGGAGGGATCCACCGGACCGCCGCGCAGGTCGGTCCGCGGTGTAGCTGGCGCCCCTGGATTGGTCGGAAACAGGGGGACCGCCGGATGCGCCGGATTAACGTTGTAAATCGCGCGAATGGTGGCGTGGCCGAAGCGATAAGCGGCAACACTGAATTCGACAGGGATGTACGGCTGATGTATTTGCGACGGATGGAAGAACTTCGGTCCGTTCGCCAGAATGTCATCAACGATGGTCTTGCCGCAGATGAGCGGCAAGAACTCGTGGATGACCATCCACTGGTAGTGCCAGCGCAACAACTGCTGCGCTGCCAGGAAGACCGTGCTCTCTCCGCCGCTGGTGTCTTCGTTGGTCGTGGCAGGAGCGCCGAAAGCGTCCTTGAACGTGCCCGCTTTGAGGCCGTCCACGATCGCGTTGTGACACTTCATGAAGGCGAGCTCGAGTTGCGAGATGATCATGTTCTCATCGTTGCGGGGATCGCCGATCAAGGCTGTGCCCTGTGCACTGCGCGCGAGATCGGTACCGTTGACCAGCAGCTTCTCTCCACCCGAGGTGTTGTCGTAGAGGAAAGGCGAGGCTGAGGGTCCGGCGCCGTAGACGTTGTCAAGGTCGAGGGCCGGGGTCCGGAAGTTCGTGATCGCACTCGGATCGGCTTGCCGCTCGAGGCTGGAAGTCGGATCGAAGTCGAGGTCGTGATCGAGGAACTGCGCGAGGAAGGTGAAGCCCGCTGCGAGCGTGGTGCTATCGTGGGTCGCGGTACCGAGGTCCATTGGACCGCCGGCCCCTCCCACCGATTCGCACAGCGCTTCTCCAGTTGGTTGACGAGGATCGAGGGCGGGAAGCAGGCGACCGAAGCGGCCTTCGGGAACCAGTATCCCATCCGGGACGTTGCTGCCACGGGTATCTAAACCATGCATAATGAGGTCCCTCCTTTGGGGGTAGGTGCGGACGTGTTTGTCTACTGCGCGCTTACACAGCTAAGGCGCAAGGTGGCTGTAGCGATCAAGCGACTAAACGACCCGGCCCTGGGAATACAAGTGCCTCGTGTTCTCGCTTCCTCCTACAAGCCGGGAACAATCGCTTGTGCTTAGGGAATAGCAAGCGCTCTGCCAAAGGACTGGATTTTGCCATCCCACCTTTGTGCGCCAAACAACATGTTGTGTTTGCAATAAAGCACGAGAGGTATCAGCCCAGGCGTGACTTAAACCTTCCCCCACTGACGCAAAATCAGCTATCCGATAAGGTAGCCAAGCTATCCAAGGAGTTAGTAGTAGTAGAACGGAGCCGTGTTATAAATCTCGTAAATGCTGGCCAACCGTCAAGGATCGATCCACCTGTTCCGTTTTGCGCAGGTTGATGTCTTTCTGCATTGGTCCTGGTTCCTGGTGGCGGTATTCGAAATTAATGCCCGGGCCGGCAGGTATTCCTCGGTCGCGTGGAATGTGCTGGAGTACCTGGCGCTGTTTCTTATTGTGTTGCTCCATGAGTATGGCCACGCGCTGGCCTGTCGGCAGGTTGGCGGAACGGCGAACCAAATTGTGCTCTGGCCGCTTGGCGGAGTGGCGTACGTCGACCCGCCCCCGCGCCCCGGCGCCACGCTATGGAGCATCGCCGCAGGGCCGCTGGTGAACGTGGCGCTGCTGCCGGTCTTGATGTTCCTCCTCATGTTGAGCCGGGCCTGGGGATGGGCACTGGTGATGCCCAATGGCTACGCGTTGCTGCGGGCAGTCTTGTTCATCAATGTCGGTTTGCTGCTGTTCAACCTTCTGCCAATCTACCCGCTGGATGGCGGCCAGATCCTTCGGTCTTTGCTCTGGTTCGTCATGGGGCGTGGCCGCAGCTTGATGGTGGCCACCCTGCTCGGATTTGTCGGCGTGGCGGGGCTGATCGTCCTGGCCTTGCGGATTGGGTCCGTCTGGTTTGGCGTTCTTTCCTTCTTTATGCTGGTGAATTGCTGGGGAGGATTAAAGCAATCGAGGGTAATGTTGCGCCTGGCCAAGTTGCCGCGTCGTCACGGATTCGCTTGTCCGTGGTGCAAAGCAGCGCCGCCAATGGGAAACTTCTGGACGTGCGGAGCGTGCCGGCAGGGGTTCGACATTTTCGAAACCCAGGCGGTCTGCCCGCACTGCAAGCTCCAGTTCGCCTCCATCGGCTGCCTGGATTGCGGCCGGTCGCATCCCATGAGCGACTGGATTAGTCCCGCCTTCGCAACCGCGAAGCTGTAGTTGGATGCTGTCCTGAGAGAGGACGCCGCGGACTCGGCTGTCGTGCCTTCGAGCGGCGAAGGCCGGCTCCGTCACGCTGCGTCGAGGAGTCTCTCAGTCAGGAACCGCTCAACCGCCGCTTCACATCGGGCCACTCGGCCGCCACGATCGAGTAGCGCGCCGAGTCGCGAGCGATGTAGTCCGCGGCCATCCGATGAGAACGGAGAATCCCTTCGAACTTTCCTCCGATGCGCTCGATCGCAGTGCGCGAACGCTGGTTCCGCGCGTCGGTGTGCAAGCAGACCCGCAGCATCTCCCAGACCTCGAAGGCATGGGTGAGCATGAGCAGCTTGGCCTCGGTATTAGCTGCGGTGCGGAGTGCCGAGCGCGCCAGCCACGTGTAGCCGATCTCGCAGGCGTCGGGAACTTGACGCCCATGCCGTGGATGTCCTGGTGGCCACGACCATCGCTCCAGGTCAAAGAAGCGAGTGGACCCGATGACGACACCGTCCTCCACGCGGACGATCGCGAACGGCATGGCGGTGCCGGCGTCCCGCCAAGCCAACGCGGTTTCGACGTAGTTGGTGGCCGCGGCCCTGCCTTGCGGTACGGGACTCCACTGATAGAGCGCGGGGTCGCCAGCCGAGGCTGCTACCAGGCCATCAACGTGGCGAAGGTCGAGCGGTTCGAGACGAACATGCCTGCCCTGCAATGCCAGACCGGTTTCCACCTCGTCAGTATGCAATGAGTTCCAACGCAGCCGCAACGGAACCTGCGAGGGAGAGTTGTGTCTCGGGTTGCGTTCTCGGCAACAGACATCTCGGGTAGAGCGGGCCTTCAGGCCCGCGTCAAGGAATTCTCTCTTGTTCAGGAGCCCCGTAGGGGCGACACAAGAACTTGCGGTTGTGCCGTACCTACGGCACTCGGAATCTTAGTGGCGACTTGAACGCGGACCTGAAGGCCCGCTCTACCTTCTCAACTTATCATCCCACTCAAACTTAGACGCGACCCGAAATCCCGACATCTGGTCGTCATCAGCTCGGCGTGCGCCTGCTTCCGGCGACCGAGGTGGGAGAAGGCATGGGTCTTCTCAGGAATGCCGCTTGAAGTACTGGACCGCGCGCTCGTGGGCTTCGGCTTTCTCGCGCGTCGCGAAGGTTCCGAGGTTGCGACGCTTGCCGGTCTTGGGATTCTTCTTGCGCGAGTAAAGACGATATTCTCCGGATGGCAGTTTGCGAATCATGGTGGCTTACACCCTGCGAAGTTGGATGCAATCCATTCGAGCAGGGAACTCAGCCACAATTGAAAACTTGAGGTTGGGAGGAATCCGACTCCGCGTCGCGGGGAACCAAATGCGAGTTGGGTGCAGCCATTTTTCCCGTTGTCCGCAACGGTTGTAGACTAGCCTCCGCAAGGAATAGGCGCGAACATCCCTGCCAAGCAAGGCACTTCCCTGAAGTAGGTAGAGGTTATGGCCAAGCTGTTATCGGTTAACGTAGGTCTCCCGCGCGACATCGCTTGGGAGGGAAAGACCGTACACACGGCGGTCTGGAAAAGTGCGGTCCAGGGCCGCCGCATGGTACGCCGGCTTAACGTTGACGGCGACGGCCAAGGGGATCTGGCCGGTCACGGCGGAGAGCACCGCGCAGTCTTCGTGTACCAGATGGATTCTTATCGTTACTGGGAAAAGCAGCTCGGGCGAAATGACTTCACCTTCGGGCAGTTCGGCGAGAACTTCACCGTCGACGGTCTTGCGGATGACGAAGTTTGCATTGGCGATCGCTATCGCATCGGGAGCGCACTTTTCGAAGTGTCGCAACCGCGCGTTACCTGCTACCGGGTAGGCATTCGGATGAACGAACCTCGCATGGCTGCCTTGCTTGTCTCGCATCACCGGCCCGGGCTTTTACTTCCGCGTGCTGGAGGAGGGCGAGGTAGGAGGCGGAGATGAAATCGTCAAAGTCGCCGAAGATCCCGTGCGCATGACCGTGGCCGAGGCCGACGCGTTGCTATATCTGCCCGGGCATTCCCACGATCAACTGCAACGCGCGCTCAACATCCCGGCCTTGAGTCTTGGTTGGCAGACTTCTTTCAGGGCCATTCTTCAGGAGGAGGCGCAGCAAGGACCGGCGACAGGAAATCCGGGCCTGGGGCCGGCGAGCGAACCGCCACCAGCGTGGCCGGGGTTTCGTCCCCTGCGGGTGTCGCAGATCAATCGAGAAAGCAGTAGCGTGCTCTCACTGGTGCTGGAGCCAGCCGACGGCAGCCCGCTTAGCCCTGCTCTTCCCGGTCAGTTCGTGGTCCTGCGAATGCACCCAAAGCCGGACGCGCCGCCGTCCTGCGCAACTATTCGCTGTCAGACGTTCCCAGTGCCGATCACTACCGGGTGAGTGTGAAGCATGAAGTGAATGGGGCAGCCAGCACGTATCTGCATACTCAGGTCCGGCCCGGCGACGTGCTGGAGGTAAGCGCACCTCGAGGCAGTTTCACCCTGCGGCCCGGCGATGGTCCGGTGGCCTTACTTAGCGCCGGCGTCGGAGCGACACCCGTGTTGGCGATGTTGCACGCGCTGGCTGCCGAGTCCTCGGCGCGCGAAGTCTGGTGGCTGTATGGGGCACGAAATCGCGACGATCACCCCTTCTTTCAGGAGTCACGGCGCTTGTTGCAGGGCCTGCAACACTGCCGGAGTTACATTCGCTACAGCCGACCGGGTCCACTGGACCAGCTTGGCTCCGACTTCGATGCTCCCGGCCACCTTGACGTGGCGGCGCTCGAGCAGCTTAATGTGCCGCGTGATGCCGATTTCTACCTGTGCGGCCCTGCCGCGTTTCTGCGTGACCTGACTTCGGGGCTGTCCACTTGGGGCGTCAGTGCCGATCGAGTGCACACGGAGATATTCGGTCCCGGCGCGCCGATAACACCGGGAGTAGCCGCGGTGGCCTCTCGACCGCCCCATCAGCCGGCCGGGCCTGCCGGCACGGGACCGCGGGTTTCCTTTGCGCGCAGCGGTCTTGCGGTTGCGTGGGACCCGAAATATCAAAACTTGCTCGAGTTGGCGGAAGCCTGTGATGTTCCCGTGCGCTGGTCGTGCCGCACGGGTGTCTGCCACACCTGCGAAAGCGGCCTGATCTCCGGCGACGTCAGCTACCAGCCCGAACCCCTTGAGGCGCCGGCCGACGGCAATGTCCTGATTTGCTGCTGCCAACCTCGGGACGAGGTGGTCGTAGACCTTTGAGTTCGACAATCACTCCGAGTTCCGCGCTCCAGCTTCGGCTGGATCAATGGCCGTCGGAAGACCAGTGCGGCGGATCGCTCGCAAGCTTGATGACGCCGTAAGTCGCTCCAACCTTCCATAGGTCTGGATTAACCCCGTTGCGAGGCGAGCTGGCGATGGTAATGAGATCGCCGGTTGCGTTGCGAATACCCAGATTTCCCTGCCAGGTAACGGACATGTCGATCGCCAGTCCCTGGGTGTGGCGTGAGGTCAGCGCCGGCTTGAAGACGATTTGGTAGCCCGCCACCATCTGGTCGGCAGCCAGCTTCGAAGCCGCCGGGTCAGGATTTCCGTCAGCGTCCGTATGCACCCACTGAATGTCTACGCCGTCCATCGGTGGCACTTTGGCTGGATTTTGGTTATCGCGCGATATGGAGAATGACCAGAACATCAGGTACACCCGTTGCGGCGGCCGCAGGGTGTCGGCAATCCGGACCGTCGCACCGGAAGCGTTCAATGCTGCCAGAAAGTTCTTTACCTTGCCGCGGAAGGGCTCAACCAGATCGTCAACCGAAGAGCTTGTCGGGAACTGCTTAACCCACGCTGGTCCGCTTGGTGTCATGGTAGACCTCCAGAATCCTTGTGACCGCCGCATCCACGGCGGTGTCTTTCGATGTGCAGTTGGGCTCCATATCGTAGCCTAAGTAGTAGTACTTGTGCCATTTTCGTTCTTCCCGTGAGCGGCTTGCCGGACCACACCGTGAGGTGAATGCCCTCAGCACTATTGCACAATCGAAAGAATTCCCGGCCTCCGTTGCCACCGAGATCTCCGCTGACGATGCCGCCGGTTTCTCGCAGCGGGCGAGATGAATCCGTGACCGCTATCACCGGCATCACCTGGCGGAAGAGAGCCCGATCGTAGCCGAAGCTCGTAAATGCTTGATCCGCTATCGTGCAGTTGCGGAGTATTGCACGTCTCAGCGGCAGGCCCCACGACTTCTGCCTGCACGAGTGATTGCGGAGGGCTGGCCACGACCAGGCTGACCGGGCTGCCGTTCGATAAGTGCGAATTATTGATAGCGAGACACACGCTTGTTCCGCTCAAAACCGCAACGCCAACGGACGAACCGTAATTGTAGGCGTGTCCATCCCAACTGAACGCTTGCAGCGGTAGGCAAAAAATCAAGGCAGGAGTCAAGAAGAGCCGCTTCCAAATCCTATGCGGAATCTCCGTCCTGCTTCTCACCGGTCCCACGCTACATGCCCCCTAAAGGTTGCTGAGAAACCAAGCCGATAGCGGCAGTTTACCTACGGCGTTAGCCTGGGTGGCAACTCCGTTCCTGTCGACTACGACCGACGCTGCTGGGCGCTGGCAAGTTCCATCATCGCTTTTCTGTCGGAGGCGTCCGGACGCTCCGCTCCATGAGATGATGTCAGCCAACATTCTTGGGGCGACTTTCCGCTTGTGATCGTCCGCGGGAACTGCTGTGTATGCCTGACAACCCAAATACCGGACTCGATTCGCCCCGTGCCTGGGTGGTCGCCTTTGCCGCCTTCCTCGGTGCGTTCGTCAGCTTCGGTGTGACGTACACCTTCGGAGTTTTTCTCAAGCCCATGGCGCTGGAGTTCCACACCAATCACGCCACCATGTCGTTGCTCTTCGCCACCATCACCGGCTTGTCCTTCTTCCTCGCGCCTTTCACGGGAGAACTGGCCGACCGTCACGGACCGCGTCCCGTGGTCGCCGCCGGCGCCGTGCTGATGGGCGCCGGCCTGGTTTTGACCGCGCACATGCATTCTTTTGCGCTGGTCATGGTGACCTACGGAGGCGGCCTCGGGGCGGCGGTGGCCTGCGTCTATGTTCCATCGGTCGCTGCCGTGGGCGAGTGGTTCAAGGTCCATCGCGACATCGCCCTCGGCATCGCCATCAGCGGCATTGGCTGCGGCACCCTGGTGGCCGCACCGGTCTCCGCCATGCTCATCGAGCGCTACGGTTGGCGGACCTCGTTCGAAATCTTTGGCTGGATCAGCGCCGCTCTTCTCGCGTTGTGCGCGGCCCTGCTGGCCCGGCCGCCCATCGTGGGGGAGAAGAAAAAAGTCAGCATCGCCGGCGAAGTGCGGACTCCGGCCTTCAGGCTCCTGTACATCAGCCTGCTGCTGGCCGGAGTCGCCATCTATGTCTCGTTTGTATTTCTGCCGGCATATGCCGCCGACATCGGCGCCAGCCGGGTGGCGGGGGCCACGCTCATCGGATATATCGGTGCGGCCAGCGTCGTGGGCCGTCTCGGTCTTAACGCTCTGGCGCCGCGATTCGGCCTGCTCACCATGTACCAGGTCGCCTACGCAATCCTGCTGCTGAGCTTCGGCCTCTGGCTGACGGCCCACTCCTACGCATCGCTGGTGGCCTTCGGACTGCTGATGGGCGTTGGCTATGGAGGCATCGCCGCCATGGCGCCCGCCGTCACCGCCAACATCTTCGGCATCGAGGGACTGGGCGAGCTGCTGGGCATCCTGTTCACCGGCTTCGGAGTGGCGTGCATCGTCGGGCCGCCGGTGGCAGGAGTCCTGGTGGACCGGACCCTCGACTATCACTGGCCGGTGTTCGTGGCCGCCGGAGCGTCCGTCCTGGCGTTGATCTTCGTTGTCCCGCTCCGAAAATACCGTGCCAGCAGTGCCAAGGCAGTCGCGGCTGCAGCCGATTAGCCCGCGGCGGACAATTACTTGTGCAACGACTGGTATAAGGCAGCGAGATTTTGCGGCGCTACGTGAATCAGGCCGCCACGGGGAGCGTCGATGTCCGCTATCAGAAGGAACGAGATGGAGACCACCAGCGGTAAAACCGTCAGTAGCCTGGCGCTTATGCCAGCGCCACGCGCACCATAGCCAACCAGTAGGTTACAGCAGATGGCGATCAGTACCATTAGTGCCCATGCCGAAATTGGTATGCGGTTCCACCATGCCGCCTGAGTGTATCCCTGCGAGTTCAACACATCGTTCATACCGGAAACCGCGAGGGCGATTACGGGTGTCGGTTGCGCCATCGCCGGGGCCTCCACTGCTGACCACATCTCCTCCTGCAGTTGAGCGGTATCGGCATTAATCTGCCGCAGCTCGCCCTGCCAGCGGGTGCGATAGAACAAAATTCGCAGGTCGAGATATTTCGTCAGTTGGTCGCGCACCTTCGCGGCATCGGCGGCAGGCAACAGCCCCGCCCGGACATACTCCGTGCCAATCGCGTTGGCCTCTTCTTCTTCGTAGTTCTTGCGCTGATCGTAGCGGCCGATGGCCATTGAAAAACTGAATCCGATGATGAGGCCGAGCAGCGTCAGGGTAGCACCCTGCACCAGGGCGAAATCTTCACGCTCCTCGTCTTTCAGCGGCCGCCGCTTGCGCAGGGAGACTCCATACCGCGCCGCCAGCCACAGCATCAACACCGACGGGAAAAACATGAGGACGGGAAAGTTCATCATGCCGTTAGTTCCTCCACTAGAACCAGCTTACCTTACCTCTGTTCAGACGGACGGGTTCCATCCCCTGCGCTGCGACGGTGCCGGATGTTCTTAGACACAGGACAGTTGCCAGATGAGTCGCTCGCCTTCACTTTTTCGGCGGTGGTGCCTGCTGTTGTTCCTGCTCCAGTTGCTTCAGCCTCATCTCCATCATTTCCTTCTCCTGCTCTTTGGTGAACTTGGGGAACAGGAAGCTTACTTAAGCTATTTGGGCTTGAATTGGCCCGCCAACCTCCCAGAGGCAGGTATCTGGACAGCGAGACGAGTGAGTGTTTCTCTGCTAATTCTGTCATGGACGGATTGGTTGTGAGTTCGCGTATTTACGTCACTTTAGCTTTCGCTTTGCATTCCGATGCCATCACCTCGAACGGTGATGCCAGTCACGCCAGGCGTAGCCGAAGTGTCGTAGCTTGGACTGCGAGCTTCTGAGTCCTTCCTCACTCGCAAGTCGGCCTCGCAAGACACAGATTAGGGCGACTCGGAAATTCGAGTTCGCTCCGACCCGACTCTCCGGGCCGCCGCGAAACCCAAACCCTAACGAATCCTGATAGGCCACAGTACTGTGGCGCGAGGAGACCATGAGAAGTTGCCAAGGGTGGCATTCTCCACCCGCGCGAGAGCATTCTGCGTCAACGTGGCCTTCCTTCACAACGCTTCTGAGCAGGAGGGAAATTCCATCGATACGTAACAAATTCCCGGCCCGCCAAGGGCAGGGCGACAGGGACACTTATCTCAGGTAAGGAGGACAATCAAATGTACGGAAAACAGGTTTTCAGAATCATCATTGGAATTTTGGCGATCATGGCGCTGACTCTCATCCTGGGGAGCAGCGCTTGGGCGGCGGAGTACAAAAGGCTGCATAGGTTCCACAGAGGCGTCGGCGGATACGGTCTTGTTGGTGGCCTGACCCTCGACGCAGCCGGTAATCTCTACGGCACGACGTACTACGGCGGCGCCCACGGAGAGGGCACGGTTTTCGAGCTCACGCCGAACGGTGATGGAAGCTGGACGGAGAGCGTCCTTCATTCGTTTAACGGCAACGACGGACAGGTCCCGTTGCCGGCCTGATCTTCGACGCAGCCGGAAGTCTTTACGGCACGACGTCCGGCGGCGGCGCCTTCGGACATGGCACGGTTTTCGAGCTCACGCCGAACGGAGATGGAAGCTGGATCGAGAGCGTCCTCCATTCATTCAACCACAACGACGGAGACTATCCACATTCCAGCCTGATCTTCGACGCAGCCGGAATCTCTACGGCACGACGTACTATGACGGCGCCTTCGGAGTGTGGCACGGTTTTCGAGCTCACGCCGAACGGGGATGGAAGCTGGACCGAGAGCGTCCTCCATTCGTTTAACGGCAGCGACGGATATGGTCCCTATGCTGGCCTGACCTTCGACGCAGCCGGCAATCTCTACGGCACGACGTCATCGGCGGCGCCTTCGGAGATGGCACGGTTTTCGAGCTCACGCCGAACGGAGATGGAAGCTGGACCGAGAGCGTCCTCCATTCGTTTAACGGCACGCGACGGAGCACATCCCTTGCTCCGGTCTGATCTTCGACGCAGCCGGGAATCTCTACGGCACGACGTACTACGGCGGCGCCTACGGAGAGGGCACGGTCTTCGAGCTCACGCCGAACGGGGATGGAAGCTGGACCGAGAGCGTCCTCCATTCGTTTAACGGCAGCGACGGATCATATCCCCGTTGCCGGCCTGACCTTCGACGCAGCCGGGAATCTCTACGGCACCACCGCGGGGGGCGGCTCCTATGGCCACGGGGTCGTCTTCAACTTGAGGCCGACGCCAACCGGCGGATGGCGCTTCCGCGTGATCCATAATTTCATGAACCGCCCAGGTGCCAATGCCCAAGCTGGCCTGGTTCTCGACCAAGCGGGCAATCTATACGGTACGACTTATGGCGACAAAAGACGACCTTTGGTTCGGTATTCGAGATCACTCCGTAGTTTGGTCTCCGGCCACTCGGGACTTGGAGTTACTGGCACGGGAGGGCATGTCTACTGAGCGATGAAGCGACACAAATGCTGGAATGGCGATGGTTGTTGAAACATCGCCATTCCATGCGAACGTGACAAGTTCCCGGTCGCCAAGGGCAGGGCGACAGGGACACCTACCTCAGGTAAGGAGGACAATCAAATGTACGGAAAACAGGTTTTCAGAATCATCATTGGAATTTTGGCGACCATGGCGCTGACTCTCATCCTGGGGAGCAGCGCATGGGCGGCGGAGTTCAAAGGGCTGCATCGGTTCCACAGAGGCGTCGGCGGATACGGTCTCATTGGTGGCCTGACCCTCGACGCAGCCGGTAATCTCTACGGCACGACGTACTATGGCGGCGCCTTCGGAGATGGCACGGTTTTCGAGCTCACGCCGAACGGAGATGGAAGCTGGACCGAGAGTGTACTCCATTCGTTTAACGGCAGCGACGGAAATGGTCCCTTTGCCGGCCTGATCTTCGACGCAGCCGGAAATCTCTACGGCACGACGTCCTACGGCGGCGCCTTCGGAGATGGCACGGTTTTCGAGCTCATGCCGAACGGAGATGGAAGCTGGACCGAGAGCGTCCTCCATTCATTCAACGGCAACGACGGAGTCCAACCCCTATGCTGGCCTGATCTTCGACGCGGCCGGCAATCTCTACGGCACGACGTTCTCAGGCGGCGCCTTCGGAGATGGCACGGTTTTCGAGCTCACACCGAACGGAGATGGAAGCTGGATCGAGAGTGTACTCCATTCGTTTAACGGCAGCGACGGACAATCCCTTTGCTGGCCTGATCTTCGACGCAGCCGGCAATCTCTACGGCACGACCGACAGGGGTGGCGCCCACGGAGATGGCACGGTTTTCGAGCTCACGCCGAACGGGGATGGAAGCTGGACCGAGAGTGTTCTCTATTCGTTTAACAGCAGTGACGGAAACGGCTCTCATTCCAGCCTGATCTTCGACGCAGCCGGCAATCTCTACGGCACGACGGTTACGGCGGCGCCCACGGAGTGGGCACGGTCTTCAAGCTCACGCCGAACGGGGATGGAAGCTGGACCGAGAGCGTCCTCCATTCGTTTAACGGCAGCGACGGATCATATCCCGATGCCGGCCTGACCTTCGACGCAGCCGGTAATCTCTACGGTACCACCGAGAGGGGCGGCTCCTATGGCCGCGGGGTCGTCTTCAAGTTGACGCCGGTGCCGGCCGGCACATGGCGCTACCGCGTGCTCCATGAGTTCCAGGAACCACCCAAGTGCCCATGCCCAAGCTGGCCTGGTTCTCGACCAAGCCGGCAATCTATACGGCACGACTTATGGCGACGGAAGCGACGACCTTTGGTTCGGTATACGAGATAACCCCGTAGCTTGGTCTCCGGCCACTCGGGACTTGGAGTTACTGGCCCCGGAGGGTATTTCTATTGGACGACTAAGCGACACAAATGCTGGGATGGCGATGTTGTGGAGCC
>CAVTMW010000011.1:0-33617 GCA_963735855.1 uncultured Acidobacteriaceae bacterium
CCCATCCTTTCGCTTCTTTTGCAAAAGGATGGGGAGCGACTAATCATCTCAGGTCACGCCAGACAGCCACCATCGCTATTACCCGCCGAGATCTATCCGCGCACCCCGAGAAGGCCGCGTAATGGTATTGGTGTACCCGGTTACGTGGTCGCGGCGGCTTCCACAAGCGGCACCATCACAGTCTGTGCGGTGCCGTGCAGCTCGATGCAGCTCCACGATGGCGGTCGGCGTGGGACCGAGTCAGGCCCGCTGAACCGTTCGTAAACACCCGCAGTAGTGAATTTCTCGGTCTGTCCTGAAGGGACGTCGAGTTGGGGCAAATAGAAACCGAACCTCTCGCCACCTGTGTCGATTGATCTCACTAACGAAACGGAGACAAGCGATCCGAGCCCTGTCTGATCTGTGGTGATTTCATTGGCCTGGAAGGTTCTTACGTTGGGGCCGTCCTTGTAAGTTAGGGCCGGAAGCCCCGGGGTGATGCCGATTGTGTAGTCAACTTCGATGTGGTGGTGCTTCAACACAAATTTGTTCGCAGACATAGTTTCCTCCAACTAAGTATGGGTTCTGGGTTGGCCGCGAAACTCCTGTGCTTGCCTGTTTTTGGAGCTTGCAGCGCTGCAGAGACATAGGCAAGACACGTGCCAACTCGGAGCCGGTAAACGGCCATTTGACTTTGTCCAGCGCTTGCAATGACATGCAGCGCCGGGAACCAAGTTCAGATGAATCGTTCGTCGGTTTTCGCGCGATGAGCTATCCGAATGGATAATGGTGACTCACCATTCAGTTAGGCGGGACTTCTAAATCAGCGACAGCGCGTCCACATCCACCACCACGTTATTGCGCGGGATCTTCTGCTCCACCGCGTGTTCGAGCATGGAACGCAACACGGCATTCATTCGCTCGCGGCTGCGCGACTTCAGCAGAAAGTGGTAGCGGTACTCGGTCTTGAGGCGCACGATGGCCGCCGCCGCCGGGCCCATCACGCGCACTCCATCGAGCCGGGTGCCGTGAAACCACTTGCCCAGGATGCCCGACCAGGCCAGCGCTTCGTCAAGTTTGTGGCTGCGCACCAGCACGTTGCTGACGGCGTCGAAGGGAGGGTAGTGCATCCAACTGCGGAAGCGGACTTCCTTCTCGTAGAAGCCGTGGTAGTCGTGCGCGGCGGCGAACTGGATGGCGTAGTGGTCGGGGAAAAAAGTTTGCAGCACGACCTTGCCCGGAGTGTCGCCTCGGCCGGCGCGTCCCGCGACTTGGGTCAGCAGCTGGAAGGTGCGCTCGGCGGCGCGGAAGTCGGGGAAGCTGAGCGCGGCGTCGGAGCCGACCACGCCGACCAGCGTGACGTTGGCCACGTCGTGCCCCTTGGCGATCATCTGCGTGCCGACCAGCAGGTCGATCTCGCCGGCATGCAGCGCGGTCAACATGCGCTCGAAGTCGTCGCGCCCGTGGACGGTGTCGCGGTCGAGCCGGGCAATGCGCGCCTGCGGGAACAGCCCGTGCAGAATGTGCTCCAGCTTTTCCGAGCCGGTGCCGAGATATTGCACGAACTCGCTGCCGCACTGGGGGCAGGTCCTGGGTGCGGGACGGGCGAAGCCGCAGTAATGGCACATGAGCCGGTGCTCGCGCTTGTGATAGGTCATGGCGATGGCGCAGTTCTTGCACTGCACGCTCTCGCCGCACTCGCGGCAGAGCACGAACGCCGAATAGCCACGCCGGTTCAGCAGCACCATGACCTGCTCGTTGCGCGCCAGGCGTTCACCGATCTCCGCCACCAGCTTGCGGGAGAGCGGTTCGTCCTTGCGGGTGCGCTGAAATTCTTCGCGCATGTCGAGGATTTCGACCTCGGGCAGCGGGCGCTTCTCGATGCGCTCCGGCAGCTCCAGCAGACGATACTTGCCCTGCACTGCGTTGTAATACGTCTCCAGCGACGGAGTAGCCGAGCCCAGCACAACGGCCGCGTTGCACATCTTGGCGCGCATCACGGCCACATCGCGGGCGTGGTAGCGCGGCATTTCTTCCTGCTTGTAGGAGTGGTCGTGCTCCTCGTCCACCACAATGAGCGCGAGGTCGGGCACGGGCGCGAAGATGGCCGAGCGCGTACCTACCACAATGTGAGACTCTCCATTGCGGATGCGCTTCCACTGCTCGGCACGCTCGTCGTCGCTGAGCGCGGAATGGAGGATGGCAACTTCGTCGCCGAAAATCTGATGCAGATCGGCGGCCATGGCCGGGGTAAGGCCGATCTCCGGAACCAGCAGGATGGCCGAGCGTCCCTTGGCCAGCACCGCCTGCATCGCCGACAGGTACACGGCGGTCTTGCCCGAGCCGGTGACGCCGTGCAGCAGCATGGGCAGGAACTTCCGCTCATCGACGGCGCCGATGATCGTGTCGAGTGCTTGTCTCTGCGCGGGCGTGAAGAGGAATTCCAGCTTGCGCGGCTTCAGTCCGGAGACGTGGAAGGCGGCCGCCTCGTTGGTCAGCTCGACGATGCCGCGGCGCACCAGCGTTTGCAGCGTGGTGCGTGGAACGTCCAGTTGGCGAACCGCCTCCACCGGGGCACGCCGGCCCTCCTGGCTGCCCAGGTAGTTCACGATTTTCTGCTGGTTGGCGTTGAGCTTGCCTTCCGACGTTCTTTAACGTCGCCATCTGTATGGTGCGGCTGGCATCGCGCACGTCGCTGAGGTCGTCGCGGGCGATCCACTTCTTTCGCAGCATGGCTTGCAGCACGGATTTTGTTGCACCCGAGGCCGAGCGCAGCGCGGCTTCGCGCACGACTTCGCCGTCCGCGAGACGGTTTAATGCGGCGTATTCCAGGGCCTGATGCTCCGGTTCCTTCTGCGACCGCCGCGAAGAGCCGGCGTTTGCTGCAGCATGCAGTGCAGCAATTCCCTTGTCGGTAATGTGGTAGCCGACGACCCGCCGGAACTCAGCGGACAGGGGCAGCATGGTGCGGAAAACTTCGCCGATGGGCGCGATGTAGTACTGCGCGATCCAGCGGCCCAGTTGCATGAGTTCGGGTGTCAGCGCGGGGGTGGAGTCGAGTACCTGGCTCAGGCGGCGGGTCTGGAATTTGGGCTCGCGATCGTGCAACTCGGTGACGATGCCGCACAGCCGCTTCTCGCGGAAGGGCACGATGACGCGGCCGCCGACGCAGGGCTCGGGCGTGTTCTCGGGAAGGCGATAGGTGAAGGTGGCGTCGAGCGGGACGGGCACGGCCACATCGCAGAATTGCGGCATGGCCGGCTAGCTGCCTTCGGGCGCGCGCTTGGGCGCGGGCAGATCGAGATACCGCATGACCATCTGCAGGTCCTTCCAGGCTTCCTTCTTCTGCCGCGGATCGCGCAACAGAAACGCCGGATGGTAGGTGACCGCCAGCTTGCACGCGAAAGGCTCACCGGCATCCATCAGGGTGCGAGGCGGTGAGTAGTCGTAGAAGCGCCCGCGCATTGAGGCCATCGAGTCGTTCACGCCGAGCAGGTTCTTGGCGGCGGTCGCGCCCAGCGCCACGATGACCTTCGGCCGGATGACGCCGATCTGCCGCATCAGGAATGGCGAGCAGGTTTCGCATTCGTCGCGCTCGGGCGTGCGGTTGCCCGGCGGGCGGCACTTCACGATGTTGGCGATGTACACCTGTTCGCGCTTGAGGCCCATGGCGGCGATCATGTTGTTGAGCAACTGTCCGGCGCGCCCGACGAACGGCAGGCCCTGCTGATCTTCGTCAGCGCCCGGGCCTTCGCCGATGAACATCAGCTCGGCGTGCGGGTCGCCGGTGCCGAAGACGATCTGCTTGCGCCCAAGCTTGGCCAGCTTGCAACGCTGGCAGTTGGGACCGATGTCGTCGGCGATGACCTGCAAGAGAGAAGCCGCGATCTTCGGAAGGGGCAACAGTTTCGATCGTAACGACAGGATCGGGACGATTGCGGCCGCGGCGCGTCAGCACGCTCCGGAACCTCGCGGCGATAGAGCGGCCCGACGCCCAGCTCACGATAGAAGTTGAGGCGCTCGCGCAGGGCGGATTTGGTGTTGGGGTCGAGGGTCATCGATGGTGCGATTCTACGGCAGGTGTGAGCGGGTGGCAAAAGTTGAAGGAAAGCAGATCCCTCGCGGACTGAAGCCTTCGCTCAGGGATGACAAATGGACCTAGGAGAGCTGACGGCGACGACAGCTGATGCGCTATAGGGATCTTCGACTCGGTCGCCGGCGACCTGCTCAGGTGACAAGCGTAGCTCTGTTGCTGCCGCGGAGTGCGCGACGGCGAGCGCTGCGAGAATTTTCTGTGCGACATCCAGCTTGCTGGCCTCGGGCACGGCGATGGTTTCGCTCGAAGTGACGATGGTCACTTCGTTGCGGTCGGAGTCGAAGCCGATGTCCGAGCGCGAAACGTCGTTCAGCACGATGGCGTCCACGCGCTTCTTCGTGAGCTTGGCGCGCGCGTTCTCCAGCAGGTTCTCGGTCTCGGCGGCAAAGCCGATCAGTACCGGCGAGCGCTTTCCGGTTGCGTGGCGCAGGCTGCCGAGATCGGCGAGGATGTCGGGGTTGGGTTCGAGTTGCAACTCGATCGCGGCCGTGCGCTTGATCTTTTCCGGCGAAACATTCTTGACATGGTAGTCGGCGACGGCGGCCGCCATGATGATGAAGCTGGCCTGCTCCCAGCGATCGAGCACCGCGGTGCGCATCTGCTGGGCAGTCTCGACGAAGATGGTCTCGGCCGCGGATGGCGGCTGCAGCGCGGTCGGGCCGCTCACCAGGATGACTTTGGCGCCGCGACGCAGCGCGGCTTCGGCGAGGGCGTAGCCCATCTTGCCGCTGGAACGATTGCCGATGTAGCGCACGGGATCGATGGGCTCGTGCGTGGGGCCGGCGGTAACGAGCACAGTCTCGCCCGCTAGGTCCTGCGCGACGCCGAGGCGCTCCAGCGTGGCCGCAACAATTTGTTCGGGTTCAGCGAGACGGCCGGCGCCGACCATCCCGCAAGCGAGATATCCGCTGCCCGGCTCGATGACGTGCACGCCACGACGGCGCAGAATGTCCAGATTCGCCTGGGTGGCCGGATGCTCCCACATGTTGACGTTCATGGCGGGCGCGACGATCACCGGGGCCGTGGTGGCGAGGTACAGCGTGCTGAGGAAATCGTTGGCGATGACCCTGGGCGAATTTGGCGATGGTGTCAGCGGTGGCCGGAGCAACCAGCAGCGCATCGATGGATTGCGCAACGGAGATGTGTTCGACGGCGGAGTCGAGGTTGGGCTGCTCGCCACCCGACGCCGAACATGCTGGTGATGACCTTCTCGCCGGAGAGCGCGGCGAAGGTCAGCGGGCGAACGAACTCCTGGGCCGCGGCGGTCATGATGACCTGCACACGCACGCCGCGCTCCTGCAATTGGCGAACAATTTCAGCGGCTTTGTAGGCGGCGATGCCGCCGCTCACACCCAGTGCGATTTTCATGTGTGCCTGATCAAGATGATGCCGCGCGGCCGGGGAACGACTTCCCGCCTAGTCGTCGGCGTCATGGCCGGCGGCCTCCAACACTTCGCTGGCGGCCTCCAGCGGAGTCTTGGACACTTGCGGGACCTCCCACTTCACCTTGCCCGCCTGGATTTCCTCTTCGGCGATGCGGCAGGGTTTGCGCGAATGGGTGTCAACCACGGGGCGGGCGCCATTCTGGATCTGACGGGCGCGGCGCGCGGCCACCAGAACGTAGCGATAATTGCTGTCGAAGCCTTCAACCAGTTTCATAGCTCACTCCGTAACGGTGGGGGAACGAAAAACCTCGAATGTTGCAAGAATCGTCTGCACCTGCTTGCATCATGTTGTGCTCGCAGGGCACGATCGGCGATGGCCAGAACATCAGTGTCCTTCGCGGTCAGGTCCGCGCCGGAGCGCTTCAGCCGCTCCGCTTCCACAATCGACTTCAGGGTGTCGATGGACTGCTCCAACCGGTCGTTTACCAAAATATAGTCGTACTGGGAGAAATTCTCAATTTCCCGGGAGGCGGTCTGCAGGCGGCGCTGGATAATGTCCTCGGTATTGAAGCGCCGCGCGCCATCGCCCAGGAGCTTGCGCTGCAGCTCGTCGTCGGCCTCGCTGCGGCGGCGCAAGCGGCGTTCCAGCTCTTCACGCGAGGGCGGCAGGATGAAGATAGTCACCGCCTCGGGCACCCTTTGCTTCACCTGGGCTGCACCTTGCACGTCAATGTCGAGGAGCAGGTCCTGGCCGCGCGCCGGTGGCCTCGCGCAAGAAGCGGCGGGCCGTCCCGTAGTAGTTGCCGAAGACCTCGGCATATTCGAGGAACTCGTCTTCGCGGATCATGCGCTCGAACTCTTCGCGGCTGACGAAGAAATATTCGCGGCCTGACTGCTCGCTGCCGCGCGGCGGCCGCGTGGTGTAGCTGATGGAGAATTCGAGGTTGGGCACGATGCGGCGCAGCTCGTTGGTGAGCGTGGATTTGCCCGAGCCCGACGGCGCCGAGATGATGAAAATGATGCCGCTCATTCGAGGTTCTGCACCTGTTCGCGCGCCTTCTCGATCTCCGACTTCATGGCCAGCCCCAGGCCGGTGATGCGCAGCGCCTCGCCCGCAACGCCGGTGGTCTTCGACATCAGGGTGTTGGCTTCGCGGTTCATCTCCTGCAGCAGGAAGTCGAGCTTCTTGCCGACCTCACCTCCGGCGTCGAGCAGCGCCGTGAAGTGCTGGACGTGGTTCTTCATGCGCACGATCTCTTCCTGGATGTCGCTGCGCTCGGCCAGCATGGCCGCCTCCTGAAGGATGCGGTCGGGATCGACATGGGTAGTGAGCAGCTCCTGCATGCGACCGTGGATTTTCTCGTGATAGGCCTTGAGCACTTTCCCGCGAAGCTGGTCGAGTTCGTGAGTGGCCGAGGAAAGGTGGGTCATGCGGGTGCGCAACTCCGCCGCCGCGCCGCGGCCCTCTTCTTCGCGCATGTGGTTGAGCCGCTCGATGCATTGCTCCAGCGCGGCCGTCACCTGCTTCTCCAACGCGGCCATGGCGTCGCCGTCTTCGGCTGCATTGAGGGCGCCCGGAAGCTTCAGCACGGCGTTGAGGTCGGGCTCGGCACTGACCCCGAACTCCTCGGCGACCTCGCGGAAGGTCCGCAGATATCCGCCGACCAGTTCGCGGTTGACGGCGAAGGCGGCGCCTCCGCTGCGCTCCAGGGTGAGCGTGACTTCGATGTGACCGCGATGCAGGCGATCCTTGAGCACGCGGCGGACCTTCATCTCCACGGGATCGAGTTCCGTAGGCAGCCGCAAATGCAGATCAAGGAAGCGGTGGTTCACCGACTTCAGGCTCAGGGTGAGCGTGAGCTGGTCGTCCACGTGCGTCTTCACCTGGGCATAGCCAGTCATGGAGCGGATGTTCATGGCGCAACTTACTCGGTCCCGGAAGCGGCTTCTACGTCTTCAAACTGCAGATCATACAACCGGCGATAGGCGCCTGTATGTGACATAAGGCACTCATGCGAGCCCTCGTCGATAATCATCCCGTTATCGAGCACGAGAATGCGATCGGCCCGCCGCACCGTGGACAGGCGGTGGGCGATGACAAAGACGGTGCGGCCGGCCATCAGGTTCTGTAGCGCCGATTGCACCAGTGATTCGCTTTCCGTGTCGAGGGCCGAGGTGGCCTCGTCGAGAATCAGGATAGGCGCGTTTTTGAGGATGGCGCGCGCAATCGAGATGCGTTGGCGCTCGCCGCCGCTCAGGCGCAGACCGCGTTCGCCGATCAGCGAGTCGTAGCCCTCGGGCAGTTCCGTGATGAAGTCGTGCGCCAGCGCGGCGCGGGCCGCCTCTTCCACCCTCTGCGGCGAAACGTGCGGCTGCCCGTAGGCGATGTTGTTACGCACCGTGTCGTTGAACAGAATCGTGTCCTGGGTGACGATCGCGATTTGCGATCGCAGGGACGCGACCGTCAAGTCGCGAACGTCGTGGCCGTCGATGAGTAAGCGCCCGCGGGTAACGTCGAAGAAGCGCGGCAGCAGGTGCACCAGCGTGGTCTTGCCCGCGCCGCTGGAGCCTACGATGGCGACCAGCTCTCCCGGCCGCACCTCCAGATTGATGTCGTGCAGCACCTCGCGCGCGCCGTCGCCATTCTCGTATCCGAAATGAACGTGCTCGAAGCGCACGCCCTGATGGAAAGGCGGCAGCTTGACCGCATCAGGCTTCACGCGCACATCATCCTGGGCATCGAGAAAATCGAAGATCGCCGAGGACGCCCCCAGCGCCTGCTGGAAGTTGTTGTGAAACTGCCCGAACTTGCGCACTGGCTCGTAAAGTTTGAAGACCGCGATGATGAACGCCAGGAAGACGCCCTCGGTGAAGAAGCCGCGCTTGATGTATTCGCGGCCCACCAGGATCAGCATGGCAATGGCGATGGCGCCGAAGATGTCCATCATGGGCGAGCTCACCGCGTAGGCGCTCACCGAGCGCAGGTTCGCCTTGAACAGCCGGCGGGCAGCCTCGCGGAAGCGCTTGGTCTCCCACGCCTCCATGGAGAAGGCCTTCACGATGCGGACGCCGGTGATGGTCTCCTGCAGGATGTTCTGGATGTCAGCGACTTTGTCCTGGCCCTTGCGGGTGGTGGTGCGCACACGCTGGCCGACCCGCCGCGCCGCCAGAATAATGACGGGAACAAAGATGGCGAGCACCCAGGTCAGCCGTCCGCCCAGCAGGATAACCACCACGGCCGTGAACAGGAAGGTAAAGAACTGCTGCAGGAATTCCGCCACCACGGTGGAGACGGCATACTGCACGCGGTCAATGTCGCTCACAATCGCCGACAGCAATGTCCCGGTGGAGTACTTCTGGAAGAACGCAACCGAGCGCCGCAAAGTCGCAGTGTAGAGTTCGTTGCGCAGGTCGGTGATCATGCCGAAGCCGGCGTAGTTGGCCAGGTAGGTGCCGAGGTAATCGAAGAGCCCTTTCAGTACGGTGGAGGCGACGAGGGCGAAGGCCACCATCGTCCACACGTTGTGGAAGTGCTGCGGCACAAACCAGCCCAATTGGATCGGCTGGTTGGTGATGGGCATGCGGAACAAGGGCAGGTCGCGACCATTCGACGAGGGATTCAGCACCCGGTCGAAGATGGGACCGATCAACAGCAGGCGGAACGCCTCAAGGACTCCAACCAAGGCCATGGCCAGGACCGATGCCAGGATGTGCAGCCAATACGGCTTGAGGTATCGGAGGAGGCGGTTCAGTTGGCGCATAGTCTCCGCAGAGTGCAGGGCTGTGGCATCCGAGACGATCGTGCCATAGACAAGTTGGGGCGCAAACCTTGATTCTACTGGATTTTGGGGCGGGGAAGAATAGCGACGTCTGAACACCGTCCCAGACGCTCAAGGGGAATCGGCCGACTGCGTGTGTGCCAATTGGCAGCGGCTTCTGTGAGTACTGTGATGCCAGACCTCACCCGCCCGCCACCGCACCGATAATGATGAATGGCTCTTTGCCCGACGCGACTGCTTCGGGCAGTGGAGCGTCGGGCGGTTCAAGGGACAGGTCTTCCTCACAGGCAAAGAACCGCAGGAAAGCTCGCCGCTGTTGGGTGACATGGTCGCGGATGGTTCCCCGTAGCATGGGATAGCGGGCCTCGAGTGCGTCGAGGACCGAGCGCTGCGTGGCCGGGCCCTCGACTTCGAGTTTGATCTCCGTGTTGACGTGCGCCAGCGCCCGCAGATGGGCGGGGAGTTCTACCCGGATCATGGCAGCGTCTGTACCTCGACAGAGAGCACGGCCGGAAGATCGCGGACGATGGGCGCCCAACTGTCTCCGGCATTGGCCGAGGCGTACACCTGTCCGCCGGTGGTGCCGAAATACACGCCGCACTGGTCAAGCGAGTCCACCGCCATGGCGTCGCGCAATACGTTGACATAGCAGTCGCTCTGCGGCAGGCCTTTGGTGAGCGCCTCCCATTCGTTGCCGCCGGTGCGGCTGCGATACACGCGCAGCTTCCCCTCGGGCGGATAGTGCTCGCCGTCGCTCTTGATCGGCACAACGTAGATGGTCTCCGGCTCGTGAGCGTGAACGTCAATCACGAATCCGAAGTCGGTGGGCAGGTTGCCGCTCACCTCTTGCCAGGAGTCGCCGGCGTTGTTGCTCCGCATCACGTCCCAGTGCTTCTGCATGAACAGGACGCCGGGACGCGCCGGATGCATGGCGATGTGGTGAACGCAGTGTCCGACCTCGGCGTCGGGGTCTGGGATGTGGGCCGAACGGAGGCCATGGTTGATCGGCTTCCAGGTCTTGCCGCCGTCATCCGTGCGGAAAGCGCCGGCTGACGAGATGGCAATGTAAATTCGACCGGGATCGCTGGGATCGAGAATGACGGTGTGCAGGCACATGCCGCCGGCGCCTGGCTGCCAGGCTGGTCCGGTGCTGTGGCCACGCAGTCCCGGAAGTTCCTGCCAGGACTGTGCCGCCATCGGTCGAGCGGAACAACGCGGCATCTTCCACTCCGGCGTAAACCGTGTCCGGATCGGTGAGGGACGGTTCCAAGTGCCACACCCGCTTGAATTCCCAGGGGTGTTGTGTGCCGTCGTACCACTGGTGGGTGGTAAGAGGCTTGCCGTGTTCCGGAGAAGTGTCGTAAACGAACTTGTTGCTCGCGCCCGCCTGCATGGCCTCAGGGCCGGGCTTTATGTCACCTCCGGGCGCCTCCCAGGTCTTGCCGCCGTCGCTGGACCGCTGGATGACCTGCCCGAACCAGCCGCTCGACTGCGACGCATATAGGCGGTTGGGGTCAACCGGCGATCCTTTGATGTGGTACATCTCCCAGCCGGCAAAATGCGGGCCGCTGACGTCCCACTTTTCACGTTTGCCGTCCGACGTCAGAATAAACGCGCCTTTGCGCGTGCCAACCAAGACTCGTACTTTGCTCATTCTCGCTCCTTCCTACTCATACTGCGGATGCTTCCATGGTATTGACGTTCGGGCCGCCTCAAAATCGACATGCCTGCGAAAAAAGTGCCGCCACAGGGTTTGGCGAGCACGAGGCGGGAGTCGGGCGCAAGGAAGGATTTTACGGGAAATGGAGCCGCGGGGGAATGATTTGCCTGCTCCAAGCCCTTCTCGATCTGCGACACGGAGCCGGCGTCCGGGCCCTAGGTTGCCACCGGCGAATCGCGGTGCACGACCTTGACGTTGTAGCCGGCTTTGGCCAGGCGCTTTTTGACGTCTTCGGCAATCATCACCGAGCGGTGCTTGCCGCCGGTGCATCCGAAGGCGATGGTCAGGTAGCTCTTGCCTTCGCTGATGTAATGCGGGATCAAGTAGATCAGCAGCTCCGAGATGCGCCCGATGAACTCGCGCGTCTGCGGGAAAGAGCGGATGTATTTCGCCACCTCGGGATGCTGCCCGGTATGAGGACGGAACTTGGGAATGAAGTGGGGATTGGGCAGGAAACGAACATCGAACACCAGGTCGGCGTCCTCGGGGACGCCTTCGCGATAACCGAAGCTCACACACGAAATCAGGATGTTCTTGTCGTGTTTGCCCGCCTGAAAGCGTTCAATCAGCGAGGCCCGCAACTCGTGGACGTTGAACTTCGTGGTATCCAGGACGACATCGGCCAGCGCTTTTAACGGTTTCAGGCGGCGGCGCTCTGCGGTTAGAGACGACTTCACCGTGTGCTGGCGCCCCAGGGGATGGGGACGACGAGTCTCACTGTAGCGGCGGACCAAGGCATCCTCGTCGGCTTCGAGGAAGAGCACGGTGGTCTTGAGCATGCGGCGCAGCGAGGCCAGAATTTGCGGCAGCTTGTCCAGCCGAGCGCCTTCGCGGATGTCCACCACCAGCGCTGCCCGCTGGATCTCCAGCGAGTCGAGTACCAGCTCGGCGAAGTTGGAAATCAGTCCTACCGGAAGATTGTCCACGCAGTAATAGCCGAGATCTTCGAAGGTCTTAAGGGCGGAGGCCTTGCCGGCACCGCTCATGCCCGAGATGATGACCAGCTCGTGCTGGTCGCGGCCACGAGGCGGCGTGGCGGGCTGAAGTTGCGATTTGGGGGCAACCGGGGTCGCGCGCGACCGTCTTGTGGTAGGTTTGGCTGAGGGCATGGTTGCGCCTTCCCCGCTGTGCCGAGAGTAACAGAGCCGCTCTTTGGCGACAGCTAACTAGACGGATGCTGCCGCGGCCGGAAGGGTGCAACCGGCACGGGGAATACCCTGAGGCCCGGATCTAAGGTGCTCATGACTCCGAGATTTTCAACCGCTCCCCGCGGATTGGCCATGCTGCTGGGTTTGGCGCTGGCGAGCATCCTTTCACCGGTTCCTGCCCGAGCCGAACGCCTTCCGCAGACGATTGACGGCGCAACGCAATGGCGGCTTCGCGGAAATGTGCCACCGCGTGCCCGCGCCGAATTCGATCGCGGCGCTGTGGATGCAGCCCTGCAAATGGAGGGCATGAGGCTAGTCTTCCAGACCACACCAGAGCAGCAGAGGAGCTTAGGCATACTGCTGCGGCAGCAACTCGATCCGTCTTCGCCGAACTATCACAAGTGGCTCACGCCCGAACAATATGCCGAACGCTTTGGAGTGAGTCCCGGCGACATCCACCGGGTGGCGGAGTGGCTGCGCCGGCAGGGGTTCACGTCGATAATTGCGGCGCGCAGCCGCACCTGGATTAGCTTCAACGGGTCGGCGGCACAGGTCGAAGCCGCTTTTCGTACGCCCATTCACCAATATCTGGTGAATGGCGAGATGCACTACGCCAACGCTGCCGAGCCTTCGCTACCGGGCGCGTTTCGTGGAGTGGTGATGGCCATCGGAGCGCTCAACGACTTCCGTCCCCGGCCGCACGGCATCGCCAAGAGCGTGACACCGCACTTCACCTCGGACATCAGCGGCAAGCATTTTCTCGCGCCAAACGACTTCGCCATCATCTACAACCTTCAAGGCCTCTACCATAGCGGTATCAACGGCTCAGGTGAGGCCATTGCGGTGATGGGGCAGACCGACCTCTCTACCGATACCAACCATAACAATCAGTATGATGTGCAGACTTTCCGCAGCGTCTCCAACCTGCCAGCCGCCAGCCTGCAGGCGATTCTGGTTCCCGGCCAAACCGATCCCGGCAGTACGACGGCCGATCAGGACGAGGCCAACCTCGATTTGGAGTGGTCGGGCGCGGTGGCGCCGAATGCCAAATTGATCTATGTGTATTCGAAGAACGCACTGTTCACCTCGATGCAGTATGCAGTGGACCAGGACCTTGCGCCGGTGATCAGCATCAGTTACGGACTTTGCGAGGCCCAGTTCAGCAGTAATGACGTTGCGACCCTGACGGCGATGGGGCAACAGGCCAACGCGCAAGGGCAAACCATCGTCTCCTCCTCCGGCGATGCGGGTCCCGCCGATTGCGATTTCAGCACGGACCCGAACAATCCGGTGAAGAGCGCGACCCATGGCTATGCTGTTGATGTACCAGCGAGCCTTCCGTATGTGACGGGAATGGGTGGCACGGAATTCAGCGACGGCGACGGCACCGGAGGCACGCAATATTGGAGTGCCACCAACAACAGCAACAATGGGTCGGCGATTTCCTATATCCCAGAGATGGTCTGGAACGATACGGCAGCCGATGGCTTTCTTGCCGCGACGGGTGGAGGAGTCAGCACGCTCTTCACCAAACCGTCCTGGCAGACCGGCGCGGGTGTTCCCGCCGACGGCCAGCGGGATGTTCCTGACCTGGCCCTCAGCTCTTCGGCCGATCACGACGGGTATCTCATTTGCTCGCGCAGCAGCTGCGTAACTGGATACCGAAGGTCCGACCAGACCCTGAACGTGATCGGTGGGACGTCGGCGGCGGCCCCCACCTTCGCCGGCATAGTGGCCCTGCTGGATCAGCAAACCAATCAACCCCAGGGAAACGTCAATCCGGTTCTCTACGGACTGGCGGCAGGCGCGTCCAATGCCTTTCATGACATCACTACCGGCGACAATATGGTTCCGTGCACCCAGGGCACCAAGGATTGTCCGGCCGGCGGCATGATCGGATACAGCGCAGGCCCGGGCTACGACCTCACAACCGGGCTGGGATCGATTGATGTAGGAGCGCTGGCGGCGGCGTGGAATGGGCCTACGAATCCGGACTACAGCCTAACGGCGCAAAGTGGCAGCCTGATCATCGCCCGGGGAACCCCGGTAACGGACTTGCTGACCGTGACCGGACTGGGAGGGTTTTCCAGCACCGTGAACCTGACGTGCACAGTGTCCGCGGGCGTGACCAATACGACCTGCACCCTGAGTCCAACCAGCGTTAGTCCCGGTGGAACTGCCACGCTGACGGTAACCGCGACTTCCACCAGCGCGAAACTGCGGACCCGTCCGTTCTTGCATCCCGGCTGGCAACTGGCAAGCGGCCTCGTCTTCGCCTCTGGATTGCTTTTCAGCGGAGCATGCCGCACTGATCGGCGGCGCAGAAACGGTAGCCGCCTTGGAAGCTTGCTTGGCCTTTTCCTGATCAGCGTGTTGCTGGGCACGGTCTCCTGCGGCGGTGGCGGCAGCAACAGCACGGTCAATCAGCAACAACCCAGTCCACAGCCCCAGAGCGGCGCAGTCACCGTGCAGGCCAGCAGCGGCAGCCTGAATCACACCGTACAGGTCAACGTGACGGTGAACTAAGCCCATGCGACTGAAGATCGGCATGGTCGGCGAAGCCGTTCTGCGCGAGCGGGCGCGCCCACTCACATCCGCGGAAATCCGCAGCACAAAGATCCAGAACCTTATCGAACATATGCGGGAGACTATGAACGACGCGCCCGGAGTGGGCCTGGCCGCACCACAAGTCGGAATGCCGTTGCAACTGGCGGTCATCGAAGACAAGCAGGAGTATTTTGCAGGTTTCTCCGACGAGCAACTCATTGAGCGCGAGCGTCGGCCAGTGCCTGTTTCATGTGATCATCAATCCCACACTGCATCTCCCGTCGCCGGCGCAGGTGGAGTTTTTTGAAGGGTGTCTCAGCTTGCCGGGATACACTGCGATCGTCCCGCGGGTGCGCGACGTGCGCGTGGAGTGCCTCGACGAAAAGGGAGAGCGGCAGCTCATTGAGGCGTCGGGATGGTATGCGCGCATCCTGCAGCACGAGATCGACCACCTGCAAGGTACGCTCTACCTGGATCGGATGCTCAGCCGCACCTTCTGTTGCCTCGATCTTCATGGCCGATTCTGGAAGAACAAGTCCGTTGCCGAGGTGAAGGTGGCGCTGGGTTTGTAGCGGGCGGTTCGTCGGCAAGCGATATACTCCTCATGGGTTTCCCGATGGGATCGTTGCGATTGATCTTTCTGGCAGGCGGATCGTGGGTCCTGCTGATGGCGGGTGGATTAGCCACGGCGCAACAGCTGCCGGAGGCGCCTTCGACTCAGGGTTCCAGCCAGAAACCCGCAGTCTCGAAGCCCACTGAATCCGCGCCGTCGCATGAGGCCGAGGCCCAAGTGGTGCCCCCGGGTTCGGCAGATAAATCCACGCCGGCGAAAGAGAAGCCCATCATTCCCGCCGCCGCCGAACGCCACTATCACCAGGGATTTTTGTACGAGCGGGACGGGGACACGACCGACGCCATCGTAGAGTACAAGGATGCCATCAAAGAGTATCCGGATTATTTCGATGCGCACTTCAACCTTGGCCGGGTGTATCTCGACAAACAAGGGTACGCTGACGCGATCAAGGAACTGAGAGAGGCGGTGCGCATCAAGCCCAATGATGCCGACGCCCATAACAACCTCGGGTTGGCCTTGAAGCGCAACGGCGATTTGAACGGCGCTATTCTCGAGTACCGGCAGGCCGTGCAGTTGAATCCCAAGCTGGCCTCAGCGCAGAACAATCTGGCCAACGTGCTGTACGCCAAGCGGGATTATGCCGGTGCGATCCAGCACTACAAAGCTGCCTTGGAGATCCAACCCAAGAGCGCGCAGACGCGTATGAACCTGGGTAGCGCACTCGACGATGCGGGCAGGGCTGACGAAGCCATCGCCGAGTATAAGGAGGCCCTGAAGCTCGATCCCAAAAACGCCAAGATCCACTACAACTTGTCGATTGTGTATCAGAAGAAGAAAGACCTTCCGTCAGCGGTTGCAGAACTGAAAGAGGCGGCCAAGCTGCTACCCGACTGGCCGACGCCGCACATCATGCTCACCAACCTGCTCAAGGACTCCGACCCCAAGACTGCGATCGGCGAGTGCGTGGTCGCCGACGGACTTACCCATGATGCCAAACTGCACGACCAGTGCATGGAGTTGCAGAGGAAGGTGCAATAGTGGGATTCATGCCGTGTACCCGGCGTCCACTGCCAAGTCTGTGCCGGTAATGTGACAGGACTCATCCGAGGCTAAGAACACGACTGCTTTGGCGATCTCCTCAGGGAACGCCATTCTCTTCAGCGAGTGCTGATCAGGGCGAATCCCACCTAAAGCTTCCCATGCGCCATTTTCGCCGCCGTGCTTAGCAACCAGATCTTCCCAGAAAGGCATCTTGCTCCACATGGGCGTGGCGACGGCGCCCGGAGAGACTGTATTCACCCGAATCCCATCCTCCTTGCACTCCAACGCAACTGCCTTGGCGAACATGCGAAGACCGGCTTTACTGGTGCAGTATGCGCTAGCCCCCGCAGCTGCCTTGATGCCGGAGGCTGAAGCGATAAGCACGATGCTACCGTTCTTCCTGGGGATCATGGTCCGGAGGGCGGTGCGAACTCCAAGGAAGGCACCATCGAGATTGACGGCTATGACCCGGCGCCAATCATCCAAGCTCATGTCGGCTGTGGGCTTTGCGAAAGAAATGCCGGCTGCCGAAATGAAAACATCTAATTGGTCGATCGACTGGAAAGCTGATTGCCAGGCGCTCTCTTTTGTAACATCGAGAGTGACCGCTGTAGTGTTGCTCAACTGTGCGGCGAGGGCGCGCACGCCATCACCGTCGATATCCGCCGCAATGACGGATGCCTTTCTTTGAACCAGTTTTGTTACGACAGCTCTCCCGATGCCCGAAGCAGCACCAGTGACTAGTGCAATCTTCCCTGCAAAACACATCTGCCTATCCTAGAGCTAGATTCGGCAATATGCACCTCGCCCATCTACATATTGCGCAGCGCCGACAGCGCGATGGAGATGGTCAGGGTCAACACACAGGCCATCACGAAGCTCCAGTGAAAATCTGGTGACTCGTCTTGGACGGGGGTCCTTCTGCGTGGAATCGAAGCGGTGTTCCGCAGCATCCACATGCCATGGCTTCCATAGAGTGGCTGGGACAAGAGGCTCCCAACATCCCGCTAGATCCGCAAGGCGATTTTCCGCAGAACCCTGACTCTGGTTTGCTCGATGCGTACTCGCGCGCCGTGGTGGGCGCCGTACAGCGCGTCGGCCCGGCGGTTGTGCATATTCAGGTGCGCCAAGGCCGCGGACGCGACGGTTCGGGGTCGGGGTTCATCTTCACTCCTGACGGATTCATTCTGACCAACAGTCACGTGGTGCACGGTGCTTCAGAGCTGACGGTTTCCACCGCTGGCGGCGAACGTTTCCCGGCCGACCTGGTCGGCGACGATCCCGACACGGACCTGGCGGTAATTCGCGGCGGCCACGAGGTGGCTTCCGTCCCGCTGGGAAGCTCGCGCCGCCTCACGGTGGGACAACTTGTAATCGCCATCGGCAATCCACTGGGCTTTCAGCACACGGTGACGGCGGGAGTGGTGAGCGCTCTGGGGCGCAGCATGCGCTCACGCTCCGGCCGCTTGATTGATGGCGTCATCCAGACCGATGCGGCCCTGAATCCCGGCAACTCGGGCGGGCCGCTGGTGGATTCGCAGGGACAAGTGGTGGGCGTGAACACGGCGACCATTGTCGGCGCACAGGGCATCTGTTTTGCCATCGGAGCAGACACGGCGGAGTTCGTCGCCTCGCGGCTGATTCGCGACGGGAGGATCCAGCGCAGCTATATCGGGGTGACGGGACAAGGCGTCGCCGTGCATCGCCGCCTGGTGCGTTATTACGATCTTTCCTCGGAGAGCGGACTGCTGGTCCTCGAAGTCGCTCCCGCCTCGCCTGCGCAGCGCGCGGGAGTCCGAGAACGCGATGTGCTTGTCCGCTTTGCGGGGAAGGCGATCGCCGGGGTTGACGACCTGCACCGTATGCTGACCGGCGAACTCAATGGGGTCGCGTGCGAAGTCGAGATTGTGCGGGGAGCGGAATTGCTCAAGCTGCTGGTTACGCCAGAAGCTCGGGCGGCATAACTATCCGTGGTTCCGCTGGTAGTGGCGACGGGCTTTCTGACGGTTGCCGCAGACCTTCATGTCGCACCAGCGGCGGCTGCGGTTGCGGCTTTGGTCCAGGAACAGCCAGGCGCAATCCCGCGCTTTGCACATGCGTACTTCGGCAAGTTCAGGCGCGATCAGCAGGTCGGCGGCCGACTGCGCAATCGGCCATAGAATGCTGCCCAGCGGATCCTCGTTCCACTGCCATTCCCAACCATAGCGGCCATCGGCCCGCACCAGGCGGCGATGGCCTAGCGCCTTCACTGCGAAGTCGTTGATCCTCTCGATCTCGTCGGACGCCGATGGTTTTTCCTCAGCCACCGCAGCGAACACGCGATAGAGGGTTTCGCGGTATGTAATCGCTTTTTTCAATGTGCGCTGGGCCGCACCGCCATGACTGTGCGCGTGGTTTAGCAACTCGCCGGCCTGCCGGGGCGATAACACCTTTGATTGCTCGGCAAAAGCTATCAGATCGTCATAGCTCCCCAGGTGGTCGTTCAACCGCCCGGCAGCGTTACGCCAACTTACGGTATTGGCAAAGTCCAGGCAAAGCCTCCCGCCGCTCAGGTCGAAGTGGTATTGCGGAGTTTGAAGCGTTGAAGGCACCCGTCGCAATTGTAACCAATCTCACGGGAAAGGGTGGTTAGATGATTCTGAAAGCTCACTTCTAGCTCCGATATCAGCTGGCTTTTTTACGACTCTCTTTCTCCTTGGTCACCACGGCGACGCCTGTGGGCTGAGGATGCGCACTCGGAATTTGTGCTGCGGGCTGAGTCAGCCAGGTTTCGAAACGGGTCTCGCCGAGTCGTGCGTTATTGCCCGGAAGCAGTGTTCTCTCGCTGAGTTTCGCTCCAGAGTAACGCGCGTTTGGATCAGCGATGACTTCGCGGGGATCCTTGAGCGAGGCCAAGCGCCGCCGGACTAGTTCATCCACGCGAAACTGTTCCGGGCCTCCAATTTCGACGATGCCGTTTACCGGCTGACCTACTGCAATCCTGCCCACGGCACTCGCGACATCGTCGGCAGCCATCGGCTGGAAAAGCACAGGTGGCAAATGCACCTTGTCGCCGACCATGGAAATGTCGGCAAGGCCCTTGAGGAACTCGAAGAACTGCGTCGCGTGCACGATGGAGTAGGGGATTGAAGATTCTGTGATCAGTTTCTCCTGAGCGATCTTGGCGCGGAAGTAGCCGCTTTCAGCCAGCCGGTCGGTTCCCACCACCGACAACGCAACGTGATGTCCGACGCCTGCGGCCGCTTCATAAGTGAGCAGGTTACGAGTTGATGTTTCGAAGAACTTCATCACAGCCGCGTCTTCCCACGAAGGAGAGTTCGATACGTCGACCACCACCGATGCACCTTTCAGCGCTTCCTCCAGTCCCTCGCCGGTGAGGGTGTTGACGCCAGAATCGGGTGATGCCGCGATCGCTTCGTGCCCGTGCTCACGCAGTTTGGGGACGAGCTTTGATCCGATCAGTCCAGTGCCGCCGATGACTACGATTTTCATGATTGTCTCCTTCATTTTTGGCTCTGCATTTTGCATCTGCCGGTTGTACCCGAGGACACCCGGGCGCTTGGTGAAAAGAACAGTCTGAGACGGAGAGGCACCCTTAAAGTCGCGACCCGCTGATCTGCGGACTTCAGCGATTGTTCGTAGCGATGCAGCACGCCATCCTAGGGTTGTCTCCAAACTCCACGGCCAGCAGGGCCCAAATAATGGGCTGTCCATATTGGTTGCAGCGTCAGGTGGCCGGCACCGGCCCGTTTGCCCAGAAAAGCCGGTACACTCGACTCCCCGGCTGCCGAAATTGTCATTGATATTATGATGTAGCTCTTTTTGAGACCGTCTATGACATCGTCCATTCACGTAGTTCCTTCTCCCTCCCAGCAACAACCTTTGGCGTACGATCCGCTGCTCGACGACATTGGATACATGACCTGCATGACCCTGGTGCTGCTCGGAAATTACGCGCAGACCGGGCATCTCGGCGGACCGCTCGCCTACACACCGTACAATGTTGCGGCGCATTTGGTCGGTCCTGAAAACGGCGGACTCCGTTACGATTACCGCCGGCCGAAGCATCCTTACTCCGACAAATTCATGATGGCGGCGGGCCACTCGGTCCCCACGTGCTACGCGCTGTGGATGATCATGGGCCAGGCGCTGTATCGCAAGTATCAGCAGACCGGCGATCCGCGTTATCACGTCGACCCGCACGTCGCGATGCTGCCGATCGACGCGTTGGGATTCCGGCGCGGCGCGGGCGCGCTGAAGACGCTGCTGCACGAAACGGGTTTGGAAGACCATCCGCTGTTCGCGCAAGCGAAAGGCCGCGGCATTCGTGCGCTCGCGGGACATGCCGAAAGCACCGACTTAACCAACGACGTGAACGGCGGACCCTCGGGCATCGGCATCGCGACGGCCGCGGGCAAGGCGGCGTTCTGGGATGTGGTGGGCGCGCCAGAGTCGCCGAAAGTGATCGCGCTGGAAGGCGAATTCGCGCTCACCGAAGGTCACGCGCAGGAGTTGAAGACGCAGGCGCTCGCGCTGCAAGTGGGAAAGCGTTTGCGCGTGATGGTTTCCGACAACAACGCGGGCATCGACGATTGCCTGATTGGCGGCAAGATTGGCGGCGTGATCGCCCGCAGTTCTGCGACGGCTACGATCTCGTGAGTCAATGGACGTCGTATGGATGGAACGTCTTCACGCTGTCGAACGGTAACGATTACGGCGAAGTGACCGCGGCGCTGAAAGCAATGGACGAAGTGGACCCGCACGACCGCCGTCCCATCGTCGCGATCGGCAAAACCATCAAGGGCTACTGGCCCGCGGCCGTCGACGGAAAAATCCCCGGCTACGA
The DNA here is from genome assembly GCA_963735855.1 of uncultured Acidobacteriaceae bacterium. Taxonomy (GTDB): domain Bacteria; phylum Acidobacteriota; class Terriglobia; order Terriglobales; family Acidobacteriaceae; genus Bog-257. Next base: position 21,116 of record CAVTMW010000011.1, read on the forward strand.
CGGCGATCAATTGGTGAGTTACCCAAGCCATCCCTACGCGCTGAAGATGAACTCGGAGTATTTTGTCGCGCTGGCGCAGACCTTCGAGAAGCATTACGGCGTGGAGTTCGAAGGAATTCGCAAGGGCCCGGTCAGCGACAATCGCGAGCGATTGATCCAGTTCAAGACGAACATCGACGTGGTGATGTCGCTGCTCGACCGCAACGGATTGGGCGATCGCCTCGCCGATCGCCTGGTGGAAATCGGCGACACCGTGCGCGACGACGTGAAGTTGCGCATCTCAGCCACGAGCGATCCGTTCCTCGACGATCGCCTGCGCGTCGCGGCGCTACCGGAAGAGCCGCAGAAGGTCTCGATTCGCAATGCGATTTCCGGTGCGGAGAAGCAAGTCAGCATTGCGCTGTTCAAGAAACCGGGCGAGGTGGCCGGAGCGCGGCGCGCGATTTCCGAAATCATCAAGTGGATGAATTACGTCACGGAAGGACGATTCTTCACCGTGGCCGCCGACCTTTCGGAGTCGATCAACGTGGAGCACGGCAGTTTGTGGGGACACTACAGTCCCACGGACAATCCGCTGGGCACGCGCTTGAAAGCGCCCATTCAAGAAGCGGGCAATGTTTCCACCGCCATCGGGCTGGTGAGTCAAAGCGCTTCCGTCGATCCCGAAAAATTCGCCGGCGTTTGGGCTTTGAGCGGCACCTACGGAGCGTTCACGCCGCTGATGTACACTCCGGCGCGCGTCTGGAGTCAACAAAATCAGGACAGCAAATTCCGCGTCGGCGTGCTGCATATTCTCACCGCGCACTCCGGTCCTGAAACCGCGGCCGACGCGCGCACCCACTTCGGCATCTTCGCGCCGCAAGTGTGGAAGCTGTTCCCGCGCGGTCAGGTGATCAATTTGAGCTTTTGGGATTACAACGATGTCGCGCCCGGCTATTTCGCGGCGGCGGAAATCGCGGCGCGCGATCCGCACGTGGGCATCATCACGCTGGAAGTGGCGCGTCCCGACTTCGCGGTCGCGGACCGCAGCCATTTCGCCGACTCCGATCTGCGCGCTGCGGCCAAAGGCCTGTACGTGATCCGCGATTTCGCGCCCGGACAAGCCGCGCCACGGTTACGTGATCGCGCAAGGATCGAGTTCCACGGTGAATCTGGTGAAAGTGCTGCCGAAACTCGAAGCGGCCGGTGTGAACGTGAAGGTGATCGCGGCGATCAGCGAGGACTTGTTCGATCGCCAGCCGCAAGCGTATCGCGATTCCGTGCTGCCGCCCGAGGCTCGCTACGATTTGATGGTGGTATCAACGGGCACGCGACGCATGTGGCCGCTGCGCAACCTCGGTCCGTTGACGGATGAGTATTCACTCACCTCCGACTTCGACAATTCCTGGAGAAGCGGCGGCCTCGAAGCGGAAGTGATCGCGGAAGCGCATCTCGATCCCGATTCGATTTTCGCCGGCGTGGAGCGATTCGCAAACGAACGCGAGCGCCGCATCGGCGATCAACGCAAAATGATCGGTTAGTCGAGTGGGCGGAAGCGGAAGTGATCGCGGAAGCGCATCTGGATCCCGATTCGATTTTCGCGGGCGTGGAGCGGTTCGCAAACCAACGCGAGCGCCGCATCGGCGATCAACGCAAAATGATCGGAGAGTAACGATATCGACAGCGGCTTTGTGGGGAGTCCCATTGCCTGGCACCCATGAAAGCTGTCAAGGATGAAAGTTGACCGTCAGGCGAAGGGCGTTCATGGTTGCCGCCAACGCTCCGAGCACGTTCACGCCAGCCACACGCCGAGCGAAGCGCGGGCAGCTAGACGAGTACCTTTCGCCACCTGCGCCGACCGACACCCCTGCTATCCTCACAAGTGCCGCCTAAGAAGAAAGCTATTCGCCGTGCCGCCGATTCTAAACGCACAAGGGATCTCTAAGACTTACGGGGCCACGCCGCTATTTCGGGGTATCGCCTTCACCATTGCCGAAGGGGACCGCATCGGGGTGATTGGGCCCAACGGCTCCGGCAAGTCGACGCTGCTGCAAATTCTCTCCGGCGCCGTCGAGCCCGATAGCGGACAGGTAGCGCTGCGCAAGCGAGCCCGTATCAGCCTCGTTCAGCAGGATTCGCAGTTCGCCGCGGCCCTGACCGTGCGCGCTGTGATCGAAGCCGCTCTCCAACGCTCCGCTGTTCCTGCCGACGAGAGACAGGCCCGCTTCGCAGAGACGCTCGGGCGCGCAGGCTTCGAGGATCTGGAAGTCAAAGCAGAATCACTTTCCGGCGGATGGCGCAAGCGGCTCGCGATCGCCCGAGAGCGCTGGTCGCAGCCGGACTCCTGCTGCTGGACGAGCCCACGAACCACCTCGACGTGGACGGCATTCTCTGGCTCGAGGAGCTGCTGCGCCGCGAGCCCGAGGCCTTCCTGGTCGTGAGCCACGACCGGTACTTCCTCGAGACCGTCGCCAGGCCGCATGGTCGAGCTGAACCGCGCTTATCGCCGAGGGCCTGCTTCGAGGTGCGCGGCCGCTACAGCGAGCTTCTGGAAGAGAAAGAACGCGTTCCTTCGCCGGCAGGCCGACCTACCAGGAGTCGCTCGCAACCGGGTGCGCGGCGAGCTCGAGTGGCTGTCGCGCAAGGCCCAAGGCCCGCACCCGCAAGGCGCAGGCGCGCATCGACGAGGCGCAGCGACTCAGGGCGAGCTGGCCGACCTCGACCGCGCGCACGCCGCACGGCGAGTGCTGGCATCGACTTCTCCGCGCACCGAGCGCAAGACCAAGCGGCTGCTGGTCGAGGGGATCACGTCGACCTTGAGTATCGGCGGCCGGACGCTCGTTCGAGGATCTCGACCTCGTCCTCTCGCCGGGCATGCGGCTCGGCCTCCTCGGCCCGAACGGCAGCGGCAAGACCACGCTGCTGCGGCTGCTCTCGCGAGACCTCGACGCCCGACGCGGGCGACGGTCCGACCGCCGACGCGCCTGCAGGTCGTGATGTTCGACCAGCACCGCTCGAGCTCGATCCCGAGGTGACCCTGCGGCGCACGCTCGCGCCGGACGGCGACTCGGTCGTCTTCGAGGGCCGCGCGATCCACGTCGCCGGCTGGGCCAAGCGCTTCCTGTTCCGCTCCGAGCAGCTCGAGACGCCGGTCGGCCGCCTCTCGGGCGGCGAGCAGGCGCGCGTGCTGATCGCCCGGCTGATGCTGCGAGCCGGCCGACCTGCTGCTGCTCGACGAGCCCACGAACGACCTCGACATCCCGACGCTCGAGGTGCTGGAGGAGAGCCTGCTCGAGTTCCCCGGCGCGCTCGTGCTCGTCACCCACGACCGCTACCTGCTCGACCGCGTCTCGACCACCGTTGTCGGACTGGACGGCCTAGGCACGGCGGGGCGCTTTGCCGATTACTTGCAGTGGGAAGCCTGGCAGCAGGAGCGCGAGAACGCGTCCAGGACATCCGCACGAGCACCTGACCGAGGAACCGCGGCAGGCACCTCACTCGCTACACCAGGCATAGCGAAAAAGAAGCTCTCTTACCTGGAAGCCCGCGAGTACGCAACGCTCGAGCATCGCATCGCAGAAGCCGAAGAGCAGCTTAAGACCGCGCTCGCCACCTACGCAGATCCCGCCATCGCCAGCAACGCGGAACGACTGATCGCCGCCCAAACCGAACTACACCTGGCGCAGAAACGAGTTGATCAGCTCTACCTCCGATGGGAAGAGCTCGAGACCAAAATCACCTGACGACGTGCTGTCCAATCCTCCCGTAAGTATTGAAGTGCGTCTGTCGGTGATGCTTCCCGTCCTCTTTTCGCCGGTTCGACCCGCTCTGCCTGCTCCTTATCATCAAAGAAGTCTTTTTGAGCAGTAATCGACCGTTTTCATTTGATCTTCTTCGTTTGACAGTGTTTGAGTTACTGCATCCTTAGAGCCGTAACGACTTGTCCCATGAAAAAGTACCAACCGGGATTAGGTATTTGAAATGCACCGGGATGGATGCCGCAGGGGCCGCTCATTAGCTGGGGTACTGCCCAACCATCAGACTGTGCCGCGCCCGTCCACACGTCTACCAATGTCACTCCATATTGTGCTGGTAGAGATAAGTAGGCGGAGTTGTACTGAGCTATTAATGTACGTGTGTCACCATAGCAATTGATTTCATTCCACGGAGGGGTATTGACCACGATGATACGGATACCGGGTCGGTCAGACTGCAAAAATCCAATCTCTCCCTCGATACAAGCCATGTGCTGCTCCACCGGAACGCCGGTACGCACGTCATTGGTACTTTCTACCAATACGGCAGTTTGTGTACCCAAAGGCACATCGAAGGGGAGCATCTGCGCCAATAATGCGCAAGTATAACCATTGTGGCCGCGAATCTCGGTTAGTGGAATTCCGTCCGCAGGCCATGGGGCAAACTGCACCAGGGAGTTGCCAGTAATCTTGGCGGTAGGCGGAAGTTGTGCGTTGAGTGTGGTAACGAGGAAGATCATAAGCAAAGCGCTGTTCATGAGTTTATTCATTGGGTTCTCTTTCCAAGTTTTCGCCGGTGGCGGAGTTGGGCAGAGGAACAGTCCGTTCGTTTACATCGTCGCGGGTGTTCTTGCCTTGTAAGGAATCGCGGCGAGTGTGCGATGGAGCCGTGCGGAAGGAAATGCACCAGCGATTAATTTCTAGTCAATTACCAGTTAAATTGAAGAGCTGACTGATTCCAAAGGTGTTTGCTGAGGGCGGCAAAGTGCTAGGGGCTCTGGCGGGCCGGTCGATTTGGAGTCTTTGAACTAGACCTGAAATCTGGTGAGCTGCGAGAGGGCGAAACCTTTGGCGAGCACTCGGGGATTCAGCGGAGGAGCCAAAATATATCGAGACTCTCGCCCGCCGCTACCGGGTGATGGTGGAAGTCGAGCAGGTAGAACCGTGTGCGGACGAGCGTTCCATCGGCGATGGTGCAGCCGGCATAAGGAGACTTTGAGCTACTTTACAGAGTTCGCCAGCACGTCAAAAATCCCAACCTTGCCAGGGTCGCCCGTCAAGACAAATCCAGCCCAATAGTAAGGATTGGGGTACTGGTGCCTAATATCCACTTGTGCTGTGCGTAACGCTTCAGCTTTGCTTAGTCCTTCCCGCAGATGCGTGTAAAACGCAACCATCAGTTGTTGCGTTGCCTCATCGTCAACATCCCAAAGGCTGGCTATAACGGATCGAGATCCAGCGTACATGAAGGCCCGGCTTAAGCTGGTTACATCATCCCCACGGCTCCGCTTCCCTGTCTGTGACTGACAACCGCTCAGCACCACGAGATCAGTTTTTTGAAGGTCGAGACCAAACACCTGGTTAAGCTCCAACGGTCCGTCACTCTCTTTGCCCTGACCCATGTCAATTCGAGAGAACTGGGGGTTTTGGTTATTGCGGTCAATATGGCCTATCAGGTGCAGAATGTTGGAACTGCCAGCTTGCGCCTGCAGCACCGACACCGTCGCATCGCTGCCCAGTTTGGGTTGCGTCTCATAGACGGAGGCCACAGCTCGGGCCTCTTCATAAGCATGGCTTAAAGCAGGAAGGCCCTCACCCTTATCATTGGCCAGAACTAGTATCTGGTCTCCCAAGGGTTTCATCCTTGCTCGAATGTAGGGAAGAACACTGACGCTGGGCAACGAAAAAGTCGCATAGCTGTCGCTCAAATAATGTTCGCCGTCAGGCGTAAGGGCGGAAAATGGCACCTCGTTCAGAACTCCATAAGGGACCACTGCCACAGTGGGAGTCTTAAGCTTTGATTTGATCGGGGCGATCAACCACTTGTACAGAGTTTTGAGGGCTGGTGGCGTTGCATTCTCCGCAGGAAAGTCCAACAGGTTCGCTATAGCATGGGTTAATTCGGCTTCACTCACCGGGATTGTTGTAACGTGGAGACTGTCCTTAGTGAGAACAAAAGCCACGGTTGTTTTCGGGGTCGTGTAGTAGGAAACGAGAGTTACGTCCGGTCCCAACTGTTGCTGGGCTCGGGAAAGTGTGAGCGGGGAAATACTCAGAAAGGAAGCGTATTCCGGGTTTGACAATTTCAGCTCGCTCAACGAGTCTTCATATTGCTTTCGCACTAAGGACAATTGCGTTTGAAGCGAACGGACTCTCTCTTGGACTATCTCCGGTCCTGGCTTTGCTAACTCCTGTCCCAACTGACGTTGTAGCAGAATGTTTTCACTCCGCAGCTTTTGTTCACGCTCTGTGAAGTCTGGAGACAAGTGTTTGCCGAGGTCAATCCGGCTATTACCCAGCTGATCGAGAAACCAGCGTGCACGAGCGCGTTCCGAAAGATTGAAAGCCTCTTCCACGTGATGTTGGAAAAGCTCCAACAGGATGGCGCGCTGGTAGAGGCTGGCCGATTGCTCCGCAACGTCGATGCGAAACTCTTCGAGTCGGGCAGAAGTCTTGTAGTTCATCCATCTCTTGCAGCGCCTGCAGATAGTAGGGAAGGGCCTGACGAGGCTTGTCCCACGCATCGTAAACGAGACCGACATTGGCCAAAACGCCGATCTCTCCAATGCGGTTGCCGGTGCCGCGCATCAGGGGCAGGGCGTCCTTGTAGTAGTTCAGTGCCGCCGTAAAGCGCGGTTTAGGGTCGACCTCCGGCGAGTCGATGGCGGCCCAATAGAAAAGCTCCCCCAGACTGGCATTCACCCCAGCTTCACCAGCGGTATTTCCAGCTTGTCGCATTTTGGCCCCTGCCTCTTCGAAATAGTCCTGAGCGTATCCATACAACCCCATCGCCATGCGGCAGCGCCCCATTCCTGCCAGAACGACTCCCTGCAAACCCACGTCGCCACTGGATTCCGTAAAGGAGAGAGCACTGTTGTAGTGATCGCAGGCCTTTCCAGGCTCATTGCGAGACAGTAGCATTTCCGCAACGCTGGCAAGCATCCAGGCATGCTGGTCCGGGGAGGCAATTGGCAAGGCGGTTTTGTACTGCGCCAACGCTTTGCCGGGTTCGCCGACAGCTGCGTAGAGTGAGCCTATTGCCATGCGCGTTCTGACTTCACCATCATGGTCTGCCGCGTTAATGAACAACTTTAGAGCGTCTTCGTAGCAAGAAAGGGCCTTGGGGACCTCTGCCTGAGATTGGTAGGCCCAACCTACACTGATGTAAATTTCGGCCTGTCCAGCGGTGTCGCCAACCGCCCTCAAAACCACCATAGCCTGGCGATATGCATCGATTGCCTGCTCGAAATCCCCGGACATAAGGTGCGCTGTCCCCTTGATGCGCAAGATGTCGACCTGTAGCTTGGGGTCGTTGATCGCTTTGGTCAACGGTTCGGCCTCGCGCAAATGCATGAGAGCCTGTTCAGGATTGCCCTGCTGAATAAACAGGCGCGCCAGATCGGCATGATTCACGGCCTGCCCAACTTTGTCGCCGGCGGTTTCACCGAGTGCAAGGGCACGCTGGCGGCTTTCAATCGCCTTGCTGATGTCAACAGGACGCGGAGACGGGGAAGTGCTTAGGCGTTAAAAGCTTCAGGTCCATCGCCGACGGGCGAGAAGGTGACGGGTTGGTGCTGGCTTGATGTGTGCTCGGTAGATAGGGTCGAGGTGCTGGAGGGGTGTAGCTGGGATAAGACTGTTGGCGGTTGCCGTATGTCGGATTGAGGGTGTTGGTGAAGGTTCTCCGGATTGTAGGTGGTGCTGGAGAGAAGACCGTCGGTTGAACGCTCGTCCAGTTCATGCCCGTTGCGCGCCATGTCGCCGGCACATACCAATTCGGAACTTGGCTCCCGCTGGAAGAGACAAAAGGGTAGGTTGGCCATTTGGAAGATAAGGACCGTTCAGAAGTCCGGTCCCGGGCCGGAATTGATAATTGCCTCTTTAATGCTTGGGTCAATGCCGCGGAAGGCAGGATTGTTGTTGACATACGACCTCGACGTCTTCCGTGGAGGGGCGCATAGCGGGATTCGGACTGGACCACGGGGAGGCTGGCGGCGTCCAGGTGGTGCTGGAGTTGGGCTGTGTGACGTCACCCCGGGTAACCCGGTATTCGTGTTCGGAACCATGTTCACGGGCGAAGCCGGTGGGCTCCACGGCGAAGGTGGTGGTGGTGGGCCTCCGCAGCATGGGGTGAGCTCTCCGAAGAGCAAGTTCACTGGAACAAGGAGAAGTATCAGAAGCAGGCATAGCCCCAGCGCCCTGAAGCCTCCGGCGCGAGATCGAAGTGGCCCGGCCATGTAGTCCTCCATAAGAGAAACGAATATAGAAGGACAAATCAGGATCTGGCAGGATTTCAGCCGTGCCCGGCCTTGGGAACCCGTTGACCGTAGGCGACACTATACACCTTATTGTTTCAGCCTAGCCATCATTTTTCCCGCCAGTGCAGCGGTTTGTTGGTCTCCGATCTTATTCGCCAATTCAAGCGCGGCACCCAATTCCGCGCTCGCCAGCTTCGGGTTTCCAAGCGCCTGTTGATAGATCCCTGCCAAGGCCAGGTACGCGAGCATCTGGCCTTCCTCGTCTTTCTCATCTTTACATAGGTCCAACGCCTTCAGGTAGCTAGCCTCTGCCCGGCGAGTCAAGCCAACGTTCAAATACAAGTTTCCCAGCAGCCGGGCAACTGCCACCCACCTTGAACTTCGGTGAAATTGCCTCCAACTTTTGAATGGCCTCGGCGTTCAGACCGTATGCGGCGTAGGATTAGCGATAAGGAACTGCGTTGGACCTGCCGGCAGGCCCATTTGTTCGATCTGCGTTCCTGCTTGATAACAGGTTTTCTGTCGTTCGCACTAAGGATCGAGAAACCGAGCCCCAAGCCGGGTTCCTCGGAGGAACTCCGATCGCCCGCCTGGACGATTAGTTTGTAATCAGTGCCGGTGACAAGCCGCGGCGCGGCGGCGGGATAGACGATCTCCGTGCCCGAGACTCGGGACCACGAGTAGAGCTGAGGCCCGCGGACGACGACGCCATAATCAGTCGCACCTGTGACCGGAGTCCACTGCAGAACCGGGTTCACAGACAGCAGCTTGGTCTTCCGAGGGCGAGAGACCACCGGGAACGATCCTTCGTCTGGCCAGCTCCTAGTTACATTGATCGCGCTACCGTCAGGTCGCCATAGGACGGGCCGCGTCTCCGTGCAAGGAACACCCACAGTGCCCGCCGGGATGTCGTGCAATGTCAGGTCTGAGCAAACAACTTTGGCGCGGGAAGAACCGTCGACGCGCAGTAGATCACCGGATTGAAGGTTTGTGCCAAACACAACCGGCGTGTAGTTGGCCCAACCCTGCCGCTTAAAAGTAGGGTTTTCCCTCCACGAAAACGGCCAGATTTACGAACTGCGTACCCACGCCGTTTTTTTCTGGGGGCGCGGCATGGAGCAAGGGCATCCATGGCACGCATAAAACGAAAGAGAGCAATAACCGGAAGCCTTGGTTCAAACGTCGCGACATCATTTTGGCGCCTCTTTACTAAGTTGCTCCTGAGCTTCAACCCGCCACTCTGGTTCCACTTCGGGTTGGCTCGAATAGGCGGTGCAGGCCTCCCACTCCTGGAAGGCGTCGGTGGCTCTCCCTTGCGCGTCCAATACCTTTGCCAGGAGACAATGCGCAGCACCGCGGTTTGGGTCAAGTGTCACAGCGAGCCTGAGATCGTTCTCCGCTTGTCCCCAATGACGCAGCTCAAAATTGGCCCAGCCGTAATTCTTGTGCAAGGAGTATTGCACCGAAGGCTCTTGCGGCTTAAAGCTCAAAGCGCGGTCGAGCAAGCTCAGTGCGGCTTCGTAGTCTTTGCGCCGCTGGATGTACAAGCGTGCCAGATTGTTATAGGCCTGATAGAACGCGGGGTCGGCCTCAATGGCTCGCTGGTATTGATCAAGGGCTTTGTCATAGACCGAAATTTCCTCATAAGCGTCGGCCAGGTTGTAATGGGCCGCAGCATAACCGGAATATCCAAATTGACGGCCCGTTCATAGCTTGCGACATTGCTTCCTGGATCTGGCCACGCCGCTGAAGCTGAACTCCGCGATTGTTGTAGAAGCGCGCAATCGCGGGCAGGGCTTTGAGAGATCCGATGGCCAGCGCCGACACCAAGACTGCCACCGCCACCGTCCTGCGGGTTCGAAGCCCGTTTCTTACGCGCAGGATTATCTGTTGAACCAAGTCGCGCTCGGATGGGGCGGAATCAAGTTCCTTGTTGGAGCATGGACCTGTCCGCGTCCACGGGCAACATCAATCGGTAGCCGCGACTCGCAACCGTTCCGATATATTTCGGCTGGTCGGCCGAGTCCCCCAGGGCCTTTCGCAGCTTGGAGATGGCAACGTTGATGCCGCGGTCGAACTCGACGACGGTGTCTTTCGACCACAGTTCATCCTCGATTTCTTTGCGAGTGACAATTTTGCCGTCGCGGTCGACAAGCATCCGCAGAACCTGGAACGGTTGTTCGGTCAGGATGAGCTTATTGTCGCCCTGGCACAGTTCTCCCGATAGCAAATCGAGTTCAAATGCACCGAAGCGAACGCGAACTGGCAGCGTGTCCGTCATGGATCAGTGGGAAATTATCGAAAAAGTGCCCTAGCTTGCGCAAGAGTGTATCATCGCTTGCGGAATTGCTTTTTCAACGATGAGATCCCAAGCGGGGTTCCACACCTTTTCGCCCAGGTCACCCTTCTTCACGTCGATGGGGGTTGGGGGCACAGGCTTCGTCTCTTGAGCCTTGGCCCCGACTGCGATTAGCAAACCTGCCGTCACAAGGGCCTGCACCCTATTGGCTCGCACGGTGGCATTTCGTCCTTTACGCTTCCTGCCTTCTCTATTTTCACTTCTCATTTCCGTTGCCCGGATTTCGGTGATGGTGTGATTGAGTCGCAACGACCATTTCGAGGTCGAAGCGAAAACGATCCCCGAGCCACCCACCCGCAATCTTTCGATTCGATTTATGTGAGCTATCCTGCTCAGATTTGTGAGTCTCCATCTGTCATTCTGTGCATTCTGCTGACTGCGGCTTCCATCAGCAGGCAGGTCGAAAGCCTGGAGCGGCGGGAGTAGTGTTCAGCCACAGTACATTTGAGGACAGCAATGGAGAAGTAACTAATGATGACGGCAAATCGAGGGTTGGGTCTCAGATTGCGTACGCAGAATCTCGCCATGAGAATGCGCCGAATCTATGCTCTTACTGTTGGTACCGATGGCAGCCCTCATGGCCCTCCCAGTGCTGGCAAAGGCGCATCACTGCCGACTCGGAGGCTCCTCCGCCACTGTTTCGAGTACAACCCCGGCGCAACTAAACCAGACATACACGCGTCCGACGCCCACGACGAAGTTCGTAACTACGTCTTCGACATGGTGGTCCGTATCCAATCGCCGCCGAGTGCCGCCTTTGCGGCTGGTGATTAGCCAGGCGGGTAACTCACCGCCGGAGTGGAAGCAAGGCGCTGAGGGCTACGGCAAGCGATTCGTATCCGACTTCGGCATCGCAGCAGTGAGCACCACGACGCGCTATGCGCTGGAGCAGCCCTCAAGGAAGACACGCTGTACTACCGCTGTGAGTGCAAAGGAGTGTTTCCGCGGCTGAGCCATGCCGTGACTTCGACCTTGATAGCACGGCGCGGCGCAGACGGCCACCGCGTGTTCTCCCTTCCAGCGCTGGTCGCGCCTTATGCAGGCACGATGACCGCCGTCTACGGCTGGTACCCCGGCCGCTACGACGCCAGGATGCGCTGCGGATGGGCAACTACGCCCTGCTGGGATCTCTGGGCTGAACATCGCCCGGGAGTTTCTCTCGAGCGGAGCCCACTCCTTGTTTTCTCGCATGCATTTGAACAATGGGACTGCAACGCCAAGTACGGGTTTAAATCCGTGAGACGGATGTGTTGCAACGAATGGAATAATCCCTTCACTGTGCTCTGCAAAAACCTGAGCCGAGTCCTTCGGTCGCACCGCCCACCGCGTCGCTGCCACCTGTAGGAACCCAATTGGGCATCCCTGGCGACCGGCTAATTTACTTGTCGGGAGCTAAACTGGGATGTGAGAAAACTCATTGTTGTCGTCATTGCGGTTGTTCTGTTGCTGCTCGTGTTCTTACTGGCAAGATCAGCGACACCCGTTGTCGAGTTCCCGTCTACAGTCGTTTCCCTGGGCCAAGCCACTCCCATCACTGTTCACGTACGCGATCCGCGTGGCATTCGCAGGTTGCAAGCGTTCGTCGAGCAGAATGGTTCTCGGTACCAGGTCTTTGCGATGGCGCAGCCGTCGAAGTCGCCCGACAGTACCTGGAACTTCACGGCTGGCGTCAAGACCACTCCCCAGTTGCAGGCGGGCAATGCGAAGTTGATCGTCGAGGCGACCTCGAACGACCTGCTGAGAAAGACAGGCCGCGCCGAACGCGACCTGACGGTGGTTACGCAACCGCCAATTGTCAGCGCTGGTTCAGAGCAGCACTACCTGTATGTGGGAATGGCAGACCTCGCCACGTTCGATGTCTCAGGGAGCTGGACAGACGCGGGCGTGCGCGTCGGCGATGAGAAATTTCGCGCCTGGCCCATGCCTGGCGG
>CAVTMW010000012.1:0-133489 GCA_963735855.1 uncultured Acidobacteriaceae bacterium
CCAACGAGTCCGTCACCCGGTCGTACTTTCCTTTACGGAAGTGGTCCACCAGTAGATTGCGGGTTACCGTGGTCACCCAGGTCATGAAGGCGGCCCGCGAGGTATCGTACGTGCTGAGCGTTCGGTACATCTTGATGAACACTTCCTGGGTCAGGTCAGACGCGTCCTCTGCTGAGCCGGAAAACCGGTAGCAGATGTTGTAGATGCGCCGATGATATTGCTGGACGATGTCCTGCCAGGCCGCAGCGTCGCCGGCCACACAGCGACGGACAAGGGCATTGACGGCTTGGATGTCGTCCAATCAGCGCTCCCAAGGGGCGGTGACTCCTGGCCCAAATCCTATTCACTGCTGGTCATTTATACGGGGTCGTGGGCCAGAAGTTCGACGGAGACGGAACCCGGTGCTCGGTGTTTAACGCAGGCTGCAGTCCGCTCCAATTCGCCTGCATTGTAGCAGGATGGAGACCAGTTCTTCGGTGACGGCATTTGTATCTGGAAGACCAACAGACGGGAAATCAGCGCCGCTCGAAAGCTATTCCAAGTATTTCTAGCACTCCGTGACATCGATTGCCAATCTTGACACAGCGGCACTTGCTTTCTAGAATGAAGATGCGGAAGTGTTATTTCTCCTCAATCCCTAAGTAATTGCAAAAAGGGAAGTTAGGCTTCGTCGGATCGTTTATGAGCGCACCGGAAGGCATTGGACGGCGGGAACGCGAGATTCTTACGGCGATCGTGGAGACCTACATCTCCACCGGGGAGCCCGTAGGTTCGCGCACGCTGACCCGCGGCAATCGCGAGAGCCTAAGCGCGGCCTCCATTCGCAATGTCATGGCCGACCTCGCGGACGCAGGATTTCTGGAGCAACCGCACACCTCGGCGGGACGCGTGCCGACCACCAAGGCCTATCGCTACTACGTGAAGCAACTCACCGGAGAGGCGCGGCTGTCCCCCGCTGACGAGAGCCTGATCCAGGGAAACCTGCAGGGGCTCCAGGATGTTCAAGAATTTATGGAGCGCACCTCGCATGTGTTGTCGCTGATCTCGCACGGCGTAGGCGTTACGATCACGCCCGGCCCAGGACAGCATAACGCTCTGGAGCACGTGTATTTCCAGCGTCTGGGTGACAAGAAGGTGCTGGCCGTGGTGGTGGTGCGCAACGGGTTGGTGCGCGACCGTGTGCTCCGGCTGACCAGCGATCTCCCGGTGGCGGACCTGGATGCGGCTGCGGCCTACATCAACCAGAACTTTCGCGGCTGGGAGATGGAGTCGCTGCGCAACGAGATTGCCAAACGCGTTCAGCAGGAGCGCAGCGAGTATGACCGCCTGATGCGGTCGGTCGAGCAGCTCTACTCCCAGGGAGCGCTTACCACCGAAGGCGGGTCACAAGCCGTGTACGTGGAGGGTGCGTCCAACCTGGTGATTACCGAGCAGGACAAGGAGCGCCTGCGCCAGTTGCTGGCCACTTTGGAAGAGAAGCAGCGGGTCGTTGATCTGCTCTCGGCTTATCTCGACGTCCGGCAGGAAGCGGTGCGCGTGGTTGTGGGTCTCGAAGACGCTATGCCGCATCTAAATAACTTCGTGCTCATTGGCACGCCGGCGCGCGTGGGCGACGAAGTGATGGGATCGCTCGCCGTGATCGGCCCGACCCGTATGGATTACGAGCACACCATTACCGCGGTGTCGTATATCGCGCGCCTGTTCGACCAGGTTTGGAACGAATCGACGTAGGTAACTGCAACGTTTCGAGAGAGCTGCAGTTGTAGAGAATGTTTATGCAAGCAAAGAAGCACAATGGAAGCTCCAGCGAGGTGGAGTTGGAACTGGACCACGAACTTCCGCCGGCCGAAGACGGCGACGAGCCCGCCGCGCAGAGCGCCGGTTCTGTCACGCCGGAAGAGCCGCAGTCGGAATTGGAACGCGCCAAAGCGGAGCGCGCGGCTTATCTTGACCGGTTGGCCCGCCTGCAGGCCGAGTTCGACAACTTTCGCAAGCGCAATGCCAAGGCGCAGCAGGAGTACCGGGATTACGCTCTCGTCGACGCCCTCAAGACGCTGCTGCCCATTCTCGATAGCCTTGACAACGCCCTAAAAACCAATGCCGCGTCGCTGGAGGATTTTCACGCCGGCATCGAGCTCATCGACAAGCAGTTTCATGATGCGCTGGCCAAGCTCGGCGTGCAGCCTGTTCCCACGGATGGCGAGCCGTTCGATCCCAATGTCCACCAGGCCATTCAGATGGTGGATACGGACCAGGCCGAGGACAATCACGTGCTCGACGAGTTGCAGCGCGGCTACAGGTTGAAGGACCGGCTGCTGCGTCCAGCGATGGTGCGCGTGGCGCGCAATCCCAAGAACTAGGTAAATACTTCTGGCCACCAACGTAAAACGCGATTACTACGAGGTGCTGGGCATCTCCCGCACCTCAACCGATCAGGAGATCAAGAGCGCCTATCGCAAGCTCGCGCTGCAATATCACCCGGATCGCAACCCCGACAATCCTGACGCGGAAGAGCGTTTCAAGGAATGCAGCGAAGCCTACGCGATTCTTGCCGACTCGGAAAAGCGCGCGCGCTATGACCGCTTTGGTCATGCCGGAGTCACCAATGGCGCCGGCCAGGGCTTCGGCGGGTTTGACGGGACGGTCTTCAACGATTTCCAGGACATCTTCGGCGATCTCTTCGGATTCGGCGACATGTTCGGCCAGCAGCGAGGCGGACGCCGCTCGCGCGCGCAACGCGGCGCCGATCTCCGCGAAGACCTGACCCTCGAGTTCGAGGAAGCCGTCTTCGGCGTCAGCAAGCAGGTGCAAGTCCGGCGCATGGAAGAATGCACTCAATGCAAGGGCAGTGGAGCGGCGCCCGGCAAGGCGCCCATCAATTGCACCACGTGTGCTGGCCACGGGCAGGTACGTTATCAGCAGGGCTTCTTCGCCATCTCGCGCACCTGCAGCACCTGTCAGGGCTCGGGCAAGCTGATCGTCGATCCCTGCAGCCAGTGTCGAGGCCAGGGACGAGTCACGCGTGAGCGCACGGTGAAGGTCAACGTGCCCGCCGGCGTCGAGGAAGGCGCGCGCATTCTGTACTCCGGCGAAGGAGAGGCGGGAGTTTACGGCGGCCCTTCCGGCGATCTCTACGTTGTGCTGCACGTCAAGGAGCACTCCTTCTTCGAGCGCGAGGGCAAGAACCTGTACTGCGTGGTGCCGATTTCATTCCCGCAGGCCGCGCTCGGCACCGAGATCCAGGTTCCGACCCTCGACGGCGAGTACACGCTGAAGGTGCCCGAAGCCACGCAGACCGGCACCACCTTCAAGGCCAAGGGCAAAGGCGTGCCGGTGCTGAACGGCCGTGGCCGCGGCGACCTGCATATCGAGGTGAAGGTGCAGACCCCGTCGAAGCTCAGCCAGCGGCAGCGCGAGCTGCTGGAGGAGCTGCGCACCATGACTTCGGTGGAGAACAAGCCCGTCAGCCGCTCGCTGCTGAACAAGGTGAAAGAGATGTTCCAGTAGTGCGCTGTAGGTATTGCTCCGTCGATATTCCGCTTGAAAAAGTTCTTTTTGAAGTGCGCTGAAAGACTCGTTTGTTTTGTCATCCGAGCGAGCTCCAGTCCGAGTCGAGGGATCTGCTGTTCGCCCCCAGACGGTTACTCCGACGCGCTCC
The DNA here is from genome assembly GCA_963735855.1 of uncultured Acidobacteriaceae bacterium. GTDB lineage: Bacteria > Acidobacteriota > Terriglobia > Terriglobales > Acidobacteriaceae > Bog-257. Next base: position 3,659 of record CAVTMW010000012.1, read on the forward strand.
GGCGAACAGCGAGAGGCGAATAGCGGTTCCTTTGGACAAAGCGCTCCGCATCTACGCGTTCTTTCTCCTGATTGTGACTGCGTTGCCGGCGGCGGCGCGGCTGCTGCGACCGCGCGAACTGGCGCACATTCTGCTGTTGCGCTACCAGGACCCTAAGCGCCGTAAGCGCGCCCGCATCGGCGGGCTTATTTACTTGGGGCTATCGCTGTTCGCCATTCCCTTTCTGCTGCGTGCCGAAATGCGCCAGGAGCGCTGGTTGGTCATGGCGGTGATGGTGGGTATGGTCTCTGCGCTGGAGTTCCTGCTGAACAGCCGCTTATTCAGCGAAGAGGCCCTCACCCGCCAGAACCGCATATTCGGCGGCGTCTATGCCTCAATCGCGATTGCCGTTGCTCTGTTGCTCTTTACCCGCTGATCCTTTACATCTTGTCATCCTGAGCGGAGGTTCGTCCGCCGCGCGGACGAACCGCAGTCGAAGGACCCCTATAGAGAAAAGCATCTCAACAAGAGGTTACTGTTCCATCGATTTAGTTTTGTCATCCCGAACGCGGGTCAGATTACGACCCTGCTACTCTTACCCCATGACCCGCCGCCGCTGGATTGCCGACGAGTTCTCCGCCGATCATGCTGCCTTGACTGGCGCCCACGCCGCCCATCTGTCGCGCACCTTGCGGGCGCGTGTTGGACAGGAATTCGAAGTCGCGTGCGGCGAGCGTGTGCGACGTGCAACAGTCGCAAGCATAAGGGACGATCGCGTCGAGTTCACGCTAGGCGAAGAGGTCACGGCCGACCCGGTTGTGCCCATCAAGCTGCTGCTGGCCATCTTCAAGTTCGATCGCATGGAGTGGGCCATCGAAAAATGCACTGAGCTGAACGTGACGGCCATCGTGCCGGTGTTGGCGCGCCGCACGGAGAAGCATCTGGCCTTGGCTGCCGCCAGGCGCGTGGAGCGCTGGCGGCGCATCGCGCGTGAAGCCGCCGAGCAATCGCGCTGTGCGTCGCCTCCCGAAATCAGCGAACCAGTAAGTTTGGCGGAAGCGCTTGCGAACGTGCCTGAGAGTCCGCTTGAGTTGTCACGCCGCGACACCTCAAGCTGTGAAAGTGCGGTAGGACAGGATGTCAGGACCGATTCCAGGTGCAGCCCCGCAGGGGCGGCTCAGTTTAGCCCAGCGCGGCAGCGCTGGGTAAAGTCGGAACTTGACCTGAGTCCCGTAGGGACGGCACGGGACCTCCCGACCGCGGTGAGAAGCCCCGACGCATTGCGAAAGGGGCGCGATGATTCTCGCGATCTGCGCATCGTCCTGGCCGAAACGGAGCACGAAGCCACCCTGAGCGACCTCCTCCGCGCCCAGGACAACTTCACCTCTCTGGCTCTTGCCGTTGGACCGGAAGGCGGCTGGACGGCCGACGAGTTGCAGCTCTTTCAACAATCGCACTGGACTTCCGCGTCGTTTGGCGACACTATCCTTCGCGCCGAAACCGCAGCCATTGCCGCCTTGGCCATCGCACGGGCAGAAGCCTGGTGCACCGGATGACAAGTCGGGAGTTGTCCGTTGGGTTGTCGGTAATCCTTACAACATTCCCGGATTCTTATCCACCCCGCGTACCCCCTCCCGGCATGTGAGTGGCCGTGGGTCTCTCAAATGCGGGGCGGACAAATAGAAGCGCTAGTAAAAGATGAAGGGCGCACGCTGGCCACAACAGGTAGCCCGCGAACCCCTCCGCAACTCTGAGGTAGCCCAGGTAAAGGCCTGCCAGCAGGTTGTAGACGAACAGAGCGCGAGTGGCTTGGGGCGAGCTATCTTCGCTAGCCCGGCCAGCACGCAATAGCCAGAGTCAGAAGTCCAAACCCAGCCACACGCGCGACTGCTATTCCACTGCCAGAGAGCTCGGTGCCCAAAAGCAGGCGGGCGACAAGGTCAGGAACGGCAATCAACGCAACTCCGGTTGCCGCCTCGATCGCTGCCGACCCGATCACCAGCGTCTTTGTGGTCATCCCTTACTCCCAAGCCAGCGTTCACTTCGGCCACTGCTTGAACATCTTCTGGACGGCCTTCTCTACCATCTCCTGGTTCTTGTTGCCGTTCTTGTTCAGGGTGTCTTGCGCGATCCCACGCCAAACAAGTGACTGCGTCTTCGCGTCATAAAGGTCAACGATCATGGTGCCCTCCACGTTTTGCTCGGGAGTGATACCGCCCATTCCTCCGCCGATGCCGCGCATGCCCCACGCGCTATAGGATGTCTGCTGCCTCATGCCGCTGTTTGCGGTCAGGATGAGGTCAGGGTTCTGCGATTCCTGCACCATCTGCAGACCCTTGCCCTGCATGGCCGAGTTGATGTCCTGTTGCGCTACTTGCGCCAGGATCGAGTTCTGGATCTGGTTGGCGTTGTTGGAGCCCCAGGCATAGGTGTGATATTGCGCGAAACTCTGATTGTGGTTGTAGTTGACGGAAACCTGTTGTCCGACGGCAATCGTGGATACGATGCAAGCCAGCACCACGCATAAGGCAAGTCTTGTTTTCATGAACATCATCCTTTTGGTGTTTTGGATACTCACTCTGTAAGCGCTGCCAGCTTATAGCCGGCAGCGCGTTTGTTTCGATTCGGAGTTCACCCACAGCCGCCTAGTTGTTGACTCTGGCTATGGCGTCGTCCATCTTCCTCTGGTCCTCGGCCGACAACTGCGACTTCCCGAGGTTGAACGTCAGCTTGTCGATGCTTCCGGTAAAGCGGAAAGGACAATCATAGGTAAAGTCCACCGGCGTACGGGTGTCGAGCCCGACGTCGAAGCTCTCGTCGGCGGGAAGGAGGAACGGAATGGTGTGCTCCATCGACTTGCGGTCGACCTCTTTGCCATCCACGGTCAGCACGCCGGTGCCGCCCTTGCCGACGCCGGGGCCGTCGTATTTGAAGTCGAAGACGATGGTGTGCTTGCCCTCGCCGAGCGCAGAGCCTCTCCACCGGAAGCGCTCCAGGTCCAGCATGTTGTAAACGAACACCGGCCGGCCTCTGCCGAATCCGAAGATGTCGGTAGCAAACACGAGCGAGGAGTCCGAGTGCCGCCAGCAGCAGGAACGCGTAGCCAAACCGCCGGCTCCAGCCTGGCTTACTCCGCCAGAGTAGAAACAATCCCAAAATCAGCAATATCCAACCGATGGTCTTGAAGAAGCGGCTCTTGAGCCACCAATTGAAGCTATGGGTCAGATAGAGGCCGTAGCCGCCGATCATTCCGCCCTCGGTTACGACCACGCCCTCCGCGCCGCCACTCGGGATCGTCACCTCGGCAGTAATGGTGAAGTCCCTGCCGAGGACGTTGGGGGCATTTCCGTCCGGAATGTTGGCGTTCTCACCGGTATAGGTAAAAACGGTCTTCCCGGCGATCGCGCTGGGTCGCGGCCGTAAGCGCGCGCACGAAGCCTGAGTTATCCAGCGGTAAGACCTGGTGGTCCGCTGCCTCTTTCTGGAACAGCGCCTGCATTTCCTTCAGCTTGTCAGGCATTGTAGCGGCGAGGTCGTTGGCTTCCGAATAGTCATCCGCGATGTGGTAAAGCTCCCACTTGTATTGATCGAGGGGCGGCATCGCCGTGGTTCCCAGCTCCCAGGGCGGGGCGGGCGGCGTGGTGGCTGCAACCCAGCCGTCATGATAGATAGCGCGGTTGCCGACCATCTCGAAATACTGAGTATCGCGTTTGGACGGCGCATTGGCATTAGCTGAGTCGAAGGTGTAGAGCATGCTCACGCCTTCGATTGGTTTCTGCTTGATGCCGTTGACCTCGTCGGGCGCCTGAATGCCGGCGGCTTCGAGGATGGTCGGAACAATATCAATGACGTGGTGGAACTGGGTGCGAATCCCGCCCACGTCGTTGATATGTCCGGGCCAGGAAATGGCCAGACCCTGACGGGTGCCGCCGAAATGCGATGCCACCTGCTTGGTCCACTTGAAGGGCGTATCGAACGCCCAGGACCATGCCACCGACATATGCGGATAGGTCTTGTCCGAGCCCCAGTCGTTATAGTGCAATGCGTTCATCGCCAGGACGGGCTTGACCATCGGCATATTGATGATGCCGTTGTAAGCGGTGTACTGATTGAACGTGCCGTACACGCTGCCTTCCGCGCTGGTGCCGTTGTCGCCGTCGATGTAGATAATCAGCGTGTTGTCGAGCTTGCCCATCTTCTGGACTTCGTCAATCACGCGACCAATCTCATAGTCGGTGTAGGCGGTGTAGGCGGCAAAGACTTCCGCCTCCCGGGCATACATCTTCTTTTCCGCCGCGTTGAGCGAGTCCCATTTGGGCAGCTTGGCGCCACCATACTCCGCCTGTCCGTCCGGCCAGGGCGTTAGCGTCGTGTTCGGCGGAATCACGCCCAGCCGCTTCTGGTTTTCGAAGATCTGCTCGCGCAGCTTTTCCCACCCCATGTCGAACTTGCCGTGGAACTTGTCGATCCATTCCTGGGTCGGCTGGTGGGGCGAGTGCGAGCCGCCGGGCACGTAATAGAGGAAGAACGGCTTGTCGGGCGCCGCTGCGTTCAGGTCCCTCAGATACTTGATGGCATCGTCGGCCAGGTCGGTGGTGAGGTTGTAGCCTTTCTTGCCGACCCACGGATACACCGCCGTTGTGTTGCGGAACAGGTAGGGCGTCCACTGGTCGGTTTCGCCACCCAGAAAGCCATAGAAATACTGAAAGCCCATGCCGATAGGCCATTGGTCGAAGGGCCCGGCAGTGGTGCTGTAAGTGAAGCCCGGCGTGTTGTGGTCTTTGCCGAACCACGAGGTAGCGTAGCCGTTCTCCTTCAGTATCTCGGCGATGGTGGCGTTATCGGGGCCGATGACGGAGTCATAGCCGGGGTAGCCGGTGGACAATTCGCCAATCACGCCGAAGCCGACCGAGTGGTGGTTGCGGCCGGTGATCAGCGCTGCCCGCGTCGGCGAGCAAAGCGCCGTCGAATGGAACTGAATGTAGCGCAGCCCCGCCTTGGCAATGCGGTCCAGGTTCGGGGTCGGAATGACGCCGCCAAAGGTGCCGGGCACGCCGTAGCCCTGGTCGTCGGTCATGATGAGCAGCACGTTGGGCGCGCCCTTGGGCGGCACAATGCGCGGCGGCCACCAGGGCGTGGAATCCTTGGCGGTTTCCTTGATCACGCCGCCGAACTTCGGGGGCGGTGGCGGAAGTTGCTTTCCGTTGATGGTGGTCGTGGCGTCGGCCTGACCCAATGTGCCGGTGACCTGTTGCGCGGCCACACTGCCGCCGAAAAGGCCGGCTATGGCGAACACTCCCAGGGCCAAGGCTCGGTTACCCGGTCGAAAATCCATGCGATGTCTCCTTGCGAGTTGTAATGGGCCGTCCCCGCAAGGAGTCAGTTGCGAAGAGTTGGTTCTGCTGCCAGAAGCGGAGAATATCCGTCTCGAATAAATCGACACACGACCCCACGATGTTCTTTAGATTGACAGAGACTTTAGACGGTCACCGCCAAGAAATCAAATCCGAGCCTCGGTTACGGTGCGGTCGGTTCGGTAGTCGGTCGCGTCGCCAAGTTCAGTTGATGAAAAATCGCCTGCCGCCAGCGCAATCGCTGCACTCGCCAAGAGCTTCCAGTGGCGGCGAATCAGCCCGAGATAGGTTCGACCCGTGACGAAAATATGTGACAAACAGTACTTTATTGCGGGTAATACTCCTATTACTCGCGGAACACCTTGTCTCTACAGTAGCTTGCAACTTCCTTTCTGTTGGTCGCTTGCTTGCATAACTCTGAGGCATTGCCAGAGATCATCCCTGCGGGTCTTGGCAATAGAAAAAGAGGTTATGTATATGAAAGGACATCGCAGTCTCTTTGCGTTGTTAGCATGCTTGCTAGCAGCGTGTCTAATGGCACCCGCAGCATTCGGACAGTCGCTGGTTTCCGGCGACCTGCTCGGCACGGTTACAGACCCCAGCGGCGCAGTTGTATCGAACGCCACGGTAACGCTGAAAAGCAATGGCACTGGCGAAACCCGTACCACACAACCAATTCGAGCGGTCTTTATCGGTTTTCTCTGTTGAATCCGGGAAGCTACACGGTCAGCGTCTCCGCCCAGGGCTTCACCAAGACGCAAAGTCGAGTTCACTGTCAACGTCGGCCAGTCAACCGTCGCTAACGTGAAGTTGGCGGTGGGCGCCAGCTCGCAAACGGTGGAAGTCACCGGTGCTCCGCCCTGGTGCAGACAGACAACGCCAACCTGTCCACCAACTTTAACTCGACCATCAATCGCAGAACCAGCCGAACGGCGGCAATGACCTCACCTACATAGCACAGACCGCGCCTGGCGTGACCATGAACACCGGCCAGGGATATGGCAACTTCAGCGCCTACGGCATGCCCGCCACCTCCAACCTGTTCACGGTCAACGGCGAGAACGACATGAATCCGTACCTGAATCTGAATAACTCAGGTGCTACCAACCTGACACTGGGCAAGAACGAAGTGCAGGAAGCGACCGTCATCAGCAACGCGTACTCTGGACAATACGGCCAGCAGGCTGGCGCCCAGGTCAACTACGTTACCAGGTCGGGCACCAACCAGTACCACGGCAATGTCAATTACGCATGGACCGGTCGCGCCATGGATGCCAATGACTGGTTTAACAATCACACCGGAACGCCGCGGCCCTTCGCCAATAACAACGAGTGGGCTGCGTCTTGGGTGGTCCGATCAAGAAGGACAAGCTGTTCTTCTTCGTAGACTACGAAGCTATCCAATACATTGTTCCTTCGAGCGGACCGGTCTTTGTACCGACGCCGACCTTCATCGGTCAGACGCTGGCGAACTTGCCCGCCGACCGAGGTTGGGCTTTACACCAAGCTATTCAACCTGTACACCAACGCCAAGGGGTACAACGGAACCAACTACGTTGCGGGAAGTTGCGGTCAGGCGTTGCCTATCGTCAATCCGGCGTTCAACGCCAACAACTGCTTCTCGACCTACCAGGCAACGTCCAGCCCTGCCGGGAACGGAATGGATCCTGCCCTTCAGGATCGATTGGAACCAGTCGCAAAACAACCAGTTCTACTTCCGCGCTCGCATCGATCACGGCACGCAGGCCACCTTGGCTGATCCGTTCAGCACCGACCTCAGCGCTGCCAGCTATCAGCCCGCGTACGATGGCCAGTTTGGTTGGACCCGCATCATAAACTCGAATATGACCAACCAGTTCAGCGCGGATCTCAGTCACTTCCAGGCGATCTTCACCCAGGTGAACCCGAGTGTTTTCCCCTATTCCATCGTTTCCACCGGTTTCAACTTGGGTATCGGGCGGTATCACGAGCTCCGCCTTCGACTTTCCGCAAGGGACAAACGTCACGCAGTATCAGTTCCTTGACGATTTCTCCTGGACCAAGGGCAAGCACAACTTGAAGTTCGGCGCCAACTTCCGCCGTTACGACATCACCGACTATGTCTTCAGCGTACGCAACAACCCCGAGATCTTCCTCGGTGATGCCACCGGTAACGCGGGCACAATCGTGGGAGACCCAAACTACTCGGACGGCGGCGTGCTTGACTTCTATAACGGAACTGCCCTGCAAACCCGTCAGGCGTTCCCCTCTCGCTTGACCCAGCCGGTCGCCCTGTGGGGGCTGGGCGTTTACGCACAGGACGAGTGGAAGGTCCGTCCAAACTTGACCCTGACCCTGGCCCTGCGGGCGGAGAAGAACTCCAACCCGGTCTGCCAGACCAACTGCGGCTCGTTGCTGAATGCGCCGTTCAACACGCTTCTCGGTGCGGGCCTGCTCAGTCCGACTACTCCGTACAACTCAATCATTAACGGCCAGCAACCACCAGCTTTACAATGCCACCGACGCCATCGACTGGGCGCCCCGGTTCGGCTTTGCCTGGTAGTCCGTTGGGTCCGAACACCGTCTTTCGCGGCGGTTTTGGGATCTTCGACGATGCCTTCCCCGCAGTGGTGGGCGATGCGTTCATGACCAACCTGCCTGGATTGGTCAATGTGCGTATTAGCGACACCCCGTGGGGCGACACCACCTCCTCCAACAGTCCGTACGTTCAGGGGGCAGCGACCGCCACAGCTATCATGTCGGGATTCAACAGTGGGGCATCCTTTCAGAGCCTGCAAAATCAATTGGGACCCTTGTTCCGAACCCCCGCCTACAATAACCAGATCGGGACCTTCCACACTCCGTACTACGAGCAGTGGAGCTTCGGGATTCAACAGGCGATGGGAAGCATGACCACGCTTTCCCTGGGCTACGTGGGGAACCATGGAGTTCACATCCCGATCAACAATGAGGGCTTGAACGCCTACGGTGCCGGCTTTTCGCCATTCCCGGCTACTGTACCCACCCCAATCTTCTCCACCGTTCAGCAGTACTCTTCGAGCGGCATCTCCAACTACAACGGCGTAACGGCCAGCGTAGCCATGCGACAGACGCATGGATTGTCGCTGCAGTTCAGCTACACCTGGAGCCATGCCTTGGATGACGTCTCCAACGGGGGCATTAGCCAGACTCCTTACAACAACTCTCAGACGTTAGGATCGCTGGTCTATCAGATCAATCCCGCCTGTTTGAAGTGCAACAACTATGGCAACGCTGATTACGACGTCCGCAACAGCTTCAACGGCAGCTACGTGTACCAGACGCCGTTCAAGTTCAGCAACAGCTTTGCCAACGCGGCCCTGGGCGGCTGGATGGTTTCCGAGAACTTCTTCTGGCGCTCGGGCCTGCCGCTCACCGTCATTGATGGCAACACCTCCATCAACAACTATGGACCGATCAACATGGTCGCAAATGTCCTGGCTGGGAATGGACAAATGAGCTGCGTCAATGGCAACAGTCAGTGCCTGAACCCTGCTGCCTTCGGTTCGGCGAGCCTGTTCTCAACTTTTCCGAACCAGGACGGAACCAGTATCGTGGACCTCACTTCTTCGACTCCGACGTCACCGTCGGCAAGAACTTCAAGTTGACGGAGAGGTTCACGTTCAACTTCGCCACCAATTTCTACAACATCTTCAATCACCCGAATTTCGCCAACCCAGACCTCAATCTTGCCGATAGCACCTTTGGCCAGCCTCAGGTCACGACGGCGCCGCCGACCGGCCCGTATGGCTCGTTCTTCCCGGGGCTACCTTCGGGACGAATCATCCAGTTCGCCGGCAAGATTGTCTTCTAAACCCTTCAACCTTGCTTCACTTCGGGCGGCTCCCCAGCGGGGCCGCCTTTCTGCTGACTAGGGAAGCACGGCGATCAAGACGAGTGACTGCTGGCGCAAGAGCGGCACGCCCGTGCTTTCCACTGCACTTCTCGCGAGCTCTTCGAGGCCGAGGTGGCCCAACTCACGGCAACTGAATCACGATCACCTAAACCCTTACGAAATCTATGTCGGCATGGACAGCATCGCCAATTTGATCGGTGACGGACACACCTACATACGTCTCCCGGCGGATCGTGCAGGTTCCCCATAAACCTCCAGCGTTTTGGTGACGAGTATCGCGTGATAGCTACCTCGCGGAACGAAGCGGCACTTGGTCCGAGTCATCCAGGACACGCCCGTCGCCACTGCCCAGGAGATCCTCCTAGCTCTGCGCGACCAGTCCTGCGCGACTTGGATACGATAACGCACCTCCGTGGGGTCAGTGGGGGATGGTTGGTCAGTCTGGTTCTGGGAGATCTGCCGCCGACAGCCACTTAGATTTCTCCCGAGCAACGGTCAATACGGAAGTTGGCTGTGCTTTCGGGATCCGTACCGACAGACGCGGTTTCGGTTAGGAATGGGTGGTTACCCTCCGCCAAGATGTTACGAAAGTACAGTTACCCGACCTGTACCTTCGTAACTTGACCGTGCCGAGTCATGCCGTACACTGACGATGAGAGGCTTAGTGTCTCTACGCCCTGAAGCGGGCGGCACGATCTTTGACAATTGGTGGAGAGTGCTTGGTGGATGGTGGACGGCAAGACTCGAAGGGGATACTTTGTGTTAACTCTTTGATCAATGCAGTCCGCTCCTTCGGCTAGAAAGTTGGTCGGAATTTCCGCTGGTGGCCCGACTTTTCTCCTGTAAGTCTTGTGATTTGTATCATATCCATGTAACTACTGTGGAATGAATCATCTGCGAGGATTTCGTGTCCAAGTCGTTGATTTCACTCTAGAGGGGCAGGGGGAGGGGGTAGCCAGTCTTAGGTATGCCGTCCCGAAATGGGAGAAGAGGAAATAGTGAGTGATGGTTATCTCATAGTTAACAGCGGCTGCCGTCAGCCGGCCATCAGTTACCAGGTGTTGTTGGGTGCAGATCCCTTGACGAGGACTGAAATCCCTTGCTCAAGATGACGAGGCCGACTGGCCCTGCTGGCGAAAAGCCAAAGGCGAATCGCGAAAAGCAGACCCCATGCTCCTCTGACAAGCTCAGTCAGGCCTTTCCGGTTGCCTGCGCCGGGCTTCGTCAAGGAGCTTACTGATGCTTTGCCGCGGGAGTTTCTTCCAGACTGCGGCTGATCACGCTGGCGGCGAGGGCATCACCGGTGGAATTGAAATGCGTATCGCCGAAAATGAAGTGGCTCAGGTACCAGCAGCCCGGCTGGGTCTTGGGGCATTGCTCCTTGATCGCGAAGAAGGCAGGGAAGAGGGTGACGAAGCGCTTGCACTTGCCTTCACACCAGTCGCGCCAGATGCGTACCTGCCGGGAATCGACCGTGTCATGCGCAAGCTGCGCCGGCCACGGATAAACCACCACGCTGAGGGGGATGTTGCGCTTCTGCAGTTCCTGCCACAGCAGGTCCATCTTGGCTTTCTCGCGCGCGATGCCGCCCTCGACTCCCAGCGGCGCATAGCCGGTTTCGTAGGGATCTTTGTCGGAGACCTTGCGATAGGTCCACGCCGAGCGTTCCAGGTCGAACTCATTGCCGCCGTGACCGAGTTCAAGGTGGTACCAGCCGAAGCGGACCAGGTTGCGCTCGAAGAATTGGAGGATGTCATTGGTGATTAAGAAGTGATTGCCAATACTAAGCCGCAGGTCGGAGTACCAATTCGTCTTGGAGAATTTCTGGTTCGCGATTCCGACGGCGCCCGAGGCGTCTTTGTCGTGGAAGAATGCGGCCTCGTCCTGGACATCGGAGACATCGATGAAGACGATCACTTCGTCGATATCGATGCCTTTTTCGAAGACCATGCGCGCGGTATTCAGATAGTTGGACGGAGAATAACCTTCGACGCTTCCGTTCAGAAATTCGTACTGCGGAAAGTTGGCGGCCACGCGGCCGATGAAGCTGTCGCTCCACGAGGTCATGCCTTCGGGAGCGGAATCGCCGAGTATGAGGATGCGCGGCCGGAAATCGGCGACCGGAACTTCGCGGATTTTCTCGTCGCGAAAGCCCAGACTGTTGGTGTAAAACCGGTACGAATCCCGCAGCCACGGACGCGTGCAGGCGCAGTTGGGCTGGAACGCGAAATGGCGCACCGGGTCACGCGCGAAGCAAAACCCTTCGGTATTGCCGGCCACGGTGCTGCGCAGGATCGCCGCGCTGTAAAGCCAGTCGAAAGCGAGGAACAGGATGATGCTGACGGCCAGCGACAACAGAAACAACTTGAGCTTGACGTTGCGCCGGCGCCGCGGGTCGTGGGAAATCGAATCCGCTTGCGTGCGATTGATCTGGGCCGTGCTCAACGTCGCGCCTCTTGGTACACGGCTCTACCCTCGACTTTCGGACATCGTTCGCGAGCTTCCCAAGCGCGGTGATCCATCGCGGTAGCTGCGACGTGACACAACTTCGCGAGCTGATTTTACCGCACGACGAGGCAGGAATAACGTTGCGAATGGGAAGCTGCGCGTGGTTGGGTTGGCAAGTCGCACCGGAAATTGCGGCATCGATGTTTGTTATAATGGCAAACGCCGCCAGTATGCGCGCCCTTAGCTCAGCTGGATAGAGCGTCTGGCTACGAACCAGAAGGTCGGGAGTTCGAATCTCTCAGGGCGCGCCATATTCATTTTTCCACTTACGAAATCTTCCAACTGATTAAAAAGACAATCGTTGTGGGAGTTCAAAATCCCTTCTTGGGGGTGGTATTTTAGACCAGCTGGAAACAAGACATTTGAACTCTTTGCTTTTGGTCAACGTCAGCCTTTCCCCAAGCCGTAGCGATATCAACCAGCAGGGACTTCGAGAACTCCCATAGCTGTTCAAACGTCGCCCTCTCACCTTCGACTTCGGCAATCTGGCTCTCAAGACCCGCTATCTCTTCCTCGAACCTGCTGTTCATCTGCTGGAAGTGCGGCATGATGTTCTTATCGTCGTTCAGGTACTTCGCAAGTAACTTTCGCCTGTGACTCGCGTTTCTCCTCCAAGGCTGCCGTCAGCTTGCGAACCACGGCGGCGCTATCGCCTGTTCTCTTTCTCCACTCCTCCTTGAGGATGGCCGGAAAGTCTGTCAGTAACTTCGCGTCGGGCCGCAATCGCTTCAGTATGTCGAAAAATTGACCGTGTACCTTTTCGGTTCGGGTCGTTTTCACGGCGTGGCATTTGTAGCACCAGTAGTACCCGTACTTGGTACCGTTCTCGCTCTTCGCAGGCCCACCAGTCAATGGTGTATCGCATTCGCCACACCGCAGGAAGCGGCGCAACGGAAATTCAGGACGGTTCATGCTGTACGGCGCCGCCACGGGCTTCTTGCCCTTGAGGATGAGTTGCACATTGCGAAACGTGGGTACGTCCACAATCGGCTGGTGCAAACCCGGCCTCGTGTCCCGCCATTTCTTTGATCGCACCATTCCGATGTAAGCGGGGTTGCGCAACATATTGAGAAACGAGTGCAGATTTAACTGCTTGCCCTTTTTCGACCGTAGGCCCATCGCTGTCATTGTTCTCAGAACACTGGATGGCGTATCGTTGCCCGTCGCCGTCAGTTCAAAAGCCTTGGCCACTAACGGAGCGGTCGTTTCATCGGGAATGATGTTTGGCTGGCCCTGAGGAGCACGCCTGACGTTCGTATAGCCAATGGGGGCACTGCGAAGATACCTCCCCATCTCAAAGGCAAAGCGCATTCTCTCTTGTGTGCGTTCGGACAAGGCATCAGAAAAGAGCTGATTGCTGGCTGCGATCACGTTTGCCGCAAACTTACCCGCTGCCGTTTCATCCACGTTGGGTTCACAGACAGAGCGAACCAACGTGCCAAGCTGTCTGAGTTCGGCAATCGCGCTGCCTTGATCTGACGAATTGCGAGAAAAGCGGCTCAGGTCATAGACCACTACGTACCTGATTCGATTTTCCTTGCAGAATTTCAGCATTCGCTGGAACCCCGGTCGGTCAATACTTGTGCCTGACTCACCGGGATCGTCAAACATGGTGACGACCTGCCAGCCACTACGTTCGCAGTGGGCCTTGGTCGCTTCCACCTGAGCAGCGAGAGAGTTGTTCTCTTTCGCTTGCCGCTTGCTGCTGACTCGCTCGTAGATGACTGCGGTGTTTGTTTCTTTGGTGTTCATTAGTTAACCACCTCTGCTCCGGCGGCTGGCAATTCAGTGTTCCGCGAGGCGATGAACATATCAATACAGAGATTTGCAAGCTGCCTCAGCCGCTCCTTACGTCTCTGCTGTTCATCATCCGAATCGGACGACCATTGTAATCCTGCTGAGTCGTACACCTTGTCTTGAAGGCATGTTTCGTTTCCTTGAATCAGTCACATACCCTCCACCTGAGCGACACAGGCTTGCTGTATTTTGGTTCGTACTCTTCGGTGCCTCCCGTCTCCGAGGGGAAAAACCCTCCCACGGCGCGTGATCCTCATTCCTCCTCTTGGACGCAATCCTCACACTCTTCACACGATTGTTTATTGCTTATTCCACAAGGCCTGCTTTCACAGAGAAAGACATTGCCGCAGTCGCAAGTATGACGATGAATTCGGACTTCCTCGCCTTTTCGAAACCCCCTTGCCAGAATTGCCGTAGAGCCGCTCTTGAAGCTCTTGGACCTCGTGAATGGCTTTGCCTTGCGCGCCTTCGAGATATGCTTCTTGGGAAGGACCTCGACCACGCGGATTGCCATTCGAGCCTGCCGACTGTTTTTTGGGTTAAACGACAGCACACCCTGATCATGGCAGTCCTGCCTGATTCTCATTCCTACTGGTTGACCGTTTCAGCCATTGCTCTGAGAACGATCTTCTCACGATCTGCTAGAGTGCTCCAGATGGAGTTGAGTGTTTTCTCGGGTAACAAACCGCTTGCAGAGTCAATATGTGAGAGCAGTGTGCGGAGTGTTGCTCCGCCATGCTGTTTTCCAGCCTGAATCGCCAATAGGTCTAACCAAAACGCATGGCCGCCAGTGACTTGATGTGCTTCTGCGACCTCTTCGTGAGATGACAGCACGCCTCTTTTGGCAAATAATTGTATCGCTGCGTCAAGGATAAGGCCCTCTAGGTGAATGCTAAGAATGCGTGCGTCAGCGTGCATGATTCTCGGGCGACATGTAAAGACTGCGCGAGAATTCAGCTTAGAACGCAGCAAGGCATCGACAAAAAGTTTAGCGGTGCCGGTCATCGTCGCCTCTTCCAAGTTTACATAGTGATCGGCATTATCAAAAACAAACAAAACCGTTTTGTCTGCGATCTGACGAATAAGGAGGTCGACAATGGATGCCGAGCTTTGCTTAGCGAGGTCCTCGCCTGACAGCTTCCCCTCCGAAAGCCGTTCGATAACCGACGTCAGTTGATTCTCAAAGCGTTCTCTTTCTTCCTTGCAATCTCGCCACACATACAATGAACAGCTGCGGTCAACCTGGCTACTGGTAAAATATTGGGCTGCGATGGTGGACTTTCCTTGGCCACCCATTCCTGTGAGGAAGACAACTGACGCATCAGAGGCCTTTAGCTTCTGCGTTTGCTCTTCTCTGCCCACGCAAATATCCACGAGTGGGTGTCTGTCCTCATCATTCCCCTCAAGGACCGTCGGCCGTGGGCTCCTGCGATTCTGAACCTCGATTATCAATCCTTGGGTCACATGAACAGGATTTGACTGCGTGCTTGTGATGGCAACAGGAGAAGAGCCCTCAAGCTTAGACCAGCGCTGATAAAGCTCCGAAAAGAATTGGTTACAATCAATCCCTGCGTACAGGTTGACTCTGCCTCGATCAATACCGGGTCCAAGTCGGGCTCCGAGCCCGTCCCCTAAATGTGGCTCGTCTGCATAGAACGTCCATAAAATTTCGGGATACTCGGTGCCATCTCGCACAACTTCCATCAGGGCATCCGTAAAAATGTCATCCCAGCTTCCGTAGGCACACACCAAAACAACCTTATTTCGCAATAGTGATCGAAGGGAATCCTTCAAGTGTGGACGTGGTTGCCCTAGCTGTCTCGCGGTGTGAAGGGTATCAGCACCGAGCCAGTATCCATGAAGATGAATAATGTGGCAGCCAGGGGCCTCGGTTTGCGATAGATTCCCATCGGAATGAAGAACTGTGCGATAATGGCTGCCTCCCGCACGTCGAATTGCAACCTCAATCAATGGATCAAAGTTAGTCGTCAGCAGGGTGTTCCCAAAACGCTCAGGATATTCAGCAATCAACTTGCCTAGATTCTCAGTGCCGACATTGAGGTGCCACCCGGATACGTCCAACTCAAGAGCTCTGCAAAATGGTTCAACATCGGCTTGATGTGTAAAGTCCGGAGAGGTGATTTTAGATGCATCTTCGCGTGCAGCCAGGACCGCCCGAGTAACAATCTCGTTTACCGTCTGTTGGCCGCGCCGCCCCTGGAGAAAAGAGAATGCTGCTTGATATGTTCTTGCGCCAGCAGCGTGTATTGCTTCATCCAAGGCCGTTTCCTCGGAAGGCTCGCCCCGAAATTCCTCGCGGATCAACTGAATCATTCCAGATACATCAGGGATGCCGGGTTCACCTTGATTAGTAGGCGCCGAAAGCGGGGCGCCAACCAAGAAAACGACTTCTTGTTTCCGTTTTTTGAGGCCTGTTGAGAGTCGCTCCAGCAGTGCCTGGTGCGTGTAAAAATCCACTGACCTTGTCATCAGTAAGCTGCCTTGAAGCAGTATCCGCCTATTGGCGCTGCTCTCATCGTTGATACAACTCCGCCTTCAAGTTTCGAGAATGTGATAAAACGTCACGCTTGCCACCACCCACCCACGTCGTGACCTCATTTCGCCCTGCGCTGTCTTCGCATCTACGAACACCGCGAGTCGTGCGTCCACAGTGAACTACTGCGTGTCGGGGCATCCACCCCTGCCCCAGCGAATACCGCTAAATCCACTTCCGGTTGCGCCAATACGTTCCATGAACGCAGTGCCGCTGACACGCAGAGTCAGCGTTCCCGATCCATGATTGCGCCCGCCCACATCGGCCCACTGGCCGGTGATTATGCCGCCCTTCAAGTTACCCTTGAAGACATTCGTCCATGTCCGGCCTTTGTCACCGCTCATTCCAATCCACCAGACGTCAGTGCCAACAATGCGAACCTGATAGGTTCCGCCGTCGTTCGCGCTCCAAAGGCCGTCCAGGCTTGGCGGCGCAGCACATTGCGCTTGAACATTGGCCGATGCGAGAGCCAAGCTCAGCCCTAGAATTACGATGCTTCCTGCGAGATTCTTCAACATCATGTCTCCTTGCGATTACTTGGTATGTGTCGTTACGGGCGACAACGGCCCACGGATTCTCCGCACTTCCCGAAAACGTCGGACCGTCAACAGACTGGAGATGCCCCGTTTGCAAGCACGACTACGTCGTACCGAAATTGCAACGGCCATTGGCCTAATCGCCTGACCTCTGTCTTGCAACCTTTCGTTTCGAACTTGTTCCAAAAACGTTTTCCCTCTTCAAAAATTCCCCCCTCGGTTGTCCCCCAGCCCTAGTTGGTACCGCTAACACCTTCCTCACGGAAAACGCGCACAATCCTGCGGTTATCGAACACATAAGAAAACTGCGGCAACAAGGAACAGCAGTGGATACAATAGCCGAGACACTGAACGCTCAAGGGGTTAACCCGCGTGCTGGACAGAAGTGGTACGCGAATTCGGTGTACCGTATCCTCAAAGCCGCCGGTGCCCTGTAAGGGACAAGGGCAATGACGCTAGCATGGGCAATCATCATCGTTGCAGTTCTGTTCCTGCTAGACAAATACCACCTGCTTAAGAAATCGCTGATAGCGACCGCTGTCATCGCCATTGTGATCATCGTTGGCGTGGCGGGGTGGACCGGCTGGCGTTACTTGGACGCTCGCTGGGAAGAACATCAGAGTAAAGTCCGCTTAGCTAAAGAGAATGCTCTTTTCGCTGAAAAGAATGAGTGCCTCAACTTATACACAGGCAAAGTCCATCCGGTAAACGAGCCGGGTTCCCAAACCGACAATGAATATAGCACTCCGGTTCCTAACGGGGTGACTAAAACGCCTCAAATAAAAGTTGGAGAACCAGTCCCTCAAGCAGGATACACCTTGGGTGAGGCCCAAGTTCCCCAAGGGGCTATAATTGGTGGAGAAGGGTGGACATCTATACCTCCGGGCGGTTTCGCTCAGGTTGCCGACGAACATTGGTGCCATTCTAATGAGGTGATACACGAACGCGGCACACCCATAGACCAGTGGCTGTTAATAAGTGAGATGCCGACAGTTCCACCTGGGGAGTACCGCGTCATCAACGGGAAGACGGATTCGGATGGTATTCCAACGACCGCTTCTCGACTCTGCATTGATTCGAACGAGCCGCAACGTTGCTACGCGCCTCCAACAGAACATCATATCTTCGGCCTGAATGCAAAGGCTCAGGATGTAAAACTAGCCAGCGGGGGTAGTCTGATTTTATTCACGGCTGAATGGGTGCCCGGGCGGCAGCGGAAGTCTAACCATCCTTGCGATGCTCGCAAATCGCGGTGGCCAATTGCATAACCTTCTGCCAGAAATCAGCTTAACGAATCAGTCAGAGTATCGTCTCTGGGACCTACGGAATATCTCCGCTATGCCAGTCCTTGCCACGGCAGATTATGTGTCGGCTGACGGTGACACTCACTTCGCACCTCACCGCTACCAAATCACCACCTATGTTTACAACGAAAAGACCAAGAGTTACATAATAGGCGACTCGCTTATAACGGCGACCAAATATCCCGGTTTGGATGACACGAATGTCATCAATGTGCTGGAACCGGAAAAATCTAAGATAGTCGCCAGCCTCAGGCAAGCAGTTGCTGCTGAGGTAGCGCGTGACATCATCGTCAAATAGGGAAGGCCGTATGGTTCGCTTGCTCTGCAAAGGGGACCTGACCCGATTCCATTCCCGTCACGATACGGTTCAAACAATGCCTTTCCTGTATCTCGTAGGTTCAAATACATCATGGGATATATGTGCGGCGTCTTTACTGGTCGGAATGAAATCAAGTCCGGTTCCGGAATTTTCGAGGGACCCCACGACCACGATTCCGTCGCTTTGGTCTAAGTAGTTGAGAATAGTACGACATTCAGCATACAGTGGCTGTGCCTGACGCAGCACTTTCGCCAGAGAGTTCAAACTTGCGGCACTTGGGCGCGCCATAAACTCCCTGCAATTGTTTAGAGCGCGACCGCAAAACGGGTGCGTTTTCTTTTGCCGATTGTCCGTGTTTCCCCTACGCCCAACATTATTTCTTGACTACTTCTTGGCTGCTGACTTGGTTCTAACGGTCGGCTGCTCCTGCGTTCGAGGGCTTTTCAAGTGGTCTTGCGTGCGTGCGTTGGCGCTCCTCAGGTCATCTTCGCTCACGTTGTGTAGCGGTCAAAGATGCTGCGGGTTTTGTGGCGCTCGTGGACTCCGGCGCGAATCATGTTGCCGGATGCAAGCTGTGGGTCTTCCCCAACTATATCGTAATACGATAGTATAGAACTATCCTGCTTATGACTGACGTCAACGACCTCAAAACCTCGGACTACCAGGCCCTGGCGGAGTTTCGCTACCAGATCCGCCGTTTCCTGCGCTTCAGCGAGGAAGCGGCCCGCCACGCCGGAATTGAACCGCAACACCATCAATTGATGCTCGCCGTGAAGGGTGCTGGTGAGAGCTCAGGGCCTCCAATCGCATATCTCGCTGAGAGCCTTCAGGTCCAGCACCACAGCGCCGTCGAGCTGGTGGACCGGCTGGCAAAGCGAGGACTGATTCAGAGAACCCGCAGCGAAGCAGATCGGCGCGAAGTGCATGTGAGACTGACCGCCCGAGGAGAGCGCATTCTGAAGCAATTAACCCTGCACCATCGCGAGGAGCTGCGGACGCTGGCGCCAGCGCTGGTCAGTTCCCTGAAAAAGGTAATGATCACGACCCGCGGAAGTAACGGCACCTCCAGAGAAAAGCGCGCCACCGCGGCAAGAGCCGGGAGGCGCAGTTCAAGATGACCCTCAGGCAGATGGTGGCGCGCGTTCTGGGCCGCAAGAAGCATGACGCAGGTCAAGAGCCGCTGGGTGACTTTACTACCACGCGCGAGGTGATCCCGATCACCTTGCTGGCGACCGGCATCGGTATCTTCAGCGCGTTCGTCGCTCTTGCCCTGCTGCGGCTGATTGGAATTTTTACCAATCTGTTTCTTCTACCAGCGCTGGGGAACCGCGATGGTGTCTCCCGCCGGCAACCACCTCGGCTGGCTGGAAGTTTTGGTGCCGATGGTCGGCGGTCTCATCGTCGGCCTCATGGCGCGCTACGGCTCGGAGCGTATTCGCGGGCACGGCATCCCCGAAGCAATTGAGGCCATTCTGCTGAAGGGCGGGCAGGTCGAGCCCCGGGTCGCCATTCTGAAGCCGATCTCATCGGCCATCTCCATTGGCTCGGGCGGACCATTCGGAGCCGAGGGGCCGATCATCATGACCGGCGGCGCTTTCGGCTCCATGATCGCGCAGTTCTTCCATCTCACCAGCGCCGAGCGCAGAACGTTGCTGGTCGCAGGCGCTGCCGGCAGGAATGTCGGCAACGTTCGCCTCGCCGCTGGCCGCGGTCCTGCTGTCGGTTGAACTGCTGCTCTTCGAGTGGAAGCCGCGCAGCCTGATTCCCGGTCGCCCTGGCCAGCGCCGCGGCGGCGGCCACACGCCGCTACATCATCGGCATGGGTCCGCTGTTCCCCACGCCTCCCCATGCTGCCTTCATTGGACCTCAGGGACTGTTGGGGTGCCTGCTCGTGGGGCTTTTGGCGGGCGGATTGTCGGCATTGCTGACGCTGGCGGTGTATGCGGCGGAAGACGCCTTCACTAAGCTGCCCATTCACTGGATGTGGTGGCCGATCATCGGCGGTTTCGTCGTGGGCTTGGTGGATTGATCTTCCCGCAGGCGCTGGGTGTCGGCTACGACACGATTGGATCTCTGCTGCAAGGCCAGGTGTTGCTGACAACCATCGCCGGCATCCTGCTGGTGAAGTCCATCATCTGGGCGGTGTCGCTGGGCTCGGGAACCTCGGGCGGCGTTCTGGCTCCGTTGCTCATGATGGGCGGCGCGCTGGGTGGTCTGTTGAGCGCATTCCTGCCTAACGAGGGATTGGGCTTCTGGCCGTTGATCGCGATGGGCGCGATCCTCGGAGGCACGATGCGCTCACCGTTCACCGGCGTCGTGTTCGCGGTGGAACTGACGCACGACGTGAACGTCATTCTTCCGTTGCTGCTGGCGTCGGTGGTCGCACACGCTTTCACGGTTCTCACCTTGAAGCGCTCCATCCTGACGGAAAAGGTGGCGCGCCGGGGCTATCACTTGAGCCGCGAATACGCGGTGGATCCGCTGGAAATCCTGTTTGTGCGCGAGGTCATGCGGTCGAATATTGCAGCGATTCCCGCGGACACTCCCGTCGCCGACCTTGCCAAGTCGTTGCATGATGGGCAGAGCCTGCGGCGGCAGCGACTCTATCCCGTGGTCGATCACGATCGGAAGCTGGTTGGCGTGGTGCCCCGGCACGAGCTTCAGCACTTGATGCAGCAAGGCAACGGGCACGGGTTGGCCGAGTTGATCCGGCACGACCCAAAGGTCGCATATCCCGATGAGCCGTTGCGCGTGGTCGTCTATCGCATGGCGGAGACCGGGCTGACGCGCTTCCCGGTGGTGGAGCGGGACGGCTCGCGCAAGCTGGTGGGGATGGTTTCGCTCGACGATCTGCTTAAGGCGCGGGCGCACACTCTCGATGCCGAACGCCGGCGCGAACGGGTCTTACCCCTACGGTTGATGTTTCCGTCAGGATGGGGGAAACGGAATGCGGGGTAGCGGCGACAGGCATTTCCCGCAGGGTCTTCATGCGTCTGTTACTGCTGGTGAAGGCGCCGCATTCCTGCTGCGGAAGCTCGAAACGGCGCCATGCCGGGTGTTTCTAAGTTCACGGTTCGCCTAACTGGGCAATCGTCCTGGCTTCTCCTGTTTCCTGGTTTGCTTGGTGGGAGACGCCGCCGGCCCCGGCGCAGGCGGCACGTTCTCGATATTGGGCGGGTTGTGGCTGGGCGGCGGGCCACCGTGCAGACTCAACTGCCCGAGCCGGCACAAGTTGATGGCCTCGCCGAGAATGCGTGTTGCTTCCTGCGGTGCATGGAAGCCCATCGAGTTCTCTGACATGACGAAGTCGATCATGAACTGGCCTTTGCGCTGGTAGTCGCGCGCCGCTGCCAGTTGCGCATCCGTCGCTCCCTTCGCCTTCTCGGCCTTGATGTCCCCAATCAGGTCCACCAGAGCGTCCAGTGCGGTATTACGCAGGTTGAAGAAGCGGTCCTGAATGTCTTCCACGCGCGCCTTCAACTCCTCTTCGGGGAAGTGATGGCAGGTCTGGCAGGAGCGGTTCACCTTCAACAGCGGACTGTTGATCTGGTGATCGCTGATCTTCAGCCCACCCTGCCGCATGTAAGGCATGTGGCAGTCGGCGCAAGCCACGCCCGAGCGGGCGTGCACACCCTGGTTCCACATCTCGAATTCGGGATGGCGGGCCTTGATGAGTCCGGCGCCGCTATCGGGATGTGTCCACTCGTTGATTTTGTTCTGGTCTTCGACCGCAATAATGTCTTCGACCTTCAGCCCCTTCGCCCAGGGGAAGGTAAGCCGCTTATTCGGCGGCTGGAAGTAGTAGGTCACGTGACATTGACCGCACACGTAGGAACGCATCTCCTGGCGCGTAGCCATGGTGTTGACATCGTAATTTTGCACTCCTTGCGAAGCCTTCAGCGCACGAATACCTTCCATGAAAGCCGGTCGCGTAATGCGCAGCTGCATGGTCTTCGGATCGTGACAATCGATGCAGGCTACGGGATGTTTCACGTGTTCGCGAATCTGGGCGTACGTCATGTGGGTGTCGCTGATGAAATTGAACCCCTTGGTCAGGTCGCCGTCACCCAGTTTCAGGAAAGTAGTCACCAGGGAAGCGTGGCAATTGATACACATGGCCGGCGGATTGAACTTCTGGCGCTCGGTAAAGGTCTGGTCCTGCAGCATGTAGGCATGACCGCGGCGCTCGCGGTAGTCCGCCGAAAATGCATAGCCGGCCCAGATGGTCTTCAGTCGCGGGTCTTCCTGCAGTTTCGAACGTGCTACTGCCGATCGTGGATCGGCCTCGGTGGGCGAATGCGGCATGGCCTCGCTTCCGCCGTACTTGGTGCGCTGCATATCGACGGTACGAGTGTAAAGGTCATACTGCATGGGGAAGTTCTTGGCCCAGGTTGCCGGATCGTCGATGGTGTCATTCAGTTCGACCACGCGATAAAAGGGATTCTTGGCTTCCTGCTTGCGCTCGAAGATGTTGATCAGCAGTGCGGTGACGGCAATCGAGGCTACCGCCGCCAGAACAATCACGGTTGCGAAGAGGCGCCGCGAACGGCGACGCTCGGGATCAGTTGCGGGCGTGGTCATGATGGCTCCGGGTAAGAAGAAGAGGTGTCAGTTCGGCGGACGCGGATTCAGAATGGCCCACGGAATTGTGGCAGCGGGTGCACTGCAGCCCTTCGGCTTTGCCGTGTACGACGTTGCCGTCGATTTCCGCCGTGATGTTTTCGTGACAGCGGCGGCAGGCATTTTCCGCGACCTTGTGATCGAACCTCGTGATCTCGATGGTGTCGGGATAGTTGCCGCCGGTGAAATAAAAGGAATGCCAGAATCCGTTGTTGGCCTTTACCGCATACTTGCCGATGATGTTGTGCGGCGTGTGGCAGTCGTTGCAGGTGGCCACCGAATGATGGCTCGACTTCAGCCAAGCTTCGTATTGCGCCTGCATGACATGACAGTTGGCGCACGCCGCCGGATTGTTCGTCAGGTAGGAATAACCTTTGGCATAGACAAAGGTGTAGGTGCCGAGGCCGATCACCACTCCGAGCAGAACCGCCACCGCGACTATCACTGCCGAGGATCGTTGCATCAAGAGTCCCAGATCAAAACGCTGCCAGCATACATCAGACTTGCAGCATAACGTTGCTGCATTGCGAATTTCCCGTTACTGGGCGGCCGACGTCGGGTGTTGCTGCTCACTCGCATTCGGCACGAGTTGCAGGTAGACCTGCTTCGGAAGGTCGGTGTTCCAGTGACCGGTGAACTTGGCATAGCCGACCAGGCCGAAGAAGATGATCGCGATTCCCGCAGCCATGCTCCAGGCGGGAATCGGGCGATGTTTCCGCAAACCCACAGGCACGCTCAGGGTCAAGCGTATCTTTCGCGGGACAGACGGCCACGCACTCCAGGCATCCGGTGCACTCGGCTGAGCGAATCTGCACCAGCTTGTCCACCGGCAACGCCGAGGGACAGGCCTTGGCACACTTGGCACAGTCGATGCACGTGTCCGCGTTGCGCGTGATCCGCGCTGGGCTGAACAGCGAGACCAGTCCCAGGAAGGCGCCATACGGGCAGAGATAGCGGCACCAGAAGTTCTGCACGAAGATGGACGCGATCACGATCCCGAGTAGGACGAATGCCGTCGTCTCGCCGAGGTAACGGAAGAAGTTCAACATCCGCACGTCGACAATCAGGGCATACGGGCTGCTCGAGGAATTCAGCGATGGCCGCGGCTGACATGCTGGCTACCGCGTAGGCGAAGAAGCTCAGCAGGATGTATTTCAGCGAACGCAGCGCGATGTCGGCCCAACGCGGCAATTGAAAATTCCGGCGGAACGTGGCGCGGCCCAGCTTCCACAGATATTCGGAGACAGTTCCCACCGGACACAGCCAACTGCAAAATGACTTTGCGAAAGACGAACGAAATTATCAGGAACGAGGTAAACAGGAAGAAGCCCGCGGCGTGCACGCGCGGGACTTGGCCTGCGACGAGGAAGTACTTCAACTGCATCAGGCCTTCGATGGGCAGCCAGCCTTCAACTCCGGCAGGCCGTGAGACTTCCAGGGTACGGCCACCGCTTTCCGCCCATCGAACCCAGAGAAAGAATTGCACGCCGATCCACAGGTTCAGCGCAACGAGGAAGAGCTGGACACCTAGGCGGAGCGGCTGCGAGTATTCGCGATCATCGCGGCGGACGAGCTTCTTGCGTCCATGGTTGGGGCCGTTGTCAGCGCGCACAAGGAAAGGAGGCGAGGTGGCACCCTCAATCTCTTCCAAGACCGACGCTGCTGATCCGGATCTGCTTTGCTGCGCGGCTGGCACTGCTGCATCTTTCCAATTGCAGAGTACGGGAGGCGGAGGCCGGGCAACTATGACTTCAGTCACACCCGGTTTATAAGGCCGGAGCTGCAGGCGCCTCCGGCTTCTACGAAGTTACCCGCCGTCCCCGCTGCCGTTGGTTAGCGTTTGGCTTCCATGGCGACGGCGCGCGGGAAGAGAATGTTGTTTTCCAGATGAATGTGCTGGTGCAGGTCGGCTTCAAAGCCCTGCAGTGCCTGGTACAGCGTGCGATAGCTGATGCACGCGTCTTCCGGAACCGTGTAATCGTTGGTAATGGAACGCAGCGACCGCAGCGCATCGCCCGCGCCGTCGTGCTCCTGCATCATCATGCGCACCGGGTTCATCACCGTTCCGAACATTGCCGGCGGCGCAGCTTCGCCCGCCAATACGCTCTCTTCCATGCGTACTACGTAAGGGAAGAGGACCTGCTCTTCCTTCATCAGGTGAACGTTGAGTTCCGCGGCCAGCGCGGCAAAGACTTGCTGCACCTGAAGAAGCTCCGGATGGTTCGTGCCGTGAACTCCAACCACCTTGGCTGTGAGCGCCTCAATGCGCGGGCACTCGGAGCGCACAAAAACGTGGTGGGTGCTTGTGATATGGCCAATCAGGTCGGCCAGCAACTGGTTTTGCCAGTCACGATTGTCCCGGGACGGAGTGGAGGCCAGGCTCTTCTCCAGGCGTGCCAGGGCGTCGTCAATCGAAATGTTGGCGGCAGCGCAAGCCTCGCCCAGGGTGCGGCTTCCGCCACAGCAGTAGTCAATTCCGAGCTTCTCGAACTCGCGCGTTGCATTGGGCGTCTCGGCTGCAATCTCGCCTACGGTTTTAGTCGGTGTTAGTGTCATTTCTGTTTCCTCCTGCGAGCAACGGAGCATTGCGCCGGTTCCCGCCTTCAACTGCAGACTAGCGGCCCTCGCACACAGCGGCTATGACTTCTGTCACGCCAGACGAAAATGTTGAATTTGCGAGAAATCTGGTGGCCTGAGATTTGGTCACTGTGGTGGCGGTGAGCGGTTACTGAAATGTCTGTATGAATCCTGACGACATCCCTGGCCGAACACCCTTGCCGTTCGTATGTTCCGAAGAACTCCATTGTGCCCGAAAGGCCTCCAAAGGCGCCCGCGCAACTCGTTGGAGTTCGGGACCATTGCTGACGGGAGCGGAAGCGCTTGCGAATCGGCGTAGACTTTAGGCTGGAGTCCTTCGAGGGTTTGTAATGTGGGGTTGCTGGAAGCTGCAACGAAAATTCCGGATTATTAACCGATTCAGGAGCAGCCCAATGCATGTGGGTCGTCGTACCTTGTTGTTTGCCGTTGGGTTTATCCTCCTAACCGTACCACTGTTTATTAGTGCGCAAAGTCCCCTGCAGTTCATTCCTGTAGCGCCGTGTCGCCTCGTCGACACACGGATCACGGGCGAGCCAATTAACGGCGGTACGTCTCAGACCTTTGCCATACAGGGTAATTGCGGTGTTCCGCCATCTGCAGCTGCTTATTCGTTGAATGTCACCGTTGTTCCCCACGGTACGTTGGGATTCTTGACCGTTTGGCCCGCCGGACAAAACCGGCCCGTAGTGTCCACCCTGAACTCGTATGACGGCAGAGTGAAAGCCAATGCCGCCATCGTGGGGGCCGGGAGCAGCGGTGGCGGAGCGGTCAGTGTTTATGCCACCAACACAACTGACTTGGTGCTCGATATTAACGGCTACTTTGCGCCCGCAAACGCATCTAGCCTCGCGTTTTATCCACTCAGCCCCTGTCGGGTGGCGGACACCCGAAAATCGGGGCACTTCCTGCATGGAGGCCAGGAGGCTGACTTCGCGGTCTCGGGTGTGTGCGACATACCCTCCGGCGCCGCGGCCTATTCGCTGAACTTCACCGCCGTGCCGCAAAAGCCGCTTGGGTATTTGACTGTGTGGCCGAAGGGACAACCACAACCCCACGTCTCGACCTTGAACTCACCAACGGGCACGGTCGTCGCCAACGCGGCAATGGTTGGGGCGGGGGAAAGTGGGGAGATTGCAGTGTACCCAACAGACAATACAGACTTGGTCATCGATATTGACGGATACTACGCGCCAGCGACTTCAGCGTCCGGTGGACTCTCGCTCTATACTTTGACCCCTTGCCGCGTTCTGGACACCCGGCTGACGACTGGTGCATTCACCGGCACGCTTCCTGTGAATGGCCTGGTGAGTTCCTGTGGAGTCCCGAGCCTGGCGCAGGCGTTAGTTCTGAATGCGACGGTTATACCGCAAGATCCTAGTCTGGGATATCTGACCTTATGGCCGAACGGCCAACTTCGGCCGCTGGCCTCGACCCTGAACGCGCTCGACGGAACAGTTACTTCAAATATGGCAGTCACACCCACCACTAACGGCTTTGTCAACGCTTATGCAAGCAACTCCACCCAACTACTGATGGATACTTCCAGCTACTTTGCCATCCCGAGTGGCCTGAACGGCAACTACGTCTTCACCTTCAACGGATATAACAACGGGAGTTTCGTAGTGATGGCGGGGAGTTTGGTCGCGGATGGGAACGGAAACATCACCAGCGGTGTGCTTGACTACAACGCCGGTGCCGGGGAATCACCCAACAACAATCCAACTCCGCAGATAATCGCTCCAGGTCCGGCGTCGGTTTACTCCATCAACCCCAACGGATTGGGCACGATGACGATCACCACCAACCTGAGCGTCTTCAAGTTCCAGGTCGTCATCCGCACCGATGGCAGCGGAAGGCTGATCCAAAGCGACCGCGGGCAACCGCTGGTTTATGGTTCGGGCCAAATCAAGAGCCACACCCCGTTGGCCCAGGGCCAGACATGGCCGCTCTGCGGCAGCAATGTTGTGTCTGGGGTTGTTCGGATTGGATAGCTCTTTGTCGGCTCGATACGCGGCCGCCGGCCAGTTTCAATTTGACCCGCACACCTGCGTGGATGCCGAAAACGGAATCATGGATATTGACAATGGCGGCAGCTTGTCGAGCGAGACCTTTACCGGCGCCTTTAATGGCTACCAGAACGACACCAGCCGCGGGATCGCAGGCTTCACCTTCAGCAAGAGCGGTCGTCTCTTCTATGCCTTTTACCTGGTGTCAAGCAGTGATCACAAGCAGAATGAACTGATCGTGGTCGCCACCGAGCCGGCTGCGCAGCCCGAGGCACTGACGCTGTGGGACTTGCTTCCGCAGGCCAAGCCCCCCATCGGCTGGGACAATTCCTATCTCGCCAATACGACGGTGACTCAGTTGAACGCCCATGACACCAATGGCGCCGTGGACGTCACGGCCGGCTTGTTCACCGGCCAAGGGGTCTCGGGCCATACCTGCACCAGCGGACAGAACGGCATGCCGGACTATGATCCTGCGACCCTGAACTTCGACCAGAACCAGGGCGGAACCTCCAGCCTTAAGCAAACCTCGACGGGCACTTACTGCGTGGACAAGACCACCGGCCGGGTTACGCTAAACCCCTTTAGTGCTGGACCCTTCCTGGTGCCGCCGGTGTTCTATCTGGTCAAGGGCGGCCAGGCATTCGTGGTCGGCACCGATCCTGCTGTAACCGCTGGATTTCTCGAGCAGCAGACGGCCTCTGGCTTCTCGACTTCGTCGATTGCCGGTCCCTATGCCGGCGGCAGCGTCGCACCCATCACCAAGGACGTGACCAACGCGGTCACCTGGATGCTCGCCGATGGCAGTGGCAAAATCAGCGGCACGTCCAACACCAGCGGCCCCGGTGGTCCGGGTGGGCCGTCGAACTTCTACTTACACGTACACGGTCGATAGCACGGGCCGCACGGTGGTGCAGCAGAACGGAAACACGATCGGGATCGCATACGTGATCTCGGGTACGAAATTTGTGTTGCTGCCCACGACCGACCCCAATCCGGCGCTCTCGATTCTCGGTCAGTGATCGGGCTCCGGATTCTCTTGCAAGCTGTACGCCGCTGCTCCTTGTTGCATCGGCTATCCAGGCTGGGCGACGCGTTTCGCATCCATGCCAGCGTAACCGGTCCTACTAGAGATCCGCTCCGGTGAATTGGCGAATGTGCGTTCAGTTTTGCCAGGGAACGGGTGTCATACGCTTGGCAGCCATCAACCACTTTAGTGGGGCTAGTAAATTCTTCCCAACCCTGGAAAGTTCTACCAGTAGCCGCGCCGTAACTAAGACCTTAACTCTATTGTTTTCTGTGTGTGAGCTTTGGCACGGGGAGTGCTACTATACAGAACAGACGAAGTGGCGCAATAGGGGTCACTCGGAAGGGAATTTCGGCCAGAGTTCCTTTTTGGAGTGGCCCTTCAATTTATAAGGGCCTCCTCCCAGGCGACTGCACACAGGTTGTTCGGATGTTTCCGTGCCACCTGACTCAGCCCAAAAGATAGCAAAGGCGAAGTGCCTGAAAGGGCCTTCGCCTTTTGTGCATGGTTCGTCTGGATGGCGGCAGAGACCCTACGCCAGCGCCAGCTTTTCCTCGATGTCGAGTCCGGCGCTGCGCAGCAGTTTCTCTACCGCCGACTCGTTCAGGCGAGTGGCATCGTACTCCACGCGGATCGTCCTGTCTCGTTCACTAAACTTGAAGGCGGCGAATGCCATAAACATCGCTTATCTGTCCCAAAGCGCCCATTTCGTTCTCGCCCGGTGGCATTCCATAGCGAAACAAAACTTCGACTGCGGTCATCGAACCACCCTCTCGCAAACGTGCAATGATAAGAATGCGCGGAATCCGCTAACTGGATGCACAGCGCCCTTTCCCGAGGCGCGAAGATACAGACTAGCGTCGCGCGGAATTCCGCATTCAATATAGAGCATGGCTGCGCGTAAGAACAGCACCGTGAGGGAAATCGGAAAAGGTAGGGAATGAGCGAAGTCCAGGGAAGCCAGGAGAACCGGATCGTGGACGTTTCCGCGAAGGATCCGGTCTGCGGCATGGCGGTCGATCCGGCGCAACCTCGCGGCAAAGCCGAGCATGAAGGTCAAAGCTATTATTTCTGCTCGCCCGCGTGCATGCACAAGTTCGTATCGTCTCCGGAAAAATATTTGTCGGCGAGCCAGAAACAGGCGATTGTTCCCGCGCAGGGCGGAATAGCTCCAAAGCTAGACAAAGATCCCGTGTGTGGGATGAGCGTTGATCCTTCGAAGGCCGCCGCTTCGGTTGAGTATGAAAACAAGCTTTATCACTTCTGCTCGCGCGGTTGTGCCGAAAAGTTCAAAGCCGATTCGGCGAAGTACCTGTCGCCGCACTACAAGCCCGGCGGAATGGGCTGCAATGGTGCAAATCGGTGGGAAGCCCGCGCAGATTGGGCCGGTGTCAAGCCCCGGCGGACAGAGCGGGACCATAACTTTTGCCCCTGACGTGAAGGCCCCGGCGACAGCGTACGTCTGCCCGATGGATCCCGAGGTGCGGCAGGAGCAACCCGGCGCCTGTCCCAAGTGCGGCATGGCGCTGGAGCCCGAACTTCCATCCCTCGCGACTAAGACGCAGTGGACTTGCCCGATGCATCCCGAGATTGTGCGCGACATCCCGGGAGCGTGTCCGATCTGCGGCATGGCGCTGGAGCCGAAGACGGTGACGGCGGCGCAAGAGGAAAATCCCGAATTGCGCGACATGACGCGCCGCTTCTGGACCAGCGTGCTGCTCGGCGTTCCCTTGGTCGCCTACGCCATGCTGCGCATGGGGCCACTGGCACATGTGCTCACGCCGCGCGCAGGCACCTGGCTGGAGTTGGCGCTGGCGACGCCCATCGTGTTGTGGTGTGGCTGGCCGTTCTTCCAGCGCGGTTGGGCGTCGGTCAAGTTCCGCAGCCCGAATATGTTCACGCTGATCGCGATGGGCGTGGGCGTGGCTTATGTCTACAGCGCCGTCGCCACGGTCGCGCCGGGAATTTTCCCGGAGACCATGCGCGGCATGCACGGCCAGCCTGAAGTGTATTTCGAGGCCGCGGCGGCGATTATTGCGCTCGTGCTGCTCGGGCAAGTCCTGGAGCTGCAGAGCGCGCAGCCGGACCTCGAGCGCCATCCGCGCCCTGCTTGACCTTTCGCCAAAACTGGCTCGCATCATGCGTGACGACGGCAGCGAGTATGATGTCCCGCTTGACCAGGTGAAGGTCGGCGACCAGCTGCGGGTGCGTCCAGGCGAAAAGATCCCGACCGACGGTGTTGTGCTCAACGGACTGAGCTCAGTGGATGAGTCGATGGTGACTGGCGAATCCATCCCCGTCGAAAAAGGAGCGGGGGACAAGGTCATCGGAGCGACCGTCAATGGCACCGGTTGGCTGTTGATGCGCGCTGAACGCGTGGGCAGCGAAACCATGCTGGCGCAGATTGTGCGCATGGTGAGTCAGGCACAGCGCAGCCGCGCCCCTATTCAGAAGCTGGCTGACAGGGTCGCCGCATGGTTCGTGCCGACGGTACTGGCGGTAGCGGTAATCACCTTCATCGTTTGGTGCACGATGGGTCCGGAGCCGCGACTGGCGCACGCCATCATCAACGCCGTCGCCGTATTGATCATCGCGTGTCCCTGCGCGCTCGGGCTGGCGACGCCGATGGCGATCATGGTTGGCACGGGCCGCGGGGCGCACGCCGGCATCCTTATCAAGAACGCCGAGGCGCTGGAAACCCTACAAAAGACAGACACCCTGGTCCTCGACAAAACGGGCACGCTTACTCGAGGCAAACCTGAACTGATGGCCGTAGTTGCGATTGGCGGCGAGACCGAGGAAAGCGTAGTGCGGCTGGTGGCCAGCCTGGAGCGTGGAAGCGAACATCCGCTGGCTGCGGCAATTGTTGAGGCCGCTGAGTCGAACGGAATTCATCTGATACCGCAGGATGGGTTTCGTTCGCTCACCGGACGTGGCGTGGTAGGCACCGTCGGTGGACACGAGGTTGCAGCCGGCAACGAGTCGCTGTTGCAGGAATTGGGAATCGACATCGCGGAGCTCAAGGCGCATGCCGAGCGCATACGTACTGACGGCCAGACCGTAGTGTTTGCTGCGGTTGATGGACGTGCTATGGGGCTCCTGGGCATCGCCGATCCGGTGAAGCCCGAGGCGGCGGAGGCAGTGAGCGATTTGCGCCGTGAAGGACTGCGCGTGGTGATGCTCACCGGAGACAACGAGACCACGGCTGCTGCTGTGGCACGTCAGGTCGGCATCAGCGACTTCGAAGGCGGAGTGTTGCCCGATCACAAAGCCGATGTAGTGAAGAGGCTTCAGCAACAGGGAAGAGTGGTCGCCATGGCGGGCGATGGCATCAACGACGCGCCAGCCCTGGCGCAAGCGCAGGTCGGCATTGCGATGGGCACCGGCACTGACGTTGCCATGGAGAGCGCTGGCATTACCTTGCTGAGGGGCGATTTGGCGGCGCTGGTGCGGGCGCGCCGCCTGAGCCGCGCCGTCATGCGCAACATCAAGCAGAATCTTTTCTTCGCGTTCATCTATAACGCGCTGGGCGTGCCGGTAGCGGCGGGCATTCTCTATCCCAGGTTCGGCCTCCTGCTGAGCCCCATCATCGCGGCCGCCGCCATGAGCTTCAGCTCGGTGTCGGTGATCAGCAACGCGCTGCGGCTGAGAAGGGTAAAGTTGTGAGAGAGCATCGGGTTAATCAGAAAACAGAGCCTCAAGATCTCGGGCCCCGTGGACGACGCGCAGTACGCGCATCTCACCTTCCTCGAATTGATAGAAAACCAGATGCATCGGAAATCCTGCTATGGGCATTCGACGTGTACCGTGTAATTGACCCGCTTGGAAGCTGCAAGGTGTTCCGGCGTGCGGTGCGGTCACGATGCGCAGGATAGTGGAAGTCACGGCCTTCTCCCATCGCCGTGCCAGCTCAGGGCCTGCCTGCGCCTGATACCAGTCAGCCTGCTCCAGAATGTCGGCGACCGCCAAATCGCTAAACGTGATTCGTGGCGTTTTCACAAGCGCTGCGCACGTTTGCGCAGGGCAGCGACCAGTCCCTTCTTGCGAATCTCTGAGACCGGTACTTCAATCGTTCGCCCTTTGGCGCCGGCGAGCAGCGCCTGCTCCAGGGTGGCCAAGCGCCTCTCTTTATCCTGACGGATCAACTCACGGATATATTCGCTCGGAGTGCCCCAGTCTCCGGAGGCCACTTGGTGTTCCACGTAGGCTTTAAGAGCGTCGGGTAGAGATATATTCAATGATGTCATTGGCATGATGGCAGTTTATGTCAGTTTATGAAGGTAAACAAGACCGGGCCACCGTTTCCTACAGCTTCTTCAAATACTCCACAATCTCCGGGCTGTTCCATTCCTGCGCGCCAATGAACTTGCGCAGGATCTTGCCGTCGCCGTCGATCACGAAGGTCTCGGGAAACTTGAAGGTGCCGTAGAGTTCGTTGCTGTGCTTGGTGTCGCGGACCGTAAGCAGGTCAACGTTGTGGTCTTTCACGAACTGCTTGTAGGCGTTGTCGTCGTCGTCCTCGCTGACGGCAAGGATCGTCACCTTGTCTCCAAGCTGTTTCTGCAGTTGCACCAGCGAAGGCATCTCCTGGATGCACGGCGGGCACCACGTCGCCCAGAAGTTGAGCACCACCGGCTTGCCGCGAAACTGGCTCAACGAGACAGAGTGCTGCCCGTCAGGTATGGTGAAATCGGGCGCGGCGCTACCGATGCGCGGGGGATGCGACCCGCTGTTGCAGCCTGCGAGCAGAATCAGGAAAACCAGAACAGTGGCGGAGAAGAGACCCTTCACACCTCTATAATAATCGAAGGCCTATTTTCGTGACTCCTGAACCAATTCCCAACGTCTCAGTGATCGTTCCTGCGCGCAATGAACAGGCATGTCTCGGCGATTGCCTGCGCACGCTCGTCGGCCAGGCTGGTACGAGCTACGAGATCATCGTCGTGGACGACCACTCGACCGACGGAACTCGTGCGATTGCGGAGAGCTTTCCGGTGCGAGTAATCACGGCTGACCCCCTGCCCGAAGGCTGGACCGGCAAATGCAATGCAGCCTGGAGCGGCGCCAAAGCCGCCCAGGGTCAATGGCTGCTGTTCACCGACGCCGATACGAAGCACACGCCCAAGTTCCATTGCGACCGGATTGCAGGAAGCGACAAGAATCTTCCGCCGACTTGCTTTCCTATTCCCCGAAGCAGGAGGTCGGCAGCCTGGCTGAGCGCGCACTCATGCCGCTGATCTTTGCCGAGTTGGCGACAAAGTACCCGCCGAAAGAGGTGTCCGATCCAAATTCTCCGGTGGCGGCGGCGAATGGCCAATATCTGCTGATTCGGCGCGAAGCCTACGACGCGATTGGCGGCCACGCCGCGGTCGCAACCGCGATCCTCGAAGATGTAGAGCTGGCCAAGCGTGCCAAGCAAGCCGGATGCAAGTTGTGCTTCCACTTCTCGGATGTGGTGAGTGCCCGAATGTACCGCAGCTTCGGCGAAATGTGGGAGGGCTGGACCAAGAACCTTGCGCTGCTGTTTCCCAATGCACGCAGTCTGGCCTGGCGCTGCGTGATCGAGTTTGCGGTGATCGTAGGGGCCGCAATATTCGCCATCCTCGCTGGACTGCAGAGTGAAACAGTCGCTTGCGTGATCGGCGCAGCAGTGGCGGCTCTATGGTTTTACCTTTTCTGGAAGCGGGTTCGGGCTGCGCATTTTGATTTGCTGTCAAGTGTACTGTCGTTGTTTGGGCTGCCGCTTTTCGCGGTACTTTTATGGAATTCCGACATCTCTCATAAGCGAGGATCAGTGCGCTGGAAAGGGCGCGAATATGCGGTGGCCCCGACAGCCGAGTCCCCCGGAGCCGCCGACGCGGCGACGCAGTCGAAGAACGAGGCATAAACGCAGGAGAACATGGTCTATCTAACCCGCAAGTGTGAGTTTTCTGCGTCGCACTACTACCACAATCCCGAATTTACGCCCGAAGAAAACCAGCGCGTGTTCGGTAAGTGTGCCAACCTCAACGGGCACGGCCACAATTACACGCTGGAGGTTACGGTGAAGGGCGACGTCGATCCCAGGACCGGTTTTGTCGTGGACCTGAAGGAGTTGAAGGAAATCCTGAACCGCGAAGTGCTGGACGCGCTCGATCACCGGCATCTAAATAAAGAGGTGGCAGAGTTCGCCCAAGAAATTCCGACCACTGAGAACCTGGCCATCGCCATCTGGAAGCGATTGCAGGACAAGTTGCACGTGGCCAAGTTGCATCGGGTGCGGGTGTACGAACTGCCCGACCTTTTTGTCGATTTCTACGGTGAGCCATGAAGGCGCATCTGACGCGGCGTTACGTTTTTTCGGCATCGCACCGGCTGCACAGCGATGAGCTGTCAGAGTCGGAAAACCTCGCGACGTATGGCAAGTGCAACAATCCATACGGACACGGGCATAATTATGCGCTTGAGGTCACGGTGAGCGGCCAGGTGAATCCGCAAACTGGGATGGTTTGCGACCTGACCGATCTGGATGACTCGGTGCGGCGGGAAGTACTCGACCGCTTCGATCACGAGAATTTGAATGTCCGTCAAGAATTCGCGAATATTGTGCCAACGACGGAAAACTTGAGCGCTGTCATCTTCAACATTTTGCAAGCAAAGCTTTACGGCGGCTCATCTTGAGAGAGTGCGGCTGGAAGAAACGCTGATGAACAGCTTCGAGTACGCCGGCGGAGCGGAATTGCGGCCGTAGGTATCCAAAGGGACCCAATGAAGGATCTAATCGAGACCCCGACGCTGACGAGCGCCAGCTTTGAGGAACTGGCGCGCGAGATGCTGGTGCGACTGGGCGAGCAGCCTGACCGTGAAGGCCTAGCCAAGACCCCGGAGCGCTATGCGCAGGCCTTGCAATACCTGACCAAGGGCTACAGCGAGGATCCCGAGCAGATACTTGGCGGCGCGCTGTTCAGCGTGGATTATGACGAGATGGTGATCGTCAAAGACATCGAAATGTTCAGTCTTTGCGAGCACCATGTGCTGCCGTTTTTCGGCAAAGTACACGTCGCGTACATCCCGAAGGGCAGGGTCATCGGCTTGAGCAAGGTGCCGCGACTGGTGGAAGTGTTTGCGCGCCGGCTACAGGTACAGGAGCGGCTGACGGTGCAGATCGCGGAAACCATCCAGAAGACGATCCAACCGCTGGGCGTGGGCGTCGTGATTGAGGCGCGCCACCTGTGCATGATGATGCGCGGCGTCGAGAAGCAACACTCGGCCACGGTTACGTCGTCAATGCTGGGTGCATTTCGCGCGCAACAGACGCGGCAGGAATTTCTCTCCCTCATCCGCGAAAAGAACGGCAACGGAATCTAACCGATGGCTGCGAAGAAGACGCAGTCCAACCGCGAGCCAAACTCGAGAACCACGAGGCCCGCGACCGGTGCGCGGCGATTACTTGGCAAAGTTGCGGTCGTGACCGGTGGCAGCCGCGGGATCGGCTACGCCATCGCGCGTGTCCTGGCAGCGGAAGGTTGCAGCGTAGTCATCGCCGGCCGTGATCCATCGACACTGGCGCAGAGCGCACTCCGCATCACGAAATCACTTCCGAAGACTACCAACTCAACGAAGAAACCGCAGATCGTTGCCGAAGTCTGCGATGTTCGCGATCCGGAATCCGTTGCCTCGTTATTTGCGACGGTTAAGCGGCGTTTCGGGAAGCTCGATGTGCTGGTGAACAATGCCGGCATCACCCAGCCGACGGTGACCGTCGAGAACACAACGCTGGAACTGTGGCGCGACGTCATCGATACGAACCTCACTGGCATGTTCTTGTGTACCCGCGCCGCGCTGCCGATGATGCGTGCCGGTGCAACCATCGTCAACAATCTGTCGGCAGCGGCCAAGCAAGTGTTCCCGAACTATGCGACCTACAGTGCAGCCAAGCGAGGCGCCTTGGGTTTCACCTTGTCGCTGCGCGAGGAGCTGATTCCGCGCGGAATTCGCGTAGTGGCGCTCATGCCCGGGGCAACGTACACCGACATGTGGAAGCAGATTATGCCCAACGCTCCCCGCGAGCGCATGATGGACGTTGACAGCGTGGCTCAGGCGGTACTCTACGCCGTTCTGCTTCCGCCGAGCGCGAATCTTTCCGAGCTGCTGTTGGAGCCCGCGAGAGGCGCGCTGTGAACCCTCGCTCTGACGTGGGCAAGGTGAAGTGAAACACCGAGCCGCTGCCTAGCTGCGATGTCACACCGATGGTCCCGCCATGCGCCTCGACAATCGCTTTTGCGATGGCCAACCCCATACCGGTGCCCTGAACCCGGTAGCGCTGATCGCGTCCGCGGTAGAACTTCTCGAAGATGAGCGACTGCTCCAGGTCGTCGATTCCTGGCCCGCGATCGGCGACACTGAGGCAAATCATCTTCCCCGCGGGCTCCGCGCTGATGGTGACCGGCGTGTCGGGAGGCGAATACTTCGCAGCGTTCTCCAGCAACTGCACCAGCACTTCGGCGATCCGCTCAAGGTCGACGCGCACCGGTGGCAGGCTATCAGGGACTTGCACCTTGATTTCGCGGCCGGCAAGCACTTGCTTCGACTTTTCCAGCGCGGCTGCAACCACCTCGCTGACGGGATGCACCTCGCGGCGTAACTCCACTTGCTGCGCATCGAGCTGTGCCATCTCCGCCGCCTCGCCCACCAGACGATTGAGCCTGTCGGTCTCTTCGTTGATCACAGTGAGCAAGTCTTTTCTCTCATCAGCCCCGATTTCCGGCGTTGACAGCAGCGTCGTGACCGAGAGCTTGATGGCCGTGAGCGGCGTGCGGAACTCGTGGGTGACGCTATCCAGCAGCGCGGAGCGCAGCTTCTCGCTCTCTCTCGTCGCTTCGGCGCGGGTGAGGGTCTCGACCGCGCCCGCACGCTCAATGGAAATTGCGATCAAGCTGCCGACGGCCTCCAGGGTTTCGCGGGAGAGGACCGCGCCCTCTAATCCCAGGCTGCCCACTGGCCTGACCCCGATGCGCAGCGGAACGAAGCACAACTGGTTCGCTTCATCCACCACCAGCTCGCCCCGCCCGCTGACCGACTCCAGTTGCTCTTCGCTCAGTTCAGGATGGTCAGCCCCGGTGCGGTACACCTCCTTGCGTTTGGGTAAATACATGGCCGCCGCCTTCAGCCCGAAGGCATCGCGCACGTAGTGTGGAATGGAGTTCAGCAACTCCATCACGTTTTCCGTGGCCAGCAGCTGCTGACTCAGGGCATAGAGGCGTTCCACTTCTTTACGCCGGCGGGTGGCATTCATCGCTTCGCGGCGCGCGCGTTCGGAGAGCCGGCTGGCTAGAATCGCGCTGATCAGGAAAGCCAGCAGCGCAATCCAGTTCTGCGGGTCGGCGACCGTGAACGTGTGTACCGGCGGGAGGAAGAAATAGTTGAACGCAAGGGTGGCTATCACTGCGGCCGTGGTGGCTACGGTCAGTCCCCACCGGCTGGCTACGCCTAGCACCACCAACAAAAAAGTCAGCGCGACCGTGGTGGGGTTCACATTCGGCAGACGACGGTACGCGATCACCACGACGGCAATCGTCCCCAATGCGACGGCATAGTGGTACAGCTCGGCTTTCAAGCGCTGGGGAGAAACGGCAAAAGAACGCCGCGCGGCCGGCCCGCCCTCAGGAGGTTGTGAATTCACGCGATGATTGTATCGAATCGACTTTTCAACGCCTCTGCCGCAGAATAGGGGCGCATGCAAAAGACACCTGAGCAATGGCTGGAAGAGACCACTCCGGTTAAGAAGAGTGGTGTTTTCAAGCTGTTTCTCGGGTACGCGCCCGGCGTCGGCAAGACCTACGCGATGTTGAGCGAGGCCATACGGCGCCAGAGCCGCGGCGAAGATGTGGTGATCGGCGTGGTCGAGACCCACGGCCGCAAAGCGACCCAGGAACTGGCTGCGCGGCTGGAAACCGTGCCGCGCAAGAAGATCGACTACAAGGGCACGCTCTTTGAAGAGATGGACGTGGATGCCATTCTCGCGCGCCATCCCCAGGTCGCTCTGGTGGACGAGCTGGCGCACACCAACATCGACGGCAGCAAGCACCATAAGCGCTACGAAGATGTCTTCGAATTGCTCGACAACAACATCGACGTGGTTTCCACCATGAACGTCCAGCATCTCGAAAGCGTGACGCCCATGGTGCACAAGATTACCGGCGTGCTGGTGCGCGAGACGGTGCCCGACTGGGTCTTGAAGCGAGTGGACGAAATCGTGTTGTCCGACGTCACCCCTGAGGCGCTGCAGACGCGCATGCGCCGTGGCGATATCTATCCGATGGAGCGCGTGGATCGCGCCCTCGGCAACTTCTTCCGCCCCAGTAATCTGATTGCCTTGCGCGAAGTCGCCCTGCGCCACGTCGCCCAGGTGGTGGACCGCAGCCTGGAGCCTTACCTTGAGTCGGAGGCGGCGCCGGGCCGCGACCTGAACGTGGCGGAACGAATTGGGGTTGGGGTCAGCTCCAATCCGGCAGCGCAGTATCTGGTGGCCCGGGCTTCGCGCATGGCGCAGGCCATCAACGGCGAGTTGTTCGTCTTGTATGTCGATACCGGGGTCGACGACAGCGATCCGGAGAGGAAGCGTTCGCTGCAGGCAAACCTGCAATTTGCCGAGAACCTTGGAGCCAAGATTGTGCGGCTCAAAGGTAAGGACGTTGCCCAGGCCATGGGCGAGTTCGTTCGCGAGAAGCACATCACGCAGATGATCTTTGGGCATTCCGCCACCAGCGGCTGGCGCAAGTATCTGTTCATGTCGGCCGTGCATCGCTTCCTGCGCGACGCGCCCGCGGTGGATGTTCATATCGTGAAGCAGCAGCCCAACTGAAGCAGTGGCCAGTTGTCGGTAGCCAGTTGTCAGTTGGCGCTGCCCGACCATTCGGCTGCGCGCGGGGCATCGGAGATGACTCGGCCTCGGATATGTCCTAGTATTCAGGCAACCGTAGGACGGTGAACCGAGACTGGCAACTGAACTGACAACTGACAACTGACTACTGACAACTGCATTGCACACCCGCCCGCACATCCTGGTCGTTGACGACGAGCCGCAGATCACGCGCGTGCTGCGCACCAGCCTGAACGCGCAAGGCTACGAGATCCGCGTGGCCAACGATGGCGAAACCGCGCTCGAGATCCTGAAAGACTTTGCCCCCGACCTGGTGATTACCGACCTCGCCATGCCCAACATGAATGGCATCGAGTTGTGCCGCCGGCTGCGGAAGATTTCGCAGGTGCCGATCCTGGTGCTGTCGGTGCGCGGCGAAGAGCGCAGCAAGATCGAGGCGCTTGACTCCGGGCGCCGATGACTACGTGACCAAGCCGTTCAGCACCGGCGAGCTGCTGGCGCGGATTCGCGCGGCCCTGCGACGTTCTCCGCCCAGCACCAGCGAGCCGCAAACCAAAATTGACCTGGGCGACTTCCACGTTGACCTTGACGCGCATTCCGTCGCCGTCGCCGGCAGGGAAGTGCGGCTTACGCCCAAGGAGTTCGACGTGCTGGTGTACATGGCGCAGCATCCGCGCAAGGTGCTGACCCATCGCTCCATCCTCAATGCGGTGTGGGGCAGCAACAGCGTCGAGCAAAACGAATATCTGCGCGTCTTCGTCGGCCAGTTGCGCAAGAAGCTGGAGCCCGATGCCGGCTCGCCCAAGTACATCTTGACGGAGCCGTGGGTGGGCTACCGCTTCGAGCCGGGGGATTGAGGCAGTTTCGAGTTTCGAGTTTCCGGTTTCAAGTCTCATCGAGTTGGTGCACGAGAAACCCAACGTCGCTGGCCGTCGCTGAACCTCGGCTTAACCCCTCGCCTCCTTCTCGTAGAATCAATAACTTAGCTAACATAAAGCTCGCATCCATTTGAGCCCTAAGGGGTTATACGTATCCATTTGACCAGCAATGACTTAGAATGTGATTTTCACAAAACAAGTGACATACAACTATGTATTCTATGAGTATTATGTATCTGCCCACCCCCTCCCCCCGTGCCTCTGTGGAATCAATGACTTGGCGAAAAAATCCTTGCACATGATAGAGCCGTAAGGACTTACACGTTGATGATTGATTCCAAAGGAGTTAGCGTGCATTTCCCTCTAGGCAGCGACTTGCCTTTCTAGCCACTAGCCACTAGCCACTGACCACTGACTTGTCAAAGATCATCGGCCTTCGGGGCCCCCATCGAGCGCCGCTCTTGCGCTCGGTGAGGTCAACGGGGCCGCTTCCGCCCTTACGGGACGGTGGAGACACTAAGCCTCACGTCGCCAGTGTAGCGCCGGGCTCGGCCAAAGTCAAGTTACGAAGGTACAGGTAGGGTAACTGTACTTTCGTAACATTTTGGCGGAAGGTAACCTGCGATCGAAGCGAGGGTTCGCATCGATTGTGCCGTCCCTGAAGGGACTCCTGGATTCGAGGGGCATCTTTTCCCAGGACTGCCGTCCTGGGCTACGTTGTGCCGCCCTGCGGGCTCAGCGTCTCTCTTCCCACGTTTGCATAAGCTCTCGGCCCAGACCGTCAAGATCGGGAAAGATCACAGACTCAGTTATGCCTGCATCTCTAAGTTCGTGTTTGATTGTTGGTATCGAAGCGGCTGCTATAGTGAGCACTTTTACTGAGTCGGACTTCTCAGCTATATCCTGCATCCAGTGCGGATCAGTTCCGAAAATCATGAAGCGGCTGCGCTGTGCACCAAACCGTCTTGTGATTTGGGCAATGTCCCAGAGAACTGGTACTCGTGGCACCGGCACCTTACTTCGCCAATCTTCATCGTCCGGGAGATACGACCAGTCCCATTCGTCGTCTGTAAAGTCTTCAGACGGATTCTCTTTGCAGAAGACCTTCCATCTCTCTTTCACCTCCGCAATATCGGGAAGGGACTTTAGTAGTTCTACTAGCCAATGAGGTTGAAGGACATATACGACGGCGTTTCTCTCCGGCCTAACGGGGGTATTGTGTACGGCAAAATGCAATCCAATGAGCGCTCCGTCCGACCAATCTAATATCCGGCTAGGCGCTCCGTCCGACCAATCTAATATCCGGCTAGGCGCTCCGTGGTGTTGCATCAAGAAATACCAATCCCAGTCGTCTTCGGGTTGGGTGTTACAGAGTTGCGCACCGCAGCGTTCGAAGTCCTCGAAAAGGCTATTCTCGATGTCCAACAAATCGGGAATCGGCTTTAGCGGATGATTCTCTGGCGGACGGTACAACTTCGGACAAAGCCGGGTTTGCGGGTACTCTCCGTCCTCTCCGCGAAACCACATCTCCTTGTATTCGGGCAATCTCCAGTACGCACGGATCGCGCGCACAGAATCCAGGAATGCGCCGACCGATCTGGGTCTGTCGTCCCAAAGGCAAGGTGCGTTTTGTGCTTCCGCTGCGTCCATGGGGCCTGTCGACTTTGAAAGCGCAATCCTAACACCCTGAACGGAACCAAGAGACCCGTTACCAGCCCCCTTGCCTCACGGGATGGGCGGGACTTCGTCGAGGTGGAGATACCGCTTGCACTCTGCGAGCATCAGGTTGCGGGTGACGCGGCTAAGGGCCAGAGACATCAACAGGTCAATGTCCATGGCATAGACTTGAATAATTCGGTCGGTTCCGGCGATAGGAG
Organism: uncultured Acidobacteriaceae bacterium; assembly: GCA_963735855.1. Lineage (GTDB taxonomy): Bacteria > Acidobacteriota > Terriglobia > Terriglobales > Acidobacteriaceae > Bog-257. The sequence continues at coordinate 45,751 of CAVTMW010000012.1, forward strand.
GATCTTGCCGTCTAGACTCCAGGTTACCCTTCTCACAGCTCCCGAGTGAGCTTGGAGCGTCATGAGTTCGTGCCCGTTTTCCACCTCCCACACCGTCAGCGTCTTGTCCCCGGAAGCTGAGACCACCAAAAGGATAGTTTACCGGCCAGTCGCTTTGCCCACCCAACATCTAAATAGGCGAAGTGTATGCGTGCGAGCTCAGACGGGCAATCTGGCATTGGCCTCTGCCAATAGACCGGCCGTATGAAGGAAGAACGGCCTAGACTGAGCGCATGCTGCCACTCGCGCTCGACTGCGACGGAAGACTTGGCAGCGTAGGACCAGCACAACTGGAAGACGTCTGCTTCTTCGATCTTGTTTAAGAGAGCCTCGTTCCAAGCTTCGCCGCTGCGCAGCATTCGGACGTCGCGCAAATACTGCATTCCCAGAACCGTGTATGACTTTTCCAGTTGGTCGACGACGTGCTTGTCCTTGTGAGAATACGAAACAAAGACGGCCCGATATGGTTGAGCCGATGTACTGGCAAGTGACTCGCTTGATGCAGTTGAGAAACGAATTGAAATTCGAACCTCTGCCACCAGAACGATTCCCACGTAAAATGCAACCGCTCCGTCAGCAGTGCCTTCCGGGTCAGAACGTAATATATCCGCGTTAGTGCTGAAGTGGAAAACTGCGTGGTTCGAAGCTCCTGACCAGACAAAAACGTCCGAAGGCGGACTAAACTTAACCCCGAATACTTGGGGAATGATGGTGACCTTAGCACCAGGCGTGATGAATTCGGGAGACTTGATCGAGGTCGTCTGGTATTGCTTTGCTGCCATTTCGCCAATCTCGCCCTCGCTGTGAACCCGAACGACCTCTGTGAGGCTCGCCAAATGCATATACGCAAGTAACTTGTACAGCACGCGCGGCTTGACCTCCTTTGGGTAATAGACGCTAAACCGAGGCAGTGCCCCAGCGCTTTCTAGGATCTGGATGGCCTCAGGGTAGGGGCCGAGGCTGGTGGCTTCGGTTCCGGCGCTGTCAACATGAAGAACTGGTGGCAGTTTTGGCTCGGCCAGTCGTGGCGGCTCTTCGGCAACCGGCTCCGCTTCGACTGGGGTGTGGACAGGGGGCGCATGCTGCTGAATCACGGCCGCGTCTTCGAGGCCGGATCGAGTAAACATTCGCGTCGCTTCGGTTCCGTCGCTGTCAACATGAGGAGTGGGGATTGGAGTGTTTTGTGCCTCCTCGAGCAGGTCGCGAAATTCGACGGATTGGTGATAGGAGACCGGTCTCGAGCCGAGAAATTCGCGGGCGTTGGCGATGGCACCCCCTTCCACGAGACCTTTCCCTTTCGCAATCGCCGCCTGGAGATCCCGCAGAAAACCGTCGCGTTGTTCCCGCGCTTGCCGAAGCAGGAGGCCCATGTCCTCACTCGGCACTTGTCGCGCCGCCTTCTCCAATAACTTGACGGCTCCTTCAAAATCCTGCTCCCGAGCAAGCGCTGCGCCGCATGGGTTGCATCCTCACAAACACCGCCGACGGGCCTTAGCAAAACGGAGAAGTTCATCGAGGTCTTTGGAGTCTACAAACCTTACCTGAGCGCTTTCCAGTATCTGGATTGCAGCAGAGTATCGGCCAAGGCTGATGGCTTCATCGGCTTGGCGCAAGCACGTGGTTTTGTCAGCCTCGGTGCGCTCTTTGAGCATGCGGTCCTGGATCAGCGCCCGTAAAGATTCAAGGCGGCCATTTCCGGGCACCCTCTGCAATGCCTTTTCGACGTTATCCAAAGCACGCTGCGTTTGGCCACTGTCGAGCAGTTCCTGAGCTGCCGCGGTTTGATTGCGTACAAATTCCTTTTGCGCGGCTATTTCTATTTGTGCGTCGGCAAGCTCTTTGAGTCTTGCCAGACCGGCTCCGTTTGGGAACTTGCCGAGGGCCTCAGCGGCCCTTTCCGAAGCCGCCTTATAGTCGTCTCGATCTATGGCCTCCTGAACTTCGTGGTTCAGGCGGTCCAGTTCACGACGCTGTTTTTCCTGTTGATGCTCACTTGCCAGTCGTTCCAACAGGATACGCAGTTGAGGGGCTGAAGGATCCAGCTTCTGCGCTTCTTTCAACAAATCAAGCGCTGCAGTGAACCTTCGCCCCACCATCTGTTTGCGGGCTTCATCGAGCAGGCCCTCCACCTGCTGCTGCCGCCGCCGCTTGGCCTCTCGTCGCTGCCGCTCTTTCTCCTCGTTCAAGTCTGTGAGGCGCTGGATTTCTCCCGCTTCCCATTCCTCACTGGCCCGGATGTACTGTTCTTGAAGCTCTGTCGGTTTGCGGTCTTTGATTGCGGCCGCCTGCTCCAACCATTGGACCGCCTCTTTCAACTCCATCCCATGCAGCAGGAAGCCTTGATCACGATTCTTGGATTCCCACTCTGTGGCTCGTACCAGGAACTGGGTGTGCTTGCGCACCCAGTTCAAATCGGTGTCGATGGCTGTAGTCAACCGCTCGAACGTCTGCTCGAAGCCCAGATTCGGGTAATCAATCCATTGAATCTCCGCGAGTGCCGGAAGTAGCTCCTTGTGCTCAACCGAGTGATAGAGGATGGTGATAAGCCGCTTGTTATTGGCAACGGCATGAGAGACTTCTTGCCCGCACATCCATGACTTGACGGAATCGGGGCTGATGACGAACAGGAAGTTGTCAGCGGCCTCGATAGCGGCAAAGATCTCCGCCCGCCACTTGGCGGAGTCGGGAATGCTGCGCCAGTCAATCCAGGTGTCGCGATTCACCTTCTGAAGCGCGGCATGGATGTCGCGAGCGAATCCCTGATCTTCCCGCGCGTACGAGATGAACACCTCGGCCATGGTGCGCTCCGGAGGAGCAATCAAGCGAATCTTAACATTCGGGGATTGGGAAGCTCTTTCACCACGATAAGAAAAAGCAGGTCCCTCCGACTCGGCTAAAGCTCGTCGGTCGGGATGACAGTGTTGAGTTAGGGAAGTCGCTCGCTCGGGATGACAGTGCTGACCAGGGAATAGCGGTCGCTCGGACTCCGACGGCAAAACCAGCCGCCTCCGCTCAGGATGACAGGCTTGGAAAATTGAAGCTCGAAGCTGGCTACGGCCACGCTGAACTCGAAACCTGTAACTCGACACTCGCAGCTATAATCGTTGCTTTGCCCATCCGAAAGGAGACTGATTGGCGGAAGCGGAAATTGGCATCATCGGCGGCAGCGGCCTCTATTCCATGCCGGGCCTGAGTGAGGTGCGCGAAGTTGCCCTGGAGACCCCCTTCGGCGCTCCTTCCGACGCCTACGTCCTGGGGAATCTGGCTGGACGGAAAGTTGCCTTTCTGGCCCGCCACGGCCGCGGACATCGCCTGATGCCGACGGAGCTGAACTACCGCGCCAACATTCACGGCCTGAAGCAGCTTGGGGTCGAGCGCGTCATTTCGCTGTCGGCCGTGGGCTCGCTGAAGGAAGAACACCGGCCGCTGGATTTCGTCATCCCCGACCAGTTTGTCGATCGGACACGTCATCGTGTGGATACATTCTTCGGCGATGGGCTGGTCGTACACGTAGGACTTGGTCATCCCATTTGTGCGGAAGAAGCTGCCGTGCTGGCCGAAGCTTGCCGTCGCGCCGGCGTGAATGTGAAGCAGGGCGGCACGTACCTGAACATGGAAGGGCCGCAGTTCTCGACCAAGGCGGAGTCCAACCTGTATCGCAGTTGGGGGATGGACGTGATCGGCATGACCAACCTCACCGAGGCGCGACTGGCGCGTGAGGCCGAGCTTTGCTACGTCACCGTTGCCATGGTCACCGATTACGACTGCTGGCACGAGGACCACGACCACGTTTCCGTGGACCAGATCATCGGCGTGCTGCTGAAGAATGCGGAGCACGCGGGCAACGTGGTGCGTGAAGCGGTGACGGCCATGCCCAAGACGCGTGGCTGCAAGTGCGGCTCGGCGCTGAAGAACGCCATCATTACGCAGAAAGACGTTGTGCCTGCCGCCACGCTGGAGCGCCTGCGGCTGCTGGTGGGCAAGTATTTCAACTCCGAACAGAAAGCGGGAACATAGGATTTGTCCATTCTTGTCGTTGGTTCTGTCGCATTCGATACCCTGAAAACTCCGTTACGGCGAGCGCCAGAAAATTCTGGGAGGCGCCGCCACCTACTTTTCGCTTTCCGCCAGCTACTTCACCGACGTTCGCGTGGTTGCCGTGGTTGGCGAGGACTTCACTCCCGAAAATGAAGCCGTGATGAACAATCGCGGGGTTGATACCCGCGGCATCCAGCACGCGAAAGGGAAGACCTTTCACTGGTCGGGTGAATACGGAGAGAACGTCAACGAAGCCAAGACGCTGAACACGGAGCTGAACGTCTTCGAAAAGTTTGCGCCGCAAATCCCGGCGGAATATGGCGACACCGATTTTCTGTTTCTCGCCAACATCGATCCCGTGCTGCAGATGCGGGTGCGCGATGCCATGCCGAATGCGAAGCTGGTCGGCGGCGACACCATGAACTACTGGATCAGCGGGCAGCGCCAGAACCTGGAGAAGATGCTGAAGCGCGTGGACGTGCTGCTGATCAACGACACCGAAGCCAAGATGCTGGCCGGCGACAGCAGCCTGCCGCGGGCGGCGCACAAGGTGCTGGAACTTGGGCCGCGCGCGCTGGTCATCAAGCACGGCGAGTACGGCGCGACCATCTTCTTCCGCGATGGCGAGTTTGCCGGAGGGCATCATCCTTTTCGCGCGCCGGCGTTGCCGCTGGACGAAGTGCGCGACCCCACCGGCGCGGGCGACAGCTTTGCCGGCGGCTTCATGGGATATATCGCTTCGCAGGGCGAGGTCAACCGCCGCGTGCTGAAACACGCCATGTTCTACGGCAGCGTCATGGGCTCGTTTTCGGTGGAGCGCTTTGGAACTGAGCGGCTGCAGTCGCTCACCCGCGACGAGATTGACGAACGGTTTCAGGTCTTTCGCGAGCTGACGCATTTGGACTGAGAGCAAGAAAGTGAGTGGATCTGCAGCCAAACCGCGGCGAAAACGATAAACTCTGAATTGTGGAGATACACATGACGCCTGAAATCGAAGCTAAGTTGAATGAGTTGGCAGAGCGCACGCACCGAGGCAAGGACGAGTTGTTGGAAGAGGCCGTGCAGCACCTATTCGCTTACAACGAGTGGTTCGACCATAAGGTAAAGGAAAGCCTTGCGGCGGCGGAGCGCGGCGAAACGGTTCCAGATGAAGAGGTGAAGGCGTGGATTGAGAAACGGGAACGCTCCTAGATGCGGATTGAATGGTCTGTTCCTGCCGTGTCCGATCTCAAAGCAATTTCCGAATACCTCGAGCAAGCCGCCAATTTAGACACCGCCAACCGAATTACTCGATCGATCTACGATACTGTTCAGAGTCTGCGGGTGATGCCGAACCGTGGTCGCGACGGACGTGTCAAAGGCACACGTGAGCTAATGATTCTAAGGCTTCCATACTTTATTGTTTATCAGGCTCTTGGCGAGCGAGTGTTGATTCTGAACATTGTTCATGGGGCACGTAGATGGCCGTAGAGGCGCAGCCATCAAAGTGAGAGACGCTGATCGTGCCGTGCCCGACCCTTATCGCCAGCAGCGCCACGATGCGCGCTTTACGCTGCTGCTGGGCGCGCTCTCGATCGCAGCGCTGCTTTTCTATTACATAAAGCACCAACTCCTGCTGTACGGCGATGCGGTGGCGCACATCAACATCGCGCGCCGCGTGGTGGACAACCGCCATCCGTTGTTGTCGCTCTCGGAGCTGGGAACGGTATGGCTACCGCTGCAGCACATTGCCATGCTGCCGTTCGTGTGGAGCGACGCGCTTTGGCGCAGTGGAATCGCGGGCGCCATTCCAGGCATGGTGGCTTATGTACTCGGCGCGCTCGGCATCTTCCGGCTGGTGAGCGGCCGCGCCCCGAAGATTGCCGCCTACGTTGCGGCGGCCATTTACGCACTCAATCCCAACCTGCTCTATCTGCAGACCACCGCGATGAACGAGCCGATTTTCCTGGCCTTCTTCATCTGGGCGCTGGTTTATCTGGATGAGTTCCTCCGGGGCTGTTTCCCGAATCTTGTCTCGCGAGTCGCGCCGGCGCGAATGAAACCGAATCGCGCGCTGGAAGCTTGCGGCATCACCTTGGCGGGAGGAGCGTTTACCCGTTACGACGGATGGTTCGTTGCCGCTGTCGTCGGCGTCATCGTCACGTGGATCTTTGTGGCTGTGGTGGAAGCGCAGCAGCGACAAACGCCAGCGGCGCGCGATGGTGAAGTCGTTTGCTGAATTCTTGCTGCTGAACGCTCTGGTTCCCACGTTCTGGCTGATCTACACCTATTGCATTTCAGGTTACGCGCTCGACTTCGCGAACGGTCCGTACTCGGCGAAGGCAATCGCTTTGCGCAGTACCGGTCGTGGCATGCACACATATCCCGGGCAGCACGATCTGTTCACGGCTGCGCTTTACTTCCTGAAGTCGGCCAAACTCAACCTGGGAGCGGAGTTGTTCGGGCAGGCCCTGTTCGCAATAGCCGTGGCCGGAACGGCCATCGCGATCTGGAAATTCCGCAGGTACGGCATTCTGCTGCTGCTGTGGCTGCCGCTGCCGTTTTACGCGCTCTCCATCGCTTACGGCAGCGTGCCCATTTATCTGCCGGTTTGGTATCCGCGCTCGTATTACAACGTACGCTATGGTTTGGAGCTGCTTCCAGTATTTGCGGTGTTCGTTCCTGTCTTCGCATCGTTCATCGGCGAGCACATCAGCGAGGCTGCACTGAGAAACGCGGTTTGGTGTGTGCTGATCGGGGTCATGGCGGCCAGCTACCTCTCGGTCTATCGTGACATCCCCATCACGTTGCGGGAGGCGATGGTGAACTCACGGGGCCGACGTGGCGATCGAGCGGGCGCTGGCAAACTATCTTGGCGAAATGCCGCGTTCAGCAACGTTGCTCATGTACACCGGAGACCATGCGGGCGCGCTGCAACTGGCAGGCGTTGCCACGGCGCCGGGTGATCTCTGAGTCTGAGCATCCCGACTGGGAGTGGGCGCTGCTCGATCCGGCTCATCGGGCCGACTATGTGGTCGCGTGCCAGGGTGATCCGGTGTGGGTTGCCATGCAACCGCAACACACGGAGTTTACAGAGGTGATTTCTGTCAGCGCGCCGGGACAGTCGCGCTGCATCATCTACAAGCCGCGGGCTTCAAACAGCACACCTTTGAGCTTGGCGCCTGGGGCTGAATACTCGCGGCCTCCTGTTAAGTTGGACGTTTGCGCCGCCAACGACGCTTGCCGCGTCGCCCAGCTCGGCAGGGAATTTCGCTACAATGAGCTTTTTCCGAGGATCACATCGTGACTTATCAAGAGATTGTCGAACGAGAGCAGAAATACCTGCTGAACACCTACGCGCGCTATCCCATTGCCATCGCGCGGGGCAAGGGCGTGTACGTTTACGACGTCGAGGGCAAGCGGTACCTCGACTTCCTCTCCGGGCTGGGCGTCAATGCGCTCGGTCACGCCCATCCGCGCATCGTGAAGGTCATCCGCGACCAGGCGGCGAAGGTCATCCACCTCTCGAACCTGTACTACAACGAGTACCAGGGGCTGCTTGCCGAAAAACTTTGCAGCAAGTCAGGGCTGGACCGCGCGTTCTTCTCCAACAGCGGTACCGAGGCCATTGAAGGCGCGCTGAAACTGGTGCGTGCTGCCGGCCACGCTACGGGCGGGCCGGAGAAGTCCATCGTCATAGCTCTGGAGAACTCGTTCCACGGACGCACCATGGGCGCGCTCGCGCTCACCGGCCAGGCGAAGTACCGCAAGGACTTCGATCCCATGCTGGAAGGCGTCCGCTTTGTGCCGCGTAATGATGCGGCAGCGCTGCACAGCGCCATGGATGAGAAAGTTTGCGCCATCGTACTGGAGCCAATCCAGGGTGAAGGCGGCATTCAGGAAACGTCGCCGGAATTCCTGCGCGCCTGCCGCGAGGCTGCCGACCAACACCACGCCGCACTCATCTTCGACGAGATCCAGTGCGGCATGGGCCGTACCGGACAGCTCTTTGCTTTCCAGCATTTCGGTGTCGTTCCCGATGTGGTTTGCATTGCCAAGCCGATGGCCGCGGGCTTTCCGATGGGAGCGTTCCTCGCGAAACAGGATTTCGCGCAACACATCACGCCGGGCAAGCACGGAACTACCTTTGGTGGAGGCCCGCTAGCCTGCCGCATTGCGCTGGAGTATCTGGCGATTCTGGAAGACGAGAACCTGATCGAGCAGGTGCGCCGAGTCGGCGCGTACTTTTCACAGAAACTGCACGAACTGGTGGAGAAGTTCGACATCGCCGTTGAAGCGCGCGGCGTGGGTGCAATTCAGGCGCTGCAGTTGAGCGTCCCCGGCAAGCCGGTCCTCGAAGGCGCGCACGCGAACCGCCTGCTGATCAACGTGACGCAGGACACGGTGCTGCGCTTCCTGCCGCCATTCCTGCTGCAAGAGAAACACGTGGACAGCGGAATTCGGATTCTGCGTAAACAACTCGCAGCGGCACAGAAGGGGCATAAGAAGGTGGCGAAGAGCAAGGCGGCTGCGGTCACGGCGTGAGGTTGTTCACCCGTGGTGCGAAATCGGGTCCAGCGCCGTGTGCTGCGAATGCTTGGCCGCGTGCGGATGCCGCTCCAGTGCTTCCATGGTCGCCAGAATGGTTTCGGTCGCGTACTCGATGCCCGGGTCTGAATTCAGCAGCATGTGGTACAGGTGGCGGCTCGGCCACTCGGCGTTGAAGTATTTGCGAACGAAGGCAGCGCGTTCGCGGTCGATGGTGTCCACCATCAGCGCGGATTCCTGTTCGTCCATCTTGAGCCTGACCAGGCGGCGAATTTTTTCCTCGCGCGAGCCGTAGATGAACACGCGAAATACCTCTTCCCGATGCCGCAGGATGTAGGGCGCACCGCGCCCGACGATGACGCAATTACCTTCGCGAGAGACCTTCTCGATCACCTGATGGGCCAGTTCGACCATTTCATCGGCGTCGAAAATCTTGTCTTCGCCAATCGGCAACGACCGCTCGTGACTACCACGCCAGAAGACCTTCGCCAGACGATGCACCAGCGGGTCGCACTTCTCGGAATGCTGGGCCACCGCTTTTTCGTGCACTCCAGCCAGCTTGGCGATCTCGCAGGTGAGTTGCTGATCGAGAAGCTGCCATCCCTTGCGACGAGCCAATTGGGCAGCTACCAAGCTGCCGCCTGCGCCGTATTCGCGTTCCAAAGTGATGATCTTGAACATTGGCCACCTCCATCCCTCGACTCGGTTCGGAACGGTTCCCACAACTACGTTGCCATCATCATAACGCGGTTTCTTAGGGCCAATCTCATAAATGGTGTAAGCCGCGGTTTGTATCAGGGCACGGCTTTGAGCCGTGCCGAAAAGGCTCGCTTCTGCACTGGGCTTTAGCCCCTGTCCTCAGCGGCTAAAGCCATCGTCTTGAGTTGCTGTTGTGGCACGACTGGAAGTCGTGCCCTGATACAAACCTGACCTGCGACTATTTATCAGGCCAGTTCTACTAACAGCGCGCGTGGGCCGCGAGCATCGTTACGCGGAAATTCCCTCCCGCATCAAGTGTTAAGTATTGTAAAGCTTGTAAAACTCTTGTCACGAGGGAGGTCATGACACATTCCAGCGGGTTTACATCTGCATCAAATCTGCAGGAAATGGAGATACAACATGCGTACAACATTGCTAACTGGCTTGCTGTTCGCGTTGACCGCCGGAGCGCTGGCGCAGACGCCGCAAGCCTTACTCGAAACGCCGCCGGCGCAGGTCGCGGCCCTATCCAGCAACGGCCCCGTCGTTCTCGACTACGGCAAGGCCGGGTTCCCGGACGATGCCGAAGGCCGCATTGCCAAGCAAGTCCGCCACGAAATCTTGCTGCTGCCCTACTACTCGCTGTTTGACGATCTGGAGTACAGCGTGCAAGGTCACACCGTTACGCTGACCGGATATGTCACCAGCTTCCACGCAACCACGAAGAGCACGGCTGAGAATGTCGTGAAGCACATTGAGGGTGTGGACAAGGTGGTCGACAATATCGAAGTCCTGCCGCCGTTGGGCTTTGACCAGGAGGCGCGGGCGCGTGTCTATCGCTCACTGGTGAGGACAGGCGGGCTGTCGCGGTATTTCTGGGAGGCCTCGCCCAGCATTCACATCATCGTGGAGAAACAGCGAGTAACTCTTAAGGGCTTCGTCAATAGTGAGGGTGACAAGACCCTTGCTACCCTCGCTGTGAGTAGTGTGCCGGACGTTTTCAAGGTGACGAACGAGTTGCAGGTGGTGAAATAACACCGCGGAAGTGAGCCCCTCTTCTTTCGAGGCGAGACTGTGCCAACAGTCTCGCCCTTCTACTTTTGTGGTAGCATTCGCCTTTGATCCGTATCGCACAAGCCACTAGAATCAAGTAGGCAACAGCGGCTGATTGCTGACACTTCTTCAACCGCTGTCTTTATCCAGCTAGTCCTTAGTCTTTCGCGGTCCGACCGCGCGCACTTTTCGACGTAGTCCCTGACGGCGCTCTTTCCATACCATGCGCCTTAGATTGGAGTAATAATGACTCGCCTGAAACAGGTTCTGGCGTTCCTCCTGACCTGGGGAATTCTGATTGTCACTTCGCCCACTTCCGAAGCGTGGGCCTCTGTCGCCGTCCATTCGCCTGTCTTCGCCATGCAGGAAGCCGCTCAGGCCAATCTGTCGGCGTCACAGATTGATGAGCTGGTTTCCCCGATCGCCCTGTATCCCGATGCGTTGGTGGCACAGGTCCTTGCGGCCTCGACTTATCCTGACCAGATTGTGGCAGCCAATACGTGGTTGCAGGCCAATACGCAGCTGAATGACGCGCAACGCTCCGAACAGGTCAACAATCAGACATGGGACCCGAGCGTGAAGGCGCTGACCCAGTTTCCTTCAGTGCTGGCAAACATGGCGCAGAACCTGTCGTGGACGTCTGCCCTAGGCGACGCGTTCTACAACCAGCAGAAGGACGTGATGGCTTCAGTGCAGCGGCTGCGCAAGCAGGCCAAGGATGCCGGAAATCTGAAGAGCTCGTCCCAGCAAACCGTGAAGACCGAGACCCAGGAGGGCCAGCAGGTGATCGTGATCCAGCCGGCGAATCCGCAGGTGGTGTACGTGCCCACCTATAACCCGACCGTGGTTTACGGCACGCCTTACGCTCCTCCGGGCTACAGCACGGGCGCCATGGTGGCCACGGGCGTCATTTCGTTCGGTGTGGGCATGGCGGTCGGGGCCGCCATGAGCAACAGCTGGGGATGGAACAGTTGGGGCTGCGGCTGGCACGGCGGCAGCGTCAATTACAACCGCAATGTGTACGTCTCCAACAGCAACGTTTATCGCAATGGCGGTTCTTACGGGGGTGGCGCCTACAACCGGTCAGGTAACCGTAATACCAATGTCAGCGGCAACACCGTCAACGTCAATACCGGCAACCGGAATAATGTGAACGGCGGGAACCGCAACAACATTAATAACAATAGCGGGAATCGGAACAACAACAACGTCGGCAACAATAACAACCGTCCGAACGCTGGCAACAACGCCAATAACGCCAACCGTCCCAACGCTGGCAATAACGCCAATCGCCCCAACGCCGGTAACAACAATCGTCCCAACGCTGGCAACAACGCTGGGAATCGTCCGAACCAGGCACCAGCGGCGGACCGCGGATATGGAAACAAGCAAGCTACCGGCACCAAAAGCGGCGCCTTCAGCGGCTACAGTGCTGGGGGGCAGACCCGGGCGCAGAGTAGTCGCGGGCAGCAGAGCATGGGCGGCGGCGGACAGCGGGGCGGCGGACAAAAGAGCGCACCCGCGGCTCGCGGCGGCGGCGGCGGTGGGCGCAAACGTTAGTCGCGTAGCTGTAGCTTGAGCTCTCGAAATCAAAACGCCGATGGCTGGTGGAGGTTTCCTGATAATGATGTCCGATAAGAATTCGAAAGGTGCATTTATGCGGTGGCAATCAAAGTTGTTTAGCGCTGCGGTGTTGATGGCGGCAATCACCCTGTTGGCCGGTGTTGCTTACGCACAGGAGCCCGGGCAGAAGACCTTCGCGACCCCGCAGGAAGCGGGCAAGGCGCTCTACGACGCTGCGAAAGCGGCGGACAAGGCGGCAATCGTGGCCGTACTTGGAGCGTCTTCAGCCAGCGTCATCTCCTCTGGCGACGAGGTGCAGGACAAGAAAACCCTGGATTCCTTCATCCAGCGCTATGAGCAGATGAATCGCTGGGCGAAAGAGATCAACGGAAACCAGACTCTTATCCTTGGCGCGGAAAACTGGCCGTTCCCGATTCCTCTGAAGAAGGACGCGGCCGGCACATGGTACTTCGACACCAAAGCTGGCTTGAAGGAGATTCTCTTCCGTCGCATCGGCAAGAACGAACTGGCGGCCATTCGCGTCTGTAATGTTCTCGCTGACGCGCAAGACGAATACTTCGGCCAAAAGCAGGAGTACGCGCAAAAATTCGCCAGCGACCCCGGAAAGCAGAACGGACTCTACTGGAAGGCCGACGAAGGACAGCCAGAAAGTCCCGTCGGGCCGCTGGTTGCTTACGCAACCGGAGAAGGCTACGGCGGCCAGCACGACACGCCGCAGCCCTTCCATGGCTACTTCTACCGCACCTTGACCGCGCAGGGCGCCAGCGTAAAGGGCGGAGCCAAGAGCTATATCGTGGATGGCAAGATGACCGGCGGCTTTGCCTTTGTCGCCTACCCAGCCGAGTACCGCAATTCAGGAGTGATGACCTTCCTGGTCAATCAAGACGGCACCGTGTATGAGAAGGACCTGGGCCCGAAGACCGCCGACCTCGCCAAACAAATGAAGGCCTACAACCCCGACAAGACCTGGAAGGCGGTCTGGAGCGAAGAAGAGAGCAGTAGCGATAGCGAGTGAGTGCGCGCTACGAGTGCTTCGTGTAGCCACGCCAGCGAGCGTGCTGGGACGTGCGTTGTCGGGGTAGCCATAGCCGGACGGCCGGATATCATCTGCCACCTCGAACGTTCGACTTCTGACCGACCCTCACGCGGCTGCGGCCGCAGCAGGGTTCCGTCTCTCCTCATCGCTCCATGTCACAAATCCCGGTGACAAAAGTATTACAAACGAAACTCGCCTAAGTTGTTAGTCTGAGATTGCTTCTCATGTGCACAGTCGCTGAGGGCGGCGGACAACAACTTAGGGGGGACATGACTGGTAAAACGAACATCAACTGGTTGACCACGATCATCATGGTCGCATTTCATATCGGCGCAATCGCTGCGCTGTTCATGTTCAGCTGGAAGGCGCTGGGCGTCGCACTCGTGCTGTACTGGGTTGCGGGAAACCTGGGCATCGGCATGGGCTATCACCGTTTGCTCACCCATCGCGGCTATAAATGTCCGAAGTGGCTGGAGTACTTTCTCACCGTCTGCGCTACGCTTGCGCTGGAAGGCGGTCCAATCTTCTGGGTGGCCACGCACCGCATTCATCATCAGCTCACCGACAAGCCGGGGGATCCACACTCGCCGCGTGACGGTGGCTTCTGGGCGCACATGGGTTGGATCCTCATGGGGCAGACCTTCCACAATAACAACACTGAACTGCTGGCCTATGTTCCCGACCTTCGCAAGGACAAGTTCCACCTCTGGATCAGCGAGTATCACTGGGTACCGATGACAGTCCTGGGCGTAATTCTGCTGGCTGTCGGCGGCTGGGCGGTCATGTTCTGGGGAGTTTTCCTTCGCACCGTGCTTCTCCTGCATTCGACCTGGTTTGTAAATTCGGGGACGCACATGTGGGGATCCAAGCGCTTCGCGACCGATGACGACTCGCGCAACTTGTGGTGGGTTGCCTACCTGAGCTTCGGCGAAGGCTGGCACAATAATCATCATGCGCATCCGCAATCAGCGCGCCACGGGCTGGCGTGGTATGAGTTCGACATGAACTGGTATGGCATCCGGAGCCTGCAAGCGCTCGGTCTGGTCTGGGATGTGAAGCTGCCCAAGCTGGGATCGGCGCGCATCCAGCCGGTCGTGCAACCCGAAGTTGTGCCGGAAGAGGAACTGGTCTCGGTGTAGGAAACCTTCAAGCGAATTGCGAGGGACGGCGTGACATGCGCCGTCCTTTTTGTTGGACGGGGCTTGTTCATTTGAAGGCTCGCTCCCTGCGATAGAATCGCAATGAGGTAGGAGTTAATGAAGAGTTCTCCGCTGCGATTCGCCATGAGCATGACTCCGAAGACATTTTCTGCATCACCATATTTGCGGTTGCTGTCGCATTGCTTTATCCGCAGCCTTTTCACGCGCAGAAGCAGGAAATCGTCTGGAGCGCGCAAGAGAAGCCCATCGCCGACCAGATCCGCGGACTTCGTAAGCTGCCCGATGACGTGAGGGCCAGCACCACGAGAGAGCTTGCACTGCAGATCCGGCAGCTGCCCGCGACGCCCAACAAGCTTCGCCTGGCGGTCGGTCTTGCAAGTCTGTCCACCGAAGGCGACTTCGGGCATGACACTTTGCAGGAGGTGGCGACTACGCTGGCCGACACGCTGCGTCAGCAGCCCGTGCCCGACGAGAAAGGTCAGCCGGCCGCGCCCTACGTCGAGCTTGCCGAACTGGTGCGCTACGAGCATGTGCAGACCACGCTGGATGCCCCACAATTGAAAGCCGCCATGGCCAAGCTGGAAGCGGATGACCAGGTCCGGCAGAAGGCCGATTTCACGCTTATCGACCTGCAGGGAAAGACCTGGACGCTCAGTGCCCTGCGCGGAAAGGTCGTGCTGGTGAACTTCTGGGCGACCTGGTGTCCGCCGTGCCGCAAAGAAATGCCGGACCTGGAAGCGCTCTACAACCGGTTCAAGGACCAGGGACTGGTTATCCTGGCGATCTCCGACGAAGAGGCCGCAAAAGTGCAACCGTTCATTGCCGAGCGGAAGATCACCTATCCGGTCATGCTCGACCCGGGACGCAAAGTAAACGAGCTGTTCCAAGTCGAAGGCATTCCGAAAAGCTTCGTGTACAACCGCGAAGGAAAGCTGGTAACCGAGTCGATTGACATGCGCACTCAAGGCCAATTCCTGCAAATGCTGGCGCAAGCCGGAATGCAATAGAAGACGGAGCGACGACTGACTGCTTAATAGGCAGTTCGCTATCAGCGTCTCGCTCTTTGCCACGCATGCGGCAAAGATGACGGTTGAAGCGTTTACCCGCAACTGATCGCGCAGGACCGCGAAGTCCATCGCCGGTGCTATCCTGACCTCGTCTCCATGCGTATCACCAGCCGCAAGACAGCCATCGCATTTTTCGTGACGCTGGGCGTGTCGCTCGCCGCAGCGGCCATGGTGCTCAACATCAGTTGGATCATTCTCAACTGGCGCGAGCTGGTTCCGCTGATTCTGGGCGTCATTTTCTTCGGGTTCATCATCGCCGGCGTCATTCTCAACACCATCTTCCTGGTGCGCGAGATCCGCCGCAATGAGCAGCAGAACAGTTTCCTGAACGCGGTGACCCACGAGCTGAAGACGCCCATCACCTCCATCCGTCTGTACCTGGAAACGCTGCAGAAGCGCGACCTCGACGCGAAACAGCGCGGCGAGTTCTACCAGATCATGCTGGAAGACACGCAGCGCCTGATGGGCACGGTCGAGCAGGTGTTGCGCGCGGCCCGGATTGTGCAGAAGAATGCACCGCTCTCGCGGGCTGAGGTGGCTGTCGAACCGATGGTGCAGGAGGCGGTGGAGTTGGCCCGCTCCCGCCATCATCTCTCGAAGGACGCGCTGGACTGGAAGCAGGATGGCCGTCCCGCCGGGCAACTTTCGGTGATGGGCGATCGGGAGGAGCTGTTCACGGCGCTGTCGAATGTGCTCGACAATGCCGTGAAGTACTCCCCGACCGACCCGAACATTCGCGTCGAGGTGGTCACCCCCGACCTGCGCACTGTACAAATTCGCGTGCGTGATAATGGTGTCGGGATTCCGCGGGGCGAACTGAAACGTGTCTTCAAGCGCTTCTATCGCGTGCTCACGCCCGGGCCCGACGCAGGTGAAGGGCAGCGGCCTGGGGCTGTTTATAGTGCGCGCCGTTGCCAGCCGCCACGGCGGCGACGCTTACGCCGAGAGCGAAGGTGCAGGTCAAGGCACCACCGTGATCATCAAATTACCGAGGAACTCGCAGTGAACGAAATCCTGCTGGTGGAAGACGAAGAACATTTGGCGCGCGGCCTGAAGTTCAACCTGGAGGCGGAAGGATATCCGACCAGGGTGGTGGGTGACGGCGAAACCGCACTGGACTTGCTTCTGAAGAACCACAACGAGTTCGATCTGCTGGTGCTTGACGTCATGCTTCCCGGCAAGAACGGCTTTGCGGTTGCGGCGGAGCTGCGCAAAGCCAGCAACTATATACCTGTGCTGATGTTGACGGCGCGCGGCCAGCCCGACGATGTCCTGAAAGGCTTTGAGGCAGGCGCCGACGATTACCTGCCCAAGCCGTTTGATCTTGCCATTCTGCTGGCGCGCATTCGTGGCCTGTTGCGGCGCCGCGATTGGGGACGCACTCTGCTCACCGATCCGCCGGCAGGGTCGCGAGTGGCGGAGCCCAAAGATACCGATGCCTTGCGCGAGTTTGATGTCTATGAGTTCGCCGGAAAGCAGGTGGACTTCGGAACGCTTGAGCTGCGGGCCAATGGCAAGATCTTCCGGCTGACCTTGATGGAGGCTGAACTGCTGCGCCATCTCATCCGCAAAAGCGGAAAGATCGTATCCCGCAAATCCATTCTTGAGGAGGTCTGGGGATTGCGGGAGGACACCGACACTCGAGCCATCGACAATTTTGTGGTCCGTTTGCGCAAGTATATCGAGAAAGACCCCGCGCATCCCCAGCATTTGCTGACCGTACGCGGGGTGGGCTACCGGTTCCTGCCGGAGCCAGCCGCGAGTCCCTCGCCTGGTCATCCGCTCCAGTTCCTCAGGCTCGCCGCGTTCGTCATTTTCCGAATTCGAGGACGTTAATATCGGTGAACTGCCGCGTTTCCGGCGTACCGAACGTGGCTTGCAGCTTCGCAGCCAGGGCCGGGTCGCGTTGCTCCAGATTAGAGGCGCGGGCACCGGAACCGTAGAGCACAACCCACACATGACGAAATTGCCGTGGATCAGAATTCAGAGCCTGCAGCAGATTGTGCTCATCTTCGCCGGCGCCGTAGTACGGCGGCGCAAATACGTGGACGGCCGGCGGGATTCTGCCGGCCGCGGTCGCGATAGTAGTCGAGCATGATGCGGGTGTAGAAGGGAAAGAAAACGACTGCGTCTCCTGCTTGCGCTGAGGCCGAGGATCGCGTTGCTGGCGGCGCGCCAATCTTCGCGCGGTTTGTGGTAGTCCTTCACGATCGCTGGTATCGACATCGCGCACAGCGCAATCACCAGGACGACCCCGGCGTACATTTTCTTCAGTGCAGTCATTCCGACTGCGGCGAGCAAGATCGTCGCCGGCAGCGAAAAGATCAGGTAGCGCTGCATGAAAATCGGGTGACGCAGCGAGACCAGGGCGGTAATCACGGCGGGCAAGACAGCCCATGACACGATCAACATTCCGCGCCAGAAGGCTTCAGAGTCACGCCGTCGTGTTCGCGCAATCGCAACCAACCCGGCAATCCAGAGAAGCAAAGCGACAAACGCTTTGACGCCGCTGCCACCAAAGAAACCTGGCAGGTGCCATAGTCTCTTTCGGCGTTGCGTGCGGCATCCAGATGAAGTGCAGGTTCTCGGGTGAGGCGCGAAATACGTAGGTTAGGCCGGGAATCGCCGCCACCACAATCAGCAGCCCGCAGAGAATGACGCGTTTCCAGGTCGCGAGCGACGTCTTGCGGAACAGAAGAGAGCAGACCTGCGCCACCAGCACCAGCGCAGCGAAGTAATGACTGTAGAAGGCAAGGATGCCGAACACCGTCCACAGCACCCAGTCTTTGCGCCGTTCCTCCTTCCACCGCGCGCACAAAAAAGTACGAAGACAGCAGCACCAGAAAGATCGTCAATGTATAGCTGCGAGCTTCGTGGGAGTAATACACATGGGCCGGACTGAAGGTCAGCAGCGCTGCCGACGCCAGAGCCGCGCTGGCCGGCACCAACCTGCGCGCCACGACGTACAGCAGCGGGACCGATGCGATTCCGAACAGCGCCGACGGCAGACGCAGCCACGCCTCGCTCAGGCCGCCGTGGATCCAGGCGCGCATCAGCAGGAAGTACACCGTCTGCAGGTTGGCTTCGCCATGCCACCACACCCACGCGAAGTGCTGCCAGGAAGCGCGAGCCAGCGCCACCGTGGCGCCTTCGTCAAGCCACAGGCTCTTAGTGCCGAGGTGCCACAGGCGAAGCCAGGCTGCCACCAGCGTTAGAAGAACCAGCAGCAGGATCTGTGTTCGCGTTCGTTGCGTTGCGAGCCGGCGCGGTCTGCTTCCGCAAATCGTCGGCCACGGCACGTTCGCTGGCTAAGGCCATAAGCAGAGAATGTTACCAGCCTTCTCCATCCGGTCTCCGGAACCGCGGCCTGCCGCCTACTACCGTTTGCTATGCGGCCACCGCCTTTTGAGGCGCCGAGCCGAGCGCTTGGGAAAGTTTTTGCGACGCCCACTGAACCGCAGCCCTGGTGGCAGGCGTATTGGCCAAAGCGTTCAACAGGGCAAAATCGTGATGCGTGGCGAGAACCCGGATCGCCGTGACTTCCACGCCAGCTTGTATCAGCTTTCTGGCATAGGCCTCGCCCTCGTCGCGCAGGATGTCGTTCTCGTCCACCATGATCAGCGCCGGAGGCAGCCCCTTCAATTGTTCCGCGCTCGCCGACAGCGGGGCAGCCGTCGTCTTCTTGCGGTCGTCCTGGTT
This sequence comes from uncultured Acidobacteriaceae bacterium, assembly GCA_963735855.1. Classification (GTDB taxonomy): domain Bacteria; phylum Acidobacteriota; class Terriglobia; order Terriglobales; family Acidobacteriaceae; genus Bog-257. The sequence continues at coordinate 64,653 of CAVTMW010000012.1, forward strand.
CGGTGCGTACGCATCCCAGAACCACTCCATGGCACGCTTCGTCAGCCACGGGCCATCGGCAAATTCCTCGTACGATTTCTGCGACAGGCTCGAATCGGTCACCGGATAGAAAAGCACCTGATAGCGGATCGCTGGCCCTTTGCGCTCCTTGGCCAGCTGCGTAACCACCGCGACCATGTTGCCACCCACGCTGTCACCCGCCACCGCCAGGCGGCTGGTATCGAACCCAAATTCGTCACCGTGCTCGGCGATGTATTTGGTCGCCGCGTAGTCCTGCTCGATCGGCACTGGAAATTGCGCCTCAGGAGAGGGTGTGTAGTTCACAAACACGAACGCCGCGCCCGTGCCATTCACCAGGTCGCGCAGCAATCGGTCATGGGTATTCTTGCTGCCCAATATCCAACCGCCACCGTGGAAATACATCACCACCGGCAGTGGGCCCTTAGCGCCCTTAGGACGGTAGATGCGAACCGGAACCTGTCCCCCAGGACCAACCGGAAGGACCTTTTCTTCCACATCAGCGGGCAGTTTCGTGACGTTGATCGCCTGTGCGTCTTCCAGTAGCTTGCGGGCGTCCGCGTAGGAGAGTTCGTACAGTGGCTTTCCTCCCTGCGCAGCGAGGGCATCGACGAAGGCTTGGGTTACAGGCTCGAGAACCGGTTTTCTCCCATCGGTCATGACGGCTTCCTTTCCATTTCTATGGATTTCGCTATTTGCGAGTGAAATTCATCAGACATTGGATGCAAGCCGATGGAGGTGGATTTATCGGTGACCCGAAACTGATTCTGGGGTGGATGCACGGTCGACGGCGGTTCGACTAGCGCGCCCGCGCCAGCACCAGGGTAATGTCGTCGGGCTGTTCGTTGCCGGCGATCCAGTCGGAGACCGCGCCGGTGACGATGTCGCTGATGCGGGCCAGGGGTTGATCGCGGTGGCTCTGGATGAGTTCAATCAGGCGCTCCTCGCCGAACTCGCCGAATTCGTTTTCCGGCTCGGTGATGCCATCGCTGTAAGCGACGAAGATGTCACCCGGCTCCATCAGGACCGTGTTCTCGTGATAGCTGGTGCCGTCGAAGAGACCGACAACCGTGTCCGAAGTTTCCAGCCGCTTGATGCGTTCCTTGCCGCTCAGCACCAGCGGAGGCAGATGTCCGGCGTTGGAGTAGGTCAGAGAGCGGGAGCCCGCATCGTAGCAAGCGAGGAACATGGTGGCGTATTTCTCCAGCGGCGTGCTGCGGTAGAGCTGGTAATTCAGAGTGGCCATCAGCACCGCGGGAGAAAGCGAGACGTCGCCGTTGCCGTCGCTGCGGCAGTACAGGGGAAGAACGCTGCTTTCGGCGACGCCAGCCCCAATGGCGACCGAGGCCAGGGTGCGTTCCGGCTCGAGAGCATAGGCGCGTACGAAAGCGTGCAAGGTGGCCATCAGCAGCGCTGCCGAGATACCTTTTCCGCTGATGTCGCCCACCGCGAGCATGAGTTTGTCTTCGCGCAGGGGTATGAAGTCGTAGTAGTCGCCGCTCACCGTGCGGGCGGGGCGGCACGTCCCATGCACCTCCAGCGTGGGCAGGCCGGAGAGGTCGGCAGGGAAGAGCAGGTTCTGCACTTCGTGGGCGATGGCCAGTTCGCCTTCCAGCCGCTGTTTTTCCTTTTGCTCGGAGATCAGCTTGGACAGCGACTCGCTCATGGAGTTGAACGACTGCTCCAGCGCGGCCATCTGGTCCTGGGTGTGCACCTGGATGCGGTGCGTCAGGTCGCCGCGGTTGATGTGTCCGGTTGCGTCATAGAGATCGGCGACCGACTTGGTCATACTCCGCGAGAGCCTTACGCCGATAAACAGGGCAATCAGCTCAATGAAGGCGAAGAAGATGGCGATGCCAGTCAGCACATCAAGAAAGATCCGTGACTTCTCGCCGAGGGTGCTGAACAGCGTGGCGTAGAGCATCGAGGGGCGGGTCTCGACCAGCATGAGGCCGTCCACCGATTTTCCGCTTTGCCAATCGACGGCGCCGAAGCGCGTGGCAAAGGGAAACTGGAAGTCGAAACCGTTGACTGCAGCCGGGACCTTTCCTGCCTCCACCCGGCCGCTATCGTTGGTCAGGCTCACCGTAGCGCGTGTCTTGCCGATGCCGACGGACAGGGTGGTGGGCCGGGAGGCAAGGCGCTTGGTGATGTCCGGTACTGCCGAGGAATGCAGCGGCGGGGCAGTCATGGAAGATAGCGTTGCCGGTGGGGCGGCGGATGGCTGCGGCGCAGGCGTTCCGCCGGTCTCAATTTCCGGCGGAAGAATCGAGACCGAACCCAATTGCGCCGCGGTGCCGCGCAACAATTCCGTCGTGACCGGCACGTTGGAGATTACGATGAGGCGGCGCCCGCCGTCGTCGAAGCGCTTCACCGCGCGCAGGTGCAGGCGTTTGTCATCCAGCACGATCCCGCTGAAGTCGCCCGTGACTTCGGGGGAAAGCCGGATGGGTTGGGCCTCGACGCCCTGGCGGTCGGGAGGGACGACGAAGCCATGCTCGCCTTCCCAGATCGTCACGGTACGATGGCGAAAATTCTCGGCCGAGGCGCGGGCGACTTCGTCGGCCAGCCGCTCGGTCAGGCTGCCAGTCCTGACCATGCTGCGGAGTTGCGCTGCGAGGGAACTGTTGGCTGATTCGAGGTGCTGCAACTCCGACTGCAAGTCCGCCGAGGCGACGAAGGTCGCAAATTGCCCGGCGAACAGATAGCCCGCGAGCAGGGCCATGGCGGCCAGCAAAATGATGGGAATAACGCCTATGAAGACGTAGGTAACAATCAAACGGTTGCGCAGGCGCCACATGAGCCGCCGGCGCACCCAGCGGAACAGCATGAAAAAGCCGCAGGCAACGAAAACGTACAGGACGAAGGCAGCCCACCCGCTGAGCATTGTGCCCGCTGGGGAACGCCAGATCAGCCGCGCCAGTTGGAGGAGCAACGCGAGGCCGCCGAACCAGAGCGTCGTCTTCCCCAACTTGGTTTTGGGGCGGAGTTACGCGCCTAAGCCAGGCTTTGATCTCAGTCGAATCTGGAAGTTTGGGCGGCATAACCAGTCGTCAGTAGTCAGTAGCCAGTTGTCAGTGCCAAGGGGGCGCAGACAACTGACTACTGGCTGCTGGCAACTGCTAGATCTCCGGATAGAGATCAAAAAATGCTTCCACGCTATTGCGCAACTGCTTTTCGATATCGTCCTTCGATCCCTCGACGATGTGCAGAGTGACCTGTGCCTCCCGGCCATTCTTCAGCTTCACCGTGCCCGCACCGACCTCTGCGATTTCCTCTGAGGGAAGAAGACGCATGCCGTACACCAATGTAAGCTTTGCCATGCTCACGATTCTAACCGTTTCGCAAACAACCGGCACTTGTTAGAATCCGGAGGGCATACCGTTCGTTAAGCTCCTGAGTTCTAAGCTCTTATTTTGCTTGATGTGCCGCGCTGACGAAGGGCTTTGCATCTTCCGGCGCGGAGGAGAATCAAACCGACTTCTATGGCAGATAACGTTCGCAACGTCATTATCATCGGCTCCGGATGTTCGGGGCTGACCGCGGCGCTTTATTCAGCGCGCGCCAATCTCAGCCCGCTGGTTATCGACGGCCACGAACCCGGTGGCCAGCTCGCCATCACCACGCTGGTGGAAAACTTTCCGGGCTTCCCGGAGGGGATTCAAGGTCCGGAGCTGATTGACAACATGCGCAAGCAGGCGGGGCGCTTCGGCGCTGAGTTTCTCGCCGGCCACGTGGTGAAGGTTGATCTCAGCCAGAAGACGGCCGACCTGGGCAAGAAGCCGATCGAGGTGAACCTCGGTCGCGACACGTTGCTGACGCGGACCCTGATTATCGCCAGCGGCGCTTCGGCGCGGTGGCTCGGCTTGCCGAGCGAGCAGTCGCTGATAGGCCACGGCGTTTCTTCCTGCGCCACCTGCGACGGCTTTTTCTTTTCCGGCAAGGAGATCGTCGTCATCGGCGGCGGCGACTCGGCCATGGAGGAGGCGCTGTTCCTCACGCGATTCGCGACCAAGGTCACCATCATTCATCGGCGCGGGGAATTTCGCGCGTCCAAGATCATGCTCGACCGCGCGCGCAAGCACGAGCAGATACAGTTCCTCACCGACACCGTTGTGGATGACGTTTATGACGTTGATAAGAAGGAAGTGACCGGACTGCGCCTACGTAACGTGAAGACCGGCGAGCAGTGGGACTTCCCGACCAGCGCCCTGTTCCTGGGCATCGGACACACGCCCAACGCGGACTTCGTGGGCGACCAACTCAAGCGCGACGGTGAAGGTTATCTCATCCCCGAAGGATTCGTTGGCTCGCGCGTGCCGGGAGTGTTTATCAGCGGCGACGTGGCCGACCGCCACTATCGCCAGGCGGTTACCGCTGCCGGTACCGGGTGCATGGCCGCGCTGGAAGTGGAGAAGTATCTGGAAGCGATAGGTAAGTGATCCACGTCGTGAATGATCTTATGTAGGCGCCGAAAGGCCGGCATACCGCGGGAGAATCAAAGCTGCCCCCTAGCACTCCAACCGCCTTCGTGAGTTACAGCCGGGAAGATTCCGGCTTTGTCCTTCGCTTAGTCCGGGATTTGAAGGCTGCCGGTGCAAATGTGTGGCTGGACCAACTGGACATCCAGGCCGGGAGGAACTGGGACACCTCCGTGCATTCCGCGCTCGATCGTTGTTCCTGGGTGCTGGCTATCCTTTCCCCAGCCTTCGTCCGCTCCAAGAGCGCCCAGGACGAGATCGGGCTGGCGCTGGACGAGAACAAGACCCTCATCCCTATCTATTATCAAAATTGCATTGTGCCGTGGCGATTGCGCCGGGTGCAATATGTCGATTTCAGAAACGACTATGCGCCTGCGCTGGCGAAGCTACTGGCGGGCCTGCGGGTAAAGAAATCTGCCAGGCCTGGGACCCCGAAGAAGCAGCCGCGGCGTTCCGTACAGAATCAGGGCGAACTGCCAGCCGAACGAAAGCGGCTGGCCCGTCTGAAAAAAGTGGTATCCGAGGGGCATCGCACCGCCGATGAGCCTGCGGTGGAAGCGGTGGACGAATTCTCCCGCGCGGAGCGGGCGGCGCAATTCATTCTGGGTCGAACCCAACACCGGCCGAGGGTGGCGCTGGTATTGGGCTCCGGTCTGGGCGATTTCGCCGACGAATTACAGCATGCCGTACGCATCCCCTTTGCCGAGATCCCGTTCTTTCCCAAAAGCACGGCCATTGGTCACGCCGGTGCGCTGGTGATCGGGACCTTTGACGGCATGCCGGTCGCGGTGATGCAAGGGCGCGTCCACTTCTATGAGGGCTACAGCTTTCAGCAAGTTGCGTTTCCGGTGCGTGTGCTGGCGTGGATGGGCGTGAATGCTCTGGTTCTCACCAACGCCGCGGGCGGCATCAATGCGGAGTACAAGCTGGGCGGGTTGGTGGTGTTGCGCGATCACATCAACCTGCAAGGCGGCAATCCGCTGATTGGTCCGAACGATGACCGCTTCGGACCCCGGTTTCCCGACATGACCGACGCCTATAACGCGATTTTCCGGGGTTTTGCGCTCGACGAAGCGGAGCGCCTGGACGGCGGGATCCACGAAGGGGTTTACGCCGCGCTACCGGGCCCCAGCTTCGAGACGCCGGCGGAGATCCGCGCGCTGCGCATCATCGGCGCCGATCTGGTCGGCATGTCAACCGTGCCCGAGGTGATTGTTGCCCGCCACATGGGGTTGGAGGTGCTGGCGATCTCGTGTGTGACGAATATGGCTGCCGGCATGACCGGGGAGAAGCTCACCCATACCGAGGTGCTGGACACCGGCCAGCGCGTGCGTGGTAAGTTTCTCGCGCTGGTAAGGGCTGTGCTGCCGAAGATTGAGCGCTATCTGAAAGAACGCGGAGTTGCGGATTGAGATCGCTGCCGCGGTAGAGCGGTGCTTCAGCGTCTGTTACGAAACTCTGCCGTCCCTACGGGACTCAGACAAAATCTCCCACTCAACCCACCACTCCGCCTTCGGCTGCGTGGTGGGCTAGATTATGTCGTGCCTCCGGCACTGTGATTTCGTGACTCTTGTTCCACCGCCCGGAAGCCGAGCCGAGTTTCGTAACAGCCTCTTCAGCGCCGCGTCCCGGCGAACCCTTCGAAGGGAGCCGGGCTTTTAGCCCGGCGGCGCCTGCTGTGGGCTAAACTGGTCTGTTCATGCCCTCCGGGATCTATCTCATTGGCATTGCCGGACCTTCTGGGTCAGGGAAGAGCTTTCTGGCGCAACACCTGAAGGCGGCGCTCGAGGCCGAGGTGCTCGAACTCGATCGCTACTATCGCGACCTCTCGCACCTGCCACTGGAGCAACGCGCGCGTGTGAATTTTGACGCGCCTGACGCCCTGGAGCACGAGCTTCTCATCGAGCAAGTCGCGCGATTGCGAAACAGCGAGGCCGTCGGGCTTCCGGTGTACGATTTCACTACCCACACGCGAAGCTCGAAGACGGATATGCTTCAACCGACGAACGTCATCGTCGTAGAGGGGTTGTTTACGTTGCATTGGCCCGGCTTGCGCGAACTCCTCGGTACCAAAGTTTACGTTGACCTCAACGACGAGGTCTGTCTCACCCGCCGCAAAGAGCGCGATGTGCGGGAGCGTGGGCGCACGGAGCAGTCGGTGGTCGAGCAATTCGAGGCGACAGTGGCGCCCATGGCGCGACGCTACGTGCATCCCACAAGCGTTCATGCCGATGTGGTGGTGTCAGGCGCCGAGCGCATCGAAGACGGGGTGGCGCGGGTGGTAGAGCATTATCGATGGAGTACACGGGCATGATTCATCGCATACTTTGCACATCGCTAGTCGCACTTGTCGTCCTTGCGGCTGTGGCACAATCGCCAGCACAGGAAAAAGAAGTTCCGCTGCCCTCCAGCAAGACGCTGCAGCTTCCAGTTCCCGGAGGTCCGCAGCGGACTAACAGCTTTCCGACGGCAATCGCGTTGAGCCCCGATGGAAGGTTCCTGGCCATTCTGAACAACGGCCGGGGAACCGCGGAGTCAAAGTTTCAGCAGTCGATCGCCTTGCTGGATCTGACGAGCAACCAGGTGCGCGACTTTCCCGATTCACGTCTTGGCCTCAATGCCCGGCAGACCTATTTCCTCGGCTTGGCGTGGAGCAGTGACGGCACTCGTTTGTATGCGTCGATGGCATCGCTAACCGACCCTGAGGGCAAGAAAGCGGGGGATACCGGTAATGGAATCGCTGTGTACCGGGTGCAAAACGGCGCGGTGAACCCTGAGCGGTTTCTTAAGCTCCCTATGGTCACACTGCAGAAAGAGAAGCGATTCACCTACGAGGCCGAGCACGTCGCTCGGGGACAAGCGATCCCGTACCCCGCAGGTCTGGCGGTTGTGAAGTCCGAGGGAGGCGACGGCCTGCTGATCGCGGAAAATCTTGCGGATGACGTTGTACTGCTAAGCCTGCAAAGCGGGAAGGTGCTGCGGCGCTTCGACCTAAGCGTTGGTAAGTACATTCCAACAGGCTTTCCGTACGGCGTCGTGGCGAACCGCGACGGCACGCGCGCCTGGTGTTCGTTGTGGAATGGGTCGCAAGTCGCGGAGCTGGATTTGCGATCCGGGAAGGTCGTGCGGCAGATTGCGCTGATGCCACCGAAGGCCGCGACCGACGCCTCGTCCCATCCCACCGCGCTGCTGCTGAGTCCGGACGAGCGGCGCCTGTATGTAACTCTTTCGAACCGCGATGCTGTGGCTGTGATTTCGGCCGGCGACGGGCAGGTTGAGCGCTATCTGGACACGCGGTTGCCGGGGCAGACCTACGGCGGCAGCTATCCCAATGCGCTGGCCCAATCGCAAGATGGAAGCAAGCTGTTCGTTGCGAACGCGTCGTCGGATGCGGTGGCGGTGTTCGATTTGGGGAAAAGTGCCGCCGGGCTGAAGCCCGGCTCTGCGCAAGGCGCTGCGACTGACGCGGCCCTGAAGGGCCGCTCTACCCGAAGTGGTGAAACCGGCAATGCAGCCGCGAACGATAGCTCTGGTGAAGGTGTACGCGCTGCCTATTTCATTCCCACAGAGTGGTACCCAACGGCGCTCGCCGTGCATGAGGACGAGCTTCTGATCGCGACCGGCAAGGGTGAAAGCACTGGTCCCAATGCAAGCTGGGAAGACAATCCCGAGCGTCCGGGAAAGCGCCAGCACCCATACATCCCGTCGCTAATTCGTGGCTCCATTGCGCGTGTAAACTTGCCCTCCGCGGAGCGCGACCGCCAGAAGCTAACGCAAGAAGTCGTGCGCAGCAACCAGATGGAAGGCCGCACCGGCGAGATCACCTTCCAGCGCGGTGGCAACCCGATTCATCACGTGATCTACGTAATCAAGGAGAACCGGACTTACGACCAGCTCTTCGGCGACATTCGCGAGGCCAACGGCGATGCTTCGCTGGTGATGTACGGCGAAGACATCACACCCAACCAGCACAAACTGGCCCGGCAATTCGGCATTCTCGACAACTTTTACGACAGCGGCGAGGTCTCCGGCAACGGACACGTGTGGTCCACCTCGGCCATTACCAGCGATTACAACGAGAAGACTTGGCAGATCGTCTATCGCAGCAAGGAGCGCAGTTACGACTTCGAGGGAACGGTCGGCGACGTTAAGCCAATGGACATTGGCATCCCCGACATTGACGATCCGGCGACCGGCTATCTCTGGGGCAACCTGGCCCGGCATGGTCTGACCTACCGCCACTACGGCGAGTTCGTAGAAACCTGGTGGTGCGAAGACATGCAGCAGAACAGCCCGTCGTCCAGCGGCGCCCCGAAGGACCACCCGCCGGATTGCACACGCAAGGAGGTCAAGCCTGGCGAAGACCTTCCCGCGAAGCTGGGCGGTGGCAAGAGCCCGTACAAGTTTGCGATTCCCTTGATCGCCTACGACGCGCCCACCAAGCCGGAATTGCGCGGGCACTTCGACCCCAACTACGCCGACTTCAAGGTCCAATATCCAGATCAGTTCCGGGCCGATGAGTTTCTGCGCGAGTTCACCGGGTTCGTACAGGCGCGAGAGGGGGGTGGCGGGGAACAGTTGCCACAGTTCGTTTTGTTGCGCCTGCCTAACGACCACACGGCGGGAACGCGTCCCGGATCTCCAACACCGAACGGGTCGGTCGCCGACAACGACCTTGCCGTGGGCCGCGTTGTGGAAGCCGTATCGCACAGCCCTTACTGGGACGACACGGCGATCTTCGTCCTCGAAGATGACGCGCAGGACGGCGCCGACCATGTGGATGCTCATCGCAGCATCGCGCTGGTGATCAGCAAATATTCGCCGGGTACGCCGCAGCAGCCCGCGCTCAATCACCAGTTCTACACCACGGTGAACGTGGTCCACACCATGGAAGCGCTGCTGGGCCTTCCACCCATGAACAACAATGATGCCTATGCCGCCGTGATGGCTCCGTTGTTCACCGGGGCGGGCGACCAGCCTCCGTTCCAGGCCGATTACCGCAATCGCGACAATGGAATGATCTACCAGGCGAATCCCGCCAAGGGGCCGGGAGCGAAGGAGTCAGCCAAGCTGAATTTCTCCGTGGCCGACGCCGCCGATACGCAAGTGTTGAATGCGATCTTGTGGCGGGCCGCTAAGGGAAATATTCCCATGCCGGAGCCGAAGCATACGGTGTTCCCGGCGGATGTGGTCGCGGCACCGCGACGCCGACGACAAGTGAGAATCGCGTACCGGCGTGTAAGTTACACAATCCATTACTCCGCAAACTCGGTTGCTCGGGCATCTAAGTAATGCATTAGAATGACTGAGGGTCCCGGGTCGCGGCTATCGTGGACGAGTCCAATTCGACCGGGTCTGGTGAGGACGGCGCACCTCCGCACGACGACCATCCCTCTGCCAAGCCGCTTCGCCGGCAGAGCGACAGGTTGCCGGACGGAAGTCACCCTACAGCGGACAGGCCCTCTTTCTCTATGTCATCCCCGGAATTTCTGACCCAGGTCCCGCCCTCCGAGGTCCTGCGTCAAGCCATCCTGCGGCACATCCGCTACACGCTCGTGCGTCCGATGTCCGAACTGAAAGCGGCCGACTATCTGAAGCCGGTTTCCCTCGCCATCCGCGACCGCGTTGTTGACCGCATGCTGGAGACCGAGTCGCGCTATCGCCACAAGGATTCCAAGCGGCTGTATTACCTCTCGATGGAATGGCTGATGGGGCGACTGCTGGGCAACAACCTGTCCAACCTGCGTCTGGAGGAGCTCTGTCGCGAGGTGCTGGCTAGTTTTGGCGTCAGCCTCGACGATGTGATGGAAAGCGAGATCGACGCGCGGCTTGGGGAATGGCGGCTTGGGACGCCTGGCCGCGTGCTTTCAGGAGTCCATGGCGACGCTCGGAATGCCGGGCTTTGGCTATGGCATCGACTACGAATTTGGCCTGTTCCGGCAGGAGATCTTCAACGGCTTCCAGCGCGAGAAGCCGGACCGCTGGAAGGCCAACGGCACGCCCTTCCAGATCGAGCATCCCGAGGAGGCTGTCAGCATTCGGCTCTACGGTCGCATGGAGACACAGAGCGACGCGGACGGAAATTCCGTTCAGGTCTGGACCAACCCCAAGATCATTCTGGGTATGCCCACCGACATGCCGGTCGTCGGCTACCTGGGCCAGACGGTGAACTGGTTGCGCCTGTTTACCGCCCGCGCCTCGGAGGACTTCGACATCGAGATCTTCAACCGGGGCGATTACATTCGCGCGGTCGAGCAGAAGATCGCCTCGGAAAACATTACTCGCGTGCTGTATCCCTCCGACTCGGTGATGAGCGGCAAGGAACTACGCCTGGTGCAGGAGTACTTCCTGGTGGCCTGCTCCATCGGCGACCTGATGCGCCGCTTCAGCCAGCAACACAGCAACATCGAGTTGCTGCCGTCGAAGGTCGCCATACAGATGAACGACACGCATCCCAGCCTGGCCGTGGCCGAGTTGATGCGCGTGCTCACCGACCAATACGCCGTGCCCTGGGAGAAGGCGTGGGAGATCACCCAGCAAACCGTGGCCTACACCAATCACACGCTGCTGCCCGAAGCGCTGGAAAAGTGGTCGGTGCCGCTGATGGAGAAGGTGCTGCCCCGCCACATGCAGATCATCTACTCCATTAATGAGAAATTTCTGGGCGAAGCACAAGAGATCTACGGACTCGACGAAGAAAGCCGCAGCAAGGTGTCGATCATCGAAGAGGGCTACGAAAAACAGGTGCGCATGGCCAACCTGTGCATCGTCGGCAGCCACTCGGTAAACGGCGTTTCCAAGCTGCACACAGAGTTGTTGAAGAGTTCGTTAGTTCCTGAATTTGCAAAGATTTGGCCGGAAAAGTTCAACAATAAGACGAACGGTGTGGCCCCCCGCCGCTGGCTCCTGCTTGCCAACCCCGGGTTGACGGAACTGATCAACCACACCCTCGATGAGAACAAGTGGATCACCGACCTCAATCGGCTGCGCGACCTGGAAGGGTTTCTCGAGGACCAGGATTTCCGCGAAGCGTTCAAGGAGGTCAAGCGCCAGAACAAACTCGAGCTGACCGCGATCATCCAGGAACTTACCGGTGTCGTGGTCGATCCGGACTCGCTGTTCGATGTCCAGATCAAGCGCATTCACGAGTACAAACGCCAATTGCTGAACGTGATGCGCATCATCCGCGATTATCTCGGCATTGTGGAGCGCGGCGAAATGCCGGCGGTAGCGCGCACCTATGTCTTCGCGGGCAAAGCTGCCCCGGGATACTGGGCGGCCAAGCAGATCATCAAGCTCATCCACAGTGTGGCCGAGGTGGTGAACAACGATGAGAAGGTGAAGGACTTGATCAAAGTTGCGTTTCTGCCCGACTACCGGGTCTCGCTGGCGCAACTGATCATGCCCGCGGCCGACCTGAGCGAGCAGATTTCCATGGCGGGGATGGAAGCTTCCGGCACGGGAAACATGAAGCTGGCGATGAACGGCGCGCTCACCATCGGCACCTACGACGGCGCCAACATTGAGATTGCGGAAGAAGTCGGGGAAGACAATATCTACATCTTCGGCTTGCGGGCGGAAGAGATTCGCGAGATGCAGCAAAAGGGTTCCTACGATCCGCGCGAGCGCTATGAGAAGGATGCGTCAGTGCACGAGGTGATGGACGCTCTGGCCTCCGACCGCTTCTGTCCCAACGAGCACGGGCTCTTCCGCTGGATCTTCGATGAACTGGTGCATCGTGGCGACCGCTATTACCACATCGCTGATTTTCCCGCCTACGTGGAAACGCAAGCGCTGGTGGACAGCGAATATCTGGAGGACGATCTGTGGTGCCGCAAGGCCATTCTCAACGTGGCCCGGATCGGCAAGTTCTCCGGTGATCGTGCAGTGACGGAGTACGCGCGCGACATCTGGCACATCGGCCAATTCGAACGGCACAATCATCTGAAGACGCCGGTCCGTGCGACCGCCCCAGCGCCCAAACCGAAGCCCGAACCCGCTGCAACCAGCGAAGCCGCCGCTGAAACGGAAGAGAAACAAGTGGCGGATTAGCCGCTATTTGCCCTTCGCTTTTCGCCCTTCGCTTTTCGCTAGATCAGATCACCACGGCTCGCACAATAGTGACATTCCTGAATGTTTGTCATCACGAGCCCGCGCAACGGGCGAGGGACATGACAATTCTTGAGTGAGGGCTAGTTCATGCTCGTTGCGACGCTCGGTGAAAAGCGAACAGCGAAAGGCGAAAAGCGGTCCTACACCGCCACTCCTGGCGCTGTGACCCGCTTGGGGAGAAGTTCTCCAATGCGCCGGATTTGCGCTCCCACCCCACGCAGCTTTTCCTCGATGCGCTCGTAGCCGCGGTCGATGTGGTACACGCGGTCGATGATGGTCTCTCCATCGGCCACCAGCGCCGCCAGCACCAGCGAAGCCGAGGCGCGCAGGTCACTGGCTTGCACTGCCGCTCCGCTTAGTTGAGTCGGTCCCCGCACGATGGCGCGGCTGCCTTCGATCCTTACATTCGCTCCCATGCGCACCAGTTCCTGGGCGTGCATGAAGCGGTTCTCAAAGATGTTCTCCGTGACCACGCTGGTGCCCTCGGCCTGTGTCGCCAGCGCCATGTACTGCGCCTGCATATCGGTGGGGAAGCCGGGATACTCCTCGGTGTTCACGTCTGAACTCTTCAGCGGGCCATCGCCGGTCACACGGACCGAATCGCCGTTGGCCTGCACCGATACACCGCATTCTTCCAGCTTCTGCAGCAACGCATCGAGATGGCGGGGCTCGCAGTTAGACACCAGCAGGTCTCCGCCCGTCAGTGCGGCGGCGACAATGAAGGTGCCGGCCTCGATGCGGTCGGGAATGATGCGGTGCCGTGCGCCATGCAATTGTTCCACACCCTGTACTCGAATCCTGTGCGTTCCGGCGCCTTCGATCTGCGCTCCCATTTTGTTCAGCAAGTCGGCCAGGTCCGAGACCTCGGGTTCGCGCGCGCAGTTCTCCAGGACCGTCTCACCCTCGGCCAGGGTCGCGGCCATGAGCAGGTCTTCCGTGCCGGTGACGGTAATTTTCTCGAAGACGATGCGCGCTCCCTTGAGCCGCTCAGCGCGCGCCTCAATGTAGCCATGCTCGTGAGAAATCTGTGCGCCCAGCTTTTCCAGGCCTTTGATGTGCAGATCGATGGGTCGCGCGCCGATAGCGCATCCGCCAGGCAGAGACACACGCGCTTGTCCCATGCGAGCGACCAATGGTCCCAGGACCAGCGTAGAGGCGCGCATGGTCTTGACCAGTTCGTATGACGCCTCGGCGTTCACCAGATTGCGGCAACAGATGGTGGTGCGGTGTTGCGCGCGGCCGTAGCCCAGCTCGACTTCGGCGCCCATCGCCGCCAGCAGTCTGCGCTCGGTTTCGATGTCGCGCACCTGCGGAATGTTTTCCAGGATGACAGGTTCTTCGGTGAGCAGTGCAGCCGCCATGGCAGGCAGAGCGGCATTCTTCGCGCCGCTTATCCGCACGGTGCCCAGCAGCGGATTGCCGCCGCGAATGACAAACTTGTCCATGTAAGGATGTCCTAATCCAACACTTCGGACGCCGAATTTATGAATCACGGCGCTGACCTCAATTCTACTGGTAGAGTCGGCCGGAGTGACGCGTAGAGAGTCCCTGGCTTCTCTTATTCGGACGTTGATTAGCGGACTTTACTCCTCGGTCGCAAGCTGCACAATCGGCTGGCGGAGGAAAAACAGGCTCTGCCGTCACATATCTGTGGAAATCTTGGATTGGGTCGCCAATTTTGGATACAGGGGGCTTAAGCGATTCATTTCTGGTATATACACCCATAGTACAATGTATATATAGAGGAGGTGAAGCATGACGGTAACGTTGACGTCCATCCGGCTTGATACCCAACTGGCCGACGAAGCCGCGAAAGCCCTTGGGGTGAAGTCACGAACGGAGGCGGTGCATGTCGCGCTGCGGGAGATTGTGGCGCTGAAGCGTTTCAAGGACCTGATGAAGAAGAATCGCGGCAAGCTCGCATTTGCGGGGCTCGATGAGTGACCTCATCCTTTTTGACACCTCGGTTCTGGTGGACGACTTCCGGACGGGGTGTCACGAGCGACGCATGCAGGCAGTCGGCGGCCTGGTCAGAACGTCGGCTGTCGTGCTGGCGGAGTTGTGGCGCGGTGCCCGGAAGCCGGCAGAGCGCGAATTTCTGCGGGCGCTGCAGCGCAACCATCCCGTCCTTTTTCCTACCGCCGGGAATTGGCTGGAGTCCGGGCAGTTGCTTGCCAAGATAGGCGTTGACAAGGGGTTCACCGGCGAGAAACTGCGCGACCTGCATTTCGATGTGCTCATTGCGTTAACGGCGAGGTCGCACGGTGCTCGTCTGATTACCTCCAACCGTGCGGACTTCGAACTGATTAATGCCTATTGCAAGTTCAAGCTTGAAGTGTGGCCCAGCGAGCGCTAGCGGTCGCAGGTGAGAACCGGCGACCCGGTTGCCGAACCATCGTTCCCCTCACGTAGCCGTGCTACACTGCGCTTAACTTCGGCGAGTCGGGAACTCACGTGCTGCTGGAACTGCGAGTCGAAAACTACGCGGTCATTGACAACGTCGCCGTCGAGTTTGGGCCCGGCCTCAACCTGCTGACCGGCGAAACCGGCGCCGGAAAGTCCATCCTGATTGACGCTCTCGCCCTGCTGCTGGGCGACAAGGCTTCCACCGACGCAATTCGACATGGAGCCGACAAGGCGGTAGTGTCCGCCGTCTTCGAAGCCGAATCGCAAGCCGTCGCCGCGGTTCTGGAATCCAACGGCATCGACTCGCGAACAGGAGCAGCTCATTCTTCGCCGCGACATCGCCGCCGGCGGCAAGGGCCGCGTCTTCGTGAACAATCAGCCCGCTACCGTCACCGTGCTCAAGCAGCTCGCGTCGCACCTCGCCGTCATCCACGCCCAGAACGAAGCTGTCCTGGCATTCGATGCCGGGTCGCGCCTCGCGCTGCTGGATGCCTTTGCCGGACTTGATGGAGCTGCCGTAGCGGCGGCCTTTGACGCATGGAACCAGGTCCGCCGGCGTATCGCTGATCTGGAGCGCGATGAGCACGATCGCCTGCGCCTGGTGGATTTGTGGAGTTATCAGCGCAAGGAGATCGCCGACGCGCGCCTGCAGCCCGGCGAGGACACCAAGCTCGAGGCCGAAAAGCGCGTCCTCGCCAATTCGGAACGGGTTTTCGGCGCTGCGATGGCTGCCTACGACGCGTTGTATGAGAGCAACACATCCGCCGCCGCGTCTATTCGGACAGCGGCCCGGCAGCTCGAGGAATTGTCGCGCTTCGACGGGCAGTTTCGCGACAAGCTGGCGGAGCTGGAATCTTCGCGCATCACTATCGAAGACATCGGGCAAAACCTGCGCGACTATGCCGCCGGGATCGAAGCCTCGCCGGAGCGGCTGGCGGAAGTCGAGGACCGCCTGGCAACTCTCGACCGGCTGAAACGCAAGTACGGGCCGAATTTTGACGACGTCATCGCGCTGGGCGACGAACTAGAAACCAAGCTCAACGAGATGGAAAACAAGGACGAAGTTCTGCGCGGGCTGAAGACGGAACTGGCGAATGCTGCAGCAAAGTATCTTGACGCCGCGCGCAATCTCTCGCGCCAGCGCTACCAGGCGGCCCGTAAGCTGGAGAAGTTGGTGGAGAGTGAAGTCAACGAACTTGCAATGAAGGCGCGCTTCAAGGTCGAGGTGAGCGGCTCGGACGAGGAAGGGAACTGGAGGCCCGCGGGCTTTGACCAGGTGCAGTACCTGATCTCGGCGAATCCCGGTGAGCCGCTTGGGCCGGTCGAAGAGATTGCCTCCGGCGGCGAACTCTCGCGCGTGATGCTGGCGCTGAAGACCACAGTCGAAGCCGGACAGGGAAGCCGTAGCAAACACAACGGCGCGGGCGGCAGCAGGGGTGCCCCACCCTCCTCGCCTGCTTTTGGCGAGAGGGTGGGTGGGCAGAGGACGCTGGTCTTCGACGAAATTGACAGCGGCATCGGCGGGCGCGCGGCCGAAGCCGTCGGAAAGAAGCTGAAACAGCTTTCGCGGACCAAGCAGGTGCTCTGCGTCACCCACTTGCCGCAAATTGCTTCTTTCGCCGACCACCATTATCTGATCGAAAAGCGGGAGTCGGGAGGCAGGACGAAGACGTCGGTCGCGCCGCTCAGCCCCGAGGAGCGCACCCGCGAGATCGCCCGCATGATCAGCGGCGCCAAGCTGACCGATACCTCGCTGAAGCACGCCGAGCAGATGCTGAAGTCGAATCAGTGAGGGACGTTCGCCGACAAACAACCGCTACCTGGCGACGAACACCAGGAAGTAATCGACCTTGTCGTCTTTGACGAGATCGTCGTGCTCTTCCAACAGGCGATAGCCCGCCTCTCCTGCCTCACGAATCACGACGTTCTTCTGCACACCATGGTCCTCGCCATTTCCGTTGCGGTCGATGATCCCCACGCGAGCCCCAGGCCGCAGGGAAGGGCGCAGGTTGCGCAGCAGCGCTACGGGGTTGGCGATCTCGTGGTAGGTTTTGAGCAGGAGCACAGAATCGACGCTGTTAACTGGGAGCTCTGGATCCTCGGGCTTGCTCAGGATTGTCTTGACGTTATGCAACCCTTCCTTCTTGACTCGCTCGTCAATGTACTGCACCGCTTCGGGATTGATGTCCACGGCGTACACGGTTCCTGTATCGGTGACGCGTTTCGCGGCCCTGACGGTAAACCACCCGGAGCCGGCACCGATGTCGGCAACGGTTTTGCCTGGAGCGATAGCCAGCACATCCATCACCTGATTGATGTGTAGCCGCTCATCTCGGCCCGGCGTCTCGAAGATGGAGAGGTCACCGGTATAGGGGGTGCTGGTTTTTCGCTGTGCAGATTGTGTTGCCGCCGAGCTCTGGGCGAATGGCGCTCTCGGCGTGGCCAGAAAACAGCCAGCCAGCACCAGCAAAGGGATGAAGCTAAAACGGCGGAAGCCGCATGAGTTAGGTCCAGGGTCATTCGATGCAGGTCTGAACACAGGAAACAGCGCTTCGTAACCAGGCAAACCGCTCCCATCCCAACCCTAAAAATAATCGGCTGGGATTTCCAAAATGGGTGTATAGTATCGAAAATTTGGGAGCATAGCGGGAACTCCAGGCCAGCACCGAGACTTGACAGCGCCTGAATTGTGGGGACTTCCAAAAGCCGTAACCAAAAATTAATCTCAGTGCCGCAAGACCGTTTTCTTGGGGCTGACGGCACTGGAATCGCCTTAGCGGGGACACTACCGGCGGGCTCGACAGCAACGCCAGCTGATGCCGACAATAGTGTGTCGCGTGATCGCGAGAGGAACTCGATTGTTTTCGGCGGTGCCACTCGCAACCCTAACCCATTTGCAAAAGGAGAAACTGACTGTGAAACGATTCTTGAAGTTAACTGTTGCCGGAGCACTGTTGTGTTTGCTGTTGCAAGCCAGCTTGTTTGCCCAGGAAAGCTCGCCTTACAGGGTCAGCGATGAGGAAGGCAACACGGTGCATATTTTCCCCACGCCTGCCATGAAGTACTCTTTGCCCGCGCCCGCCGGTGCGCTCACCTACCACGGCGGTCCGATCATGAATCCGGGGCTCAACACGTACGTGATCTTCTGGGTACCTCCAACGCTACAGAACGGCAATCCCACCAGCTTACCGGGGAACTATCGGGGTCTGGTCAAGACGTTCATGGCGGATTACCGGGGTCACGGTATCGCTAACAACAACACCCAGTACTATTCCACCACAGGCGGCGTTAACACGTATGTCAACAACCGCGGCGGTTTCGCCGGCTTTTACACCGATACGAACCCCTATCCTGCCAGCGGATGTTCGGACCCGGTCACGCCCGGCAACTGCATCACCGACGCGCAGCTCCGAGCTGAGATCCAGAGGGTCATGACCCTGGAAGGATGGACCAGCGGCCTGGGCAAGATGTACCTGGTCTTCACTTCCAGCGGAGAAGGCTCCTGCATGGGAGCGTATTGCGCCTATACAGCGTACTGCGCCTACCACGGCTACTTTGGGAGCGCCGGGTCTCCGGTTGTTTACGGAAACGAGCCCTACGCGGACCCCAACTATTGTTTCGCCACCGGTACGCAGCAAGCACCCAGCGGCGATAAGCCGTCCGACGGAGCGGTGAACATAGCCAGCCACGAAATTACCGAAGCCATCACCGATCCGGAGCTCAATGCCTGGTGGGATTCGGCAAACGGTGAGGAGATCGGCGATCTCTGTGCCTGGACGTTCGGCTCCCAATCCTGGGATGGCGGCCTGGCCAATCAGATGTGGAACGGGCATTTCTACGATCTGCAGTTGGAGTACGACAACCACGTCAGCGGCTGTGTCCAGGTCGGACCGTAGTCCTGGTTCGCCAGACGATGTATTGAGGCCAAAAAAGAACCCCAGCTCGGTACCGAGGCTGGGGTTTTTGGATGAACCCGGTAAATTCACTTGCCTGAGCGCAAAATTCTTCCTTTGCGCAATCGCGCTCCGAACGT
Source organism: uncultured Acidobacteriaceae bacterium (assembly GCA_963735855.1). GTDB lineage: Bacteria > Acidobacteriota > Terriglobia > Terriglobales > Acidobacteriaceae > Bog-257. The sequence goes on from CAVTMW010000012.1 coordinate 83,703, forward strand.
GACCAAGCCCGCACCGAGCAGGGAAAGAGTTCCCGGTTCCGGGACCGGGGTTTGTACTTGGAGAACCGGATCGACCAATCCGAAGCATTGGCCGCCCGTGAGACATCCCGGATTGATATTCATGCTGGTTTCCATCGTGGAGCCGCTGACGAACGCGTACGATCCGATGCCCGGGTTCAGGAGAATGCTGGACACATCGAGGTTACCAGCGAATGTTCCTGTTGTTCCATTCACCGTAAAAGTCTCGCCCGCGAGGAAATCCGCACTGAGGAGCAGGCTGCCACTGGCGATATTCAGCGCGGGAATGCCCCCGTAGATGCGTACGATCCCTCCCGCACCGTAGGTATAGACGGCCGTGCCGCCGCCGACAATCCCGCCGGTTTCGCCACCGCTGACCAGCGTAAGGTAGCCGCTGGCAACCGCGCAGTCGCCACCGCAAAGCAGGAGGGAGCCGTCGAACAAATCAGTGATCAGGCCACCGAGCCCGTTTCCGGCGCCGATGATAAGCTGGTTTCCAAGGCCAGGATTAAAGCTTAACAGTCCCTGCCCGGCGGGATTATTGCCATAAAATTGCAGGGCTCCGACGGGTACGACTCCGGCCCATGCTGGGATGCCCAATAGCAAGCACGTCACGAGCAGCACAGATACGATTCGTCCACGACCAGCCATTTCGCCCCTCCTGCCCTGTCAGTTGAAGTGGTTTCCATCGCGGAGACTACACTTTGCTCGCCCAACAGCCCGGACTATACACCCGGTGAAAGATTCCAGCGCACTATTATTTCCGTGAATGTCCAACGCGGATCTGAAGGCCCGCACCCATGCAACGGCGACATCGAGGGCGAGACCGCCTCCGTTGCGCGACCCCGAGCGCTGCCAGTACGATGAAATGCCACGCACATGAGGAGAGCTAGATGAGCAACGTGCAATCCGACGCATTGGTTTTCTTCGGGGCCACCGGAGACCTGGCTTACAAAATGATCTTTCCCGCGCTACAGGCGATGGTTAAGCGCGGGCATCTCAACGTTCCGGTCATCGGAGTGGCCAAGGCGGGTTGGAACCTCGACCAATTGATCGCGCGCGCCCAGGACAGCCTCCAGCAACACGGCGGACTGGATCCTGTGGCATGGCCGAAGCTGCGTGGTCTGCTGCGCTACGTGGATGGCGACTATGCCTCGCTGGCCACGTTCCAGGAGGTGCGCAAGCAACTGGGCAATGCCGAGCGTCCCACCCACTATCTCGCGATACCGCCGCTGCTCTTCGAGGAGGTGGTCGAGCAACTGGTCAAGTCCGGCTGCGCCAAGAATGCGCGCGTGGTCATCGAAAAGCCGTTCGGGCACGACCTGGCTTCGGCCCAGGAGCTCAACCGGATTCTGCTCTCCGCGTTTCCCGAGTCCGCCATCTTTCGCATTGATCATTATCTGGGCAAGCAGCCGGTCGAAAACCTGGTGGCCTTCCGCTTCGCCAACGCTTTTGTGGAGCCCTTCTGGAACCGCAATTACGTTGACAGCGTGCAAATCACCATGGCGGAAAACTTTGGCGTGCAGGACCGGGGCTCCTTCTACGATGCGACGGGCGCAATCCGCGACGTCATTCAGAACCACCTGTTTCAGGTGCTCTGCAATCTGGCGATGGAGCCGCCCGTGCGCACGGACAGCGAGTCGGTGCGCGACGAGAAGGCGAAAGTGCTGAAGGCGATTCCGCCGCTCGAGGCCGGCAATCTCGTCCGCGGCCAGTTCAAGGGTTATCTCGGCGAGAAAGGAGTGGCGCCCAACTCGAAGGTCGAAACCTTTGCGGCGCTGCGCCTGGAAATCGATTCCTGGCGATGGAAGGGTGTGCCCTTCTACATTCGGGCCGGCAAGAACCTGCCGGTAACCTGCACCGAGGTCATGGGGCGTTTGCGCAAGCCGCCTTCGGCGATTCGTCAAAGCGAGCTGGCGGAAAATTATCTGCGATTTCGCATCAGTCCCGAGATCACCATCGCCTTGGGGGTCAACGTCATGGGCGAGGGCGAGAACGCCAAGGACGAAACTATCGAGATGATTGCCAGCCGCCATCCTCGTCCAGATGAAATGGACGCTTACGAGAGGCTGCTGGGTGACGCCATGGCGGGAGACGCCACCCTCTTCGCACGACAAGACTACGTGGAAGAAGCGTGGCGAATTGTTGACCCCGTGCTCAAGGCTGGGACGCCTGTCTACCCCTACGATGTGAATACCTGGGGTCCTAAAGAAGTGGGGCCAAACGTAACGCCGCCGGGCGGATGGGACTGCCCCGTAAGCTCGGACGCGGAAGACTTCCGCGTGGAAGCGCAGGCGTGACTTGAGCGGAAGAGGAAGAGAGCGGTCAGCGCTCGGAGCCGGGGTCTAGAAATGGCTCTTGTGTTTGGTAGCTGGCGACTTCGGACCTGACTCTCGCGACTGACTTACCGCTTCACGGTCAGGGCTACGGTGATCGCTCCATTCATGCCACCGCCGATGCCGGTCACGGCGATGGGAAAGGTTCCCAGGGCCGCGTTCTGCGCCAGAGTTACCGTCATGGTTGACGATCCCGATCCGGGAGCCGGTATGGTGACCGGGTCAAGCGTGACCGTCACTCCCGCCGGCACCGTGCCCACCGACAAGGCGATAGGGCTGTTGAAGCCGCTGTGCGGGGTGAAGGTCAGCACCATGGAACCCTGTTGTCCCGGCGCCACCACCAACGATGGCAGAAACTGGAATCCGGTTCCGGTTCCGCCCGAGATTCCCAGGAAAGCAATCGGCGTGAAGTCTCCGGTAGGCTTGATGGTTCCCACCACCACGGTCAATCGCGTGCCCGTCAACGTCACCTGTTGGCTGACGTTTCTCACTGGCCAGTCCGTGGCTGACCAATTGTTGCCGGCCGCATCGTAGAAGTAGCCGAGCTTGGTGTCGCCTCCGGACACCGTGGCCAGCACCGTGTTGCCGTCCAGAAACTGAATCTGGCACTGGCTCCAACACTCCTCATAGCCGGCATCCCCCATGGCCAGCGACAGGCTGTAGGTGCCGGGCGAGGGCAGGTCCACATAGAAGGTCGCCGGCGAGCCGTTGGTGATGAGGTTCACCCCCGCCAGCCGCGGATCCAGATTGTTATTGTTGCCATTCCGGTCCCGGCCTTGCACGAAGTAGGTATTCGCCCAGCCAAAGGTCATTCCGCTGACCGTGACCGGATAAGCCGTGTTGGCGAGTACATAGGTCGATCCCGGCGGATCGGTAACTGCGTTTTGGGTGTTGCGGAAATCGAATCCTTGCTGCACTTGGGAAAGCCCGGCCACAGACGCCAGAAGGAGCAGACTGAGTGCCGTCACTACCTTCATTGCTCTTCCTCCACTTGCACTTTCATCCCGACCTTGCCCGATTTTTCTGTATTCCTTGCAGACATGCGGCTTGCGCCGCGCGCTGAGTTGCCCTCAAGGAACAACCATCGGCGGAACTGTTGGGCAACTTGAGCCGGGAGCGGCTGACGGCTTAAAGAGGACCTGGACGTTTGGCAAACGCAGAGAATGGGTCACTGAGGCTGATCATGCGGAACAAGAGGTGGGGTGCGGTTAGTGATACCTGAAAGAGAATGTCCCTTTGCGGGGTGGAAGCGCCGGGCTTCAGCCCGGCGACGTAGGCGGCTCCCCGCGAACGGCTTTAGCCGCGGACCGCGCGGCATCGGCCATTAAAGATGAATCTGTGTCTGTACTATGTTCTGTTTGCGCCGGTGGAATGAAGTGGCAACAAACCAGCCCCGCAGGGGCGACTCAGTTTAGCCCAGCATGGAGCCGCAGGCGGAATGCTGGGTAAGGTGGAAACTAATCTGAGCCCTGAGCCCCGTAGGGGCGGCACCGGTTCTCACACTGCACAAAGGCGCCGCGGCCGCTCGGTCAAGTTTCAAGGCAGCGATTGCGTCGCGCCCGGCGCGCCATTAAACCAGAGCGGGTTCTTCGACGAGGGCGCTCTCCCGCATTCTCTTGGTTGACTGCGCTGCAACCGCATCGAGGCCTTGGCGCAGATCGGCGATCAGGTCCTCCACATCCTCGATGCCGACGGAGTACCGGACCAGACCGTCACTGTAGCCGGCCAGGCGCCGGTCTTCCGGCGAAATGCTGGCGTGGGTCATCGAGGCGGGATGCTCGATGAGGGACTCCACACCCCCGAGCGAAACCGCAAGCGCGGCGACCTGGACGCCGTCCATGAGCAGCCGCCCGGCTTCCATGCCGCCTTCGAGCTCGAAGCTGATCATCGAGCCGAAGCCTTTCATTTGCCGCCTGGCCAACTCATGTTGCGGATGGGAATCGAGTCCGATGTAGCGGACCGCTTTTACCTCCGGCTGCCTTTCCAGCCAGCGGGCGATCTCCATCGCACTTTGCTGCGCCCGCTCAACCCGGACTCCCAGCGTCTTGAGACCGCGCAGGACCAGAAACGCCTGGTGCGGATCCATGTTGCATCCCGAATTGATCATCGCCTTGCGCAAGCGCTTGTAAATGTTCTTGTCCTTCGCCACGATAATTCCGCCTACAACGTCAGAATGGCCAGCGATGAACTTGGTCACGGAATGAAGCACAACGTCTGCGCCCAGCTCCAATGGCCGCTGGAGATACGGGCTGGCGAAGGTGTTGTCCACCACCACCAGGCAGCCATGTGCGTGGGCAATCGCTGCAACCTGTGCGATGTCGGTGACCTGCATGGTGGGATTGGAAGGCGTCTCCACGTAAACGACCCTGGTGTTGGGCCGGATGGCCTTCTCGACCTGGGTCACATCGGATGTGTCCACATAAGTTGACTGGACGCCGAAGCGCGAGAAGTCTTTCTCCATCAGCCCGCGGCTGGGACCGTACACCGATGCCGTACTCACCATGTGCGCGCCGCTTTCCAGCAGGGCCAGATAGGTGGTGCACACGGCGCCCATGCCGGAACTGGTGGCGACGCCGCCGCAGCCGTTTTCCAACTCGGCGACCGCGTCTTCCAGGGCGTGAATCGTAGGATTGCCAATGCGGGTGTAGATGAATCCATCCTCCTCGCCGGCGAATAGCGCCGCACCGTGCGCGGCATTCCGGAAGGCGAAGGTGGAGGTCTGATAGATGGGAACGTTGACTGCACCGGTGGCGTCCGCCTTGAAACCTGCATGAATGAGTTTGCTGTTAATACCCAGGTGCTTGGTGTCCATAGTTTTCCTTTCGGCTTCGACGCCGTAGTCGTTTTGACAGTAGAGGCTGCCACCCTGGTGCATTTGGGCGGACGAATCAGTATGAAGGATATGGACACATCGGGCAGTGACGGGTAGCACAGGCTCCCGTGACCGCTGCACAGGTGAACCTGGAGAACGCTGGCCCCGGTGCTATCGGGGCCGTGGAGAGCGATTCTCGAACTAATCCTCCGCTATTTCGGTTGACGGACGATCCGCAGGTACGGCTTGGGTTCTTTCCATCCGTCGGGATACTTCTGCTGCGCCTCTTCCTTCGAGACCGACGTCAGGATGATGACGTCGTCGCCCTGCTTCCAGTTCACCGGCGTGGCGACCTTGTGCTTGGCGGTGAGCTGGATCGAGTCCAGCACGCGCAGCACTTCGTCGAAATTGCGGCCGGTGCTCATCGGGTAGCTGAGCATGCAGCTTGATCTTCTTGTCCGGACCGACGACGAACACGGTGCGCACGGTGGCGTTGTCTGGCGGCGGTGCGGCCCTCGGAGGTAGTGCCCGCTGTCGGCCGGCAGCATGTCGTAGAGCTTGGCGATCTTCAGTTCCGGGTCGCCGATCATGGGGTAGTTCACCTTGTGGCCCTGCGTCTCCTCGATGTCGGCGGCCCACTTGCTGTGGTTGCTCACGGGGTCCACGCTCAGGCCGATGATCTTGCAGTTGCGCTTGGCGAACTCCGGCTGCAGTCCGGCCATATAGCCGAGTTCGGTGGTGCACACCGGCGTGAAGTCCTTGGGATGGGAAAACAGGATCGCCCAGCCGTCGCCGATCCAGTCGTGAAAGTGGATCGTCCCCTGCGTGGTTTCGGCTGTGAAGTCGGGCGCGGTGTCATTAATGCGTAGATTGGGAGCGGTGGTTTCGGTTGCGGCAGCAGTGCTCATCATTTCTCCTTGATTTGTTCTCACCCTGAGTTTGACGGGAATCTTCTTTGATTGGAAGCGGCTGCCAGTTTACACCCGTTCCGCCGGTTCTGGGACCGGTAGCAGCTGATCTGGTTTGCAGCGTTACTCCTGCAGGCTGAATTCCCAGCCGCAGTATTGGCCGTCCGTCGCTTCCGGAGGACAGTGCAGGCAGGTTGTGCGGATGCGCGAATCGATGGTTCGGGCGAACGTCTCGAACTCGACGGTGCCCACGCTCTTGCAAGGGAAGTCCGGCAGCCCTTTGCGCCGCCGCGTTTCCTGCACCCGGCAGACGTCCATGAAGAAGCGCAGACGTCCTTCGTCCGGCCATTCCACCCGCTGCGCGTTGATGACGCTGTACATGCGCAAGCCCAGCGCGGTTTCCAGGGCCTTGAGACCGCCCTGCTGCGGAATATGAAACGTGCTCATGATGCGGCGCGCTTCGACGGCGGCAAATTGCTCCCACGAGCGCGTGTCCAGTTCGATGGCGGCTTCCATCCCCAGGCGTTCTTCGGCCGCCAGAAACCAGCATCCGTCGTGCGCCAGCCAGTTCTTGGCAAACATATCGAGGGCGCGCAGCAGGTCCTCGCGGCTCATCGCATCGAAAGCTGTCTTAGAGTCATTACTCATGATTTGTTTCACTCCGCCGCGTGTTGACCTCACTTCGCCTGCAACTGAGACTCAACCGCCTCCTGCAGCTTGGACATTTCCACCTCGCCCACATACTTGGCCGCAACCCGTCCATCGCGCCCGATCAGGAACGTCACCGGCAATCCGAACACGCCGCCGTACGCCTCCGCCACCTTTTCAGTCCCCACCGCCACCGGATAATTCATTTTGAATTGCTGATAAAACTCACGCACCGGCTTCGGTCCGTCGTCCATGGAAATGCCGATCACCTGCAATCCTTGATCGCCATACTTGTTCTGCAGTTCCACAAAGTGCGGGATTTCACCCCGGCAGGGCGTACACCAGGTCGCCCAGAAATCCAGCAGCACAACCTTGCCGCGATAGCTCGCCAGCTCCAGCGGCTTGCCATTCAGGTCTTCCAGTGAGAAGCCGGGCGCGGCCGAATGGGTCGTCGCCGAAGCGCCGCCGGTCTTGGCGGAGCCGCGGCTGCGCCAACCTACTCTGTAGATGGCAAAGACGAGCACGATCACGACTACAAGCACGACGCTTTTTTTCATGAAGTCTATTGGCCTTTGATGGTGGGATATCCCTTGTCTACCCAGTCGGTCCCAAAGTTGTCGGCGATGTAAAGCACTTTCACGTTGGTGAAGCCCGCTTTGTGCAACTCGTCGTACGCGGGACGCACGTTGGGACAATGGCTCCAGGGGCAGCATCCACAATACAGAACGATGAAGGTATTGTGCGGCAGCGCCTTCACCCGCCGGCGTAGGGTTTCGATCCCCTGCTTATCGGAGCCCGCCCCGATGTATTCCGCCCCAGGAATGTGCGCCTGCATATAAAGAAGATGCGGGCCTACGTTCAGGATAAGCGGCTTCTCGCCCTTCGCTGACTGAATGATGTTGAACAGCTCCTCAGGACTCATGAGCTGCGCGCTGCCCGGCGCCAGGTCAGAAACATTTGCCTGAGGTTGAGACTTCTGTGGCGAGGTGCCGTCGCCGACCTCAATGGCTGTGGCACCAAGCGCGGGCACGAACATCATAGCGGTCACACCCAACACAAGCACGAATCGAGAATATCTAACGTATGTTTGCATACCAACTCTCCTACACGAAGCACTGTCGTGCTGGGACTACAGCTGCCGAACCTTGGAAGGCGTTCAGTGTACCCCTACAAACGCCAGTCCTATCCATGCGGCCACGATCAGCAGCACTAGTCCCGGAATCACCTGCATCGCAAAGCTGCGTCCGCCAGCCCAACTGGCAACCACAACCTTGCTCACGGTATTGGTGGTGAGTGCGGCTAAGATCGGGATCGACCCGTCCCGCACGGCGACCTTATTTGCAGCTACCAGCGACGCAACCGATACGGCGGCTGAGTGGGTATCGGCGAAACCGGCGATGGCCGCTGCCGCCAGCAGGCCCCTTTCTCCAAACCAGGCATTGAGCGCCGCCGAAAGGTACAACACCACGGCGATTGTGCCTGCCAGACCCAGGGCGGTCTTGAGGCTGAAGGCCCGCCCGGGATGTGCCTTTTCCGGTGTCTCGCGCCGTACGCTGATGATGGTCAGAATCGCACCGTAGGCAATCGCAGCTACTCCGGCCGCGATGAGTGGAACACGCAGCAACCTTAGAGTCGATTGGCTCACCGCGGCCAATACAATCGCCATCTCGACGACCGTGGCAACGTTCGAGACCACCGCTCCCGCCACCGCCGGTCGCGCCAGCGCGGGTTCGTGAGCGGCTCGCTCGCCCATCGCCGCGATGGTGGCTGTGCTGGAAACAAAGCCCGACGCAAAGCCAGCCAGTGGCAGTCCCAAACGAGCACCAACCAGCCGCACGGTGACATATCCAGCGGCGCTGATCGAAATCATCAGCACTACGATTTTCCAGATGGTGCGGGGATTGATCGCGTCGAACGGTCCCAGATACCGGTCTGGGGTAAGCGGCAGCACTACCAGGACAGCAGCGGCGAAGATGAGCGCATCGCTCACTTCCTGCTCGCTGAGGGCGGCGCGAACGAAGTGGTGGAGACGGTGCGCGCGCCGCCAGCAGGATGGTCACCACCACAGCGATGCCCGAGGCCAGCGCCGTCTCTCTGCTGCGCCAGCGCTCCCAGCAGGGCGGTAAGCAGGAGGGCGGTCTCGGAAGTGAGCCCCGGGTCCTTCTCGTGGGTCCACAGGTACGCGACGCAGCAATAAGCGGCAAGGGCCAGTATCGTCACCGCCAGCAGGAGCTCGCCGCCCAGCAGGAAGCTGACACCGCCCAGCAACGCCGCCACCGCAAATGTACGAATGCCCGCGGGCGAACGCGCCGGACCTTCCGCTTTCCTCCGCTCGCGCTCCGCTCCGATCAGAAGGCCGATCGCCAGCGCGCTGCCCAGTCGGAACACCTGTCCATCGGTAATCAGCATCAGCCGGATACTAGCACCTGACGATTAGACGCGAGCGGGACCGATCTTCACCTCACATGGATGGGTGACGCCCATCACATCGCTCTTGTCAGTGTTCCGATAAAGTTTCCTTCACATTTTGATTTTGCAGTTCTGCTGTCCTGTCGTCCTGGTGCCACCCGTCGTCTACCTGCTTCGTTCTGTGACATAGCAATTCTTGTTGCAACGCCGTTCGCCGCTGTTTGAGCAATCACGCCGTTTGCGTGAGGAGGATTGCATGCGATTACGATTGGCTGCCGTTGCCTTGATTCTCACTCTTACGCTCGCCGCAGGTGTCGCCTTCGCTGCGGACAGCAACCAGGTATACCCCCCTCTCAAGTCTCAACATAGTCAGGTGCCGAATGCTCCGCCGCCTGGAGTTGGCCAATACCAGCTGCTGGCCTGGAGCGAACTCGGCATGCACTGCATCGATGGCAAGGACTACTCAGTGTTTGCCATACTGCCGCCCTACAACATTGTGCGCGCCCAGTTGGTCAAGATGGGAGAGCCGCCGCAGCAAATAACCAGCGGTGTCACCATCACCTACGAAGCCACCACGGATCCCAGTGGCTCCATCAATACCATCAGCTCCACCAAAACCAATTTCTGGAGCTACGTGCGGACGCTGTTTCTTGTCAGCCCTCCGCCCGACATCGGTATCACTGGCAACTCGGTACAGAACTTGACCCCGCACCCGCTGGCCTACGACAGCAAGAACCAGTATTGGACGGCGGATGGCATTCCCACCGTGCCCTACGACGACTATGGGAATCGCAACCCCTACGGCATGGCTAAGATTGTCGCCCGCGATGCGCAGGGTAATGTGCTGGCCACCGCCGGCATCGTGCTCTCGGTCAGCGATGAAATCACCTGCTCCAAGTGCCACGCCTCCAACAGTGACCCCTACGCCAAACCCAGGTCCGGATGGGAGAACGACCCTGACCCAGCCAAGGACGCCAAGCTGAATATCCTGAAGAAGCACGACGATCGGTTCAAGATCCTCCGCTATCTGGCGTACTTGAAGGGAATCGGCTATTCGTACCAGCCCACACTCTATGGGACAGCAAAATCCGGCACGACGGTCTTGTGTGCCATCTGTCACTCCACCAATGCTCTGGGGACGCGCGGTTTTCCCACCATACGTTCTTTGACGTCGGCCATGCACACGCTGCACGGCCCGCAACTCAACCTGGACAACGGCATTACGCTGGACAACGAAACCGACCCGCAGAAGTCTTGTTATCTATGCCATCCTGGAGTGCAGACGAAGTGCCAGCGCGGCGCCATGAACAAGACCACGTGCCAGGAGTGCCACGGAAATCTCACCCTGGTGGGCCAGCCCACCCGGCGCAGCTGGATCGATCTGCCGGCCTGCCAGATGTGCCACACCAACAGTCTGCGCTATGCCACCACGTTCGATTCGCCCGGACACTGGCGCGTCTCCACCGATCCGACCTTTGCCACCAACAAGAACAAGCCGGTCAACGGCGCGCAACTTTATCGTTACAGCTCAGGGCACGGACAACTCTACTGCTCAGGGTGCCATGGCTCGCCACATGCCGAGTTCCCGACTCTGGAGATCAACGACAACCTTTACAGCCAGAACCTTCAGGGTCATACCGGCAAAATTGCTGAGTGCACCGTCTGTCACACCCAGCTGCCGGTGGACCTGAACAACGGCCCCCACGGAGTTCACACAGTGGGCCAATCCTGGGTCAACAGCCATCACGATTACGTTGATCATGGTGGCTCTGCACAGTGCACGTACTGCCACGGAAGCGACTACCGGGGCAGCTTCCTGTCCAAGACGTCTATGGCGCGCTCGTTCAAAACCGACGACGGCGGCAACAAAAACTACAACTCCGGTGATGTAGTCGGTTGCTACGACTGCCACAATGGACCGGGCGGCGGTTAAAGAGGTGAAGGCCGCCAGCGGGTGTCGCACACTCGCTGGCGGCTGCAACTCCAAGAAGGCACGTCGTTCCAGAGTTTGTGTATGCGAATCGGGTACAGCGGGGCTTCAGTGACTATGTCGGAACGCGGAAATGCTTCGCTGGTAGGACAAAAGCCCAACAATGCGCACGACTGAGCCGCGTAGCGGCGGCACTAGTTGTCGCTGGCGTTACTTCTCTCCGGTCGGCGATTTTTTCGCAGTGTCGCACCGGGACCCGGTGTCACCTGCGCTCCTTCAAGTCGGAATCCCGAGCTTCGGCAGAAGCCACTGCGTAAGCACAAAGTAAACCACGAGAAACAGGATGATCGGAACCCAGGCAGGCATCACACACCGCCTGCCGGTTTCACTCCCAGCTTGCGCAGGAAGGCCATCATCGGGCACCAGTCGGTAAAGCCTGACTGGAAGAGGTTCAGGCCGACAAAGGCGGTGAACAGATACCAGTAGGGCGAGATCCAATAGCCGAGTGCGAGAGAGATCAGGACAAAGACGCCGGCGATCAGCCGCACCGAACGTTCGATATTCATACTCGTACCTCCGTAGCCTCTAGCGCAGATTGTAGCGCAGGTGGCGCCGATGATTTGCGTTTTTCCACCATGTAGTACAGGACGGGGACGGCCATGCGCGATAACACCGTCGAGGCCACCTCCCCAGCCATGAGGGAAATTGCCAGTCCCTGGAAAATGGGATCGAACAGAATCACGCTGGCGCCCACCACCACCGCCGCGGCCGTCAGCAGCATGGGACGGAAGCGCACCGCGCCCGCATCCACCACCGCCTGCTCCAGGCTCATCCCCTGGGTGCGGCGCAGCTCGATGAAGTCCACCAGGATGATCGAGTTTCGCACAATGATTCCCGCGCCCGCGATGAAACCAATCATGGAAGTCGCGGTGAAGAAGGCGCCCATCAGGGCATGTGCGGGCAAAATGCCCACCAGCGTCAGCGGAATCGGCGCCATGATCACCAGCGGCGTGAGGAACGACCGGAACCAGCCCACCACCAGCACGTAAATCAGCACCAGCACCGCGCCGAAGGCCAGCCCGAGGTCGCGGAAGACCTCGATGGTGATGTGCCACTCGCCGTCCCACTTTACCGCCAGCCGGTCTGTCTCGGTGGGCATGACCGCGTTGTACTGCTTGATCTGGTAGCCCTGCGGCGTCTTCAGTTGGTCGAGCGCCTTGCCCATCTTCTGGATGGCGTACACCGGGCTCTCTTCCTGGCCGGCGACATCACCTAATACATAAACAACTGGCCGTAAGTTCTTGCCGTAGCGGCTGATATCGATGGTCTTCTTTTCGACGTTGGTGACTTCGGCGATCGCAACCTGGCCGCCGCCGGCGGTCGGCATCCGCATCGCGGTCAGCGATTCGATGGCCGAGCGCTCCGGGCGGTCGAGCTGCACGCGAATGGGAACGTCTTCGCGCGATTTGGCATCGTGCAGCAAACCCGCAGTTGCGCCGTCGAGGCCGATCTGTACCGTGTCCGCGACTGCGGCCGCAGAGACGCCGTTCAGCGCGGCCTTGTCAAGATCCACCTTCACGTCGTACTTCACCTGCGGATCTTCCACGTACCAGTCCACGTCCACCACGCCCGGCGTGGTTTGAAAGATATGCTTGACCTGTTTTGCCAACTCAATTTGCTGCTGATAATCCGGCCCATAGACTTCGGCGACCAGCGTCTCCAGTACCGGCGGTCCAGGCGGGACCTCGGCAACCTTCAGGCGCGCGCCATACTTGTCGCCAATCTCCACCAGTCCAGGCCGCAGCCGCTTGGCGATCTCGTGGCTTTGCGTGCTGCGCTCGTGCCGGTTCTGCAGGTTCACCTGGATGTCGGCTTGGTTCGCGCCGCGCCGCAGGAAGTAATGCCGCACCAGTCCGTTGAAGTTGTAGGGGCCGGACGTGCCGGCGTAGATCTGATAGTTCTCCACTTCTCGCTGCTTGCCGAGATACTGTCCTAACTCCTGCGATACGCGGGTGGTTTGCTCTAACGTGGTGCCATTGGGCATGTCCACGATGATCTGGAACTCGCTCTTGTTGTCGAAGGGCAGCATCTTGACCTTGACAAGTTTGAAGGCCACCAGCGTGCACGCCAACAGCAGCAGTACAACCATGCTGCCGAGAAACATCCAGCGCCGATTGGCATGGTCAATCAGCGGGTTCATGATTCGGCGATAGAGCCGCGTCGTCCAGCCTTCAGCTTCGTGGTCATCGGTGGCGCGCTCCGCGTAGTGACGCAGCAGGCGCAGCGCCGACCAGGGCGAGACAATGAACGCCACAATCAACGAGAACAGCATTGCCGCCGATGCGCCTACGGGGATCGGCCGCATGTACGGCCCCATCAACCCGCGGACAAACGCCATCGGCAGAATCGCGGCAATGACAGTAAAGGTTGCCAGGATGGTGGGATTGCCGACTTCATCGACGGCTTCAACGGCAACCGCCGAGAGTGACCTTCCTCGACTTCCGGGCATTCGGAAGTGGCGCACGATGTTTTCCACCACAACGATGGCGTCATCCACCAGAATGCCGATGGAGAAGATCAGTGCGAACAGCGTTACCCGGTTCAGGGTGTATCCGAAGAAGTAGAAGATGAACAGCGTCAGCGCCAGCGTCACCGGAATTGCGATCAGCACCACGCCCGACTCGCGCCACCCCAGTGCCAGCGCAATCAGCAGCGTTACTGACAGCGTGGCGATGAACAGATGCTTTAACAACTCATCCGACTTGTCCTTGGCAGTCTCGCCGTAGTTGCGGGTGATGGTGACGTTAAGGTCCGGCGCCAGCAGATATCCCGCGTAGCGATTCGATCTTCTTTTCTGCTGCCTGCGTTATCTCGGTGGCGTTGGTGCCCTTACGCTTGGCCAGAGTAATCGTTACGGCTGGATAGTCCCCGCGAACCGCGTCCCTGGCGGCAGCACCATTGGCGTAGAGAACGTAATCCTGCGGCTCGGACGGGCCGTCGGTAATGGAGGCAGCAACATCACGGAGATATACGGGACGCCCCTGATGCACCCCAACAACGATCTGCTGCAAGTCCTTCGCAGTGCCAAGGAAGCGTCCTGCCTCGACAGCGAACTCCTGGTTGTCGCGCGCAAAACTGCCGGAATCGCCACGGGCGTTGGCTTGCCGTAACTGCGCCACAACCGCTCCCGGGGTCATGCCGTACGCCGCCAGCTTCGCCGTATCGAGGGTAACGCGCACCTGGCGCGGGAGTCCGCCGATGATTTTGGTTTCGGAGACGTTGTCAAGTTGCTTGAGCTGCTCATCTAGCTCGCCCGCGACCTGCCGCAGTTGATAGCTGTCGTAATCTCTGCCCCACAGCGTCAGCGCCATGATCGGCACATCGTCGATGGAGCGGACTTTGATCAGCGGCTGCGAAACGCCTTGCGGAATGCGATCGAAGTTGGAGTACAGCTTGTTGTAGGTCTTGACGATCGCGTCTTCTTCCTTCGTCCCCACGTAAAAGCGCACCACCAGCAGGCTCATGCCGGGCTGTGAGATGGAGTACACGTACTCCACCCCCGGCACTTCGCGCAGCAGCCGCTCCATGGGAATGCTGGCGCGCTGCTCGACTTCGGCGGGCGACGCGCCCGGCATCTGCACGAAAACATCGAGCATGGGCACGATGATTTGCGGCTCTTCTTCGCGTGGGGTTTTCCAGATGGCGAAGGCGCCCAGCAACAATGAGGCGGCGACGAACAGCGGCGTCAGCTTCGAGTTGATGAAGTGCGAAGCCAACGCACCCGCGGCTCGCATCGGACTCTTGATCTCGGCCATCACTTTGCCTCGACTTGCTTGCCGCTCAAGTCGCGATCGCCGGGCTGCGCGATAACCTGGTCGCCGGTTTGCAATCCGGAGAGCACCTCGACTTGCTGGCCGGAAGCCGTGCCCAGGGTGACGTAACGCAAGCTGGCTAGTTGATCCTTGCCGACTATATACACCGCCTGTAGTTGACCGCGGCTGACCACCGCGGTTTGCGGAATCATCACCGACTCGCGCTGGCCGTGCGGAAAGCGCGCTCGCCCGAACAGGCCCGAGAGAAGCTGCGGATTCGCCGGCAGCTCGATCTTCACCGTGAACGTCCGGCTCGCCGGATCGGCCGCGGGCACGATCTGTACCACCTTGCCGGTGATCCCCTGGTCGCCGAGCGCGTCAATCGCGACCGGAACGGTTTCGCCCAAACGGACCGCGCCCATCTTGCTCTCATCCACCGTGGCTTCCAGGCGGAAGCGGCCGGGATCTTCGACAATCAGCAGGGGAACGCCGGGCGCTGCCATCGCGCCGGGGTCCGCCAGTTTGGCGGTCACCAGCCCGTCGAAGGGCGCGCGAATTTTGGTGAAGCCCATGACCGTGTTGGCTTCCGAAACTCCAGCTTCGGCTTGCAGCCGTCCGGCGTGAGCGGCATCGCGTCGCGCTTTGGCTGCAGCCAGCTTGGTCTTGACCTCGTCGAACTCCTGCGGGCTGACCGACTTCTTGTCGTACAGCATCTGGTAGCGCTTCATGGTCGCTTCGGCCAGCGCGTAGTCGGCGGCGGCGGCGGCGATGGTTTCCTGCGAAGCTTGCAGTCCGGCGTTGGCGCTGGCGTAGGCGGCGCGCTGCTGCGCTTCATCGATCGTGACCAGTACTTCGCCGCGCCGCACGCGATCGCCTTCATGTACGTTGACACGGGTGATGGTTCCCATCACCTGGCTGGCCAGTTGCGCCGATTGCGCCGCGCGAACCGTGCCCGTGGCTTCAACGTAATCGGGAACCGTGGTTTTCTGGACCTGCAGTACAGCAACATTGTGAACGATTTCGGGAGTGGCCGGCTTCATGGGCTTCTCGCCGGAGCAAGCGGAAATGAGCAAGAACGACAACGCAGTTGCAAAGGTCAGAATGAAACGAGGGTAGAGCAGGCCTTCAGGCCTGCGTTCAGCCGTGCTCAAATCGGGAGCTTCAGCCGCTGAGGTCATCGACCTCAGGGGCTGAAGCCAGGACCTTGTGATCGCATTAACGCGGGCCTGAAGGCCCGCTCTACCAGATGCCGTGATGCCGTAGTATGTTCCCATCCTGATTCTCATTGCGTCACCGCCGGCGAAGCGGGAGTCAGAGTGCCGGTCGCCAGCTCGACTCCGGCGAAGCTGGTGTCCATGCGGTACACGGCCTGCCAGTAATCGGCTTTGGCGCGATGCGCCGCCTCTTCCACGCGCAGCATATCGGTCACGGTGCTCAAGCCTCCTTCATAACGATTCTGGTTGATCCGCAGGCTCTCGTTGGCCTGCGCGATGGCGCTGCGCGCGACTGCGACCTGCTGCCGCGCGGCGTCAAAGTCGTAGTAGGCGCTGCGGACCTCCAATCGAATCGCATCTTGAAATCCGGCCTGCGCCGCCGTTGCTCTTTCGGCCAGCGCTTTCTCGCGCGCCAGAGCGGCGCGCTTGCTGCCGCCGCTGAACAGATCGAACTGCAACTCCGCGCCCGCGACCCAATTGTTGGCGCCCGTCCAGCCTACGGCGTGGCTGTCCTCTTCCCAACTGCCGAAAGCGTTCAGCCGCGGACCGAACGCCGCTTTCGCCATCGAGACGCCCTTCAGTTGTGCGCTGCGCTCGGATTCCATGCGCTTCAGGTCGGGCCGCTTTTCCATGGCCGTCTTCTCCAACTGGTCCACATCGGACGGCGGAAACGCGCGCTCCTCCAGCGCTTCTTTCGGCTCATACAGTGCGTCCGCGGTCATGCCCATGGCGAGCGCCAGACGGGCACGCGCCAGCAACAGCTCGTTCTGCCGCGCGATCATCTCCTGCTTGCGCGACGACGTCAGCACCTGCGCGCTGAGTAGATCGGAATCAACCGCCATGCCGCTCTCCACCCGCGCACGGCTCTGCTGCTCAATGGCCTCGGCGGTCTTGAGCGAGTCCTCTGCGACCTGCCGTTGCTTCTGCGCCAGCAGCACGCCGTAATACGCTTGCACAGTTTGGAACACCAGTTCCTGGTCGGTGCGGCTGAGTTGCTGTTCGGCCGCCCGGCTGATGAACTTCGCGCGGTCAAGTCCTATCCAGCTCTGCATGCTGTCAAACAGGCTCCACTGGCCGGAGAAGCGGCTGGCATAGTTGCTGATTGGGGTGGGCCGGTTCAGTGAATTCAGCGCAAAATCCTGCGCAGTGAAAATCTGCTGCCGCAGCCTCGTGCCGAAGACGAATACGGGATCGTTGCCGCGTGTCCAATTTTCCGCAAACATCAGCTTTGGCAAGAGCGGCGCCCGCGCCTCTCGTACCGACGCCAGGGCCGCTTTCGTGTCGGCCAGAGCCGCCTTGTGCATCGGGTTCTTGTCGAGCGTCATCTGCACCGCCTCGGCCAGCGTGAGCGGCGTGGATTGCTGGGCCGCCGACCGACGAGACAAGCACCAGCATCACAGCCACGACTGCCGCCAAGCGCATCGGCAGCATCGTGCGTATTGGCAGCGATGAGCTTCTTGTGCAGGAATGCGCCGACATCCGCTATGCCCCGACCAAGGCTGGTTCCATCGCAGGCACAATCTCGAACGTGGTGTGGATTTCGGCGCTCAGCTTGACCATGGCGCCGACCGAGCAGTACTTCTCCTCCGACAACCGGATGGCATCTTCCAGCGCCGGGGCCGACACGTCCTCCCCAGTCACGATGTGATGAATGCGCACCTGGGTAAAGACTTGCGGCGGATTCGGTGTCTGGTCGGCTTCCACTGTCACTTCGTAACCAGTGACCTTCTGGCGCTTCTTGCGCAGGATGTTGATGACGTCGAAGGCGGTGCAGCCCGCCAGGGCGATGGCAACGAGTTCGATGGGTTTTGCTCCGGTGTTGCCGGCGGCGTCGTCAATCAGGAAGTGGTGTCCGGTGCCGCTGGTGGCGATGAATTGGCGATGAGTGCTAAGAGGTTGCGTCAAGGTTACGCTTGCCGAGATCATGTCCGTCTCCGTGAGGTTGGAGGCCCTATGGGGAACTCCAACGGCTCCATTACATCTGAGCCACACGGATAAACGCAGTGACATGTGAAAGTGTTACAGGAAAGTTTGCTAATACTTTTGTGTGATTCCCAAAATGGGAAGTACTGACCTCGCAGGACTTAGAGAATGAGTAATCGTAGAATGCACGGAAGGCCGACCCGGTCGGGAGGAAATACGATGGATGCTGCGGTTCTGCATGCGCTTGGGCAGCCGCCCCGATATGAGCAATTCCCCGAGCCAGTCGCTGGCGACGGCGAGGTGATTGTGCAGGTACACGCCGCGTCTCTGAAACCGATCGACAAGCAACTGGCCAGCGGTTCGCACTATGCCAGCCCACGTGAACTTCCCGTCGTATGCGGCTCCGACGGAGTTGGCCATCTCAGCGATGGACAGCGGGTATTCTTCGGTGGAACTCGATTCCCTTACGGTTCGATGGCGCAACGAACCGTCGTGCGCCGGGCGTTCTGCTTCCCGGTTCCCGAAGGTCTGGATGACGAGACCGCTGCCGCCCTGCCTAACCCTGGAGTCTCTGCCTGGCTGTCACTCACCTACCGTGCAAAGCTGTTACCCGGCGAAAGCGTCCTGATCCTCGGCGCGACCGGCGTAACTGGCAAGCTGGCGGTAAGGATCGCGAAGCTGCTGGGGGCGGGTCGCGTCGTTGCGGCGGGACGCAACCAGCAGGTCTTAAGCAAGTTGCATGAGCTTGGCGCGGACGCGACCATCGCTCTCGACTCTCCTGCGGAAGACGTAGGTGATGCATTTGTGCGTGAGGGCGGCAACGCTGGTTTTCAAGTGGTGATCGATTACGTGTGGGGCCGTCCCGCAGAAGCGTTTCTGGCTGCGATAACCCGTAAGGAGTTTGCCGCTATCGGATCTGAGACTCGATTCGTTCAAGTTGGGGAAAGTGCTGGGCCGACTCTATCGCTTGCAGCAGCTGTGCTGCGTAGCACAGCGCTCACCATTCTCGGGACCGCCGGGATTCCACCTCGCGACGTTCTGGTCGATGCGTTGCAGAAAGTCATGGCACATGCCGCCAGCGGGGACCTTCGCGTGGATACGGATCGCGTTCCTCTCATGGACATTGAGAACGCGTGGCAACGCGACCAAGCGGGGCGAAGGTTAGTCGTTACACCGTAACGGCAGGACGGATGCAGTGCTCGCTGGTCGCAGCGCAGCGCCCAGCCCGGTATCAGAAGCGGTAAAGCGCCAGGCGAGTGATACGTGCGATTCTGGAGAAGTCCTGGTCGAGGGTAAAAAGGGCAGCGCGGTGTTCCAGGGCGATGGCCGCAATCAGGGTATCAATGGTGGTGAGCGACATGCCTTTCCCGCGCGCTGCCTGGTAGATCGCAGCCGCCGTCCGGTAGGTCGCAAAACCTCTGGGCTCCAGCATGTCCCACTGTGCAAGAAACTGCTCAATACGGCCCGAGTCCCGGGTGAGACCCTGCAGCACCTCGGCTACCACCACTCCAGTAAGGGCGAAGGGTTCGCTTTCCTCAATCATGCGCCGTAGTTCGCCACCTGCACGTCCGGGAGAGGAACTGAAGAAGTCAACCCAGACAGAGCTGTCGACCAGGATCAAGCGCGGTTTCTCCGCGCCGCTTTCAGGTCGCCCTTCCAGATTCCGCTTCCGTAGTAGCGAAGGATGGCTTTGCGGCTCTCGGACCGAACGAGCAAATCCAGGGCCTTGTCCACGATCTGGCGCTTGGTCTTAAGGCGCGTGAGTTTGCGCGCTTTTCGGATCAAGGCTTCGTCGATCTCGATGTTAGTCCTGCTCATGAAAAATACTATACACCGCTTTTTGTAAATTGTGTGTATGAGCGGTGCGGCACGGCCCAGTGCCGCGGGTTCGCTTTTCCCATCCGGGGCTAAAGCCCAAGTTTCTTAAGACCTCTTGCCGCCGGGCTGAAGCCCGGCGCTTCCACCGGTCGGCAACCACACGTTCGTCGGAGGGGCAACCGTTACCCTTCTAGTGGGTTACTTTGGTAATGCCGCCACCTCCGTCTGGTATTCGTGAGGGAGCTTGCTGGCGAAACTCTTCCGCTAGGTTACTTTGGTAACGCCACCGCCACCGCCGCCTGGTATTCGTGAAGGAGCCGCTGGCAAAGCTGTTCCGCCGGGTTACTTTGGTAACGTCGCCATCGCCGTCTGGTATTCGTGAAGGAGTTGCTGGCGAAGCTGTTCCGTGCGCACGGAATCGCACTGCGGCCGATACGACCGGCACTGGGCCACGGCGTTTTTCAGGCTGGCCAGAAAAGCTTGACACGGCTCACAGTCGTGCAGGTGGCGATCCATCTCGTCGCACATGGCGTCGTCGATGACGCCGTCCATGTAATCGGAGAGCGCGGCGAACAACCGGCGGCAGCGGCTTGGCCTGGGTTCCTCGGCGGCGGCATGTAGGGTCAGCCCGGTATCCCGGCGGGCCGTCGCCAACTCCGCCAGGTACTGGCGGACGAACAACCGCGCGCGATGCAGCCGAACTCGCACCGTTCCCTCGCGCAGGTCCATGATCTTGGCGACTTCGGCTGTGCTCAACTCCTCCATGTCGTGTAGGACCAGCACCATCCGGTACTGGGAAGGCACGGCCAGAATCGCCTGTTTCAGGTGCTCCGCGCTTTCGCTGTTCAGCAGGGCAGCCTCGGGATTGGGCGCGCCGCTGCTCATCAATTCCTGCAGCTCGTGGCTGTGAGGCATCAGCTCGTCCAGCGACAGGTTCTTGCCGGGAGAGAACTGGCTGCTCCGTCGATTGCTCACACACCGGT
This sequence comes from uncultured Acidobacteriaceae bacterium, assembly GCA_963735855.1. Lineage (GTDB taxonomy): Bacteria > Acidobacteriota > Terriglobia > Terriglobales > Acidobacteriaceae > Bog-257. The sequence goes on from CAVTMW010000012.1 coordinate 104,514, forward strand.
TGCGCGCGACCCTGTAGAGCCAGACCGAGAGCGCCTGCGGATTGTCGAACTTGGGCAGGTAGGGAAGTAACTTCACCAGCACATCCTGCATGGTGTCCTCGGCGTCCTGAGGATGGCCGCAGACTTTCATGCTGAAGGAATAGACGGTGTGCTGCAGCAGCGCGAGCGCCCGGTCGGTTGATTCCGGCCGGTCCTCGCGAATCAACTGCAGGGCCTGTTCGACCGCTTGGGACATGGGTTCAGGTTAGCTGATTTTGTGCCGCCCGACCAACCGCAATCGAGGCCGAGAAACTTCCATCGTCCTCGACTCGAAACTTGCATCGTGCGCAAGCAAAGCGACATCTCGTGTGATGAGGGCGAAGGAGTCAGGCGTATGCGTCTGCGCAAGCTGCTGGTGGCGGGCCTGTTGCTGGCAGCGCCGGTGTTATTGGCACAGGAAATTCCCGCAGGCACGGTCATCCCGGTCATGCTGCAAACAACGCTGGACGCCAGAAAATCCAAAGTAGGGCAGAAAATTGCAGCGCGAGTCATGCAGGACGTTCCGCTGCCGGGGCAAGCGCGAATTCGAGCGGGCACAAAGTTGATGGGACACGTCGTCGCAGTAACGCGGTCAAATCCAGCTTCCCGGTCCCGTATCGTAGTTTCATTCGATCGCTTGCGGATGGGCGGCGCCGACATCCCGGTAATGACCAGCCTGCGCTCCCTGGCTTCCATGATGGATGTCTTCGAAGCGCAACTGCCCACCAACGCGATTGACGATTACGGAACCACCGAGAGCGATTGGGTCACCGTACAAATCGGAGGGGACGTTGTGTATCGCGGCGGAGGAATCGTGATGTCGCCCGGCAGCCAGGTGGTAGGGAAGTCAACCGGCGGAGGCGATGTGACGGCGAAGCTGATTGCCTCGCGGGAAAAAGGATGCGGCGGAGCACTAGCCGACGATGACCGCGAGCAGGCGCTGTGGTTGTTCTCGCCTTCGGCGTGCGGCGCTTACGGTTTCGAAGACCTGAAGATTGCGCACGCGGGCAGACGTGAGCCGGTAGGCCAGATCATTCTGGAGTCCGGAAAGACGTACACCTGTCTGGGGGCAGCGGATTGCTGCTCCGGGTGAGGACTGCCGCCGCGCGCTCTTCGGCCGCTCCACCTGCTGCCTGAATCGCGAGGCCGAAGCTAAAGTCGAGTGGACTTTCCTTTGTCTGCGGAATATTGTTAGCTCGTCCGTTAGAAATCATTAGGTGTGAACTGCTTCGTGGCCGGTTAGAGCAGGGAAGGAGCAGATCATGGCGCGGCCTTTCGATTTTGGCGAGATCAAACTCAGTGCCGGCGGCGATGACTCGTCGGCGCTTCCCAACGAAGACACTCCGTTCCGCATTGCGTTGCTTGGCGATTTCAGCGGCGGGTTAAGCCGAGGCTCGGCCGAAACCAGCCTGGCAAATCGGCGCACTCTCCTAATTGACCGCGACAATTTCGATGCCGTGCTCGCGAAGTTGGGCGTCGGCCTGGACTTGCCGATCGGGGGAGGCGCTCCGCTGGGCCTGCGATTTTCCGAGCTTGACGACTTCCATCCCGACCGGCTTTTCGAGCGCGCCGAGATGTTTCGCCGGTTGCGTGAGGTGCGCGCGCGGCTGCAGGATCCCTCCACTTTTTCTGCGACGGCGGAAGAGCTGGGAGTAAAGACTTCGCCGCACGCGCCGGCAAGGACGAATGCACCTGGGGCGACCGCCGATTCCGTCGTGTCTGACGCCTTACGGCCTGGATCGGGCGGTCTGCTGGACGAGATCGTTGAGCGTGCCGGTGACGGCTCGACTGAGGGCCGGCCTTCGCGCGCCCCCGACGAGTTGCAGAAGTTCGTGCGCCGGGTGACCGAGCCGCATTTGGTGGCCGCCGCCGATCCGCGTCAGGCTGAAGTGATTGGCATGATCGACCGCGCCCTCAGTGCTCAGATGCGTGCCCTGCTGCACGTGCCTGCCTTGCAGGCGCTGGAAGCGGCGTGGCGAGCGTTGTTCTTCCTGGTGCGCCGTGTCGAAACCGGGCCGCAGCTAAAGCTCTACCTTATTGACATCACGAAGGAAGAGCTGGCCACCGACTTAATGTCATCGCAGGACTTGAGGGCGACGGGAGCTTACAAGCTTCTGGTGGAGAAAACTGTGGGTACGCGGGGCGGCGAACCATGGGCGCTGATCGTGGGGAACTACACCTTTGGCCCACAGCGCGAAGAGGCCGAGTTGTTGGGCCGGCTCGCCAGAATTGCAAAAGCAGCCGGAGCGCCGTTCATCGCCGCGGCCAGTCCTCGGCTGCTGGGATGCGCGTCGCTGGCTGAGACTCCGCATCCGCGAGACTGGCGGCTGACGCCGGATCCGGAGGGTGCTGGCGCCTGGGCTGCTTTGCGCGGATTGCCGGAGGCGGCGGCGATTGGTCTGGCGCTACCGCGATTTCTGCTGCGTCTGCCATATGGCAAGAAGACCGATCCCATCGAGTCCTTCGATTTCGAAGAGATGCCGGATGCGCCCGCCGCACGAAGATTATCTGTGGGGCAATCCCGCGTTTGCCTGTGCAGCGTTGCTGGCTCAATCCTTCAGCGAATTCGGATGGGAGCTGCGCCCCGGCGTGCACGCGCAACTTGACGGCCTGCCGTTGCATGTTTACCAACAGGACGGCGAGTCGGAATTAAAGCCCTGCGCGGAAGCGCTGCTCACCGAAGATGCGGCGGGACGAATTATGGAGAGAGGCTTCATGCCGTTGGTGTCGCTGAAGGGGCGAGACGCGGTGCGGGTGGTGAGATTTCAGTCGATTGCGGAGCCGTTGAGGGCGCTGGCGGGAAGGTGGAAGAAGTAAGCTGCGTCTCCCAACGAGTTGGGTTCCGTCTTTGGGTTGTGGGATGGGCGGGTGAGCAAACCACCCCTCCCACTCCTGCTATGCTTCTTTAGAATCAATAATTTTTGAAGTTGGCTGAGCGCCCCGTTTCACGCGCTAGTCCATCTGCTGGTCGAGAGTCTTCGCTTTTTGTGCGTAGTAATTCGCACTCGCTGCGTTCCCTTTTTGCCGGTAGTACTCGCTGGCTTGATTCGCCCCGTCTGCGGCCTCGCGAAAGGCTCGAATATATGTCTGCCGATCTTCGTTTTGAACGGGCTTGCCGTCGGCGAAGCGCCCGGCTAGATACCCGCGATCGGTCTCGATAACGCCGATATCGAGGATTCCCTGTTTAACGCGGCCATAAAATAACTCTTGCACCTTTCCTTCGCTTAGGCCCTTAAGCACTCCCGATCCATGGGCCAAGTTGCCCACACAGGCACCGGTCCATTGCACGGCATAGCTTTCCCAGGATTCCGGAGCTTCAATGCGGCAGCCTGTTGCTTTGTCGGTCTTCATGCGATCCACGCCCGATGCGGGGAGCGCGCATGCAAGCGAGAAAAGACAGATCAACAACGCCCGACGGGATCTCATTGGTTCCTTCCTCTACTTGAGTTGACCTTTCCAGGCGTCAATCAACTTTTTGGAACCTTCGAAATGCATGCCATCTTCGACTGGAAACGCTGCGCCCCAGTACCAGCCAAACTGATTGAAAATCGGTGTAATTAGCAGCATGCCATACTGCACCAGCCCGTCGCCTCTTTTGTCGAGAACACCTGCGATGGTTAGATCGATGGCGGTCCCCCAGGAATGATTTGAGATAGAAGTCGTGGAGTTGCGCTGATAGCGGCAGCAAAGCATCCCCTCGGTGCCCAGCACCTCGTAAAGGTCTGCCTGCTTGGCCCTGATCTCCGCAAAGACTTCCTTAAGGCTGTTCACTGCAGGCGTCAAGCCCTGCACCTTGAACTTCCCCACGGTGTCCACGACAAGATTGCGCTTCAGCTTCGCGTTGGTGACCGCTTGACAGTCCTGAGTGTAAGTGTCTCTGGGATTGCCGAACGTTTCAGTCATGTACTTGTTGTTCACCGCAGACAATCCCGGGTTAAGGTCCTTTTTGGGGGGACGGGGGACGAGCCGCGTAAACGGCGACGATTTGTGCAACGGAACGTGCAGATGGGCGATTCGAGTCAGATGGTGCCATGTCACTCCGCCGGGATCGACCACGCCATCTGGGGCTTTGAGAAATCCTCTTTGGAATGCCAGTATTGCCGCCAGCGTTTTTGGCCCGCAGATCCCATCCGCTTGGCCGATGCGAAACCCATATTCCAACAGATGCTGCTGAACCTTGGCCACATCGGTCGGGTTGTTCTTGCTGTTTTGCCCCACGGAGCCACCGAGTGTTTCGTGCATGCGAGTCCTCGCAGAGTGCTTTCGTTGCGCCGAATTCTATACCACTTTCGGCGATCGGTCGGTCCGAAAATAGCAAAGTCAAAATCACGCGTGCTCCGAACCCCTTCTGGAAGGCCGTGATTGCGGCTGTGGTCTTCGCCGCATACTCCACCGACCAGCCCCGGACTGACGCCGGCCTTGCTGAGAAACGACTGAACGGTTATCAGATCATCAGGGAAATTCTTCCCCCGGTTTCGGCAGAACCCTTATACCTGACGTGGCGCTCATCCTGGCCACTCCTCCGCAGACTCGGCCTGCAACAAGACCGCTCACTTAGCGCACAGTAATATGTAGTGGAGAATAGATTTATGCCAGCAGCCCGCTGTCCCTTAGCTGCTCTTCGGTCCGCTCGATGCCGGAGATCAGGACGACGCCCTGGGCGCGGGCTTTTCCGGCCCAGCGCGTGGCCTCATCCTCGCTGATGCGGATCTTGATCAGGAACTCGACCAGGTCATCATAGGTGCTGGCTCGCGCCGTTTGGGTGTTGAGGCGGCCGGCATAGGGCAGGAAATCAATTGCGAAATGAGGCCCAATGGTTTCGGAGCCGGGGTTGGGTTGGATGCGGATGGTGCCGATCAGCTTCTTCATGCTGAATCTTTGCCTGTCCTGCTCTGATGCGTCACCTTCGGCGACGCACTGCGCGCGCAAGTTAATGTGCCCTAGCGCTTTACTTCAGCCGTAACTATACGCGGGTGGGGCCACAATTTTCCAGGAATAATGAAGCAGGCAGGGCGCAGGAACAAGAAAAGCAAACAGGCATCGCTGGCCTTAGAACAGCAAGAATCCCCGTTCCAACAGCTTGCGAACGACGTCCAGACACTCCTTCTGCACCTGCTCGAGCGGAGCGTCGGCTTTGGTGGCGAAGTTGCCGATGAGCTCTGACAACGGCCGAGTACCGTCGCAGCCGACGAGGAACTCCGCCACAATCGGCTGTAATCCCAAAAACAGATCGAAGCCTTTCACCAGGCGCAGGGTGAGCGATTCGGGCTTCCAGGCCCCCTCGACCTGTTGGAAGATGTGTTCCAGGCGAGCGTGAGGAGAGAGTTTCGGTTTCAGCGCCAGCAATTGATCATCCGAGCTGTGCGACAGGAGGAAATCCCTGACGGCAAAGGTCTGCACTACCAAGTCACCGCAAGGCGTCTTGGGAGTGTGCTCGACCTCTTCCATAAAAATCCAGTTTTGCCCGGAACGGCGATGCATGGTGATGAGTCCGCCATGGATTGCCTCCACCGAGCGCTGGCGATAATAGGCCATGTAATCGGCGTAAAGGTCTGCATCGCGGTCTGGAGTAGCCGTATTCGTTCGGATGCGCTCTTCCGCGTATTGCGCCGGATCCTCGCTGTACCCCTTCATCACCCAGGCATCGCAGCCCGTGCCTTCGAGCCACTCGGAGAGTCGCTCCTGCCAGGGTTGGCCGCGAACTTCCGCCCATTCGCAAAGCATGTGGAAGTAGCCACCCTCGTTGAGATGCAAGGGGGCCTCACGCGCCAGGCGGCGGCACAACTGGTCGAGATCGAGGGGGTTGTCGCAGAAAAGATATTGCGTCGCCGGGGTGATGAAGAAGGGCGGATTCGACACGATAAGGTCGAACTTGCGGTCCGCCACCGGCTCAAATCCGTTGCCGGCCAGGCACTCCACATTTTCGATTCCGTTCAAACGGGCGTTAAACAAGGCAAAGGCCACCGCGCGCGAATTCAGATCGGTGGCAATGACTTTCTCGCTGTGCGCAGCCGCGAGCAGAGCCTGGATGCCGGTGCCGGTACCGAGGTCAAGGGTCGCGCGGGAGGGCCGGCGAACAGTGAATCGAGAAAGCAGCCTGCTGGTGGGATTTGGCCATAGCACGAGGTCAGGGTAGACAGCGTCGATCTTGCTCGTATGATCGGCCGCAAAGAGGAAATTATCGGCAGGGAACAGCATGGCTTCAGGGCACAGGTCTTCTCCTTGCCGAAGAAGCAATCCGCACTGCAGCGCAAGCGGGATGAACCACGCTGGCAGATGGGCTTCGGCTTTGGAGGCGTCCTGCGGCATGCCGATCCAAAACCAGCGGACGAGTGTATTGATACAGTTTGGTTCGCGGGTAAGGTCCTGCAGACGGGCAAAGTTGCGCAAGCGGGTGGAAGGAAGGTCCTTCAGAACCAGCTTCGCGCGCAGACCGTCTTCGGAGTACCCCGACTCGGACAAGAACTCGCGCAAGCGCTTGGCGTCACCGGTTGAGGCTAGGTTGAGCAACGAGAGTTTCGCTCCGCAGCCGAAATATTACCGTGGCTCTAAACCAGGTTCTTACAGCATTTAAAGGAAAACAGTGTGAGGATACTACACCTGATGATTCACATCTGTGCCCTGCGCTTAGATTAGCGACGGGCGAAATCGGAGCTGCGCCGAACGTTGTGCTCTCCGCGCGCTGGTCGCCCGGAATTGCCGGCGCCAGCCTGATGAGGATAGATCGATCCAGAGAGTCATCCCATCGGTTGTCGCGGCCACCCAGGTGAGTGGTTGAATGAGGGTCTGCAGTTCGCTTCGAGCAAAGGATTTTCATGACCCGCAGCGAACTAACCCAACGGATAGTTGCCTATCCTTTTGGATAGGCTGCACGTGCCGAAACAAAGCCATGCTTGCTCCCATCCAGCGTCTTTGCTGCTGTATGTCAATGCAAATACAAGAACCTGGAAATCCCACTTCAAAGCTTCGAATTGGAACGCGACTTGCGAGAGCGGATGCGGATGCAATCTCTAAAAAACGGTAAGCGTATTCGTTAACCTGCGGGGTAGTAGATCGTCCAAGGAATCGCTTGGTGTCGGGATTCCACCTGCGACCAAAGTGCCTCGATGCGTGAGTGTCTCGCTGGCAGCGAAGTTGGAGTAGGGATGGAGTCGCAATGTTCTTGACAAGCGTGGAGGAGCATGGTACTAAAGGCCACCACCTAAATTCGGGCGGGGCAGCACGCAGACCCGCTGAGCAGGCGGTGCTCCAGTTTTGGGGGTCGCCTCAGTAAGTAGTCCCCCGAGAAACTAGCACGACGGTAATGTGTGGCACGGGAGTGCCGCGACGCGCAAGACCTCCCGAAAGGAAGAGGACAATTCTATGGCCAGAACGAGCGCACAACACAAGTTGGATCGCGTGCGTCCCCCACGGGTCCAGATTACCTACGACGTGGAAATTGGGGGTGCAATCGAACTTAAGGAACTACCTTTTGTGGTGGGAGTGCTGGGAGAGTTCACCGGCAATCCCGAGCAGCCACTGCCCAGGCTCAAAGATCGTAAGTTCGTGGAAGTCAATCCCGACAACTTCGATTCCGTGCTTGAGGGGATGAGGCCCCACCTGTCCTTCGCGGTGGAGAACAAACTGAGCGACGATCCCGACGCGCCGCAGCTCAAGGTGGATTTGCACTTCAAGAAGCTGGACGATTTCGAGCCCGGCAATGTGGCCAAGCAGGTAAAGCCTTTGAAGGAGCTGCTTGATCTGCGCACGCGCTTGGCGGACCTGCGGGGCACGCTGCAGGGCAATGACAAACTCGAAGAACTGCTTGCTTGACGCCGTCGGTAATACCGAGAAGTTGGATAAGTTGAAACAGGAGATCGGGACCAAGGAGGAAAAGCCCAATGGCTGATCCAGCGGCGGTGCAAAAATCTGCAGCGGCAGAGGCGCAGACTCAGGAAAAGGGACTACTCGATCAGATCGTCGAACAGGGACGGTTCGGGACCGATTCCCGGGCGCGGGACCGCGGCAAGGACCTGGTGAAGGAGTTTGTTGCCCAGGTGCTCGACGGCTCCATGACCGTGGCCAAGGATGCGGAGATGATGATCAACGCGCGCATTGCGCAGATCGATCACCTTCTCTCGCTGCAGTTGAATGAGATCATTCACCACCCTGCTTTTCAAAAGCTGGAGGGCTCCTGGCGCGGCCTGAAACACCTGATGGACCACAGCGAAACCGGCGTCGGCCTCAAGATCAGGGTGCTGAACGTCAGCAAGAAAGAGCTGTTGCGGGACATCGAGAAGGCGCCTGAGTTCGACCAGAGCGCGCTCTTCAAGAAGGTTTATGAAGAGGAGTACGGGGTATTCGGCGGCGCTCCCTTCGGTGCGCTGATCGGCGATTACGAGTTCGGCAAGCATCCCGAGGACATGGCGCTGCTGGAAGGCATTTCCCACGTCGCGGCGCAGGCGCATGCGCCGTTTGTCAGTGCCGCTGCCCCCGACCTTTTCAATCTGGAGAGCTTTACCACGCTCGACGCTCCGCGCGACCTGGCCAAGATTTTTGACAGCACGGAATATGCCAAGTGGAAGTCGTTCCGTCAGGGCGAAGACTCCCGCTACGTGGCGCTGTGTCTGCCGCGGACCCTGGCGCGCCTTCCCTATGGCAAAGAGACCAAGCCGATCGACGAGTTCAGCTACGAAGAGCACGTCGACGGGACGGATCATTCCAAGTATCTGTGGATGAACGCGGCGTACTCGCTCGGCACCTGGATGACGAATTCGTTTTCTCAGTATGGAATGTGCGTGGCCATGCGGGGCGTCGAGGGTGGGGGCTTGGTAGAAGGTCTGCCAACCCACAACTTCTACACCGATGAAGGCGATCTGGCCTTGAAGTGTCCGACGGAGGTTCCGATTACCGATCGGCGCGAGAAAGAACTTGCGGACCTTGGCTTTGTTCCTCTGGTGCACTGCAAGGGCACGGACTACGCTGCGTTCTTCAGCGTGCAGAGCTGTCAGAAGCCGAAGCTCTACGACACCGACAGTGCCAATGCCAATGCCCGGCTTTCGGCGCAATTGCCCTACATCATGGCGTGCTCGCGTTTCGCGCACTACCTGAAGGCGATGATGCGCGACAAGATTGGCAGCTTTATGTCGCGCGAGGAAGCGGAAGTCTTCCTGAATCGCTGGATTACCACACTATGTGACCCCGGATGATTCGGCATCGCCGGCGGCCAAGGCGGAACGTCCGTTGCGAGAAGCGCGCATCGATGTTTCCGAGGTGCCGGGCAAGCCGGGATTTTACAGGGCCGTGGCCTTTCTGCGTCCTCACTTCCAGTTGGACGAGCTTACCGTTTCTCTGCGTTTGGTTGCAGAACTTCCCGCTCCGGCCAAGTAGGTGCACTGCGGGTTAGGCGGACCGTGCGGTCTGCCGGGCACAAACAGGGTTCCCTCGATTGTTCGAAGTTTAAAACATTCGCGTGAAAGGAGATGTTGCGATGGCGGTAAATGCATATTTGAAGATCGATGGCCGGCCAGGCGCCAGCACCAGCAAGAAGGACTACATTGACGTCCTGTCTTTCAGCTTTGGCGCCTCCATGCAGCACGTCATTGGTCCAGGATCTGCAGGCGGCTGAGTCGCGCGTTGGCCGGGCCGATATTCAGCAACCTGACGGTCATGAAGGTCGTCGACAAGACGTCGCCACTGTTGTTTGACGACTGCGTCACCGGCAATATCCTGAAGACTGTGGACCTGATCTACGACAAACCCATGGGCGATCAGCAGGAGGACTATTTCAAGATCCACATGGAGAACGCTCTGATCACCTCCATCCAGCACTCGGGATCGAACGAGAACCCGATCGGAATCGATCTCGTTTGCCTTCGAGAAGGTGAAGGTCAGCTACAACCCCGAAGACGGCGGGAAGCTTAAGGGCTTTATCGACAAAGGCTTTGACTGTGCTTACAATCAAGCCTTGGTAAGCCATGTCAGCAGTGACGGAGCGCGGTGACAGCGAAGCAACTTTTCGATGCAGGCAAGGTGCGCGAAGCGGAGAAGCAACTGACCGCTTATCTCCGCGACCACCCCACGGACGTGGGGCAGCGCACTTTCCTGTTCGAACTTCTGTGCTTCTCGGGTGATTACGATCGCGCTGAAAAACAGTTGAGCGTCTTGGCGCAGGGCGGCGCCGAGGCCGAACTGGGCGCCGTCCTCTATTATTCTGCGCTGCACGCCGAGAAGACGCGCCACGAGATTTTCGAAAAACAGCAGTTTTCCACAGCGACGCCGCCGCCGCCTCGCCCAGCGGCACGCTGAATGGGCGGCCGTTTCAAGTCTTTACGCGACGCCGATCCTGACCTGGGCGCACGGCTGGAAGTGTTCGCCGCCGGCGCCTATCTCTGGATTCCGTTCGAGCATATCGCCTCATGCGAGATGGAACCTCCGCGCCGACTGCGCGACACCTTGTGGAGGCCGGCAATGGTTCGCACCGGACCGTCCTTTCAGGGCACCGAGCTTGGTGAAGTGCTTGATCCCGGCGATCTATCCATTTTCCTGGAAGCATCCCGACGAAGCCGTCTGGCTTGGCCGGGTGACGGATTGGGCCGCCGATGACGAGGGAAACGAATATCCCTCAGGCCAAAAGATCTGGTTGGTGCGATGGCGAGGAGGTTCCTTTCCTCGAAGTACGTTCGCTGGAGTTTTCGGTTGCAGCAAGCGGCCAGTCCGGCCGCAGCAAACTGACTTGGATGCTAACCCATGCCACTTCGCGAAGATCTTCTGGAACCCTATTGCCGGTGAAAACCCCAGCGGCGTCGATATTCGCTACGACTCCAAGCTGCTCCTCTACGACAAGATCAAGGAAGCTCGACGCCAGGATGACGATCTTGCGCAGGGTGACTGGCAGCACGAACGCAAGGTTGCCGACTTCCCGCTGGTCACTCAATCTCGCCCAGGAAGGCCTGGCGACCAAAACCAAGGATCTTCAATTGGCCGCCTGGCTGACCGAAGCGCTGCTTCACACGGAAGGCTTTTCCGGTCTTCGCCAGGGCTTGCTGCTTTGTCACGACCTGATTGCCCAGTTCTGGGATGGACTCTACCCTCCAGTCGAAGACGGCGACGCCGAGTTGCGCGCCGCTCCCTTGGATTGGCTGGGAACAGCTCTCGAGGAGTCCCTCTAAGAACGCACTCCACTCGTGCGCGCCGGCTACGACTGGTTGAAGTTCAAGGAGTCCAGGCTGGTTGGCTACGAGGAGCACGCGCAGACTGACAACGAAAAGAAGAAGCTCGGGCCAAGATGCTCGCGGAGGGCAAGCTGGCTCCCGAGGCCTTCGACAAGGCCTTCGTCGAGACCCCAAAGGCTTTCTATGCTGCAGTCGGAGAAGGACCTGGATGGCTGCTTGAGTGCTCTGCAGGAGCCTGGACGAACTTTGCCGAGAGAAATTCGGCGATGCCGCTCCGTCCTTTAGGCGGCTGAAGACTGCGCTTGGAGGAGGTCCGCCACACGGTTCATGCGCTTGCTGGAGAAGAAGCGAGAGACTGAGCCGGATCCCGGTGGAAGAAGCACCAGCGGCGAGCGGTGCAGCGAGTCGGGCGCTTCTCGCTGCTGCGACGGTCGGCGGTGTCAGTGTGGCTCCGGCCAATCATCATCCCACTGGCCAGCTCCGAACCTCCAGAGCGCCGGGAAGCCATCGCTGCAATCGCCAGCGCGGCCGCAGCACTTCGCAAACGGGAGCCGCACAGCCCGGCGCCGTACCTGATGATGAGAGGCCTGCGTTGGGGTGAGTTGCGGGCTTCGTCCCAGCTCTCCGATGCCCGCCTTCTGGAAGCTCCACCCACCGAACTGCGCCAGCACGTAAAGCGGCTGGCGCTCGGCAAGCAATGGAATGAGCTGCTGGAAACCGCGGAAAATGCGATGTCTCTGCCTTGCAGCCGGGCATGGCTTGATCTTCAGCGACTGGTGGTGACGGCCTGCGTTGCGCTGGGCAGCGAGTACGAGCCGATCGCGGCGGCCATCCGGTCGGAGTTGCGAACGCTGTTGCACGACATCCCGCGACTCCTGGATGCCAATCTGCTCGATGACACGCCCGCCGCTAATGCCGAGACTCGGGCTTGGCTGAAGGAGCTGATGGATGCACCGGCCCCAACCGTCGCGGCGCCGGCTGCGCCAGAAGATGGCAGCGCCGAACCTGCTTCCGGCGATCACAATCAGGGTCCCCTGGTGGCTGGAAAAGGCGTCGGACCCTTATGTCCTGGCCCAGGATGCGGTCAGGGCGGGGAATCCTCAGAAAGGCTTCGAGATCATGCGCGCCGAGATTGCCCGCCAGCGGTCCGGGCGAGGCCGCTTTCAGCGCACCTTGCAGCTGGTGCAGCTCTGCGTCGAGGCCGGCAACGACGCCATCGCGCAACCACTGATTGACGACCTGGCGGCAGCCGTCGAAACTCACAAGCTGGATGACTGGGAAGACAGCGAAATGGTCGCCGCCGCCCTGGTCACGATCATGAGGATCAGCAAGAAGGTGCAGGAGAACGCCAGCGAGCGCCAGAAGCTGTTCGAGCGGGTTTGCCGGCTCGACCCGGGCCGCGCGCTGCGCACAGGATAACCACTATGGCACGAAGCCAGGGCGACGTTACGGTCACACTCTCGGTCTTCGATCGCCTGATCGACCACGAGCCCGGACAGCCAGGTCGAAGCGCCGCTGAGCCGCGCCCAGTCGGTGCGCCTGTTGAAGGCCGCCGTCCGTCGCGATCTGGAATGGCTGCTGAATACCCGTCGCAATTTTCAGGATCCCGACGAATCGTTCAAGGAGGTCAACCACTCCCTTTATGTGTACGGATTGCCTGACTTCTCGACCTACACCATGGCCTCTTCGGCCGACCAGAGCAAAGTTGCTCCGGCACTTGCTGGCGGCGATCAAGCTGTTCGAACCCCGACTGGCCAATGTGCGCATTGTTCCCCTGGAGAACTCTCACCGTCGGGTCTGCAGCGAGTTCCGGCTTCGCATCGAGGCCACTGCTGCTGATGGATCCAACGCCGGAACCGGTTTCTTTCGATACCGTCATCGAATTGAGGAGCGGTGTTTGCCGGTTGACGGGAGACGCCAATGCGCGATGATCTGCTTCTCTACTATGAGCGGGAGCTGGACTATCTCCGCAAGATGGCAGTGCAGTTTCGCCGAGAAGCATCCCAAGGTTGCTTCGCGCCTGGTCCTGGAACCCACAAAGTGCGAAGACCCGCACGTCGAGCGCTTGCTGGAAGCCTTTGCCTTTCTGGCGGCTCGCGTACACCTGAAGATTGATGACGAGTTTCCCGAAATCAGCGAAGCGCTGCTGACCGTCATCTATCCGCAGCTGGTTCGTCCCGATTCCCTCGATGTCGGTCGTCGAGTTTCAGCTGGACCCGGAAAAAGGAAAACTGACCAGCGGCTTACCGATCGATCGCAACTCGGTACTGCAATCGCGGCCCGTCGGCGGCGTTCCCTGCACCTTTCGGACTTGCTACGACACAACGCTGTGGCCGGTTTCGGTAAGCGCCGCGGAATGGAAGCCTCCCAGCCGCCTGCAGCCGCCGGTCAAGGCCAGCGATTCGTCGGGCGCGATGCGGGTCGAACTACGCTGCGCTCCCGGACGTGACCTTCCAGGACTTGAAGATCGATCGCTTGCGGTTTTATCTCGATGGCGAAGGCGGCTTCATCAACACGCTCTATGAACTGCTGTTCAGCCGGCTGAATCGCATCGTGGTGCGCGATCCCACTCCCGGCTCCAAGGTCGCTCCCATCACCCTGCCGGCTACGTCGCTGCGGGCGGTTGGCTTCGCGCGAAGACGAGGGCATGATGCCCTATTCGCATCGCTCCTTCGTCGGCCATCACCTGCTGCTGGAGTATTTCTCCTTTCCGGAGAAGTTCTTCTTTGTCGATCTCACCGGCCTGGCACCGGTTTGGGCGTCCGGACCGAAGCAAGCGGTGGAGTTCATCTTTCTCATCTCCGATGTCGAAGGAGAAGACCGACGGCAACGGCTGGAACTGGAGCTCTCGAAGAAAACATTTCGCCTGGGCTGCTCGCCCGTGGTCAACCTGTTTACGCAAGTCGCCGAGCCGATTCAGCTGAACCAGCGCAGGTACGAGTATCCGATCGTTCCCGATGTGCGGCGGCCCTATCGCCACCGAGGTCTTCTCCGTCGATGAGGTAGCTTGCATCAACACCGCGACGCAGCAAACCACCACCTACGAGTCTTTTTACTCGCTGCGGCACGCGGCCCGCGGCGGCAAAGCAGCAATGTTTTTGGCTGGCAAGAAGACGTCCCTCGGTACGGCCAAACGACGAGGGAACCGACATGTTTCTTGTCGCTGGTCGACCTGTCGATGCGCCCGGTCAATCCCGACGCCAATATTCTCTCCATCCGTACGTACTTGCACCAACCGCGACCTGCCGTCTCGTCTTCCCGTTTGGCAATGAGGAAGGCGATTTCGAACTGGAGGGCGCTTCGTCGATCAAGAGCATCGTGGCTCTTCGCAAGCCGACGCCGACGGTTCGGCCTGCCATCCGGCAAAGGCGCATTGTGGCGCCTGATCTCTCATCTTTCCCTCAATTACCTTTCGCTGGTCCAGGAAGGGACCGAGGCCCTTAAGCAAATCCTGCGCCTGTACGACATCGGTCAGTCGGCCTATTCGCAAAACGTCATCGACAGCGTTCTCCGGGTGAAGAGCAGCCCTCATTTCGCGCGCGTGTCCTCGGAAAACGGTATTACCTTTGCGCGAGGGACCCGGGTCGAGTTGGAACTCGATGAAGAGCAGTTTGTGGGCGGCGGCGCCTTTCTCTTCGCCAGTGTTCTGGAGCGCTTCCTCGGCCTCAGCGCCTCGTTGAACAGCTTTACCCAGTTGGTTGTAACCACTCCTCAAAGAAAGGAGGACCTGCACGAATGGCAACCGCGAGCCGGGCGGAAGATCTTGATCTAAACCGTTCTCTGATGGAAGACGTCTTGCGGGAAGATGCGTGCTCGTTTGAGTTCTTTCAGGCGGTCACGTTGCTTCAACGGCTGCAACAGAGTTGCCAACCGGTAGGCCGCTTTTCGAATCCGGAGGACGAGGCCGTTCATTTCAGCGTCAACAACGAATTGGCCTTTCCTGCCAGCCAGATTCAGGAGATTGAATGGCAGGAGCGACTCCCCGCCGCAGATGAAAGTGAATTTCATGGGCCTTACCGGTCCCATGGGAGTCCTTCCTTACTGTGTACACCGAGCTCATTCTGGAACGGCTCCGGGCCAAGGACAAGAGTCTTCCATCCTTTCTGGACATCTTCAACCATCGCATGATTTCTCTCTTTTATCGGGCGTGGGAAAAGTATCGGTTTCCGGTCACCTACCGTCTCGGCGAGGAAGACCGGTTCACCCACCATCTGCTGGACCTGATTGGATTGGGTACGCACGGACTTCAGGAGCGTCAGGCGGTACCCGATGACGCTCTCCTGCATTACGTTGCATTGCTGGGCGAGCAGTCACGTTCGGCATCCGCGCTGGAGGCCATTCTCCGTGATTACTTCGAAGTGCCGGTCGAAGTTGAGCAGTTCACCGGTGCTTGGTACCGTCTGGATCAGCAATACTCAGTGCTGCATGAAAGAAGACAGCGGAGAGTCCCAACAACTTGGCGGAGGCGCGGTTGTCGGAGATGAGATTTGGGACCAGCAATCCAGGGCGCGAATCAAGCTGGGCCCGATGGCGCTTAGCGCAGTATCGCGACTTTCTTCCCGACGGAAGCGCTTTTGAGCCGCTCCGGGCTATTACCCAGCTTCTTTTCCAACGACGAATTTGACTTTGAGGTTCAGCTTGTTCTCGAGCGCGAAGAAGTGCCAGCTTGCGACGTCGGCTATGAGGGCGAAGACGCCCCACCCAGGTTGGGCTGGGTTACCTGGCTGAAGTCAAAACCGCTTGATAGAGATCCTGGAGACACGATTCTTCAGCTGTAAAGGGAAAAATGGTATGGGCCTGAATCTGAAATCGTTAATTGGCAAGCTAAACGATACGACGCGCTCGGCGCTGGAAGCAGCGGCCGGACTCTGTCTCTCACGCACTCACTACGACATCGAGATTGAACACTATCTGATGAAGCTGCTGGACGTCGCCGATAGCGATTTCGGTCAGATCACCCAGCACTTCGGGGTCGACAAATCACGCCTGGCGGCCGAGCTGACGCGCAGCCTCGACAAGTTGAAGTCGGGAAATGCGCGAACGCCGGCGCTCAGCCCGACGCTCTTGAAGATGTTGACCGAGGCCTGGACGATTGGCTCCATCGACTTCAACGCCGGACAGATCCGCACCGGCTTCACCGTTCTCGCGCTGTTTGCTGACGAGGAGCTGTCGCGCCTGATGCGGGAGATCAGCCGCGAGTTCCAGAAGATCCAGGCCGATGCCCTACGCAAGGATTTCTTGTCCATCGTGGCGGGTTCCCACGAGGAAGTAAGTCGAGGCGCCGACCGAAGCGGCGGGCGAGCCAGCACCAGCGCGCGCCAAAGGCGGCAAGACTCCCAATCTCGATCAGTACACGGTGAATCTGACCGAGAACGCCAGCGCTGGGAAAGGTCGATCCCGTGCTGGGAAGAGATTTCGAAATTCGTCAGATCATCGACATCTTGACCCGCCGCCGGCAGAACAATCCCATCCTGACCGGCGAAGCGGGAGTGGGAAAGACGGCGGTGGTGGAGGGATTTGCGATTCGCGTCGCGCAGGGCGATGTTCCGCCACCGCTGAAGAACGTTACCATCCGCACCCTTGATCTTGCCTTGTTGCAGGCTGGGGCGGGCATAAAGGGGGAATTTGAAAACCGGCTGAAGGGATTGATTGAAGAAGTGAAAGCCTCGCCAACGCCAATCGTTCTGTTCATCGACGAAGCCCACACCATGATCGGGGCGGGTGGACAGGCCGGACAGGGCGACGCCGCCAACCTGCTGAAGCCCGCACTGGCTCGCGGCGAGTTGCGCACCATCGCCGCCACGACCTGGTCGGAGTACAAGAAGTACTTCGAGAAGGATGCCGCTCTGGCCCGGCGCTTTCAGGTTGTGAAGGTGGAGGAACCGACCGAGCCGCAGTGCATGGTGATGATGCGCGGCATCGTCGGCTCCCTGGAGAAGCACCACAAGGTGCGCATCCTGGATGAGGCAGTTGCCGGCGGCGTGCGACTTGTCGCATCGATACCTGGCGGGCCGACAACTGCCCGACAAGGCCGTTAGCGTTCTGGACACGGCCTGCGCACGTCTGTCGCTGGGACAGAATACGACTCCACCCGCTATTGAAGACGCCATCCGCCAGATCGATGACCTGGAAGTGCAGCAGCGAATTTTGCAGCGCGAAGCTGCGGTCGGCGTCGACCACGAAGAGAGACTTGGCCGAGCTTGCCAAGAAGAAGTCGGAGGTTGAAGCTCAACTCGCAGGCCTGCGGGAGCGGTGGGACAAGGAACGCGATCTGGTAGCTCGAATTCGCGACATCCGGATCAAGCTGGAGGGTGGTACGCCGGTGGACGGCAACGGCAATGAGGTCACGGCGGCTCCGCCTACGGCCGCAGGCGCTTCCGTCTCCGCGGCGAAAGTCGCTTCGGAGGCAACTGCAGCTACCGCTGCAGCGACGGCCATCGCCCCTGAGGCCGAGCCTAGTCCCGCCGAGCTGCGCTCCCAACTCTCTGCGCTGGAAAGCGAGCTTTCGGCCCTGCAAGGCGAGGCGGGCCTGATCCGCGTCTGCGTGGATGCGCAGATTGTCGGGGAAGTCATCTCCGGCTGGACCGGCATTCCAGTCGGCAAGATGATGAAGGATGAGATCGCCACCATCCTGTCGTTGCAGGACGTGCTGGGCAATCGCGTGATTGGGCAGTCGCACGCTCTGGACGTGATCAGCCAGCGGATTCAGACTTCCCGCGCCAGTCTCGACGATCCCAACAAGCCGGTCGGCGTCTTCATGCTGGTCGGGCCGAGCGGCGTCGGCAAGACCGAAACCGCGCTGGCTCTGTCCGATCTTCTCTATGGCGGCGAGCACAACCTGATCACCATCAACATGTCGGAATTCCAGGAGGCGCATACGGTCTCCACTTTGAAGGGATCGCCTCCGGGATATGTCGGCTACGGCGAAGGCGGGGTCTTGACCGAAGCCGTCCGCCGGCGTCCCTACTCGGTGGTGCTGTTGGACGAGGTCGAGAAGGCCCATCCCGACGTGCTGGAACTCTTCTATCAGGTCTTCGACAAAGGAATGATGGAAGACGGCGAAGGCCGGCAAATCGACTTCAAGAACAACATCATCATTCTGACGACCAATGCCTGTACCGACCAGATGATGAAGCTGTGCGCCGATCCGGAGACGGCTCCCAGCTCCGCAAGGCCTGGTTCAGGCGCTGAAGCCGGAGCTGAACAAGATTTTCAAGCCGGCATTCCTGGGCCGCATGGTGATCGTGCCCTACTATCCGATCCGGGACGAGGCACTGAAGAAGATCATTGTGCTCAAGCTGAACAAGATTCAGCGACGCATTCAGGAGAACCATAAGATCGGCTTGACGTATGACGATACACTGATTGACGAAGTCGCGCACCGCTGCACCGAAGTCGAAAGCGGCGCCCGCAACGTGGACAACATTCTGACCAACTCCCTGCTGCCCGACATCTCGCGACAGTTGCTGGGCCGCATGGCGGAAGGCGAGAGGATGAGTGCGATTCACGTGGGCATCGGGGATGAGGGACAGTTTGTGTACTCGTAGCGCGTTGAAGGTAGCGTGTCGGGTAACGGTCGACGGGTGCCGTTGCACTCGGGTTGAAAGCATGCCCTACACACAGGAAAACCGGCTGATCGCGATTGATACTTCCCTCGGGAAGGACGTGCTCCTGTTGCAGGGATTCACGGGACGCGAAGGCATTTCTCGCCTCTTCAGCTTTCATCTGGACCTGGCATCCGAAAAAGACTCCATCTCCTTCAAGGACATCATCGGCCAGAACGTTACCATCCGAGTCACACTCTGGCCGATAACAGCCACCGCTACTTCAATGGCTTTGTCAGCCGATTTGCCCAGAGCGGTTCCGACGTCCGCTTCACCCATTACCAGATGGAGGTCGTGCCCTGGCTCTGGTTCCTTACCCGCATTGCTGACTGCCGCATCTTCCAGGAAAAGACCATCCCAAACATTATTGAGGAGGTCTTCAAGAGTCGCGGCTTCAAGGACTACAAGCTTTCGCTGACTGCCAGCTATGATCAGCGTGAGTATTGCGTCCAGTATCGTGAGACCGACTTCAACTTTGTCTCGCGTCTGATGGAGCAGTACGGCATCTTCTATTTCTTCGAGCATGAGAACGGCAAACACACCCTGGTGCTGGCTGACTCCGAGAGCGTGCACCAGCCTTGTCCCAAGCAAGCAACCGCCCACTACACCCTGAACGCCGGCAGCCGGGATGTGGAGGACGTCGTCACCGGCTGGCAGATGGAGCAGGAGTTGCGCACCGGCAAGTACTCCCTGACCGATTACAACTTCGAGACTCCCAGCGCGAATCTCCTTGCCAACGAACCTACGGTGGTGAGCGTCGGCGGCAACAGCAAGTTCGAAATCTACGATTATCCCGGCGAGTATCTGAACCGGTCGCAAGGCAAGACGCTGGCCGGAGTTCGCATGCAGGAGGAGGAGGCCAGCCACCTGGTGGTCAGTGGATCGAGCGACTGCCGCGCCTTTACGTCCGGCTACAAGTTCACGCTCGAAGACCATTACCGCAAGGACATGAACGACTCCTACGTGCTGACCGAGGTCCAGCACGTGGCCTCCGTCGGCAGCTCCTACAGTTTCGCAGGCCAGTCGGCGCGACGAGCACTATTCGAACCATTTCACCTGCATTCCGGCTAATGTGCCCTTCCGTCCCGCCTCGCATCACGCCCAAGCCGTTTGTGCAGGGACCGCAGACGGCGTTGGTGGTCGGCAAGTCCGGCGAAGAGATCTGGGTGGACAAATACGGCCGCGTCAAGGTGCAGTTCTACTGGGACCGTCAGGGCAAGAAAGACGATAAGAGCTCCTGCTGGATTCGCGTCTCGCAACCCTGGGCCGGGAAGAACTGGGGCGCGATGTGGATTCCCCGCATGGGCCAGGAAGTCATCGTGGACTTTCTCGAAGGCGATCCCGACCGCCCGCTCATCACCGGGCGTGTGTACAACGCCGAGGAGATCGTTCCCTACACCTTGCCCGACCACCAGACCGTCAGCACGTTCCAGTCCCGCAGCTCCAAGGGAGGCGGCAGCGCAAACTACAACGAGATTCGCTTCGAAGACAAGAAGGGCAGCGAGCAGATCTTCATCAACGCCGAAAAAGACATGGATCTGCGCGTGGAAGACGATTCGCGCGAGTTCGTCGGCACCAACCGTCACCTGATTGTCGGGACCGACCAGAAAGAGCAGATCGGCGCCGACAAGCACCTGCACGTCGAGGCGAACCACTACGAACAGATTGATGCCGACATGCATCTGCAGGTGGGCGGGAGCGTGTTCGAATCGATCGGCAAGGACGAGCACGTCAATGTCGGCAACAACCGGCAGGAGAACATCGGAACCGATCTGCACCTGAACATCGGCTCGAATCGCGTGGAGAATGTGGGATCGGACATGTCGCTCAACGTAGGCTCCAACCGCATGGAGAACATCGGGTCTGACATGCACATTTCGGTGGGCGGCGATTGCAACGAAAACGTCGGCGGCAAGCGGTCGCTGACCGTGGGCGGCGATCGGCATGAGTCGATTGGTTCGGTTTACGCGGTGGACTCGGGGCAGGAAATACACCTTAAAGGTGGGATGAAGGTCATCGTCGAAGGCGGAATGCAGATTTCGCTGGTCGTCGGCGGAACTTTGTGGATATCGGGCCGGCTGGCGTGACCATTCAGGGAACACTGGTTCGGATAAACAGTGGGGGTTCCGCGGATCGGGCACTTCTGCCAGCCCGAAGAGTCCGAAGCCGCCGAAGAGTCCGCAGGCGCCGACAGCGCCAACGGCTCCCAAAGATCCCGAGACAGCGGACGACGGTAGCGCTTTCAAGGAATTGTGAACTGAGATCCCGGTGGTAGAGCGGCGCTTCAGCGCCGCGTTCAGGCCGTCTTAAAGGCTCGGGGTTTTAACCCCGGTATGCGGAAGGAAGACAAATTATGATGCCTGCGGCACGATTAGGCGACGCTACTATGCACGGCTCAACGCTTCTGGGCAAGTGCAGTATGGATGTGATTGTCGGGAATAAGCCTTCCTGGCGGATTACCGATCAGCATAACTGCACGATACCGAACGCTCCGCCGCCGGCTTGCGACGGTGCTCCCCACGGGCCCGGCATCACGACACCCGGACCGCCTAGCGGAACCGGCGTCACCATGATCAACAATCTGCTCGCGGCACGTGTGACTGACATTGTGATGGAGCCGCACGCGCTGATCCCTCTACCGCCCCCGAATCCGATTATGCAGGGCGAGCCGACGGTGCTGATTGGCCAGGGACCGCCAATGCCGTGTCCGCCTGGTGGTTGACCAGCATGCTAGCCCCCGGGACGGGGCACAGAGTTTTTGGCCGCATCAGTGGAGACTCCGGATGTGCGACGTCGAACCAACATTTGGCTCGGTTTGCCTGCAAGAACGTGATTTCTCCCTGTCCGGAGACTGTCCATTCTTCTTCACCCGCCGTTACAGCAACCACTCCCCTTATGCTGGCCCGTTTGGCCTCGGCTGGATGCATCCGTTCGACGTTCATGTGGTATTCCGCCCAGAGTCATGTTCTGCTGGTTGACGACGAAGCCAGAACGGTCAAGCTGCCGCTGCCCGAAAATGGTCAGCTGGTGGCACAGCCTGCCGAAGGAATCGTGAGTTGGGTGAATCGGGGGCAGTTCGTGCTATGTCGGCCCGGGGGCCAGAAACTTACCTTTGCGCCATTGCCGGGCGTTCCCACGCGTATTCCGCTGATCCGGCTAGACACCACTGATGATAATAGCGTTTGGTTCGGCTACCAGGGCGGTCGGCTTGAAGACATTGCCACCACCAGCGGCCACGGGTTGCATTTTGAGTATGACCAGGTTGGCCGTATCCGGAACATTGCTCTTCGCATGGCCACCGGTATTTTCGAAGATCTGTCGCGATACCAGTACAACGCTGACGGCCAATTATCCCGGGTGTACGACGCTCAGGGAAATCCAGCTGTTTATGAATACACGGCTGGCTTGCTCACGCGCTGCACGAATCGGCTGGGAGGATCGCACTACCTGCGGTACGACGACCAGCGACGCTGTGTGGCTGTCTGGCAGGATGGGTACAGCCACTCCGCACCTACCGCTACGATAGTCGAAAGCGTTCAACGCTGGTAACCGACGCACTCGGGCACGCGACGCTATTTCGCTACAACGATCAGTATCTTCTGGCGGAGACGGTCCGCTGCGATGGGAACGATCGTCAGGCGTGAATACCTGAACGGCAATCAGCCGACGGCCATCGTTGGGCTGGTGCCGCCTGCTCCGACCCGCATTTACGACACCAACAACCGTCTCGTCGCGAGGTGGGTTTGGGCGGTGAGGTGGCGGAGTGGGTATATGATGAGCGCGGCCGGGTGACGCGGGAAACCGATGCTCTGGGCGGGATCACCCGTTACTCCTACGACGACGACAACCACATCGTCGCCGTGACCTCCCCGCTCGGCAGTGCTGAGTTCGAATTCACTGAAACCGGCAGCCTGAGGATAAGCACAACGCCGTTGGGCAACCGGGTGGTCGCGCTTCGAGATGCCAACACCTTGACACTGGAAGACAGCATCGGTCCGCTCCTAGTGGCCGATCGGGACGACCGAGGCAACACCGTAAGCGTCACCCGAGCAACAGGCCGACGAACCAAGTTCGCGTTTGACTCGCTTAGCCGAATGGTTTCACTGTCCAGCGCCGGTCACACCGCAAGTCGCACGTACGATGCTCTCGGATACTTGATTCGCACGAGGGATTTGGCAGGGAACGAAAATCATTATGAGCGGGATCTCTTCGGGTTGCTGTTGAAGTGGACCAATGCCGGTGGCTTGGTGGTCACTTACGAATATGATGAGGAGCGCAGGCTGATTCGATCTCGCAGTTCATCCGGAGCGCAGTGTGCGTTCACCTACGACCTCTACGGACGGGTCCAAAAGGAACTGCTGCGGGACGGACGGACCGAAGAGTTCGAGTACGACGAGAGTGGGAACCGCTCGTCCGTGGTCAGCAGTGGTGGGATCGTTACCCTATATCGCTATACCTCAGCCGGCTACATCGCCGAAATGTCTTCGGGCGACCATGCCGCGACGTATTGCTACGACGCTTCCGGGAACTGTGTACAGGCCGATGCATGCGGATATTGCGTCAAGCGAACATACGGCCCCGGCGATCTGCTGCTGCGTGAAGATCAAGACGGTTTTCTGATTGAATATGAATACGGCCCAGCAGGGTTGCTCAAGACCCGCACAGACGCAACCGGACGCCGGGCGGAGTATGAGTACAATCTTCGTGGCCAGCTCCTGACCATTCGGGACAGTGCTACGGGAACACACAGCTTTGAGTATGACCGATATGGCAGAAAAGCCGCCCACCTGCTTCCAAACGGAATTCTCCGGCGGTTTTCGTATAACCCAGAGGACCAGATTGCGTCGGTACGTACATCGAGGGAAGATGGATTCTTACCGGACGCTTCTACCAGTATTCCCCCACTGGAGAGTTGACGGAAGCACAGACGTCCGGAGCTGAACAAGAGGAGTTTTTCCTACGACGCCGTCTACCGTCTGTTGCGACTGGCGAGCGATTCTATTACAGACGAATCGTTTCGCTACGATCTGGACGGCAACCTGCTGTCCTCCGGCACTGGCGAGTTCCTCTACGCGGGGATGCAGCTACAGGCGGCGGGCCCAATAGATTATGAATACGATGGCGCCGGCCGTGTGATCGCCCGCAAAGCACCCACCAATGTAGCTTCCTACGAGTATGGACTAGGTGGGCTGATTCTTGCGGCAGAAGTTGGTACGAAGTTTACCGTTACGAATATGACGGATTCGGTCGTCGAGTGGTCAAGAATGGCCCTGGTTTCCAGGTCCGCTATCACTGGGATCGTGACGTCCTGCTGTCTGAGACGCGCACAGACAACGCCGGAAAGGTCGTAACGTTTTACTCACATATTCCAGGCGGTTTCCGGCCCGTGGGTCATACCAGAAATGGAGTACGCTTCCACTACGACGCTGATCAGAGGTCCCTCGTGCGCGAGGTGTACGACGATGCCGGCCAAGAGGTGGCGCGCTACCGTTATCGCGCTTACGGCGAACGGGTGACCATCAGCTTACAGGACCGGCGTGCCGATACACCGTTCCGTCTGCTGGGGCAGTTCTATGATCCGGAGACGGAGCTCCATTACAATCGCTTCCGCTATTACGAGTCCGCCGCCGGCCGTTTTTTGAGCTCCGACCTTTACGTGCATGAGGTCGCCCACAATCCCTACGCTTATCGCCCAAACCCGATTGGCTGGGCGGGTGCATCGTTCGGACTGATGGCCAATTTCAGTCAATCGCTGAAGGACACACTGACGGAGGAAAATAAGGAGGAGAACAGTGGTTTCTATACCTGTGAGCACTGCGGATTCCAGAATAAGCAGAAGATTTTTGCAACGACCAAGGAAACCGGAAGGCCGGTAGGCGACGGCAGTTTCCATATTGATCATGCCAAGAAACCTAATTGTGAGTCCGGGCCGGCTACTCGGGAGAACGCGGCGGTGCTAGGCGGCACCGTGCAACTGCTCCAAGGGAAAACGTGCTAAGCCGGGCATGACTTGAATGCAGAAATACCCCGAATTGCACGGGGGGGCCACGGTCGTGGTCGAGAGCAAAGAGCAGCGGAAAAAGCGAAGAATCGAAGCTAAGAA
This sequence comes from uncultured Acidobacteriaceae bacterium, assembly GCA_963735855.1. GTDB lineage: Bacteria > Acidobacteriota > Terriglobia > Terriglobales > Acidobacteriaceae > Bog-257. Next base: position 129,392 of record CAVTMW010000012.1, read on the forward strand.
ACGTATGCTAAGAGAGGAGCCGGTTGCCAAATGACGAAATCGCAGTCCAGCCCTGATGAGTTCGGTGCGACCCTGGTACTGGCCGCAAATCCCTACATCGAGAATCTCTTAGTTCGATCGGTCCAGAACGATCACTATGAAGTACTGAGTATTCCGTTCTGGGGATATAACCTGTCGCCTCGGGGATATTGTCGGAATGTCACCCCGACGAAGAGGGCGAAGGATTCTTCATCGAGAAAGTGATCGCCAAATCAGGTAACCGCACGGTTCGCATTGTGTTCATGGCTCCCGAGAGGCTCCAGCACCCTGAGGCACTCAAATTGCTCGACTACCTCTCTAAACACCAACTTCTTTACGAAATTTTCAAGCCGAGAATGCTGGCAGTAAATATTCCCTCAGACGCAGAATATGAAGCCCTAATCCACCTGCTGGAGGCAATGCCGAAAGACGCCCAAGTAATTTGGGAAGATGGTTCGCCGAACCCCACGAAGAACTTGGATGGCAGTGACGTAGCGGGTGATGTGGTGACGTAAGGAGATATGAATATGGGCAGTGCGGGCACGGCCCTTAAAGCGGGCGGTGATTTCCATGATGCCTCTTTGAGCAATCTGGCGTTGACAGGTTTAACGGTGAACGAAGCCGATCTGTCGCGCGCCGACCTGCGATACAGCGTGATCAGTACCTGCTCGTTCGTCCGTGTGTACTTCTGTGGCGCCGATTTGGCGCACACCCGATTATGCACCGTTGACCTTACCTCGGCCGATCTGACCGGAGTGTCTGCGGCACAGGCGGAGTTTACGGACTCCAACCTGAGTCAGGCCCTGCTTGGGTCTGCGATGCTGGATGGTTGCAGATTCTCCGGATCCTTACTCGCCAAGGCCGACCTGCGTCGCTCCAGCATGCGGGCCGCTGTTTTTGCCAAATGCGATCTGGGACAGGCGAACTTGGCAGGTTGCGATCTGAATGGGGCTGATTTTCAGGAAGCGAGCCTTGCGGGTGCCAACCTGGCACGAGCGAAGCTGTGTGGCGCTAAACTCACCGGGTGCAATCTGGTTGGCGCAAATTTCGCCGAAGCAGACTTGACCGGCGCCGTGTTGACTATGGCCGATTGCAGTCGGGTCACTGCGCCGGGTCTCATTCTGAACCGCGCCGTCCTGGACGGGGCAAACTTCCGCATGGCGGACGTTTCCGATTGCAGCTTCCTGGAGACGCGTGCGGTGGGCGCCAGTTTCGAGCGGGCGGCGCTCACCTCCGGACGAATGTACAAGTTCATCGCGGAGAATTCGCTTTTTGAATTCGCCGACCTCCGCAGCAGCCGCATGGGAGACTGCAGCTTTGCGGGATGCAACCTTGTGGGTGCGTCGTTTTTGCGCGCGCAGGCAATTGCGTGCAATTTCCAGAGCGCCGATTTTCGCTGGGCTGAAACTGAGAACTTCTCAACGACAAACTGCATCACGACCGGCGCCCGGTTTCCGGAGACGATCGAAGTCGTCTATGGTCAGCCCGGAGTGAGGCCGCCTGAGGTCAAGCCTGTTCCTCTGTACCGTGCAGCCGCAACCCCCGAGCAGCGTAAGAAACTCGTGGAAGACTCGTCCCAGCCGTTGAAGTAAGAAGCCGGAACCCTGAAAATGTGAGATGGGTAAGACGCGACCGCGGCCCTACGGAAAGAACACCGGCTTCAGGAGCAGCTCCGATGCTCGCTCAAAGGTCACTTGACCTTCTTCCTCCATCCAGAGATAAGGATCACTGTAGTCGTTCAGGACAACCCGTATCTTTCTCGGCGTTTCGGAGGGGAGGGTGTAGACGATCGCGAGTTTCTTCGAATCCAGTTCAGCGGTCAGCAACAGGCCCGGCTTGTCGCGCCAAAACACATCAATCTTGGACGGAAGCACGCGGGTCGTGGCTTTTTTGTCGCTTAACAAGTTGAACTTCTCGACATCCTGAACAAGGGCGTCGACTAGATGCTTCCACGCCCACGGCAGGTCCTTCAGGACGACATCCTGCCGGCTCACTTCCTTAGCTAGAGAGGCTTGCTGGGCTTTTTCCTCCTTTCGCCTCCGCTCGAGCTCTTCGTCTATCCAACTCATATTAAAGACCTTGGGCATTATATATCACGCGAGAAATGAATCGGCTGGTTTTTCGCGGCTGATCCAATGCTTCCGCGGCCCCCGCATCGGATATAACTCACCTGCATCGGTTTCCTGGACGCGAGATGGGCCCAGCGTCCCGCTCGGGAACATAATGGCCCCGCGCCCGTCCGACCCCACAATTCATAAAGTCGTCATCTTCGTCGGCGGTCCCGTGGTATGATTCGGCATTCCTGGCCAGGGAAGTGTGCCGCGGATGGCGGCTCGTCTCCGTCCCTTCCGTGAGCATTGAAAGAGCGATTGCGGTCCTCGATAGAGGCCCGAACTGACAAGAACGATGAGCGTCGGGACCTGAGCCATGATTGTTTCTCTGGAAGTGAAGTCGGGACCCTTGGCGGGAAAGGGAATCCGGCTGCAGTCCGGGCAATCCATACGGGTGGGCCGCACCCGACGCTCCGATTTTGTGATTCCCGGAGACAGTCACCTTTCCGGCCTTCACTTCGCCATCGAATCGGAAAGCACTGGCTGCCGCCTCAAGGACCTGAACAGCCGCAACGGAACGTTGCTAAACGGGCAGGCGGTCAGCACAGCCCCGGTACAAAGTGGCGATACCATCGTCGCCGGCGAAACCACCTTCGCGGTGATGATCCAAATGGACGAAGCGGTTGTGGATGCCGCCCCCGGCCTCAGCCCCGACGCCACTCCTCAGCAACGGTTGCTCGCCCTGCTGCGGAACGAATATCAGCCGCTCTACGTCGTCCTGGACGCCGCTCGGGATATCAAGATCCTGGCACTGCTGTCGCAGTCGAGAGAGGAATCTCAGTCGCTGTACGAGGGGGTGGAGGGCGCGAAGCTGTCGCAGGTCGCTCCCTATCTGGTCAAGTTAAACAAAGATTCGCTCCTGCTGGGATCTCTGCTACTGGAAGGGTGGGGCAATAATTGGGGAGTGTACTTGAGGTGCGCCAGCGAGTTTCAGGAAGTGTGGCGCCACCTGCGCCGCTTCTTGGAGGCGCAACTCCCCGACGGCAAGCAAGTGTATTTTCGGTTCTACGATCCCCGGGTGCTGCGTGTCTTCCTGACGACCTGCCCGGCCGACGACGCGAACCGCTTCTTTGGGCCGATAAAGCAGTACCTGATGGAGGACGAGCAACCCGACCGGTTGTTGCAGTTTGACAATACTGGCCAGGGCGCGGACAGGAAGGTCGTTGACCTCTCAGCCGCGTCCGAGGCCGACGACCGACGGCCCCCGTCGTCGCCCGGAACCACCAAGAGTTGGCAGTACACGCCGACACCTCCACTGCGATAGGGAAACCAAGGACGGTCCGCAACACGGCGAAGCCCGCTCAGGGCATTTCTTCTTTGCTTCTCCGGCTCGGAATTGCTATTGTTGGCTCGCGGTCGGGAATCCTATGAAACAACTGCGGCCTGTCATCTGGACCAAAGGCACGTTTCTAACTCCTCAGCATTTGCAGGTGCAGGACCGGTTTATCGAAGACACGCTGAATTTCCGCCTGCAGACGCTGAAGTTCTGCGCCTGGGGCTTCACCGAGCTGGTCCTCAACCAGGAGATGCTGACTGAAGGCCAGCTGGTGGTTTCGCGCGCCGCCGGCATCTTTCCGGATGGCTTGCTGTTCGATATCCCCGACGCAGATCCGCCGCCGCCGTCGAAGGCACTGGCGGAGTTGTTCGAGCCGGGAATGAAGAGCCTAGATATCTACCTCTCGGTTCCGGACTACCGGCAGCGCGGGCTGAATGTCGCCTCTGGACCCGATGGCAGCAGCCGCTACGTTGTGGAGGTGGCGACCTTCCGCGACGAAAATACGGGGACAGGCGACAAGCCGCTGCAGATCGCGCGCAAGAACCTGCGGCTGCTGGCGGAAAACGAGAACCGCGAAGGGTGCTCGGTGCTTCGCATCGCCAACGTTGAGCTCACCGGATGCGGGCACGTTCCGACTGAACCCGCGATTCATCCCGCCGCTGCTGGAGATTAGCGCCAGCGAGTACCTGCTGA
>CAVTMW010000013.1:0-234959 GCA_963735855.1 uncultured Acidobacteriaceae bacterium
TGCGACGCGGTCTTCCCGTCGAGCCTGCTCTGCTTTACTGCCGCGCGCTGGCGGGCGAAAGTCGTCGTAGTCCCACGGGCGGGTCACACGCTAATGCTCGACGTGCACTGGGAGAAAGCGGCGGAGCAGGTCGCGCGCTGGCTCGGTGAACAACAGTGGTCGTAGTCCCCGCAATCAGCCTGCCCTGAAGCATGAGCGCCCGCGCCATCGCCTTACGGTTTGGCAGTGGCCGCGCGCGGGTCGCCGCCCCGTTTCGCCGTGTCCTTGCGTACCTGCTCGAGGGCCTCGCACATCTGCTGCGCGCCGTCGAGGATGCGTGGCGTCGGTCGCTGCAGAAAATCAGGGGGAACGAAGAACAGGTGTCCGTTCTTGACCGCCGTCAGATCCGGCCAGCGACGCCAGTGGTCGAGCCAGTCGGGGCGCGCTTCGCCCATGCCGCTGGCAACGATGGCCTGCGGATTGGCGACGAGCACGCCTTCGACGTCCAGGTGCGGCGTCAGCGTCGGCAGATCGCCGAATACGTTGCGCCCGCCGCATAGCTCCATCACCCGGGTGATGAGGTGCTCGTTGTTGATGGTCATGAGCGGCTTGTCCCAGATCTGGTAGAACACCCTCACGGGAACCCCCGCAGCATAGGACTTCTGCAGTCGGTCGCCGCGCGCGCACGGAAATCCGCGGCGGCGCGGCTCGCGGCCGCATCCGTGCCGGCGAGCCGGCCGAGCCGCTCGATACCGGCGGGCACCTCCTCCAGCGCGCGCATCTCGCTCGACGTAGACGGGGTAGCCCAGCGCCCGCAACCGCTCAACCAGGCGCGGCTCGTTGCCGCTGTACCAGGCCACCACCAGGTCCGGTTTCAGCGCCACGATGCGCTCGAGATCAGGCTGCACGTAGCTGCCCACGCGGGGTACCTCGCGCGCCGCGGGCGGAAAGTCGCTCCAGTCCACCGCACCGACCATCCGGCTGCCAGCACCGGCCGCGAACAAGAGCTCGGTCGCGTGGGGGGCGAGGCTGACGATGCGCTCCGCCGGCCGGGCAAGCGACACTGTGTTGCCGCGGTCGTCCTGAACGGTCACCCCGCCCGGGCGTATGTGGCAGCGAGCAGCAGGACGGTGAGCACGAGGCCGAACCTATTCATTCTGCATCCCTCACGATTAGGGCGCCGAGTTCCATCGCCGCACGATCGCGCCCAGTTGCTCAAGACCATCGGTTAGCGCGGCGGGGCCCGGCTGCAGTATGTCCGCCGATTTGATCTCGTACAGATGGCGGTTTTTCACCGCGGGCACCTCCTCCCAACCGGGTCGCCGCGCCACCAGATCGGGTCGGAATTTTTTTCCGCACCAGGAGCCCACGATGATGTCGGGTGCGCGCCGCGGCATCTCCAGCGCAGTCCGCGACGATGCGGTGCTTGGCCATGGGCTCGCGGGCAAGTTCGGGAAAACAGTCGTCGCCGCCGGCGATCTCGATCAGCTCGGAGACCCAGCGGATGCCGGTGATCTGCGGGCTGTCCCATTCCTCGAAATAGACCCTGGGACGTCGCGGCAGCTTCGCCGCCGCTGCCCGCGCAGTCCGGACGCGACCTTCCAGGTCACGCACCAGCGCCGCCGTGCGTTCAGGCGCGCCCACGAGGGCACCGACCGCCGTGATCATCGCCAGGATCTCGTCCATGGAGCGCTGATTGAACACGCACACGTTGACGCCGCGCCGGATCAGCGCGGCGGCGATGTCGGCCTGCAGATCGGAGAAGCCAAACACGAAGTCGGGCCGCAGCGCGACAATCTTGTCGATCCTGGCGCTGGTGAACGCCGACACCCGAGGTTTCTCCCGGCGCGCCTGCGGCGGGCGCACGGTGAAGCCGGAGATGCCGACGATGCGCGCCTCTTCGCCCAAGAGGTACAACGTCTCGGTGGTCTCTTCGGTGAGGCAGACGATGCGTTGCGGAAGTCGCGGGGCGCTCTGGGCGTCGCGAAGCACGGTAGCGGTCACGGTCACTGCGGCCTCTGCGCCGGGTTCCGGTCTCGTGGTTGCCCGGCGATCGTTCATGCATCGTCTTTACCCCACGACTCAGAACAGCTCCGCCCCACCGCAATTCGGGAATCGGCTGCCCGCCAACCAGCGGCCCGATCCATTCCAGCAGGTGCCCGAACCGCCGGCACCGAAAACCGCCGAGCCGCGAAAACCGCCTGTGGCCGCATTGCCGTCATCGATCTTGCGGTCCACCTCGGCGACGAGTTCGAGCGGCAATTGGCTGCCGGTCTTGAGATTGTGCCGGCTCGGGGGAACGGCGAGATCGGCATAGGCGTTATCGTAAGCGAGATCGAGAAAGGCGCCGTAGGCATTCGCCGGGCTCGTCGCGGACGAGGGGGACACGGCACCCGCTGCGCTGAAGCCGTGATTCAGCAACCCGGCCTTGGAGAGATGATCCCAGACGAGCAGGTTCTCCGGGCGGGGTTCCGATCGCCTCGATGCGACCATTGCCGTCGCCGTTGCCGGCGGCACCCGGAATGTTCTGGGTGGCGAAACGATAGTCCCCGGCAAGTGCGCGATAGCGATCCTGGAACCCGAAGAAGGCGACCTTGATCCCCGTCTGCTGGGCGATGAGGTTGTGCACCCGGGCGCCGGCGATGAGCTCCTGCCCCTTCAATACGCCGCCCACGAGAAGCCCGAGGATCACCAGGACGATGGCGACCTCGATCAAGGTGAAGCCGCTGTTACACCCTCGCATTCCGCACCATCTTCGTGAGCGATCCTCGAATCTCATGGCCTCAAGTTGACACCAGAAGAGACGCAGTGTTAAACATTGCGGCGTTCTCGATCAGAAGCAAGGGATCGCCATGAACCGCCGCCATTTCGTGAAGCTGTGCGCGACCTCGCTGACGCTGTCCGGGGTGCCCTGCGGCGCGATCGGTGCCGTCGAAGGCAAGGCGCGGCAGTTCGATCCGACCTCGCTCGTGGACCGGGAGGGGCGACCGATCAAGGCCTCGCAGCTGCTGCCTGACCGGAACTACCTGTTCCACTATCCCTACGCCGGCACGCCCTGCTTTCTGCTCAATCTTGGCAAAGCCGCCGCCGCGGCAGGCGGTCCGTCTCGAGACCGACGACGGTCAAGGCTATCACTGGCAGGGTGGCGTCGGACCCCGGCGTTCGATTGTCAGTTATTCCGCGATCTGCGCGCACAAACTCGCGTACCCCACGAAGCAGTTGTCCTTCATCAGCTACAGGGGGGCAGGCGCCGCGAAGAACGGCCGCGCGACGCCCAACACAATCCACTGCTGCGCCGAGCACAGCGAGTATGATCCCGCCGCGGGGGCCAGGGTGGTGGCAGGGCCCGCGAAGCAGCCGCTGGCCGCGATCCTGCTCGAATACGACCCGAAGACCGACGAGCTCCTGGCGGTCGGTACCGTCGGCGGCGAGCTGTTCGAGGAGTTCTTCGCGAAGTACGACTTCAAGCTCGCGATGGAGCACGGTCAGAACAAGGCCCGGCAAGCGGTTGGCAGCACGACGGTCGTCACCGAGCTCACCCAGTTCTGCCAGCAGGAGATTCACTGCTGACGGTGCCCCAGGACGTGGCTTCGCACCAAAAGGTAGGGGCCGCCCGCGGGCGGCCCCATTCCTTTCCCTGAGCTGCCTTATTTATATCAATTTCGAGTAGCGCGCCCGGTCCTCGCCGGCCCGCAGATAGCGGTCGAACACCATGCAGATGTTGCGGATCAGGAGCCGCCCCTTCGGCGTCACGCCGATCCAGCCCCGTTCGATGTCGACGAGGCCCTCGGCTTCGTAGAGCTTGAGATCCTCCAGCTCCTGGCGGAAGTAGCTCTCGAAGTCGAGCAGATACGCGATCTCGATCGACTGCGTGGACAGCTCGAAGTGACACATCAGCGACTGGATGATCGCGCGGCGCGCGAGATCGTCGGCAGAGAGCTCGATGCCGCGCATGATCGGGAGATCACCATGATCCAGCGCGTCGTAGTAATCGTCGAGGCTGCGGTGGTTTTGACTGTACGTGGGTCCGACCTTGCCGATGGCCGAGACGCCGAGCGCGATCAGGTCGCAGTCGGCATGGGTCGAATAGCCCTGGAAGTTCCGGTGCAGGCGCCCCTGCATCTGCGCGACGGTGAGTTCGTCCTCGGGGCGGGCGAAGTGGTCCATCCCGATGTACACATAGCCCGCGTCGGTGAGGCGCCGGATGGCGAGTCCAAGGATCTGGAGCTTGGTTTCAGGCAGCGGCAGCTCCTCCTCCTGAATACGGCGCTGCGGCTTGAAGAGCGTCGGCAGATGCGCGTAATTGTAAATCGCCACCCGGTCAGGCCGCATCGCGATTACCTTCTCCAGGGTGCGGTTGAAGCTCATCACGGTCTGCCTCGGCAAGCCATAGATCAGATCCATGCTCACCGACCGAAACCCCTCCCGCCGCGCGGCGGTCAGCACCTGCTGGGTTTCCTCTTCGCTCTGGATCCGGTTCACCGCGCGCTGGACGGCGGGATCGAAGTCCTGGACGCCGAGGCTCAGGCGATTGAAGCCGAGTGCCCGCAACAGTGCGATGGTGTCGTCGCCCACCTTGCGTGGGTCGATCTCGATCGAGTACTCGCCGTCAGGCGTGAGGTCGAAGCTCTCCCGGATGCGCTGCATGAGCGCACTCATCTGTTCGTGCGAGAGATAGGTCGGTGTGCCGCCGCCCCAGTGCAGCTGCTCGACGCGCGGCTCTTCGCGAAAGAGCTCGCTCTGCATCCGCATCTCGGCGAACAGGTAATCCATGTAGGTGGCGGCCTTCGCGGCGTCCTTGGTGACGATCTTGTTGCAGGCGCAATAGAAGCAGACCGTGTTGCAGAAGGGGACGTGCACGTAGATCGACAGGGGCCGACTGATGCCGCCGATGTTGCGCTTGCTCGCCCATATGCGATACGCATTGGCGTCGAAGGCCTCGACGAAGCGATCCGCGGTCGGGTAGGACGTGTACCGCGGCCCCTTGCGATCGAGACGGCGGATCAAGTCGAGATCGACTTCCAGTTGCGGGTGCCGGTCCCCACCTGCCACGACGTTCCCCAGGGAAAGCATTTGCTGGCTGCCAGTGTGAATGAAACTACCGAACGTCAATATGCCAGCGTACCCCACCGGCCCGTTTGATCTAGGTCAAGGAACATGCCATAGTTCGCGCTTCCGGAAGAAACCTCGATCATGGCATCACGGACCATCCTGAAGCGGATCGACATCGCCGAGCTCAAGAGCGTCTGCTCCGCGTGCAGCCTCCAGGAGCTGTGCCTGCCGATTGGGCTCGACCCGGCGGAGGTCGACGTGCTCGACCGGCTGGTGGAGCACCATCGCTGCGTGCGCCGGGGCGACTATCTATACCGGGCGGGCATGCCCTTCCGCTCGCTCTTTGCCGTCCGGAGCGGTTTTCTCAAGAGCCACGTCCTGCACGACGACGGCCGCGAGCAGGTCACGGGCTTCCACATGATGGGGGAGTTCGTGGGCATGGACGCCATCAGTACCGACGTGCACACGTGCGATGCGGTGGCGCTCGAGGACAGCGATATCTGCGAGATCCCCTTTTCCACGCTCGAGGAGTTCTCGCGCACCGTCCCCATTCTGCAGCGGCACCTGCACAAGATCATGAGCCGCGAAATTGTCCGGGACCACGGTGTGATGCTGCTACTCGGCAGCATGAAGGCGGAGGAACGGCTTGCGACCTTCCTCCTCAACCTGTCACAACGCTACTGCGCGCGTGGTTACTCCGGCATGTCCTTCCACCTGCGGATGACGCGCGAGGAAATCGGGAGCTACCTCGGCCTCAAACTTGAAACCGTGAGCCGCGTCTTATCGAAGTTCGACGAAGAAGGGTTCATCACCGTCCAGAACAAGCTCATCGAATTCAAGGATGTGGCCGCTTTGAAGGCGGTCATCGGTCAACAACACCGCTGTCAGCGCAACTAGCGCGGCTCATTCGGCCTGCGGGGTCTTGCGTCAGAACCTGTAGAAGGTGCTGTTCAGGTACTCGACGACGGTAGCGCGCTCCTCGGGAGTCCACCCGAGCTGCTGGTTGGCTTGCCAGCGATCCACCTCGCGCGCGAGCTCACTCATGTGTTCTCACGGCTGGATCGCGACGTGTGTGCGCCTTGCACGTGTGGCAGGTGACACAGTGATTCCCGTACAGCGCTTCGCCGCGGGAGACCCCGGACTCCGCCCGACCCGGGACGGCATTCGAGAAGAGAAACAGCAGGCTCGCAAGGGCGAGCGAGAACTTCCGAATGCGCCGGTCAGTTGCAGCAGCCATCGGCTTCCTCGCGCTTGGGGCAACCCGCCGGACGCTCGTCGGGAACGAGTGGGCAACGATTGATCTCGAACGGCGATCGCTGCAGGAAGCAGGTCAGCGCGCTCGATCCGGCAGCGAAAACCCAGAACACGAAGAAACCGACCGAGTAGATTGCGGTGCGACCCCACCCGAGGGAATGGCCGAAGAGCCCGATGCCCTCCGGATCGACCACCGTGAAGAAGATCGCGGTCATGATGCCGCCCATGATGAAGGCGGGCCAGAACACCCAGATCATCCGACGCCCCATGGTGTCACCTCCTTCCGTGCGAGGTTGCACGGGCAACTCACTTGCCCTCTTCATCGATCTTCTTGCTGACGAACCGGTAGAAACCGTAACCGATGAGGATCACCGCCACGATGGTGAGCAGGCTTGCCAACCCCACCGCGCTACCAAACAGCTCTTTCCAGGCCATTTCACTGCCTCCCATCTAGGACTTCGCGATTCACAGGGGGCGCGGCGTCAGCATAACCTCCGCGTCCCGCGGTACGAACATCTCGCCCATGAGGCGCCAATTCTCTTGCGAATCCTCGAGGCTCAAAAGCCAGCGCCCGTCTCGTAATGCCGACGCGGTGCCATCGAACACGCCCGCGCTGCTCGCAGGCAGTTCCACGACTTGGTCGGCGCCCGCGCGAGTGGGATGGAGAATGCGCAATCGGATCGAGTCTGGCAAGGCGCGCCCCGCCTCGCCACGAAGATACACCCGGAGGCGCTGATTGTCGTAGTTGAACAGGACGCTGGCGCGCAGACCCAGGTCGGCGGCCGCCTGGTCGCGGCGGATCACCTGATTGATGGCGAGGCCCTGCTTGTAGTAGTCGTCCGCGACCAGCCCGTCGTCGCTCTTGACGGCGAGCCAGACCGTGATGGCCCCCGCAACGACGACCGTGAGGGGTCCGGCCGCGAGCAACCACGGCCAAGGCTCTCGATACCAGGCGCGGGTGTGAGCGATCTGTCTCATGGTGCAGTCAGATAGAAGCTCGAGTTGGCGCTAGCAACGAGTCGATCGTCGTCCAGCGCGCGAACCTCGAAGTCGATGCGATGAGAGCCCGGCTTGACGGCGTTCGGGTCCACCTGCACGCTCACGGGAACAATGGTCGAGGAGGCTCCGGCAATGCTCACGAGCGGTGTATCGGCCACGAGACGCGCCTCCGGGAGGCCGCGCACGGAGATCGCGAACCGGTGCGGCGTCTCGGCGGTGTTCATGATCTGCAGCCGGTACACGTTCTCCATCAGGCCTTCGTTTGTCTCCCGCACCAGATTGGCCCGGTCCTTCAACACATTGAGCTTCACCGGGACGCGCAGCGCAAGCGTGATCGACATCGCCGCGATCACGGTGGCGAGGATTCCGGTGTAGACCAGCACTCGCGGCCGCAGGAGGTGCGAGGTAACCTTGCGCACCGCGGCCTTCTCCTCCACGTACTTGCCCCGCATGGCGTTCTCGGTGGAGTAGCGGATGAGCCCGCGCGGGTATCCCATCTTGTCCATGACCTGGTCGCAGCCGTCGATGCACGCCCCGCACGCGATGCACTCGTATTGCAGACCGTTCCGGATGTCGATGCCGGTCGGACAGACCTGCACGCAGATCTCGCAGTCGACGCAGTCTCCCAGCCCCTTGGCGCGAGCGTCGACGCTCTTCGCACGCGAGCCGCGCGGCTCACCCCGAGCGGGATCGATCCAGCACCTAATCGTGGCGAGGCGCGTCAGCGGGCAAGATCAGGTCACCCCTGAGGTGGCCTTTTTGCTGCCCAGAAAGAGCGCCCTACTTCTTCTTTTTCCCGCCTAACAACTGATTCAGCGCATCGTTTAGCGGATTAGCCTGTGGGTTCTGCTGTTGGGCAGGTTGCCCGGCCGGTTGGCCGTGTTGTTGTTGGCCGCCCAGTAATCCGCCAACCAGACCGCCGAGATCATTTCCGCCCTTACCGTTCAACAGGCCTCCAGCCGTGGGCAAAAGATTCTTCAGCTTCATCTGGGCCAACTGTTCGATATCGGGACGAACCAGCGGGTGGTTCATGGTTCCTGTGATCAGGATGGGCAACACCAGTTCCCCATTTTTGTTGGCTAGCGCGGTGTTGAGATAGCCACCTACGCCAGTTCCGCCCACCGACTGGCTGAATCCCTTGTTCAGCACTGCGGTAACGTGCAGATTGAGGCCCTGATTGACCAGGTTCATCGTTCCGGTAGCGGCCAGGTTGCCGACATCCAGAGCGGCTTTGAGATCATTGGTCTGCGCTACCCCGTTGTGTATGTTGAGGGTGCCCGTCATCTGCGAGATGGCGGTGTAGCCTTTGGCTCCTGCCCCCGCCGAATTTGCCGATCTTCGATAGTTCGTTGACCAGGTCAACCTTGGTAAGTTTCCCATTAGTCAAGTTCAAGCCAAGCGTTCCGTTCAACGTGGGGACGATATCTCCCGAGGGCGGGGTGGCGAAGGTGACGTTCGGGCTCGCGGCCAGCGTTCCGTACAGCGTGTCTTTTGCGGTCGAAAGAGAAGACACCAGCTTGTTGGCATCTACGCCGGAGAGTTTGGCGTTGACGGCGTAGGTTGTCGTGCTCTGGCGCGTATCAATCGTGATGTTGCCCGCTCCCTGCCCGCCGTAGATTTGCGTGGTCAGCGGATTGAGCTGAATCACGCCGTGATTGAGCTGAACATTCGAGTGCACGTTGGTGAGTTCCGTGTGCTCATAGAGGATGCTGCCAACCGCGATGGAACCTGTGCCGGTGGCGCTCTGCAGGAGGCTCGGTTGGGCCGCCGCTGGCGACGCGTCGGCGCTCGGAATCAGGCTCCAGGACGCGTCGGCCTTCTTCTTGGCCGGCGCTTTTTGCTCGGAGCCGTTTGTCATCTGCTGCAACTCCGTGACGTTGATCTTGTCGGCGCTCAGCGCGAAGGTCAGCCGGGGCGCCTGGAAGTTTGCGACGCTGAGGCTTCCGCCGGCGTTTGTCGAGCCCAGCGACGCCGCCAGGTTCGTCAAGTTCACAGAATTCTGTGTGAATTGCATGTTTGCGTTACGAACGTGTAACGGCTGGGTAAGCGAAGGCATTTTCACGGAAGCATTTTGCAGCACGCCCGTGCCGCTGAAGTTCATGACGTCGGTATTCTTGATTGGGCCGGTGGCCCGCACGTCAAGGCTGACGCTGCCACTGCCGCTCATACCTTCCACAGCGGTAACACCGTAGGCCTTGGCGATTCCCAGCAGCTCTTCCACTTTGCCGTTCACGGTCTTGATGGTCGCGTCCACGGATGGCGAATTCGTGGCGTACTGCGAAAGCGCCATTTGCATCGCCAGGGTTGTTCCGCCGGAAGTCGCGGTGAAATTGTTGGATTGAATCTGCTGCGGCGTCATGGCCAGATCAATCGCAGGCACCTTTACCGGCTGCGGAATGTCGCTGCCCGTGACCTCCAGATTTTTCCCGTTGACGTTGCCGTTAAGCGCCAGGTGGTCCGTCGGGCCCTGGGCGTGAATGTTGGCTGTCAACTGGCCAGCGATCTTGGTATTCGGGCTGAAAGCCACACCGAATGCCGCGGCCAATCGCGCCACCTCCTGAATCGAAGCATTCGAGGCGCTCAAATTGACGTCCACGATGGAGGTGCTGGCGTGCGAGTTGATCATTCCGTTGATCGACAACGGGGTCGAGCCAAGCTTGAGCGAGCCTTGCTTGATCTGCAGGACATCGCTGCTGAGGTCGTCGTTGAGATCGAAATCGGCGGAGATCGGGTAGCCCACCTGCACGCCATGAATGACTGCGTTCTCAAGCTTCAACGAACCGTTGGCCGCCATCTTACCGCTCGAGTTCGATAGATCGGTTGAGCCTGAAATCACGGCTTCCGTGCCCTGCAACGCGCCAGCGTTCAGGAATTTCTGCAATCCGGAGAGCGAAACTTCTTTCAGCTTCACGCGTGCCTTTGAAAGGCGTGCCGGTAAAATCGGTGTTGTTTACCGGACCGCCATCGCCAGTGAGTTGCAAGGTTTGCGACCCGCTGCCGGGCAGGTGGGCCGCGGCATCGATCGAGAACGGCTTGCCAGGTGCGTAGTGCTTGAGCGTCACGTCAATGTGGTCATAAACGGCGCGCGCCTGGTGCTTTCAGGTAATCGGTGACCGCAATCTGCCCGTCACTGACCTTCAACTCGCCTAGAGAGAATCCGCCGGACGTGGAAGAGGCAGGCTGAGCGGGTGGCTGTTTGGCTTGCGGTTGGCTCGGAGGCGCCTGCTGCGCCGAAGCTGGCGCGCTGCTGCCCGCAGTCGAAAAGTTCCACAAGCCCTGTGCGTTGCGGATGATCTCGATCTTCGCCTGCTTCAGTTCCAGGCTTTCCACTTCAATGTTCTTGCTGAGCAAGGGCAGCAACGCGATGCTGATGTCCAGTTCGCCAACCTGCGCGAAAGGCACTTTGCTGCCGAAACTGGGATCGTCTCCAATGGTGACGTCCTTTACCTCGACCCGGAGGGGAAAGACGCCCAGGGACATGGCCCCTAACTGTACCGGACGATTCAGCCGCTGCTGCAACTGGGCCTGAATTTGCCCACGATACTGATTGATGTCGATGATGTGAGGAAGGGCAAAAATAACGACGGCTAAAACCGCAATAATGACAATGGCAACGATCGCAAGCTTTCGCATTGGTTGCTCCCCGGTTCGAGGTGGACGCAGACTGGCTGGTCAGTGAAACCCGGTTGCTCCAGGTAGAAGCCCGCGGGCGGACGTCGGTTGCACCGTTTTTCTACGAGGCGGCGGTCGAGGGCTCGTCCTCCTCGGCGTGGATGAGCCCGAACTTCTTAAGCTTATAACGAAGTGCATCGCGGCTGATGTCGAGCAGTCGGGCGGCATGCGTCTGGTTTCCATTGGCCTGCGTCATGGCGAGGTCCACCAGTTCATGCTCGACCTCTTCCAGAGAAGTGCCTCCCTCCGGAATATGTAATTGTGGCAGGCTGCGTCCGTCCGGCAGTTGCTTCCCAAGCCCGCTGCCATTATTGCCGGAGTTGCCTGACGAAAGTTCAAAGGCAGTGAAGGCGGACCTTTGCTGGGCCACGGCAAACGGAAGGTACTCGGGAGTGATTTCGTCGCGTTCTTCCAGAATCATGGCACGCTCGACGGCGTTCTTCAATTCGCGCACATTGCCCGGCCAATCGTACTTGAGCATCAGCTTCCGGCTGTCGTCGGTGATGCCTTTAACATTCTTGC
Source organism: uncultured Acidobacteriaceae bacterium (assembly GCA_963735855.1). Lineage (GTDB taxonomy): Bacteria > Acidobacteriota > Terriglobia > Terriglobales > Acidobacteriaceae > Bog-257. The sequence continues at coordinate 11,479 of CAVTMW010000013.1, forward strand.
GGAACTTGCGGTTGTAGCGTCCCACGAAGTAGTCAACCAGCGGCAGCACGTCTTCTTTGCGTTCACGCAGCGGCGGCAGGAAGATCGAGATGATCGCCAGACGATAGTAGAGATCCTGGCGGAACTGATTGTCCCGCACGGCGCGCTCCAGGTCGCGGTTGGACGCCGCAATGACGCGCACATCCGCCTGTATGTCGCGTACGCCACCGACCCGGCGGATCACCTGGTCCTCCAGCACGCGCAGCAACTTGGCCTGCAGCAACGGCGATAACTCCCCAATCTCGTCGAGGAAAAGTGTGCCGCCATCGGCCATCTCGAACAGGCCCTTCTTCATGGCCTTAGCGTCGGTGAACGCGCCTTTCTCATGGCCGAAGAGTTCGGCTTCCATCAGCGTCTCGGGAATGGCCGAGCAGTTGATGGCGACGAAGGGCTTGTCCTGACGCCGGCTTTGGTAATGGATGGCCTTGGCAATGAGGTCTTTGCCGGTACCGCTTTCCCCCTGCACCAAGATGGTTGTCGCTTCGCTAGCGGCGATTTTGCTGACGAAACCCAGCAGTTCGGCCATCTTCTGAGAAACGCCGACCACATTGTGGTAGCCGGTCCGACGGCGGACCTCGCCGCGCAGTGACTCGACCTCCGAACGCAGCCGGGTAGTCTCCAGCGCATTCTTTACTGTCACCGCCAGTTCATCGAAATCGAGCGGCTTGCCGACGAAATCGTAGGCGCCCAGTTTGAGCGCGGTCTTCACGTCCTCAAGCTGGGGGTCCGCCGTAATCATGATGATGGCGCGGGCGTCACCCGTCTTCTTCAGTTGTTCCAGAATTTCAATGCCATTGGAGTCGGGCAGGCGCACGTCCAGCAGCACGAGGTCGGGGGTTTCGTGCTGGGCTACGCGGAGCGCAGCCGTGCCGTTGTCAGCCTCTAATACGTGATAACCCCACTCTTCGCACTTCTGCCGGAGAGACCAACGAACCAGCTTCTCGTCGTCGACGATCAGGACTTTTTCCGAGGGCATTGCTGCTCAAAATAAGCTTACTACAGCGCGAGATTTCGCGGATGTCGTTAATCGGAGGGTTTTTACGACAGAGGCACAGAGACACAGGGAAAATTTGGAGTGACCCCGGGCACCGCCATCTCTGTGCGTAAAAGGGCCTTGGCGTTTCTTCTCCAAACCTAGAAAGCAATAAAAAAGAACGGCGGCTCTCTGTGTCGCGGTGATGAAGTCTTTGGGATCACAGAACCCGGCGGCGGATTCCGTCCTTGAGCACGGCGACGTTGAAGTTGATCAACAATCCGATCCGTAGACCTGTGAGATGCAAATATGTCAAGAGCTGCGCCTCATGCACTGGCACAGTTGTTGCACCGATTTCAATTCGACGACGATACGGTCCATCACAATCAAGTCGATACGGTATCCGCAATCCAGTTTCACGTCCTTGTACGTGAGCGGCAAATCCACTTGCTGAACGAATATGAGGCCGCGCAATTGCAATTCTCTACTTAGACAAGCCTGATAGGCAGACTCCAGTAATCCCGGGCCGAGGGCTCGATGGGACTTCAATCGCGGCCGCAATGATTTCACGAGTTAAGGACTGTTCCGCGTTTGCTGGCAGTTTCTGTCCCAGGCCGATTGAACATGCCCCGTGGGGTGATTGTGCCGGGTCCTGCAATTGGGTCCTTCCTTTCTTTCTGTCGCCCGAGACGACCTCCAATTCTCTGTGCCTTCGTGCCTCTGTGGTGAATGAACTACTGTGCGACTTGACGGAGCGCCAACGCCTGCTGCACCGCGTTGGACAGGTCTCCGACGCTGAATGGCTTTTGCAGAAACGCGCTGCCTTTGAGCAGGATGTCACGGCGTGCGGCGCTGTCTTCCGTGTAGCCCGACATGAAAATTACTGTCACTTCCGGACACAACTGGGCGAGCTCGCCTGCCAACTGGTGCCCGCTTATGCCCGGCATCACCAGGTCGGTCAGCACAAGGTCGATTTTGCCCTTCCCCTCTTCGCAAAGCTTGAGAGCGATTTCTCCGCTCTCCGCCTCTAGTACTTCGTAGCCGAGCTGCTGCAAACATTCGCAGACATTGCTGCGAATCATGGCTTCATCTTCCACGACCAGCACCATTTGTCCGTCTGGCCGGAAAGTGGTCTGGCTGCGAACGACTGGGCCTTCCAGCGCCGCCGTGCTGGCGGGGAAGTAGAGCTTGAAGGTCGTCCCATGTCCGGGTTCACTGTACACCCAGATGTAACCACCGCTTTGCTTCACGATGCCATACACAATCGAAAGTCCCAGGCCCGTTCCTTTCCCGACTTCCTTGGTGGTAAAGAAGGGATCGAAGATGTGAGGCAGAACGGACTTATCGATTCCGGTGCCGGTGTCGCTGACCGCCAGCATCACGTAATGGCCCGGGTTCACCGGAGGGTGCGTCCTGGCGTAGGCGTCATCCAATTCCACATTCGCCGTTTCGAGATGCAGCGTTCCGCCTTCAGGCATGGCGTCGCGGGCGTTCACCGCGAGGTTCAGAATCACCTGCGCAAGCTGGTCGGGATCAAGGCGTGAGTTGTCGACAGGGTCGGAGAGCTTTGTAATCAGTTGAATGTCCTCTCCTATCACTTGCCTCAGCATGTGCGACGTCTCACTCACCACGAAATTCAAATTGATGATTCTGGCCTGCATCATCTGCTGCCGTCCGAAGGCCAGCATTTGCCTGGTAAGGGCGGCGGCGCGGTCAGCGGCTTTGGAAACCTGTAGGAGAGGTTTCCCAAGGGGGTTATCGGGAGTGATCTGGCGTAGCATCAACTCGGTGGAGAGCTTGATAACTACCAGAACGTTGTTGAAGTCGTGGGCCATACCCCCGGCTAGTCTGCCGACGGCCTCCAGTTTTTGAACCTGCCGCACCTGTTGTTCCAGAGCGCTCTGCTGGGTCATGTCCTCGACGTAGCCTTCGAAGTGTTCGGCGCCGTCGGTGTCGCGGACCAGCGAACCTGAAATCCGCACCGGTATGCGGCTTCCGTCGTGGCGCAGGAAGGTGGTTTCGAAACCCCTGATTCGCAGGCTCCGCCGAAGAATTTCGATAACGCGTCCGCGCTCATTGGGATCGGCCCAAACCCTCTTCGAGACTTTCAGTTGGAGTGCTTCCTCCAGGGTGTAACCGAGCATTTCCCGCAGGGTTGTATTCAGGGTCTCGAAGCAGTCTCCCTCGACCGAGCTCCGGCAGATCCCGAGGGGTGCGCTGTCCACCAGCGATTGCAGATAGCCTCGCGATTGCTGCAGGGCCTCTTCCAGCAGGTGACGTTGAGTCACATCGTGAGCCAGCACCAGTTCCCGTTTGCGGCCGTTCTCTCCGAAGCCGAAAGCTTTGACCTCGGCGTACAGAAGGCTGCCGTCCTTGCGCCGATGCCGCCAGATCCCCGGGTTGCTTAGGCCATTCCTTTGTCCGCTTACCACGTTTAGCAACGAGGGAGCTTCTTCCGGGGGACGGATGTCCAGCAGGGTCATGCCGAGAAATTCTTCTCGCGAGAATCCGTAGATGCGCACCGCGGCCTCGTTCACCGCGATAAACCGCAGTGTCTGGCAGTCATAGATCCACATGGGGTAGGGATTGGCGGCAAACAACATCTGGTGGCGCTGTTCGCTTTCGCGCAGCCGCTCCGTTTCAAGCATCAACTGATGGCGCAGGAGTGTCTGTTCGTGGCTTTGGCGAACACAGCGCCGGAGCACAACCAGGCTTGCCCCTAGCAATAGCGCGAGCGCGATGATGACGAGCGGTAGCATCCGGCCAGAACCGTGACAAACGGTGGTGCTTCTGCGCGTTCTTTAGAACCTAAGTCCTACCCGCCTACTAGGAATCCGACACTGACGCGTGGCGCGAGTTTCGGACTTCCCGCCGTGTCTTTCCAGTACTTCACCTACTTCGAGCGTCGATTCGAGGGCGCCTCTCAACCAGGAAAAAAGAAAATCAAGAGCAGCTCAGAAACTCAGCGTAAAACAAGGGCGTGACGGGGAAGCTCGCAAGACGCTGCTGAGGGATACTTATAGCAGTTACACCACGACTGTTCTGTGATCGGTGTCACACATCATTGAAACAAGGCAACTTCACACCTAGTAGTTCAGCCAAGTTGGACGTTGCAAACGCTAGTCGCTGGCGACTTCAACATCGGACCGAGAGGGCACCGGTCGCACTTTGGCTTGCTCTTGAGGCAATAATGCTTTCCCACTTGAACCAGCAATCCGTGCATTTCGTTGTATGCCTGCGATTGTGGGCTGCGCTTGGCCAAGCTCATGGTGGAAGGTGGATGAGTTGCTGGCCGTAGCTTACTCAGTCTATCCAACGCCGAGGGCTCCGGCCGCCGGCGTCGCAAGGCTCGTTCTACGAGACTACGAATCTCGTCATATTTTGCGTCCGCGCCGATTACCTCGTGCCGCTCCAGGATCCGGCGAGTATAGGCATCCACGACGAAAATTGGGAAATTGCCCGCGTAGAGCAGGATGGAGTCTGCCGTTTCCGGCCCTACACCGTTTAGCGCCAGCAACTGAGCGCGCAATTCCTGCAACGGAGCCGCGAACATCCCCTCCAGCGATCCGGCATGCTGAGCGTCCAGAAACTCCACGAAGTTCTTCAGTCGTCTGGCCTTTTGCCGGAAATAGCCCGACGAACGAATGAGTTCCTCCAGTTTTGACAATGACAGTTCGCGAATGCCGGAGACACTCAGTCTTCCAGCGGCGCGCAGGGCGGACAGGGCGCGCTCGACGTTGTTCCACGATGTGTTCTGGGTGAGGATCGCGCCCACGGTGACCTCGAACGGAGTCTCTGCCGGCCACCAATGCTGCGGTCCCCAGGTGCGTGCCAGCCTGCGGTACATCGCGCGGACCGCTGCTTCCGATTTTTTCGATCGCTCCGCTGCTGCCGATATACTGGTTGCGGCCATGCGCTACATCCTCCGTTTTCTGTGGAACGCGACTCGCGGCCATCACCTGACGCCGTGGCGCAGCCCCTACCTCCGCTGGAGGATTGAAACCTACACTGGCATCAAAATGCAAAGCATCGGTTTCCTCGAGTTCTTCGGATTTTCATGGCGTGAGCGCGCCGAGCTGTTACGTTTCCTGAAGTGGACGGGGGAGATGGAGCGCTACGCGCGCGTCAAACCCAAGAATCCATGAACCCGCTGGGCTAGCTAGGGTTTGGCGAGTCTTCGCAATCAGTCCTCACCGTCGCGCAAGTCGAGCAGCCGGCGGGAGCTTTCAGCGACGCCCGCCTCTACGTTGACTGATGCGTAAAGGTCTCGCGCTTCCTGCCATAGCAACCTCGCTGCTTCGGCTTCTCCCGCGTCGTCTTTGAGAATCGCCAGGCCGCGAATGGCATTGGCCAAGTCCAGGGGCGGGGTTCGCTCATGGCCGCGATAAAGATCCAAGGCTTCTCGATAACAGGGCTCGGCCAAATCGGGACGCTTGCTCTCCCGGTGAATGTCTCCCACATGTCGAACTGTGTGGGCCAGTCGGAGGACATCCTCCTCGGCACGGTAGAGGGCGGCCGCTTCCTCGTAGAGTTGGAGGGCAGCGTCTCCGTGATGCAGGTCCCGCTGGATCTGGCCCAGACTGGTAAGCGCCTTCGCTAAGTCAAGCCGTTCGCCAGCCTGGCGACAAATATCGACAGCCTCAACCAGGTCCCGCCTGGCATCGGCGAGACGGTTCTCCCTGCGCGCCGCAAGAGCCTGTTGAAGGAGTTTGTTGGATGCCTCTGACATGGTGCTCGTAATCTAACCTCGCGACTTAGGCTTGCATGACCAGTTTTACCGCCGTCCCCGCTCTTGCTCGCAGCCTCTCGGCCGCCGACGCTTGTCTGACGGCGACCTCCAGATATCCGGAGCTGCCAACGATCGCTACGAGTTCCCCCTCCCCGCCTTCAGCGTACGAACGGCACATACGCGTGATCGTCTGTCCTGCGAGTAACAGACGAAACGCCGGCGGCGCCGCTGCAAACAGCGTCGGCGCATCCTGTTCGGTGATGTTGGTGATCAGATTGCCGAACTTGTCCACCTTCAGCACGACGCCACGCAGGCTGTTATCGCCATCGCGCTCCACCGCGGGGAGCTGCAGGCGAACGTAGTCGGAAATTTCCGGGCCAAACTCGGGGGCCGCCACGCCCTTGCTGAGCCATCCGGCGACCGGAGCGAAGATGTCGCGGCCGTGAAACGTCTGGCTGACCGGCTGCAGAAAATAGCGCTCAGCGGTAATGTGGCGGACGCTGAACTTTGGCTCGCGCGCCTCCACCAGAGAGAGCACTCCGTTGTCGGGCGCCACAAAAACGTAGTTGTCGGTTTCGACGAGGATTGGCCTTCGGTCGCCGCCCACCCCCGGATCGACCACCACGACATGCACGGTGCGTGGTGGGAAGAAACGATATGCCTGGGCGATCGTCAACGCCCCATCGAGCACATCGTACGAGGCCACCGCGTGCGATACATTCACCATTGTGGTCTCAGGATGGATGTTGAGCACCACGCCATGCATGATGCCCACGAAAGGATCGCTGAGGCCAAAGTCAGTGGTGAAGGTAACAACGCGGCTCTGGGGCATGCACTGGCAAAGTAGCCGCAGCGGAGGCGGGAGTCAAGCGCAGGAGCGAAGGTCTTGCTGATTTCGAAGGCTTACCACGTTCCCATGCGCAGGATCAAACCTGTGCTGAACTGCAATCCGTTCTGGTAATTGACGCCGTTCAGATCGTTGGTCCAGGAATGCGAATAGTCGAGGCTGGCGACGCGAAAGGCCAGCGCGTTGTTGATCTTGTAGTCCACGCCGCCTCCCATGGCAATGGCGAAAGCGCTGGTGTCCCAATCCTGGGTGTACAGCGAATGTTGGGCATTGCCCAGTTTCTTGGGGGCAATTTCCGCTGCGACTGCGGCCCGCTCTTCCGGATACAGCCGTTCCTGGAAGAGCTTCGTGCCGCCCATCAGCAACTGAGCGTGTGCGTTCCAGCGGCTGGAGGAAGTCGTCGGCGTCCACCGCGGACCCGACCATATAGCTCAGCGAATCGCCGCTGAGATTGGTGGGAAGATCGAGCAGCTTGCAGCCGCCGAGCGCGACGACGATCTGCCACTCGCTGGCAATACGAATCGCGGCTGAGCTTCCGCCGCCAGCGCAGGAACCCTTGGCGCCGGTCCCGACATATTGCCGGAAAGTGGGCTCGACGGTGAATTCAAAGGGAGCAACTCCCGGCGGCGGATTCACCGGGACCTTTGCTGTGGCGTGCTCCATAAAGCTCTTTACAGCAGCGGCTTCAGGATATGGCTTGAACACGCCTGGACGATCGTCGCGGTGCCAGGGAAGTTGGCCGGTCATCACGTTGGCCATGGATCGCGAAGGATTCAGCAAGCCGCGAGCGACCAGTCGGAGGTAAGGATTTGCGGTATGAGCTTCGATAGCGCGGACAACATAGCGATCGACCGAGTCTTCGGCGATGGTCCATCCCATCCCTACAGTTGGAGTAACAACTTGGTCGACGAAGCCTTGCTCAGGATAGAGGCCTTGGATATGTCCCAGAGAAGCCTCGCTGAGCGGGCCGATCTCGAATTGCAAACTGTATACGTAAGCGAAGGCCGCGCTGCGAAGCTTGCTCTTCCAGTATCGGCTGTTGGCGCCGAACTCCACCGTGCGATAGGCGCGATCATTATGCTGCCAGATGAATCCGGATACCGCGCCTTGCATGGGATGTCCCACGTAATTGACCAGGAACGGGTCGCCGTCGGCCCACCCGTGAAGGCTTTGGACGGAATCGAAATATCCGGGGAAGAACGGCGTATGGAACGCGTCACGGGTCCCTTGCTCAGTGGCAATGCGGAAGGCGTGCTCGACGGTCAGAAAAGCCAGCGAACCCTCGAACACGCCAGCCCAGTTGATGCCGTGTTCTTTCTGCGAAGGCGGAGCAACAGCGATGCCGCCCGATCCGGAGCTGCTGGAAGCGTTCGCGCCCGTGCTGGGAATGGAGGACGATGCCGACACGCTCTCATTCGTTTCGACGAAGCCCTGCGCGCTCGCTCGTGTAACTCCATTGAAGCAACAGAGAAAGAGAGCCAGCACTACGGCAAGCACAACTCTCCCTCGGGTCAACGTTGTCATATGGCGGAACTCCGGACAACCTGGGTCACAGTTGTTGCGGCATCTATAGAATGCACGATAATGGATTTTTTTTGAACTAGAAAAACAACTGGCCGGGCTTTTTCTGTTGCGACCTTACGGTATTGGGAAAAATTTCTCCTTCCCAGGCGCGGCGACACGATCATTGAGCCACGAAGGCCCTAGCAATGAGAGCACCTTTCGGCTAGCTTGGTGCAGCGGGCAACTTAGACTGATCGCCACAAGAAAAGCGAAGAAAGAGCAATTAGCGCCAGCCGGTTTCTCCTGCTACACTCGCGGCCATGCGGGTGCTGGGAATCGATTGCGGCGGCGAATGCACCGGCTACGGCGTGGTCGAGCAGAACGATCAAGGACTACTGCATCACCTCTGCAGCGGCGCCATTCGGCTTTCGTCCCGCGATCCGCTGGAACTCCGGCTAAGAAAGATCTGCGCAGAGCTCACCGCGATCATCCACGCCTACTCGCCGGAAGAGGTGGCCATCGAGGATGTGTTCTATGCCGTTAACGTCAAGTCCGCGCTCAAGCTGGGACATGTGCGCGGCGTGGCCATGCTGGCGGCGGCCCAGGCGGGCTTAGCGGTGGTGGCCTATTCGCCTCTTTCGATCAAGTCGGCGGTCGTGGGATACGGAAAAGCGGAAAAGTCGCAAGTCCAGATCATGGTGGCGCGTCTTCTGGAGCTGCCGGCGCCGCCAGAACCAGCCGACGCCGCCGACGCGTTGGCCATCGCCATCTGCCATCTCCACACTGCGGGAACGCTACGGCGTCAGCAAGCCAAGACGCGATGAACTTGGATCAACCCTTGCGTCCGTATGTGTGCGCCCCAGATTTCCTCAGACTTATATGTTATGTAAATATAATATATATTATCTATCTTGCTTGGCATAAAATCGGACTGCCCCACAAATCACGGGATAAGCCTAGTCGAATCAATATTTTAAACTTAAGGCTTTTAGAATCTATATTTTGCGATACAAATGTTATCTAAGTCGTTGGAAATAGGTTAGTCGGGTAGAGGGGAGTAGCGCGATACCGATGTCGTTTCCAGCTTAGAAAAATCAACCGAATATGACTATCTTGACTTCTAACGTCGCTGGGCGATGAGCGCAAATCGGATAGAATTTGTGGCGGCATGAAAATGCGCTTTGCTGTGGCGGCGATCCTGTTGTTTCTGTCGGCTTCGTCAGCTTCGGCGCAACAGGCCGCAGCTCCGACAGCCGAACAAGCGTCGGTGTGGTTCAACTTTGTAGTGGGACGTCGGAATTCCCTGGCAAAGCTATTCCTTCCAGGTTCAGGCTGATGGCAAAGTTCACTTCAACGGAACGCCAAATCCGGCGCGCGGAGGAGACAGCGATCCGGTGGAGCAAGACTTCACCTGTCAGAAGGGAACCGGCAAAAAGTTTTTGAGTCAGCCCGGAGGCTCAATTACTTTCAGGGCGATCTGGACTCGCATCTCAAGCACATTGCCCAAACTGGCAGCAAGACACTGATGTACAAGTCGGCCCAGGTCCAGGGTTCGAGCACCTACAACTACTCGCAGAATCCCGAGGTCCAACAATTGACCCAACTGTTCTTGGGGTTGGCAAACACCCTCGATTTCGGACGCAAACTGGCGTGGAATTACCGCTTCGACAAGCTGGGCATGAATCAGACTCTGAATGAACTGCAAGAGCTCCAGGCCAGCCACCAGGTGGAGGAACTCAGCGTCATCGAACCGATCCTGCGCAGAATCGCCAACGATCCCAACTTGATGCATATCAGCCGTGAAAGCGCAGAACACTTGCTCAAGACTAGCGGCGCAGCAGGCGCAACCAATCGAGGCTCCGCCCAGCCCTGAGCGCCCGACCCGGCGTGCAGCAGATTTTACAAGTTCAACGTGCGATTTCCGGCAACTTCGCGTCTAACTGGTGTTCTAATGGGTATACACAGAGAAGGCCTCGACAGGATCGACAAGCTGACCCGCCGATCCCTCCTCTCAGGTTCAGCAGCCACCCGGCCAAGGGAGCAATGACATGTCAGGGCGCGTGGGGTTTATGTTTCAGGCAGTAGCTGCAGTCATACTGGCGGCAGCAGTGGGCGCGCAAGCTGGTTCGCACGTCCGCATCGTTCGTCTCAGCTACGTTGATGGGCAGGTCCAGTTGGAGCAAGGCGACCAGGGATTAAACCGCGCCATATTGAACACGCCCATCGTCGAGGGGACCCGCATCGTCACCAGGGGCGAGGGGCTGGCTGAAGTTGAGTTTGAAGATCAAAGCGCGCTACGCCTGGCGGGGAATTCGGAAGTGAGGTTTCGCCAGCTCTCGATGACCGAGACCGGTGCGAAGGTGAACGAAATCGAAGTGCTGCGCGGTGTTGTCTTCTTCGACGTCCACTCCAAGACCGTTGATGTGTACCGGACCCTCGCCAATGGGACCACTTTCCTCGTGCGTGGAGACACCCAGACGCGAATTAGCGCCGCGCCGGACCAGCTTCAACTGGCGGTCTTCAAGGGCACCGTACAACTGGAAAACCAGCTACAGCTGGTGAGCGTCAAGAAAAATGAGACGCTGACCATGGACCCGAATCAGCCGTCTGAATACAAGGTGACGCATGGTACGGAATCCTTGCCGGTCGACGCGTGGAACAAGGAGCGCGAAGCGTACGACACCGCCTATGCGCACAGTGCGACGTACGGCGGTCCGAAAACCGGATATGGCCTGCAGGACCTCAACTATTACGGCGAGTATTTCTACGCTCCCGGTTATGGGTATGCCTGGCAGCCCTATGGCTTCGCCGACTCCATGATCGGCTGGAATCCCTATAGCAACGGCGCTTGGGGATTTGTTCCCGGGTTTGGCTACAGTTGGGCGTCTGCCTATCCCTGGGGATGGCTGCCGTATCATTACGGCTCGTGGGCATTCATTGGCGGCGGCGTGGGATGGGCATGGCTTCCCGGCAGCTATTCTGGCTCCTGGTATGCGAACAACTTCCAAGCTACTCCGGTGGTCGTAAAACCTCCGACTGGCTGGCGGCCGGTAGCGGCGCCCCCGGTTACGGGTGCAAACTCGCCCAAACCGACGATCCTGGTTGGAAAGGCGACCGGATCGCCTGCGTATGTTCCGGGTGGACGAATCCCTCCGAATTTTGCCAACGTGATCGCTGGGCGTAGCGTTGGTCCGAATGCTGATTTGGCCCTACCCGCTGCCCGGTACAGTCGACCGAACCAGAATGCGTTCGCGCCGCACACAGCTCGGCCTGCACAGTCCGGCCATGTATTTGCCGCTCCGCACGCGGCGGCAGTACCGTCACCCTCGTCCGGCTTCAGCGTCATGGGTCCTGCGCCGACGGTCGGCGGCGGCGGCGCTCGATCCGCGGGGACAGGATCCCCGGCAACGTCCTCGGGCGGGCACGCCAGCAGCAGCCACGGGGCGGTAGCCAAACACTAAAGAAAAGCGGCGTTCCGAAAGACAGGGACGACCAGTGCGGTCGTCCCTTCTTTAATAGTTCTCCACACCACCAAGGCCGAATCGACTAAGACCTGACCGCTCCTGGCGCTCGGTGCAACTTTCCTGCGTGCCGTGAGTCCTATCAGAAGCGATTGTGTGAGGTCGTGAATGTCCGACGATAACCCGGCCGAAGAACAGCAGCGCGACAGTGAGAACGAGTCTCAAGGAGAAGCGCCTCACTCGCCGCCAGAAGCTACTCCGCCAACGAAACCAGACTCGGCGCAGCCGTTGGAGGAGTTCGTCGCGGCCGCGCCGAGCGCTGGTCCGGCTGGTGAACCGGTGCGGGTCGTCAGCCCGACAGAGCGCAAGCGAATCAATCGCCGGGAACTGCTGAAGCTGGTTCCGGTTTTGGCCGTGGGCGCATTCGCGATTCCCAAGTTTCGCCAACCGCTCCTCGACGAAGGCCTCGCCTTCAGCGATTGGGCGTCAGGCGAGCTTTTTGGACGCCATCGGCTGGCGCAAACCTTTTCCGACAGCGACGTGGCTCCCTTCGAACGATTCCCCTATAACTTTTACGACGTTCCCGATCCCGGCGTGGACTTGGAGAAGTGGACACTCTCGGTGCAAGGGTTGGTACAGCGGCCGGGCGAGTACAGGCTACAGCAGGTTCAAGCGCTGCCAAAGGTGGTGCAGAATACGCGTCATGTCTGCGTTGAGGGCTGGGATGTGATCGGCAACTTCGGCGGAACGCGCGCTTCCGATTTCCTGCGCTTCATCGGCGCCGACACCAGCGCCCGCTTCCTGGAAGTGACGTGCGTGGATGGGTACTACGAGTCCATTGATATGGAGACGGTGCTGCATCCGCAAACCCTGTTCTGCTACGAGATGTACGGCAAGCCGCTGGATCGCGGACACGGCGCGCCGCTGCGGCTGCAAATGCCCACCAAACTCGGCTACAAGCAAGCCAAGTATCTGGACACCATTCGAGTGACCAACGTGTTGCAAGCCGGACCAGCGAGGGTACTGGGAAGATCAGGGCTATAGCTGGTTTGGCGGATTGTGAGGGCGGCGATGGCAACCCAGGCAGCGGCAATCAAAGCGCCCCGAAGCAGACAGCGCCGATAACTGTGGCCTACGAACATCCGTGGATCGTTCGCGTTGCGCACTGGCTGAACGCGGTTGCGGTGGTCGTGCTGATTGGCAGCGGCCTGCGCATCTTCCGCGCCTTTCCCAGCTTCGGCCCGAAGATCCCGCAGAAAGACCTCATCGACATTCCCGGACAGTTGACGATCGGAGGTTGGCTCGCGCGGCGCGCTGCAGTGGCACTTCACCTTCATGTGGATCTTCGTTGGCAGCGGCCTCATGTATGTGATCTATCAGCTTGTAACCGGCCACTGGCGACAGGTGCTATTCACGCCGCGCGATATCAAAGGCGTTTGGCCGATGGCGCGGCACTACTTCCTCTTTGGTCCCAAGCCCGCGGTCGTACGAGGCCTACAACCCGCTACAAAAACTCGCCTATACTTCCACGATCTTGTTTGGCGTCTTGTCCACTCTGACTGGCATGGTGCTCTACAAGCCAGCACAGTTCTGGTGGCTGGCCTGGCCGATGGGCGGATTCCATCTGGCGCGCATCTGGCATTTTATGGCGATGTGCGGCTTCGTGGCCTTCATTCCCGGCCATCTCGTTATGGTTGCACTGCATGGTTGGAACAACTTCTATTCGATGGTGACGGGATGGAAGCGCGATCCCGAATACCTGGATTAAAGACTGCTACCGCTGTCCTCAGGTGATGCGGCCGCAAGCGGAACAGCACCCTTCCACCGTCCCGCATCATTCCCAATTTGGAACGCAGTCCCATATTTGAAGCTCAAGAGCGTTGACGCTGCGCGGCTTGGAAGAGAAGAATAAAGGTAACCATCGGCAGGTTACCTGTCGAGGAGTTGTTGGCATGCGCATCCTGGTTGTAGAAGACGATGCTCCACTGGCCAGTTTCGTTCGCAAGGGACTGGAGGCGGAGCACTATGCGGTCGATGTGGCATCGGATGGCGAGCAGGCACGGACGCATGGCCCTGGAGAGCGAATACGATCTGCTGGTTCTGGACTTGAACCTGCCCAAGCTCGATGGCATCAGCGTGCTCAGGTCGATCCGGCCGAAGAAGCCTTCGCTTCCGGTGCTGGTGTTGACCGCCCGCAGTCGCGTAGAAGATCGCGTGCAGTCGCTCGACAGTGGCGCTGACGATTGCCTCATCAAGCCGTTCTCCTTCACCGAGCTTTCAGCCCGCGTCCGTGCTCTGCTGCGACGGGGCCCGCGCACGGTTGACACGGTGCTGCGAGTCGCCGATCTCGAACTCAATCGCGTAGAACGTAAAGTCGAGCGTGCGGGCAGGCACATCGACCTTACCTCAAAGGAATTTGCTTTGCTGGAATACCTCATGCGCAACGCCGGACGCCGCATCACGCGCGCCATGATCGTGGAACACGTTTGGAACCTGTCGTTCGACACCACCACAAATATTGTCGATGTTTACATTAACTACCTGCGCAAGAAAGTGGACGGAGACCATTCACCGCATCTGATTCACACCGTCCGCGGAGTCGGATACGAGCTGAGTGGCCACGCCGAAGCAACGGCGTGACGGAGCTTGCCGAATTCATGGCGCGAGAAACCCCCTATCAGCGCAGTCTTGCATACGACATATTCCATACCCTGAGCCAGCCCCTGACCGCGTTGCAGTGTTCCCTGGAGCTCGCCCTGATCCGTGATCGCACTTCCGAGGAGTTCCGGGCCAGCGTCGAGGCGGCGCTGGAGAACGCCGAGCGGGTGCGACAAAGTTTTCTGCTGCTGCGTGAGTTGAACGATGCCGATGACCCTGGAGACATCTCGGCACCCGTTGAATTGCGCCAACTCTTGCTGGAACTGGCAGAAGACTTTCTTCCTGTTTTTGAGTTCGCCGGCGGGCGGTTGGATGTAGCGACTGCGACCCGGTGCGAATTCGAGGCAATACCTCCAAGCTGAGGCAGGCGTTTTTCTATTTGATCGAGTATCTGTTGGGGTCCTCGTCGCGACCCAACCTCAGCGTCCGGGTGGAACATAGGAAGGAAGGCACAGTTGAGGTCAGAATGACTCTCTCCAACGAGGGGACTGCCCCACCTGTAGCGGAGGGTCTGACCGAATCCGTCTCTGCTAGCGAAGTGGAGATCGCGCGCCGAACCTTTCGAGCTGTGGGAGGCGATCTGGCGTTGGTCGCGTCGGGCTCTGGGCAAAGCACGTGGATTGCCAGCCTGCAACTCGCTCCGCCGTTCGTGACAAAGTAGCGTGGTTTAGCGCAAGCCGGAGGCCGTCGTCGCAGCTATCGAATTTCTTCAATTTCCTAGAAACTTCTAATCTGTAACTAAGGTCGTTTTAAGGTTTGCGGATTACAACATCCTCATGACAACCTTGACTCCCCCCTCCTACGACTTCGATCCGGCGGTAATTGTGGCCAGTCCCAATCCCGGGATTCGCAAACAGATCGTGCAAAACCTCCTGCAATCGCGCATCACAGCGACCGAGGCCATCGGAGGAGCAGATGCCCTGGGACAGCTGGAAAGCAGCGAGTGCCAGCTGCTTTTCCTGGATCGCCGCCTGCCCGATCTGGATGCGGAAGAACTGTTGCAAATCATTCACTGTCGCTTCCCCGGTATTGACGTGTTGTTGCTCGACGACGCCGGTCGCCCGCTGCTTCCGTCGCAGTGGCGCAGCGCCGGGGCACATCAACTGTTCGAAACTCTTGGCCGATGGGAAGCTCCCGCCCCGGTTCCACGCTCCCTGCAAGTGACGCCGTCAACGCTCGATCCGTTGCCTGGAATGGTCGGTCAAGCTGCCTGCATGCATCAGGTTTACCGTATGGCGCGACTGGTGGCGCCGCGCACCACCCCGGTGCTCATCACAGGAGCCACCGGCACAGGCAAGGAAGTACTCGCGAAAGCCATCCATGGCCTGAGCCCCCGCGCCAGCAAGGAGTTTGTGGTGATCAATTGCGCGGCCATTCCGGAGGCCCTGTTGGAGTCCGAACTCTTTGGCTACGTGCGGGGCGCTTTCACGGGCGCAGTGCAGTCGCACATCGGGCGGATCCACAGCGCTCACGGCGGAACCCTGTTTCTCGACGAAATCGGTGAACTGCCCTTGGGTATGCAGGCCAAATTGCTGCGCTTTCTCGATCAAGGCGAAGTCCAGCGGCTGGGCAGCTCGGATGTCTTCCGGGTGGACGTGCGGGTGCTGGCCGCCAGCAATGCCAGGCTTGCCGAGCTGGTCGAGCGCAAGCTGTTTCGCGAGGACCTTTTCTACCGCTTGTCCGTGTTTCCCATTGAGCTGCCTCCGCTGTCACAGCGCAGCCCAGACGTCGAAGCTCTGGCTCGCCACTTTCTGCGCAAATTTG
This sequence comes from uncultured Acidobacteriaceae bacterium, assembly GCA_963735855.1. Lineage (GTDB taxonomy): Bacteria > Acidobacteriota > Terriglobia > Terriglobales > Acidobacteriaceae > Bog-257. The sequence continues at coordinate 27,453 of CAVTMW010000013.1, forward strand.
AGCCCGACAACGCCAGTGCGGCGTTGTCCGCGGAAGCAGTCCGGCTGCTGGAAAAGCACACCTGGCCGGGCAATGTCCGCGAACTCCAGCATGTGATCGAGCGCGCTGCCATCCTTGCCGAGGGCGGCCTGATTCGCCCTGAGCACTTGGGCTTACCGCCCAGTGAGATCTCGCACCTGGCGTTGACCAGCAGTCACTTCGCGTGAGCTGTATCTGGCTGTTGCTCCGCCCCGATGGCGGACTCTTGTCTCGGTATCACAGTCCGGGCATTGCAACCCCGCACCAGCACTATCTTTGCGTAGGGTGCAACACACCTCGTTTGACTGACAAGCTCGAACGCAATGTTTCTGGCCGCACGATAAGTATTAGGGCCCTCCCATGAAGTCCTTCTAATTCTCACGGCAATCTGCTTGCACTTTCTGTTCACGCAAGGCGGTGAAACTCGGCCGCGAGTTCTGACCGCCAGCATCGAAGCCCCGGTGATGAGTCTTGGCGGAGTGCTTCGATAGGGAGGGAGCATGATAGCCGCTCAAACGTACGAGCACGTCTGTGAACCAATTGTGGAAAACTCCGAACAGCAACTGCTGGAGCAACTGCCGCAGGTCAAGTACATCGCGCGCCGTATCCACGACCGCCTGCCCCAGCATGTGCCTTTCGACGACCTTCTCCATGCCGGCATTGTGGGGCTGATGGATGCCATGCGCAAGTACGATCCCACCAAGAACGTGCGGTTCTCCTCCTACGCCAAGTTCCGCATTCGGGGTGCCATCCTGGACAGCCTGCGGGACATGGACTGGAGCCCTCGCGATTTGCGCCGCAAGGCACGCCGCCTGGAGACCACGATGCAAAAGCTGCAGACCGAGCTGGGCCGCTCTGCCAGCGAGCCCGAGCTGGCGCAGGCCATGGACATGGATTTGGAGGACTTCCAGCACATGCTGGACGAGATCCGCGGTCTGGAGGTAGGCAGCCTGCAGATCGAGTCGCTGGAGGACGGGCGGGAAACCGACCTTGGCGAAACCATTCCTGGTCCGGCGAATCAGGATCCGCTGTTCCTCTGCCTGCAGGGCGAGCGCAAACGGATTCTGGCTGACGCCATCGCGCAACTGCCGCAACGTGAGCAGCAGGTGCTGGCCCTTTACTACCAGGAAGAGCTCACCATGAAGGAGGTGGGAGCGGTGCTTGGCGTGGGCGAATCGCGGGTTTCGCAGATTCATTCCGTGGCGGTGGCGCGGTTGCGGACCACTCTGAACAACGCGCAGCAGATGCGCTCAGCCGCGCTTGCGTCGGCATCGCGCGCCAACAGACCGGCGCCGGGACCATGGAAGACTTACTAAAGCCGGTGTTTTCGACTGCCGATGAGGAGAGCAGGCAGAGACCATGGATTGTGTAGGCGAACTGGCCACAATTGAAAACCGTTTGGGCAGGGCGGGTGGTCCGCTCGCGCTGCGTGATTCTGGTTTCTGCCCGCCTGATTTCCCCATTCTGGGTCTGCCAATTCTGACCCGTTCGGCTGCGCTGCTCACGCTTCTGCTGCAAGACGGGACGGTCGATCTGGAGTTGACCAGCTCTGTAGTTGCTCTCGATCCCGCTCTTGCATTCGGCAGCCTGCAATTGGCCAACCTGGAGCGCAACGGGGAAGGTGAAATCTGGCAGCTTCCGCTGGCCGTTGTGGCGGCAGGATGCGATCGCCTGCTGGCGATGGTCAACGGCGCGCTCAAAGTGGAGACCAATTACGACTGCGCCACCAGCGAGCGGTTTCGGCAGCTCTACCTGCGCTGTGTGCAACGGGGCTGCATCGCGGAGCTGGTGGCCAATCAGCTGGGAAACGCCAATCCCAAGCGGTGCTATTTGGCGGCTTTACTCTTCGGCTTGCCGGGCACGTCAAGCCCGTCAGGTCCAAGAATTCCGGCGCTTTCCGTGGCTCAGGACTCGTCTTGGCCAGGCAGCTTGCCGGACAGCACGTTGTCTGTGGCTGCCAGTTTGCCCATGATTGCGGGTGAACGCAGTCCAATGGCGGCGAGCGTGCTCATTGCCGCGGCGGTGCTTGAACTCCCCAACAGCGACAGCGCTGAATCTTGCAAGCCAAGTGCAGCGGCTGGCTGACAGTGCGCTCTGGGAATCCTGGGCTGAATGTCCGATGGACGAGCGGCGCCGGCTTCTTCAGCAAGGCTGCAAGGTGGCAAAGTGGGCAGCGGCGAATGCGCCCAGGCTTTCTCCGTGGGAGTTCCTGGCGCGGCTTCATCGGCACAAGTCGTGGGAGTGACGGCTGCGAGGATGTGCTCTTGATGAGACGCTTAACGCAGCTCGCGGGCTTGATGGTTGCGCTTTTGTCGCTGCCAACCATCGCACAGCAGGTTTCTTCGTACGAGCGAATGCGTGACCGAGGCGCGACGGAAGGCGTCCACAAGACGACATTGGTCGGCTACGGCTTGGTGGTGGGACTTCCGGGCACTGGAGATCGGCGACCGACGGTCTTCGGCGCGCAGATGCTGGACAGCGTTCTGCTCAAGATGGGAGCGACGATTCCGGCGGCATCGCTAAAAGCGAAAAACGTTGCAGCGGTGTTCGTGCTCGCCTCGATGGCGCCATCGTCGACGGCGGGCTCGCAGATTGACGTAACCGTGTCGTCTATTGGAGACGCCACGAGTCTTGAAGGTGGCACGCTGCTGCCGGCGTCGCTGTACGCCGTCGACGGCCAAGCTTACGCCGAGGCCCAGGGACCGGTGACGCGAAGCGCGCACGCAGTAGAGCGGAGCTCCCAGCAGACGAATCATCCCGCCGCAGGCTTCGTGCTCAATGGCGGGCTGGTGGAACGGTGCGCTACGCCCGAAGCAACGGCAGGAAATGGAGAGGTCAGCGCAACCGATCATTAAAGCTTTCTCATCAATTGCCGATGACTCACTTGCGGAGCGATACCGCAGCATGGCGGAGGCAAATCACAAGGTATGACCAAACCGGTGGCGCCGAGCGCCGATCGCACAACGCATCATTCCACGGAGAAGGACACTGTGCAGAAGCTCAAGACCAGGCTGTACGCGCTTCCCGAACTGCGGCAACAGCGCGTTGATGCGCTGAGGCAAGCGATCCAGGATGGCACCTACAAGATTTCGCCCTACACTGTCGCAACTGCCATGCTATCCGATCGCGGGCCGGAGATCGGTTAGGCGTTTTGCCCTGTCAAGCTTCGATCCAAACACCAGTCGAGCTTTCAAAGGGGACATGCTATTAACCATCCGCTAACTACTGCCACGATTCACTGCCATTCCCATTTCGGGTAAATTAGTAGCGGAGTGGTCAATCCCCCTCCCCTACGGCTTTCTTTAGAATCATTCGATTACGAAACTTTTCCCGGCAAATGATTGAATGCCAATGGCTTATACGTAAATGTTTGAGCCGCAGTGACTTACTGGCGGGAATTGACGCCGGTCTGACGATGTCGTAAGCAAATCGGCCAGGGTCTAGTAATCAACCAGTAATCAAAAATCGAAGGGCATTGATCCCCTCTCTCCGCTGCCTAGTATCCAGGATTGTCAAAGATCTCAAGGCCTGCACACTGAGTGCGGCCATGAAGACACACAAGCGCCTTCCTCGTGTTTACGAATACAGCGGCGGGCCAGCGCATGGCAAGGACGCAGATCACGTCAGCCTGTGACGGGACCTGGCGCGAATCCCGGCGCGGGATGAGAGTGATAGGCTGTTGTGATCATGACGGCCGAGGAAGTCAAACAACTGCTGCAACTGGAACCGCTGCAGGTAGAGGGCGGCTTCTTCCGCGAGACCTACCGCTCGCGCTGGCATGTTTCCGAGGAATACCTGCCGGAGGGGACGCGCGGCCCGCGTTCCATCGGCACCGCAATTTACTACATGCTTACGCCGGAGACGTTTTCGGCGCTGCATCGGCTGCCGGGCACGGAGATCTTCCATTTCTATCTCGGCGATCCGGTGGTCATGCTGCAACTTCTGCGCGATGGCAATTGGACGACGGTCACGCTGGGCACCGATCTTGCCGCCGGGCAGCAGCCCCAAGTTGTGGTGCGCGGAGGAGTGTGGCAGGGTTCCCGGCTGGCTCCGGGCGGCAAGTTCGCGCTCCTGGGTACGACGATGTCTCCGGGCTTCGACTACGCGGATTTCCAGATAGGAGACCGCGAGCAGCTCATCGCACAGTATCCGGACGCGGCGGAGATGATTCGGCAGTACACGGGATAAGGCCGCTGTTCGCTATTCGCCATTCGCATTTCGGACTAAGACAAAAAGCGGCCACGGATTGACACAGATGAAAGTGAATGGACAGTAACGGCGCCGTGGACTCAAGTGTAATAGCTTGCTGTCGACTTCCCCGGACGGCGCTGGTTTAGTCGCCAATTGTCGGTCACTGAACAGCGTGCCAGGCCGGAATTTCCGACTCTGGTCTGCCAGGCAGGAGGACGGGGCCCCAATCCGACACTTCCCAGAAGGCGCGTTCATGGACACTTGCAAACGGCGGCCAACCGCTTACTCTGGTGCAAACGCGTTGTGGTTGGTTAGTGCCCCGGTACCCTCAGCGCAACCTCGCGTATTCCGCCTTCGCCTGCTTGTAGACGGGGATGTCGGGATCGGCATCTTTCCAGAGGGTGAGAAAGTCTTGATACGACTTGCGTGCCGCTTCTTTGTCGCCCATCATCACCTGTGCGCGGCCGAGTTGCAGATGGGCTAGCGCGCCGATGATGAAGTTCCCCACTACACCATAATGATCGAGAATTTTTTGGAATTCGGCGGCTGCCTGCTGAGCTTGCCGCACTTGCAGGTAGCACAAGCCGCGCATGTAAACCGGATACATACGTCCAAAGCTTTCGGTTCCAAAAGAGACATCGCCCAGTTCATAGGGGTATGCACGGTCCAACCGGCGGATACCTGCCTGCGGGTCGCTGCCCAAATTAGCTGCTGCGAATATGCTCGGCAACCAATTGCTCTGAATTGCGTCGTCTAGGGGGTGGTCGCGATTCACGTCGTCGGCTAGTTGCTGGGCCTGCTGAGCTCTACCGGTTCGGGCAAAGGTACTGGCTCCCAGGATTTCCACTCCAGGGATCTTGTGCAAAGTAAGAGCGTCATGTGCAAACCCCAGCGCTGCATTCGTATTGCCGATTTCGGCTTCTCGCAGCGCCAGCTCAGCCCTATATGAAGCTGCCCTCTCCTTGTCGCCAGCACGGAGCGCGAGGTCTATGGCACGGTCCGATAGCTTGCGCGCTCGGCGTGAGTGGCCGTAGAAGGCCTCGGTATCAGATTGCATCCAAAGAATGTCTAAAACTTTTTCGCGCTCGGCCCAAGCGACCTGTTCTTGCATCCCAGCGCTGTCGTTCAGAAGAAAAGCCAAATTATAACGTTGTCGGCGTAAGAAGCCACCACCAAGACCGAGCTGGCGCCTGTTCAGACGCCGACCTGGCTTCGTTCAATCTTCCCAGTGCGGAATTGCACATGATCACGTTAGCGTAATAACGCGTTGAGTCCGGACTGTCGCGACGTAATTCCTCTGCCTCCGAGGCAGAGGCTTCCCAATTCCCCATAGTTCTGTGCAAATGCATCAGACTGGGAAGGAGGGTAGTGTCGAAGCGGTCTCTCGGGTACTGTTGCAGCCATTGCAGCAAAACCTGCTCGGCCTTGTTTAGTTCGCCTGTGACCCTTTCGTAATATGAGTCTTCGATCCTGTAACGTGTCACCTGGTCGACTCGATCCCGCAGATTGAAAGCTTTTGTATAACTCTGCGCTGCCGAATCGCTTCCCAAATCCATGGCAGCCGCATCCGTGAGTGCTTCCCCCATTATCCAATAGCCCCACGCGAAGTTGGGGTCAATCTCAACAGCACGGCGGACGAGAGCGATCTGGTCTGTCAGTTTCTGGCTGTTAAATGATTGTTCGAGCGCCTGAAGTGTTTCGAGGGATGGAGACGCAGCTTGCTCCAGGGGCGCGTTGAATTTTCGCAGCGAATCCTCAGGTTCTCCTAATCGCGCCCTCATCAGAAACACGAGGGCCCCGAGGGTTTTCACGATCGCACCTCTGTCAACGGCTTCAGCCTCGCTGCTGGCCAGAAGCGCCCCGCTTTGGCAGCTCACAGCTCTGAGCGCGAGATGATATCCGTTACCTCGATCGGAGATTGAGCCGCCTAGAACGGCAGTGCTGTTGGTCCTCAGGCAAACTTGTTTCGCTAAGTCAAACGTCATTGGTTTGGTTGTCGGCCAACCAATTCCAGTGTGGCCCATCAGCTTCAACTCCCGCTCCAGTTTTCCGTGTGCCAGTATATTCAGATAAGGAGACTGGTAAAGATCAACGCGAATAGCGAAGCTCAACGCGTCATAGAAGACCCGGTCACTAGTTTGGTTCTCCCAGTCGGCCAATACGATGGTGTCTTTGTCGGTGAGCCTGATTGCGTTCCGCGAGCGCCAGTAAAGCGAGCCTGCCACGGCGATTACAATGAGCAGGGCCACGGTTGCATACCACTTCCATTTCGCAGGCAGTGGTTGAGCTGATTTTGTATTGACTCGTCCCAAGTCGCCGCGCATCTCCGCCGAGCTCTGGTAGCGTCGCTCGCGGTCCTTCTCCAGCGCTTTGTCAATCGTCGTGACCAGCTTCGCCGGAAGGGTGGAGTTCAGCTCACGGATCGGAATCGTAGAGTTGTTCAGAATCGCATCGTGGACTACTGCTGCGGTTTCACCGCTGAAGGCGCGCTGGCCGGTGGCCATCTCATAGAGGACCAGGCCGAAGGAGAACAGGTCAGTCCGCGCATCAAGTTGCTCACCACGGGCCTGCTCCGGAGACATGTAGCCGGCAGTGCCCATGGCGGCGCCAGTGCGGGTGAGGGTGGCTTCAGCCGGTGTTACGGGCTGGTGGAAGCGCAGGGCTTCAGCCCGGCGACCTGCCGATTCTTGTGACGAGGGCTTTAGCCCCGGGTCCGCCCCTTCTTCCGGCCGGGGCTGAAGCCCCATTCCTCCCTTGTCCGGATTCGCCGGGCCGAAGCCCGGCGCTTCCACTGCAACCCCGCCCGGCGCTTCCACTAGCAGCTTCGCGATCCCGAAGTCGAGAATCTTGCAGACGCCCTTGTTGGTGAGGAAGATGTTGGCAGGCTTGATGTCGCGGTGGATGATGCCCTTCTCGTGGGCCGCTCGCAGTCCATCGCACACTTGAAGACCAATGTCCAGCAGTTCCGCGAGCGGAAGCGCCCGCTCTTCCCCAGCTAGGCGGTCACGCAGGGTCTGGCCTTCCAACAACTGCATCACCATGAAGGGCTTGCCCTCATGCTCGCCGAATTGGTAGATCGAGCAAATGTTGGGGTGGTCAAGCGAGGAAGCGGCGCGCGCCTCGCGGCTGAAACGCTCCAGTGCCTGCGGATCACTGCCCAGCTCTTCGGGCAAGAACTTGAGCGCCACAGCGCGGCCCAGCTTGAGGTCTTCGGCGCGATAGACCACGCCCATGCCGCCCCCGCCGACGATCTCCAGCACGCGATAGTGGGAGACTGTCCGGCCAGTCAGGGTTGCGGCCTCAACCGGTGCCCGCACGGTAGCGGCTAGAGTCGGCTCGGACAACTCACTACTGGCAACTGAAAACTCCCCCACCCACTCCACAGCCACCATGAGCCGATAGCCCCGGCGGGCAAAGGTCTCGATGTACTTCGGCTGGTCGGCGGATTCGCCCAGCACTCGCCGCAGGGTCTTGATGGCAGCGTTGATGCCGTGCTCGAAGTCAACGATGGTGTCGTTAGGCCAGAGCTTCTTCTGGATGTCCTCGCGAGCGACCAGCTCCCCGGCGTGCTCGACAAGAGTCGTCAGCACCCGGAACGGCTTCTCCGTCAGCCGGACGGTTTGGCCACCCCCGTGCAGTTCTCCGGTCCGGAGATCGAGCTCGAACTCAGCGAAGCGAGCGCGGGCTGGCAGCGTGTCCTTCATGGAACTGGCTCGTACTCGTGCCACAGCAGAGCTAGAAAGCCACGCTTCCTAGGGATGGCGTTGAAATCTAGAGAAAATGGCTTCTGATTTGAGACACAGTGTAATACGGTCGGCGTAGTGTGCCAACCGAAGTTTCGTAGGTTTCGACTTTAACCGGCCGGTTCGCGACGGCATTGGCCTCTAACTAACGGGCCTCGTATCAGGCACTTATCTAGTTCACCCACGTTTCACCTCCAATTCACCTCTGGTGCATTGCTACTGCAACCCATTAGGCGCACATTCGCCGGGTTGAGGCAACAACCCGACGCCAACTAGAGGCCGGGTTCGCAGACAGCGGCTCGATTGATCAAAGAGGAAGGAAGAGGCGTCGTTCGATCGCGTACCGAAAGTTCCATACAACCGACATGACTGAAAGGACAAAACAATGAATTTCATCGATTCTGGCACATGGTACAAGACCCAAACAGCACAGGCTTTCGAGTTTCACGTCAAATTTGAAAATCCGCCGGTGCTTCTGGTTTCGCCTTTCTGGGAAGGAGCGGAATCTGAAGTAGGTCATGCCGAAACTATCGACAAGATCTCTCAGACCGGCTGCACACTGGTCAGCGGCAACTTAACGCCAAGAACCTCCATACAACCGTACAAGGTGAACTGGGTCGCGATCGGCGTCCAGGAGAAGAAAGACTAAGGGGTTAGGACCACCCGCCACGCCAGCGAGTGGATTCTGTCCGTCGGATGGCCGCTCAAACCTGGTTCGCCGGAGCGGCCGCCAACTTCACAACTCAGCGCAAAGAACCTATCTCAAGGAGAACAGCATGAACAAGCAACTGGTAGGCCTCCAAGCAACTCGCCAATCATTCTGGCTCACCACGGCGGCATTTGGCATACTGATCCTGCTCATCGCAGCGGGATCGCCGATCAAAGCCTCCGCGCAATCGAACTCCAACCCAACCTTCACCTTTCCAATGGCAGCAGTCGTCGAAGGCGAAACTGCCCGCCTGAACATCGTCAATCGCACAGGTTCACCCGGTAATCTGCCGCCCGATGTGTGTGACGTAACACTTCAGTTCGTGGACAGGTTAGGAGCCGTTCGAGCTAAGTTCAGCATTGCGGCTTTAGCGAGCGGGCACGCGGGATATTTGGACTTATCGGCGAGCAAATTGGGTGGCGGAGCAGGTCTACGCCATGAAGTACGCGCTTTTGTCAAAGTGACTACCGCCCAGGGATCTCAGCTCCCCCCCGACGTTTGTAAACCCTCCGTCGAAGTCTACGACGAAACGACCGGTGAAACGAAGTTCTTATACGGCCCGCCAGAGCCTGACCTGCCAGTGCAGTAACGGGCGAATGTGACAGCGCCGGCCAGAGAGAAATAGATGGGGCGGCCTCCGTGAAGGCCGCCCCTTCTGTTGTCGCAGATTGGGATCGGCTCGGTATGACGGAGCTGCTTCGGCAAGAACAGCGGTCACTCACGTCGGCACTCTTCCTTCCTGATGAAACGCCCTCCTCTTAGACGAGCGCTGCGGCGGAGATGATAAAGCAGGACATGCGATAAGACCGTTCTCCGCTTCTCACCGTTCGCTTTTCATTGTGGAACAGGAGAAGCAGCCACCGATTGACACAGGTAGGCACGGATGGTCACGGTCCGAAGCGGTGTAACAGTCCTCGTTCGTCGTCTGTGCTCAACGAACGTCCAGCGCCGAACCAAAGAATAGTGTTTGGCGACCGCAGCCCTTAGTGATAGTGTGGGACGCATGGCGGTTGGACTGCCGCCACCCCTTACATAAGGAGAACTGGCATGAAGCGTCATTACGCGTTTGCGGTGTTGTCAACTTTGCTGTACGTATGTGTCGGTCACGCGCAGCAATACCCCATCATGGACAAGATCGCCGACAAGGTCATCCAGAAGTATCAGACCTCCAGCTGCGAGCAATTGTGGGAGAAGAAGGCACAAAAAGCTCCACCCTCGCAGCAGGAGCAGCAGGCGATCCAGTTGCTGAAAAGCGATCCGCAGATGCGACAGGCGTTCATCAACAAGATTGCCGCCCCGATCGCCAACAAGATGTTCGATTGCGGCATGATTCCGTGAGCCGGTCGTGGAGGACCACAGTGATGCGAGATAAGATGTCGCGATGGGTTCGGCTGGGCATGGCTGGCATGTTGCTACTCGCCGGCATGGCGTCCGCGCAAAGCAACCCGCAAGCCACCACGAAGAAGCCGGCGCCGCAGGCCAAGGCGGCGCCAACCGACACCCATCCCGCTCTCGAACCGAAGGCCATCGAACTTCTGAAGGCGATGAGCGAACGCCTGGCGGCCGCACACACCATGGCGTTCACCGCGGTGGAGACCTATGAGAGCCCCAGCCGCCAGGGCCATCCGCTGGTCTTTGCAAACAAGTCCGAGGTCACCTTGCAGCGGCCGGATAAGCTGCGGGTCATCACGCCTGGCGATGGTCCCGCTTCCGAGTTCTACTACAACGGCAAGACCATGACGGCCTTCGCGCCGGCGGAGAACCTGATTGCCGTTGCCGATGCTCCGCCCACGATCGACGCAGCTATGGAGACGGCGTATCACTTGTCCGGCACCTACTTTCCTTTTGACGATCTGATCGTTGCCGATCCCTACAAGGACATGGCCGAAGGTTTGAAGCTCGCTTATTACATCGGTCAATCTCATATCGTCGGCGACACAACGACGGACATGGTCGCCTACGTCGACAACGGGGTGTTCATCGAGATCTGGATTGGGGTTGAAGACAAGCTGCCGCGGCTGATCCATGCGGTTTACCTGGATGATCCGGCGCAGCTGCGCCACAATCTGCTGCTCTCCGATTGGAAACTCGACCTTGCCGTCCCGGCGGATGCCTTTGCGCCAACGAACGCCGCCAACGCCAAGCACATTCCGTTCGCTCACCCGCACCCGCAGCCTCCGCCGGGAGCCAAGCCTCCGGCAAAGGGCAAGTCGCCCAAAGCACAGCAATGAAGAAGTAGGACACGTCATGAAAAAGATTACGATTAGCCTGGTGAGCTTTGCATTCGCACTGCTCCCATTCAACACAGCATCCGCTTATTCGCACGCCAATCGCTACGGCGGCAGCACCTCGCACAGTTACGGATCCACGAGCCACAGCAGCGCTTATGGGACCAGCACATCACACACCTACGGTGAGGGCTCGTCGCACACTAATGAGTACGGCGGCAGCACCTCGCATAACTACGATGGCGGTACGAGCCACACCAACGCCTATGGCGGCACCACTTCTGGCGAGGCTGGCTATGGTGCCACTCACACGGACACCTACGGTGCAACCACGGCTTACCACCCTCCCACGGACGCGTACTATCATCCACCCGCGCCGTACTACCCGTATCATCCGCCAACAACCGTGGGCTACTACGGAGCCGGGTGCTACAACTGCGGTTCGACTGCCGGCGCCGCCGCCGTGGGAGCTGCGGTCGGCATGGCTACCGGTGCAGCCATAGCCTCCTCCGCGGCTGCTTCGCAAAGTGCTGCCGCGTCGCAAAATGCCTATGCACAGGGCTACAACGCCGGCTCGGCCAACGCCAGCACGGCTAACGCGAATGCCGCTGCCGCCAACGCCAATATGGCGGCCGCCAACGCTAACGCTGCGGCTGCTAACGCGAACGTTGCCGCTGCCAGCGCCAACACTGCTTACACCATGGGCTCGGTGCATGGGGCGTTGCCCTCTGGTTGCATCACGCCCAACGTATCGGGCGGAACGTACTACTTGTGCGGGAATACGTGGTTCCAGCCGGCGTATGGCGCGAATGGCGTGTACTACAAAGTGGTGCCCACGCCCTAGAACGTAGCAACCAGCCGGCATCGTGCTGGTGGTTGTCGCGGTCGCGACTAACGCGAATTGCCCTGCTGTTTGTAGGCGCTGACTAGTATCGCCACTGTGATCGCGACGTATAGAACGCCCGTGACGCCCTCCAGCGCCGCCAGCATGCGGACTTCGCCGTGGATCGGGACGACATCGCCGTAACCGATCGTCGAGAGAGTTACCAAACTGAAGTAAAGCAGCTCGCTTGAACGATCGGTCACCGTGGCGCCGTTGCGGAGTATTGATCCCGGATAGAAATTGTCAACGGCGGAGTAGAGGGCGAACCACTGCATGCCAAGCAGAAGGTAAATGCTGACCGCGGTATAGAGGTGAGACTCGTTAACGGAGTGGGCATTCTTGAGATAGGAGAAGAGCCCGACTACAGTAAGGGCAAAGAAGGCGGTCAGCAGCCCCCATTTGGTCCCGATGAGTGCTGGAGCCGGATCAAACGTGCTCACCACCGAGAAGATGAATGCGGCCACCATCAGCAACACGGATGGCCACACCCAGCGCCTTATCTTCGATAGCCTGACGGTCGCCAGGATCACCGGCGCAAACATGAGCACGCTGAGAATCATTCGCCGAAAATCGCCGTGATCCAGCACCGGATATACCAGAATGACCAGCAGCAAAGACAGCAGGAGCAACAGATCCGGTCGCGACTGTGCTTTGTCCAGCATTGCCGTTGCCTCCATCCAATCGGACCTTTCAGTTCTCGATCACATCCTCTGATAACTCGACCCTGCGCTTTGAGGCAATGGACCGAGGAGCTCCGCCTCCGGCTGATCACTTGCTGATTTAGCTGGCATTCTACGTAAAGTCCAGCGCAGCATGCGAAGGATGTTCTTGCGGTAGCTTACTTTTTCGCTCAATCCGCGATCAACCGCTATTCCGCCAGAGTGGAGTGTTCGAGGCGCTCGGCGGCACGCAGCCAGTGTCGTCGCGCGTAAGCCAAGACCAATATCGAGATAAACAGCAGGACAAGAAGATAGCTCCAGGGCACTTCGAAACCGGTTTCGGCCCTTACCACATGGACTGGTAGCGAGAAGCTCGCCTTTTCGGAATTCCGCCGGAGAGCTACACTCACGAGCCAATCGCCCGTCGCTGGCAGGTTCAGGTCCGCGGTTTGCAGCAGCTTGTTCTCGGAATCCTCGTGGCTGGCGTGAGCTGTCGCAGGTAGGCCCTGCGGGTCGCCAGTCGGATGTGCCGTGAGATCGACCGTCGTGTCGAGCAGGATCTCGCGAGTATTTCGGTCCTGGACAAGTACGCTGAACGGCGACGGACCAGCGGTAAGATCTCCGGCAGGAGTGAAAACGGCAACGGTGAATGGTCCCGATGCGTCCTTGAACCGGAGGGCCTGATTATCGTCATCGTTCGAGCCCGCTGTCAGCAATCCGGCAAAGCAGAGGCAGGTTACAGCGAACAAAACTGCAAAGGAGATGGCTTCAATCCGTTCGCCTGTCCATCGTGCGGGCAGAAAGCGAGAGAGAAACGGGACAGCTTGTGGCAGCGCGTCGAGGGATGTTGTCTCGCGCCGGCGAACTGACGTGGTTGACTCTCGGGACGGCTTCCGGGACAAGCACTGAACCGCGATGACCATGGCCGGCACGACGAAGGCCAGCGATCCGACGACCCACATGATGGCTCCAGCCGCGATTTGATCTTCCAGCGCAGAAAAGCCAAATAGCCGGGGTACGGCCGAATACGAGGGATACAGCACCCGGTCGGAGAAGACCAGGATCGCCGACAACGCCGTGTTCTGGAGGTCAGCTATCAGAAGATAAGGCACCATCGCCCAGCGAGGCCACTGCGCTTTGCTGGGCCATGGCTGGACGACCGGCCACCAGAAGATTAGCGACGTGACAAAGAAGCAGGCATGTTCGACCTGGTGCCACGCCGGAGAACGCAATGCCAGTTCGTACAGTACCGGCGTGTGCCAGGCGAACATTGCGACGCCCATCAGCAGCAAGGCGCAAACCGGATGTGTCAGCGTCCGTCCGATCCGTCCGGCAAGCGGCCAGTTCAAGAACGGCCCGGCAAACTCGCGCGCCGCAAAGACCGGCAGTCCGCGCACCATCGGAACCAGCGGCGCGCCCAGCAGGACCAGCGGCGGCGCGATCATCATCAACACCATGTGCTGCAGCATGTGGGCGGTGAGCACGAAGCCGTTGAACACATCCATGGGTGATGCCAGGGCGACCCAGAGGGAAAAAAGCCCGAGCAAGAAACGTGACGGCCCGCCAGGGCGGAAGGTTGGGCGAACCGGCACGCCTCAGCAGCCACCATCCGCGCAGATAGATGAGGGCCGATAAAACAATGGCAAACGTCGCCGCGGGAGGAATTGACCACGAACGCAGTACGGCTTGGTAAACGGGCTGCATGGCCGATCAGCGGTTGTTCGCCGGAGGACGGCCCTGGTCTTCCTGGGTCAGTACCGCCTGCGATGCATCGCGCGCCGGCCGGCTGGTTGGGCGGGCGCAAAGTCTCCAGGAAGGAAACCAAAGCAGTCACCTCCGCTGGATTCAGGTTCTTTCCGTACGCAGGCATGTTGCCGCCGCCTTGTATGACCTGGCGCACAAGCTGGTCGTGGGTCATGCGGGTTGCAACGCGGTCAAGGTCTGGTCCGCGCTTGCCGCCGGAGCCGCCGATCGCATGACAGTTGCGGCACTGTTTCACCTGGAAGACCAGCGCGCCTTGCCGTTCCAGCGGCGACCGCCCGTTGAGGAATTCAACCGGAACGGGATCGCCACTCCAGCCGTTCATGACCGGACTCCAGGGAGAATAGGTTGCCAGCTTAGTGAATGTGCCGAGTGCGACGGCAACCAGCAGCAGCGTAACCACCGCAACCGGCCGCCGCTTCCAGCTTTTTTCGCCTTCGCCCGAGAGGAATGGCAGGAGAATCAGAAACCCAATGACGATCACCGGCCCGATGAGCAGAGCAGGCGTCTCCATCGATGGTGGCAGCAGGGCCAACATCGCATACAGCCACAGGAAGAAGAAGTCCGGCTTGGGAATGGTCTGCACGATGGTCGGGTCAGGGTAGCCGCTCGGGCCAAACGGCCCGAAGTACCAGGCACACACCATCACGCTGACGATGATGGCGGCGGAGAAAAACATGTCCTTCCAGATGGCCGCCGGCACGAAAGGAACGCCGTCCTTGTGGACCAGCTCCTCGTACTCCTTGAGGTACGTCGAGCGGCGCACGACGCGTCCGGGCATGGGCCAGTCGTTGATGCCGCACTTCAACACCAGCAGCAGGTGTAGCGAGACGAGCGCGATCAGCAGACCGGGAATCAGAAACACATGAAGCACGAAGAAGCGCGAAAGCGTTGCGCCGGCGATGATCGGGCCACCCAACAACATGTGGACCATGGACGCGCCAACAAAGGGAACACGGCTGGTGATGGACGCGCCGATCCCCAGACCCCAGTAGGCATCCTGATCGAAGCGCAAAACCTGGCCGGTGAAGGCCATGCCGAGCGTCATCAGGAGCAGGAAAACGCCAACCACCCAGGTGAGCTCGCGGGGAAACTTGTAGGCGCCGAACAGAAACACCTGGCACAAGTGGATGAGGACGACGGCGACCATGAAGTTGGAGCCCCAGCCGTGTACGGCGCGGAGGAACCATCCCAGGGTGACACCGTGGTTGAGATACTGCAGGCTGTTCCAGGCTTCCGCCGCCGAGGGAACATAGATCAGCGCCAGCATGATGCCGGTGACGACCTGGAGAATAAAGAGGGTGAGCGCGGCGCTGCCAAAGACGTACCACCAGCTCGCCGACTTGCGGGGAACGGGATGGCTCATCGCTTCGCGGACTACACCACCGATCTGCAATCTCTGGTCGAACCAGTCCGCGATATTCTTTAACCTTGACATCCGCTCTTCCTCGCTCCCAGGCTCGCGGTGGTGGACAATGTCGGCAGTTGTCCGGCTTCGATCAGCAGCTTGCCGCCTTCCACTTTGTACGCATACTCAAACAGCCCGCGCGGAGGCGGTCCTGAGGCGCGCGAGCCATCCTGGTAATACACGCCACCGTGACACGGGCACATGAATAATCCGGATTGGGCAAACCAGCGCACCGGACAGCCGAGGTGGGCACAGTTGACGGCAAAGACCTGAAACTGTTCGCCCTGGATTCGGCGGACCCAGCAAGGAATGCGGTCGGTCTCTCCGTCGGCGACACCGGCAATGGGATTTTGAAACTTGGCCAGCCGGGTCTGGCCTTCCGGGAACTCATCCAGTTCACCCAGCGTGATCCACCGCTTGTACTGCCCGCGATCGCCGCCCAGGATCGGCGAAACCAGGTATCCAATCACCGGCACGGCCAGGATGGTGACCGCCAGGCCGTTCAGCAACATTCCGATTTTGGCGAACAGATCTCGCCGGGAGATTTCGTTCTTGTCCTGATCGCTCAAGGAAGTCCTCCGGACGAGGAAGATGAATTCGCAGAAGAAGCCTGGGCCGGCTGCTTGGGCCGTTGCGCCACCAGCCACGCCACAACATCAGAAATCTGCTGGTCGGTCATGGGCTGACCGGAAACGTTTCCGCGCCAGTCGGGCGCGCCGAAGTCGGGACGGCCGGTGATGACAATGGTGCGCAGCCCTTGATCGCTGATCAGGCTGAGATAGGCTCCGTTCGTCACCGAGCCGGCTTTCGGTCCACCCTTACTGCCCGTGCCGTGGCACGACGCACAGTAGGTCGCGTACACGACTTCGCCCTGCTGCGGGTCACCGGGTTCTTTCGCAGCATAAGGAGGAGCAACTGACGCCAGCCAGCGCGTCGGGCTTACTCCAGCGCTCGCGGATGCCGCGAATGATGGCGTTGATCTGCTCGTCGGTCAGCATTCCGCCTTCCTTCTGCGCGAAGGCTGACATTGCGGTGCCGCGGCGGCCTTTGGAAATCGTGGAACGCAGCGTGTCGTCGTCAACGATGGCCAGGTAAACCGGATCGGACAACGCCATCGCCGGCCCCTGTTTGCCTTCTGCGCCATGACACCCAGCGCAGTTCTCGCGATAGAGCACCACAGGGTCGAGCACAGAATCGGGCCGGGGGACCTCTGGGCCGGGCGCAGGCTTGCCGCTGAGAGAGCAAGCCGCCAGCGCCAGCATCGCGGCGAGGCGTCAACGCCAGCAAAGCGAAGCGCTGCTTCATCGCTGGTGGTCCTCGCCGTCGCGCTCATGCATGATGCCGGGCGCCTCAATACCGGCCCGCATGGCGAGCGGCAAGTTCTCCGACGTCCACACTTTGTTCTGGCGCACTACCACCAACCCGGCTACGACTCCGAACGCAACCTGCGAGGCCGCAAACCACAGCCAGTTGATCTCCTGATCCAGCAACGGATTTACAAGGTCCAGAACGCGATAGAGCAGTCCCGTCCACAGCAGCGGGCCAATGATTCCTCCCAGGATGATCGGGCGGGTCGGCAGCATAGGAAGCATCGCACCGTACAGCAGGCCCAACCAGGAGGCACATCGTGATGTGCAGGGCGAGCGCGAACAGGAACCAGTCGAAGCGGAAGTGCATCAGCGCTTCGGTCGTGGGCATGGCGGGCGAAGCATATAAGCTTCCCGCCAGCAGGTTGATCGGGTACCAGACGCTGCGATAGAAGATCAGACCATAGAGCATGGCCAGCAGAGCCATCGCGACGCCGCCCGCCAGACCACCCTTCACCCCAGCCGAGATGGGATAGATCTTCAGAGGCAGCCATGCGCGCTGCACTTGTTGGGCAACCGGCAAGCGCATCACTTCGGGCGCCGGGATAGCTGCCGGCTCCGGCTCAGGAACCGCCGGAACTTCGACATGGTGCTCATGCGGAAGCACCTGACGAAACCAGCCGACCGCTCCGGCGATGTACAGGATCGCCCCCAGCACGCTGATCGAAGCATTGGTCAGCAGTCCGGCGAAAATCAACGAGACTCCGAGCGCCAGCACGAAGGGCCACGCCGTCGGCGCGGGTAGAACGACTGCCTCGGGATTGCCTGTGACGTGCTGGTCTGGCGTTTCCATGACGATCTATCAGTACCTACCGCGCAATAAAATAGACAACCGTGAGTACAACCACCCACACGGCATCGACAAAGTGCCAATACATCGCAAAGACCTCGATCTTCGGCGCGTGCTCCTGCCTCACGTAGCCCAGCAGCGGTGAAGATCATAATGATCGACAGCCCGGTGAGACCGACAATGACGTGAAAGGCATGCAGTCCCACCAAAGAATAGAAGGTGGTCCCGAACAGGCTGGAGCTGATGGTCAGCCCCTCGTCGTAGATCAAGTGGTACCACTCGCGAGCGGTGCCCAGGATGAAGATCGTTCCCAGCGCGATCGTGAGCAACCACCAAATCCCGAACAGCCGGCTCTTACCGCGCGCAATGGCGCGTTCCGCCATCACGATCGTGAAGCTGCTGGAGAACAGGCAGATCGAGTTGAAGATAGGAACGTGAAGTACTTCGCGTGGCGTGGGGCCGTTCAGGCTCTTTCCCGCGTAGTACAGGTAGGCAACCACGAAGATGCTGAAGATCGCGGACTCAGCCGCAATCAGCACCACATGCCGACGTGCCCTCGCCATTCATGCGCGAGCGGCATTTCGGATTGTGGTATCGCGATCGTGGTAGCTGCCAAGTGCAAGTCTCCTTTCGGGCCGGTTTACTCGTACTTCCAGTCAGGGTCTTCGGGATGCTTCAAGTCCCACAGCGGACGACGGCTGTGCACTACCGGAATCCTCGCAAAGTTGTAATCCGGCGGCGGCGAGGCGGTAGACCATTCCAGCGTCCAGGCGTCCCAGGGATCATTGCCCGCGGCTTTCCCTTGAAGTACGACCACAAAAAATTCACCACCCAGAACAAAATCCCGGCAATCTGAAAGATCACGCCCACGGAAACGATCAGGTTCCAGATCTCCCATCCGCGGCCCGGTTCGTAGGTATAAATACGGCGCGGCATTCCCAGAACGCCGGGTATGTGCATGAAGTCGAATGTCAGATGGAAACCGATGAGGAACAGCCAGAAATGCCACTTGCCCAGAGTTTCATTCCACATCCGTCCGGTGACTTTGGGATACCAGTAGTAGAACGCGCCAAAAATCGTGAACACCAGGCCGCCAATTAACACGTAATGGAAGTGCGCCACCACGAAGTACGAGTTGCCGAGCTGCCAATCGAACGGAGACGCCGCCAGCATGATGCCCGGTCAGGCCCGCGATCAGGAATTGGAAGAGAAATGCGACGCAGAACATCATCGGGTATAGTGAAGCGGATTTTGCCGCCCCACATCGTGCCCAGCCAGTTGAAGATCTTGATTCCCGTCGGCACGCCGATGGCCATGGTGGAGGCGGTGAAGAACGCGTTGGCGTAGGAAGTCATGCCGATGGTGAACATGTGGTGCGCCCACACGCCCAGGCTCAGGAAGCCAATGGCCAGCGTGGCCGCCACCATGATCGAGTAGCCAAAGATCGGTTTGCGGGAAAACACTGGGATGATCTCGGAGGCAATCGCGAATGCCGGGAATGATGAGGACGTAAACTTCGGGATGGCCGAAGATCCAGAAGAAGTGCATCCAGATCACGGCCGATCCGCCGGCTTGGGTGTCGAAGAAATGCCCGCCGAGGTAGCGATCGATCAGCAGCATGATCTGCGCCGCGGTCAGAGGCGAAATGACGATCAGCACCAGCGCGGACGTAACCAGGTTCAGCCACGCAAACAGAGGCATGCGTCCCAGCGTCATTCCCGGACAGCGCATGCACAGAATCGTGGTCACGATGTTGAGCGCGGTTCCGATGCTGCCGATACCGCTTACCAGCAGCCCGATGGTCCAGTAGTCGGTGCTGTGCCCGGGAGAGAAGGCCTGCGAGGTGAGTGGCGCGTAGGCAAACCAACCCACATCCGGAGCGCTGCCGGCGCCGTACAGGCCGTTTCCTCCGATGAAGCTGAAGTACAGGATGACTCCGCCGAAGGCGCTCATCCAGAAACTGAACGCGTTCAACCGCGGGAAAGCCATGTCGCGCGCGCCGATCATCAGCGGAGCGAGGTAGTTCCCGAAGCCGAACAGCAGAGGCATGCCCACCAGGAAAACCATGGTGGTGCCGTGCATGGTGAACAGCTGGTTGAAGACCTGCGGCGAGACGAAATGGTTATGAGGGATGGCCAACTGGATGCGCATGACCGTGGCTTCCAGGCCGGCGATTACCAGGAACAGGACGCCGTAGAGGATGTACATCAGGCCGAGCTTCTTGTGATCAACCGTGACGATCCATTCGTGCACACGGTCAAACAGCGGCTTGGCGCCCTCCTGCGCGGGCGAAACCGCCATTGGTTTCAAAACCGACTCGGCATTTGACATCAACGGGTCCCCATGTCCCTACTGCAAGGTCATCAGATAGTCTGCAACTGCGTCCAGATCCTGTTCGCCCAGTTGCATCGCCGGCATCAATGCGCCGGGCTTGATTGCATCTGGATCTTTGACCCACAGCCGCAGGTTTGCACGATTATTGAGCGCCGCGCCGGCCGCGATGGTCTCGCGGCTCATCAGGTGCGTCAGGTCAGGACCAAACTTCCCATGCGCGCTCGGTCCCGGCGATGGCATGGCAGTTCACGCATGCCGTGGTCTCGAAAATCTGGCGTCCCTTGGCGGCGCTGTCCGAAACTTGTGCCGGCTTTTGTTGCTCTGCGACCCAGCGGTCGAACTCCTCGCGCGATTGCACTATCACCCGCAGGAGCATCTTGGCATGCTGCGTACCGCAATACTGTGCACACTGGCCCACGAACACGCCGGTCTCATGCGGGTCAACCCACATACTGTTCGTCCGGTTGGGAATCAGGTCGGTCTTCCCGGCCAGCATGGGCACCCAGAAGCTGTGGTCCGTATCCGCCGACAACAACGTGATGTGAGTAGGCGTTGGATGTTTCGCATCGCTGACGGGAATGTGCAGCTCGTTCGCGGCAATGAATCCCTGTTGCGGATACTGGAACTCCCACCAGAACTGGTGACCGACGGCCGTGATCTCGGTCGTGTCGGGAGGAAACCGGGCGTCTTCCACGGCATGGATCACGCGCGCGGTTGCGAGAAACAGCACCACCACAATCAGGATGGGAATCACCGTCCAGGCAAGCTCCACCTGATTGCTGCCGTAAATCTGTGCGGGTTCGCGGCCGTCGTCGCCGGGACGCTGCCGGAATTTCACCGCTGCGTAAACCAGCAGACTGAAAACAACAGCAAAGATGGCAAAGCAGATTTCCAGCACGAACAGCGACAGGTGATAGATGGAGTCGGCTGGAGTGGACGCCGGAGAAAAGATACTGGGAATCGAAGGGTCTCCGCCGGACGCCGCGACAGCGGCCTTCGCCACGCACAGGCACAGCAAGACGATGACAACGTGGTCTCGGACCAGGCTCGTTCGGAAATGCCGCTTCACAACTTTGTCCCCGAGTAGCAATCCCAAGATGGGGATGAATTTATCAGCCACAAGCGGTTCGCACAACCGAGAAATTGCTGATTCGGCTCACGGGTGAATCGCGAAGGTTGTTACGATGGCGCGGAAGATTCCAGCAGGCGCTCCATTGCCTTGGCGAAACCCTCATCTTGATTCGAGGCGGTGACAAATGTGGCCTGCTTCTGCACCTCTGGACTTGCGTTGCCCATGGCGATGCTGATCCCACTTTTCTTAAACATCAGCACATCGTTCGGCATGTCGCCGATGGTCGCGATCTCTTCTGTGGGAATGTTGCAGTATTTGGAAAACAGTTCCACCACCTCTCCTTTGTTGGCCTTGGGGTGGGTGATGTCGAGGTAGTAGGGTTGCGACCGCGCCGCTGAGACGCGGCCCGCACTCCAGTCCTGCATATCTTTCTCGCAGCGCGCAACCGCGTCGAGGTCATCTCCGACGCCTACTATTTTCACCACACGGTCCAACAGCGAATCAAAACTCTTCACGACCGTGGGCGAAAACTGAACCGTCCACGCCTCCCGGGCAACGTGCGGAGCGTTCTTGTCGCGCACAAACCAGTCCAGGTCGGAGTAGAGGAAGACATCCAACTGATGCTTGAGAACCAGCTGCAAAGCTTGGGATGCCACGTCGGGCGCCAGCAGTTCCTTGAAGATGGGGGTGAGGTCGGGCTTGACCACGACACCACCGTTGAAGCCGGCAAGCGGTTCCGCCAGTTGCAGCGGGCTCGATCAGCATCTTCATTCCTTTTGGAGGCCGCCCGCTAGTAACGCCAAACAGAATGTCGGCGTCATGCAATCTCTTGACTGCCTCGATGGCACGCGGGGTCAACACTTTGTCCTGTGTGACCAGCGTCCCATCAACGTCGGCGATGACGAGCCGGACTGGATGGCTTTGTGCGGTGGGCTGAGTACTCATAGTCGCATTTCCTTGGTTCCGATTCGTGACGGCATCGGAGGATTTCGCCGGGCCCATCACGATCACAGACCGGGGCTGCGTCTGCATGAGTCCGCCGTCGGCGAAGACGGTGGTGGCGGTAATGTAGCTGGCTCCATCCCCGGCGAGGAAGGCCACCACGGTGGCGATCTCCTCGGGTTTTGCCAGGCGACCCATCGGAATCGAGGCATCCAATTTCGCCAGAAGCGTCGGGATCTTTCATGGTGGAAACGTTGATTGGCGTCGCCACGGCGCCCGGCCCGACGCCTACCACGAGAATGTTGTGGGCCGCGAGCTCAACTCCGGCCGTGCGAGTCAGCATTCGCATGCCTCCCTTGGAAAGACAATAGGCGGTATTGCCGGGCATGGGCCAATCTTCGTGGACGGAGGTGATATTGATGATCCGGCCGCCGTTGCCTTGCTTGATCATTTGCCTGGCGGCAAGCTGGGTGCCGAAGAATGCGCTCTTGAGGTTAACAGCCAGCACCTTGTCGTACTGCGCTTCGCTGGTTTCGAGGACCGAGGTGCGGGTCTCGATGCCCGCGTTATTGACCATGACGTCGACCCGGCCGAATTGAGCCACGGCCGCATCCATCAGCTTCTGCAAGTCTCCGATCTTGCTGACGTCGGCTTCTACTCCAATGGCCTGGTCTCCCAGGGCAACAATCTGCTTTTCCAGATCCTCCGTGGCTTCGGGATCACACACATAGTCGATCACAATGTTTGCGCCCTGTTTGGCAAGTTCGAGCGCAATGGCCTTGCCGATACCACTGTTCCCACCCGTCACAATTGCCACTTTGTTCTTCAATGACATGTAAGCTCCCAATCACTTATCACGATGACGGACCATTTCTAAGTTTGCCGGAGTAGCACCCGGCTCACTCACACTACCGCTCTTCGCGGCAAGTCCGCTACCAGGGATCGGCTTGCGCCCTGTTAATTTCTGATGACGCCGCCAGCTCAACCGGGTGGCTGGCCTCAATCGAACTGGGCCGTTCGCACGCCAGGCAACTGACGCTTCTCAACAAACCACTCGCTCCGAGGCGAAAGTCGCGGTAAGACATGCTGCTGCGCTACTCGTAGCTGCCCCCGAAAGTCCGTAAGTGCCTCGTTTTCAGCGGAATTAACTGCCAACCTATTCCCAACAAATTCCCAATGCGTTTCTCACCGATTCTTTAGGACTCCTAACAGCCGGTTTGCTACTTTTCACTCGCAGCCGGTGATGGACCACGCGAGTTCCGGAAGCGAAAAGCAAGACGATTCGGCTTCCCTCCGGGCACATCGGCAGCAAATCAGTTTCCGGCTGCCGCCGCAAACATACTTAGGAGAATGGACCATGAAACGCTTCGCAATCGCCCTGACCTTCGCTCTGCTGCTTTCCACCTCTATGTGGGCTCAGACCTACAGCTTCCAAACGGTTAACTACCCGAACGACAACTTCACTCAGTTGCTAGGCGTCAACAACAGCCTGCTGATCGCCGGCTACCACAATATGGACCAGAACTCGGGATTCACGCTGAAACTGCCTTTCCTGTTTACCACCGAGAACTACCCGAATTCGATGATGACCCAGGTCATCGGCATCAACAACAGCGGTACCACGGATGGGTTCTACGTGGACAACAATGGCGCCACCCACGGCTTCTACAACACCAACGGCTCCTTTAACACCGTGGATTATCCTGGCACGCCGTTCAACCAGCTCCTCGGCCAGAACGACATGGGGCAGGCGTCGGGCTACTACAGTTTGAGCGCGGACAACACGACGCCCGATTTTCCTTACGTGTACGACGAGCTGGGAGGAGGGGTTTTTCAGGTGATTACCATTCCGGCCGCTGTCGGAGGAGCGCAGGCCACGGGTGTCAACAACTCCCAGCAAGTTTGCGGCTTCTACATCGACGCCAACGGCGTAAATCACGGCTTCCTGCTGAGCTTCGGCCTGTTGGTGACCCTCGATGCACCTGGTAGCACCTTCACTCAGGCGCTCGGCCTGAACAACGAGGGACAGGTCGTGGGCTTCTACCTCGACGCCGACGGCAATAGCCATGGCTTCATCTGGACTGCCAAAGGCGGGTTCCAGAACATCGACCACCCCAAAGGCATCGGCACGACCCTGGTCAACGGCATCAACGACAAGGGCGTTCTGGTCGGGTTCTACGTGGACCAGGATGGCAACACCGACGGCTTGGTTGCCTTTCCTCACTAGACGGCTGTTCTTCGCGGTGACAATATCCCCGCCCTATGGAAAGTTAGGGCGGGGATTTTTTTGCCCTCTGCGTCTTGAAACGCCGATATCTTGTAATAAACCCTCAGAAGGATGGCCGCATCCGACGCCAAATGCATCCTACCAAGCTCATGGAGGATTCATGCGGCCACTGAGCTTAATTGGAATTGTCGTACTCTTGCTGGGGATTCTCGCTTTCATCGTGCCCGTTCCCACCAGCCATTCCCACGGCGTCAAGGTGGGCGACACCTCAATCGGCGTCACCACGCACAGCGATGAGAAGCTTCCTCCGGCAATCGGAGGCGTGCTCTGCGCCGCCGGCGTCGTATTGCTGGTCGCGGGTTCGCGCAAAGCCACGGCCTGAATTCAGGCCCGCCTGCTTGTGGGGACTTCTGCCGTTCCCGTATAGTGTTCTCACTTTCTTTGTGGGGTACATCAATGGAACAGCAAGCATTTCTGTCGGCGCTCGAGGAGCGCATTTCCACCTACGATCTGTTGTGCCATCCGTATTACCAGGCGTGGACGGCCGGCGAACTCACGCGCGAAGACCTGCGCGAGTATGCCAGCGACTACTACCAGCATGTAGCGGCATTTCCCGTCTACCTGAGCGCGCTGCATTCGCGGCTTGGTGATGGAGAGCTGCGGCGCGCGGTGCTGCGCAATCTGTGCGACGAGGAGATCGAAGGGCGTCCGCACAGCGAACTGTGGCTGGACTTCGCCGAGGGCATGGGTGCGGATCGTGACCAAGTTCGTCAGCGCCAGCCGCTAACGGAGGTGCGTGAGCTAGTGAGCGAATTTCGCCGGGTTGCGCAAGAAGGTTCAACCGCCGAAGCGTTGGCCGCGTTCTACGCGTATGAGTCGCAAGTTCCCCGCGTGGCCAAAGCGAAGGCCGACGGTCTCGCCGAACGCTACGGCGCGGATGCCAGGACCTGCGGGTATTTCAAACTGCATCAGTTCGCCGACGTCGAGCACGCCCACGTTTGGCGGGACCTGCTGAGCGCGGAGATCACGGCCCATCCTGAGCAGGCAGAAGGCGCTTTGGATGCCGCCGAAGCCGCAGCCAAAGCGCTCTGGCATGTGCTGGATGGCATGGAAGCCAGACGGATGCAGGCCGTCGGGTAAGAATCAGACCGGCCGCGGCGGATGAGATACGCCGACGGGCTTCCTGCTTGACTTCGCAGAATGACGGGTGCCATTTTGCCCTGAGTCTTCCTGCGCCCACTTGCGTGCCACGTTGTCCAACTCTGCCAGGACCTTGTTGATGTCCTTCATTCGGTCGGTGATGCCGTAGGTGACGGCCGGCGGGATGGTTTGCTCATAATGCCGGTAAATAAAGCCGCGCTCCTCAAGCAAGCGCAGCCGGTCGCTCAACATGCGGGAAGAGATGCCTTCCACCTTGCGCCGCAGCTCCCCGAAGCGGGTTGGACCATCGTTACCCAGGATCCATAGGATGTGCAACGTCCAAGGTCCGGCCAGCACGGAAAGAAACTCGCCCATGGGGCAGGGGCTCTGCGGTGGCTTGCTGCGACTCATGTTGCTTTTTCCTCACCTGGTTATTGTGATGTAACAACTATTCTTTTGTCACTACTTATTTTTAGTAACCGGTAGGCGTTTTCTACATCGAATACTCCAGAAGGGAGAAATCTTCGATGTCCACCAATTCCGTTCCATTTCACGCTTCCCACAGTTTCGCTTCCGAAAGTGCGCAGCCCAGCGCCTTGACTGGCGCGGCGGTATTCGCCGGGCGGCTGCTGTTTTCGTTCATTTTCGTCTTCGGCGCCCTAAGCAATTTTTCTCACCAGACGATCGCGTACGCGGCAGCACAAGGCGTGCCGTTGGCTTCCATCGCCGTGCCGCTGGCCGGCATCCTCTCGCTCGTGGGCGGCCTCAGCATTCTGTTTGGCTATCATGCCCGGATCGGCGCGTGGCTGCTGGTGCTGTTCCTCGTGCCGGTAACACCGATGATGCACAACTTCTGGGCAGTAAAAGATCCGATGATGGCGCAGATGCAGATGGTCAATTTCCTGAAGAACCTGTCACTGCTGGGCGGCGCATTTCTGATCTCGCAGTTCGGCGCCGGGCCGTGGAGCCTGGACGCGCGACGCAGCACCCGATAAGCGAGCGGTAGCGGAGGGTCGCCGTGCCCGGGCGTGCCATTGGTTGTGGCGTTATGATGGCAGTTTGCGTGTCTGTCGTGACACGTCAGAATTAGACCGCTATGGAATACGTACGTCTCGGCCGAACGGGGATGGAAGTGTCGCGCATCTGCCTGGGATGCATGACCTACGGCGACCCCAACCGAGGCGCGCACACCTGGACTCTGCCGGAAGAACAAGCGCGCCCGTTCATTCGCCGCGCATTGGAGCTGGGCATCAACTTCTTCGACACCGCGAACACCTACTCCGACGGGACCAGCGAGGAATTCCTGGGCCGCGCCATTCGCGACTTTGCCAATCGCGACGAAGTGGTCATCGCAACCAAGGTCTATTTTCCACTCCGCAAAGGGCGGAACGCGCGAGGTCTCTCGCGCAAGGCGATCATGTCGGGCATTGACGCCAGCCTGCGGCGCCTGGGCATGGATTACGTAGACCTTTACCAGATCCACCGCTGGGACCATAACACCCCGATCGAGGTGACGCTGGAAGCACTGCACGATGTCGTCAAGGCCGGCAAGGCCCGCTATATCGGGGCATCGTCCATGTACGCGTGGCAGTTCTGTAAGGCGCTGCATCTCGCCGACCAGCACGGTTGGACCCGCTTTGCCACCATGCAAGACCACTACAACCTGCTGCATCGCGAGGAGGAACGCGAGATGTTACCGCTATGCGCTGAGGAAAAGATCGGTGTGCTGCCTTGGAGCCCGCTGGCGCGCGGACGCCTGGCGCGGGCGTGGGACGAAAGCACCAGCCGTCTGGCGACCGACGAGTATGGAAAGAAGCTTTACACGGTCGCAACGGACTCGGATCGCCGCGTGATCGAGCGGGTGGGGGAGATCGCCCAGAAGCGTGGCGTGCCGCGCGCGCAGGTCGCACTGGCCTGGGTGCTGCAGAAGCCAGTCGTCACCGCGCCGATTGTGGGCGCGTCCAAACCGCAGCACCTTGACGACGCTGTTGCCGCGCTGTCGCTAAAGTTGACGGCGGAGGAAGTCGCAGCCCTGGAGGAACCCTACGTGCCGCATCCGGTGGTGGGGTTCGAGTAGGGGCCGGAATAGAACCGGCCCGTCTCGCAAATGCGGCGCAGCAGAGCTTCGCTCAGCGTGAAGTTTTTTCGTCGCTAGTAAAACCACTCCCAGAAAGTACCCTTGCCATAAGTTCCACAGCTCGAAGTTGTGCCGTTCATGACCCGGCCACCCGGTCCGACCCACAGGCCGGAAGCAGAAAAACTCCCAGCGCCTGCGCTGATTGCACGGTGAGAGTCATCATGTGACGCAAATGAAATTGACCAAAGGGACGGGCACACTCGGACACCGGGGAGAAGGAAGTCGAGGGTCTTGTCTCTCGCCGTTTGGGCGCCATCGCGGAGGGTGGGAAAAAGGCCGGGAGTCTCCCCCAAAATACCGGCAAATTTTCACCCACGCGGCGAACAGTTGTCGGTGACGCCCGACACACAGCGATGTGACATCGGCAAGAATCAAAAGGCCGGCGCCATCAGGGCGCCGGCCGCTGCGGATCGGCGGAATTTCAATATCTCCAGACGGTCCCGTAGCCGTAAGTCCCACAGTTGGAGGTTGTGCCAAACACGCCGTTCGCTCCGAGTGCCGTGACGCCGCCGTGAAACACACCCTGGCCGGAAAATATCTTCGTACACCCTCCTTGAAGGGCGCATTGAACGAAGTAATAGTAGGGTTCGTCGCCACGGTAACCGGAGTACTCAACGGTGCCCCAGGCCCCACGATATTGGTTCGTTCCGGCCAGACCGGTGAGACCCTCGCCGTAGGGTGTCTCCCAGACTATGCTGAACACCCAGGTGCCGTCGGAGGGGGTCAAGGCGAACACATTGTCCTGGTAGCCGCTTTCAACGTCCATGCCGTACAGATTGCCAGCGGAATCTTGAAAAAGGTCGCTGGGAAACGCGCCGTCACCATCCCACAAGCCTGTGAAGGAATGGAGGACATTTTCTGTCCAACCGCCCCCGGAGGGCACTAACTGGAAAACGGTTCCGCTTTCATATTGGCCGCCCTGGTACGTTGTACCGTATAGGTTGCCGTCATTCCCTACCAGCAGTGAGTAGGGGCCTGCGCCGTCGTTCCCTCCCATGAAACTGTAGATGACCTTCTCCGTCCAGCCGCCATTGGAGGGCGTTAGCTCATAGACGGCGCCGTTTCCATATGCGCCACCGCCGGCCGTGCCATAGAGGTTGCCCGCCTGGTCGAAGGCTAGATTGCCGGTTGGCCGCGCTGCATCGTTGTTCCCGGTAAAGCGATAGAGCACGCTTTCCGCCCAGGGGCATAATGCTGTGAGGCAGGCGACCGGCCCTGGTCTCAGGCTGAAGACCAGGCCGTACCCAAGACCGCCGCCCGCCGTGCCGTAAAGTGCGCCGTCCGGGCCGACGGTGACCGGGGAGGGGGTGCTCCCGTCAGAGCCTCCCGTGAAACTGTAGAGTGGAGTGAATACCCAGTCATTTTGCAGCCCCTCGAGAAGGCTATAAGCCAGGCCGGCGCCATAGTCGCCACCATACGTTGTCCCGTACACATTTGCGGTAACGGGCTCAGCGCCTCCAATGCCCCCGACCTCTTTCTGTGTGAAGCTGTGGAGGATCTGGAGATTGCCGCTCGGTTGAAAGCACCCGTTGCCGCCGCTGCCAGTGATGTCGAAGGCTTCGGAAGGAATGGTTCCCGCTGCGCTCTCGTAAGCCTGCGACGGACAGCCCGGTGAGTTACAACCTGCTCCGCTGTTCTCATCCCAATACACCGGGTCACCGCTGGGGACGGAAGCGTTCTGTAGATTCAGCCAAACCGTCCCGCTACTCAAGCTGACGTTCAGGCCCGAGGCCGAGATCTTGTCAATGTTATAACCATATTGATTGGTGGAAATAAACGTGTCTGTCAGGCTGCTGCCGCTGACCGTGCCCGAGCCGTAGACTGTCCCTCCGTTCGGTGCGCTGGTGATGGACCAGTCCGCCGAAGTCATTACGTCGCCCGGATATTCCCATACCCAGATATCAAAGCCGTTGACAGGTGAGCCGCTGGGAACGAAGCTGTCGCTGACAACGTAGCCGAAGTTGATGGTCCAGGCGTCGGTGGTGCCGTTGACCGGGCCGTTCTCGTACAGCACCTGGTTCTGCGGCGAGGCCCGGCCGGTTCGGGGATGGAGCGGAGCCGGCGGTTTGCTCATCGCCGGCGGCGTCGGAGGACGCAGCTTGGAAGCGAAGGCTGGCGAGGCCGCGGCCTCCCGTGCTGTCGGTGGTACTCCGCTTTGCGCCCCGGCGGGAATGACCACCAGCACCAGCAGTGCCACCGCCGCGGCGAATGGGACGGTGCACAAAATGGACGTGGAAAAGTGCGATTTGCCGTGCATGGCGTCGCCTCCTTGATTACGGTGCGAACCCAAACGGACGGGCGCACTCGATGGCTGCAAAAGGAAGCTCGAGGGTCTGCTTCCGCGCCGGGGGCTTGTAATCGGAGGGTGGGGACAAAGCCACCGAACTCGCCTCTGCGCCAGCGCACGATCTTGTTACGCGCAACGCTGGCTTGTCTGTGACGGCTGACACAGGCTAGTGTGACAGGCCGGATGGCGGGAACCTGGTGAGGCGAAACAGGCGCTCGACTCGGGGACCAGCGCTTACGGCGCCATACCTTCATCCATCCACTGCTTGAACCTGGCGATTTGCTCTTTGGGCCACGCTTCGTCGCAAGGCATGCTGCCATCTTCCAGGCGGGAGTGGATCGCCTCGGCATGTTTTTTTACGTCGTCGTAGGCCGAGAGGTCCATACCGAACTCTTTCATGGTGTCGATGTCGGGCGTATCACGGAACAAAGGACGAATGTCTTTGGCAAAGCTGAGAGCCATAAAGTACCTCGGCGGAAAGTATGGTTCCGGAAGAGCGAGCACGCGCTGGCTTGGCCGCTGCGGCAATATACTGCGCGGTCGTGAAGATGACAAGCGGCCTGCTTCCGTAGCATCCTTGATGTAGCAACTATGACCTTCCGGCCCATCCCGGCCATCCGCTGGTTCAGCGTCGCCATCGTCACCCTGTGTACGCTTGGCGCCTTGGCCCAGTCGCAGTCGATCCCGCTCACTTCGGGGCCAGTTTTGCCGCTGTACCGGACCCTGAGCAACTTGGGCCTCGACGCAAAACGCGTCTTCACCATTCGCGAAGCGGTGATTGACCGTGAAGACGTTCACATCTGGCTGAACGACGGGACCATCGCGTTTACCCAGGCGGTTGATGGAAGAGTGACGGGCGCCTACTTTGAGGGCGAGGGGGAGCTCCTGGTGCGGCCGCCGGACCGCATGGAACGCGCCTCGCTGGGACTATTCACCGGCGCCGGGGTTCTGGAGGAGAAGTTTTCGTCCGCCTACCTGCGCTTCAACGACGACACGGCCAAAGACCTGGAGCCCTACTTGCGCCCGGTAGAGGGGGCGGCGGATTTTGCGGCCCGCAACGACCCAAAGGCGCGGTCGCTGTCCCGGTTCGATGCCATGCGGCTATGCATCTCGTTCACTAGCGTACCGGCTACAGCGATCACTGGCGAAACTCCACCCGTTCCGGACCGCCTGCTGCATGTCGTCGTCGCGGGTGAGCACTACGGCGTCTTCGACCTCTATTTCGACACCCGCGGCCCGGAGCAGATCATGGTGGGAAAAGCCTCGTCGCCGCGGCAAAACGAGATCTATTACGACCTGTGGATGAGCTTCCCCATGCGGTCGCTGCGCCGAACGCCGCTATCGGACACTCGTTTCGGAGGCCCCAGCGGCGCGATGTGGACCCCGGACGTGTTGACCATAAGCAAGTACTCCATCAACGCAAGTTTGGATCCACCTGGTGGAATGGCGGCGGACGCGACGCTCGAGGTGCAGGTGAAACAGGGCGGGACGCGCATCGTGCTCTTCGACCTGTCACGCTACCTGCAAGTGAAGGACGTGGAGTACGAGGGCAAGCCGCTGGAGTTCATCCAGAATGAGGCCGTGGAAGGCAGCGAGATGTCGCGCAAAGGCAATGATACGGTGGCGGTGGTCTTTCCTGCTCCGATGTCGCCGGGCGCACATTTCCCGTTGCGCTTTCGTTACGCGGGTTCGGTGATTTCCGATGCGGGCGGCGGGCTGCTTTACGTGGGCGCTCGCGGGACATGGTACCCCAACCGCGGTATCGCCATGGCTGATTACGATCTCACCTTCCGCTTTCCCCGGCCGTGGTCGGTGGTCGCGACCGGAAAGCGGGTGTCGTTGGAGCGCGAGGCCGATGGCTTCGTCGGCCATTGGATCAGCGAGAAACCCATCCCCATCGCCGGCTTCAATCTCGGCGAGTATGTACGCAGCAGCGCGAAGTCGGGAGAGATTCTGGTGGACGCCTTCGCGGCGCGAGGCACCGAATACCGGCGCGCGGCGCCGGTCGCCAAAGACAGGTCGTCGCAATTACAGTCGCCGCGCGCTCCCGGTACGCTCGATCCGGTGCCCGATCCTCCGCCACTGCCGGATCCGGCGACTACCGGAGAACTGCTTGCTAATCGCGCCGCGGAGACGCTGACCGACCTTTCGCAGGTGCTTGGACCGTATCCCTTCAGCGGGCTTGCCTTGACGGAAAATCCCAATGCGACCAGCCAGGGGTGGCCGGGCCTCATCTTCCTTTCCACCTACGCTTATTTGTCCTCGGAGCAGCTTGAGGCCATCAAGATTGTCGCCGATGGACCGGGTCATCTACAGCGAAGTCATGATGCCCCACGAACTGACGCACCAGTGGTTCGGGGACGAAGTGTCGTGGGCCAGCTATCACGAGCAATGGCTGCTGGAGGCGCTGGCGAACTACTGTTCCATCCTCCTGCTGGAGCGTAATCATCCTGCCGACGTGCGGTTGCTGCTGGAAGGCTATCGGCAGGTTCTGGGCAAGGAGTCGAAGGATGGCCGTCGCCAGGTCGTGGCCGGCCCGGTCACGCTGGGCGCCCGGCTGTCGTCTTCCATGTTCCCCAACGGATACGAAATCATCGCCTATGGACGTGGCACGTGGCTTGTCCACATGTTGCGCGAAATGTTCCGCGATGCATCGCGCACCGCGGAAAATCCCGCAGGCGACGATAAGGTGTTCCTTGCCTTGTTGCGCAGTTTGGTCGAGCGCTATCAGGGAAAAGAGATTACGAATGCGGATTTCGAGCAGGCCCTGGAAGAAGTGCTTCCGCGTTCGCTGTGGTTCGAGAACCGCAAGTCGCTGGACTGGTTCTTCGATGGCTGGGTGAACGGCACGGCGTTCCCGCAGCTCGAGCTTGCAGGCCTGAAGTTCTCCGGGAGTGGCGGGGCGATCCACCGTGAGCGGAACCATCCGCCAGAATTCAGCGCCGCCCGACCTGGTCACTAGCGTTCCGGTGTATGGAGTGGCCGGGGACCACGAGATCTACCTCGGCCGGGTCTTTGCTGAAGGCGACGAGACGCACTTCAGTTTGCCCTTGCCCGCTGAAGTGAAACAGGTGGTGCTGGATCCCTATCAAACCGTGCTGACGGCGCCGTAACTCCTATTTCCCTGACGCCAATCCACAGGCAAGTGCGATACCATGAAGCGCGGCTGCATTTTACGGCCGCATCATTGGCCTCTTATGAAAGAGTTTTACATTTGCGATTGCGCCCGGGTGGAGAACCAGACCATCACCTCGCTCTTCGTCGTGGCGTCCAAGCAGGTGAAGTCCAAGAAGAACGGCGACCTTTACCTCTCCATTACTCTCGCCGACCGCAGCGGGCAGTTACAGGCCAACATGTGGGACAACGTGGCCGACGCCATCTCCGCCTTCGAGCAGGACGACTTCGTCAAGGTCAAGGGCGTCGTTCACAAGTACAACGGCCGCTGGCAGCTCACCATGCACAAGGTGCGCCGGCTGGGGGAGCAGGAGATTGACTACTCCGACTACATTCCCAAGACCACGAAAGACATCGAGCAGCTCTGGCGCACGTTGGGCGAGTTCGTGGACAGCATCGAGAACCCGTGGCTGAAATCGCTGATCAAGGAGTTCATGGCGGACGAAGCGATCGTGACCGCGTACAAGAACGCACCTGCGGCCAAGACGCTGCACCACGCCTTCGTCGGCGGCCTGCTCGATCACGTGGTGTCGTTATTCACGGTGTGCGACCTCGCGGCCCGCAACTATCCGCAGGTGAACCGCGACCTGCTGCTGACGGGCGCCTTCCTGCACGACATCGGGAAGGTGCACGAGCTCGCGTACCAGCGGTCGATCGCCTACACCACCAAGGGCCAGCTCCTGGGGCACATGATCATCGAGCTGGAGATGCTGCACCAGAAGCTTGCGCTCCTGCCGGGCTTTCCGGATGAGCTGAAGATCCTCATCGAGCACATGATCATCAGCCATCATGGGCAATACGAGTTCGGCTCGCCCAAGCTGCCGATGTTCCCCGAGGCGCTCATGCTGCACTATCTCGATGATCTCGACTCCAAGATGGAGAGCATGCGCGCACAATTCGAGCGCGAGGCGGAACTTGACAGCGCGTGGACCAGCTACAACCCTTCGCTGGCGCGCCCCCTGCTGAACACGAAGAAGTTTCTGGAGAAGGGGCTGGCGGCAGTGCGGACGGTCGAGCCGCCGAAGCCGGTTCCTGCCCCGGCAGTCGCCGGCGCCCCCGAAGAAGCCGCCGAAGTCACGGCGGGCAACCAGCAGCCCGATCATTCTGCGACCGAGCCCTCGAATGGTAAGGAACCGGCGTCGCCGCTGGAGGCTTTGGAGCGTAAGTTCGCCTCGCACAAGGTCACGCCGAGTGAGCCCAAACCGCACTGAATCCCAACCAAGTGCTCTGCGATGAAGCATTCGAGGCCCTGACAGTCCTGCTGATAGACTCAGCCTCATGCTCGACTTCTCCCGCTTCGACTGGCTGTCCTTTGACTGCTACGGCACGTTGATTGACTGGGAGACCGGCCTGCTCGGGTATTTGCGCCCGTTGCTCAAAGGCAAGGGGTGCGACATCAGTGACGCCCAGATTCTCGCGCTGTATTCCGAGTTCGAGCCGCGTCAGCAGGCGGGGCACTACCGCACATATCGTGAAGTACTGACGGCCGTGGTTCGCGACTACGCGCACGAGTTGCGCTTCGAGGTAAGCGACAACGAAGCGAACGGCCTCGCGGAATCGATTCGACAGTGGCAGCCGTTCGGCGACACCGTTGCCGGGTTGCAGCGGCTTCGTTCCCGCTACAAACTGGCCGTGCTTTCCAACATCGATGATGACCTGTTCGGTTACACGGCGCCCAAGCTGGAAGTGCCGTTCGACGCGGTTGTGACGGCGCAGCAGGTGCATAGCTACAAGCCCTCGCTCAACAACTTCGAAGCTCTCCTGCGGTGCAACGCCATCTCCCGTGACCGTCTGCTGCACGTTGCGGAGAGTTTGTACCACGATGTAGCACCTGCCCATTCTCTCGGAATCGCGACGGCGTGGGTGAATCGCAGACAGGGAAAGGCAGCGGCTGCGTCGAAGCTGGCTAACGTGAAACCCGACTTGGAAGTGCCCGATGTTGGCCGGCTTGCGGAGCTGGCGGTGCCGGATCAGTAGCGTTCTTGGTGAGACAACGCCGGTAGGATGGGTCACTCCGTCCCAAGAATCGGGCTACTCCCGGAAATGCTGGCGCGCCCCATGCCTTATGTGCAGCACAAACACCAGCTTCGAGCCTCTGTGGATGGAATAAATGATGCGATAAGCGTGTGGCTTGTTACCGTACAGAAGTTGACGCAGACGCGAATTTTCCCGCGTCACCCTTCCACGCTCGGGATAATTCTCCAGACTTAGAATTGCGTCGTTTAGGCCATTGAACCACCGAAACGCCTGGGTGGAAGAACCAGCCCGGATGTAATCGTAAATCGCAGCAAGGTCTCTTTGCGCCCGCCCGGTCAGCTCAACGTGGTATGCCATGTTTCAGCCGGAATTTGTTAAGCACCTCCCGTGCTGGGCGAGTGCGGCCCTCGGCGACATCTTCCAGCCCCTGGCGGATGCCCTCCCGCGCATCGACTCTTGCGGCAAGATCAAGCAGCCGCTGATAAGCGGCTGCGTCCTGCACTACAGCTTCAGCCTTCCCGTTTACCGTCAGAACAACTGGCCGCTTGGTTCGCTTGAGCTGCCGCATCATCTTTACTGAGTGGTTGCGAAAGGTCGTGAGAGGTTGAATGTCTTTCTTCAGGTCCAACACTGGGTGCCCCCGCAGGTATTTTAACGTACCTTGCACGTATTAGAAATTCTATCGAAGATTAAGCGTCTGCTACTGAGTGATCGGCGTGTGCGAACTACCGCCGTCCGCTAAAATAGAAACACCGGGCCGGTTCTTCACGGTGTCGTGGGGTTAATTTTCCTTTGCAGCAATTCACCGAAAACTACGATGTTGTTGTGGTGGGCGCCGGTCATGCCGGTTGCGAAGCCGCCATGGCTGCCGCGCGCATGGGCCTGAAGACCGCGCTGTACACCCTCAACCTCGATCTCATCGCGCAGATGTCGTGCAATCCCGCCGTGGGCGGCATCGCCAAGGGACACCTGGTGCGCGAGGTGGACGCGCTGGGCGGCATCATGGGCGAGGTGACGGACGCGGTCGGCATCCAGTTTCGCCTGCTGAATACCTCGCGCGGGCCGGCGGTGTGGTCTCCGCGAGCGCAATGCGACAAGCAGCAGTACCGCCTGAAGATGCGCGAGATGCTGGAGTCCGAGCCGAATTTGAAGATCAAGCAGGCCGAGGTAGCGGAGCTGATTGTCGAGCAATTAGCAACTAGCGATCAGCAACTAGCCGATTCATCTGTCATCCTGAGCGGAGTGGCGCAGCGAACGGAGTCGAAGGACCCCTGATTCACCGCAAGAAACTCGAAACTCGAAGCTCGAAACCGCTTCCATCGTGCGCGGCATCAAGCTGCGTGACGGTCGCACCGTCGGCGCCCAGGCTGTGATCATCACCACCGGCACGTTCCTCAACGGACTCATTCACTGCGGCGAGCAACAGTATCCGGCCGGCCGCAGCGGCGAACCTCCGGCGGTCCTGCTGGGAGAATCGCTGAAAGCGCTGGGCCTGCGTGGATGCCGCTTGAAGACGGGCACTCCGCCTCGTCTCGACGGCCGCAGCATCGACTGGTCGAAGTTCGCCGTGCAGCCGGGCGATGACGACCCCACGCCCTTCAGCTTCCGCACCAGGCGAGTGGCGCACCACGACAAGCAGGTGCCGTGCTACATCGCGTTCACCACGCCGGAGACGCACCGCATCATCCGCGAGAATGTGCACCGCTCGCCCATGTACAGCGGGCAGATCCAGTCCATCGGGCCGCGCTACTGTCCGTCCATCGAAGACAAGATCGTCAAGTTCCCCGACAAGGAGATGCACCAGCTCTTCCTCGAACCTGAGGGTCTGCACACCTACGAAATCTACGTAAACGGCATGAGTACGTCCCTGCCGATCGACGTGCAGCTTGCGATCATCAAGTCGATCCCAGGCCTGGAAACCGCCGAGATGCTGCGCCCCGGCTATGCCATCGAGTACGACTCCATCGACCCGACCGAACTGCAGCGCACGCTGGAGACGAAGAAGATTGCGCGCCTCTACCTCGCGGGACAGATCAACGGCACCAGCGGTTACGAAGAGGCGGCGTGCCAGGGCATCATGGCGGGCATCAATGCGGCGCTTAAGGTGAAGGGCGAGCCGCCGCTCATTCTCGACCGCACCGAGGCCTACACCGCGATCCTCATCGATGACCTCATCAGCAAGGGAACCAACGAGCCGTACCGCATGTTCACCTCGCGCGCGGAGTTTCGCCTGCACCTGCGCATTGATAATGCCGACCGGCGCCTCACGCCGCATGGACGGCGGGTGGGCCTGATTAACGATGAGGCCTGGGCTGATTTTCTGGCCAAGCAGGAGCGCCTGAAGGCCATGCGTGAATTGCTGGACCGCACCCGCGTAAACGGCGACATGCCTGAGTTGTTGGCGAAGTATGGCGACGGCGCAGCGGGTTCCACGCTTGCACAGTTGCTCAAGCGTCCCGAAGTACAGATCGAAGAACTCGCGCCCGTGCTGGCACGGCTGATGCCGGGGTTCTTCCGGGAACGAAGTGGCCAGTAGTCAGTTGTCAGTTGCCAGTAAGAGCTCGCACGCCGAAGATCAACGGCAACTGGCAACTGGCAACTGGCAACTGACGACTGCTGTTCGCAACGAGCTCAAGTCCGTCGAGACCGAGATCAAGTATGCCGGCTATCTCGATCAGCAGACCAAGGCCATCGAGCGGCTGAAGAAGGCGGAGCAGCGCGTCATCCCCGACTGGTTCGAGTACGGCAAGGTCAGTGGCCTTTCACGCGAGATGAACGAGAAAGCTCACGCGTGTCCGTCCGCGCACTCTCGGTCAGGCCAGCCGCATCCCGGGCGTCACGCCGGCCGCCGTCTCGCTGATTAACGTTTACATCGAAATTCAGGCGCGGCAGCAAACCGGCGCTGCATCGGCAAGCTGACCGCGACGCGAGCAGGCTTCGAGGAAAAAGGGCCCTCGCAAGAGGGCCCTGAAGCAGGAACACCTTCCTGGATCACTACTGCTTGGCAATGATCATTCCGGAAATCTTGCTATAGACGCCCTGAGGAAGAACTTTCTTCGACACCAACTGACTCTTGTTGGCGTAGGGCCGGCCAGCGATGATTTTGTCTGAGTACTTATCGCCAATGCCGGGCAGCGCCGACAGTTGCGCCTTGCTCGCCGAGTTGATGTCAACCAGGTCCGAAGATTGACTGCTGGCCATGGTGCTCTTGCTGGATCCGGACTTGCCCGATGAGCCGCTCTGAGCCATGGCCAGTCCAGCCAGCAAGAGCAAAGTCAACATTGCCCCCAGGACCCGGATTGCTATGTGCCTGTGTTTCATATCCTTTTTCTCCTTATATTGACTTCGTTCACGCAGATTGAGCGTACTGCTCGCCAATGACTTCGCGTTCTATGCGTCCTTCTTTCCCATCATTTCACTGAGGCCCGCCACCATGGCCTTGGCCTTGTCCATAACCTCCTCCTCCTGCATCGGCCGCAGCACCGGCCGCAGCGTCACCCGCTGCTGCTGCAGTACCCGCGCTCCCGCCGAGCAGGCTGTCCAAGCCGGAAGCCATGGGCTCCGGCAGCTTCGTCTTGAGGTATCCGGCGATTGTATCAACCACCTTTTGGGCCATCTCCTGTGACAGCCCAGTTTTTTGCTGCACCAGCTGCACTAGCTCATTCATGGTAATTTCCCTTCTTAATCGTTGAGTTCCCAACCGTTGTACAAACACCCGGTTCTCAACTTGGCTGGAGAGATAAAAACCTGTAGCAGGTTGCACTAGGCAAGACATCCGTCCAAAACTGAGGTCTGGCACGGCGGACGGTGGGATGCTCAGGTCTATACCCCGTTAGACCGTGTTGTAGCCTTATACACCGGGAGGCACCGTCAGGGAAAGTGCAAACTATGCGCCGAAAACACTCTTGCATAAACTTGCTATGCGGCTCGGATTTCTGATTCAATCCTGAGGCATCCATTCCAGCACTCACGGAGCGTCCACCTGGCGAACCAACTCTTCGCGTGCAAGTCCATTGACAAGCTGATCTCCGAGTCGGAGGAGCCGGAGCATCGGCTGAAAAAGACGCTCGGACCGTGGTCGCTGACCGCCTTGGGCATCGGCGCGGTCATAGGCTCCGGCATCTTCACTGTGATCGGGACCGCGATCGCCGGGCAGAAGTTCGATACCTCCTCCATCCTTAACGCGCCGCTGGCCGACTACATCGTGCATCATGTTGCGACGACTGGGCCGTCCCGGCGCAGGACCTGCACTCGCAGTTTCGCTGGTGCTGGTGGCCATCGTGTGCGGCTTCACGGCGCTGTGCTACGCCGAACTGGCGTCCATGATCCCGATCGCGGGCAGCGCCTATACCTACACCTACGCGACCATGGGTGAGCTGATCGCATGGATCATCGGGTGGGACCTGATTCTGGAATATGCCGTCAGCAACATGGCGGTCAGCGTGGGCTTCGCCGCGCATCTGGTGGACATGTTCGACTGGTTCGGCTGGCATCCGAATCTGCGCTGGATCACGCCAGCGTACCTGCCGGGCGGGCTGACCGGGGTAAGCGGCAATGTGCTTTACACGCCGGGCTGGCACTTCGGGTTTAATTTTCCCGCGTTTCTGATTGTTATGCTGCTGACGGTGGTGCTGGTACGCGGCATTCGCGAGTCAGCCGAGACCAACAACGTGATGGTCATCCTGAAGATCTCGGCCATTCTGGCGTTCGTCTTCGTGGGCATGAAGTACATCCATCCGTCCAACTACCATCCCTATGTGCCGGAAGGATGGTCGGGCGTGCTGACCGGCGGCTCCATCATCTTCTTCACCTACATCGGATTCGACTCGGTCTCGACTGCGGCGGAAGAAGCCCGGAACCCGCAACGCGATTTGCCGATTGGCATTATCGCCACCTTGATCGTGTGCACTGTTCTGTACATTGCGGTGGCGGTGGTGCTGACGGGAATCGTGCCGTGGCAGTCGCTGATTGACGACGCTGCGCCCGTGGTCAACAGCATGAAGAAGCTGACCCTGCTGACGCACTCGCAGACCCTGCACTGGACGCGGCTTGCGGTGCTCTTCGGCGCCATGATGGGCATGATCTCTTCCCTGCTGGTGTTTCAGCTGGGGCAGGCGAGAGTATGGTTCTCGATGTCGCGCGATGGCCTGCTGCCGAAGCTCTTCAGCCAGGTCCATCCCCGCTTTCGTACGCCCTCGACAGCAACCTGGATCGCCGGATTTCTGGTCGGCATTCCCGGTGGCATTCTGGACATAGGGACGCTTGCCGATCTGTCGAACATCGGCACGCTGTTTGCCTTCGTGCTGGTATCGATCGGAGTCATCATTCTGCGCTACAAACAGCCAGAGCGCCGCCGAGGGTTCCGGGCGCCTGGCGGGATCGCAGCGCCTGTGCTCAGCGTCATGTTCTGCGTGTTGCTTATGGCGGGTCTGCCGATTCTCACCTGGCTGCGCTTTTTCTTTTGGCTGATCATCGGGCTAATGGTGTACATGCTCTACAGCCGTCACCGCAGCGAGTTCAGCCCCAAGACCGCGCTGCAGGCATCACTGAAGAAGTAATGGACCCCACCCCTGTGAACGAGACACTGGGACGCGCAGAAGGCCCTGGCGACTTTATCGTTTCCCTGCCAAAGGCCGAGCTCCATTTGCATCTCGAAGGAACGGTCGATCCGGAGACGTTGGCGGAATTGAGCCGCCGCCATCCCACGCCGCTGCCGACAACCAATAATCGCTATCGAAATATCGAGGACAGCGGACGCGTCTTCACCGAAGAGGAAGCGCGCGAACTATACCAGTACAAGCACTTCACCGGGTTTCTTGTGGGCGTTCAAGGCGGTCACCGAGCGCCTGCGCACGGCCGAGGACTACGAACTCATCACCTATCGCATGATGCAGAAGCTGCACGCGCAGAATGTTCTTCACGCCGAGGTGTATGTTTCCGTTGGCGTCGTACTGTGGCGAGGCCAGGAATTCGCACCGCTGTTCGAAGGGCTGGAGCGTGGGCGGCAGCGTGGCGAGCGAGACTTTGGCTTGTCGTTATATTGGATCTTCGACGCGGTTCGCCACTTCGGAGTTGAAGAAGCGCAACGCGTCGTGGAAGAAGCCATTCGCTTCAAGGACAGGAATGTTGTCGGGATCGGACTCGGGGGAGATGAGCGCCGGGCCGCGCCGGAGCAGTTCCGCGAAGTGTACGAGCACGCGGCAGAGCACGGTCTGCGTCTGACCGTGCATGCCGGCGAAACGGCCGGACCAGAATCCATCTGGGGTGCGTTGCGCGCGCTGAAGGCCGAGCGCATTGGTCACGGATTGCATGCGATGGATGATCCGGAACTGGTGCGCTACCTTGCGGAAAAGCAAATTCCGGTCGAGGTTTGCATCACCAGCAATGTTCTTACCGGATGTTGCAGCAGGGCGGAGGAGCATCCTATCCGGCGTCTGTTCGATGCGGGCGTGTTAGTCACACTTAATACCGACGATCCCGATATGTTTCGCACCAGCCTGGTCCATGAGTACCAGATCGCACAGCAGCTATTCGGGTTCAACGAAACCGAGCTGCGCGAACTGGCGAAGAACTCAGTCCGCGCGTCGTTCCTGCCAGAGACAAAGAAACGGGAGATGCTGGGAAGGTCTGACTAAATCAGGGCTTGCCCTGATCGAAACTAACGGGAAGCGAGGCGAGCCACCTTCACTAACTTGGTTAACTCCTCGCCTCCCGTTTGAGCCGCCGTGGCAGACCGCTGATAGCCGTTGCCACGAGTAGTGACAGTTTCTAGCTAGGCTGCCTTCTTCTGTTCGGCCCAGCGCTTTTTCATCATCTCTGAAAGACGCTTGCGGGCCGCTGGACTCATGGCCTTACGCTTAGGCGCCGACTTTCCGTGCCAGGCTGCCCAGCGTTTCTTCATCGCTTCCGAGATGCGCTTGCGCGCGGCTGGGCTCATATTACGGCTTTTGCGGGCTGCTGGAGCAGCCTGTTTCGCTTTAGGAGGACGACCGCGGCGGGCTGACCCCGAGGCGAGACCTTCAAGAGCGGAGATGGCCTGGTCGATCCGACCACGTTCGGCCTTAAGACTTGAAACTAAGCTTTGGATGTCCATAGAGTCCTTTCGGTAGTAGACGACAGCAGCGGTAAGTATTCTAACAGCGAAGCCTAGGTTAGTGTCGAGAAGCTTCGAGCAATTCCTTTAAATATTGCTGCCAGACCGCCGCCCAGGTATGGGTACCATGGCCATGCGTCTCATCAGACGCGGGAATCAAGACAAAGCGCCCTTGGTTAACCCGCTTGATTTCGCGTTCAGCAATTCCCAGCTCCGGAGGATTAATAAAGTCATCCGCCGAATTAACGAACATAACCGGCACTTTAATGGTTTCCAGCCTGGGAGAAGGGTCGTAGTTTCGCGAGGCACTTACCGCATACAAAATATCGTTTGCGTCGAGGTTGCCGGTTATCCGCTTCGTTGATTCCTCCAGATACTTGTCCGCCGCTTCGCGTGTCGGCATGTTCTTCTGCATCAGGATCGGCGCGCTACCGGCGATAATCAAGAAATCAGCCGCGGTCTGCAAGCCAGCGCGGGGTTCGGTAGTGTATTCCCCATTCTTCCAGTCAGGGTCCTGGCGGATACCGTCGATGACCATCTTGCGCCAGATTCGATTGCGCCCCGCTATCGGCCCCGGCAGGCAGGCGAGCGGCATCATTGCATCCATAAAGTCCGGGTAGGTCTCGCCCCAAAGCCAGGAATGCATACAGCCCATCGAGGTTCCCAGGATCAGCCGTAGATGATTGACACCAAGTCCTCTCTCCAGCAGTTGATGCTGAGCAACCACCATGTCGTCGTAGTCATACTGGGGAAAATGGGCGCGCAGCCCGTCGCTCGGCTTGCTCGATTTCCCGTGCCCGATGTTATCGGGAAGGATGACGAAATAGCGGTTCGTATCCAGCAATTGGCCGGGGCCAAACAACACATCTGCAAATTGAGG
This sequence comes from uncultured Acidobacteriaceae bacterium, assembly GCA_963735855.1. GTDB lineage: Bacteria > Acidobacteriota > Terriglobia > Terriglobales > Acidobacteriaceae > Bog-257. The sequence continues at coordinate 70,473 of CAVTMW010000013.1, forward strand.
AGCGAGGAACTGGCGTCCTGAACCTCCGGTCCCGTGAAGGATGAGCACCGCATTGGTGACCCGTCCATTCGCGTCCCGCGCTGCCTGTCCCATTGTCATGTAGTGCATTCGTAACTCGGGTAAGGTCTCGCCGGATTGGAAATGGAAATTGCGGATGATGAAATCACCCTCTTGCGGCGTCGGCTTGCCTGTGGCGGGTGGATTCGATTGCTGCGCCACACAAGTTGTCGCAGCCAAGAGCAAGACAACAAGAATTTTTCTCATGGCGACTCAGATTTCCCGGTAATTCAGCAGGCCCGCGCCAATCAGCACGAAGCATGCCGGCCAGATCCAGGCTGGAATACCGCGATCTTTGGCTGGCAGACGAACCTCCAGCCAGCGCGACCAACCGGCAAGGACCGCCAGAATCCCGAGCGGCACGTGGTTCAGCTCGGCCAGCAGTTCCTCTTTAATGTTGGTGAGATTGTGCGAGTGAGTTAGCAACAACGCTCCGCCCAGAGCGCACATCAGGGGAAAGACGAGGGCGGCGGGATGGTTCTGCAGTTTCAGCTTGCGCACGCGCAGCTCGAAGACCGCGAATCCAACGCACACCAGTGCCGCCAGGCGATGCTGCAGGTCTTCCGGCCTAAGGCAGGTGGCCCAGAAGCTCTGCGGTCCCAGGGGCCAGGATTCGCTGTCGGCGCGCACGATGATGAAGATCGCGATGCCGATCAGCAGCAGCGGCCAATATTCCGCCCATTTGGCCTTGCCGGTCCGCGCCAGCAGCGCCAGGCCCCCCATGCTAAGCACGATTAAGCCCATCCAGTGGTGGTTCAATTCCGACTCTTCAATGTCGGCAAGGTTCTTGGCGGTAAGCGGAGTTCCGTCCACCGACCGCGGCGTTGGCTTCGGCGCCGAGTCAGCCGGTGCAGCGTCCGACCCCGGAGCACTCGCCGAGCTTTGCGCCAGTGCCTCAATCCCGAGCCGGGGCCACGTCGGCTTGATGCGTGACCAGACTTGCTGGGCCGTCACCGTGTCATTGACCAGGTCCACTGCCGGGGGCTGGGATGTTACCGAGGCGGCGGTAAGGATGACGGTGATCCCGATTCCAACTTCCGCTTCCACCAGGCGGCGCAGGCGCGGCATTACGGCATCGGGGCTGCACTTGCGAAGCAGCAGGAAGTTGACACCGCCCAGCACCATCAGCGCTCCCAGCATGATCGCCTTGGCTGAGACCATCACCCCATAAGCGGTCCCGTACAGGGCCTGCAACGAGCCGATGTAGGTGAGGCTCATCGCTATGCCAGTCGCTACGATGATCCCGACACTGATTAAAGCCAGCCGCGAGAACCGCTTGGTGATGTACCACTGCGTGGGACGGTCTCCGGAAACGAACAGCCCCAGCACCAGGAATGGCAGGCCTCCAATCCAGAATCCTGTTGCCAGCTCATGTAAAGAGCTGACGATGACCAGAGCGGCACGGCCCTCCATGCGTGAAGCGGCGTGGTTGGTCATGACCGACGCACCCAGCGCTACCATAGCCAGGAGTGCCAGCCAGACTCCTGCGGGCTTGCTCCCTGGCCGTGCCAGCGCAGCCGCAACAATTGCGGCAGTAAAGACGATGCTGCCGGAGATGAAGAAGTTCGCTCCGATGACCTCGCGCATCCCGATCTCGGCAGTAGCCATCAGGACCGCAGAGTTGACGTAAAGATACAGCGCCTGCACGACCGCAAGTCCAATTGCGGCGATGCGAAGCATCCGCAGGGATGAAGACTGGATCTTCTCAAAGTTGCCACCCGCGACTTCAGGAGCTGGGCGCGCAACCCACAACACGAACAGCACTCCGCCCAGCAGCAGCGACTGGAAGACGAGCGTCCCCGCCCGCAAGATCACGGAAAGATATCCGAACACATCAACGAGCTTGAGCATCATGTGGACTGGATGACAGTGAAGGCAACTTCACCGCGGCTGATATGCCCGTCGGACGCGAGCACCTGCCACTGCAGTTTGTACTCACCGGGCTTGAGGCCGGCAACTTGCGACTGCAGAATGTCGGGATTCGTTTGCTTGGCAAGAGAAAGAGTCTGTTGCGAACCGTCAGGTGCAAGCAGATGCAGGCGCGAGCGGCTGCCGTCAACGCGAACATTGAAGCGCAACCAGATGGCGACGTCCGGCCCTTTGACGGAGGAATGCAGCGCCGGCTTGGATTCCATCAAGATGGCGTGCGCCCACGCAAATTGGGAAAATCCTGCCAACAGAGCGGTAATTAGCAAAATTGAGAATCGGGATCCATGAAACGTACGACGCAAGCTACTTTCCTTCGCAGTCAAGCAGAAGCTACTGCTATAGCGATTTAAGTGTGACAGCTTGAAGAATACTCTGTTGCGATAGCCTGCTCAAGCCGCCCCCGCTGCCGGCTACGAGTTGGAGCGCATTATAGCGAGCTGAACTCGATCTCCGGTGTGGCTTCCAGCAGCGTGCGGGTATAGGGATGCTGCGGCGCGGTGGTGATTTGTTCCGTCGTGCCCACCTCGACCAGCTCCCCCTGCTGCATGATTGCAATCCGGTTCGCCAGATAGCGCACGATCGGCATGGAGTGGGAGATGAAAAGGTAAGTGAGCGAGAACTCGCGCTGAAGCTGCTTCAGCAGATTCACGATCTGCGAGCCCACGCTGACATCCAACGCCGACACCGGCTCGTCGGCAACAATGAACCGGGGTCGCAAAACCAGCGCGCGTGCGATGCAGATGCGCTGCCGTTGTCCGCCGCTGAACTCGTGCGGGTAACGCGCCAGGGCCGAAGCATCAAGTCCCACCGCTCGCATCACTTCCGCCGCAAGCTGACGGCGTCCCCCACGGTCGGCCGTGCCGTGAATGGCGATGGGTTCGCAGACAATCTGCTCGACCGTCATCCTGGGGTCGAGCGATCCGAAAGGGTCCTGGAAGATGATCTGCATGTTCCGGCGCAGGCGCCGCAACTCGGCTCCCCCGGCGTGTAACACATCATGGCCGTCGAAGCATACTTCTCCGGAATCCGGTTCAACCAGCCGCAACAGCATTCGCCCCAAGGTGCTCTTGCCCGATCCTGATTCGCCCACCAGTCCCAGCGTCTCTCCGGCTTCGATGGCCAGCGACACGTCGCTGACCGCGAGCACCCGGCCCGCAGCGCGTAGCCCCAGGGCGGATTGGCCCGTGCTGAACGTCTTTGTGAGGCGCCGCGCTTCGACCAGAGGCATGGCCGATGGTAACAAATGCCTGGAGACGAAAAATCGCAATCGAGCGAATCCCGCTACGGACAAGGTTTCTGCCAGATGTCCACAATTAGACGTGGGTGTTACGGCACGAAGTTGACGCAATCTGGCCTCGTCAAGCGCCTTTAGAATTGCGGGGAAACTGCATCCGGTAAAAACTGGGGATCAGGCCTGCACAAAATCTTGGCACCCGCCTGTGGACGAGCTGCACTCGCTTGAAAACAAAATAGATATAAGCGCGAAAAAAGAGTTGACTTACGAAATAGCTGTAGTAGAAACACACTCGTTCTTTGACAGTTTCCAAGGTTCTTCCAGTTGGTGGTAAGTCCGGGGCTGAAGCGAGTTCACTGTTCCGCGCCCGCGGCGCAAGGCAACAGAGGGACAGCGACGGTCAATAGCGAGCCGCTGGTTGAGGAGAACAAGAAGCCAGTCAAAGGCAAGTCGGAATCCCGAGGCGTTGAACGGTTATTCCGGTTAGTGGTAAGCCCGGAGTCCAAGCTGAGATCGAACACCGCGTACGCAAGTATCCGGTGAATACAGGTCGGCGAGGGTCTAAAGCGAACCGCTGGTCGAGAACAACAGTTCAACAAAGCCTCGGGATTCTTCATTTACGACCCGACTTCGCCGCGCCTGGTAAACGGTGCTCGCCGTTAATCTAAGAAGCGCATCCTCTGCGCGTTCCTGGAACCCGAAATTTTTATTTGTGGTTCTTGTTGGCCCACTCGGCTGCCAGTTTGAGTTGCTGGTCAGCCTGTTCGAGCAGCTCTTTGGCCTTCTGCGCATGGCCATCCATGTCCCACTCGTTGGCTTGCTGTGCGGCAACGATCTTTTCATACGCGTGTTCGGCAGCCCGCTGCGCCGCAGCCAGATTAGGGTGGCGATTAGGGTTGACGTTCTGGACGGGCTTCTGGGCCAGGGCGATGCCGCCGCAAAGCAGCGCTGCCGCCAGGAACAGTTTGACGAGGTTCTTGCTCACAACTTCCTCCTTACGATTCAAGGCCGAGAATATAGCACGGGCCGCGCCAGAATCCGCAGAAATGTCTGCCCGGCTGCGGAGTAAAATCGTTTCATGGCCGAGCTCTTTACTCCCGCCGAGCCCAGGACACGAGCGCGCAACTGGACACCCTTCATCGTCGGGTTGGTGGCCGTCGTCATTGTGGTTGCGATCATCGTGGCGGTGACGCGCAACAAGGCCCAGACCCCGGTGCAGCCCAATCCCTACGCCGTCAATCTACAGCTTTCGGCTCCCAAGATGAGCGCCGCGGAGAACTACGTCGGAGGAACGGTCACCTATCTCGATGTGAACATCACCAATACCGGCGACAAAGCCTTGGTGGGCGCTGCCATGAAGCTGGTGTTCAGGAACTCTCTTAACGAGGTGGTGCAGACCGAGACCCTGCCGTTGCATGTCCTGGAGGAGAACAAGATGGGCGGTTACCCCGACCTCGTGGACTTGGCCCGCTTTCCTATCGCTCCCGGCCAGACCAAGACGGTCCGCATGACGCTGGAGCACATCTCCGCGGACTGGAACCGGAACTATCCCGAGATGCAGCTCACGGACTTGAAGCTGAAGCCGTAGGCCGGAGGGCAGTAATCTGCGCTCGCTTAGACCTTGCCGGGCCGGAGCCGGAAGCAGCGATTCATCCAACCTCAATGTGGATACGCGCCCGTTATCTTCCTCACGAATCCGTGAAGATGATGGAACCATCCCCCGCCTGAGAAGAACATGAAGGGGCACTCTCCCGGAATCACGGCGATGCCACTCTCCTCGCAGAACTTGACAGCCTCCGGGCTCACCGCTCCGGCGCCGGCCGCGCGATACATCCACACCCGCTTGATCCCTGCTTCGGCGCAGTCGCGCACCACCTGGTCGGTGGCCGCGGGCGATGTCATTAACAGCGCGCCGTCCACCGGAGGGTGGACCGCCTGCAACCGCGCATAACAGGGCTGCTCATCAATCTGTTTTGCCTCCGGATTCACCGGCACGGCGTCATAGCCGCGTTTGCGGAGTTCACGAAAAAGTGCGAGAGAAAAGTCTTTGGGCTGCCGCGAAACGCCCACGACCGCAAGACGCTTCTGGCCCAGGAAGTCCTGGATCATTTGCAGGGAGCTCATAGGAACCTCCACCCCAATTTTACTTAAAAACAGTAACAAAATAATGCTATGCTGCCGCCAGAGCGACCAGCAATGAAGAGACCCGTAGGCGTGACGGTAATGGCAGTTCTTAATATTTGCGGTGCCGGTATGCTGGCCGTGAGCGACATTCTGCTACCTGCCGAGCGGCCGCACGGAGCATATCTCGGAATCCTGATTGCCGACGTGCTCTTTTCTGTCGCCTTAAGCGTGGGGTTGCTCAAGCTAAAAAACTGGGCCCGCAGCATAACCGTTCTGTTCTCTTGGTTTAATTTGTTCGGCGCCGTCATGGGCACTACCCGAGCAGTTCTTTCAAGACAGGGAGTCGCCGCTGTTGGCGAGGTATTTGGTGGTCTATTCGCGGGTTGGATGCTTTGGTATCTCTCCAGATCGGAGGTCATCGCAGCCTTCCGATTGCAGGAGATCCTTTCCTGGCGTGAGAGCCTTTCCATCATAGAAGGGCCAACAGCAATTCCGAACTCCACAAAGCAAGATATAGAACCAAGCCCGAATGAAACGAATCCGGTTTCAATTACTTTGTTTGGACACAAGACCGATATGCGAGATTAGTAGTACGCCCAGGCAAAGCGTGTCGCCGATGAGTCGAGGATTCGAAGACATTCACCACGGGAAAAAGGAATGTCGCTCTGCGCTACCGCATGTCGTTTTGGTGGACCCGGACAAGCCGACACTGAAAGGTGAAAAATCCAGAATCATCTTGATTGACGTAAGATCTGCCATCCATTCGACCTGCGAATGAGTGTTTACTGCTTCAACCTCTCCAGCACCGCGCCCACGATCAGCGGCAGCCCGACCGTCGCATCCACAAAAACTTCGCCGAACTTGCCGCCTTCTTCCTTGGGGCACGAACTTGCCCCACGACACGGCTTCGCTGTACGGACTGCCCGACAATCCGCCCCAGTGCACCGGCTCCGGACAAATGCGCAGCCCGTAGTGATAGCGCTTGAGCGGCACGTCCTCGCCTCCGCGGCGATGGCGCAAGCTCGATGAACGGTCCGAACTGCTGCGACCAGTTACGCGGCACGCCGCCGCCGATGGTGAAGATGCCCAGCCGCGCTTGCTTGAGTAGTGTCTCGGCGAAGAACTCCAGGTCTTCGAACGGATCGTAGCGCAGCACCGGCAGATTGTTCTTGCGGCGCATGCGATTGTGCAGCGCGAAATCCAGACCCATCTCCGAGTCGCTGAACGCAGGCACAAACACCGGCACATTTTTTTCGTACGCCGACTTCAGGATCCCGCGCTCCTTCACGTTCTCGCTGAGATGCTTGCCGATGGCGCGGTTCAGTTTGTGCGAGGCCACGATCTCGTTGGCATCCCAGTTCTTCAGGATCTGGGCGACGATGCGCTCCACGAAGTCGAGGTTCGTCTCCGGCTCCAGCGTGTCGTACACGCGGTTGTAGCCGGCCTCGTAGAGCTCGACGTCGTTCATCTTCGGGTCATAGCGGAAGTGCGAGCGCCCCGCCGCCTCCACCAGCCCGTGCGCCATCAGCGCACCGGTCGAGACCACCGCGTTGACGATGCCGTGGTCGATCAGGTCGGCGATCACCAGCCCTTGCTTGGCCACGGTCATGGCGCCCGCCAGCGTCATCACGACGAAACACTCTTTGTCGCGCGCCATGGCCTCCAGCACGTCGGCGCCTTCGCCCACCTGCCGCCCGGTGAACGCCGTGTTGCCCATCGCGCGCACCAGGTCATCCACGGTCGTGATCTTCGACAGGTCGAGCGGCTCCAGCGGTATCAGCTTGTCGGCAATGGGATCGTGGAGCTCGCGTTCGATGCCTTCGCCGTGCGTTTTGTCGTGTTCGTTGCTCAACGTTCACCTCGGTAGTAGAGCGGGCCTTAACTGGAGCATCCACTGCACCAACTCCGCTGAAACTCTGTCATCCTGAGCGGAGCGCGAGTCCGCGTGCGGACTCAAGCGGAGTCGAAGGACCCCTATACCTTGCACCATTTCAAATAATCGAACCTACAGGTTTGCCTTTGCTCCCGTCAACGACCGCAGGCGAGACGCCATTCATCGCACATTAACAATCATCGCTCGCCGATCCGGCCCACCTCGCGCGGAATGCTATTCTTGAAACGCATTTTCCCCGTGGAGCGCAGCGTTGCCCGAACGGAATTTTCACATCGGCATCGTGCAGATGTCGTGCACGCCCGAGCCGGAGCAGAATCTGGAACACGCCATCGCGCACGTTCGCGACGCCGCCGCCAAGGGTGCGGAGATCGTCTGCCTGCCCGAGCTATTTCAGACCCAGTATTTCTGCCAGCGTGAAGACATCGCGCTGTTCGACCTCGCTGAATCCGATCCCGGGCCCGACGACCGAGCGCCTCGGCGAAGTCGCCCGCGAGCTGAAGATCACGATCATCGCGTCGCTGTTCGAGCGCCGCGCCTCCGGCGTTTATCACAACACGGCGGCCATCATCGATCGCGACGGCAAGCTCGCAGGGCATCTATCGCAAGATGCACATTCCCGACGACCCGCTGTATTACGAGAAGTTCTACTTCACGCCCGGCGATCTGGGATTCAAGACGTTCGAAACCGGCTTCGGCAAGTTCGGCACGCTGGTCTGCTGGGACCAGTGGTATCCCGAGGGCGCGCGCCTGACCGCGCTTCAGGGCGCGAATGTGCTGTTCTATCCCACCGCCATCGGCTGGCATCCCGACGAGAAGGCGCAGTACGGCGAAGCGCAGTACGACGCGTGGCGAACCATTCAGCGCGCGCACGCCATCGCCAACGGAGTTTACGTCGCCGTGCCCAATCGCGTCGGCTTCGAGACCGGCAACATTCGCGGCAATGAGGCGCCGGGCAAGGGTCTTGAGTTCTGGGGCGGATCGTTCATCGCCGATCCCTTCGGGCAGGTCATCGCGCAGGCTGCGCACGACAAGGAAGAAGTGCTGATCGCCGAAGTCGATTTGAAGCGCATCGAAGACGTCCGCCGCAATTGGCCGTTCTGGCGCGATCGCCGCGTGGATGCCTACGCGCAGATCACGCAGAGGTTCATGGTGTAGCAAGTTGCGAATTGTCATCCCGAGCGGAGATCACGATTTGAAACGAGCCGAGCCTGCATCCTGAGCGAAGGTCGCCTGGCGACCGGAGTCGAAGGACCCAGATTCCTCGCACTCGTCGCGAAAGGCGTCTGCTCGTTCAGAATGACACCGTTAGAGTGCGGCGACCGTTCAACTCGAACTGTCTACGAACAACTCTTGCGACATGCCTTCTCCTCGCACCCCATCCCAACTTCCCGCCGCGCTCGGCTACCGCATGCCTGCCGAGTGGGAGCCGCACGCGGCAACCTGGATCGCGTGGCCCCACAATCGCTCTGACTGGCCGGGCAAGTTCGAAACCATCCCGTGGATTTACGCGGAAATCATTCGCCATCTCGCGCGGGTGGAGCGCGTCAACATCCTGGTGGAGGACGAGACCGCTGAAGCCAAAGCCCGCGCACTTCTTGTGCACGCGCACGTCCTGCCGGAGAAGGCTGCCGATCCCGGCAAGAGCGCCGGCAATATCCAATTTTTCTCCATGCGAACCAACCGGGTCTGGACCCGCGATACCGGCCCGATCTTCGTGCGCCGGGTTCGCGAAAAGCGGCGTCCCGCCGTTGCGGCCACGGCATGGCGCTTCAACGCCTGGGCCAAGTACAACGACTGGAAGCTTGACGCCCAGGTCGCGACGAACATCGCCGAACACCTGCGCACGCCGGTGTGGCAGCCAACCGTGAGCATCGATGGCAAGCCGCGGCGCGTTGTGCTCGAAGGCGGCAGCATCGACGTGAATGGAGCGGGAACCCTCATCACCACCGAAGAGTGCCTGCTTGAGCGATGTGCAGCAGCGCAATCCGGGAATCACGCGCGAGCAATTGCAGCAACTGTTCGCCGATTACCTGGGCGTGAAGAAAGTCATTTGGCTGGAGCGCGGGATCGCGGGCGACGACACGCACGGTCACGTGGACGACATCACCCGCTTCGTTGCGCCGCGAACCGTGGTCACCGCGTACGAACCCGATCGCAGCGACCCCAACCACGAGCCTCTGCGCGAGAATTTCCGGCGCCTCGTCAAAAGCGCCGATCAGTCAGGCAAGCCGCTGCGCGTCGTGAAGCTGCCGATGCCCGCTCCCGTGTACTTCCGCGGACAGCGGCTGCCCGCCAGCTATGCCAATTTCTACATCGCGAACCAGCTGGTTCTGGTGCCCATTTTCAGCGATCCCAACGACCGCGTCGCGCTCGACATCCTCGCGGAGGCTCTTCCCCGGTCGTGAGGTCGTCGGCATCTACTGCCGGGATTTCATCTGGGGCTTGGGCGCGCTGCACTGCATGACACAGCAGCAGCCGGCGGGGTGAGTCAGTGGATAGTGAGTCGGGATGTGGTAGTTCCTCCGTGTGGGCGGTTCGCCACATCAGAATTGTCATTACGAGTGGGCTTTCAGCCCACGAGGAATCTGCTTTCCGGTGACCAGGTGAAAAGCAGATCCCTCGCTACGTTCGTGATGACAAACATCAGGGAATGTTGCCTTGTTGTGCGCGGAACGATTGTCGTACCGATCGCATGATTCACGCTTTCTTCTTACTCACCATCGTCACGATTGCATAAATTCCCGCAGCTACACCCGCGTACAAAGAAGCGTTGGCGAATACGATTGTCCCCGCGCCCAGCACCAGCGCAAAGGCGGAATCCGGCATGGCCCCGATGGCGTAGGACAGGATGAATGGCGGGCAGACGACCAGCGCGGCGGCGAATGCCGCAGGCTGAAAGTTCTCCGGATGCGATCGCCACAAGAAGAAGACAACCAGGGCCACCGCCATGCCCAGCGCAAAGCTGAGGCACATCACAACGGTGAAGCGGTTGTCACGTTTACCAGATTTCGAGTTCAACGCGTTATCACGTTCTCCAATTCATTCGAGTGTACGCGGCGGCGTTGTCGAGCGCACAGCGCCGCGCCGTGTCATCGTGTTATGCTGCCCTCGAAATCACACCGGGAGAATCGAATGAGCACCAGCACTGCCATGCCTCAAAGCGCCGCCATAGTTCCACACCACATGGTCACTACTGCGTTCACGTTGGACGGCTACCGCATCGTCCGCAACCTCGGGCTGGTGCGCGGCATTATCGTGCGCTCGCGCTCCATCGTCGGGACCATCGGCGCAGGTCTGCAGACGCTCATCGGCGGCAACATCACTTTGCTGACCAACCTGTGCGAGCAGACGCGCGAGCATGCCTTCGACCTGATGCTGGAGCACGCCGGCCAACTGGGCGCGAATGCGGTGATCGGCATGCGCTACGATGCGACCGAGGTGATGAACGGCGTAACCGAAGTGCTGGCCTACGGGACCGCAGTTTACGTGGAGAAGGAATCCTGATGGTGCGCCAGGCGGGCGGTCAGAAATGGTGAGCCCGGCAGGAATCGAACCTGCGACCCACGCATTAAAAGTGCGTTGCTCTACCAACTGAGCTACGGGCCCACATTCACTAATCTACCATAGGAAAATAGAGCTTTGCGGCGAGTTCGGGAGCACCACAGTCCGCAATCGTCGACGGCATCACGGGGCCCACGAAATTCTGCGTCGGTGCTGTTGGTCTGCCCGTATCCGTGGCACGCTATTTGGCGACAGGGCCTGCCTTCCGGATCACGTCCGTCACTTTGTCCGCAATTTTCTTCATGGTGACGCCGAGTGCGCTCTGTTCCGAGATGCTGTCGGAAGCCTTGAGGGAACCGCTGGACACCTCCGAACCGTCGCTCACTTTGGTCAGCTTATACGCCGTCGTCGCATAGAAGGTCGGCGTGTTGATCGGATTTGCCCGCCCGGTTGAAAGCGAGTTCACGGAATGCGTGTCGGTCAAGTTGGTGGCTACCATGTAATCGCAGCCTTTTTGTTTAGCGGCGACCAACGCTTGCTCGGGCGACGACGGAGGAAGAGGCACGCTCTCAATGGCGAGCCCCTTATTTTTTTCTTTGCTCAGGAATTTGATGAGCATGTCCCGCCCTTCCGGGCTGGTATCGTTGCTGCCCGACATTTGCATGGTGGCAACACAAAGCTGGACCGTCGGCCCCTGCGCCGAACCCGCAAGCGGGAAGAAACCTGGAGCCAGCAAAGCGATCAAGAACACCAGGCGTTGCATGTCGACCTCCTGAAGACGGTTTACGTCGCCGGAATTGTAATTCACCGCCTCCGCTCCGGCTAGAGAAAAACCCCCGGAATCATGTAGAACGCGAGATTGGCCCGCGAAGAGTGATGCCTGAGTCGCTTCCGCCGCATCCTATGAAGTGGTAACCATGTCCCAAAACTCAAAGGCACGTGTCGTCATCGTCGGAGGCGGGTTCGGTGGCCTGGAAGCCGCCAAGGCACTGGCCCGACTGCCGGTCCAGATCACGATAGTTGACCGCAAGAACCACCACACCTTTCAGCCGCTGCTTTACCAGGTGGCGACGGCAGGACTGTCGCCGGCGGAAATTGCTGCGCCGATTCGCGAAATTCTCGCCCGGCATGAGAACGTCGAAGTGCTGCTGGGCGAGGTGCTCGACGTTGATGTCGAGCGGCGCGTCGTCAAGCTGCATGGCTTCGAGCTTCCCTACGACTATCTGGTCGTCGCGGCAGGCGCCACCCATGCCTACTTTGGACACGACGAGTGGGCGCCGCTCGCACCCGGGCTGAAAACGGTGGAGGACGCGCTGGAGATGCGCCGCCGTATTCTGCTGGCCTACGAGATTGCGGAACGCGAGGCGGCTTTGACCGGCCGTCACCGGCCGCTGAGTTTTGTGGTTGTAGGCGGCGGTCCTACGGGGGTTGAGTTGGCCGGTACCCTGGCGGAGATCGCCCGCAAGTCGCTGACCGACGATTTTCGCCACATCGATCCCGCCAAGACCAGCATCCTGCTCGTCGAAGCCGGTCCCGACGTGCTGAGCGCCTATCCTCCAGACCTGCGCCGAAGCGCCAAGGAGCAACTGCAACAACTGGGCGTCGAGGTGCGTACCAACGCGGCGGTGACGGACGTGCGCTCCGGCGAGGTTATGGTTGGGAATGAATCGATACCGGCTGCGGTCGTGCTCTGGGCTGCGGGCGTTTCGGCCTCGCCGCTGGGCCGCGCTCTGGGCGCGCCTGTTGACCGCGCTGGCCGTGTGCTGGTCGAAGCCGATCTCAGCATTCCCGGGCACCGTGAAGTGTTTGTCGTGGGCGATCTGGCCAGCTTGAAGCATGCCGACGGGGCCCAGTTGCCCGGGGTCGCACCGGTGGCCATGCAGCAGGGCCGATACGTGGCCCGGCAGATCGCGGCTGACCTCGTCGGGAATCCGCGCAAGAGTTTCCATTATGTTGACAAAGGTTCGCTGGCGACGATCGGGCGCGCCGCCGCCGTCGCGCAGTTCGGCAAAGTGCATATCTCCGGATTCATTGCCTGGCTGTCCTGGCTGTTTATCCACATTTTCTTCCTCATCGGATTTCGTAACCGGGTCGTGGTCATGTTCCAGTGGGCGTGGAGTTATCTCACCTACGCGCGCTGGGCCAGGCTGATCACCGGCGAGTCTCGCGTGATTGCGGTGCCCTCGATGGAATACGCAGAACGGGCTGCAGCCCACGCGGGTGGTGCGCCGGCGGAGGACACGGAGGGTGCAGGCATCGGGGCTGGCACGTCATCCCACAATGTGAGGGAGTAGTACGACACAGTAGGACACTTTAGTACTACATTGTCAGACAGCAAGTACGACAAAGTGGGACATTCGTTACTTAGGGGGGCCGAAGCTGGCCGGCGGCTGCTTAAGGGCCCAGCCGCCCGGATGCGGTTCCGGCACGTAACCTTCAGCCGGCCGGGGAAGGTTCTGCACGCAGTCTCGAGAGCAAGCGTGAACCAGCAATGGAAGCACGTCAGTGGCGACCAGCAGAGAAATCCACACTTGATAAGCCCCTACCTTGGTCAATGGCCCCCGACAGACACTACAGGATGCAGGAGTAAGTTCAAGCGAATTACTGGGCAAACAGGGAAATGGAGGTCTGTACTTGTAGTTTCCGTACAGAGCGCGTGTGCTTACACGACTGCGCGTTAGCTTCTTGCAGCGAGTAATTTCATACGGAAACCAGTGCAGGCAGTAAGAAGTGTAAGGATCAAACTCCTCGAGATTCGTCATGTCTCCTATCTCGGGGGGAATCCGAACGAGATGGCTTCCGTACAGGGCAAGGTAGCGAACGGATTGCAACTTTCCGATTGAGGGCGGAAGTACCCGAATCTGGCTCCATTGTTCGGGTCCGATCCCGGCAATCGGATTCAATTCATCGCCGCCTTCAGCATGGACTTTTTGGATATACGCCTCAAGCGATTTCGACGCGTCAGAATTGATATCCTGAATTTCGGCGTGCAACGTGGAGTCTCGCGGCTCATTGAATTCGACTTGCAGGACAAGGCAGTTACATGAGGGGTAGCGCCGCACTGGATTGGCTGTCAGCGCCGAGTCTGGGGTGCCGACGCGCTGATTGAATCGCGCTCTAAGCAGTTTCATCGCTGGTACCCACGAGAAGGAAAGTAAGTTTAGCGGGGGCGACCGGCTGTGATTCAGGCCGCTTGGCCTTCCATTCACAGCACGAGCGGCGACCTACCGCTTCACAATCGGATTGTAGCCCTCGGCAGTCAGCTTGGCTTTCATCGCGTCGGCCTCCTGCAGGGTCGCGAACGGGCCCACCTGTACGTGGTAAAACTTGTCGTTGGTGGTGGGATTGTTCACCACGATGACGTTATAACTTTTCTTGCGGAGCGCGCCGGCGAGAGAAACCGCGTCGTCCTCTCGGGACAGGGCGGCGATCTGCACCACGATGGTTCCAGGGCCGGTGACCGGGGCCGAGCGACTGGCCGGCGGTGCGGCACCGTGGCCAGCTCCGTCAGGGGTCTGGATCGCGGTGGCAGGCGGATTCGCGGACACCGTCTCCGTTGCCGCTGGTGCCTTTTGCGTGACCGCGGGCGCGGTGTCCTTGGCGGCCGATTCCGTGTTGGCGCCGCTCTGTTGTACCGCCTTGTAGAAGGTCAGATTGTTCTTCGAATTGGGATCGGTCTGCTCCTGTGCCGGCGAGGTAGCGTCCGATTTGGCAGGGACGGCTGCGGACGGCTTTTCTTCGTTGTTACCGGTCGTTGCCGGCGGAGACGCAGCCAGCACTGATGTCGGCTGGTCATTCAACGCCTGTTCGCGGGCCGTACTTTTGCCCAGCGAATAGCCGATGGAGAAGAACACGCCGCACAGCGCGGAAAGCAGGAAAAATAATCCCAGCAAACGCCCTACGCCCAATGTGATCTCGGTGTCCTCTGAAGCCATAGCCTCCTCGACCTCGTTATTGACCCTGCGCTTTTTCGTCCTTTGCGATTTGGGCTGCGTCGCGCCTCACCAGTTGCTGCAGTCCGGCCAGCAGGTCCACAGGAACGGGGAAAATGATAGTCGTGTTTTTCTCGACCCCGATCTCGGTCAACGTCTGCAGGTACCGTAATTGAATGCTGGTTGGCTCGCCGGCCAGCAGGTGGGCCGCGTCAACCAGGCGCTGCGCCGCGGCGAATTCGCCCTCGGCGTGAATGATCTTTGAGCGCTTCTCGCGTTCGGCTTCGGCCTGTTTGGCCATGGCGCGCGTCATGGTCTCCGGCAAATCAACCTGCTTCACTTCGACATTCGTGACCTTCACGCCCCAGGGATCGGTATGCTGATCGAGGATGGACTGCAGCCGCAGGTTGATTTTTTCGCGATGCGCCAGCAGTTCGTCGAGGTCCACTTCGCCCAGCACCGACCGCAGCGTGGTCTGCGCGAATTGCGAAGTCTGGTACATGTAGTTCGAGACTGCGACCACGGCCTTGTTGGAATCGATCACGCGCAGAAAGATAACCGCGTTGACCTTGAGGGTGACGTTGTCGCGGGTGATGATGTCCTGCGGCGGAACTTCCAAGGCTTCCTGCCGAAGCGAGACCCGCACGATGCGGTCGATGGGCGCAAAGACCAGGATGATGCCGGGACCTTTCGGAGTTCCCAGCAGTCGTCCGAGGCGGAAGATAACCCCGCGCTCATACTCGGCCAGAATCTTGATCGAGTTGATGAGGTAGAGGACGAAGATGACGATGACTACAAGGCCGCCGATGCCGCCGACGCTTTCCACGCGGGACCTCCACGCACACTAAAGTGTAAGACTTGTGCTGCCTCGGATTGTAGGCCCAACTGGAGGAGAACCCAAGTTGGCAATAGCGCCGATGCCGCTGGATGGCGACGTTACGTCGCCTTTACCAGCTTCTTCCGCACCGTATTCAACAACCCCACGGCGTTCAGCGGACTCTGGGGATCTTCTTCGTGCTTGAAGAAGGCGTAGGTTTCCAGCCCGTCGGCGACGCAGCGCTCGACGCGATCGGTCAAGTTTCTTCAACTCTTCGGCGGAATAACTCGGCTGCCGAAAGCGAAAGTAGATGAAGCTGGCGGTGCGCACCTCAGGCGTGCTGAGCTTCTCGGTTTCCGCGATGCAAAGCGCAGGCGTTGCGCTCCTGCAAGGTTTTGTACACCTCGTCGCTGAACCACGATGCGTGGCGGAACTCGAGGGCCGCCTTGAAAGTTCGCGGCAGCAGCGCGAGGAAGTCGCGCAACAGCGGCACATCCGCTTTCAGGTTGGGCGGCAACTGAAACAACACCGGCCCGAGCTGCGTGGCCAGCGGCTGCAGCGTGGGAAGAAATCGCTGCAGCGGCTCCTCGACATTCTGCAAGCGGCGAATGTGAGTGATGTACTGGTTCGCCTTCAGCGCGAAGCGAAAGTTCGGGCCAACGTCCGCTATCCATCCGGTGGCGGCTTTTTCCGAGAGCCGGCTGCGGAAGGTGTAGTTCACTTCGACGGCGGTGAGCTGCGTAGCGTAGAACTTGAGGAAGTTCTTCGACGCGACGTCCGCGGGATAGAAGGCGGGCTTCCAGATGGTGTAGGACCAGCCGGACGTGCCGACGTAAAGCGGAAGATTCGAAGATTCAGCAACCACCGGCTCAGCAGACGGAGCAGTCGCTGCGGCCTGCGGCTCTGCCTTCTTTTTGCTGGTCGGGCTCATGCGCCGGAAACGATATCACACGCGCTTGCGGGTTGGGGAGGCAGGTCGAGTTTCTCAGCTACACGCGAGGTGACAAAAGAGCGTGAGTGCACGTCCGGTCATGAGCCAGGCGCAGAAGATTGGAGAGTCAGCCGATACCCCGGTTCCTAGGTCCCGAATAACTGGTTCAACTTGGTGATTTGCAGCAGCTCCTTCACATGTGGCGAGAAGTTGATGAACTCCAGAGTGCAATAAGCCGCGGCGCCTGCGGAGACTTTCAGCCCAACCAGCGTGCCCAAACCGGAACTGTCCACAAAGTTGACGTCGGTAAGGTCCAGCACGATGCGACGGCATTTGGGTATCATCGGTTTGATCAGTTGTTTCAAATCGCCCGCAGTCTCGCTCACCACTCTGCCATGACACTTCACGAGCGTTGTATCACCCGACAGTTCCAACTCGTAACTGAAGGGAAGCGATGATGGGGTTACCACAGTTTGCCTCCTCGCGCCAGAATCGGGCATATCGTACCATACCTGGTTTTGTGCGTAGTTTCACACGCGCTTGCGGCTTGAGGAGGCGGTTGATTTCTTCGCTGCACGCGACGATTTTGCGGAGGCGGTCGCGCGCTTCTTGGCTACTGGCTTCGTTCGATCCGAGGCGGTTGCGGCGGGTTTCACCGCAGCCCGAGTGCTGGACGGCGCTGCCCCGCCATCGCCGCTGAATTGCTCCAGCGCCTCCACCCGCGGCATCTTCTGCTTCAACTTCAGCACCGGCTCGAACAGGTCGCCATACTTCTTCACGCGCTCCAGCACCTTGTCCGACTCAAAAACCAGCAGCGTCGGGTCGCCCTTCTTCAGGCAGTTCTCCACCTCGTCCCACTTCACGGGAGTCGAGACCGTCGGCCGCTCCTTCGCCCGCAGCGAGTACACGCAAATCGTCGTCTTGTGATCGTCGTTCTGGCTCCAGTCCACGAAGACCTTGCCGACGCGCAGCGCCTTCTTCATATCGGAGACCACCAGCTCGCGATGCTGGCGCTCCAGCAGGCGAGCCATCTCCGTGGGCAAATCGCTTCGTCTGCTCGTAGGTAACGGGAGTGTTCAGCGGCACGTAAATCTGCAATCCCTTCGACCCTGAAGTTTTGGCGAAGCACTTCAGCCCGAGGCGATCGAAAATGTCGCGTACCCACAACCCGACCCGGCAGCATTGCACGATGTTGGCGGGCGCTCCCGGATCGAGGTCGAAGACGAGGAACGTTGGCCGCAGGATGTCTTTGGCAAGCGAGAGGCTGGTGTGCAGCTCGAGATCGGCGAGGTTCGCCGCCCACACCAGCGTAGGCAGGTCCTCCGCCATGCAGTAGTTCATCCACTTGTTGTTGCCGGAGCTCCAGACTGGCGCGACCTGCACCCACTCCGGACGGTGCTCGGGGCAGTTCTTCTCATAGAAGTACATGCCGTTGACGCCGTTGGGATAGCGCTTCATGGTCAGCGGCCGCCCGTGCAGGTGGGGCAGCAACACCGGAGCGATGCGCACGAAGTAGTCGATCACCTGCCCCTTGGTGAAGCCGGCTTCGGGATACAGCACCTTGTCCAGGTTCGACAGCTTCAGGTGCTTGCCCTCGATGTCAACCACCATGTCTTTGTCTTTGGCCATGTGTGGCTCGACTCTCAGAGGCAGTCGATCATAATTCACGCATGGTATTTGATGCGGAGTTTCTTGAGATGGACGGGGCCTGGTCCAAGCCTTGTCTCCACTCAGCCCGGCAGCGACGCTGGCACTCTCGCTCTGATCACCAGCTATGCCTGGCGTTCCCATGAGCCATTGGCCAAAGAACACCGGCCGTGGGCCCAGAGGGCACCCGCGACGAGTACCGGGATGAGTGCAGTCGCAGCGGGAATGAAATAGTCACGCATGAACAAAGGGGAAGGAAATGAAAAGGCCTCCCTGTAGGCTGGCAGCGATTGAGAGATCAAGTTTCCCGCTGTCCCGAGGACCCAAGCCACGGCAAAGAGTGCAAAGGCCGCTGGACGGTCTCGGATTAGCTGCCACCCGGATGCGAAAAACAGCACAGCGGCTGCAACCCACAGCCCATGGAGCCACCATGGCGTCGCATCCATGAGAGGGATGAAGCGGCGATAGTCGTCGCCCGGCGTGAATCCCCCCAGCAAGGCTGCAACTCCGAGATAGTTCAGGCGATAGGCGGCAGTCAGAATGGTGGCAAAGAGCATGGACAGCACCTGGCTGAGAATCAGAAGCGTCAGGAAGCCGCGCGCGTACCACGTGTGAAGAAGATTCATCACCTTGCTTCTTTCAACGTAACTGGCCATCACGCAACCGGCTGCCCACGTCAACGCTTCCAGATCGCCTTCGATGTGCTGGAACTCGTGGTTCATCGCTTCCGCCCAGGACAAACGCGCGGGCGGGAGTATCGCAGTTGCATGTGCCATCAGGGCAAACGCAAGTCGCCGGAGAGGAGAGCTACGTGCCGTCATGTTGTCGCTCCCACGACCTTGCGACGCATGACAGATGGCGCGCTCGGCACCACGATCGTTCGCGCGAAGGCCAGCCCAGTCGGTGTGAGTTTGTAAGCGTGGCGTGGCGGCTTGCCGGGACGATCTGGTTCTCGCCACTGCGACTCCAGTAGGCCTTGATCGCTGAGGCGCATGAGTAGCGGATATAGCGTCCCCGATTTCAGGCCGGTCTGCTTGGAAAGTTCATAACCGTAGTGCCACGTCCGAGGCTGTAGAGCCATGACGGTCAGCAACTCTCGCGTCTGGGGAGAACTGTTGGGGCTTCGTGCCATGGCGTCAATATCAACATATATAGAGTTTGGAGTCAAGAGATTTTGTGAACTAACGGCAGCACAGGTCCGGATCGCCAAGAACGACCGCAGCGAATTGAAGTTCAACTCTCTCGGAGCGGACTCGAACGGTAAATCGTGAATGACTCGCCGATGGTTCCCGTTTCGGGACAGCGCAGTTTTACTTGTCAATGGCCCAACAGTGCTACATTTCCTCCTAACACACTAATAGCAAACCAAATATAAATTTTCAAAATAGCGAACAAAACTGGCTCTAATGTGTTATAATGAAATTAGAGTTGAAGAAGGGAAGAAGTCGTTTGAGGGAATGAGCCCGGCCGATTGGCTGGGTTTTCGTGTTTTTGGGCCAGTCCGCGCGACTCGGGCTCCCGCGGTCGCTTTCATCCATTTGACTTACACGTCTCTACCTGCGTAACTTTTTATTCTGCACTAACTTAGGTCTGCTTCGGAGGCATAATGAAGCGCTGGTTGTCCAAACTGTCGTGCCTGCTCCTGCTCGCGGCGGCTATGCCGCTGATGGCGCAGGATCCGGGGCCCCCGGCAAGTCCCGCCGTTGGACTTGCTGGGGTGGAGGACTTGTCGTCGTACGAAAAGCGGGTCTCGGTGAAGACCCTGCCCAACGGGCTGACGGTCGTTCTGTGGCGGCGGCCGGAGGCGCCGGTGTTTTCGTTCTTCACCCTGGTGGATGCCGGCTCGGCGCAGGACCCCCGCAACGAAACCGGACTGGCGCACATGATGGAGCACATGGCCTTCAAGGGCACGCCCGACATCGGCACGACGGATTACGCCGCAGAGAAGGTGGCGCTGGAAAAAGTCGAGCAGACCTATGCCGCGTATGAGGCTGAGCGCATCAAGCGCGTGGGGCAAGACCCGCAAAAGCTGGCGCAGTTGAAGAAAGCCTGGCAGGACGCAATCGCCGCCGCCGACAAGTACGTGGTGAAAAACCAATTCGGCGAGATTGTGGAGAGCCACGGCGGGGTGGGCTTGAACGCCTTCACCAACTATGACGAAACCGCTTACCTGTACTCGATGCCGTCGAACCAGATCGAGCTGTGGGCAGCGCTCGAGTCCGACCGCATGATGCATCCGGTGATGCGCGAGTTTTACAAAGAGCGCAACGTGGTGATGGAAGAGCGCCGCATGCGCACCGACAGCAGTCCGACCGGGCGGCTGATCGAACAATTCCTCGGCACCGCGTTCATGGCCAATCCGTATCACCGGCCGACCATCGGCTACGCTTCCGACCTGCAAAGCTTTTCGGCAACCGACGCGGCCGATTTCTTCAAGCGGCACTACGTCCCCAGCAACATGGTGATCGGATTGGTGGGCGATCTCGATCCGGCTCAGGTATTTCCGATCATCGAGCGATATTTCGATCGGATGCCCACGGTTCCCAAGCCGGAGGAGCTGTTCACCGACGAGCCGGCGCAGAATTCGGTGCGTCAAGTTACGCTGCAGGACCCGGCCCAGCCGTTTTACATCGAGGGCTATCATCGCCCCAGCTATCTGGCGCCGGACGATACGGCGTACGATGCCATCTCCGACATTCTGTCGAACGGCCGCACCTCGCGCCTGTACCGGTCGCTGGTGCGCGACAAGAAAATCGCCGCCTACGCCGCCGGATTCACCGGGTTTCCCGGCATCAAGTACAGTCACCTGTTTGCCTTCTACGCGGTGCCGATTCCCGGGCACACCACCGACGAATTGCAGAAGGCCTTCCACCAGGAGATCGAAAAACTGAAGACGCAGGACGTGACCGACGACGAGCTGCAGATGTTCAAGACGCGCACCAAGGCCGACCTGATACGCGGGCTGGCCAGCAACGAGGGGCTGGCGGAACAACTGGCGACTTATCAGACGCGATACGGCGACTGGCGCGAACTTTTTCGCTACCTTGATCGCGTGGACAAGGTGACCAAGGCCGACATCCGGCGCATCTCGAACAGCGTCTTCACCGAAACCAATCGCACGGTGGGCGTGATTCAAACCCAAACCGCGAGCAGCCAGCCGGCTGCTGCCGCCAGCCAAGGAGGCGAATAATGCGAACCCGCCTATCGCGTTTGGTGCCGGCGTTGTTCTGCTTCTTGTTGCTGCTGGCGGCCTTCAGCCCGGCGCAAGTCACGCCCTGGAACAAAGTTCAAGCGCCGCCGCTGCCGGCGTTCAAGCCGCAGCAGCCGGTGCGCGTCCAGTTGCCCAATGGCATGGTGATCTTCCTGCAGGAAGACCATGAACTGCCGCTGATTAGCGCCACGGCGCGCATTCGCGGCGGCTCGGTTTACGAACCGGCCAGCAAGACCGGGCTCACGGATTTGTATGGCGACGTCTGGCGCACCGGGGGAACCAAAAGCAAAACCGGCGACCAGATGGACGACTTTCTGGAAGCGCGCGCCGCCAAGATTGAAGCCGACGCTCAGCCAGACTCGACCACTCTCTCCCTGGATTGCCTGAAGGGTGACTTCGACGCCGTCTTCGACATGTTTCTCGACCTGCTGCATAATCCCGAGTTCCGGGCCGACAAGCTGGAGCTGGCGAAAGAGCAGATGTACACGGAAATTTCGCGCCGCAACGACGGCGTGAACTCGATCGTTCATCGCGAGAGTCGGATTATCGCCTATGGCAAGGACAATCCTTACGCGCGCGAGCCGGAGTACACCACCGTCGCGGCGGTCACTCGTGAGGACCTGCTGAACTGGCACCAGCAGTACGTGTACCCCAACAACATCATCTTCGGCATCACCGGAGACTTTGATCCCAAGGCGATGCAAGCCAAGCTGGAACAGGTCTTTGGGACGTGGCAGAAAGGGCCGGAAGCCAAGCGGCCTGACATCAAGTTCAGCGAGCCGAAGCCGGGGCTGTACTTCATTCAGAAAGGCGACGTAAACCAGAGCACCATTGGCATGCTCGATCTGGGCATCGAGCGCAGCAATCCCGACTACTTCGCGGTCAGCGTGATGAACGAAATTTTCGGCGGCGGCTTCTCGTCGCGGCTGTTCAACAACATTCGTTCCAAGCTGGGGCTGGCCTACAACGTGGGAGGCGGCGTCGGTTACGGATGGGACCGGCCGGGGTTGACCAACATCGAGATGCAAACCAAGAGCGCCACCACGGTGGAAGGCATTCAGGCACTGGACAACGAAATCGAAGACCTGCACAAGAACGGGGCCACTGCCGAGGAGTTGCAGCGCGCCAAGGATGACATCCTGAACTCGTTCATCTTCCAGTTCGACACGCCGGAAAAGGTGCTGCGGGAAAAGATGGCTTACGAGTTCTATCACTACCCGGCGGACTTCCTGGAGCGCTACCGGACGGAAGTGGAGAAGGTCACGGCCGACGATGTGACGCGAGTGGCGCGCAAGTACGTGCGCAAAGAGCGCATGGCGGTGCTGGTGCTGGGCAACGACGCGGAGTTTGGCAAGCCGCTCAGCACGCTGGGCCCGGTGCAGAAGGTGGACATCACCATCCCACCGCCGCCCGCCAGCCTGATGCAGCAGGGGCCGGGAGGCCCGTAGTATTAAAAGCCCGTCGAATGTGGCTATCGTGTCTGAGCCGTTCGGGATGTCTTGACATTCCCATCGCGTTCGATACGATGCAAGAAAGTCTGCATCAACGTTGCGAGAAGGAATAGAGCGATGAACATTGAGATCCGCGACGCGAGCCTGGAGGCGAGGATTCAAAGACAGCTCCGGGCGACTGGGTCCGGCAGCATGGAAGAGGTTTTGCAGCGCCTTCTGGAAACCCAGGAGGAACAGGACCGCTGGCTTCTGGAAAATCGGGAGACGAACAACGCTAAGATTCGTCGCGGGATAGAGCAACTCGACCGAGGCGAAGGAATTCCCGAAGATCGGTTGGACGCTCACTTGGCGGAACTAAAAGCCAAGCCTGAATGACGACACGCTATGTTCTGGCGCCAGAGGCCGCGCTGGATCTGGTACGAATCTGGCGTTACGTCAAGGAACACAGCAGCCTCGAGGTAGCGGACCGCGTCGAAACGGCTATTCGGGACAAGATTGCTTTTCTGGCGGCAAGTCCGGGGGCCGGACATCGCCGCAAGGATTTGACGGATGAGCCGGTGAAATTCTTCCCCGTCTATTCCTACCTAATCGTCTACCGGTCAGACACGAAACCCTTACAAATCGTCTCGATACTCCATGGACATCGGGATGTAGAAGTAATTCTCAAGGACCGTTTGTAAGTGGCCCCGTTGCAGTTCTCAACTGCGGGCTGCTGCGTTTTACAGCAGCTCTCGACATTCCAGAAGGGAGCCTTACGAAACGATCCCACCCAAAAGAACCCGGCTTGGGGGGTGCACCCGGCGAGGAGTCGGGGCTTGCCGTAAGCGGCGGCGAAGCAGGCCATAAGGTCAGATGGTGGCAGTCAGTTGATACCTGGCAGCGCGCGGTTCGACAATCCGGCGCCGTCCGTGGCCAGGGTTGGATTCATAGCGTGTCCGCAAAAGCCCGAAGGACTCCAGCAAGTCCACATCGCGGCTGACAGCGCGGGTATCGCGATCCAATCCGTTAGCCAGATCAGAAATCGGAGTTGCCCGCTCGCGAGCGACGCGCAGCAGTCGCACCCTCTCGGCAGACAGCACGCGCAACATGTCTCCGACGCTCTCGAAGGTCACGGTAATCTCTGGAGCGAGGGATACACCGCGATCCAGTCTGCGGGCGTGCTCGCCGGCGCGGCGAAAAAAACCAGCCGCTCCATCTGCGGTCACCGATACTCTAACCTTCTTCTTCATCTTCGTGACTCCAAAGCTCCCTCACTTCCTCCTCAAATCGATTTAGCTTCCCGAAGCCGTCCCGAGGCATATTTGTGCAGCAGGCTGGAAATCAGGGTCTGATAAGGGAGGCCCTCCTCGAGCGCTCGCTTCTGGATAGCCTCCAGGTCCTTGCTGGAGATGCGGATGTTGAGGCGGCGGTCCTTCTTAAACGTCGCCTTGGCATAGCGAGCATACTGGCTGGGGTCGCCCCTTTTTCCCTTTACCGGCCGCCACTCCCCCCGCTCATACGATGCGAGAATCTCTCGTTCCTCAGCGTCGAGCTTCATCGTCTTCGTCCTCCTTCCCCAGATACTCCTTGGTTGCCTTGCGGCTTGGAATGATCGTTTTCAGGAAAAAGCAGCTGTCTTCCTCAACGAAAGGCACCAGATAAACGTAATCTTCTCGCTTTACGATGAACATTTGCTGGCGTGGGTACCGCTCCTGTTTTGGATGTTCAACGATCTCCAGTAGGTCTCCGCGTTCGATGAGGAAGACGATTTCCTCGAAACCAATACCACGCTCCGCCTTCAACTTCTCGTTCTTTTCATCGTCCCAAGCGAAGTACTTCACTCATTCGAGTTTAGCACGACGTGTGCCTGATAGGCACACATTGGCGTTGGCTGCTGTTCCCAGCCAGAATTCGGTAAGATGCATTCATGCCTCCCGCGGCACAGCGCAAAATCCCTCCCGGCCAGTATCTGCTGATTGATGCGGACGACACGCTCTGGGAGAACAACATCTACTTCGAGCGCGCGATTGCCAACTTCATTTCCTTCCTCAACCATCGCGAGTACACGCCCGACCAGGTGCGGGAGGTGCTGTACGACGTGGAGCGGGAGAACATTCGCCAGCACGGCTATGGCATGCAGAGCTTCGCGCTGGCGCTGGTCAAGTGCTTCGAGCAGTTGTCGGTCGAGCCGCTGACGCCCGCGTTGCACGAGACCATCCACGGTTTCGCGTACGCCATCGCCGACCACCCCATGGAGATCCTGCCCGAGGTTCCGGAGACGCTGGCCGACCTGGCCGGGCGACATCATCTCTTTCTGGTGACCAAGGGCAACATCACGGAGCAATCGGGCAAGGTCGAACGCTCGGGGTTGAAGGAATATTTCACCGCGATCGAAGTGGTGGCGGAGAAAGACGCCGCGACTTACAACGGTGTGGTCGAGAAATACGGGCTGCCACGGGAGAGCGCGTGGATGATCGGCAACAGCCCGAAGTCGGACATCAATCCCGCGCTGGAAGCGGGTTTGCACGCGGTGTTCGTGCCGCACCACAACACCTGGATGCTGGAGCGCGACGAGCTGCGGCCGGAAATTGGCAATGGCCGGCTGTTGCAGGTGGAGAGCTTCGGAAGATTGCGGGAGGTGTTCTGAGGTTCAGGACGTGATTAACCACAGAGGCACAGAGAAACATCGTCAGGCACCTGGTACTCCCCATTCTGACTTGGAAGAGGGTTTGTCATGTTGAGCGAGCACGGCCCGCTGCTGGCGGTGCGAGTCGAAACACCCCTATACAATGCAAACAGCTTCGCGGGAATAGGGGTCCCCTCGGCTACGCTCGGGGCAGGCTCTTCGACTGAGGTTCGTCCGCAAGAGCGGCCGAACCTCCGCTCAGGATGACAGACCTCCAAGCAGGAACTGGCACTCGCGCGTCGCCCGGCGCCCCATGTATAGTCAATCCTTTAATCCCCGCTGATGGATTCCTACCTATGAGAAAGAAACTCATCGCTGCCAACTGGAAGATGTACAAGACGCCGGAACAGACGACGGCGTTCTTCACGGAATTTCTGCCCATGGTCGCCGATCATGACCGCGACGAGATCGTTGTCTGCCCGCCGTTCATTGACCTGCGCGTCGCCGTCGAAGCTGCGGCCGGCTCCAACGTGGCGGTGGGGGCGCAGAATGTCCACTGGGAAAAAGAGGGTGCCTTCACCGGGGAAATCTCGGTCGTAATGCTGACGGCGATTGGCGTCACCCACGTCATCATCGGCCACTCCGAGCGGCGTCAGTACTTCAACGAAACCGACGACACGGTGAACCGCAAGCTCAAGACCGCGCTGGAGAACGGTTTCACGCCCATCGTCTGTATTGGCGAGGTGCTGGAAGAGCGTGAGGCTGGGCTGACCGAAGACGTGCTGCGCCGCCAGTGCACGCGCGCGTTTCATGGAATTTCAGCCAAGAAAGCGGCGAGACTCACCATTGCCTACGAGCCGGTGTGGGCGATCGGCACGGGCAAGACGGCCACGCCGCAGATGGCCTCCGACGCGCACCAGGTCATCCGTCACGAGGCGGAGAAGGCCTTCGGCAAGGAGTTCGCGGAGGCGCTGCGGATTCTGTATGGCGGCAGCGTCAAGCCGGACAATGCCTCGGCGCTGATGGGCGAGGAAGAGATTGACGGCGCGCTGGTCGGCGGCGCCAGTCTGGATGCGGCGGGCTTTACCAAGATCGTGAAGTATTGAGGACGGTTAACTAGCGCAGATCTAGGGCCATCTTCAGAGCACGGTCTAGTTCGCGCATTCTTACCTCCGGGAGCGACCCGACATAGTGCGTGAGATCTTCCTTTTGAAGACTGGCCAGGTTATCGCACATGATCCAGCTAGGATGTTTCAGCCCTTCGTCCGTCCCAACCCCAACTTGAGTAGATAGTCCTTGGCCGTTGGTGTATACGGGAGCGCAGATCACGGTAGAAAACCTGGAGTCAATGACCGTCTGCCGGCTCACCACAACAAATACCCGGTACTGCCTGGGATCGCCTCCTCGGCTTGTGGACGCGATACAATTCTCCGCGTTTCACAATTAATATCCCGCGCTAATCATTCCCCAACACCTGATAGCCGATAACGTCCTCAGCTTCGGCATTCAGCTGGTCGGCCGCGTTGTTTATTCGTTCCAGATCGCGGGCCTGCAAGGCCGCATGGGCGCGTTCGAGTAAGTACTTGCGAAGCACGGTTTCGATGAAGGATGAGCGCGAGTGCTTTGATCCGGCCAAACGATCCACTTTCGCCAGCACATCAGTTGACAGTGTGATAGAAGTCTTAGCCTTCATACTACTAGTATACTACTCATTAGAATGAACACCTCATTTGCGAACAGCTATTCCTGCGGTCACTCCGACGAGTGGGCATCGTTACATCCCGCCGCTGCCCACTTTTGCTATACTTAACCTGCCTCTACGTTTCTGCTTGGAAGGCCGCGGTGCTCGTGCATCCGGCTGTGCGGAAGTGGTGAAATTGGCAGACACACCATCTTGAGGGGGTGGCGCCGAAAGGCATGGGGGTTCAAGTCCCCCCTTCCGCACCATACCTCTCCCAAGTAGTTGCCAACGCTTAGAGATAGAGAGATTCCCGGCGGAGCCAGTGCCCGTGGCGCGCCCGCCTGAAGCGAGAGTTGAGAGTTCCATGGCCGTTCTGATTACCGTTATTCACGTCATCGTTTGTGCGTTTCTCATCACCGTTGTGTTGCTGCAAAGCGGCAAGAGCGCCGACATTGCCGCCGCCTTTGGCGGCATGGGCAGCCAGACTGCCTTTGGCACCCGCACCGCCGCTACTGTGCTTAGCAAGGCGACAACCTGGGCAGCGATTGTCTTCATGCTGACGTCGATCACGCTCTCGGTGTATGCGTCGCGCGCCGGCCTTCGCAGCCGCTCGGTGCTGGGAAGCACGTCGTCCGCACCGGCGAAATCCGCGCCCGCCCAGCAGACCCCGCCTGCGGCGCCCAAAAAGTAAGGCAGTCGCCAGTGCCCTGCGAAGTGTAATGACGAGCGAAGCGAGGCATCTGCTTTTCTCGGTACTCCGCATATTTCTCGGTCGGCGAAAAGCAGATCCCTCGCGGGCTTACGGAGATGGGACGATGCTGGAAGCTTGGGCGAACCGGCGCAGCTTTCAGCCCAAAGCGGAGCCGCGGAGCGGGGCAGCGGGCGTGGCGGCAAGCGGTTGCTGCGCGACACCCATGAGAGCCGCACCGATCCCGAGGCCCGACTGTATCGCAAATGCAATGCGGGAGCGGCCCAGCCGAGCTATCTGGGACATGTGCTGGCGGAAAACGATCATGGACTGATCGTGGGCGCCTGTGTGACCGAGGCGGGGACGCGAGCCGAGCGGGAGGCGGCCTTGCGCTTGTTGGACGAAGCGAGAGGCCGGCCGCGGCGGACGCTGGGTGCCGACAAGCAGTATCAGGAGCGGGAGTTTGTAACTGCCCTGCGACAACGGGGCATTGTGCCTCACATTGCGGAGTATGAACACGGGAATTTGCAGCGGCGAAATAGTCTGCATGCGGAAGAGCGGAACAGTTTGGGGTTTATGCAAAGTCAGAAGAAGCGGAAGTTGGTGGAACAAAGAAAAGCCCACTCGTGATGACAATTCATATGGAGGCCGGTCGTCATGACAACTCATGTGGGATCCCGCTCGTGATGACAATTCAAGAAAAAAGACTCACGCCTGACGACGATTCGTAATGTAGCGCCCGCTGCTCGAAAAAGCTTGACAAAAAACCAATCTGCCTCGCTTGTGATGACAACCGGCAGGAGGTCAGCTCACCAGGTAATCCAGCGCCTCTTCGCGGGTGGCGAAGATGGGAATTTCACGCGCGGAAAAGCTGCGGATGGAATCGTACAGCGCCTTGGGCAGGTTCTCGGTCAGCACCCAGGCGGATCGCTTGAGGTGGGCCCGGTCAAAAGCGGCGGCGATCTTCACATGTTCGACGGCTTCACGGGTGAAGTGGGCGCGGCTGAAGTCCCCCAGCACCAGAAGGGAGCCCGGCGGCTCATGGGTGACAGTCTCCGGCACCTGATCGGCGACCGCCGCCACCTCGTCCGGAGCGCAGTCCGCACAATCCACCAGCAGGATTCGCTGCTCTCGATGCGTGATGAACCGGATGCGATCCATTCTTGCTCCCGCACAGCGACTGCCGGCTCGCCTGCGTGAAATTCGCTCCGCTGTTCAGTAGGAGCGCAGTTTACTGCAGAAACCTGGAGGACTCAAGCGGCAAGCTTCGCGCCCCCGGACCCGTTTAGCCAACCAGGCAATTCATGGTAGGTTGGAACCATGATCCACGAGATCTTTCCCGTCGGGCCGCTGCAATGCAACTGCTCGGTCATCGGTGACGAGCAGACCAGGGAAGCCATGGTCATCGACCCGGGAGACGACATCGAAGACGTGATGGCCATCGTGCAGCGTCATGGCCTGACGGTGAAGCAGATCGTCATTACGCACGCCCACATTGACCACATAGGCGGCGCGGCCAAGCTGAAACGGCTGACCGGCGCACCCATCCTGTTGAACCAGAACGACACTGCTTTGCTCAAGATGCTGGACGTGCAGGCGACATGGATCGGCATGCGCCCGCCCGAGATGGTCGTGATCGACGGTAGCCTGAGCACCGGCGACAAAGTCAGCGCCGGGGGGCTGGTGGCGGATGTGCTGCACACGCCAGGGCACACCGAGGGCAGCATTTGCCTGTATTTCGCGCCGGAGAAGAAGCTGATCGCGGGCGACACGCTATTTGCCGGGTCGATCGGGCGCACGGACCTGCCGGGCGGGTCGTACAAGAAGATCATGCAATCGCTGCATGGTCCGGTGCTGGCGCTGCCCGACGAGACTGTCGTGGTTCCAGGACACGGACCGCTGACCACCATCGGGCAGGAGCGGGAGACGAACCCGTTTCTGGGGTAAGGGCCGCTATTCGCGGTTCGCTATTCGCTTTTCGCAAGAGAGAAATCTGTGAATTGTGATTCGAAGTGGGCGTATCCCGGTGGAGCACCGCTTCAGCGGTGCATTTTGAGAGTTGCTCTTCAAATGGAGGCTTTAGCCGCTGAGGTAAGCATTACCTCAGCGGCTAAAGCCTCACCCTCTTTCTGCGGTCTTGGTATGCACGCCTGAAAGGCGTGCTCCACCCTGCTCTAGCCACTCCTTATTTTGGCGACTAGCCAAAGGCGAAGAGCGTCAACCATTTCTTGCCTTGGCGAAAAGCGACGAGCGAAGGGCGAATAGCGGCTTGCCTCTCCGCCTGCTCAGCTCGGTCTTGAACAAGCTACGCACGATCAGGCTTTGCGGCACCACGAGGACAAAGAGATAAGACAGAATGGTCCCACCGATGACGCCGAGCGCTCCGATGTGGCGCACCAGGGCGATCGAAAGTGCGATGTTCAGAATTGCAGCTACGATTGACAGCACTGCCTGCTCACGAGTGCGGTTCAGCGCCGCCAGCAGACAGGATTCGACGCTCATGAATCCGTTGATGAGCGCCCAGACTCCCATCGCCAGCAACAGGGAACTCGCTGGTACAGCCGCAGGACCTGCCCACACGCGGATCACGCGTCCGGCCAAACAGCACGAGTGCGCGTCACGCAAACCAGATTGAGGGCCAGCGTTCCTTTCATGGTGAAGGAGAAGGTATGGCGTATCCAGCCGTAGTCATGGCGGGCGTAAGCTTCGGCGTACGCCGGCCAGAGCGCCGGGAAAATGAGCGATTGCAGCAGGGTGGCCATACCCACCAGCCGCCAGGTAACGCTGTAAGGCGTGACTTCGGCCGCGCCGAGGTAGTGGCTGACCACAAGATTGTCGGAGCTGAACACGACCACGGCGGCGACCTGGATCAGGAAAAACGACGAGCCGGAGCTGAGCAGTTCTCTGCACGGCCCGCGATCCAGAAGCGAAGGCCGGGGCAGCAACCAGGACTTGGCCCACATCACAGTCACAAGCAGCGTCAGGAGACTGGCCAGAGTCAGGCAGCCTGCCGACATCATAAACAGCATCGGCATCGAGACACGCAACGCGATGCCGAGCGCCAGCCCTACGACACTGGCCACCGCACCCGCGCACATTGCCAGGTTGTTGCGATGCAAGTTCCTGATATCCGGCCAGAAGCTTGCCGGCGAGATTGCAGGGCAGCCCAAGCAGCATCAGGATTGCAGCCGCGGCTACCGTTGCTCTCACTTCGCTCGCGCGCACATTGGCGCTGACATTGAACAGGGCGATCCAGTTGATGCGAGGGAAAACGAGAGCAAATATCGTTCCGGCGATGCCAGATACTGCAGCGGTGAGGGCCAGAGCGTTGGTGAAATAGCGCGCGGCGTAGGCCCGGTCTTCCAGCGCAAAGGCGCGCGAGATGTGGTTGGTTAAGGTGTTGGCGATGCCAAGGTCGAGCAGGTTGATCCACACCACGAGGGAGGTGATCGTAGCCCAGACGCCGTAGCGCTCCGCCCCCAGATAGCGCACCGCCAGGGGCAGGGAGATCAAAGTTAGCGCCGAGGAAAGCACTCGAGCGGCCGCGCCCGACCATACCGCATGGAAGAGGCGGGTATAGCGATTGGTTGAGGAAAAGCAGATCCCTCGCGGGCTAAAGCCCGCTCGTGATGACAATTCAGATCCGAGTGACGACAACTCGAGAGGGGGACCTCCTGATGACAATTCATCCGAGATGAGTTCCCGAGACGACAACTCATTAGGCTGGCCGTTGTCATCACCCTTTGAATTGTCATGACGAGCGCAGCGAGGCATCTGCTTTTTCCTCCTCCGGCAGGGTTCTCAGGGGCTCGATTGGCTTTCCCCACTGCTCCGACAAGTCTTCCCAGGTTGGGTTCATGCCTTCGATCAAAGCAACGCGTCTCGCTCGGTCCAAGCCTTTTATCTGCTTCTCCCGGTCAATGGCGTTGCCGACGTAGCGGAACTGTTCGTAGTACACGAGGCGATTGATTCTGTAGCGTTGCGTGAAGCCTTCTGTCTGGCCCGCCTTATGTTCCAGCACTCGCCTGCCGAGATTGTTGGTGACACCGGTGTAAATATGTCGTGACTTACTGGACAGGATGTACACCCAGAAGTGCCATTCACGGTTCATTCGCTAATACCGGAGAGCTTGAGGTTGTGAGGGAAAGCAGATCCCTCGCGGGCTGAAGCCCACTCGTGATGACAAATCAAGAGGGAGGCCCACTCGTGATGACAAATCGTAAGAGTTTGCGAGTGTTGGACAATTCTTAAGGGTGCCCGCGCGTGATGACAATTCATAAGGGTGCCCGCTCAGGAAGACAAGTCATGTGAGGTCCGAGGACGGGATGAACATTCCGAGTAGGTCTCCACTCAGACGGCTCGGCAATGGTCGACTCCGCGCCAAGCATCGTCTTGTGCGGCTGAGACTACGTCGTCAACCGAGACCGCGGTGATGCAGTGCGGTTCGGTCACCCGGCATCCGCCGGTACAGGCTTCCAAGCCAGTGGCGGGCTGCAAGACGCGCGCGTCACGGCAGTAGGGGCCGAAACGCAAAGGGCTATTGCTGTGGTTGGGGTCGCCATCGCGGGGGTGGCGCGAGATGACGATGGTCTTGCAGTTCATCGCCGCCGCGAGGTGTGCGGTTCCGCTGTCGTTGCCGAGGAACAGGTCGCAGCGTTCGAGCACCGCACACACCTCGCGCAGCGGCGCGCCGGCGAGGATGATCGCTTTGCGGTTGAGCACGCCGGCCAACGTCAGTGCCTGGTCGCGTTCGCCCGCCGAGCAAAGAATGACGGGCTGGAGGCGAAAGCGTCGGGCCAAACGGGACACCGTGTCGGCGTAACGGCTGAGAGGCCAGCGCCGTCCGGCGCTGTTAGCGCCGATGCCCAGAGCTATCAGCTTGCTGGACGCCGGTACCCTGGCCAGCAAGCCGCGACGGCGCACTCGCGGTCACGCTCGGTGAGCCGCACTTCCAGTGTGCTGTCGTGGACATTCCCTCCGAGCGCTTCGACGACCGCGAGATTGCGCCTCACTTCGTGCTGGACGGGGCCCGCCGGCAGGCGGAGACTGAAGGCGGCATCGAAACCACGGTTGAATTGCTGTTTCCTCGGCGAAGCCTTCTCGGTGTAGCCAACGCGCTTGGTGGCGTTGGTGAGCAGGCACAGCAGCGTCGCCAGATGCTCGTCAACGTCCCAGCGGGGCGAAATTGCGATGTCGAAGCTCCTCGTGCGCAGGCTCCGCCAATAAAACAGCAGAACGGCCAGCAGGTTCTTCGCGCGACCGGGAATCCAATCCGTCCTGATCTCCGGCAGCGTAAGAATCTCGTCGAGGAAGGGATTGGTCACCAGCAGCGGCCGAAAGACATGCTGCACCACGGCGGTGCAGTGCGAATTCGGATAGTTGCGCTTGAGCTCGCGGAAGAGCGGGGTGGTCATCACGACGTCGCCCATCGCGTCCAGGCGGAAGATGATGATGTGCAACCGGCGGCGCGGCACTGCGGAGCGGGGCTTGTCGGGCGAAAGGGCGCGCCAAGCCCTCGCCAACAGGGTTGGCACGCGGACTGAGAAGAGCAGTGGTGGCAGCATCGGACTTAGCTCGCTACCGCGGGCGCCGATCCAGGCGCGGACACCGTTGCCATCGCCTTGGCAAGCAGCCGGGTCGTGCTCACCCCTTCGACCAAAGGTATGATCTCGACCCGGCCTCCCCAGGCACGCACTTCGCGAGCACCAGCGATGTTGTCCTCGGCGTAGTCGCCGCCCTTTACCAGGACGTCCGGGCGGATGGCCTCAATCAGCTTGAGCGGCGTGCTTTCGTCAAAGAGGACGACGGCGTCCACCGCGCTCAGCGCTGCCAGAATCTGTGCGCGCTCACCCTGCCCGATAATCGGGCGGGGCGGCCCTTTAATGCGGCGGACGGAGTTATCGCTGTTCAGGCCGACGATCAGCCGATCGCCCGCACGGCGCGCCTGCTCCAGCAGAATGATGTGGCCTATGTGCAGGATGTCGAAGCATCCGTTGGTGAACACCACGCGCTGACCGGCAGATCGCCAGGCAGCGACCCGCGAGCGCAAACGGTCCAAAGCCAGCACCTTCTCGCCCATGGGAAGCGCAGCCTCGCGGGCAAGCGCGCCCAGCAGTTCCTCCCGCTGGATCGGAACAGTGCCAACCTTGCTCACCACAATTCCGGCAGCGATGTTCGCGATCTGAGCGGCAGTTTCGATTTCGACGCCGCACGCCATCGCCAGCGCCAACACCGCAATGACCGTGTCGCCTGCGCCGGAGACGTCATAAACCTGCTGCACCACGGCGGGAGCGCGCAGGCATGAGTCCGGGCGCAAAACAGCAATCCCCTCCTCGCCCAGGGTCACCGCCATCAACTTCATTTGCAGGGACGGAAGCAGTGTCTGTCCTGCTGCCAGCAGCCGTTGCAAATCTGCCGGCGGCATGCCGAGCGCGAGCGCCAGCTCTTTCCGATTGGGGCAGATCAGAGTGGCGCCACGGTAGCGCCGAAAGCTGCGGCTCTTGGGATCGACCACAACCGGAATGTTGCGCTTCTGCGCCTCCGCAATAAGAACCTGGCAAACCTCCTCCGTCAGCACACCCTTGGCGTAGTCGGAAAGCACCAGGACAGCGGCCTCGGGCAGAATGGTGAGTGCGCGTTGCAACAAATCTTCGGAAGCGCCAGCCGACGAAGACGAAGGCGCTTCCGTGTCGAGCCGCATCATCTGCTGGTTGCCGGCAAGAATGCGCAGCTTGGTGGTGGTAGGCGCCCCGGTGAGAGTCGTCAGCGAAGGCTCAACGCCGGCGTCAGCGAGCAATGACTCCAGGCGTTCCTGCTCCTGATCTCCTCCTCCGAACCCGCACACCGTAACCCGCGCGCCCAGCCCAGCCAGGTTCATGGCAACGTTGGCGGCGCCGCCAGGCTTCTCGTCTTGAAAGGCGGTCTGCAGAATGGGGACCGGGGCCTCAGGCGAGATGCGCTCGACTTGGCCCCAGATGTACTTATCGAGCATGACATCGCCGACCACCAGCACCGGAAGATTGCGCCAGCCGGACTCTACGAGGCTGACGATTTCATCCAGCCCGGCGATCACGGGACACCTGCCGGGGTTTCGGCCGAGACCGCTTGATTGATGCAGGTGGCAAGTTCTATCCACTCACACAAAATGTGTCCAAAGAGGATGTGGCCCTCCTGAACGCGCGCGGTATCGTTGGAGGCGACGCGCAGCCACACATCGGCGAGGCTTGCCATGCGGCTGCCGGATTCTCCGGTCATGGCGACGGTGAAGGCGCCCAGCTCCCGCGCTCGCTCCAGGGCGGAACTAACGTTGGGGCTTTTACCGGAGGTCGAAAGCCCGACCACGACGTCCCCGGGGGCGCACAGGGCCTCCAGTTGGCGGTCGAAGATGCGGGCAAAGCCGCAGTCGTTGGCGATGGCGGTCAGGACAGAGCTGTCGGCGGTGAGAGCGATGGAGGCCAGCCCGCGGCGGTTGCTGCGGAAGCGTCCTACCAGTTCGGCCGCCAGGTGCTGGGCGTCGGCAGCGCTGCCGCCGTTGCCGCACCAGAAAATCTTGTGGCCCTGGATCAGACAATCCGCCATGCGGATGGCGGCGCGCTCGAAGGCCTCCTGTTGCGCGTCCAGCTGGCTGATAATGGCGAGGTGGTCGGTGATGGCGTCGGTAAAGACGCTGGCCAGGTTCAAAGAAGTTGTCATACTCTCCTCGTTCATAACGAGTCGAGGGTCTTCCCAGAACCTTGTTGGAGAGGGCTATTGTCTGAAATTATAGTCGCGATGAGCAGCGGGGCAGCCGACAAGTTCGCAAATATTCGCTTCGTTTTCCTAGATCGGGACGGGGTGCTGAACCGGAAAGCCGACGGAGGCTACGTAACCTCGTGGGAGCAAGTCGAAATGCTGCCCGGGGTCGAGGAAGCCGTCGCCCGCCTCAACCGCTCGGGACGCAAGGCGATCGTCGTGACCAACCAGCGCGGCATCGCGCGCGGAACATTTTCGGAGAGCGATCTGCACGCCCTGCACGACAGCTTGCGGCAGCATCTGGCGGCCCACGGCGCCCATCTCGATGGCATCTACTATTGCCCGCACGAGAGCGGACAATGCCGTTGCCGCAAGCCCCAGCCAGGACTATTTGAGCAGGCCTTTCGCGATTTTCCCGATGCCGCAGCCGCGAACAGCGTGATGGTGGGCGATTCTCTTTGCGACATTGAGGCCGCTTCGAGCTTGGGCATGCGGAGCATCCTGCTTGCCGACCCGGAAGAAACGCAAAGTCCGGACACCGTTCGCGCGGCTGCGCTTGCGACTGGTTTAGCTGGGTCTTTGCTGGAGTTTGTGGAACGATTGGGCTGAACGAGGCAGAGTACTGCGACGATTTCTTAGTGAACAAGCCGTTCCAGCACCTGGTGCACCAGCGACAGGCTGCCCGGCCACAACAGGACAACCGCGGTCGCCGCTGCCAGCAACGTCCCCGCGCTGGCGAGGAAGGGAACCAACACTTCAGCCGGCTTGCCGGGATTGGGCTGGGGACGCAGCAGGCGGTCCACGCGCTCCGTCAACTCGCGATCGTCGTCCAGGAGCGAGCTGAACAGGTAGGAGAGTTTGGGTTTGGAACCCATCTTGGCCACGCACACCAGCGCCGAAGCCAGCGACAGAGCACGATGGGAATCGCCTTCCGTAGCCTGGTCGTCAGCCGCCCATTCGGTGAACTTCGCCCAGCTGCGCTCCAATCCTGTAAAGGCACGCAGGCAGGGCAGCACGTCAGGCGAGAGCAAAATCAGGAAGCGCTTGATATTGTCGCGCGAGGTGCGATGGGCTTGCTCGTGCCGCAACGCTGCCTCTCTTTGCTCGGCGGTAAGTCCGTGAAACACCGCCTCGGAGATGACCAGCCGTGGATGCACCACTCCCGCTACCGCCAGCACCGGAGCCTTGTCAGCCAGCAGTAGAGCCGGGGTGGACTCGCCCGGCATCTGTATCTTCTGTCCGCGACGTTCGCACTGGTGGAGATACTGGACCGTCCCACGAACCGCCGAAACGACGCGGGTGATGGAAAGGACCCAGATGACGCCGCCCAGCGCAGCCATCAAGAAACAGATGAAGCCAACCTTCTCCCCGGTCGCCTGCGGCTCCAGCCAGAGATAACTTGGAATGCAGAAGGCGAGCAAGGCGAACCCGGTCAGCAGCATGGGAGAAACCCGCAGGAAGAACAGGAAGCGGGCCGCGGAACTTGGCTTCATGCGAGCGGCCATGCGGATCGCCGTGCCCGCGCTCAGTCGAGTAGCCACTGCCAGCGCCAGATGGAGCACGAAAAACGAGGCGCAGCAGAGACAGACCAACCGCCAAGTGTAGGTAAGACTCAAGCCGGGGTCCTCAGGGAAAGCTCTTTGCGTTTTCTGCGGATTTTCTCTTCCAGCTGTTCCAGCAGACTGACGTCGTGCTGGCCCACCGCGTCCACCAGGGACGACAGCAGCAGCTCGCGCGAGGGGTGTGAGCCGGCAAGCAATCCCGCGACTAAATCGCCGGCACGCTGCCGCTCCCATTCCTCGTGGGAAATGCGAGGTGTGTAGAGAAACGCACGCTCGGACTTCTGGCGATCCAGCAATCCCTTCTTGAACAGCCGGTCGAGGGTGGTCATGACGGTGGTGTAGGCGAGTTTGCGGTCCAACTGCTCGGCCACGTCGCGCACGCTGCGCTCACCCCCGTTCCACAGGACTTCCATTACCTGTATCTCGAGAGGGCCCAGCAAGAATTGCCCGGCGTAGTTCGTTAATCCATTAATCAAGTGAATAGCCTTTCCGGCAGGTAACTATATAGCCTAAGAAGTATCACGGCTCGCGCTTGCGTTTGTCAACGGAAACCATGTGACCCTTGGTCATCGTTTGCCATTTTGGAATCTACTTCCCCATTGCGTCCGTCTTGACCGGGAACTCCTGCCCCGCAACCGGGGCCAGAAACGGGATGACATAGCCCTTCACGTCAATCTTGCCCGCCTTCCTGGCCTCCACCAGCAGGTCGTACTTGAACTCGCCGCGGCTGAAGGCCTCGTCGCCGAGATGGAAGACGAGCATCTCGTTCTTCGAGCTGCGCAAGGCGATATCTGTTCCGGCGTCACGTTCTTGACGACGAGCAGAATTTCTCCGCCCTTCTTTTCGTCAGCCTCGCGTTTCTCCTTGGACTTTCCCTTCTCTCGCTTTTCTTCGCGCTTCCCGTTTTTCCCGCTTGTCCTTCGGCAGTTGGAAGCCGGGAAGCAATTGGCGCGCCTGCTCAAGGTTGGTTGCCGGGAAGTTTCCAGTTCGCCATTCCGGATCCGCGATGTCTCCCGGCCCGTCCAACGTCGGAAACACGATCAGGTTTTGACCCTCTTGCAACTCACGTCCATTGTTCTTGATGAAGAAGTTGCCTACTACCACGGGAAGCGCGACTACCTTCGATCCTTCCGCGATAAATAAAGGCCGTGCGCCACCTTCGGTAGGTTCAGGGATGCTGATGTAGGCCATGGCGGGCGTCTCGGCCACGATGGTCGCCGGACGGTCTTCGAACGCGGCGAAGGTCTGGCTGCTATCGCCGCTGAAGGGTCCGCTCACGGCGCACAATTGTCCCTTCAGGCAGAGGGCCGCAGCTTTGAATGATGTTGGCGAAGGCGGTTGCTTGCCGGCTGGGGCCGGGGGAAAGTTCAGCATCTTCGAAACGGAATGAGAGGGGTTTCCGGCCTGGCGAAAGGTGATGTTCAATCCGGAGCCGGCGGGCGGAACGACCAGGGTAATCGGTCCATCGGCACGCTGCTGGGTTTCACCGGGAGTTTCGAAAAACCACCCCCACAACTTCGAGGCTTCCCCTACCGACTCGAACGGTACCGCCACTCGCGTGACGGTGACTTCCGGCATTCCTTCATATTGCTCCGGGTTCTCCACGACTTTGCCGGAGACTCGCTCACCGGGACGGACGACTGCCGGCAATACCAGCCCGACCTCGCGGTTGGCCGTAGTGATCGGCGGCTGGACTGGAGTTGCGGGCAGCATGTGCCCGATCTTCTGCTCCTGGCGGGCCGTCTTGCGCGCTGCCTCAAGATGCTGCATGACCTCGTCGTAGGTGAACGTCTTCAATTGCTCGGGCCCGCTCTCCGATTCTTCGCCTGCCGGGCACGGAATGGGTTTGTAGTCCTGTGCGGCGACGTTCCACTCGTTGCAACGGTAAACTCCCGTCCACGGATTGTGCGTTAGCTTATGGCCAGCGATCTGCTTGCCGGACTCATCGAACACCTGGATAGATTCACCGGTGAAGTTCGAGCTCTCATCGTAGGTGTTGTGGGCTATCCTGCGGACCTTGCTATTGGGCCAGTACGTGGTGTCGGTCTGCTGCGCGCCGTAGTAGCCCGGCAAATACTCATACTCGACTTTCTGCTGGAGTTTGCCATCGGGACCGATGGTGCGCATCTGCGTCACCTTGCCGGCGGCGTTGTAGTCCATCTCAATTTTTCCGGCGCCGTTGCTTTTGACTTCGGTGTGCTGAGCAAATGCGGTTGCTGTACCGAACGGCAACAATGCGGAGAGCACAAGTATCCACAAAATACGCGAAATGAAAGCCCACTGATTTTGCACTTGATGACCCCTTGACGAGAGGACGGAACGGCTCGTTCGATCCGGAGCGGACAAACCCAACATGAGACAGGTACAGGGCGGACAGGTTCTGCTTCCGCAGTTGAAGTTTCGAGTGTAGCACGGAGTAAACAGTACTAGCGTCTCGCAGTAAGCGCCCAAAAGCCTCAAGTTGCAGGAAAGGGTAAGGGGAAGATCAAAGAATTGTAAATTTTCGTAAAGCCAAAAATGTAGATTTCGCCCCGCAAGAGATGCTCAGGCAGTGCAGAAATGCGTAAATCCAAGCATTTACGATACATGCAGCCGCTGAGGAGCGGGTTGAGTGAAAGCCTCCCCCTGGGATGTTTACTACGTTAATAATAGTTGCATTCGACCCCGGGCTGTGATTTAATTCGTGCACCTGCCTAGACTTCCAAGTCCGCTTCAGGCAACAGAAAGCAAATTGCTCATTCGCTCGCAAGACGAACTCGTACGACGAACGTGCTCGACACACCAACCACTACCTGCCCAGTTGCGAAACCACTTCCGTGCAGAGCCGGATCCAATGCACCGCGGTGGCGAAAGTAAGAAGTGAAAAAGGAGAATGGGAAAAACCATGACAAGAAGTAACGCGAGAATTATCGGCGCATCCATGCTCGCCGTGGGCGTCCTCTTACTATGTTGCCTGCCGCTGCTTGCGCAGGACAATAACACCTACATTCAGCGTGCGGAGCGGTTTGCTATATCACCGCCGTTGCGCGACCTGGCTAAACTGCCGCAGCAGCCGCAGTACGGCTTCCACGAAGCCAACCCGGTACGCCGCATTCCCAAGCGCCCGGTCGGACCAGTTGTGGACACAGTGGAGCAGAGCAGTACGCCCGGTGGCGGGCCGGCTTACAGTGTTGGCGCCAACTTCTTGGGAGTCGGCAACGGCTTCCCCAACTACAGCGTCCCTGATGCTCCACCCGATACGAACATGGCAGTGGGCGATACCCAGGTCGTACAGTGGGTCAACGTCTCCTACACCGTTTGCAACAAGAGCACCGGTTCGTGTGGTCCAGCTATCGCGGGCAACACGCTGTGGAGCTCGCTCGGCGGAATTTGTGCTGCTAACAACAACGGCGACATCATTGCGCAGTGGGACGTTCAGGCGCATCGGTGGCTGCTCACGCAAAACGTCTTCGTTGGGAATTACGGTGTTTGCGTCGCTATTTCCACCAGCAATGACGCCAACGGTACCTACTACCTTTATCAGTTTCCGGTTGTGAACAACGGCTTCCCCGACTATCCGAAGTGGGGAGTCTGGACCAACAACTACGGCGAAACCTGGAACGACTTCGGTCCCGGCGGCGGCGGCTACGTGGGTGCGGTGTTCTGCGCTTACAACCGTGCAAAAATGCTGGCTGGCGACCAGTCGGCGGAGCAGATTTGTCACCTATACGGCATTTCGCCAAATTACCAGGACAGCCTGTTGCCGGCTGACCTCGATTCGCCGACACTGCCTCCCAACGGGGAAGACCAGTTCGCCATTGGCAGCCTCGGCGACATCGACAACTCCCATCTCTCGCTGTACTCGGTTCATATTAACAACCTGAATGACTGGTCGCAGGGTGCAACCTTCACCGGTGACAACGACGACCAACTTATCACCATCGCCGACTTCAATCCGGCCTGCAATGGCAACTATGGCGGCGCTTGCGTTCCGCAGAAGGGTATCCCCGACTTCCTCGACTCCCTGGCCGGTCGCTTGATGTATCGCTTCGCGTACTGGGAGGACCAGCCATTGGCTAACGTGCTGGCGACGCCGCCCAAGCCTGTGCCCTCGCAGCACTGGCTGGTGGACTGGGACGTAGCCGCCGCGGGGGGCCAGAACGGCGTGCGGTGGATGGAAATCACCGCGCCGATCAAGGTGGTTCAACCCACTGCCCTCTCCGTTTTCCAGCAGGGCACCTACTCTCCTGACGGAACCTGGCGCTGGATGGGATCAATCGCCCGCGACAAAGTCGGCGACATCCTGATTGGCTACAGCAAATCCTGCGGAGACACCTGTCCAGGCGGCTCGCCGACCTACCCGTCGATCTACGTCGCCGGGCGTCAGGTTAACGATCCTTTGGGCCTCGGTAACCTAGAGGCTGAGGTAAAGGTCGTTGACGGCACTGGCTCGCAGCCTGACACCTCCAACCGCTGGGGCGACTACAGCTCCATGCGGATCGACACCAACGACGGCATGCACGGCTGCACCTTCTGGTACACCACCGAGTACTACACGGTCACCCAGCGCTTCGACTGGAGCACGCAGATTGCTTCCGCGAAGTTCTCGAACTGCAACTAGGTTCGGGAAAGTGGCGGAGCGCAAGACTTCGTCAAGATACGGACTCAGGGCATCCTGGAAACGGGATGCCCTTTTTCTTGGTTTGGCGAGCAACCGAACACCCACGATTTCCGCCTTCTCGCGACAACTTTGGTGCAGCCATGGCGCGGCACTTTCGTGACTACTACCGATGGTAGTACTAGAGAGCGACGAATATGCTAATGAGCTTATGGCCATTCGACTTAGGGTTACTCATCTCTTTATCCTTACGCTTCTTGCAGGCAGTTTAACCACACAACTTGTTGCCCAAACCGACTTGGGGGCGGTGAAGGG
The DNA here is from genome assembly GCA_963735855.1 of uncultured Acidobacteriaceae bacterium. Lineage (GTDB taxonomy): Bacteria > Acidobacteriota > Terriglobia > Terriglobales > Acidobacteriaceae > Bog-257. The sequence continues at coordinate 112,380 of CAVTMW010000013.1, forward strand.
ACACATACAGGACCAGAAGGGACTGGCGATCACCGGGGCGACGGTGACGCTGCGCAACTCCACAACTGCCTTTGAGCGCACCGCCAAGGCCGATTCCGGTGGCAATTTCTCGTTTACCGGCATTCCCCTGACTGGCCAATATGTGGTCAGTGTTACCGCGCCCCAGTTCAAAGCTGTGCAACGGGACAACGTGCAATTGCGGGCCGGGACAACCGCGACGGTGGACTTTACCCTGGACATCTCTGGCGCCAAGACGGAGATCAACGTTTATGGCACTACCGAGACCCTGCCTACGGAATCGAACCAGGTTTCCATGCGCTTGGACCTGCAGAAGATCCAGGACACTCCGGTGCTGAACAACAAGATCTCGACCTTGCCGCTGTTGAATTCTTCGGTGCGGCCAGCGCAAACCACGGGCGACCTCTTCCTCAACGAGACGCTATACGTCATCAACGGCAACGGACGGCGGCAAACCACCTATCAGCTCGACAACACGGACGCCGATGATAGCTGGGGACGGCAGACCATGTTCGCGGCAGTGCCATTCTCGGTAGTGCAGGAATTCACGGTTTACACCAATGCCAGTTCGGCGGAATGGGGACGCAATGCGGGTACCGCGGTGAATCTGGTAACCAAGTCCGGCACCAACTTGTGGCACGGTGACTTTGTCGGCATGGGCCGCCCTGCGTTTTCAGAAGCCAACGTACCGCTCACCACCAAGCGGGCCACAAACACGCTGGCGCAAGGTAGTGGCACTGTGTCCGGACCCATCGTCAAAGACAAGACGTTTTTCCTCGCTTCGCTCGAGTACAGCAACCAGAATCGCGACGCGGTCATCACATCGCCGGTACAACCAGGGACGATCTACACCGGCGATTTCGGTCAGACGCTGATGCTGGCTCGTCTCGACCAGCAGTTGGGCCAAAACAACCGGCTGACGCTGCGGGGCAATTTCGACCGCTTCTCCGATACCAACCCGCAAGATGCGGTGAGCGGCGTGAACCTGCCCACCGCGGCGCGCGTTTTCAAGCGCAACACCTACCAGGCGGCGATCACAGACACGGCGACCCTCAGCCCCAGTCTCTTGAATGAGGCGCGCTTTCAGTTGCTGGTGGGATCGCCGATCACGCAATTTGTCCCGGTCACGTTTGCGCCTCAGGAGTTCGTATCCGGTTATTACACCAACGGCGAGTCACGGTGGGCACAACTACTGAATCACCAGTATGAGTGGGCTGACACCGTGAGCTGGTCACATGGCCATCATCAACTAAAAGGCGGCTTCAATGTGATTTATTCCTCCTCAGGGGGGTATGGCCAGGAGTTCGGCAGCGGCTACATTGACGGCCGTTTCCAAATCAATGCGAAGTACGAAACCATCCCGATTGCGACGCTCTTGACATACAATCCGGCGCTGCCGCCTCCCGGCTCTCCTAAAGGCTCACCGCCCATTGCCAGCAGCTTCACGCAGTCGTTCGGCAACGCCAACTACAACATCAGGGAGACGCTTTACGGCCTCTTCGTGCAGGACAACTGGGCGATGAGTCCTAACTTCACCTTGAACCTGGGCCTTCGCTATGAAGGACAGACGTTCACCCAGCAATACGCCATGTTCTCGCCGCGCGCCGGCTTCGCGTGGCGCCTGCCGGGAACAGCGGCGACGGTAGTGCGTGGCGGATACGGAATCTACCACTCGGAGGAGCGCGCGGATCTCTACGCGAGCTCCGCTTTGGGCGGTCCGCAGGGGGTCTTCACGTACACGGTCGCGCCTGGTGGACTCGGCTTCCCGACCTCTTTCAACCCGATCTCGGGATTCCCTCCCGGTGCCCAGTTGCCGGCACGCGACATCACGATCCTCGCCGGGCAGTGCGGATATCTGAATCAGTTCCTGCCGGTGAACCAGCTGCGCTTTTGTCCCAACACCTTCTACAACCCATACACGCAGCAGTGGAACTTCGGCATCGAACACGAATTCGGCAAAGGCTGGTTGTTCTCGATGGACTACATTGGCTCACATACCATCCACATTGAGCAGCCGGTTGATTTGAACTCGCCCGCCGGGTTCACCCGTACAGCCCCCGGGCAAACGCGCAGCGCAGCCGCTGCGAATGCAACACGGCCCATTCTTCCTGTAGCCGGCGGCTACCGCCAGGTGCTGGCTTACTCGAACCTGGGCTCGGCCTTCTATGATGGCCTGCAGACCAAGTTGACCAAACAGCTGACCAGTCATTTGTCGCTGCTGCTGACCTACACCTGGTCCCACGACATCAACACGGTGGAATGGGATGGTACCGGGCAAAACCCGAATGATTACAGCTGCATTGTCGTATGCGAGAAGGCGACCAGCTTGCTCAACCAGACCAACCGTGCGTCGTTGAGCGGCACCTACACGCTGCCCTGGGGGTTCATGTTCTCGGCGTTTGCGCAAATGGGATCGGGCTTTCCGTATAACGTAACTACAGGCGTGGACAACAACGGAGACGGCAACAACTCCGACCGGCCGGTGGTCAACGGTGTTGTCGTGCCCCGCGATTGGGGGCACGCCCCCGCGATTTACGACTTTGACTTCGCCTTGCAGAAGGCGTTCCGTATCAAGGAGCGGACCCAGTTGAGCCTGCGGGCGGAATCCTTCAACACCTTCAATCACCTGAACACCTATAGCCGCAACGGGACCTACGGCAACGCCGCCACTCCGGTCTCGACCTTCGGCATGCCGGTAGGTGGACTGGCCAACGTTGGGCCGCCGCGCGAAATGCAGTTCTCGGCCCGAATTATTTTTTAGCGCCTCCTGATGTGACCGTGGGCGCCTGTTACGCAGCGCACGAATGGGCGCCCACGGGTGGTTAAGCATGGGGAATTTCTCCGCGAACAAAATACCCACAGTCAAGCATCGGACCCGCCTGTGATTTCCAGAACCGTGAAGCTACTTGCCCTGCTTAGCCTGGTTGTTTGGCTGCTGGCCTCTCACGGGATGGCGCAATCCGCAGCATCGAAAGGCGCAATCAGCGGAACGGTTACTGACCCCCAGGGAAATGCTGTAGTCGGCGCGCAGGTTATCGTCCGCAACACGGACTTCACATCGGTGCGGACGCTGACCACGAGTGAAGACGGCGGCTTCAGTGCTGCGATGTTAAGTCCTGGCGCATACACCGTCGAGGTCAAGGCATCGGGACTGGTGCTCAAGAAGGCGGCGCGGGTGACGGTGGGGGTGGGAAGCAGCATCCGGCTCACCATTCGATTAGGGCTGCCCGCAGTTTCGCAAAATGTCACGGTGACGGCGCACGGCCCAACGCTGGAAGGCAACACCTTGCCTCCCGTGGTGAACAAGGATGCCCCTGAAGTGAGCAATACGGTCGCAGGGCTGACGGTCACCTATCTTCCCAATCGCGACCGCGATTTCAGCCAATTTGGTCAGTTGGCTGCTGGCGTTCAAGCTGCCCCGACCTCGGCCGGACTTGTGGTGGACGGCCAGCGTCCAAATACCCTGGCGGTCGCTGTGGACGGCGCAGACTTCACCGACCCCTTACAGGGCGGATTGCGCGGCGCGCAGGATGGCGCTTTCTTCTTTCCCCAGACGGTAGTGCGTGAGTTTCAGGTAGTGCATGCGGGCGCCAGCGCCGAAGTCGGAGGCACCAATGCGGGCTTCGTAAATATCGCCACCAAGGAAGGCAGCAACAAGTACCGTGGCGAAGGGTTCTACATCGGCCGGCCGTCAGCGCTTACGTCCAGCGACGCCTTCGGACATTCTCTGGACAATGTGCAGAATGAGTTTGGCGGCTCACTGGGTGGACCTATCCAGCGCAATCGCTCGTTCTTCTATGTTGGTGTGGAACAGGACTACCTGAACGTTCCCTATTGGACGGAATTCGAGGCGCAACCTCCCGGGGTTGCGGTTCCGCCATCGCTGGCTGCTCTGCAGCAGCAGATCGTCGGCAAGAGCGATCCCACGGCGGTCTTTGCCCGAACCGACTTTGTGCTGGACGCAGCCAACACGCTGAATCTCCAGTTCGACTTCAATCGCGTCCACGCGACCAACATCGACGATGGATCGACGCGCAGCATCGCGCCGATCGATAACAGCGCGTTGCTCACCGGCCAGAGTTACTGGGTGCGCGGCAGCCTGACGACGCTTATCGGCTCGCGCAAGGTGAACCAGCTTCTCGCCCAGTGGGCGCAAGATCAGCGCTCCTATAGGCCGAACTCGAACACGCCCGAGGCGGTGATCAATGGCTTCGGCGTGCTGGGCGGAAGCAGTCTTGCGAACCTCTCCTACACCTCAAACATCAACCGTATCAATGATGATTTCGCCATTACCAAGGGGGCGCGGTCCTGCATTTCGGGATGGGCTTCGCGTTCAACCCGGCGACGGAAGAGCACGAGGCCAATCTCAACGGGCGCTTTGACTTCGACTCGCTCAGCGACTACCTGGACAATTCGCCACGGCGCTATCAGCAGACCTTTATCGTGGGTAATGCTCAGTACAACGGCTCGGTGCGGCAATTGAGCTTCTATGGCGATGCCAAGCTGCCCCTGACGAAGAAGCTGACGCGTGACCGCCGGCTTGCGCTGGGACGGGCAGTGGAATCCACCGCCCCTGCACCCGAATTTCGCGATCCCGCAGACAACTTACATCCCTAACGATCTAAGCCAATGGCAGCCACGGCTGGGACTTGCGTGGAATCCCGCTTCCAAGACGGTGGTGCGACTCTCCGCCGGCCTGTATGACGCGCCGACGCCAGCGACCTTCTTCCAGCGCGTGTTTACGGACAACGGGGTCAATACCGTGGTCGCCGACAGCTACTACGATCCACAAGTTCTGGCGCTGGTGTCGAGTGGGCACGCCTTGACGGCGCCCCCGCCGGGCTTGACCATTCCCGCAGCGCTGGTTGTCGGGATCGCTCCCAATTTCCACAATCCCCGCTCGTTTCAGGCCGCGGGGAGTGTAGAACAGCAGATCAATCCAAAGGTCACTCTCTCGGCGGGATACGTGCTCAACAGCACTTGGGACCTGCAGCAACTCGTCAATCAGAATCTGTTTCCGCCAACTTACGATGCCAGTGGCATGCCGATCTTTCCAGCAACTCGGCCCAATGGCAGTGTCGGGCAGTTACTGGTAAACCAGTCTTCGGCCCATTCGTCCTATGACGGGTTTCTGGTGACTGCGAATTTCCAGCTTCCGCACCGCTCCCAGTTGTCGGCCAACTACACGCTCGCACGGACCCGCGACAACGACTCGAACCTGGGACCGTTTACTCGCGTTTCGGCCCTGAATCCCTTCAATCTTTCCGCCGACGGCGCTTATTCTTCGTTTGATGTGCGCAACAGTTTCAACCTAAGCGCGATTACCAACTTGCCCTACGGCTTCAAGTTCAACCCGATTATTTTCGTGCGTTCGGGCCTGCCGTACAGCCCGATCATCGGCTTCGACACCCAGAATGACGGCAACGATTGGAACGACCGCGCCATCGTGAATGGCAAAGTTGCGCCGCGTAACATCTTCCGGCAACCAGCCTTCTTCGATTGGGACATCCGCTTGGTGAAAGACATCACGCTGCGCGGCGAAGGGCATCACCTCGACCTGTTCCTGGACGTTTTCAATATCACGGGCGCCAGCAATCGTAACTTCGGCCAAGCGGCCATCAGCTTGTTCGGAACCACTTCGGCTCCTATCTTCACCGCCGGACAGGCACTATTCGCTCCTGACACCAACCATTTTGGAAGCGCGCGCCAGGTACAATTCACAGCCCGCATCACCGCCTTCTAAGAGGCTCTCTGTTGTCTTCGCAGGTCGTCGCGCCAGCCTTGGGGCGTCAAATCAATCAGTTGGCCAGCTTGATTTCCACCAGCTTCTTGATGGCCGCAAGATCTTCCTCACCCTTGACCTGGATCCGCACTGCCGTCCCCTCCGCATACTTCTTCGCATCAGCGATTATCTTCAACGCCCGAGCAGGAAGATCACTTGCCCGCGCAGCCTGGATCGCCTTATCGCTGAGAGCGAGAGAAGCCATGAAGCCACCACGCGACGGAGCAAGATAGAGGATGTTTCGCTGCTTGCGCTTCAGTCTCAGCGACCACCCGGCTTTGACGGAGTAGGAGTTCCACTCGCGCGTCAGCTTGTGGTCGGCGGTCAACTCGGCCAAAAGCTCGTTCCACAGTTGTCTGGCGCCGCCCAACACTGCGTTCACTTCTCGATCCGCTGGTTCCTTCGCGTGGCCAATGAAAGCGTTGCGAAAGGTTCTCTGTTCTTTGCCTGCCACGGTTTTAGTCATGCCACATTCTAGGCGGGGGGACATCAGATCAGGGGCTGCGTATCGCAAACCCTGGTGATTGAGGAGGTGAGCGCCGGAGCGACTTGCCGCGCCGTTGCCTGCTAGAATCGGGAGACCCTGACGGGGGCGGAGGAAGGTAATGGCAGCCTTGCAAGTCGGCGAAGAGGCTCCGGATTTCGATATTCCAGCGGTGGTGGGCAACATCAAGCAGCGCTTCAAGCTGAGCGACTTCCGTGGCAACAAGAACGTAGTGCTGGCGTTTTATGTGCTGAACTGGACGCCGGTTTGAACCGCGCAGTTGCCGGGGTACAACTCGGAACTCGAGCGGTTCTCCGGTTACGATGCCCAGGTCGTGGGCATTAGCGTCGATTCCATTCCCAGCCATATTGCGTGGCAGAAAAGAGAAATCGGGGTCATGAATTTTCCCCTGGCCAGCGACTTCTACCCGCATGGCGAGGTGGCGCGGAAGTACGGCATTCTGCGCGAGGGCGATCCCATCCCCGGCATCAGTGATCGCGCCGTGTTTATCGTGGGCAAAGATGGCAAGCTAAAGTTCGCCAAGGTATACCCCATCAGCCAGGTGCCCGACGTCGAAGAAGTGTTTGAGGTCCTGAAGAAGCTGTGAGGCAGTGATGAGTGGATAGTGGTTAGTGGATAGAAGTAGACCTCAGGAGCACTGACCGAATCGAAATCGGAACTATCCACTATTCACTGACCACTATCCACTCTCCAAACATGCGCGCCGTGGTACAACGCGTGAGCCGTGCCTCGGTCAGAGTTGATGGCAAAGTTGTGGGTGCGATCTCAAGGGGCCTGTTGGTGTTACTGGGAGTCGCCGAGGATGACGCCGAGGCCGATGCCGCTTACCTGGCCGAGAAGATATCCGGCTTGCGCATCTTTGAGGACGAAGCTGGAAAGATGAATCTCGGCGTGGCGGAAATAGGGGGAGCGGTGCTAGCGGTCTCGCAGTTCACGTTGTTTGGCGACGTGCGGCGTGGCAAACGGCCATCGTTCGATGCGGCGGCGCGTCCCGAGCAGGCCAAGGTGCTGTATGAGTATTTTGTTGAGCGCACCCGCGCGCTCGGCTTGTGCTGCGAAACCGGCCGCTTCCAGGAAATGATGGAAGTCGAATTGGTGAACTCCGGGCCGGTCACCATTCTGCTGGATTCTAAGAAACTTTTCTGAACGAATGCACGTGCCTTCCCGGTTGGTCTGATCGTGTTATCACTCAAGCCGATTATCTTTGTGAGTTCAGGGACGAGCACATTCCGCTAAATCGCAGTGGATAAGTAAGCTGTGGATTCTAAAATAACTTCAGTGCTGGTAGCGTCAGCATTCGGACATCCGTTTTCCCGAAAGGGAACAGGTAACGAGCTTCTTGGCACCTTCGGGCCGGATTGGAAATCCGGTGAGCGGCATCACGATTCTCTGTGACCCTGTGGTTCCAGCCAGCTCCCCAAAACGGCTAGACTGGGATGTGGTAACCGTGAGGAATTATGACGATTGCTGCCACCAAAGCTCCTGACTCCAAGATCAAAGTCGATCCTTCTTCTGACGTTTACCGTTCTGAGAGCCATCCGCTCGACCCGTTGTTCCTTCCCCAAAGCGTCGCCGTGATTGGCGCTTCGGAGCGCCCCGGCAGCGTCGGTCGTTCTGTGCTGTGGAACCTGTTGAGCAGCCCATTCGGCGGCACGGTCTTTCCGGTGAACTCCAAGCGGACGAATGTGCTGGGCATCAAAGCCTATCCCAGCGTCCGTGACCTGCCCGACAAAGTGGACCTGGTCGTGGTCACGACTCCGGCCGACACGGTACCCGATCTGATTGCGGAGTCAGTCGAGCTGGGGATTCCAGCGGGCATCGTTATCTCGGCGGGCTTCAAGGAGCACGGCGAGCACGGCCAGGAGCTGGAGCGGAGGATCGCGCAGACCATTCGCGGCAAAATGCGGCTGGTTGGCCCCAATTGCCTGGGCGTGATGAATCCCGTTCGCGGGCTGAATGCCACCTTCGCGCATAGCGTCGCGCGCCCGGGCAACGTAGCGTTCATCAGCCAGAGTGGCGCACTGTGCACCGCGGTCTTGGACTGGAGCCTGCGTGAGAACGTCGGCTTCAGCGCCTTTGTCTCCATAGGCTCCATGCTCGACGTGGACTGGGGCGACCTGGTGGATTACTTCGGCAGCGATCCCCGGACGCACAGCATCGTGATTTACATGGAATCGATCGGCGACGCGCGCTCGTTCCTCTCGGCGGCGCGCGAGGTCTCGCTGAACAAGCCGGTTATCGTAATCAAGGCGGGACGCACGGCTGCTGCCGCCAAGGCCGCAGCGTCCCATACCGGCTCGCTCACCGGCAGCGATGAGGTGCTGGACGCCGCCTTCCGCCGCAGTGGCGTGCTGCGGGTGAACAGCATTGCCGACATCTTCTTCATGTCGGACGTGCTGGCCAAGCAGCCGCGGCCTCGCGGAAAGCGGTTGTGCATCCTGACCAATGCCGGCGGCCCCGGCGTTCTGGCGACGGATGCCTTGGTAGCCGGCGGAGGCGAGCTGGCTGAACTTTCGGAAGACACCATGAAAGCGTTCGACGCGATCCTTCCGGCGCAATGGAGCCACAACAATCCCGTGGATATCCTCGGCGATGCCGAACCCGAGCGCTACGCCAAGTCGCTGGAGATCGCCGCCAAGGATCCCAGTATTGACGGCATGCTGGTTGTCCTGACCCCGCAGGACATGACCGATCCGACGCAAATCGCCGAGAAGCTGAAGCCGTACGCGAAGGGCTTAGGGAAGCCCGTGCTGGCAAGTTGGATGGGCGGTGCGGAAGTCGCGGCTGGGGAACATATCCTGAACCAGGCCGGTATTCCCACCTTCCAGTTTCCCGACAGCGCGGTACGCGCCTTCAACTATATGTGGCGCTATTCCTACAACCTGAAAGGCATCTACGAGACACCCACGATGCCGCAGCACGCTGATGCCCTTGTGCACCGGGGAAAGGCGGAACGCATCATTCGCGACGCTCGCCAGTCGGGGCGCACAATTCTTACGGAATACGAGTCGAAGCAGTTGCTGAAGGCGTACGACATTCCCACCGTCGAAACGCGGATTGCGGTCACCGAGCCGGAGGCGCTGCAGGCGGCGGAAGAGATCGGCTACCCGATCGTGCTCAAGTTGTACTCGCTCACCATTACGCACAAAACCGATGTGGGCGGTGTGCAGTTGAACCTGCGCGATGCGAATGCAGTAAGAGCCGCGTTCCAGGCGATCAAGCAGGCGGTCACCGAAAAGGTGGGTGCCGAACACTTCCAGGGAGTGACTGTGCAGCCGATGGTGAAGCTTGACGGTTACGAGTTGATCATCGGCAGCAGTCTGGATTCGCAGTTCGGCCCGGTTATCCTCTTCGGTACCGGCGGGCAACTGGTGGAGGTCTTCAAAGACAGCGCGCTGGCGCTACCGCCGCTGAACTCGACGCTGGCGCTGCGCCTGATGGAGCAGACGAAGATCCTGAAAGCCCTGAAAGGTGTGCGCGGGCGGAAGCCGGTGGATGTCACGGCACTGGAAGACCTGCTGGTGCGCTTCAGCCAGTTGGTGGTGGAACAACGCTGGATCAAGGAGATTGACATCAATCCGCTGCTGGCGTCGCCGGAGCGGCTGTTGGCCTTGGATGCGCGCGTTGTGGTACACGGTCCGGAAATAGCGGAGGACGACCTGCCGGAAGCTGCCATCCGGCCGTATCCGATTCACCTGGTCGCCGAGTGGACGATGAAGGATGGAAAGCCTGTAACTATCCGGCCGATCCGTCCCGAGGACGAGCCGGCGATGATCGAATTTCACAAGAAGCTGTCAGAAAGAAGCGTCTATCTGCGGTACTTCCAGCCGCTGAAGCTGACCCAACGCACTGCCCATGAGCGGCTGACCCGGACTTGCTTCATTGATTACAACCGCGAGATGGCGCTGGTGGCTGAACGCAAGACCGAGGACGGAGGAACGGAGATTCTGGCCGTAGGCCGGCTCAGCAAGCTGCACGGGCGGGACGAAGCCGAAATGGCCGCCGTCGCTATCGATGCCGCTCAACACAAAGGCTTGGGGACAGAGCTGTACCGCCGGCTCATCCAGATTGCCCGCGACGAAAAGCTAAAGCGGGTCGTCTCCAACATGCTGCCCGAGAACCGGGAAATGCGGGCTGTCTGTGTCAAGACTGGATTCAAAATGTACTCGAACCTGGAAGAGAACATGATCCGGGCGGAGTTGGACTTGTAGTCGGCACTTTACACAAGCCAGGTGAGACGCGAGCCAGTCAGGCACGCCGTCATGTTATGATTCGGAGCTTGCGGGAGTGCAATCGGGAGCGGTTGTCTCGGTGACCGGGGACCTCTACGAACGTCGATTTTGCGTTCGTGGGCTCGGTTGCGGCAGACGCCTTCAAGGGGCGATAGAGAGAGCGTGCCAAGCGAAAAACAGGTGAAGTGGTCGCAGCTTCGAGTTGGACTGACGGTACTGTTTGCGCTCCTGACTCTTGCCGTCCTGATCTTCGTCATGACCGGAACCACCGGTCTGTTCACCAGAAAAATCTTGATTCGTGCCTACGTGGATAACGCTGGCGGTCTGCGTGTCGGTGCGCCGGTGCGTTTGGAGGGCGTGGACATTGGGAACGTGACAGGGGTTCGTGTGGTTTCCGATCCCAAGCGGATACTGGCGCCGGTAGAAATAGTAATGAAGATCACGACCCGGTACGAAGACACGATGAACAAAGGCTGTCAGGCGCAACTGACCACGGCCGGCGTTCTGGGCGAGGTCTTCGTGGACCTGGATTGTCGCGAGGCCAAGGGCGGCCCCATACAGACTGGCGATGAGCTGCCCACCAAAGACGTGCCCCAGTTGCAGGATGTGGTGCGGGCCAGCCAGGGCACGCTGCAAAACGTGGACACCCTGGTCAAACGACTGGATAACATTCTTTCCTACATCCAGAGCGGACAAGGCTCCATTGGCAAGGTGATTTACGATCCGTCGCTGTTCAACCGCGCCAACGACATGCTGACCCAGTTACAGGAGGTCGTGGGCCAGGTCAACTCCCCAAATGGGACCATCGGCAAGCTTCTCAACAGCAATGAGCTCTACGACAAGGCAAACGCGGCCATCGACAACGTGAACAAGATCATCGACGAAATCAATAGCGGCAAAGGAACCATCGGCAAATTCCTGAAAGGACCCTTCGCTGTATGACAACGCCAACAAGGCCACTGCTGAGGCCAACCAATTGATTGGCTGACGTCAATTCCGGCAAAGGCACACTCGGCAGGCTGGCTAAGGACGAAGCGCTGGCCAAGAAGATCGACAACACGATCACGCGGTTAAACAACATCGCCGACCGGCTCGACAAAGGCGAAGGGACCGCGGGTAAGTTCCTGGTGGATCCTTCGCTCTACAACAATGCCGACCAGTTGCTGGTGGAGACGCGGAACCTGATCGCGGCCGTTCGTAAGGACCCCAAGACATACCTGACCATCCATCTAAAACTGTTCTAAGGACAGGCGTACTTTGTTCCGGCTCACTTGCCAATCGTCCCAGTCTGACTTTCCTGGCAACGTCTTCCCTGCGAGGTAAAAATGCGCATTCGAACTCTGTGTCTTCTTCCGCTGTTGCTTGCCGCCGTTCTCTCGGTGGCGCAGACGGCACCTTCTGATTCTTCGTCCTCTTCCGAATTTCCCAAGCAGATGCCCGGCTTCGATCTGACGGCCATGGACAAGAGCGCCGATCCCTGCGTGGATTTCTATCAGTACTCCTGCGGCAACTGGATGAAGAACAATCCCATCCCCGCCGACAAGTCGCGGTGGGGCCGCTTCAATGCCTTGGACGAATATAACCTGTATGTCCTGCGCGACATCTTGGCGAAAGGCTGAGGGGACGGGCGACCACAGTGCCATCGAGAAGAAGGTTGGCGACTATTACGCGGCCTGCATGGATGAAACTGCCATCGAGAAAAAGGGCACCGCGCCGCTGCAGCCCGAAATGGAGCGGATAACGGCCATCAAGTCGAAGCAGGAGCTTATTCCGCAGGTGGCAAACATGCACCGCAATGGCATTTCGGCGCTGTTCAGCTTTTATCCCATGCCCGACATGCACGATTCCACCCTCACCATTGCGAACCTTGACCAGGGAGGCATTACACTCCCGGACCGCGATTACTACCTCAAGGACGACGCCAAGTCGGTCGAGACCCGCCAGAAATATCAGGAACACGTGCAGAAGATGTTCGAGCTTGCGGGAGACAAACCTGACGTTGCCGCCGCCGAGGCCAAGACCGTGCTGGCCGTGGAAACCGGACTGGCGAAGGCCGCGATGGACCGCACCGAGCGGCGCGACCCCAGGAAGCGCGACCACATGATGCAGGCTACGGAGATTGCTGCCGCCGCTCCCAACTTTGAGCTGATTCAGTATTTCTCTGATAATGGTTCTCCCAAGTTCGCCAGCCTGAACGTGGGCAATCCCGACTTCTTCAAGGCGGTGAATGAGCAACTCAGCGCGATATCTCTCGACGACTGGAAGACCTATCTGCGCTGGCGCACGCTTGACACTTACGCTCCTACGCTGTCGAAGGCATTTGTGGACGAAGACTTCGAATTCAGCCGCAAATACATGGCTGGTCAGAAAGAGATCGAACCCCGATGGAAGCGCTGTGTGCGCGCCACGGACCGCGGCCTGGGCATGGCGCTGGGCGAACTCTACGTTGACAAGGTCTTCGGACCCGACAACAAGGCCCGCACGGTCAAGATGGTACAAGCCATCGAGCAGGCTATGCACACCGACATCGGGCAATTGACCTGGATGTCCGACACGACGAAGCAGCAGGCTTACGGAAAGCTGCAGGCCATCGTGAATAACGTTGGTTATCCTGACAAATGGCGCGATTACAGCACCGTAGTGGTGGCGCGTGATGACTATGCGGGTAACCACACACGCGCTGCGGCGTTCGAGGTGAAACGCCAATACAACAAGATCCAGAAGCCGACCGACCGCAAAGACTGGGGCATGACCCCGCCGACGGTGAACGCCTATTATCGTCCGCCGATGAACGACATCAACTTCCCGGCCGGAATCCTGCAACCTCCGTTCTACGGCAGCGATATGGACGATGCGGTGAACTATGGCGCCATTGGCGTGGTGATCGGACATGAGCTGACCCACGGCTTCGACGACCAGGGGCGCAAGTACGACGCCCAGGGAAATCTCAAGGACTGGTGGACTCCGGAGGACGGCAAGGCCTTCGAAGAGCGCGCCACCTGCACGGCTGACGAGTATTCGAGCTTCGTTGCCGTGAAGGACGACAAAGGTGAAGTGCACCTGAATGGTCGGCTCACGTTGGGCGAGAACACGGCGGACAATGGCGGTCTCAAGCTGGCGTACATGGCGCTGATGAACATCCTCGGCAATACACCAGTCAAGCCCATCGACGGATATACGCCGCAGCAGCGTTTCTTCCTCGCTTACGGCCAGATCTGGTGTCAGAACGTAACCGACCAGCAGGCGCGGGTGCTGGCGATCACCGATCCACACTCGCCGGGACGCTGGCGCGTGAACGGCGCCGTGCAGAACTCGGCGGCCTTCCAGCAGGCATTTGGTTGCAAGGCAGGCCAGTCGATGGTGCGCGAGCCCGCGTGCAGGGTGTGGTGAACCGTGGGCAAGTCGAGTTCCCAGTGCTCACGATTCGGCTTTACTAACTGGACAGATAGACGCGCTATCCATTCGGATAGCGCCAGCGATAATGCCTGCTGCCTGCCAAACGTCGTCAGTTTCGCTAAGCCTTTATCCACGTTTGTCTGGCAAGTTCTCGGAGCGGAGTCCCACTTTGGCATACAGGTTGCTCTTTGATTTGGCAGCAGCCCAGACCCCACAGCAGAGACGTGAGGGAAGCCGAGCCCGGAACCTTGCGTGACCGTCACGTCTCTGTCCCGTCTTTGGTGTTCCTGAATGCCGATTTCCTCAAGCGGACTATAATTGCTCACGGCGTTGGTAGCTGCTCCTATGTCCCTGCCTCAGGTCGTGGAGCATCTCCGGAAGATCGCCGGACGCGACGCCGTCCTTGACCGTCCAGAAGACCTCATGCTGTACGAGTACGACGCCGGCATTCGCAAGAGCACGCCCGGCGCAGTGGTTTTTCCCCAGACAACTGAGCAGGTATCGCAGATCATGCGCCTGGCCTCGTCGGTGCACATGCCGGTGGTGGCGCGCGGCGCAGGCACCGGACTGAGTGGCGGCGCGATCTCGCAGGAGGGCGGCATTGTCATCGCGTTCTCGCGCATGAACCGCATTCTCGAAGTTGATGTCGAGAACCAGCGTGCGGTGGTGCAGCCCGGCGTGGTCAATCTGCAGCTCTCGGAGCATGTGTCGCACCTCGGGCTGTACTTTGCGCCCGATCCCTCCAGCCAGAAGGCATGCACGATCGGCGGCAACGTCGCCGAGAATTCCGGCGGACCGCACACCCTGATGTACGGGGTCACGGTGAATCACGTGACCGGAGTCGAGGTGGTGCTGCCCAGCGGCGAAATCGTGCACTTCGGCGGCAAGGCTGCGGAATCCTACGGCTACGACATGACCGGATTCTTTGTCGGCTCGGAAGGGACGATCGGTATCGCCACGGCGATCACGGTCAAGCTGCTGCGCAAGCCGGAGAAGGTGGCGACGCTGCTGGGGATTTTCGAGTCGGTGGACGATGCTGCGCAGACAGTGTCCGCGATCACCGCAGCAGGCATTACTCCTGCCGCGCTTGAAATGCTGGATGGTTGGACGCTGCGCACCATCGAGGCCTACTGCCACGCTGGATATCCACTGGACGCCGGGGCCGTGCTGCTGATTGAGCTCGACGGGTTGCGCGAGGCGGTGGAAGAGCAGGCGGAAGCGGTTCGCGAGGTGTGTTTGCAGCAGAAAGCGCGTGAGGTGCGCCGCGCCAAGACCGAAGAGGAGCGTGCCTTGCTGTGGAAGGGGCGCAAGACCGCGTTTGGCGCGCTGGGGCGTGTCAGTCCGTCGTATTACACGCAGGACGGAGTGGTGCCGCGCAGCAAGATTCCAGCGACGCTGCGGCACATTGAGAATGTCTCTAAGAAGTACGGACTTGATCATCGGCAACATCTTCCATGCGGGAGACGGAAACCTGCATCCTCTGATCCTGTTCGACATCCGCTTTCCCGATCAGCTTGAGCGCGCCCTCGCCGCCAGCAAAGACATCTTGGAGTATTGCATTGCCGTCGGCGGCTCGATCACCGGCGAACACGGTGTGGGGATGGAAAAGCGCGACCTGATGCCGGTGCTGTTCACCGAGCAGGACCTCGACGTCATGGTCAGCCTGCGCAATGCGTTCAACGGTGACAACGTGCTGAATCCTGAGAAGCTGTTTCCCACGCCGCGGATGTGCCGCGAGATCTCCGGGCCCGCGCGCAATCCGGTGCTGGCGCAGGAGGGAATGTGAGCACCGCGACGACAGCCAGCCGCCTGGCAGGCGAACTGCGCGCCATCTGCGGGGATCAGTACGTGGTCGAAGATCCGGGCGAGCTGCGCCATCGCGAATTCTCGGCGATCTGCTCCTGCAGTCGCGGTCACGCCAGGTTCGGCGGATGAAGTCGTCGGCTATCCTGCGACTTCGCCAACGAACATGGGCTGGATGTGGTTCCCGCCGGAGGTTTCACGCAGCAACAGTCGGCAAGTCTGCCAGCCCAGAGCGGATGTGCTGCTGTACACAACGCGCCTCACCGAAGTGGAACATTACGATCCGGGCGATCTCACCATTGGTATCGGAGCGGGTTGCACGGTTGCGCAATTGTCTTCCAAGGTTGCTGCGCGACAATCTGTTCTTTGCAGCCGAT
The DNA here is from genome assembly GCA_963735855.1 of uncultured Acidobacteriaceae bacterium. Classification (GTDB taxonomy): domain Bacteria; phylum Acidobacteriota; class Terriglobia; order Terriglobales; family Acidobacteriaceae; genus Bog-257. The sequence goes on from CAVTMW010000013.1 coordinate 128,493, forward strand.
CCGCCTTAGCCCGAACGATGCACCGTCGGTGGACTGCTGGCGACGGGACTCGTATGGCCCGCATCGCCACGGCTACGGTGGCCTGCGCGATTACTGCATCGGCGTGAGATTCGTTACCGGCGACGCGCGCAAAGCCAAAGGCGGCGGGCGCGTGGTGAAGAACGTTGCCGGCTACGACATGATGAAGCTGCTTATCGGAAGCTAGGGAACACTGGGGATTATCACCAGCGCCAGCTTCAAGCTGTTTCCCGCACCGCGGCAGACGCGGACGTTCGTGTGCGGAGTTTGCCATCCGCTGGAAGAGGCGATCGCATTTCGCGATCGAGTGCTGCGTTCTCCGCTTGATCACCCATTTGCCTGGAACTGGTTTCGCCGGAGGCACGGACGACTGCATCGGGCAGGAAGATGGTTCCGACTCGGCGGCCGTGGTCATTGTGTCTGCGCGCAGCCGGAAGCGATGCAGTACTGGCCCGCTACCGTGCGGAGTTGGGATCTGCGGTTTCAGTGAAGTCGAAGGGCGAGACGAAGCACGAGTTCTGGCGGCCGTGTCGGATTTCCGCACCTCGCCGCAGGAGCGGCATCCGGCCTCACGTGGCTGATTCTCAATGACGCTACCTCCGGCCGACGTCCATCGCGTGACGTAGATGCGGCTGGCCAGCGCATTGCACGAATTCGGGCAACAGGCATTCGGTGTTGCGCGACGGTTGGGCGCGTCGGAGTAGGGCATCTGCTGGCTACGGTGTGGCCGAAGAGGCTCCGGAGCTGCCTGGTGAATTCGTCGACTCGCGAGACGCTTCGGAGTTGCTGCGCAACGTTGCCACGCGACGTCAGCATGGCAGTCTGCGTTGTCCAGCGGAAGTGCGACACCAGGATCTCGACTGGGGCCGCACCCACGATTGGACAGCATGCGCGCGGTGAAGCTGGCGCTCGATCCGAAGGACATTCTGAACCGCGGGAGGTTTCTGTTCTGAGCACAGCAGCCCCAGTTGCGGAGAAGCCAGTCTCGAACTTCCTGCCCGGCGAGAAGCCCACCTGGGACCTGTACTCCAAGTGCGTCCACTGCGGGCTTGTGCCTGGACCAGTGTCCGACCTATCGCGCGCTGGGCACTGAGATGGATTCGCCGCGCGGCCGCATTTATCAGATGGTGCAGGTGGACGAGGGCAGGCTGGCGCTGGGCGAGTCGTTCGTCACCCACATCGACCGCTGCCTTGGCTGCCTGAATTGCCAGACAGCCTGTCCCTCGGGCGTGCCCTACGGAAGCCTGCTGGAGCGGGCGCGCTCGCAGATCGTGGAGCACTACCATCGGCCATGGCTGCAGCGCGCGATTCGCACACATTTCTACGCGCAGATCCTGCCGTCGTTCCGCCGTCTGGCGAGACATGCGAAGTTTGTGCGCTTCTATCAGCGCTCCGGCTTGCAGAACCTGGCACGGCGCAGCGGCCTTCTGAAGGCTCCTGGGCGTCGCCGAACTGGACGCTCTTTCGCCGCGCATCGAAAGTGACTTCTCGTTCCGCGATCTTGGCGCGGTCTATCCGGCCGAAGGCACTCGCCGCGGGCGCGTGGCGCTGCTCATCGGCTGCATCGGCAGTGTGGCGTTTGCGGAATTGAACCGGGCCACGATTCGGGTGCTGACCAGGAACGGCATCGAAGTCCATATCCCACGCAGTCAGAGTTGCTGTGGAGCGCTGCACGTGCACGCCGGATTTCTGGACATGGCACGCGTGCAGGCCCGAGGCAACGTTGACGCCATGCTCAGCCCGGAGTTCGACGCCATCGTGAGCAACGCCGCCGGTTGCGGCTCGGTGATGAAGGAGTATGCCGGGTTACTGGAACATGATCCCGAGTATGCCGAGCGCGCGAAGCAATTCGTCGCCAAGGTGCGCGACATCACCGAGTATCTCGCCGAAGTTGGGCTGATCGAGCCGAAGCGCAAGTTGACGCAGCGCGTGACCTACGCCGATCCATGTCACCTGGCGCACGCCCAGGGCGTACGCAAGGCGCCGCGCGAGCTGTTGAAGGCGATTGGCGCGGATCTGGTCGAAATGCCGCGACCGGATACCTGTTGCGGCAGCGCCGGGGTTTACAACGTCGTGCAGAACGAACTTTCCATGAAGATTCTCGACGAGAAGATGGAATACGTGGCCAGCGTGCGCCCGGAGATTATCGCGACGGCGAATGTGGGATGCATGTTGCAGTTCGCCGCCGGAATCAAGCGCAAAGGCTTGAATGCGCGCGTGGCCCATGTGGTCGAGTTACTGGACGAAGCCTATTAGAGCAAATTCCGATTAATCCGGTGGAGCGCCGCTTTAAAGCCTGCTACGAAACCCTGTCGTCCCTACGGGACTCGGATCAAGGCTCCCACTCGACCCAGCACTCCGCCTTCGGCTGCGTACTGGGCTAGATTATTGCGTGCCTACGGCACTCTGATTTTGCAACTTCTGTTCCACTGTTGTGAACTTGAACCGAGTTTCGTAACAGCCTCTTCAGCGGTGCATCAACAAACTGCCATGATTCCGGCTTCAGCCGCTGAGGTAATGGCAAGAACATTTACCTCAGGCGCTAAAGCGCGAGCGCGTAGAGCCCGGTTTTTATGCACGCCTGCAAGGCGTGCTCCACCTGGCGCTAGAGCAACTCAGTAGTGATCTTGTAAGAACGGGCGATGCAGGTTCTCATCGCCCGTGTGCATCCGGTTTTGCGTGTATCGCCCGCGGCTTGCCTGCGGGCTGTCACCGCTGCTGGTATTATCGGCAACTTCCAACGAAGCCTTATTTGGCGGGGACTGCTTCCCGTAGTAATGCCGACAACTGTTCTGGATTCTCCACCGGCGGCTGGCAAGCGAAATCCGTGCAAACAACGGCAATGGACTTGTTGTTCTTTCAGCGCTGGAAGGTTGGGGATGGTCTCCGCCAGCACGGGTGGAAGGTTTCGGCCCACGGCTTCGCTGTCGGTCAAATGGACCACCGACTTGTTCACGGCGAAGGGCGCGATGGCGGCCTTCAGTAGTTCCTGTGCCTTTGCGTCCTCGCCCACAACAACCACCTGCGTGTGCGGCTTCGACATCCAGGTTGCGGCGATGCCATAGGTCCCGGCATAAATTCCGAACTGCTCCGCCGCGCCGGCGAAGACCTCGAGCGTGTCCTCAGCCTTGTCGCGATATTTCGCGTCGCCGGTGTAGGCATGCAGCCGCAGCAGCGCAATAGCAGCGCTGGGATTGCCCGCCGGAGTGGGTGCATCTTGAAAGGGCTTGCGCCGCGCCGACAGGGCGCCCAGCTTCAGCTTTTCTTCCAGCGAGGCTTCGGTATCGAAGAAGCCGCCAGAGGTGGGATCGCCAAATCTGCGAATCATGTCGTCGGCGATCTGCTGCCGCAAATTTGAAGTAGCTGATGTCGCCGGTGACTTCAAAGGCGTCGAGACAGGCCAGCGCCGTAAATGCGTAATCATCGAGCAAGCCGCGAACGAAGCGTTTCTCGGCCTTCGCGTCGGCATAGGCGATGACATGAGACAGCCCGCGCTCCGGGTCCCACGCTTCTGCCAGGATGCGGTCCAGCGAGCGCAGCGCGAACTTACGCGCGTCTTCGAGTTCAAGCACCTGTGCCGCTTGCAGGTAGGCAGAAACGCACATCGCATTCCAATTCACATAGATGGTCTTGTCGACGAACGGCGTCGGTCGCTGCAGACGGGCGGCGTACAGCTTTGTCTTCGCTGAGGCCAGCAAGTCCAGGACTTTGGAAACGTCCATGCCCATGCGCGAGGCGATCTCTTCCGGCAGCGCGCTCACCCACAGCACGTTCTTGGCCGGGTCGTGCTGCATCTCGCCGACTTCTTTGATGTCGTAGTGCAGGGAAGCAGCCTGAAATTCGTCGTCACTCAAAACGGCCTTCGCTTCTGGCACGGTCCAGGTAAAGTAATCGCCGTCATCGTCGAGGTTGATGTCGGCATCCTGCGAGGCGTAGAAGCCGCCGTGCTCGCGGTCGCTTAGCCACTCGTCCATCCAGCGGACAATGTCGCGCGCGACGTGGGCGTAAAACTCGTAGCCGAACACCTGATAGCCGTGGACGTAGTTCTTCAGCAGCTCCGAGTTGTCGTACGACATCTTCTCGAAGTGCGGCACGATCCAGCGCTCGTCGACCGAGTAGCGATGGAAGCCACCGGCGAGCTGGTCGTACACGCCGCCCTGCGCCATTCGCGTCAGCGTGGTAGTAATGACGGTACCAACCCGCTCTTCCCGGGTGCGAACGTACCAGTCCATCAGCAGATCGAGGGCTGCAGGATGGGGAAACTTGGGCGCGCTGCCGAAGCCGCCGTTCTTTTCGTCGAAGATGGGTAGCGCCGACTGCACCATCACGCCGACGATACGGGGCGAGAAGTCGGCCTGCCGGCCGGCAAACCCTTCGGCGCTCGCCAGCATGTTCATGGCTTCATCCGCCGACTTCAGGACCTCATCACGGCGCTCGCGATAGGCATCGGCAATGGCCAGCAGGATCTTCTTGAAGCTGGGGCGCCCCCAGCGATCGTCGGGCGGAAAATAGGTGCCGCCATAGAATGGACGGCCATCCGGCGTGAGAAACACAGTCAGCGGCCATCCACCGGTGCCGGCAATGGCCGATACCGCGAGCTGGTATCGGCTGTCGACGTCGGGACGTTCGTCGCGGTCGACCTTCACCGCGATGAATTGCTGGTTGATGATGTCAGCGGTCTCGGCGCTCTCATAGGACTCGCGGTCCATGACGTGGCACCAGTGGCACCAGACGGCGCCAATATCGAGCAGAATGGGCTTGTTCTCGCGTTGCGCCTTGGCGAAGGCCTCTTCGCCCCACTCATGCCATTGGATGGGCTGGTGCATGGCCGAGCGCAGGTAGGCAGAGGAAGCCTCTGCCAGCAGGTTGGTTGTCTCAGACATCAACGTCAGTCTAGCAGGGAAGAATGGTGCTGCGTTTTATGCTAACGCACTTGATCGGAGCCCAAGATGAGCGAGGGCGATGCCCTCGCTGGAATAGCTGTTGGCCTCGCCTAAGCTCGCAACTGAGCTTCGAGGAACTAAAGATCCTTGTCGGCTCGCGCGCGTGGTCCCGTGAACACATCTACGGTGGCCTATAGCAGTATCGTTCCTCCGTCTGTAACCAACCCATACATCGACGCCGAGCCAGTACACTATTCGTTGTCCGATTCGGGTCGCAGGCGATACTTCGAAAATCGCTTTATTGGATGATGGAGCTGGCAGTGAAGAGTCAAGAAGCTTTGGCAAGAATCCTGACGGGAGTGGCCACATTTCGCAGCGATGTGTATCCTGCGCAACGCGCGATGTTCGAGAGCCTGAAACGCAAACAGGAGCCCATCGCCTTGTTCATCACCTGCGCCGATTCAAGGGTCGTTCCCAATCTGTTCACGCAGACCGGCCCCGGCGATCTCGTTTACCGTCCGCAATCCCGGAAATCTGGTGCCGCCTTACAGCGAATTTATCGGTGGCGTTTCAGCAAGCGTTGAATACGCCATGCTGGTGCTAAAGGTGCCGCTGGTCATCGTCTGTGGGCACACCGACTGCGGCGTGATGCAAGGCCTGTTGCACTCCGAAAATGTCCAGGGTCTCCCGGCCGTCCAGGACTGGATGCGATGCGCCTCCGAACCTCGACACCGCGTAATGCGGGATCATGCGGGACGCGACAGAAGAGGAGAAATTGCGCCTGCTTACGGAGTACAACGTCTTGTCGCAGGTTGAAAACCTGAAAACCCACCCCAGCGTCCATTCGCGTATAAACAGCGGCGAGGTGGACATTCGCGGCTGGGTTTACGACATCGGTGATGGCTCGATCTGGGCGGCCGACTCCCGATAGCGGGAAGTTTGAGATCATCGGCGGTGCTTCCAAGGTTTAGGTTTTCGGTCCCAGCAAGTCACGTGCGATCTTCGCGTACAGGTCAATCGCCTCCAGCAATTGCCGCTTCTCGATGTACTCGCCCTCCGTGTGCGCGACGTGAATCGAGCCTGGGCCGATCAGCAGAGGCTGTCCCCATGCTGTGAGCGCAGGAATGTCGGTTGTGAAGGCCGCGATCATGGTCTCGATCCCCGGCACGGTCGCGAATTCCATATACGGTATTTCCAGTTTGAATCGCGCTTCAGCCTTACCATCGGCGGCTGACGTGATCTGCCGGCGTAATTCTTGTGCCGGGCCGACCAGGCGAAAGAGCAGATGCGCGCACGCGTAGTCGGGAATGACATTGGGCGCGCGTCCTCCCTCGATCACGCCAACGTTCATGGTGCACGGACCGGCCTTCGGATTCGTTGGCAGCTTGAGTTTTCGGATGTTTTCCAGCGCATCGAGCAGCTTCTCGATGGCCGACTCGCCCAGTTCGGGATATGCCGAGTGCGCCATCTTGCCGCGCGCCACAAGCTCGACACGCAGCGTGCCCTTCGACGCGACCGCCAGTTTGTTCTCCGTTGGCTCTCCGTTGATGAGGAACTTCAGCTCCGCGCGGCTGCTGGTTTGCGATCTGCGCACCTTGACTGTCGCGCTCCTCGCCGACAAGGAAGAGCAGTCCGACGTGAATGCCTTGCGACGTCGAGCTTTTCGGCGGCGGCGATCTGGGCCACGATGATGCCCTTGGCGTCACACGATCCGCGGCCATAGATGCGATCGGCGGTTTCCGATGAAGCAATGAACGGCGGCACTGTATCCATGTGCGTGGAAAGTACCAGCTCAGGTCGGGGATGCTGAGGATGAGTCGCCCATACGTTGAACCGGTCTCCTTCAACTGGCATCCGCTCGACGTTGTAGCCAAGAGTGCTCAATTCGGCGGCGAGCGCGCTCCCGACAGCGCTTTCCTGTCCCGTGGTGGACTCGATGTCAATCAGCTTGCGAGTAAGCGCGAAAACGTCCATCTGCGAAGCATAAGGCATTTCGCCGCGGAGGCACAGGGATGGAAGAGAGTAGATCGACTCCGGCGGCCTCACAGCGATGGTGCAAAGATCTTCTCCAGCGCCTTCTTGCGATACTCAAACGTCGTCCGCAGCATGCGCTGAAACATCAAACTCTCCAGCATCCGTCCGATCACACCAAAACCAACTTCGTACTCCACGACATCGCTGATGAGCGTGCCTTCCCGGCCATGGCTCGTCTTCGCGGCAAAGGAGTGAGTGTGCTCCCAGCGGCGAAACGGCCCTTGCTGTTGGACGTCTGTGAAGGACTCGTTCAGCGAAAATGCGGTGATTCGCGCAATCCACTTCTCATGCATGGGCAGGTACGGAATGGCGCGGAACTTGAAGACAATCTCGGTCCCGGCGCCAGCCATGCGCCCGGCGGCAGGGTTTTGATCGGCAAGAAGGCGCGGCGTAACCAGGTTCAACTTCACTATCATCGCGCCCTGTTTGGGCGGCATGATGCGCGGCAGATTCCGTGGATCGGCGAAGAATGCAAAGACATCCCCCAGCGGTGCTGCGACCCATTGTTCGGCTTCAAACCGCTGACTCATGTTTTTGTGCCTGTGTTTTCCTGGCCTTGGCCGGGGTGGAACCCTCGGAGTAAACGCAACTTCTTGTGTGGCGGAGACCCAGGGACTACTAGCACTTGTGTTGGAAAGCCTTTGAACCGGAGCCCTCAAAAAAACCGCAATTTCCTCTTGACACGCAATGGTTTAGGAGTAGGATACCTCCAATGGAAGTGGTAAGAAGTGGTAGATTGTGGGTCATCCCTCAGGCTCTGTGGGAGTAAGTGGCTCGAAATGGCGTTATCGGCCAAGAATGCGCTGCTCTCGGTTCGCAGCCGTGATTTGGGGCCAGTAATGTTCACCTCCGGTGCAAGAGCCACAGGGCAATGTTATGTTTCGCGGCACGCATTTAACCCGGCTCGACGAAAAAGGGCGCCTCAAGGTGCCGGCGGAGTTCAAGCGCCTGATCGACGAGAACTACAGCGCGCAATTCTACATCACCAGCTGGGATGGCAAGAGTGCCAAAGTATATCCCCTCCAGGAGTGGGAGGAGATCGAGCGCAAGTTGAGCACGGTATCCACCTTCAACAAATCGAAACAGCGCTTGCTGAAGCGCACCAGCTACTACGGCCAGTCGGTGGAGATGGATGGGCAAGGCCGTCTGCTGTTGCCTTCCATCCTGCGCGAATCGGCGGAACTGAAGGGCGAAGTGGCGGTTGGCGGGCGAGTGAAGTTTCTGGAAGTTCAGAACGCAGAAACGCTGCGCAAAGAAGTGCAGGAGCCGCTCACTTCGGACGATGAGCAAGAACTGGACCGTTTGGGGATCTAGCAAGAGTCGGGTTTCGGGTTCCATTCGCGACGGAATGGGAGTGAGTGGACAACGGGTTTGCAGAAGCGAACAGCGCCCCTGGGGGCGCACATGGCAGAAGCGGGACGTTTGGCCATGTGGCAGTTCTTTTAAAACCAGCGATCGAATTCCTGGCCGTACGGCGCGGCGGGACCTATATCGACGCAACCCTGGGCTTAGGCGGACACAGTTGGGAAATCGCAAGACGCCTGGGCGCAGCAGGGTCGTTTGATTGGCTTCGATAAGGACCCGGCAGCGCTGGAACGGGCACGCGAACGGCTGAAGTAACCCTCCTTCGGAACTGGCCGGTGATTGGCCAACGATTGAGTTGGTACATGCCTCCTTCGCCGAGGTGGCCGAGCATGTGGCGCCGGCAACTGCGGATGGGTTGCTCGCCGACCTGGGCGTCAGTTCCATGCAATTGGAGGATGCCGCGCGTGGCTTCAGTTTTCAGGCAGAAGGCCCGTTGGACATGCGGATGAATCCGCACTCCGGGCTGACTGCCGAACAAGTGGTAAACCGCTTCGACGAGCGCGAGCTGGCCGATGCGATTTACGAATTCGGTGAGGAAAGGAGGTCGCGGAGAATCGCCAGAGCCATTGTTCGGGCGCGGCCGATCAAGACAACCGCACAACTAGCGGATGTGATCTCGGCCGCGGCCCGGCCAATGAACCAGGCTGAACGGCGCATTCATCCGGCGACGCGGACTTTCCAGGCTCTCCGAATTCTGGTCAACCGTGAACTCGACGACCTGCGGGCGCTGCTGAGTACCGGCGCGGCGCCGCAGGTGCTAAGGCCGGGCGGCAGGCTGGTGATCATCAGCTTCCACTCGCTGGAAGATCGCATTGTGAAAGATGCGCTGCGCGATGGAGCGCGCGACGGTTTGTATCGTGTGCTGACGAAGAAACCGGTGACGGCGGACGAGGAAGAGATGCATCGCAATCCGCGGTCGCGAAGCGCGAAAATGCGAGCGGCGGAGCGGACTTGAGTCTTGGCGCAAAGGGGCAGGAAGCGGTTGCGAGTCTGATTCGCGCAGCTAAGGAAGCTGCGGAAAAAGCTGTGAAGAATGTGAATAACTTCTGAGACCTGGAAATTCGGTTCGTGTGCTTGAAAGATTGACGCCGGGCAAAGGCAAGAAATGAGGCCTTCCGGCAGGAGAAAGCGATGGCAGCCGGAGTTCTTTTCCCAACCATGGCAGAAGCTGTTGAGTGGAGCGATCAGGCCGCAGCGGCGCAGCCGCGCGGCGTCTTCATCGGCACGCCCGAGATCCACTTCGCCAAGCGCATCGATAACTCGCGGGTGGCAAGGGTCGGTGACCCGAAGCGCCGCCGCGAGATGATCTCGTTTGGCATCACCTTGAGCGTGTTCTTCCTGTTTGTGATGGTCTACCTATGGCAGCACTTCAGCGCCATCGAGTACGGCTACCATATCGAGCAATTGAAGGCGCAGCGGGACACGATCGTGGAATCGAACCGCGCGCTGAACCTGGAAGCGGCATCGTTGAAGGACTTGGCTCGGATCGAGCGCCTGGCCATGCAAATGGGCATGCAGCGGCCGGTTGACGGGCAATGGCAATCGATGGACCCCGCCACGGACCCTTCCACACCGGTGCTGGCCCAAGCGAGCAGAATCACGGTGGTTTCGCCCCAGCCGTAGCTTTGTATCGGCAGGCTTAACCTGGGTCAGGAATTCCAGCGGCGGTCCGCCAAACGGACCGCCTTCTCCATGTAAGCGGGCACCCCTAAGAAACGGAGAAAACCGGGAATGCGGGCAGGCGCACCCAAGACGCCCAGTCGAAGGCTCTATATCCTTGCCGCGCTGCTTTCCCTATGGATCTTCGCGATCTGTTTTCGACTGGTGCGGCTGCAGATCGTCAAGTACGGATTTTTTGCGCAGCTTGCCCATCGCCAGCAAAACCGTACCATCCCGGTCGAACCGCGCCGGGGCAACATCTTCGACCGCTACGGCCATCCGCTGGCGATGTCGATCGACGTCGATTCCGTGTTTGCCGTGCCCAGCGAAGTCCACGATCCGGAGACCACGGCCGCCATTCTAGGCAAGGTGCTGAATCTCGATCCGCAGGAGATCGTGGCGCGGATCCAATCTTCGCGCAACTTCGCCTATATCGCCCGCAAAGTGGATGGTGAAACCAGCGATCGCATTCGCGAGCTGAATCTGCGAGGCATTTACTTCCGCAAGGAGCCCAAGCGCTTCTATCCCGACCGCGAACTGGCGGCGCAAGTCCTCGGCTACGTCGGCATGGATGACGAAGGTCTGGGCGGCCTGGAACGCGTCTTCGATGACGATTTGCGTGGTATTCCCGGCAAGGAATTGATCTCGGTTGACGCGCGCCGCAAGTGGTTTGGCCGCGTGGACAAGCCGCCCGACCCCGGCCGGAACCTGGTCCTGACCATTGACCAGACCATCCAGTACATCGCCGAGCGCGAGCTGCAGCGCGGCATGGAAGATACGAAGGCGATTGCCGGGACGGTGATCGTCCAGAACCCGCGCACCGGCGAGATCCTGGCTCTGGCGAATCGGCCTACTTTCAATCCCAACGTGTTCAACAACGTCCCCCAGGAATCGTTGAAGAACCGCGCCGTAAGCGACGTGTATGAGCCCGGCTCGGTGTTCAAGATCGTGACCTATTCGGCGGCCTTCGATCAGCACCTGGCGAAACCGGAGGATCCAATCGACTGCCAGCACGGCTCGATCGACGTCTTCGGCATGAAAATTCGCGACCACGAGAGCCTGGGAGTGATCACGATCGCCGAGGCGTTGGCGCACTCCAGCGACGTGGCCGCTATCAAGGTTGGTATGCGGGTCGGCGAGGAACGGCTCTACCATTACATCCGGGACTTCGGATTTGGCGCTCAGACCGGAATTGAGCTGCCGGGCGAAACCCGCGGGCTGACCAAGCCGGTGAACCGGTGGTCGAAGGTGTCGATCGGCGCCATCTCCATGGGACAGGAGATCGGCGTCAGCCCAATCCAGGTCATCTCGATGATCTCAACCATCGCCAACGACGGTGTTTATACGCCTCCGCGCATCGTGGCTGGCGAGTTGCCGCCGGACGGAGCTCCGCAGCCGGTCGTCTTTCATTCGGCGCAGCAGCACCGGGTCGTGACCTCGCTGACCGCTGCTCAGATGAAGAAGATGATGGAAGGCGTGGTGCTGTTCGGGACGGCAAGAAGAGCGATCCTGAACGGATATACTTCGGCGGGCAAGACCGGCACTGCGCAGAAAGTCGATCCCGCTACGGGCGGATACTCCAAGACCAAGTATGTTGCGTCGTTCATTGGCTTCTCGCCGGTGAACAACCCGGCGGTGACCATTGCGGTCATTCTCGATTCGCCGATCGGATTGCACCAGGGCGGGCAGGTGTCGGCTCCGGTATTCAAGCGCATCGCCGAGCAGGTGCTGGAATACATGCACGTACCCCACGATGTGGACGTGAAACGACAGACGTTGCGCGCCGCCGCGAAGGACGAGGATGAGACCGACGAATCGTCCGACCGGCTGGGTGCTGGCCTGCAGATGGCCGACGCAGATGCGGCGACCAACGGAAAACCGCAGCCGAATTCGCCAGCGGCGGCTTCTGGTTCTTCGGGTGCCGATGCGTCAGCGGCTACAGTCCAGCCGGCACAATCTCCAACCGGAGCGGAGCTGGCGCAAGCGACACCTCCGCAGCCGACCCAGGCGGAGCTGGCGGCAGCCGCAAAAGGCACTGTCGTTCTCGACGTGGACAGCGGAGTTGTGGTGCCGTCTTTCCTGGGCAAACCGTTGCGTTCGGCCGTGGAGAGCGCCCAGCAGTCAGGATTCGAGATCAATGTGATCGGCAGCGGCGTGGCGCGCCAGCAATGGCCGGCGCCGGGCAGCCACTTGCCCTCAGGGCAAAAGATCACAGTTCGCTTCGCCCACTGACCACGGTGTGCGGTTGGAGCGAGCGGCTTAAGGCGCAGCTATAATGCGGGTAGAAATGAACTTCCTCCAGTTGCTGGATGGCGCCGAGTATCTCGCGCAGCAAGGCGATCCCCTTATCGCAGGTCTGGATTACGACAGCCGGCGGGTGAAACCGGGATGGTGTTTCGTCGCCATGCGTGGTGAAACCACCGACGGCAACCGCTACATTGATGCGGCGCTGCAGGCCGGCGCAGTTGCGGTGGTAAGCGATGCTTTGCCGCCGAAGCCGGGGATTGCGTGGGCGCAAGTCACGCATGGAAGGCGCGCCTTGGCGAGACTGAGTGCGAATTTCTACGGCCGTCCCGCCGAACGGCTGTCGATCACGGGAATCACGGGCACCAACGGCAAGACCACAACCTCGTTCCTGCTGCATGCCATGCTCCGCGCAAGCGGACGCAAAGCCGCCCTGGTGGGCACAGTGGAGTATCGCATTGGCGATGAGGTACTGCCTGCGCCCCACACCACTCCCGAGGCTCTGGAATTGAACCAGCTCTTCGCACGCGCAATTGAGGCCGGCTGCACCGAGGTGACGATGGAAGTGTCCTCTCACGCGTTGGAGCAGCAGCGAGTTTACGGCGTCCCGTTCGACGTAGCGGTGTTCACGAACCTCACCCGCGATCACCTCGATTATCACCACACCATGGAAGAATATTTTGCCTCAAAGGAAGTTCTCTTTCAGGGGTCAGGCACCGAGCCCCCGAGGGTTGCGGTGATCAATCTCGAAGATGAATACGGACAACGGCTGCTCAAGCTCTGCAAGAAGCAAACGGAGTTGATCACCTACGGAATCGATACGGGCGACTTTCACGCCAAAGACCTCCGCATTGAAAACGTGGGAGTGAGGTTCGACCTGGTGACGCCGCGAGGAGAGATTCCCATCTGGAGTCCACTGCTGGGGCGAGTGAATGTTTACAACCTGATTGCTGCCTCTGCCGCAGCGTACGCGCGCAATGTAGCGCCCGATGCGATAGCGGAAGCGGCCCAACAACTTGCGCGGGTGGCGGGTCGCTTTGAACGCGTGGATGCCGGCCAGCCCTTCACGGTCATCGTGGACTATGCGCACACCGACGATGCGCTGCGCAATCTCACTGCCGTGGCGCGGGACTTTCTTGCGCAACGTGGAGGGGGTGGACGTGTAATTACGGTTTTCGGATGCGGCGGCGATCGCGACCGCAGCAAACGTCCTCTGATGGGCGAGGCGGCAGGGAAGGGCAGCGATTTCGTGGTGCTTACCAGCGACAATCCGCGAAGCGAGAACCCGCTCGACATCATGAATGACGCTCTCCCGGGCCTGCAGCGTAGTGGTGTTCGCTACTCGATGGAGCCTGATCGCCGCAAGGCTATCGATATGGCTATTAACGAGGCACGGCCGGGCGACATCGTGCTGATCGCCGGCAAGGGCCACGAGAAGGTCCAGGTCACCAGCGCAGGTGCGGCGCCGTTCGACGATATCGAGGTGGCGCGGAATGCCTTGCGGGCCGCGGGCTACGAAGTGCCTCGAGACCGCGCAATCGGCAAAATCATGAAGCTGACCCTCGCGCGCGCTGCCGAGTTGATGCAGGCTACCGGCGACTTCGATCCTCACGCCGTTGCCTGCGGATACTCCATCGATTCCCGCACCTTGCAGCCGGGTGAGTTGTTCTTCGCCGTCCGTGGCGAACGGCTCGACGGGCACGATTTTGTCGAGGCGGCGCTTGCCAAGGGCGCAGTCGGCGCGGTGGTTCGCAAAGATCAACTGGCTCGATATCCGTCGAAGGCGAAATTGCTTGCGATCGACGATCCGCTCCTCGCACTACAGCATTTGGGCAGCGGCCGTACGCAGGCTTTGGGGCAGGCCGCTGATTGCCGTTACCGGATCGGCGGGCAAGACCACGACCAAGGAAGCGATCGCGCACGTCTTAGCGACCCGGCATCGCGTGCTCAAGTCGCAGGGCAATTTGAACAACCAGTTCGGCATGCCCTTGCAGTTGCTGAAACTGCAGCCGGAGCACGAACTGGCGGTCATCGAGATGGGTATGTCGCACGCGGGCGAGATTACGGAATTGGCCAGACTCGCACAGCCTAACTGTGGCGTGGTGACCCTGGTCGCCCCGGTTCACCTCGAGTTTTTCGATTCGATCGCCTCGATTGCGCGAGCCAAGTATGAGCTGATTGAGTCGCTTCCAGCCGGCGGGATCGCGGTCCTGAATGCCGACGATGAGTACGTTTCGCAGTTCGGCCGCGACTTTCATGGGACGGTCATTACGTTTGGTGTCCACAAGCCGGCCGATGTGTCTGCGCGGCACATTGAATCGCGCGGGCCGCTGGGCTCCGCCTTCGACATCATCACGGATGGCCGCCAGGAGCCCGCGACGCTGCCCTTGCTGGGCGAGCACAACATCTATAACGCGCTCGCGGCCGTTGCGGTGGGCTTGCAGTATGGAATTCCGCTGCGCGATGCCGCCGAATCGCTGGCCACGTTATCAGCTGGTGACAAGCGAGGAGAAATCCTCAGCTACGCGGGCGCGACCATCATCAACGATTGTTACAATTCCAATCCTAAGGCGCTGGACAGTATGGTTCGTTCGCTGGCGCAGATGCCGGCGCAGCGCCGCATAGTCGTGGCCGGCGAAATGCTTGAACTTGGTCCCGCCGCTGAAGCCATGCATCGTGACTGTGGCCGGCACATGGCAAACGGTGGAATCGATGTGCTGCTTGGGGTGCGCGGACTGGCAAAAGCCATGGTCGAGGGCGCATCCGCAGCGGGAATGCGCGCGGAGTTTGTGGAGCGGCCGGAGGACGCTGGCGAATGGCTGCGGCAGGAGATCAAGGCTGGTGACGTGGTTCTGCTAAAGGCATCGCGAGGCGTGCGCCTTGAACGCGCGCTTGAAGTCTGGATGGGCAACGCGCTTCGGTTGCCGCGCAATAAGAGTCTTACTCACGATTCAGAACGGAAAGAAACTTGCTCTATTGGTTGCTCTACCAGAAGGGTTTCGTCGTCTTCCACATCGGCCCGTTCCGAATCTTCCGCTATTTGACCTTCCGCACCGCCTTCGCCAGCCTCACTGCTCTGTTCATTGGTCTCATCATCGGACCGGCGGTGGTTCGCCGTCTGCGCGAATTCCAGATTGGCCAATACATCCGCGAGGACGGCCCGAAGGCGCACCAGAAAAAAGCCGGTACTCCAACCATGGGCGGAGTGCTGATCGTGGTCGGCATGGTCGTCCCCACTCTATTGTGGGCCGACTTGAGCAACCGCTTCGTGTGGATTGCCGTGATCGCGACCGTGACATTCGGTGCAATTGGATTCGCCGACGATTATCTGAAGGTTGTGCACCGGCGCAATCTGGGTCTCACGGCGCGCGCCAAGCTGGGCTACCAGTTCCTCGCTGCGTTCGCGGTTGGCGCCACCTTGAGCGCGCTGGAAACTCACAGCTTGTACTCAACGCGGCTGATTGTTCCGTTCTTGAAGCATTTCCGCCCGGACCTCGTGATCAGCCGCCTGCACCACGGCTATCTGTCGCCGCTGGCGTTTCTGCCGTTTATCGCGTTCGTCGCGGTGGTTATTGTCGGCTCCAGCAATGCTGTCAACCTTACCGACGGCCTGGATGGACTTGCGATCGGCTGCACCGTCATCGCCGCCGGAGCGCTCACCGTGCTTACCTACGTGAGCGGGCACGCCGTCTTTGCCGATTATCTTGAGCTTTCGAAAATGCCGCAGGTGTCCGAGGTGACCATCTTTTGCGGCTCCATGGTCGGTTCGGCGATCGGATTTCTCTGGTACAACGCGCATCCCGCCGAGATCTTTATGGGAGACGTGGGATCGCTTGCCCTCGGCGGAGCGATCGGGACGGTGGCCGTCATCATCAAGCAGGAGCTGTTGCTGCCCTTCATTGGCGGCATCTTCGTCATCGAGGCGCTCTCGGTCATCCTGCAGGTGGGCTCGTACAAGCTGCGCCGGAAGCGCATCTTCAAGATGGCGCCCATCCACCATCACTTCGAACTGTTGGGTTGGAGCGAGTCCAAGGTGATCGTGCGCTTCTGGATTGCCTCTCTGGTGTTTGCACTCTTTGCTCTTACCACTTTGAAGTTGCGGTAGGCGACGGAAAACGTGACACAATGGGCCGGGCGGAATCCGTGATGGACGTCAAAGGCAAACGCGTACTGGTGGTCGGGCTGGGCAAATCCGGCGTGGCCAGCGCGCTGTTTCTGGAGCAGCGCGGAGCGCGGGTCGCGGTTTCCGATGCCAAGACGGAAGAGCAACTGCCGCAGGAGATTCCGCTGCTGCTCGACCATGGCATCAGCGTCGAAACCGGGCAGCACGGCGAGCGGACATTTCGCGATCAGGACCTGATCGTCATCAGCCCGGGCGTGCCCTTCGATGTTCCGCAATTGGTGCAGGCGCGCGCCTTGGGAATTCCCGTTATCGGCGAAGTCGAGCTGGCGGCACGCTATCTAAAAGGCAGGATCGTGGCGATCACCGGATCGAACGGCAAGACCACAACCACGGCGCTGGCAGGAAAGATCATCGCCGCCGGCGGGCGCAAGGCGCTGGTCGGGGGCAATATTGGCACTCCGGCGATCAGCTTTGTCGAGACCTCCACCGATGACACCTGGGTTGTGCTGGAGATCAGTAGCTTCCAACTGGAAACCATCGAGAGCTTCCATCCGAAGATTGCGGTTGTCCTCAACGTCACCCCCGATCATCTGGACCGGCACTACACGTTTGAGAACTATGCCGCCGCGAAGGCCCGCATTTTCGAGAATCAAACGGCAGACGACTTCGCGGTATTGAATGCCGACAACGCACCCTGCGTCGCCGATGGCCTCGCAAAACCAAGGCTCAGGTGTATTGGTTCAGCCGTCTGAAGCAGGTGGAGCGCGGAGCGTTTGTCAGCGGAGGGCGCGTTATCTGGCGCGACACGAAGGCAGAGCGTGAAATCATGCCGATCAGCGAGATCTCGCTGAAAGGCGCGCACAACCTGGAGAACGTGCTGGCGGGCGTCTGCGTGGGAATGTTGGCGGGAATCGAGCCGGCGCAAATTCGTCGCGCGGTCGAGCGAATTCAAAGCGGTCGAGCACCGCCTGGAATATGTGGCCACCGTGCGCGGAGTCGAGTACTACAACGATTCGAAAGCGACCAACGTCGACGCCACGATCAAAGCGCTGGAGTCGTTTCCCGGCAGGATTCACCTTATTCTCGGCGGCAAGGACAAAGGCAGTGATTACAGCGTGCTGAATCCACTGTTGAAGGAGCGGGTTAAGCGCGTGTACACCATCGGCGCAGCCGCGCCGAAGATCGAATCGCAGGTGCGTGGCGTGGAAGTGGTCAACGCCGGAACGCTGGAGGCGGCGGTGAAGCGCGCCGGCGAATCGGCGACTTCGGGCGACGTGGTGCTGCTGGCGCCAGCCTGCGCGAGCTTCGATCAGTTCGTCAGCTACGAGCATCGCGGCCGGGTGTTCAAGGAACAGGTGCGCCAACTGGCATCGAGAGACCACGAGCGCGAGCACGTGGGGAGCGGCAGGCGCGGAGGCGGCGACTAATGGCCAAGCGCGTCAGTGTCGATAAGTGGCTGTTCACCGTCACGCTGCTTGCTGGTCTTCATCGGACTGGTGATGGTCTTCAGCGCTTCGGCGGTGATGGCGAAGGAGCGTTTCGGTTCGCCGTATGGCTTCCTGCTGCGGCAGATGGCCTGGGCCGGAGCGGGCATTGCGGCCATGGTTGCCGTCATGAACATCGACTACAAGAAGTATCGCCGGCCATCGGTGGTCTTCACATTTCTTGGCTTCACCTGCCTGTTGTTGATCGCTGTATTCCTGTTTCGCGATTCTCACAATACCCACCGCTGGATCAAGTTTGGCGGCTTCTCCCTCCAGCCTTCGGAATTGGCGAAGCCCGCGCTCATCCTGTACCTCGCGTATTTTCTGGAATCGCGCTGGCAGCAGATTACCGATTGGAAAAACGTTCTGGTGCCGGCCGCAGCTCCCACCATTCTTCTCGCATTGCTCATCGTGAAGGAACCCGATTTGGGTACGGCTATCGCCTGCATGGCCATCTCCGCTTCCGTATTGTTCGTAGCGGGAATGAACATGCGATATCTCGGGTATGCTCTCGCCGGATCGTTGTTGCCGCTCTACTTCCTCGTGGTTCGAGTGCCCTGGCGATGGGCTCGCGTTCAGGCCTTTATCGACCCCTTCAAGGATCCGCAAGGCAAGGGCTTCCATATCATCCAGTCGATGATCGCGGTCAGCACCGGCGGCCTGACGGGGCTGGGCCTGATGGAGGGCAAGCAAAAGCTCTTCTACTTGCCTGAGCCCCACACCGACTTCATCTACGCGGTCACAGCGGAAGAATTGGGTTTGTGGGGCTCACTGCTGGTGGTTGCACTGTTCGGCATCTTCCTCTATCGCGGCATCCGCACCGCACTGCGTACCGAGGACATGTTTGCCAAGTTTCTCGCCACCGGGATAACGGCGATGGTGGTGGTGCAGGCGCTTTTCAATATCAGCGTGGTGCTCGCCATGATGCCGGCGAAGGGCATCCCGCTGCCGTTTATCTCTTACGGCGGTTCGTCCCTATTCATTACTCTGGCCAGCGTCGGAGTGCTCCTCAACATTACCCAACAGACGGACTAGGCATGCGCGTGATCGTGGCTGGAGGCGGCACGGGCGGGCATGTCATTCCGGCGCTTGCCATCGCACAGGAGCTGCGTTCCGCGCTACGGCGCTGAGGTGCTGTTTGTCGGAACGCCGCGCGGCATCGAAACCCGACTGGTTCCAGCGGCCGGGTTCGAGCTCCGCCTGATCGAGGTCGGTGCCCTCAATCGGGTTGACTTTGCCACCCGCCTCAAAACCTTTCTGGATCTGCCGCGGGCGATGAGCGCTTCAGCCCGGATTGTGCGCGAATTCCGTCCCGACGTCATGATCGGCGTGGGTGGCTACGCATCTGGTCCGGCCATGCTGGTGGCGGGGATCATGAACGTGCCGACCATAGCCTTCGAGCCCAACGTGATTCCGGGCGTCGCCAATCGCCTGGTCGCACCCATGGTGAGCGCCGCTGCGGTACACTTCGAGGCGACTTGCCACTACTTCCGCAATTGTCATGTCACGGGAGTGCCTGTGCGCCAGAGAATTCTTTCATGTGCCGGCGCGGGCCGGGAACGAGCGTCCGACCTTGCTGGTCTTTGGCGGCAGCCAGGGAGCCCACGCCATCAATCAGGCCGTGTTGGAAGCCTTGCCCGGACTGGTGGAAGCTGTGCCCTCAATCCACATCATTCATCAGACGGGCGAAAAAGATTATGCGGAAGCGCAGGCCGTGTATCTGCGCACCATGGTCTCGGCCGAGGTCTCACCGTTTATTGACGATATGCCGGGGGCGTTTGCCCGCGCCGATTTGCTGCTTTGCCGCTCCGGAGCCAGCACCGTTGCCGAGATAACCGCGGCAGGGAAGCCAGCGATCTTCGTCCCACTGCCGACCGCGGCTGACGACCACCAGACCCGCAACGCTGCCACCCTTGCCGAAGCCAACGCGGCCCGCCTCTTGCCGCAATCGGAGCTCACCAGCGAGCGCCTGGTAACGGAAATTGCGACGTTGTTGCGCGACCGGCCGCTGCTGGCAAGGATCTCCGAAGCGGCGAGGCGTTTCGCCCATCCCGATGCGGCTTCGGAGATTGCTGAATTGGCCGCCCGGCTGGCTGGCGTCCCGAGCCACCACGCGGTAGCCTAGAGACTCGTCTCTTCCATGTTTGCCAAGACTCCAGCGCGTGCATTTTGTCGGCATCGGTGGCATCGGTATGAGCGGCATCGCCGAGGTGCTGCTCAATCTGGGCTATAAGGTTTCCGGCTCAGACCTCAAGCCCTCAGCCGTGACCAACCGGCTGGCCGAAATTGGGGCTGCAGTCTTCGCCGGACATAATCCAGACAATGTGGCGGGCGCTGATGTCGTGATCGTCAGCTCGGCGATTACGCGCAACAACGTCGAGGTGGTGGCCGCCCATGAGCGCCACATACCCGTCATCCAGCGCGCAGAGATGCTCGCCGAGTTAATGCGACTGAAGTACGGCATCGCCATCGGCGGCATGCACGGCAAGACCACCACCACCTCGATGGTGGCCGCGGTGCTTGCCGGCGGGGGCCTCGATCCGACGGTGGTGGTCGGCGGCCGAGTGGACGCGATGGGCTCCAACGCCCGGCTGGGCAAGTCGCAATACCTGGTCGCCGAGGCCGACGAGAGCGATCGCTCCTTCCTCAAGCTCTCGCCGATTCTTGCCGTGGTGACCAACATCGATCGCGAGCACATGGATTGTTATCGCGACATGAAGGACGTGCAGGAGTCCTTTACCGAATTCATGGATCGCGTACCCTTCTACGGAATGGTGGTTGCTTGCAACGATAACGACGAGTTGCGGGCACTGCTGCCGGCAGTGCAGCGGCGGATACTCACCTATGGAACGCGCGAAGGCTCCGATTTCCAAATTAAGAATATGCGCTGCGGCCCGCGCGAGCAGCGCCGATACTCTGAGCAGCTTTCGCGTCAGTTACCGCGGGGACGATCTTGGTGAATTCCTCCTGCGCGTTCCCGGCGAACACAATGTCGAAAACGCCACGGCGGCCATTGCGGTGGGGGTTGGGTTGGATGTTCCGGTGGAGAAGATTCGCGAGGCCCTGGAGAACTTCAATGGCGTGGACCGTCGCTTCCAGCGGATCGGGACTGCCAATGGAGTTACGGTGATTGACGATTACGGGCATCATCCCACGGAGATTCGCGCAACCCTGGCTGCCGCGCGACAGTGTGGCTTCAGCAGGATCCATGTGATTTTTCAGCCACACCGCTACACTCGTACGCAGCTGCTGCTGGACGATTTCGCCACGGCATTTCGCGACGCTGACTCCGTGTTTGTGCTCGACATCTATGGAGCGAGCGAGCCGCCGATTCCTGGCATTACTGCGGATTTGCTGGCCCGTCGCATCGGCGAATCCGGTGGGCCCGCAGCACGCTATGTCTCATCCGTTGCGGAAGCTGTCACTCTGGTGACTGGTTCTGCCGAGAGTGGCGACATGGTCCTCACGCTCGGCGCAGGCAACGTCTGGCAGCTTGCTCCGCGGCTACTGGAAGAGTTGAAAAGCCGCACAGCGAAGCATGTAAGCTAGTCGTGAAGCAGGGTTATGCTGCCTGTAGCAGCCCCGCGCAGGAGTCAGCGCCCTCATAGAGACGACGAAGTTTACTCTTGTGGTTCAAGTTTGCCACGGAATTCGGTGCCGCCGATTCTCTGTCTCCGCAGCGCAAGCGAAAACGGTTATAGTGAGGCGAACGCCCGAAGTTCTGGCCGTTTTGTCCGGTTTTCATGGCGCGGAAAAGCTTAACCACAACCCCGGAAGAAGAACTCGAAGCTGCCGCGACTGAGACCTCGGCTCGCAAGCGCAGCTATGACGAGTCGCCGCTCGATGCGCGCATGCTTGACCTCGACGACGAGGCCGAGTCGCCGTTTCTGCGCGGGCAGAAGCGTGTTCCGGTGCGTCGCGGTGCACTGCCGCGCAAGGCTGCCGGCCGTCTCAAGATTGCGCTGATACTCATTGCGGTGCTGGGGGGCATCGGCCTGGTCTGGTTTTCGCTGCATCAATACGCCACGCGGTCGTGGCGCTTTCGCATCGACTCCAGCGACAACATCTCCATTTCCGGTACCAGGAACGTCAGCCGCTCGCAGATTCTGGAGGTGATGGCCAGCGACATCGATCGCAATGTCTTTTTCGTTCCGCTCGATGTGCGCAAGAAGCAACTGGAGCAGATTCCGTGGGTGCAATCGGCGTCCGTGATGCGGTTGCTTCCCAACCGGGTGAAGGTCGTCATCAACGAGCGTACGCCGGTCGCCTTTGTTGAGATCAACTCGCATATCCAGCTGATCGACGCCAACGGCATCATCATGGAGCCACCTGCGAATTCGCAGACCACTTATTCTTTCCCTGTTATCGTCGGTATGACCGACGCCGAGCCGCTCTCGACCCGAGCGGCACGCATGAAGATCTACTCGCAGCTCATGAAGGAGCTGGATGCCGGCGGGGCCCATTACTCGCGTGATCTGAGCGACATTGACCTCTCCGATCCCGACGATGTAAAGGCGACGGTTACAGATCCCCATGGGGCAGTGCTGGTCCACCTTGGCTCATCCAATTTCTTGGAGCGCTTCAAAATCTACGTTGCGCACGTACAGGAGTGGCGGACCCAGTTTCAGAAGCTGCAGTCAGTGGACCTGCGCTACGAACATCAGGTGATCGTCAACCCGGATGCGGTTCCGACTACCAGCAGCGAAGGTAACGCTGCCGCAGCAGCAAAGCCGGACGCTGGACCGAATAACATCGCTTCACCGCAGAAGAAGAAGCACAAGTAACGATGGGAAGCCAGACAGAGAACTTGCTAACGGTGATCGACGTCGGTAGCGCCAAGACGTGCGTTATCGTCGCCGAAGTCAACGACTACGCTTTGCGCTATCGCGGGCACGGCATCTCCGATTCGCGGGGCATGCGGAAGGGCGTCATTGCGGATCTCGACAAAGCGGTGGACTCCATCAAGAAAGCGGTTGAGGGAGCCGAGAACGTGGCGCAAGCGCCAGTGGAACACGCTGTGGTGGGAGTGGCGGGCTCCCACATCCGCGGTGTGAACAGCCATGGTGGCATATCGCTCGGCTCGCGCTCACGCGAAATCAGCCGTGAAGATGTGCGCCAGGCGGTTGAGAAGGCGCGCACCATCGCCATGCCCGAGGACCGCGAGCCGTTGCACCTCCTGCCGCAGGAGTTCATCGTCGACGGCCAGGGCGGTGTCCACGATCCCGCCGGTCTGATGGGACGGAAGCTTGAAGTTCGCGTGCATGTGGTGACGGCGGGGACAACCGCGGCACAAAACGTCGTGACAGCCGTCAATCGCGCCGGCATTCACGTTGACGATACCGTCTTCGAAGCGCTGGCCTGTGCCGATTCAGTGCTCCAGACCGACGAGCGCGAGCTGGGTGTTTGCCTGGCCGACATCGGCGCCGGGTCCACCGATCTCATCGTCTACTTCGAAGGCGTGGTCATCCACACCGGCGTCATCCCGATTGGTGGCGACCACTTCACCAACGATGTCGGAGTCGGTTTCAGCACGCCGATTTCCGACGCGGAAAATATCAAGAAGATGTTTGGCTGTGCCGTCGTGACCCGAATCCCGCTGGGCAACGAGATCGAGATACCGTCCGTAGGAGAGCGCCCTTCGCGCATGATGCAGCAGCGAATGCTGGGTGAAATCCTCGAGCCACGCGCACGTGAAGTTATGGAGCTTCTGCGCGATCACTTGCGCCAGGCGGGCGTCTTCGAGTTGCTCGGTGCGGGTGTCGTGTTTACCGGAGGCGGAGCGCGGCTCAACTCCCTGCTGGAAATCGCGGACGACATTTTACGGAAGCCAGTGCGCCTGGGCTATCCTGTGCCCATTGCCAAGCTGCCGTCGAACTTATTGGAGCCGGAATTTTCCACCGCCATCGGAATGGTGCTGTACGGACATCGAGCGCGCCAGGCGCGCATGAACATTGATCGCGGACTCGGAGCGAAACTTAAGGCGTTGTTTGCCAGACAAAACGCTTAACCAACTTCAAAGTTGACCAACGCCGTAAGGCGGCCTGGGGAGTGGACATGATTGAGGACTTCAGCAAAAAAGGCGAACCCGAAGACGACATTCGCATTCACTTCAACGAAGAGCAACTGAACAGCGCGAAGATCAGGGTCATCGGCGTCGGCGGTGGCGGCGGCAATGCCGTCAATCGCATGATCGAGTCGCACCTCGAGGGCGTGGAGTTCGTTGTCGCCAACACCGACCTTCAGGCGCTGAAGCTCTCCAACGCGCCGGTCAAGATCCAGCTTGGCGTCAAGCTGACCAACGGGCTGGGCGCGGGCGCCAATCCCGAGGTCGGCCGCAAGGCCGCGTTGGAAGACGCCGACAAAATCATCGAAGCTCTGGAAGGCGCGGACATGGTGTTCGTCACCACCGGCCTCGGCGGCGGAACCGGAACCGGCGCTGCTCCGATCATCGCCTCCCTCGCCAGCGAGATGGGTGCGCTGACGGTGGCGGTCGTGACCAAGCCCTTCGCCTTCGAGGGCAAACGCCGTCAAAACCAGGCGGAGCGCGGCTTGCAGGAGCTTATTGATTCCGTGGACACTACCGTCGTCATCCCCAACGAGAAGCTGCTGGCCGTCGCCAAAGACGCCGGCTTCTTCGAGTCGTTCCGCGTCGCCGACGACATTCTGCGCCAGGCAGTGCAGGGCATCTCCGACATCATTACCATTCCCGGCATCATCAATCGCGACTTCGCCGACGTGAAGACCATCATGGCGGGCATGGGCTACGCCGTGATGGGCACAGCGACCGCGAAGGGCGAGGGCCGGGCCACGCTGGCGGCGCAAGCTGCCATCGCGTCGCCCTTGCTGGAGGCCGGAGCGATCGATGGCGCGCGCGGCATTCTCATCAACGTCACCGGATCGAGTTCGCTGCGCCTGGCAGAGGTGAATGAAGCGTCAACGATTATCCAGAGCGCCGCGCACGAGGACGCCAACATCATCTTCGGCGCTGTGCTCGACGAGAAGATGAAGGACGAAGTAAAGATCACGGTGATCGCTACCGGCTTCAAGGACATTCAGCGGCATGCCGAACACTTCCATTCCGCCGTTGATGCCGTGCACCAGGCGCGCTCGGCCGTACATGCTACCTACGAAGTGCCTTCGGTGAGCGAACCGCAGCAGCCTTCGCCTACGCGGCCGGAGTCAGTTACTCGCAGAACCGGAGGCGCATCGTCTCCGCTGAGCGCTCGCATTCGATCTCCTATGTCCCCGACGACTTTGAGGACATCTCGGAGATCGTGCGCCACGCCGAGCCAGTGGAGGAGGTGCCCGCCAAGGCCAGCTCCGTTGGGCCGATCGAGACCGTCAGCAGCAGTGTCAATATCACCTACGACGCTGATGATCTGGAGATACCGGCGTTTATGCGAAAGCGGGGACAGTCCTGAACGGCGGGCACACATAAAACAAACGCATCTGAGGCCACGAGCGTTACAGGATTTTTGGTAAAGATTTGTTAAGGGGACCTACTGAATGGCCTGCGGCTTTTGCGCCATCAGCTCCGTGAAGCGTTTGTCTTCACGCAAGCTGGCGAACTCGGAGTCGGTATAGACCTTGTTAATGTTCTTGTAGCCTTCTTCCATTGCTTTGCGCAGATACTCAAGCGAGTGGTCAAGGTCGCCAGCCTGAGCGTACATCTTGGCTACCATGAAGGAAAACGCGGCGCGGTCCTCGGGCGAAGTTGACTGCGCCATGATGCCCGTCTTTGAGACCCGCTCGAAGATATCAGGGTCAAGCTTGTAGGCTGCCTGGTACTCAAGCGCAGCACGATGGTAGTCGTGTTCGGCAAAGTACGCAGACGCCATGTTGTAATGGAATACGGCATCGGTTGGCCGCAGGGACAAGGCCTTCTGGTAGTATCGGATCGCCTTCCCGTAGTTCTTCTTCGTGTACTCCATGTAGCCGCGATTGTTGTAGCCTGTCGCGTCGTGCTTGTCGAGCTTGATGGCCTTTTCGAAACACTTCGTGGCTTCTATGTCGCGCTGAAGCAAAAGATAGGCCAATCCTTCTTTGTTCCACACCAAAGCTGAAGGCCGCTTTGCGTTTGCAGCCTTATAAAAATCGATAGAATCCAGGAAGCGCTTCTGAGCGCGCAACGAGTCGCCCCTATCTTCCAGTTCTTTGGCTGATGCGTTGGGATCAGGAACCAGGGCTGACGAACTCGCCGCTTGCTGATCGCCCGCTGTGAGAAGGGAGCTGGAAAACAACAGACAGACCGCAGCACACAATCGTAGCCGCATCCGCGACGATGAAAGGCGAGCCATGGCCGATCTCTGAGGTCCCCTACGGCACAATAATAGACCTATTTTGGCGGAGAACTGTTCCCATTTTCAGTCGCGCCCGCCCCATTGTTCTGCTGTTGGTCACTGCTGCTGTCTCCCTTGCCGAAGAGACGACTGAAAAACCCCTTCTTTTTCTTGGCCGAAGGCGGCTGGCTAGGCTCACTGGGCTGGCCGTTCGCGGTTTGTTCCGGCGGCCCGTTCGAACCAGCCACGGCGCCATTGGTGGTCGTTGGAGGAGGAGCGACAGGTGGGGTTCCTAGCCCCAGGATCTTGGTGACGATTCCCCGATTGTCGGTGAAGGCTTCGTCGCATGTTTCCTTCGGTTCGGTGCCAGCGATAAAAGCGACGGTATAGTCCTGCGGACAGCTGGAGGTCGCCAGCCGGTTGGTCACCTTATCCAGGGTCACCTCGACCACGCCCGACGGAGCGGGGAAGTTTTTCGCGTCGGAATACTGCTGTAGCTTGATGGCCCGCTTCATGAACTCGGCCCAAATGGGAGCCGCGGTTGAGCTGCCACTCAGCTTCAGGTCGGTATAGTCGTCGTTGCCGACCCAGACGATGCACAGCAGGTTCGTCGTGTATCCGGCAAACCACGCATCGTGGGAAGTGCCGGTCTTACCCGCGGCGGGAGCCTGGAATCCTCGCGCGCGAACCGTGTAACCAGTGCCACTGTTGACCACACTCTCCATCATCGTGGTCAGGACATAGGCGACGCGGGGATCGAGCACCGATTTGCCATCGCTGTGATAGTTCTCGAGGGCATGGCCGCGCGAATCGCGCACCGACTTCACCATGATTGGAGAGAGCCGGTTACCGCCGTTGGCAAAGACCGTGTAGGCGCCCGCCATCTCCAGCGGCGTGGCGTCGTACGAGCCCAACGCGATCGCCGGAGTGGCCCGGACGCTGCTGATTCCTGCTGCCTTGGCCAGGGCCGCGACTCTGCCAAAGCCAGCCTCCTGCGCCACCCTCACGGTCGCATTGTTGAGCGACATGGCCAGGGCATAGCGGGCGGTGACTTCGCCGTGGTACTCCTCCTTGTAGTTGCGCGGCTCGTACAGCTGGTCGCCGTAGGCAATGCTTACCGGCGAATCGTCCACTAACGTAGCCGGAGTAAACACACCACCGTTGCCACCGCCTCCTTCGCCGGGGGCTGCCTCGCCTTCCGATGCGGGCGTCGGTTTGTCGCCCGTCAAGGTCATGTTGATGGCCGCGGCATAGACGAACGGCTTGAAGATCGAGCCGGTCGGCCGCTTGGCGATGGCGTGGTTCAACTGGCTCATGCCGTAATTTCTGCCGCCAACCAGCGCCAACACCTCGCCAGTGTGCGGATCAAGCGCCACCAGCGCCACCTGCGGCATCGGTCCGGAATCTACCTTGGACTCCGTCTTTGCATCCTTGCCCGTGCCGGTCTTGATTTTGTGGGTGCGGCGTTTGGTGACTTGCTCGTCCACCAGCTTCATACCCTCGTCCACTGCCTCAGCCGCGGCGCGCTGCAGATCGGGATCCAGGCTGGTGTAGACGTGCAGCGCGTGCTCGTTTAACTCGGCTTCACTGTACTGGTTGGAGAGCTGGTCCTTCACCAGGTCGACGAAGTAGGGGGCATCGCTGGCCTCGACGTTGGGCGCAGCCAGCTTCAGCGGGGTGGCTTTGGCGTGCTCAGCCTGATCGCGTGTGATGGCGCCCGTCTCCACCATCGAGTCGAGTACCAGGTTGCGGCGTTCCAGTGCCCGCTTGGGGTTCTTGTACGGCGACAGATAGTTCGGCCGTTGAATGATCCCCGCCAGCAACGCGGCCTCCGGCACGGTCAGGTTCTTGATGTCCTTGTTGAAGTAGGCGTGCGACGCCTCGGCGAATCCGGCGATAGTGAACGACCCACGCTGCCCCATGTACACCTGGTTGGCATACATCTCGAAAATCCGCTGCTTGGAGAATTTCTGCTCCAGCTCGAAGGCGATCATCATCTCCACCAGCTTGCGCTTGACCGTCTTCTCGGGAGAGAGAAAAAAGCCACGGGAGAGCTGCATAGTGATGGTGGAACCGCCTTGGCCATGACGGCCCGCACGCAGATCGGCAACCGCAGCCTCCATCAGGCGGTAGTAATTGACGCCGCCGTGCTGGAAGAAGCGCCGGTCTTCAATCGCCAGCACCGCATCCACCATGATCTTGGGAATGTCGTTGAAGCTGATGAGCTCGCGCTTGGAACGGTCCTGCCCTTCAAACAGCGCGGTTACGAGTTGGGGTTCGAGCTCATAGGCCTCAGCATTCTGTTTTCCGGCCTCGGAGATGGTGTTGATCTTTCCATCCTGGAAGCTGATGACGGCGCTTTCGGAAGCATGGACCGACTCCGGGCCCGGGGTTATCTGGATGGAATGGGAGGTGATGCGGAAGTGACCGACCGGTGACTCGCCGCCTTGCCCCTCCTGGATGTATCCAGCTCGACGCAGTTGGGTGGCGATCTCCGCCGCATCCATCTTGTCGCCCACGGAAACTGTCTGCGGCCGCGCGTAGATCTTGGCCGCGTTGCTGAAGATGGGGCCGGCCATGCGGCGGTCCACGATCCTCTCGTACTTGACGTAGAAGTACGTGAACATGGCAAGAAAGAGAATGCCAGCGCCCAGGAACCCAATAGCGAACAGCTTTACCAGGGGGTCGCTAAACGAGAACGGGCGAATCTGCGCTGGCTTACTTCTCACGGCACGAGGGCCAGGGCGCGACGCATTATGAGCCGAGCGCCTGCTTTCAGGTAGTTTGAGTTTGATTGCCACGTTTATGAATACGCAGAGAAAACGCTATGAATAAGACGGTCATGCAGTCTCTTCGGTTATCTAAGATGCAGTCTCCAGGAGGAAATCCTCGAAACTTTTCAACACCTTAGGAGCACGACCCAAGCCTCTTGGGCGCCCCGTCGCACGCCGCTGCGCGCATCGGGCCGAACCCAGCATGAGGACTCGACGTCCGGGGCAAACCTTCGCCAAAGCAGCTTTTATTGTAATCCAGAGGGCGCGTTGGCAAGCAGGAAACCAGGGAGTGCGTCAGGGGGTAAATGAGTGGTTATGGGCCTGCCCGTCGCGGTTTTACGTCACATCGGCCGGGCTGGAGCGCATGCTAGAATTCCCGCGAGTCCGAACCTGTGGCGTCTCCCCCTTCCTCGTCGAGTTCCATCGTCACCGAAAATGTTGTCTCCTTCCTGGAAAAGATCCCGCCATTCCAGTTTCTACCGGTTGCAGAAATTCGCAAGTTGGCCCGCACCATGACCCTGGAGTACTTCCCTAAGGACACGGTCATCCTGAGCGCCGGGCATCGCCCATCGGACGCGCTCTACATCGTGCAGAAGGGAGCGGTGAAGCTGGCCCTCCGCACCCAGGTGGGCAAGGAACTGGTTCTCGACATGCGCAGCGAAGGCGAAATCTTCGGAGTGCTTTCGCTGATGAGCCGCGACGTTGCCCGTCTGGATGTCACCGCCCATGAAGACACGCTCTGCTACACGATTCCCGCGGCCGAAGTCCAGGACCTGATGTCCCGCCACCACGAGGTCTCCGACTACTTCCTGCGCACTTCGGTGACCCGCTACATGGAGCGGAGCCTGAACGAACTTCGCGCGCAGACCAACCTGATGGGGAATGCGGAGCAATTGCTCTATTCGCTTTCAGTGCGCGACGTAGTTCGCCAGCCGGCCATCACCTGCGACGAGCAGACGACCATCCGCGAGGCGGCGCAAATGGCGGCCAGCGCCCACGCCAGCTCGCTTTTCGTGGTTGGCGCAGATCGCCGTGCCATCGGGATTGTTACCGACGCCGACTTTGCCCAGAAGGTGATCGCGCGCGACACTTCGGCTGACCTGCCGGTTACCCAGATTATGAGTGCCCCGGTCATCGCCGTGGAAAGTGGAGAGCGCATATTCCAGGCGCTGCTGGCCATGCTCTGCCACGACATCCACCACATCCTGGTCACCGACGAAGGGCTGCCTGCGGGTGTGTTGACCAGCCATGACCTGATGCTGCTGCAGGGCAAGTCGCCACTCAGTCTGGCGCGGCACCTCGAACAGCAGCAGACCATTGACGACCTGGCCGCGGCTCAGAAGCGCATCGGCGACCTGTTGCCGCTGCTCATGCGCGAGGGCGCCCGGGCCAGCCACATCACGCGAGTCGTCGCCGAGCTCAACGACCGCCTGATGACCAAGATCCTCGAACTTGCCGAGGCGAAGCTCGGCCCTCCTCCAGTTCCGTACTGCTGGGTTGTGCTGGGCAGCGAAGGCCGCCGCGAGCAGACCTTCAAGACCGACCAGGACAACGCTCTGATCTACGCCGATCCCACTGAAGACGAGCGCCCGGCGGCGAGAGAATACTTCACCGGGCTGGCGGCCTTCGCG
Organism: uncultured Acidobacteriaceae bacterium; assembly: GCA_963735855.1. Lineage (GTDB taxonomy): Bacteria > Acidobacteriota > Terriglobia > Terriglobales > Acidobacteriaceae > Bog-257. The sequence continues at coordinate 158,987 of CAVTMW010000013.1, forward strand.
CAGGAGGCGCTGGAGCGCTGCGGGTATCCGCCCTGCACCGGCGGCTACATGGCCAGCAATCCACAATGGCGTCAGCCGCTTTCCATTTGGCAAGAATGCTTCTCGGCCTGGATTAGCGAAGGCGAGCTCCACTCTACCGAGGACGCGCTCATCTTTTTCGACATGCGTCCGGTCGCCGGCGACTTCTCGCTGTTCGATCAACTGGCAGCGCACAACCGCGAGCGACTGAAGAATGCCGGTTTCTTTAAATCGGTGCTGGGCTGCATCTCGGTGACGGTGAAGCCGCCGCTGGGGTTCTTCCGCACGCTGGTGGTCGAGCGCAGCGGCGACCACAAGGAGCAGCTCGATCTCAAGTCCTACGGAACCTCTCCCATTGTCAACGCGGCCCGACTGTTCGCTCTCGACGCCGGAGTGGAGCACACCAACACGGTGGATCGCCTGACTGCGCTGCAATCAAATGGGCATGAAGACACCGCTCTGCTTCGCGAATTGCAGGAGGCCTTTGAATTCCTCACTCTCATGCGGCTGGACAACCAACTGCAGCAGGCCCGGCGCGGCGAGCCCCTCAGCAACTACATCAGCCCCGGGAAGCTCACCCATCTGCAACGGAACTCGCTGAAGGAGTCGTTCCAGACTATTGCCCGCGCGCATTCGTTCATCGATAGCAAATTCCGCACCGCGGTGTGGTCGCAACTGGGTCAGTGAGATGCCGGATTGGCTCAAGCTCGGACGTCAACGCGGCTCTGACGACTCTCGCTTTCCCGGCGACACGCCGCTCCACTCCCTCCATTACGCCGTTCTCGACACCGAGCTGACCTCGCTCGACAGCCGCAGCAATCGCCTGCTCTCCATTGGCGCCATCACCATGGAAGGCACCAAGATCCGGCTCGGAGAGCAGTTCTATCGGGTCGTCAACCCGGGCGTGGCCGTTCCCGCGCCGGGTGTCCTGATCCACAAGCTGCGACCCAACGATGTGGAGAGCGGCGAGCCGCCCGCGCAGGCCCTGGCTGGTTTGCAGCAGTTCATTGAGGGCAAGGTGCTGGTGGGACATTTCGTGAATGTTGACCTGAAGGCGCTTCGCAAGGAACTCGGCGATTCCGCCCACAAACTGAACAATCCGGCAATTGACACTGCGCGGGTCCATGACTGGATCCTGCGCCACGGGCCGTATCGTGAAGACCTGGAACAGCAATTGGCGAACATCAGCCTGGCAGCTCTGGCTAAGGTCTACCATCTCGACTTTCAGGAGGCCCACCACGCGCTGGACGACGCCTTCGTCACCGCCCGCCTGTGGCAGAAGATGATCTCCAGGCTGGAAGCGATGAAGGTCTGCAGTCTGCGCGACGCGCTACGAATTGCGAAGGCCTGAAGATCGTGAATGTTCCCGCTTACAATAAGAAAACTTCCCTTCGTCCGCTTTGTCGGACCGGAAGGCAAGGCTCCGCCCTTGAATACTCTGTCTGTGAACTGATGAAACGATTCGTTGCAACTCTCAGTTTGGCGCTGCTGATTTCGACTGCGCCCTTCTTCTCGCCGGCCCTTAGGGGTAGTGAGAGCTTGCAGTCCCAAGACATCAGCTCTGCAGGCACCGCTCAATCCACCAAGCCGGCCGAGGGGAAAGGCGGCACAACGCTGATCGGCTGTCTCAGCGGGCCAGACTCCGACGGCAAATTCACCCTGCGCAGCATGTCGCATCGCACCGGCGTGGAGGTGTTTGGCCCGGACAACTTGAAGGACGATTCGGGCAGCAAAGTGAAGCTCACCGGCTCATGGAAGCCGGGCGAGCAGCCCGCTGTCAAGGGAAAGGAATCGCGCACTTTTCAGGCAACCGACATCGAGGTAATGGCGCAGAAGTGCGAGGTGCCAAGCGAGAAGACTCCGGTCAGCAAGGGCAAGCAGCAGAAGCAGAAGAGCGCGGCGAATGCTACTGGAGAGGTCACCAACCCGAAATAGGCTACGCATCCCCCGCCTTCCGATTCTGGGCGTAGCCTATTGAGAAGCGAGCACCGAATGGCGAAACCGCGAAACCGGGCGTTTTCTACCTCAACACTTCGGCCAGCTTGCCGCTGGCGATCAACTCGGCAACGTGCAGAATGTCCGGAGTGAAGATGCGGTCTTCGATAAACGGCGGGGACACGGACCGGATGGCCGCGTGGGCAGCCTCTCCGCGCCGGCTGGTTTTCAGAGGAGCGCGGAAGTCCAGCGCCTGCGCTGCGGCGAGCGCTTCAATGGCCAGAACGTTGCGCGTGTTGGCGACGACCCGCAGCAGCTTATTGGCCGCCGTCATGCCCATCGAGACGTAGTCTTCCTTGTTGCCCGAGGTGGTGATGGAATCCACCGACGCGGGATGCGCCAGCACTTTGTTCTCGCTGACCAACGCTGCGGCCGTGACCTGCGGCATCATGAATCCGGAGTTGAGGCCGGCGCCCGGCGCCAGGAATGGAGGCAATCCTTCGTTGAGCGTGGGATTCACCAACCGCTCCAGGCGACGTTCCGAGATGCCGGCCAGGCCGCTGAGCGCGATGGCTAGGAAATCGAGCGCGAAGGCCAGCGGTTCGCCGTGGAAGTTGCCGCCGGAGATGATGACCCCGGGGGCTTGTGCACCCACTACGCGTTTCGGTGTGCCGACTTTTTTTTCCTCCAGGAAAACGAGCGGATTGTCCACAGCCGAGTTCATCTCGATCTCGAAGACCTCGCGGCAATGCGCCAGAGTATCGCGCACCGCGCCATGGACCTGCGGGATGCAGCGCATCGAGTACGCGTCCTGCACCGCCTGGCACTCGCGGTGCGATTCGCGAATCACGCTGCCTTCCAGCATGCGGCGAAGGTTTTGCGCCACCAGCAACTGGCCGGCATGAGGCCGGGCCTTATGGATGCGTTCGTCAAATGCGACGTCAGTGCCCTTTAGCGCATCGATGGTCAGCGCGCCGATGACGTCAGCCGTGTCGGCGAGGACTTCCACCTGCAGCGTCGCCAGCAGTCCGATCGCCAGCATGCCCTGAGTGCCGTTGATGAGCGAGATTGCTTCCTTGGCCTGCAGCACCAGCGGCTTGATATCAGCTTGCTTCAGTGCCGCCGCGGCCGGGATGCGCGCACCGTGATAGACTGCCTCGCCCTCGCCAATCAGCACCAGGCCGAGATGCGCCAGAGGAGCCAGGTCGCCGCTGGCGCCCACGCTTCCCTGGGACGGAATGACGGGATGAACCCCGCGATTCAACATCTCACAGAGCGTGTCAATGACCACGGCGCGCACGCCGGAAAATCCTTTGGCCAGCGAATTCGCGCGCAGCAGCAGCATGGCGCGGGTCACATCCTCAGCCAGTAGCTCGCCGACGCCCGCAGCATGGGAGCGCATCAGGTTGACTTGCAACTGGAGAATCGCATCAGCGGCAATGTGAAGGTCTGCAAGTTTGCCGACGCCGGTGTTCACCGCATAGGCGACGCGATTGTTTTCGACCAGGTCTTCGACCACGGCGCGCGCGCGATCGACGGCCAGGCGCGCCTCCGGTTCGAGCAGGACCGGACGCCGTTCGTAAACCACCTGGCGAACATCGTCCAGGGTGAGATCGTTGCCGTTGATGTGTAGCGCCTTCAAAGCTTCCCCGCAGCCCTCAGAAAGTGTGGCAGGTATCTCTCCGACAGGCGAGTGCGCTTGAAATCGGAGTCCAGCACCATGTGTACCGACTCGCCTTCCGCCAGCACAGTGCCATCCTGGTCACGCGCGATCTCATATCCGAAGTGCAATAGGGAATCGCGAACATTCATCAGCCGGGTGCGAATCACAACCAGGTCGTCATAGCGGGCCGGAGACTTGTAGCGGCAGCGCACGTCCACCACGGCAAGGTGCGAACCGTCCTGCTGCTCCATTTCGCTGTAGGTGAAGCCAAGCTCACGCATCATCTCCACGCGGCCAACCTCGAACCAGATGATGAAGTTGGAGTGATAGACCACGCCCATCTGGTCGGTCTCGGCGTAGCGCACGCGCAGCCTGGTCTCGAACACCTGTGGCTGAGCTGTTGCCGGAAGCGCCTGGCGGTCAGCTTTCACGCGGGGCTCACCTGCCGCCCGGCGGAGTCTTGGCAGCGTCCTGATTGCTGTTCGCCGGCTGAGACGCGGTGCCCGCGGGTGCATTGCTCACCGTCTGTCCGCGCATCGGTTCGCCCACATCAACCAGCTTTCCGTCCGCCATATAGTTCACGAATTGGGCGGGAAGCGAGTCAGGCAAGGGAAGTCCACCTGAATTCTGCAACTGATAGTGGATATGCGGAACCGGCGACGGTCCGGAGTTCCCACACTCCCCGACCGCTTCTCCCTGCTTCACCTTGTCGCCTTTCTTGAACTTGATACTGTTTTGCTTCAGGTGGTCCAACAGGGAAAACTCGGCCTTGCCGTGCGAAATGAGGATCAAGTTGCCCCGGGGTGAATCCATGGCCGGTTTGCCGGGAGGGTTGTCCAAGTATCCGTCCTCGACCTCCACCACCAAGCCATCCGCTGGCGACAGCACGGGCTGACCAAAACAGTAGTAGTCGGAATCGTCGTTGCCGTCTCCGCTGTAAACGCGGCCGCTCTTGACCAGAACGAAGTCGACGGAGAAGCGCTGCTCATCCGAGAGAAAGTTTCCGTTCAAAAACGCAGACCGCCCGCCCTGGTCAACCAGCCAGTCTCCGGAGAAGGGCAGCCTCAGCTTGGTGGCATCCTTGTAGCCGCCAAAACGTCCTTGGGAGGGAGTCCGCGACGGACCAATCTGGAAGCCGTCCACCAGCCCTTGCTCGTTGAGCCCAATGGTCGTGATGACCTGCACTTGCGACTTGCTGAACTCCGACAGCCGGGAATAGATGGTGCCGTTGCTCATCAGAGAAGGGACCATCACTTCGTTCAGCATTTTGGTTTCGCTACCCAGACGTTCCCTCAGGGCCTTGCTCGCGGCGGCGAATTTTTCTTCGCTTCCCGAACGCTTCTTCAGTCCCTCCGAAAACGTGGTCCACATCGCGCCAATCTGCCCAGAATTGAAGGATTCGAAGATCCTCTCCCCGCGCTGCTTCATCGGCGCGCTCACCGCGGAATAGGAGCCACTGGGCACGGTTGCCGCTGCGGATTTGGACGGAGGAGCTTTCGCGGCGGGCTTCGAAGTTTGGGCGCAGAGGAGTGCGGGAAACAGCAATGCCGCAACCATGGAATGCAGACGGAATGTCATTTTTTCTCCCTGTGTTCGCTGCGGTTGGCCCGTTTCGAGCCTATGCGCTCACGGCAGTCGCCTTTCCGGATACCAGGCCTTTGCGCATGACGGTCGCAGCCATCCGTCCGTCGAGCTCTGATCTGAATATTGCTTAAAGAAATGTCGTGTGGCAAGAGAGATATGGGAACGTTCGGCTCAAGATCGTTGCAATTCCGACATCGGTAATTGTAGCCCAAAAATAACCATCACGGCTGATTTAGCCGCCTTGCCGTTGCACGGCGGACTCTACTTTCCCGTCCAGCGAGGATCGCGTTTCTCCAGAAACGAGCTCACGCCTTCTCGGAAGTCGGCCGTGGTGCGGATACGTGCGTTCTCCTCAACCGCCGCGGCCACCTGCGCGCCCAGATCAACCGAGGCGTAGTGCTTCAGCAGCCGCTTGGTCGCAAGCAGCGAGGCCGGACTGTTTCGCAATAAGCTGGCGGCCAGCTCGCGCGCCCGGTTTAGAAGCTGATCGGGGGCGACGATCTCGTTCACCAGTCCGATGCGGAAGGCCTCCTCCGCGCTGATGATGCGCCCGGTGAGCAGCAGGTCGCGCGCCTGCTTCTCGCCCACCTGGCGCAGTAGAAAAGTGGAGACGATCGCCGGGACAAATCCGATGCGCACTTCGGTGTAGCCGAACTTCGCTTCCGTTGAGGCCAGCGTGAAGTCGCACAGCGTCGCCAATCCGCACCCACCAGCGATGGCTGGGCCATTGACCGCGGCGATCGTGACCTTGGGAAACTCGTAAAGCATGCGGAACAAGAGGGCCATAGTGCGGGAATCGGCCAGGTTCTCCTCTTGCGTCCGGCCGGCGATAGCAGCGCAGGTTGTCGAGATCCATTCCTGAGCAGAACGCTTTGCCAGCACCCGTCAGGACCAGAACTTGCGCTGAGGAGCCTTCGACCTCGCCTAGCGCGCGCAGCAGCTCATTAATCAACTCGTAGCTGATGGCGTTGCGCTTGTCGGGCCGGTTCAGCGTAACCAGGGCCAGCGGGCCATCGTAGTCGAGGGTGAGGGTCGAATAGGGCATGTGCTTTCTAAATGCTAACGGCTAAGTGCCAAATGCGAACAGCGAACAGCGAACAGCGAACAGCGGCTCTTCTTACATCATTGGCCCGCTGAATTTGTTGGCAATCTCCACTGCCAGACGGAAAGGCTCTGTGATGGGCTTCTTCAGCGGCAACTCTATACCGCGACTGCGGAACGCCTCCAGCAATTTCTCCGTCGGGATGTTGCCCACCAGCACGTCTTGAGCAAACGGACAGCCGCCAAGACCGCCGATGGCCGAATCGAACCGGCGGCATCCCACATCATAGGCCGCGAGTACCTTGGCCGCAGCCTCGTCGGGACGGCTGTGCAGGTGGACCCCGATTTCTACCTCTTCGAACTTCTCCAATACTGGTCCCAGCAGGTCGGCAATCTGCTGCGGCGTGGCGAGTCCGACGGTGTCGGCCAGCGAGATAGCCTGCAAATCCATGTCAGCCAGCAAACCCACACCCTCGATCAGTTCATCCGCATTCCACAGGTCGCCATAAGGATTGCCGAACGCCATCGAAATGTAAGCCACCGCATCGAGTCCGCTCTCATCTGCCTTCTGCTTCACCTTCTCCAGAATGTCGAGGTTCTCTTCCAGCGTCTGGTTCTGATTGTTCTTCAGGAATGTCGGCGAAAGCGAATAAGGGAAGCCGACAGTGCGCACCGCGTCAGTCGAAATGGCGCGTTCGACGCCGCGCTCGTTGACCACGATACCGATGATCTCCACGTCATCCGGCGGATCCAGTTCGCTCAGCACGGTTTCCGAGTCGGCCATCTGCGGGATGGCCTTGGGCGAGACGAACGACACCGCATCGATGTGCTTGAATCCCACGGCGATCAGCGCCTTCAGGTACTCGACCTTGAGGGCGGTCGGAATCTGGCCGGGCAGGCCTTGCCAGGCATCGCGGGGACATTCGATGAGGGTGAGGGAATCAGCCATTAGCAGTTAGTAATTAGCAACTAGCAATTAGCAACTAGCGAACGCAGCCCATTCTCGACCGCGCGAGAAAACGCAGTTTTTCCGGTCTTTTTCCGATCCGCGTTCATCCGTGTAAATCCGCGGTTACGCTTTCTGTTTGGCCGGCCATCATTGGGATCCGTGGTTAATCACGTTTGCAACACACCCACGCTGAACTTCGGCACCTCGGGATTCAGTGCCGCCGCTTCCAGCGCGGTGATGATCGCCTCGCGCGTCTCCGCCGGATCGATGATCTTGTCGATCCACAAACGCGCTGCGCCGTAGCGCGGATCGGTCTGCTGGTCGTAGGTCGCCTTCACCTCGTCGAACAGCTTCTTCTTCTCTTCCTCGCCCAGCTTCTTGCCGCCGCGCTCCAGTTGCTTGATCTTGATCTCCACCAGAGTTCCCGCTGCCGAAGCGCCCGCCATCACCGCGTATTTCGCCGTCGGCCACGCGAACAGGAAGCGCGGATCGTAGGCCTTGCCACACATGGCGTAATGCCCCGCACCGAACGAGCCGCCGACGATGACCGCGATCTTCGGCACCACAGAGTTCGACACCGCGTTTACCATCTTCGCTCCGGCGCGAATGATGCCGCTCCACTCCGCATCGCGCCCGACCATGAATCCGTTGACGTCGTGCAGAAAGATCAGCGGCACCAGGTTCTGGTTGCAGTCCATGATGAAGCGCGCCGCCTTCTCCGCTGACTCGGTGTAGATGACGCCGCCGAACTCGGTGCGTTTGTTGCCCGCGTGGTCCACCTGCTGCACATGCGTCTTCTGGTTGGCGACGATGCCGACCGCGAAGCCTCCGATCCGCGCATAGCCGCACAGCACCGTCTCGCCGTACTCGGCCTTGTACTCGCCAAACTGGCTGCCGTCCACGATGCGGGCGATGATCTCCTTCATGTCGTACTGGCGTGCAGGGTCGCCGTCGAAGATGCCGTAAATCTCCCCCGCCGGATAGAGCGGCTCTTCCGGCTGCTTGCGGTCGAAGACGCCGAGCTGACGGTTGCCCATCTTGTCCACCAGCAGACGGATGCGCGCCAGGCACGCCTGGTCGTCGGGCTCGCGGAAGTCCACCGTCCCGCTGATCTGCGAGTGCATCTTCGCGCCGCCCAGTTCCTCCGCCGAATACTTTGCGCCAATCGCAGCCTGCACCAGCGCCGGCCCGGCGAGGAACAGCCCGCTGCCCTCGGTCATCAGGATGTGGTCGCACATCAGCGGCAGGTACGCACCGCCGGCGACGCACATGCCCATGATGGCGGCGATCTGCGGGATGCCCATGGCGGACATCACAGCGTTGTTGCGGAAGACGCGGCCGAAGTCGTCGGTGTCGGGAAAGACATCTTCCTGCAACGGCAGAAACACGCCCGCCGAATCCACGAGGTAGATGGTTGGAATGCGATTGTCGATGGCAATGTTCTGCGCCCGGATGACCTTTTTCGCGGTCATGGGGAAGAAGGCGCCGGCTTTGACCGTGGCATCGTTCACGATCAGCATGCACAGGCGTCCCTGGACGCGGGCCAAGCCAGTGACGGTGCCGGCCGAAGGCGCTCCGCCCCATTCTTCATACATGCCCCATGCGGCGTAAGCGCCGAGCTCGAAGAACTCCGTGCCCGGGTCAATGAGCGAGGCGATGCGCTGGCGCGCCGTAAGGCGGCCCTTCTTGTGCTGCGCGGCGATGGCTTTCTCACCACCGCCCTGGCGGATGATCTCCTCCTCGTTGCGCACTCGAGAAACCATCTCGGCCATCGCTTTCTGGTTGCGTTCGTACCGAGGCGAGTCGGTCTTCACTTTGCTTTGAAACGGGGACGAGGAATGCTGGCGATGATCGGTCATTTTGATGGGGTGCGAACCGTTAACGATAAAGCAGGCCGCTGAGGTGTGCAATGCACCAGGCACAATGTCACACCGTAGTTCGGCAGTTTCTACTTACTATCGCGATAGTATTTGAGCTGATCCAGCCCATCCAATTACGGCTGTGGTAGTAGCCCGAAATCAAACTTACAGTATGTGTGCCCCCGGCTTACTGACGGAACAGGTAAGACTCGAAGGTTGGCCGTGCCGTAAGTGATCCGAAAGGGCATTTTACTGCAACTGTTTGCGACCCATCGTTGTGGTTCGCCGCTAAGTCATTGCTTGGAATTGACGACTCGTTGGAACTCCACGTGCACCAGCGCAGCTGGAAAATTCCCCTGCGACTTAAGCCGAATAGTTGGGAATACCGGAAACTACCCAAAAGGCCAGGCAGAGGCTCTTTGAGCGGCTGGGCATAAGTTGTCAGAAACATGTCGTGTCGTGCTGCATATAAGTGGTCTGGTATTTCTGTCGTTCTATCCTCGATGGCTAGCATCTGCGCCGGCCACCGCAACCCTAAATCAGCGAACAAGGAGAGGTAAATGAAGAGAGTTTTCTTGCTAGTGGTCACTGTATTAGTGATCATGGTCATGGCAGTTGGTACCTTCGCCCAGGTGCAAAACGCGGCCCAAGGTACAATCGTTGCCCCACCCAGCACAGTTGGCCTGCGTCCAGGAATGGTGCGCACCCCGCTATACATTGTGAAGCCGGACCGGATCGACTCGGCTAACTACCCGCCAAACGCTGAGACCGCCGGCTCCGTGGCTTGCATCTACGGCGTAACGCCACAAACTCCTGGATGCCCGAAGAGCGGGTCGCCTCTTGCCACCGGTGGCGCAAAAGCCATTGCTGTGGTTGACTACGGCCACAACAGCACTCTGCAAGGCGACTTCGACGCCTTCAACGCCCACTTCGGCTTGCCGAGCCAGACACTCCAGTTCATCTGCGACTGTGGCGCATGCCCGAGCAGCAACGGGACCGGCTGGGACGTCGAGACCGCACTGGATGTGGAGTGGTCGCACGCCATGGCGCCTAACGCGCAGATCATCGTTGCTCAGTTCTGCAGCGATCCGTTTGACGGCGGCAAGAGCGCTGCTGAATGGCTGGCTGGCCAGGCTGTAGCCGGCCTCGGTGGCGGCGAAGTCTCCAACAGCTTCGGCTACGGCGGGGAAGCCGGCGTGGGCGGTTCTCTCGAAATGATGTGGGACCAGTTGATGACCGTTCCCGGCGTGGTTTACTCCACCTCGGCTGGTGACTCGGGACTGGGTCCCGACTATCCCAGCGTCTCCCCGAACACCCTCTCGGCCGGCGGAACCCACATCATCCGTGATGCCGGTGGAAACCTGACGGGTGAATCCTGCTGGAGCGGCAGCGGCGGCGGCATCAGTCTCTACGAGGCCCTGCCCAACTACCAGCTCATTATCGGCAACATCACCGGACCGAAGCGCGGCACGCCTGATTACGCAGCCGTGGCCGATCCCAACACCGGAGTCGGCGTGTACAGCACGACGGGATGCAACGGCTGGTGTCAGGTCGGTGGAACCAGCGTCTCCTCGCCAGTATTGGCTGGCATCGTCAACCAGGCTGGCAAATTTGTCCAACATTCGGCGAACGAACTCGGGGTGCTTTATGGCTGGTACCGCAACCCCGGGCTCTACCGCACGTATTTCTACGATGTCACCACTGGCAGCAACGGCTCGCCCGCCAAGGTCGGATGGGACCAGTGCACCGGTCTCGGCACTCCGAGAAACCTTGCTGGCTTCTAACTTCGCTCCATGTGAAAATGTTTTCTTGTTTCGCTTCAAGCCCCGCCGCACGGCGGGGCTTTTTTGCCCATCGGGAAAGCCATGAGAGCGATAGGCAACTCCTTGCGAAGTGCCGCTGTCGCGCGGACGCTTTCGCTAGCCGGCTAACGTTCGCGTCCATTCCCGTCTCTGCACGGCTTCGGCCTGCGTAAACACCCCCGCTATCCGTTCGCCACAGTTGGTGCAGCAGCCGTTCTTCAGGTGATTGGCCATCACTGAGTGCCACGACCGGGTGATGACCACCTGCTTGCATCCCGGACAAACGGTGTTTCCGCCATCGGAGAAAATGTTGCCTTCATAAACGTACTTCAGCCCCATCGCAAGCGCGATGCGGCGGGCGCGATGCAGCGTCTCGGGCGGCGTCGGCGGCTTGTCCTGCAGCTTGAAGTCGGGATGGAAGGCGGTGAAGTGCAGCGGCACGTCGTCGCCGAGGTTCTCCAGCACCCAGCCGCATAGCTCCTTGAACTCGGAGTCGCCGTCGTTCAGCGTGGGAATGATGAGGTTGGTGATCTCGAACCAAACGCCGGTTTCGTGGCGCAGCCACTTCAGCGCGTCCAGCACCGGCTGCAGATGCGTCAACGTGATCTTGCCGTAGAAGCTCTCGGTAAAAGCCTTGAGGTCAATGTTGGCGGCGTCAATGTAGCGATAGATGTCGAAGAACGCCTCGCGCGTAATGTAGCCGTTCGACACCATCACGGTGTTGAGGCCCGCGTCGTGCGCCTCGCGCGCGATGTCAATCACGTACTCGCCCCAGATGGTGGGCTCGTTGTAGGTGAAGGCGAGATGCGGCGCGCGATGCTCCAGCGCCACATCGACCACATGCTCGGGGCTGAGGCTCAACGCGTTGACCTGGTCGGCCTTGGCTTTGGAGATGTCCCAGTTCTGGCAGAAGAAGCAGCCCATGTTGCAGCCCGCGGTGCCCATGGACAGGATCTTCGTGCCTGGGAAAAAATGATTGAGCGGCTTCTTCTCGACCGGGTCCATGGCGATCGCCGCTGGACGTCCGTAGCCGAGCTGCAGCAGACGTCCGCCTTCATTCTTGCGGATGAAGCAGAAGCCGTTCTGGCCTTCTCCGATGTGGCAGTGGCGCGGACAGAGATAGCAGTGGAGGCGCCCGTCGGCCATCGTCTCCCACCAGCGGGCCTCGTGAACTTGCGGTCGCAGAACTGTTAACTGCATGGTAACTGCTTCTCTCCATTGTAGCGCTAACGGGAGGCGGCCGGCATCATGGGTATGTGTGGGCCCTCGGGTTCGTCTCAAAGGACGGCCAGGGCCATGCTCTCAAAACCGCTGGAGAACCATTGCTGCCGTCCCGCGCTGCCCATACAATGACCTACAGTGGCTCCTGGCATCTTCAGCAAGATCTTCGGTGGCTCTGGCCGGCAGGGTACAGAGGACGACTTTGTCCCCGGCGAGAAGATCGCCCGTCGTTCCACCGGGTTCAACGAATTTATCCGCGCCATCTCGCGCGAAGAAGGGCTAAAGGTCCTCGACCTGGGGTCCACGTCCCCGGCCAACATTACCTTCATGACCGGGCTGGGGCACAAGTTTCACCAGGAAGATGCGCTGCGCAGTGCGACCGACAAATCGCTTGTCATTCCCAACGGCGATGGCGGTACCACGATTGACGTCCACCGTTACTTCGACGAGAACCTGAACTTCGAACGGGAAGATTTCGACGCGGTCATGTTCTGGGACCTGGCTGATTTTCTTCCCGAGCCGCTGGTGAAGCCGCTAATTGAGCGCATCCAGGTGGCCATGAAGCCCGGCGGCATCCTCTTCGCCTTCTTCCATACCAAGGATGCCGGCCCCGAAGCCCCGTTCTACCGCTACAACATCGCCTCAAAAGACACGCTGGAGCTACAGCCGGCGCGCGCTTACCGGCTGCAGCGGATCTTCAACAATCGGCATGTCGAGAACCTCTTCCGCGAATATTCGTCCATCAAGTTTTTCCTCGGGCGCGACAATATTCGGGAAGTATTAGTGATTCGGTAGCCGCCTTATTCTGTTCGGAATTCGCCAGAACGTTGTCATCAGAAAGCGGAACACCGTGTGGCTGTACCTCGGGACACCCACATTTCTTGTGCGATAAACTTCGTAGTCGCGCTCGGTTTCGCGGCGCGCAGGAGCTTGTGATGGAGAAGGTCAATCTCGCCCAGAAGTTTTCGTTGTTCACCGATCAATACAGTCCGAAGATCGTGGGCGAGCTGAACGACGCGTATGTGAAGGTTGTGAAGCTCCAGGGCGAGTTCGTGTGGCATCACCACGACAATGAAGACGAGTTGTTCCTCGTGGTGAAGGGCGCGCTGCGGATGCGAATCCACGAGAACGGCGCTGAGCGCGAGTTCATCGTCAATCCTGGCGAGTTCCTCATCATCCCACGCGGCGTCGAACACCTTCCTTCCGCCGACGAAGAGACGCATGTAATGCTGCTGGAACCCAAGACCACGCTCAACACCGGCAACGTCGAAAGCGAGCGCACCGTGCACGAGCTACAGAAGATCTAAGAGGCTTGTCGGCCAACCACGAAAAGGCAGGGAAATCGAATGATTGGCAAGACACTGATGCTGTTCTTTTCACTTTGCCTCATGTTTTTGGATACCAGCGTAGGGGAAGTAGTCTCCATCGGGGAATCGCACCGCATCCATTCCAGCCAGGTTAATGAAGATCGGGAGTACAAGGTCTATCTCCCTGACAGTTACAAGTGGGCGCAGGACAAACGCTATCCGGTTCTCTACGTCCTCGACGGCGACTCCCATTTTTTTCATACCGCTGCTTCGGTCGACTTTCTGAGTACGCAGGGAGAGATTCCCGAGATGATCGTGGTCGCCATCGCCAGCACGGATAGAGTGCGTGACTTCACTCAGACAGACTGGTCCAGCCATTGGGTTGGAGGCGGTGGTGCGGACAAATTCCGGGCTTTCCTTTCAAAGGAGTTGATCCCCGAAATCGATAGAACGTACCGCACTCAAGATTTCCGAGTGCTATCCGGCCATTCCGCAGGCGGACAGTTTGTCCTATATTGCCTGACATCGGATCCCACCCTGTTTCAGGCATACATCGCGCTGAGTCCAAGCCTGGATTGGGATGACAAGCTGCCGCTCAGGTCGCTGGAATCGTACTTCAGCTCGATCCAAACGTTGAAGACGTTCGTCTACGTCGGTCGCGGAGATGACTATGCTGGAGGAGAAGCTTTGGCGGAATTTAACAAGCTCGTCGAAATTCTTGGCAAGGCTCCGCAGGGAGTGCGCTACCAGATTCGAAGCTTTCCCGACGAAACCCACACCACCTTGCCCTTGCTTGGCCAGATCGATGCATTGCGTTCGCTATATTCGGGGTGGCGGCTGCCGGAAGCAACGCTCGACAAAGGCTTGGCTGCGGTGCAGGCTTATTACAACGATCTGGGAAAGATGCTCGGCCGGCCGGTTGCCGTCCCGGAGAACGTACTCAATGACCTCGGCTATACGGCTCTCGAGCAGGGCAAGGTCAAAGAGGCGATCACGTTATTCCAAAGCAATGTCGACGCCAACCCAAACTCGGCCAATGCCTACGACAGCCTGGCCGATGGCTATCTGAAAGACGGCCAGTTGTTGGCAGCCAAGCGGGCGGAGGATCACAGCGTGCAGCTGGCACGCCAGTGGGCAAACCCCAATCTCATACAGTTCGAGCATAAGGCCAAAAAGATTGACCGGAGATTGCAGGAACAAGAGATGGAAAAGCAGAGATCCGGGAAGAACCCGTAGTGGCGTGGCTTCTCTGTCCCTCGGACCTGCCAACCGTTACAAAGAATCCGCGCAGCGCCTAGCAGGCTGCTGAAAAACTCCGATTTCATCGGTTTTGAAGAGGCGTACCTTTGGGTGCGCCGTAGAAGTCCTTTATTTTTGTCATCACGAGCGGGCTTCAGCCCGCGAGGGATCTGCTTTTCTCGGTTTTTCAGCAGCCTGCTAGAGCAATACGGTTGTTTCATTCTGCACAAAGGCGGCCAGAGGTTGGCCCGCCAGCGTCGAAGAATTCCTATCCTGGATCTGCGCGTCCCGAGCGAGTCCTATCCGCTAACCTTCTTGACCCCGCCCGAATTCCGCGGCAATGCATCGCGCAATTCGCGCACTGTGCGCTTGAGCATGGGGTGCCGCACCTCGGGCGCAATTTCTGCCAGCGGCTCCAGCACAAACCGCCGCTGATGCATCGCGGGGTGTGGCACCTCGAGCTGCGGGGTGTGAATCACCGCATTCCCAAACAGCAGGATGTCGATGTCGATCGACCGCGGCCCTTTCGGCCGAATGCGCTGCCGGCCCATCTCCCGCTCGATCACAAGTATCTTCGACAGAAATTGCTTAGGCATCAACTCGGTCTTCAGCGCCACCGCGCAGTTCAGGAACCAGGGTTGGTCCGCGAATTCCATCGGCTCGGTTTCATAGAACGACGACACCGTGACCACTTCCCCCAAGTCCCGCAACTTCTCGATCGCGGCCGCCAGTTGGGCAACGCGATCGCCGAGGTTCGAGCCCAGGGAAAGATAGATGGTTTTCTCCACGCCGGTATCTTAGACCAGTTCCGACAGCAGGAACTGCGATCTGCGCCCGGCAGCTCTTTCACCCACGAAGAACCGAAACCGATCATTTCGCTACAACTTTAGTAACATTGACTTTGGTTACTTGCTTCGTTAGGCTGTCGGCGGGACCTGTGTATCCCGGACCCGACTTCGAGCTGGGTTTCGGCTATGAGCCGACGTTCTTTGACAAGTCAAATGGCCAGTGGAACGGCTGGCTAAGCTCGGCTATCGGCTTGATCGCCGATTCCTACTTTGATATTTCCATCTTCTCCAAGGACTTGACCGAGAGGGTTTTTGAGCAACATAAGCCATTGCGAATGAATATTTTACCTCTAAGCCCTTTGTATGGAAGAAGTTGCCTTGAGTTACTTTTTCTGTCTTTTTGCTTTCAATATTTTGCGAGAAATAGGGGGAGGGGGGGGTGGGGGTCGGTACAGACCGGGGGCATAGCTGACAGATTAGACCGGGAGCATTCCTAACCCTGCGCAGGGAAGGCAGGCGCGAGTACAACCAAGCGTACGCCATGGAAAGCGAGCAGTGTGATGGAAGAGAAGCTACGGTTCATCTTTGAGTATGAGAGAGATGAGCAGACGATGAGCGAGCTGTGCGCCGGCTTCGGGATTGCGCGGAGACGGGGTATGTGTAGTTGCGGCGCTACCGGGAATCCGGAAGGGGAGCGCAGTTGGGCGAATGGTAAACATGCCAACTGCTCTCGCGCGTCGAAGCCGCCAAGACCCGCTACGGCAAGTAAGCCTTGATTGGCTCGCCGCGCTCAACCCGCTGGATGAAGGCGATGGCCTGCCGCTCTGCCCAGCGGCCGTCGTAACCATTGGCTTCGGCAAGAAAAGCGCAATGTCCGCCGCTCTCGGTTTCGACATAAGTAACGTGCGCATTGCCCAGCAATTTCTCGCGCGTCTCAGGCAGTACGCGAATGAAGGGATCGTCGTTGGCGTGCAGGACCAGCGTCGGCAGAGCGATCTGATCGAGCACTTGCGTGGAAGCGGCGCGAGTGTAGTAATCCTGAGCGTCAAGAAAGCCGAAGTGGCGCGCAGTGATCTGATCGTCGAAGTCGCGCAAGCTGCGGACTCCGCGCAAATGGCCAAGTTCGAAATGCCCGGGAAAAAGCGCGGCCTTGCGCTGCAGCCGCCGGCGCAAGCTCCACAGGAATTTCATTTCGTAGAGACGATTGGCGGGATCGTGCAGCGCGTCGGCGGAAGCGGCAAGGTCCATTGCGGGAGAAATGCCGACCGCGGCTTTGACCTGTGGCGGAGAGTCCTTACCCCACTCGCCCAGCAGCTTCAGCACCATGTTGCCGCCCATGGAGAAGCCCGCCAAAGCCAGCCGTTGCAGGCCGTCGCGCTCGATCAGGGTTTTCGCGACCGCGCCCACATCGCTCGACATGCCCGAGTTGTAGAGTGTCGGACCAAGCTGCTCGGTGCCTCCGCAACTGCGCACGTTCATGCGGACCACGTTCATGCCGGCGCGCCAGGCCTTGCTGCCGGTGCCGATGACGTATCCCGACTCGCTGGAGCCCTCGAGCCCATGCACGATGATCAGCGTCATTGCCTGCAGGCGAACCGGCTGCCAATGGCAATGGCACAAAACCTGAACGCCTTCTTCCACCTGAAACAGGCGTTCTTCGGCTGGCGGCAACTGGCTGCGGCGGGGCAGGAAATTTCCCGCGAGCGTCTGAGCGTGTCCGTTGAGAAACATCCTTCGCGGGCGGAAGGGCTCGCCGAAAAAGTCGTGGGCGGAGGTTGTCTCCGCCTCCCGATGCGGAAGCGCCGCTCGTGCGGCCAGGCTTTGCGCACGGGCCTCGTCGAGAAAGTTGGTGCGGTCGCGCTGCATCTATAATGGTTGTATCACCCTCTCGCTGGAGATGGGAATGCCGCGCGAGGGCGCAGGCAAGGTCTGGGAGGAAGTGTGCCGATTTTCGAATACCGTTGCGAAGAATGTGGACACAAATTTGAAGCCATCCTCTTCGGCGAGCAGAAGCCGGAGTGTCCGAAGTGTCATACTGCGAAGCTGGAACAGCAGCTCTCGACATTTGCGGTCAGCAAGAACAGTCATGCCGCGCCAGCCGCAGGTTGCGGACAGTCGAATTGCTGCATGACGAACGGCGGCTGCCAGATTAACTAGCGCTCCGGCGCGTGATTCGGCGCGGTTGTCCCGCCGTTGTCAAGTTTTGAGCGCGGGCACGGCCGCGATGAATGTTATACTTTTTGTCTGCGTGGTGGGTGTAGTTCAGTGGTAGAACTCCGGACTGTGGCTCCGGCTGTCAAGGGTTCGAATCCCTTCACCCACCCCAAAACCCTTACCTAACCTCCGCTGGTGTTTTTTCGAAGTTCCTGGCTCGCGCTATCATGTCTGCATGGCACACCAACACTCGCCGCGATTTCTAGAAGTAGTGAACGACGCCAAGAAACGTATCCGCGAAATCACGATAGACGATGTGAAAGCAAAGCTCGACCGTAAGGAGAAATTTCTTCTAGTCGATGTGCGCGAAGACAACGAATGGAACAAAGATCATTTGCCGAACGCCATCCATCTCGGCAAGGGAATCATCGAGCGGGACATCGAGCAGCAGGTGCCCGATCTGGGCGCACAGCTGGTTCTGTATTGTGGCGGAGGATTCCGCTCTGCGCTGGCGGCGGATAAGCTGCAACAAATGGGATATACAAACGTGCTTTCCATGGACGGTGGAATCCGAGGCTGGCGAGAGAAAGCTTATCCGCTCACGACTGAATGAGACCGAAGGAACGTCGCGCCAATTCTACCCATTCGTTGCCAAAGGAATCATCGTCATGGGTCGTGGAGCCGCGACCAGCGTCCGCAACAGGTTGCCTCTCTGTTGCCACCAGCCATGGAAAACCGCACCATCCACGTGACAAACCTCCAGCCCATGCCAGAATGGCGGCGCTGAATCCGTCTCCTCTGCCATCGAGGTTACGGCGCTTTCGAGCAGAGTAACTGTCACCGATCGTGTGTCTTGCCGGAGCCCTTCGTGTAGGGCCTTGAGCGCGCTCTCCTTCGCGCTCCAGAGCAACGTAATGAGCCGGGATCGCTCCGCCGCGTTCCCTTGCACAATCAATGCTTGCTCCTCGGCAGTGAAATAGTCGGCGACGAAGGCATCGCTCCGAGGCTCGATGAGTTCCAGATCACAGCCGAGCGCAGCACCGAACGGCGCGATAACGCAAAGCGCCGTACCGTTGCTGTGGCTGAGCGAGATACTTGCAGCCGCTGGCTGGCCGGCAATAAAGCCCTCTGGAACCCCGGAAGCTGCTGGCCGTATTTCGATGTCTGCCAGAGATCGAAGATCACCAGGAATGCTCAGGTAAACCGACAAGGCACGCTTCGCCGTCCAGCGTCCGAGCTGCCAGTCGCTCCGGCGCTTGGGAACGCGGAGGGAATCGAGACATGCTGCTTCGCCGGCGCTAAGCCAATCCAGGTTGGCGGGTAGATTCGCTTCGGTCTGTTCCAGCCAGTGCACTTTCATAGGCTGCCGTCACAAGCCAGTTGCGTCCCTCACGCCAGGACCGCATGCTGCGATATCGCGTCCTGTAGCGCCTTCAACGGTTCCGCATCCACGCTATTCGGGAGCGCGACCGTCTTATACGCGCTGAGTTGGATGCAGCAGTTGCCCGCCGCATCCACGACTTCGGCATCGAAGCTCTGCTGCTCGGGATGCGGAGTGACCACGGCGTAGAACCTGCCGTTCCCTGGTTCGGGCACTTGCCACACGCGCACTTCGTGAACGTACAGCGGCAAGCCCATCTCGCCCCGCTCGCTCAACTGCCAGAGACCTGCAGTTTGGAAGCACAACTCGATCAGCCGCGGTCCCACGACAGTCGGCAAAGTAGCCGGTTCATGATTGCCGGGCAAGCCAGCAGCCATCTGGCCGACCATGCGATCCCCATCGCGCCACGCACGCTCCACCACCTGGTAAGCGGGTCCATGGAAGTAGACGCGATAGATGTCGGCAGCTTCGATACTGGACCCGTTCGCAGCAGCGGGCATGCCCACGATTGGCGCTTCGGATACCTGTTGCGTCAGCCGCACGCGGGCCGTGAAGTGCGTGGTCACTTGCGGCTCTGGTTGATTCGGAAGTGACCGGGATCCTGTCAGTCGCAAATCCGCGATCACATCCTTACCCTGAGGATGAAACACGCCTTGGACGGTTACTGCGCGCGGCTGGTTGCGGTAGAACTTGAACGGCGCAAGGAAGTTTACCTCTTCCACTGCACGAACATGCCAGCCGGGAAGCAGATATTGGGCGGCTTCAGCAAACGCTTCGATGCCCATAACCCCTGGAAGTACAGGCGTGCCATCGATCCGGTGATCGAACAAGAAAGGTTGGATGGTCGGATCCAATGTTGTTTCCACAACAAGGCCGTCGTAAATGCCCATTCCCGTGATCTTGCCGATCATCGGGCCTCGCACGCCCAAGCGCTCACTCGAAGCTTCCACTGCATTCGCATCGAACCCGCCGGTCGTGTCCCACTCGCTCAGCAGAACGCCCAGACGCTGCCCGGCGACATTCTCGCCGCGGGTGCCTCCGGAGGTGAGTTCGCGCCGAATCCACGGAATGCCAGCTTCGGGCGGCAGCATATCGATGCCTGCCAATTCCATCATCTTCGGGATGGAGCCACGAGTCGCCATACCGATTCCGCCCCACGCCGACCAGTCGATGACGATGCCGCGAGTTTGCGGCCGAGTCGTGCGGAAGCTCGACGTGATCTTGCACAGCAAGTCGTTTGCAGCGCTGTAATCAGCCTGGCCAGCGTTGCCGAAGCGACCGGCAACCGAGCTGAACGCCACGGTTGCGCCGAGCGGCATGTCGCCGATGGCATGCAGAAGGTTGAACCAGCCGTCGCTCTTGACGTCAAAGACGAGGTTGAATTCGCGCGGGTCTTTGTCCGGCAGGAAGTGACTACGTTCGATTCCTGCAGCGTGCAGCAGCACGTCGATACGACCGCTGCGCTCGCGTACCTTTTTGATGACAGCGGCTACACCGTCTCCATCGGTGAGGTTGACGCTGAAGTAGTGCGCCGCGCCTCCGGCCGCGCGCACGGCGTCGATTGCACTCTGCGCCGCTTGCGCCCGCTCCAAAGCAGCCAGCTCCTTCTCTACCAGCGCCGGAGTGGCCCGCTCGCCGCGTGCCTGGATGCGCGCGAACAGATCGCGCTTGAGGCCGTCTTTGTCGTTGACGAAGCGTGCGAGGTCGGGATTGTTCGGATCGGGTTCTGCCACCAGATCGAGCAAGTAGAACGTCCCGCCAGAAGCAGCAGCCAGATCGGCGGTGATGGCCGAAACGATGCTCCCGGCTGCGCCGGTGATCAGAAATACGCTGTTTTGATCCAGCGTCAGTCCGGGCTGGCCGTCGGTTGCGGACTGCTCTTGCAAGCCAACTGTCCAACGCAGCCCTCCCTTGTAGCCAATCTCAACTGCGCCTGGATCGCGCAGGGTTTCCTCGATGAGAAGTTCGGCAACTTCCGACGCCTTGCGATCGGCTTCGAAGTCAACTGCTTTGACCAGGACGTCTGCGCGCTCGCGCTTGTAGGTCTTGGTGAAGCCGACCACCGCACCGCCGAGGGGCGCGACCGCTCCGGCTTCGTCATAACCATGCTGACCGCCAAGCCGCGCGGCAGAAACCAGGAACGTGCCTGGCGCTGCAATCTGCTCGTAAAGAGCTTTCATCGTCGTGTACAGCGATTTGACGCGTAACTGTAACGCTTCATGCCATGTAGGCAAGTCCATCTTGCTGATGGGTCCTTCGTAGTCCAGCGCTGAGAGCCAATAGACTCCTTGCACCGGGCCGGCGGCCAGCCAGTTCTTCAGAACGCTCGCCAACGCATCTGGATCGCGGGCGTCCTCGATTCGAAGAACTTCCACGCCTTTTGCCCGAAGCTGTTGTGCCAGCTCATTCGCTACGCCGCCTTCATCGGGCATCATTACCACGCGGCAACCCGGTCCGAGTTTCACTACAGTCGGTTTGCACAATTCGAGCGGTGGACGCAGGACAGGCACCGGCACGCGGCGCGGAATGCGGTTGGCTGCCTCGAAGCTGGCCACTGGCGGCCGCGCGGCCGTGACCACCGAGGGCGGAGTGTTACAGCAGTTGTTGCGGGCACTGCTGCTGCCCTCTGTTTATCTTTCGCAAATTGGATCACATGGGCCAAGGTTGGGAAGTCGCGCAGCCTAAGGTTCTCATCGCGTGGAATGTTGTATGTGGCCCTTATGGCCGCAAACATCTCCGCCTGCTTGACGGTGTCCACGCCGAGGTCCGCTTCCAGGTCGAGGTCGAGGTCGAGCATGTCCACGGGATAGCCGGTTTTCTCGGCTACGATCTCCAGAACTTTGTCTTTGATGGAGTCGTCTGTTATCGCTGCAGCTGTTACAGTAGGCGGCTCGGGAACGTTTGGTTCAACGGTGGTGGGCGATGCCGGGGCTGCGCCAGCAAGATCGGGCCGCTTCTCGTACACGAACCGGATCACGTGCGCCAGAGTCGGATAATCGCGCAGCTTGCGGTTCTCATCGCGAGGAATGTTGTAAATCTCACGGATGGCGGCGAACATCTCCGCCTGCTTGACCGTGTCAACGCCAAGGTCGGCTTCCAGATCGAGATCCACATCCAGCATGTCTTTTGGGTAGCCAGTCTTCTCGACCATCAGCTCGAGGATGCGCTCCTTCACCGAATCGTCAGTGCCGTCTTGTGAAAATGCCGCCGTCGACACGGGCGCGGTTGGTTCGGTCGTGATCGGAGATGATGCGGCTGCAGGTGTCTCGACCGTTTCGGGTGACGGAGTAGTTCCGCCGGCCAGATCAGGCCGCTTCTCGTACACAAACCGAATGACATGCGCCAACGTCGGGTAATCCCGCAGTTTGCGGTTCTCATCCCGCGGAATGTTATAGATCTCGCGGATAGCCGCGAACATCTCCGCCTGCTTGACCGTGTCAACACCGAGATCGGCTTCCAGGTCGAGGTCCACATCCAGCATGTCCTTTGGATAGCCGGTCTTTTCCACCATCAACTCGAGGATGCGGTCCTTTACCGAGCCGTCAGCGCTCTGTTGAGGAACCGTCACTACCGGAGCCGTTGGGGTCGGCTGGGGCGCGGTGGGAACTGGGACGGCTGCCGGGGTTTCAGCCGTCTTAGGTGATGCAGGAGTCCCGCCAGCCAGATCAGGCCGTTTCTCGTAAACGAAGCGGATCACGTGCGCCAGAGTTGGATAATCCCGCAGTTTGCGGTTCTCATCGCGAGGAATGTTGTAAATCTCACGGATGGCGGCGAACATCTCCGCCTGCTTCACCGTGTCCACCCCAAGATCTGCTTCCAAATCCAGGTCCACGTCCAGCATGTCTTTTGGATAGCCGGTCTTTTCCACCATCAGCTCGAGGATGCGGTCCTTTACCGAGCCGTCAGCGCTCTGTTGAGGAACCGTCACTACCGGAGCTGTGGGGGTCGGCCGGGGCGCGGTGGGAACTGGGACGGCTGCCGGGGTTTCAGCCGTCTTAGGTGATGCAGGAGTCCCGCCAGCCAGATCAGGCCGTTTCTCGTAAACGAAGCGGATCACGTGCGCCAGAGTTGGATAATCCCGGAGCTTGCGGTTCTCGTCGCGCGGAATGTTATAGATCTCGCGGATAGCCGCGAACATCTCCGCCTGCTTGACCGTGTCGACGCCGAGGTCGGCTTCCAGGTCGAGATCCACATCCAGCATGTCTTTCGGATAGCCGGTCTTTTCCACCATCAGCTCGAGTATGCGCTCCTTCACCGAATTGTCAGCGCCCTGTTGAGTAACCGTAACTGCCGGAGCTGTTGGAGTCGGCTGGGTCGCGACCGGAGCCGGTGCTGCCGTTGGTATCCCGGCCGATTTCGTCAGAGGTACCGCGCCAGCCAAGTCCGGACGTTTCTCGTACACGAAGCGGATCACGTGAGCCAGAGTCGGATAGTCGCGCAGCTTGCGGTTCTCGTCGCGCGGTATGTTGTAGATCTCGCGAATGGCCGCAAACATCTCCGCCTGCTTGACCGTGTCAACGCCGAGGTCGGCTTCCAGATCCAGGTCAACATCCAGCATGTCTTGCGGATAGCCGGTTTTCTCCACCATCAGGGCGAGGATGCGGTCCTTCACCGAATCGCCCGTCACCTCGGTTCTTGGCGGGGTTGACGGTTTCGGCGCGGCGACACTCACCGCCACGCTTGGTTTGACAATTTCGACCGCCGAGGCCGCCACGGACGGCTGCGGCTTGGCCACCGGTGCGACAGGCGGCTGGGGCGTAGCAGTGGTCACGGAGGCCGGTTTCTTGTCTACAACCGGCGGCGGCGTTGCTTGGACGGCAGGAGGCTGCACGGCCGCTACTCGGGAAACCTTGGTGGCATCCGCCATCCTCGCTGCCAGACCCTGGTCTCGCACGCGCAGCGTGCGGTGAACCACTTCCAGTTCGGCGCCCGGACGGCCCGCCATCCGGCTCAGCCAAGCGTTCCACGCGTCCTTATCGGCAATGCGGTAGGCATAGCCCAGAGCGTTCGGGTTTCGACGGATACCGTCCTTCGTCGGCACCCAACGCAGCAAGATCATGCTGATCTGTGAACCAAAGCCGGCGCCCAGGTGCAATGCATATTCGACGGGATAAGCGCCGCCCTTGGACAAGTTCAATGGACCCAACTCGGGATCGACTTCCTTGAAGTTCGCGACCGGCGGCACCAATCCGGTTTCCAGGGTCTTCACCGCGAGAACATCTTCGATGCCGGTGCCCATGGCGTGGCCAGTCATGCCTTTGGTATTGGCGATCACAATTTGGTCCGCGCCGTCGCCGAAGACGCGACGCAGGGCATGGATTTCCGCTGAGGCGCTGCCGCCACGCGCTGGCGTGTAGGTTTCGTGGGAGACGAAAACCATTTTCGGCGCGACCTCACTGCGTGCAACACCGCCACGCGTTTCAGCTTGGGACACCAGGTTCTCCATCACCTGGCCGATGTGCTGGACATCGAGGCGAGTTCCGTGAAACGCACTATTGGCGGTCACCGCGCCCAATACCTCGCAGATAGGCTGGATTCCGCGCTCCCGCGCGGCGTCCAGACTCTCAACTACCAGGGCGGCGGCGCCCATGCCCATAATCAGTCCATGGCGGCGGCGGTCGAACGGTATGGCGGCCTCTTCAACCACTTCGTCGGTGGCTGCCGCTCCGCTGGCCAGGAAGCCGGCGCCCATCCATCCGATCAGATGGTCCGACGTGACGTCGTCCGCCGAGATGATGACCACGCGGCGGCAGCGCCCGGCGCGGATCCAATCCTCGGCCAGGCTGACGGCTTGTGCTGTGGTCGCGCAAGCGGCATTGATTTGCGTGTTGGGACCGCGGGCGCCGATGAGTTCGGCGAATTGCGAATGTCCCATCGACAAGGTCTTCAGCAGGAAGCGCCGGTCGAAGACATAAGGCTCTTTTTCGATTGTGGCGCGCAGCTCTTCGATGCGACGGTCCAAGTCTTTTCCAACATCCGAATGACCATTCCCCATCGCCTTGCCGCGCAAGGCTTCCAGCGTCCCCAACTGCTCACGACGTGCGTGATCTGCGTAATAGCGCGCCATCTCATCGGCGAAGGCATCCAAGCCGGGGAAGGCGGAGCCGAAGATCACACCGGTATCGTCACGCATACCGTCTGGCAATCCCCATCGATCCGGTAACTGCGTGCCTTTGCTCGTGGTTTTGTAGCGCATGACGAGCGGGATACCGGCATCACGCAGCGCGTCGATTCCCGCACCTATCGCCAGTCGGGTAACCTGGTCCAGGGCAGCCAGGCGCTCGGCGGAAACGCCGAATTCACTTTCCAGATCGAAGGCGCCTCCGCGGCCCGCCAGCTTGATCACATCGGCCACGTCGGTGATGGTCTCAAACGTGGCCTCTCCCTTCTCGCTCTTGACCAGGCGCCTGATGTGTTTGTCCAGCATGTCCTGGCGGAACTGATTGGGGATGGCGGCGATGAACTGATCACCGCGCAAGATGCGTTCGATATTGCCATCGTCGAAGATGCGCTCGGTTCCCGGCAGGCCTAACGACGCTCCGGTGATTGCCACCTGGATGCGATTCGAAGCAGGCTTCTCGCCGTGGCTAATTTGCCAGCCACCGCGCTCGAGAGCGTCGGCGAACAAACGGCCGAGGTCGTTGTACGCATTACCGTTCGACGGGCTTATGGGCGGTGTGAAAGCGGGCGGAGGAGTTGCCGCCTGCGGCGCTGGTTTGGCCTCGCTCGCCGCTACAAGAACTGCGGCCTGCGAGACTGCAGGCTTTCGCCGGAATCTCGACGCGCTGCTTCTGTCCGTCCACGGCCCAATCCCGCGGCATACAGGCCGCACAACGCCTGGTTGAAGGACGGAATGTCGCCGACCTTGGGATGATTGGTGAACAACGAAACAACGTCGCCACGATCGCCGAGCACTTCCTCGGCAAATCCCTGCAACGCCTTCTTCGGTCCAACTTCTACGAAGACGCGCGCGCCCGCCTCGTACAGCGTCTGCAGGCCTTTCACAAACTGCACGGGCGAAGCAACTTGTTGGGCGAGAAGGTCCAGCATCTGCGGTACAACATCAGGGCCGGTAGGATAGAACTCCCCGTTTACATTGGCAATGACAGGTACCTGCGGCGGCTGGACATGAAGGTGTGACAGCATCTCATGCAAGGGTTCGCTGGCCGGCGCGACGATCGACGTATGAAAGGCGTGGCTGACCGGCAACGGCCTCACGTCGAAGCCAGCTTGCAGGAATATTTCCATGGCTTTTTCGACGCCTTTACTAGAGCCGCCGATCACCGACTGTTGCCCACTGTTTATGTTGGCAATCACTACATAGTCGTCGATGGTTTTCAGTATTCGCTCGACCTCCGCCAGCGGCGCAAAGACAGCCGCCATCTTTCCAGTGTCTTTCACTGCAACACGCGTCATGCCGCGGCCGCGCGCACTGACGGCCTCCAGGGCTTCCTCAAAGGTGAGGGAGCCGGATGCAACCAGCGCTCCGTATTCGCCCAAGCTATGTCCCATGGTCATGTCGGGCTTGATGCCGTAGGCCTCCAACAACCGGGTCAGAGCCAGGTCAATGGTCAGCACGGTAGGCTGAGTGATCTCGGTCTGGCGAAGATCTTCTTCCGCTTTCGCGACGGCATCGGCGTTGGATGGATTAACGAAGATAAACTCGCTGAGTGGCTTGCCCAGAAGCGGGGTCATAATGCGGTCCGCCTCGCTGAAAATTTCGGCCACAATTGGTTCGGCGGCGCGAAGCGGCTCGATCATGTTGACGTACTGCGAACCCTGGCCGGTGTACAGGAACGCAACCTTCGGCGCGGGGCCGTGTCCGCGAAAGATGCCTTGCGGACGCAGAGCCTTCCAGATCGGCGCCTGGTTGGCTTTTAGCGCCTTCAGCGCTTTCGCCGATTTGTCCGCCAGGTCGGCCGCGTTGGCGTAATCAATCACGAGACGTTCGGGTGCGCGCAGGTCCGATTCGGCCGGAGCGGCGGGCGCCGGCGCACGACCCGCAGCGGCATCCGTCTGGACTGCCTGCAGACGCTCGATGAGTGCCGCATTTGAGGCAGCGCCGATTACCAGCGCTCCCCGTAGCGGGGCCTTGTAAGAGACGGCTGCAGGTGACGGAGGTGGAACCGTTGTCGCGCTGACATTTTTCTCGGCTACAACTGGCGATGGTGTCGTCACCGTTGCGACTGCTGCTGGGATTGGCACAGGCGCTGCGTTGACACTCTTCTCCGCCACGATTGACGATGGGGTAGTCACTGCTACCGACCGCTTGCCATTTCCGTTGAGCCTGCCAGGAACGTAGTCCTCGAGGACAGCGTGGAAGTTGGTGCCGCCAAAACCGAACGCGCTCACGCCCACGCGTCGCGCGGCCTCGGCCGGAACCGTCCATGGCTTCAGTTCGGTATTTACGTAGAGCGGAGAGTGGGCAAAGTCGATGTCAGGACTGGGATGCTCGCAATGCAGGCTGGGCGGCAGCACTTTGTTGTGAAGCGCCAAGGTGGCCTTCAGGATTCCGGCCGCCCCCGCAGCGCCCTTCAGGTGTCCAAAGTTCGACTTGACCGAGCCCAGAGCAATTGATCCTGTGGGAAGATGGAAGCTACTTAAAACGTCCACCATACTTTGCGCTTCCACAACATCGCCTACGCGGGTTGACGTTCCATGTCCTTCGAACAAAGTAGCAGTGGCAGGCGATAAGCCGGCATTTTCCCAGCCGCGCTGAATACACAGTCTCTGGCCGATGGGATTGGGCGCTGTAATGCCTTTTCCCTTGCCATCGCTCGATCCGCCCATGCCGCGCAGCACGGCATAAATCTTGTCGCCGTCACGCTCGGCATCGGCCAGGCGCTTCAGCAGGAAGATCGCCGCACCTTCGCCCATCACAAAGCCGTCGGCGCCCTGGGCATAGGGACGAGTGCCGGTAGCAGAAAGCGCCCCAATCTTGCAGAACTTGACGAAAGTCGGAGCACCCATGTTGCGGTCTACGCCTCCGGTGACAACCACGTCATAGTTGTTCTGGATAAGACCTTCTACCGCCGAGCTGATGGCTGCCATCGCCGACGCGCAGGCCGCATCACACACGTAATTCGGCCCGTGAAAGTTGAAGATGTTGGCAATGCGTCCGGCAATGCAGTTGGACAATTCGCCGGGCATGCTGTCTTCCCAAATCTCCGGCAGATGCCTGGCCATCCGGTCGTGCAGCTCGCGAGTGATATTGTTCCGCGACGCCGCCGGCAAGGCTGCGAAGCTGGCGCTTTCCTCCAGTTCGTGGGCATACTTCGGAAAGAAGACGCGCATGGAGGTGAGGTAATGTCTCTCTCCCGCCATGGCATTGCCCAGGATTACTGCGGTGCGATCGGGATCGAACGGCCGCTTGGGGTAACCGTAGTCTTCCAGCGCCTCGCGGGTGCAGGCAATGGCCCATTTTTGCGTGCCGTCCATGGCCTCGACTACGCGAGGCGGAATAGGCAGGCGCCACTTCATAGGGTCCCACGGATAGTCGCGCACCCAGCCGCCGATCTTCGAGTAACTCTTGTCCGGCGCGCTCGGATCGGGATCGTAATAGGATGCGGGGTCCCAACGGTCAGGCGTTACTTCGCTGATGCTGTAGCGGCTGTTCTTCACGTTCTCCCAGAAGGCGGGCACGTTCGGGGCATCGGGCAGGATGGCTCCCACCCCCACTATTGCTATTGCACGATGGGCAGTGTTTTCCATGATGAGTTCCCTATTTCTTTGGGACCTGGCATCCAGCACCGGTGAGATAACTGGATGCCGGTCTTTATCTCGCGGCCCCTACGAGGGCGGGTTCTTCTTCGCGTTTGGCGACGCGGTTGTAAAGCACGTCGGATATGTAATCCATGTCCGAAATCAAACCGGCCTGAGCACGGTGGATCGCGGACAATCTCAAAGCAATTTCGAAGGCATCCATCTCGGAGTCGTTCACGCCGCCGGCTCCGCAGACCCAGCGCATGCCTTCTTCCGCAACCTTCAGAGCGGCTTCCCGGGCAAAGACGCGGCCCAGAGTCGCCAACGCGGTAGCGTCGAAGCGGTCATTGGCTTTCTCGTTCAGCCGGCCTTCGGACATCAGCGCGGCGCGGCGCGACAGGCTGCCTGCACATTCGGCATAGGCGATCAATTCACCCAGGCGAAGCAGGATGTGCTGATAGCGGGTGAGGCGCGCGGCGCGTGCCTTTTCCATGACCTCGGCCAATGCGTGTGCCGCCAAGGCTGCGACGTCAGCACCCACGTCTGGATTTTGGGCGTGCAGCGCTTCGAGTGACCGCGCCTGTTCGTGATAGTACTGGCCGCGCGTCTTCAGATGAAGCTGCCAACGGTCGCGACTGATGGTCATCTCCATGATCTCGGAGGTGCCTTCGTAAATCCTGGTGATGCGAACGTCACGGCTGATCTTTTCGACCATGTATTCGTGGGTGTAGCCGTAGCCTCCCAGCGCCTGGATGCTGGCGTCCGCGGCCAGATCGCCGGCTTCCGTTGCCATGTACTTGGCGATGGCGCCTTCCGTGTTCAAGCTTCCTTCCGTACCGGCATCGATGCGTTGCGCAGTTTCCTCAATGTAGGACCGCGCTGCTTCCAGGCGGACCACGTTCGGAACGATCAACTTGTGGGTGTATCCCTGTTTTTCGGAGAGCGGCGTGCCGCCCTGGATGCGCTTCACGGAATAAGGAATGGCGCGATCCAGTGCCGACCAGCCTGCGCCTAAGCCGAAGGCCGCGACCATCACTCGCGTGTAGCCGAAGACCATCTGCGCCTGCACCAGGCCCTGGCCTTCTACGCCGCCGACGAGGCGGTCGGCATCAACATACACGTCGTTCAGAGCCAACGCTGCTGTATTGCTCAGACGAATGCCGTGCTTGTCCTCCGGCTCGTCGTGAGCAAAGCCTTTCGTGCCTGCGTCGACGATGAACCAGCTTGGCCCTGCGGGCGTGTTGGCCAGGATGGTGCAGTGGTCGGCGATGCCGCCATTGCTGATCCATTGTTTGCTGCCATTGATCCTGTAGCCGACGATCTTGCCGTCTTTTTCAACCCGATCGGCGGTTGTCTTCAGCGCGCCCAGGTCGCTGCCGGCTTCCGGCTCCGTCGCTCCGTAGGCAAAGAGGGTGCCTTCGTCAGCGATCTTCCCCAGCCATTTCTTCTTTTGTTCAGGAGTGGCGCCGAAAGTTATCGGATCGCTGCCCAGGAAGGTGGCGAACAGGGAAGTGGCGACACCCAGATCGATGCGCGCCATCTGTTCACAGATGAGATAGACATCGAAGGTACTGCCGCCCATGCCGCCGTACTCTTCCGGAATGAACAGGAGCTGGATGCCTAGCTTGTCCGGGCTGCTCATGTGCCGGACAATGTCAACCGGGCACTCGTCGCGTTCATCCAACGCGATCAGCTCTTCGTCGGGCAGGCGCTTCTTGGCGAAGTCGCGGAGCGACTTCAGACTCAGTTGCAAAGTTTTCTTAGTGATCATTGCCGAAACCTTCCTGGTGATTAGACCGATATCGATTTAGTTTCCCGGACCTTGGTCGTCAGTTCGGGCAAGAACTCGAGAATGTCGGCCACGATTCCCACGTCGGCGACCTGGAAGAACGGGGCCTTAGGATTCTTGTTGATGGCGACGATGAAGGGATTGCCCTTGATCCCTGCCAGGTGCTGGAACGAACCGCTGATGCCGCATGCCATGTAAATCTTTGGCTTGACGGTCTGACCGGACGAACCCACTTGGCGGGACTTTGGCAACCACTTGGCGTCAACCACCGGCCTGGAGCAGCTCACGGCCGCGCCAAGGGCATCGGCCAGTTCCTGGGCGATGGCGATGTTGTCCTTCTCCTGAATGCCACGCCCGACGGAAACCAGAATCGCATGCTTGGTGATGTCCACATCGCCCGCCTCAGCTACGACTGTTTCCAGATAGCGGCGTCCCGCAGTCACAACACCGACCTCCCCTGACTTGTCAACGACAACGCCGCTGAGAGGAGTGCCTTCCACCGGCTTGAACGCGCCCGGACGAAGATTGAGGACCGCGCCCGCTGAAGTATCGCAACGCACATGCGCGCTCACCTGTCCGCCGAATTCCTGGCGAACCAGTTTGAGTGAGGTTCCCTCGACTCCTTCGATGGCCAGCACGTCGGATACAAAAGCCGCATTCAGCTTGATCGAAAGACCCGGCGACAGATCGATTCCGAAATGAGAGTGGGGAACCAGCACAATGCTGTCCTTGGGCAGGATGTTCACCAAGGCCTTGCGAACCAGTTCGGCGTTGGGATAAGCAATCGCCTGGTTACCGACCTTCCAGATCTCGGCGTAAGAAGAACGCAAGCTCTCGCAGACGGCATCAAGCTCGGCGCCCCACCCGACGACAATCGCCGTGGGTGATGCGGTAGCGTCAATCTTTTTTGCGGCGGCTGCCAGTTCGGCGGCTGTGTCATCAACCGCGCCACCCTTGTGTACGATGTAGGCGAAGATGCGAGCCATTAGTTCAACCCTCCTTTGGCTTTCATCAATTCCATAAGTTTGTCGATGATCTCTTCGTGGCTGCCCTGCAGGATCTCAGCGCCCTTGCCCAACGCGGGCACGAAGTAGTCCACCCGTTTGACCTTTGCTCCGGCTTCACCTACAGCGGTCGCGTCAACACCTAGTTCCGATACGCCGAAGGTCGGGATTTCCACCGAGGCCACTTGCCGGATGCCTCGCATACCGACGTAGCGCGGTTCGTTAATGCCGGTTTGAATCGAGAGCACACAGGGAAGATCGATCTCGTTCATCTCCTTGTTGCCGCCTTCGATCTCCCGGCTGACTTTCAGCTTGCCGCCATCGAGGACCGAGATGGAGTTCACCAGAGAAGCGAACGGGTAGTCGAGCAACGCCGCCAGCATCCCGCCCACCTGAGCGCCACCGTCCTCGGCCTGGATCCCGGTCAAGATCAGGTCGTAATGGTTCTTCTGCACGAACGCTTTCAGGACCGTCGCGATGCCCTTGCCGTCCGATCCGTTGAAGGCCTCGTCCGATAGCAGGACGCCTTGGTTAGCGCCCATGGCCATCTCCCGGCGCAGCACCTCCTCGTCCTCGTCGTTGCCGACGGTGACGACGGTGACTTTGCCGCCGTCCCGAGCAGCGATCTGAAGGGCCTCTTCGACCGCGTAGTTATCCGCTTCATTCACCGAATAGACCAGGTCGTCTCGTTCGATATCGTTTCCGGCACTGTTGAGTTGAATCTCATTTTCCGAAGTGTCGGGCACTCGTCTTACGCAAACTAGAATCTCCACGTTCACCCTCCCGAATGTTTCTTGTTCCGATCTTCTCGTCCGGCGATTTAGATCAAACGATCAGGCATGTGCCAGTTCGCCAGCCTGCTCTGTGTTCTCTATCGCCGTTGGCGCAACGCGCGCGACATGCCTGTCGACCAGTTCCGTCAAGTCGATGGCCGTCATTTTCCCTTCCATACCTGCGACCTTGATTGCATCTTCCATGTTGACCATGCAGAACGGGCACGCAGTCACAATCACGTTGGCCCCGGCTTCAGCCGCCATCTGCACTCGCTTCACGCCCATTCGCTGCTCTTCTTTAGGCTCGTAGAACAGCATCAGCCCGCCACCGCCGCAGCAGAACGACCGGTCCCGGCAGCGGCTCATCTCAACTCGCTTCAGACCGGGAATCGCATCGAGCACATCGCGGGGATCGTCGTAAACCTGGTTGTGCCGGCCCAGATAGCACGGGTCGTGGTAGGCGTACACGTTGTCTGCGTTTTCTACCGGATTGAGTTTCAGGTTGCCGGTTCTTACTTCGCGGGCGATTACCTGGCTGATGTGCTCCACCGGCGGCACATCCTTATAGTCATGTTTCAGCGCGTTGTAGGCGTGCGGGTCTGACGTAACGATGCGCTGGACTCCGGAGGCTTTAATGGCCTCCACGTTGTGGTCGCGCAAGGCCATGAAAAGCGTCTCTTCGCCGAACCGGCGGACATCATGACCGCTGTCCTTTTCCGCCGCGCCCAGGATGCCGAAGTTCTCGCCGGTCGCGTCGAGAATCCTCGCCGTTGCCCGCCCGATCGCCTGAATCCGGTCGTCGTAGGACGTGATGCTGTCGACGAAATACAACGTGTCGGCGGTCTTGTCGCCGTTCAGAATCTTGACGTCGCAGGTGGGCTGGAACTCTTTGGCCTTTGCCCAGTCGGCCTTTTTCTTCTCCATCTTGCCGTAAGGATTGCCGCGGCTCTCGAGCGCCTTCAGCGCCTTCTGGAT
Organism: uncultured Acidobacteriaceae bacterium; assembly: GCA_963735855.1. Taxonomy (GTDB): domain Bacteria; phylum Acidobacteriota; class Terriglobia; order Terriglobales; family Acidobacteriaceae; genus Bog-257. Next base: position 192,171 of record CAVTMW010000013.1, read on the forward strand.
GGACTTGGGCACATTTCCGTCGTCAACCAAGCCCCGCCGCAGATCGACAATCTTGTCGATGTACTCGATCAGCAGCGGACATTCTTCTTCGCAAGCTCCGCAGGTGGTGCAGGACCAGACTTCATCTTCTGAGTAAATGCCGCCGATCAACGGCGCGCCGTTGCCTGCACGGGCCGAACATCGGATAGTGCTGGAAGCTGTAATCTCTCGCCTTGATGGTGAGGAATCGTGGCGACAGCGGCCTGCCCACGGCGTTGGCCGGACAGTTGTCCGAGCACCGTCCGCAATCGGCGCAGGAGTAGAAGTCGAGCATGTGCTTCCAGGTGAAGTCTTCGAACTTCTTTACGCCGAAGGATTTCACCTGGTCCAGATGCTCATCGCTGACGCCCCATCTCACGGGCTTGACCGTTCCCCGATCCAACTTGGCGAAGTAGACGTTGAACAGGGACGTTTCCACGTGGAACTGAATTCCAAACGGCCGATAGCACAGCAGGAAGTAAAAGGTAAGAACATCCAGCACGTATGCGCCGCGATGCAGGTTCCAGAGCGTCGCAAGCGGAAGCTGAACTCAGAGCGTTCTTCAACAGCCACGGCAGCGAGAATGCAGCCAGGAATTCTGTGTGTCCCTGCTGTGCCAGCGACGCAGCCTTGCTGGACTCAAAGAGGCTTTCCGAGAGCATCAGGATGGCAATCAGGGCCAGCAGAAAGATGGCGTCAACTTTGTGACCCTTGCCGTACTTTGCCGGCACCTCGTATCGCGCCGGCTTGAAGACAATCCGGCGGGTCGCTGCCACGATCATGCAGAGGAAGACGATGGTCGCGGCGTAGTCGGCGACGACCTCGTAAATATGGCCGATTCCCCCGGACGCGTCCGGCATCGCAAAATTCTCGGAGATGCCGAGAATCAGCAGAGAGAAGGCACGCGTCGCCAGGATAATGAAGCCGGCTAAAGATCAGGATGTGGACGGTCCCGGCAAACCGGTAGCGCGGATGCTTCCACTGGCCAAGCCAGAACTGCAAGACCCGTTCCAGCCGATCCAAGGGCCGATCGAAACGAAAATCACGTTCGCCGCGGGCCAGCGGCGTCAGGCGTTTCGCCACAATGTAGGCGAAGCACGCCAGGCCCAGCACATTCATGATGAGGAACAGAACTTGACCTGAGATCAGCCAGTATGTCGCTTGAGCCGGTGTTTGGAGAGCTTCCACCATGATGCTCGACATCTCCTGGAAGGCTGCACCTCTCAGGCGCCGGAGGAAAATTACGGTTGGGATTGCGGACCCGGGAACCTATGGCACCTGGAAGGCTAACGCCTCTGTAATTCACATTGTCCTTGGCAGGAGCTTACTGGTCTGTGAGGAGCGTCGGCGTACCCTGTGAGGGGCATCACATGGACTCGTTCATGACGCACACCCCTGGCCGGCGTCAGGCTGTGTTGTCACGAAGACCAGTGCCAAACGTCACAGACCGACTCTGGAAGACGTGGGAAACTTGAGACAACCCCCAGGACCCCAGGCGATGTTGCCTGAACTCCTTGGAACAGCAGAGGAGAACGGCCATGAATCCAGTCCCCGGAAGCCCTTTCGACAGCATTGAAGACGCTCACGAGTATCTCACGCTGTTGGCCCAGACGATTTTCGAGACGAAGCTTGAAATTGAAGCGGACGTTCAGAGAGAGTCGAGTTCGAATTATCCGCGCCGCACCGAGGCGCTGAAGCTTGCCGTCTACACGCTGTCCAGACTCGAGTTCCATATGAGCAGGAGCCGGCGGATTCTCAACGATCTTCGCACGCTGCGCCGGCTGCTCTTCGAGGAGCGGACCCTCACCACGCTGACTGCTAGACCAAAGGCGAAGGGAAAAGCAAAAGCTGAGACGCTCATGCCAGTTGGCGTTTCACATCCGGCAACCCGTGTTACGGGTCCGGTTGCAGCCGCCTGAGGATCTTGGCGACTCGGTAAGACGCTCGAAAGCAATTCGCTATTGCAGGCTGCTCGGTTTCGCCCTTGAGCAGCCTTTTTAGTCGTGTGCAGCCATCGCAGGCGCGATGTCTTCCACATCCACGACGTTGGTCGGATACTTGCCCGTGTAGCAGGCGGTGCAGTAGGACGGTTCATCGCTTTCGCCTGCGGCCTTGCGCAAACCCTCCAGCGAAAGATACGCCAGCGAATCAGCTTTGATGTATTCGCGAATCTCGTCTACGGACTTGTTGGCAGCGATCAGCTGGTTCTTCGACGGCGTGTCAACTCCGTAAAAACACGGCGAAATGGTTGGCGGGCACGAGATGCGCATATGCACCTCTCTGGCTCCAGCGTCGCGCACCATGCGGACGATCTTTTTGCTGGTCGTGCCACGCACGATCGAGTCGTCGATGAGCACCACGCGCTTGCCCTCGAGCACATGCCGCACCGGATTGAGCTTCAACTTCACTCCGAAGTCGCGCACCCGCTGCTCGGGTTCGATGAACGTCCGGCCGACGTAGTGATTGCGGATCAATCCGATCTGGATGGGGATGCGGCTCTGCTGCGCGAAGCCCATCGCGGCCGTCATGCCGGAATCGGGAACCGGAACAACGATGTCGGCGTCCACTGGCGATTCGAGCGCCAGCTGCCGCCCCATCGCGTCGCGCGTCTGCTGCACAGCACGCCCGAAAACAATACTGTCGGGACGCGAGAAATAGACGTGCTCGAAGATGCAATTCGACTGCGGCTGCTGAGCCGAATAGAAGCGCGAATGCACCCCTTCGGGCCCAACGATGACCAGCTCGCCCGGCTTCACTTCGCGCTCATAGGTCGCTCCAATGAGGTCGAAGGCGCAGGTCTCGGAGGCGAAAACGATGCTGTCGGCTGTGTGCGCCGCCTGTCCCGAAATCCGCCCCATCACCAGTGGACGAAAGCCGCGAGGGTCGCGAGCGGCAAAGATGCGGTCGGGCGTCAGCATGACCAGCGAAAACGCGCCTTCGATGCGGCGCAGCGAATCGGCCATCGCGTCAGCCAGGGTCTGCTCACGGGAGCGGGCGATCAGATGCACCACGACTTCAGTGTCGCTGGTGGTCTGAAAGATGGAGCCCTGCTGCTCCAGCTGGGCATGGACTTCGTGCGCATTGGTGATATTGCCGTTGTGCGCAAGCGCAATCTTGCCTTTGTTGCATTCCACCATGATGGGCTGCGCGTTGAGCAAGGCCGAATCGCCGGTGGTGGAGTAGCGCGTGTGCCCGATGGCCAGCGATCCCGAGAGTCGCGCGAGGACGTCGCCGGTAAAGAGATCGGCGACCAGTCCCATGCCCTTATGAAGTTCGACCCGCTCACCGTTCGCGGCGGCGATGCCCGCCGACTCCTGGCCGCGATGTTGCAGCGCATACAGGCTCAGGTAGGCGAGCTTGGAGGCTTCAGGATGGCCGTAGATGGCCACCACGCCACATTCTTCTCGTAGCTTGTCGGATGGAATCAGCATCGCTCACCTGATCAGAGTTTCGATTTTCGCAACTAACGGCTCTAGCTCTTTTGGAGCGTCGCAGGAACCAAACGCTCCTCGGTTTCAACGTGCAAAGCCCGTTCCAAGGCGTGGGCCCACGCATCCTGCAACTCGGGGACGCTTGTCGTGGCGGCGGCCCTGCCGTCCACCCGGATTTCTAATTGATCGGGGACCGTACTTCCAATCTGTTCCGCTGAGAGACCGTATTGCGCCGCTATTTGTTGGATTCGCGGCACGTTTTGCGGGTCGCAGGAAATCAGCACCCGGCTGGCATCCTCGCCAAACAATACAAACTCTGGAATTAGACCAGCGGAACCAAGTTCCAAGCGGGCGCCAACGCCCCGAGCAAACCCGCACTCCGCCACCGTGACTGCCAGCCCGCCCTCGGAGCAGTCTTTGGCTGACTCCACCATTCCCGAGCCGATCATCTCTATGACGGCTTTCTGCAGAGCGGCCTCTTTCTCCAGCTCCAGCGCCGGAGGAAATCCCCAGGTCTGGCCCAATATTTCCCTGGCATATTCCGAGGAGCCGAATTCCGCTTCGACATCCGAAGCATCGCCCGCCTCGGAGCCGCAAACAAGTAGCAAAGCTTGTCCCGGCCCGCGGAAGTGGGGGCCGACAGCCTTCTGCACATCTTCCAGGATGCCAACCACGCCCATAACCGGCGTCGGGTAAATGCCTTCCCCAAGGGTCTCGTTGTAGAAGCTGACATTGCCTCCGGTGATCGGCGTTTCCAGCCCCTCGCAGGCTTTCGTCATGCCGTCGATCGTCTGCGAGAACTGCCACATGATGTGCGGTTTCTCGGGATTGCCGAAGTTCAGGCAATTGGTGGCCGCGATCGGCGTCGCGCCCGTGCAAGCAACGTTGCGCGCGGACTCGGCCACCGCGTGCATGGCGCCGAGCTTGGGGTCGAGATAACACCAGCGCCCGTTGCCGTCGAGTGCCATCGCCAGGCCGCGCTGGGTGCCCTTTACTCGGATTACCCCGCCTTCGCCGCCCGGCCCCTCGACGGTGTTGGTCTGCACCATGGAGTCGTACTGCTGGAAGACCCAACGCTTCGAGCAGATATTCGGACTTGCCAGCAACCGCTTGAGTTCGTCTGTAAACTCGGTCTTCTGCCCTAGCGCAACGTTCTCCGGAACCTCGCGCGGAACCGGCGGCTCCCACCGCTCCATGGGACGGTGATACAGCGGCGCGTCATCGGTGAGCGCAGCGTTGGGGATCTGCGCGACTACTTTGCCGTGTTCCAGAACTCGCATGGTTGGCTGATTGATGACGCGGCCGATGGTTACGGCATCGAGTCCCCACTTCTGGAAGACACGGAATACTTCGTCCTCACGGCCTTTTTCGGCCACCAGCAACATACGTTCCTGCGATTCGCTGAGCATGATCTCGTAGGGAGACATACCGGTTTCGCGCTGCGGTACCAGATCAAGCTCGATCTCCAAGCCGACGCCGCCACGCCCACCCATCTCGCATGTGGAGCAAGTGAGCCCCGCTGCGCCCATGTCCTGAATGCCTACGACCGCGCCGGTCTGCATGGCTTCAAGGCAAGCCTCGAGCAGCAGTTTCTCCAGAAACGGATCGCCAACCTGCACATTGGGGCGCTTGGCTTCCGACTCTTCGCTGAACTCCTCGCTCGCCATCGTGGCGCCGTGAATGCCGTCGCGTCCGGTCTTGGAGCCAACGTAGATAACGGGATTTCCTTCGCCTGCAGCCTTGGCGTAGAAGATCTGGTCACGGCGAACCAGGCCGAGCGCGAAAGCGTTCACCAGCGGATTTCCCGAATAACAGCTTTCAAACTTCACCTCGCCGCCGACATTCGGGACGCCGAAACAGTTCCCGTAAGAGGCGACGCCACTCACCACTCCTTCAAGCACGGAATGGTTCTTGTGCAGGCTCGCTTGATCCAGGCCGGGCTGAGGTGTAATCGGCCCGAAGCGTAGAGAGTCCATGATCGCGAACGGACGCGCGCCCATGGTGAAGATGTCGCGCAGAATGCCGCCAACTCCAGTTGCCGCGCCCTGGAAAGGCTCGATGAACGACGGGTGATTGTGCGATTCGATCTTGAAGGCGCAGGCCCAGCCATCACCGATATCAATGATGCCCGCGTTCTCGCCGGGTCCCTGTACCACGCGGCGGCTGCGTGTTGGTAGGCGCTTAAGATGCACCCGTGACGATTTGTAAGAGCAGTGCTCGCTCCACATTACGCTGAAGATGCCAAGTTCCGTGAATGTCGGCTCGCGGCCCAGAGCCTTCAAAATGCGGTCGTATTCCTCGGGCGCGATCCCATGGTCGCGCAAAACGTCTGGAGTGATAATGGGTTCTTTGACGATGCGAGGTGCGCTTTCAACTGGGTTCATGGCAATCAGGAAGGAAACCCTATTGTCGCACGCACTCCTCGCTAGGGGAAGGAAAGATCCGCAGCCCTAGCTACTCATCCTCTTCCTGCCACTGGTATCCGCAAATCAGACACTTCCAGTGATGGGTCGTCTGGGTTGGAGGCTCGGGAAATGGAATGGCAGCCGACCAGAGAGAGATTTGGCGCGGATTCGCGCTGGCCACCTCGCGAATCTCAAGCGATTCGCACTCCGGACAACAGGGAACTTCCTCTGTCTCCTCCTCCTGTTCTTCCTGTTCCTGATGTTCGTCAGGTTCGAAGCCCTCGAGGATTTCCAGGGCACGAATGACCTGGCTGTCAGGTACCTGCAGGCGGATACCGCCGAAGGCCGCGCCCATGTGCCAGTTGATGGCATGCGTGTGCTCGTCGCACAGAAAGGCAGAGATCCCTTCAGAGGACAGCTTGCCTTGCGCCAGCTTGGCTTCGCCCAGGCTGAAAAACTTCGCAATAGTCACCAGTTCTTCGGGCATCGCTGATTCGAGAAGCGTAGGCTAGCTTTCGGCGCGAGTCAATTCCGGCAATCGCACCCGCCGGTTGTGATCGGCAATGGCCTCGACCACCTGCGTCGCCACCGCCAGCGCGCGACGGCCATCTTCCAGGGTGACCTCGGGGATCGAGCGCTCGCGGACGGCTCGCAGAAAACTCATCAGTTCGGCCCGCAACGGTTCCTGCGCCTCGACCGCAGGCTTGAAGGGCGTGATCCCCGGAAGCGCGTCAGCTACCACACTTGCCGGGTTGAACGGATCCAGGCCGGCAGAATCGGGCGTCAGATCGTCGATCGTCAGCACCAGCACATCCTGGCGCGAATAGTCAATTGACACATATTGACGAGGCTGAAAGAACCGCATCTTGCGAACTCTCTCAGTGCTCACCCGGCTGGCCGTAAAGTTGGCCACGCAGCCCGATTCGAACTCCATGCGAACGTTGGCGATGTCGGTCTTCCGGGAAAGGATTGGCAGGCCGACCGCGCGGACCTCTTTCACCGCCGACTTCGCGAACGTCAGCACGATGTCTATGTCGTGGATCATCAGGTCAAGCACCACGTCCACATCAAGCGAGCGGGGCGTAAAGATGCTGAGCCGGTGCACCTCAAAGAACATGGGTTGCGTCAGCAAGGGGAGCGCCGCCCGCACAGCGGGATTAAAGCGTTCCAGGTGACCGACCTGAGCGAGGCAGCCATAGCGCTCGGCTAGCCCGATCATCTGGTCAGCCTCAGTCAGCGTGGTTGCCAGGGGCTTCTCCACCAGAACGTCGACCCCCTTCTCCATCAGTTGAGTTGCGACCTCAAGGTGGGAGGCCGTTGGAACCGCTACAGAGACGGCTTGCACACCAGCCTGGATCAACTCGCCGACCGACTGAAACGCGGCAGTACCAAATTCTCTGGCAATGGATTTGGCTAGCGCGAAGTCGGCATCGACGACACCCACGAAACTCATATTGTGTGAGGAATCGGACTGTAGGTTGCGATAAACACGTGCATGATTGCGTCCGAAAGACCCGACGCCCACGACTCCCACGCGCAGCGCGCCGCTGATGCCTGGCATATTAGGATTCTCGCCTATCCCCGCGCCGTGAGGCAAAAAGCCGCTGACGATGAGCGGGCCACTCATCGCTCAGAATGGCCCAGCGATCGTGGTCCCGCCATACACCATCGATCATCAGATAACGGGGAGAAAAGCCTTCTTTACGGAAGCCCAATCGCCGGATGAGCGCGCTTGAGGCAATATTGGCGGGCTGAATGTTCGCTTCGAGGCGATGAAACCCCAGTTCCCCGAAAGCGCGATCGAGAACCAGCGACAAACCTTCCGTCATGTTGCCCTGTCTTTCGAGTCCAGCGAAGGCATAAAACCCCAGGTAGGCACTCTGCAAAACTCCCATGACGGGTTCGCTCACGTTGATCACTCCCGCCAGGCGACCGTCGGACTCGCGCCGGACCAGAGAGCCAATCGTACGTCCCGCGCGAAGACGCTCGATGTAGGCTTCGTACTCCTCATGGGTCCGCGGAGGAAAAACCCACGGCCGATGCAGGCTCTCGCTTCGCCGTGTGGCTTCGAGAATCTCGCTTTCGCAATTCGCACCGGGCTCCGACAGAAAGACCCGACGATCCGGGTGAGAGTTGGTGAGGACATTTGGCGAGTCTTGTTTTCTCATTCTCCTACAGGTGCAGCCGAAGAGTCTTCAAATGCTGTGATGCGGGATGTGACTGACTGGCGCCTCGGTTACGATGCAGATTCCCTCTTCGTTGGCCGCTGTTAACAGCCCCTCCCGCTCCAACAGCAAACACCGTCCAGCGTCCAGGGCCAGGCAGCTGGCCCCGGCTTGTATCATGGTCTCGATCGTCTTCAGCCCAACCACGGGCACGTCGAACCGCATGTCCTGGTTCGGCTTTGCAACTTTGACCACGGTAAGCGCCCGGCTCAAAGTGGAAGGTTCTTTGCCCAGCGAAGGCGACTTCATGATCTCCCCGGCGCGCAGGATGGTCGCGTCGGTTCCCTCCATCGCTTCGACGGCAATGCAAGCGGCTTCAGCAATGACCACGGTCTGCCCGATGTCGAAACGTGAAAGGTGGTGAGCCACGGCTCGCCCATAAGTAATGTTGGTTTGCTCGGAGTCAGTCGGCCCTCGTCGGGTCAGGACGCCCTCGCTGGCCAGCATGGGTTCCAGCAGGGCAGTGGAATTCATCAAGGTGATACCTTCGTCGGCCAGCACTTTGCCGACGGCCCCAATCAGCGAATCGGTATTGCGGGTGGTCAGCGAAAGCAGCAGCTTGGCGAGCCGCCAGTCAGGCTTGATGCTGCTGAATATCTGCTTATGCTTTACCTGCCCCGCCATGATGGCGTGCGTCACCCCTTCGCTCTTGAAGGTTTCAATGAGCCGGGACAACTCGCCGAGTGACACCCAGTGCACCGCCGCCGCACCGTGATGCTCGATCTCCGGAAAGGTCTCCTCCTTAATGGCGGCAACGATCACCTGCATACCCTGTGAGCGTGCGGCATCGAGCACCAGGAACGGGAACTTACCGTTTCCGGCGATCAATCCGATTTTCTGGGGAAAGTCCGTCATCCTGATGGCCGGGCGCCTGTCCTACTTGATAATGCCTCGCTGCGATGTCTCGATGAACCGCACCAGCGTGTCAATATCCTCGTCTCGTTCAGCTTCACTCCGCAGTCTCTCCAGCGCTTGCGAGGTGTTCAGCTTTGACGCCAGCAGCACCTTGAAGGCGTGGTGCAGTTTGGCAATCCGCTCCGGCGAAAAACCGCGCCGTTGCAGGCCAACCTTATTCAGCATGTAGGCATGTGTGTCGCGCGCTGCGCTGGTCATGGAGTACGGCAGCACATCCTGGGTGATGGTCGTTCCGCCGCCAACATAGGAATGCGCTCCGATGCGAACGAACTGATGCACCGGACAGAGCGCGCCCACCACCGCCCATTCCTCGACCGTGACATGGCCTGCGAGCGTCGCCGCGTTAATCAGCATCACATGATCGCCGATGAAGCAGTCGTGCCCGATGTGCGCATAGGCCATGATAAGCACATAACTGCCGATACGGGTCGTTCCACCACCCTTCGTGGTTCCGCGGTTGATGGTGACGCTTTCGCGGATGACGTTGTGGTCGCCTATCTCAAGCCACGTCGCCTCGCCGGCAAAGCTCACGTCCTGCGGATCGATTCCCACCACCGCGAAGGGATAGATCTTGTTGTCATTGCCCAGCCTTGTGGGTCCCAGCAGCACGACGTGCGAAACCAACTCGCAGTTCTCGCCCATCTCCACGTTGGCGCCCACGGTGCAATACGGCCCAACCCGGCACGATGCCGGTATCTTTGCTGACGGATCGACAATGGCCGTCGGGTGAATGTTCATCGGGATGTTACGACGATTCGGCTGAACCGGCTTCCGATGGCTTGGCTGAGCGGTTGAGCAAACGGCAGGTGACCACCGCCTCGCAGGCCAGCTTGTCTCCCAAGTACGCCTTGCCCTGCATTCGGCCGGCGGTCCCGCGCCAGGCCAGTACCTCCACCTCGATGCGAAGCTGGTCACCGGGTCTGACCGGTCTGCGGAAACGCGCCCGCTCGATGCCGGTAAACAGCAGCAGCTTTTCGGCCCGGTCGGGAAACTCGGTCAACAGCAGAACCCCGCCCGCCTGCGCCATGGCTTCCACTACCAGCACGCCGGGCATGATGGGGTGATCAGGGAAATGTCCCACAAAAAACGGCTCGTTGACGCTGACGTTCTTGATCGCCACGATACGTTTTGTGCGGGTGATATGGACGATGCGGTCGACCAGCAGGAAAGGATACCGGTGCGGCAGAATCTTCAGTATTTCTTCAATATCGAGAGTAAGATTGTCGCCACCGTCGGGCGCTTTCACCGTGTCATTCATGGGGGTCCCGTGAAAGTCACGATTATACATTCCGCCGGAGTTGGGACATCCGCATGGCAAAGATCATAGAGATGCGTAAGACGAAGCCTCCTGCATCGCACGACAACCTCGGCGAACTCTTGCGGTGGCTAACTGGTCGCGAGCGCGAGATGGTGGCGTGTGTACGTGAACTTGTGGAACGTGAATCCCCAACCCGCAGCAAACTTGCTTGTGATGAACTGTCCTCGTACCTGGAGGTGCAATTCGAGCGCATTGGTGGACGAGTGAAGATTCATCGCCAGGGGATCGCCGGAGATCACCTGCAAGTAGATTTCGGGGGCGCCGAGAATCGCGAACCGCTGCTGTTGTTAGGGCACTTCGACACCGTGTATGACGCCGGAACGCTTAAGTCCATGCCCTGGCGCGAGACGAACGGACGGCTTTACGGGCCGGGCGTTTTCGACATGAAAAGCGGCATTGTCCAAATGATGTTTGCCCTGTCCGCACTGCGCGAAATTCGAGGTGTCCTATCTCGACCAGTGAAGGTGCTGCTGGTTTCCGACGAAGAAGAAGGCAGCAACAGTTCACGAGCAGTTACCGAGGTTTTGGCCCAGCAATGCGCCGCCGTCCTGGTATGCGAGCCCGCTGGTCCGGGAGGAGCGCTGAAGACTGCGCGCAAAGGTGTCGGCTCGTTCACCGTGAAGGTGACAGGCCAGGCCTCGCATTCTGGTCTGGACTTCGAGAAGGGCCAGAGCGCTATCCTCGAACTGGCGCATCAGATCCTCGCTATTTCGCAACTCACTGATCTGGAGAGAGGTACGACTCTGAACGTCGGAGTCATTCAGGGCGGCACGCGCACTAATGTGGTTGCTGCCGAGGCTGTGGCGCAGGTCGATCTTCGCATTACCCGCAAAGGCGACGGTGCAATTATGGAGCGCAAGGTCCGGCAACTGCGTCCCGTGAACAAGAATTGCAAACTGGAGATTGAAGGCGGCATCAATCGGCCTCCGCTGGAGCGAACAAAACAAGTAGGCGCATTGTTCGAGTTGGCACGCGAAATCGCCGGCGATCTTGGTTTCACCCTGGAGGAGATCGCGGTTGGCGGCGGCTCGGACGGCAACTTTACGGCAGGCATTGGCGTTCCGACCCTCGATGGGTTGGGCGCAGTTGGTGAAGGTGCACACGCGCCGCATGAGTCTGTGATTGCCGCCGAATTACCTCGACGCGCGGCACTGTTGGCAGGTCTGATCGAAACCATCGATTAGCTTCCCGGGCAGAACTGCGGCAAGCAACTGCGTCCGTGCCCGGTTGCGAATGCCGCGCCATGCGACATGCCGCGATACAATGCCAGACTTCAACTAAGCACACTTGACGAGGTTTCGCCGTATGCGCCGACTGTTACTCCTTGCAATGCTGTCTATCGGCGTTGCAAGCGCACAAACTCCGACCCCAGCCGACTTATCGCCCTTTGTCAGCGTGCATGCTCCTGCCCTGGTCTTGAACCACGTGCGGGTGATTGACGGCACTGGTGCCGCAGCAAAAGAAAACCAGACAGTTACCATCGTCAACGGGAAAATTCAGGCTGTCGGCTCCTTCGGATCGGTTGAGGTCCCGGCAAATGCGGAGCAGTTGGATCGCACCGGATACACCGTCATGCCCGGCATCATCGGGATGCACGATCATCTTTACTACACCGATTCTGTCTCCGTACAACGGGGAGCCGACGGCAAGATTGGCGAGCCGGGACTCTTCGTGATGGAGCTGCCGTACAGCGCGCCCCGTTTGTATCTGGCTGCCGGAGTCACGACCATGCGCACCACGGGAAGCGTGGAGCCCTACACCGATCTCAAAGTCAAGCAACGCATCGACGCCGGCCTGATGCCCGGTCCGAAGATTGACTTGACCGCTCCTTACCTTGAGGGCAAACCGACGGTGTTTGCCCAGATGCACGAACTGACCGGCCCCGAGGACGCCAAACGCCTGGTTGACTACTGGGCCGACGAGGGCATGACCTCGTACAAGGCGTACATGAACATCACGCGCGAGGAACTGGGAGCGGCCATTCAGCAGTCCCATGCCCACCATGCCAAGCTGACCGGGCATCTCTGCTCTGTCACTTGGCACGAGGCCATCGCTCTAGGCATTGATGATCTCGAGCACGGCCCGGTTTTCGCCGATACCGATTTTGTGGCCGACAAGAAACCTGACATCTGTCCGCAGGGTGGGTCGAAGAGTTGGACGAATCTGGACATCAACGGCCCGCAAGTACAGGAGCTCATCCACGATCTGGTTTCGCATCATGTTGCTGTCACCTCGACGCTGCCGGTCTTTGAGGCCTTCCTGCCGGGGCGGCCCAAGCTGGAGCAGCGAGTGGTGGACGCCATGTCGGCCGAGTCGGCCCAGAGTTATCTGACGGCGCGCGCACGCATCGCGCTGGACTCGCCGATGACCGCTCTGTACAAGAAAGAATTGGAGTTCGAATACGCGTTCGCCAAAGCTGGCGGACTTCTGCTGGGCGGACCTGATCCCACCGGCAACGGCGGTGTGCTTCCGGGATTCGGAGACCAGAGGGAAGTCGAACTGCTGGTTGAGGCCGGCTTCACTCCCGTCGAGGCCATTCGAATCGCGACCCTGAACGGTGCTACGTTCCTCGGCCAACAGGACCAGATCGGCTCGATTGCTCCCGGGAAACAGGCAGACTTGATTCTCATCAAGGGCGATCCCTCGAAGAAGATCGAAGAGATCGAAAACGTTGAAACGGTCTTCAAAGATGGAGTTGGCTACGACTCGAAGAAGCTCATCGACAGCGTGCGTGGCCAGGTGGGAATTCACTAAGGTGACTTTACGGAGCTGGCATACCCCGGCTGAGCACCACTCTTGCGAGGCGCTCTGAGTCAAACGCTCGGGTAACCGTTGGTACTGGAATGGGGACAGGTACGCAGGTACTAGCTCCATATCTGCCGGACGAAGAAGTAAATGGTCAAGGTGAAGCCGATGACAATCACGATCGCGCGCACGTATTCCGGCTTGGTCTTGCGCGCGAAGAAGGCGCCGAAATAGCCGCCCAGCATGGCGCCAACGATCATGAGTATGGCTTGTGGCCAGTACACGACGTGTGGCGTCAGAACGAACAGGATGGTGGCCACGCCGTTGGAAACGGTGGTCAGCCAGGCCTTGAGCGCATTCATGGTGTGGATGTGGTCCATGCCCAGAAGCGCCAGCATGGCGAGCAGCAGGATGCCGCCACCGGCGCCGAAGTAGCCCAGGTAAAACGCGATGAACAACTGGATGAGAATTCCCCGGCCAGTGGCGAACTCGTGGTGCTCTCCATGCTCAGCCCGCTGCCGCACCCAGCGCGTGATGCGGCCGCTCATCATGAAAATCAGGGTGGCGATCAAGAGCAGCCACGGCACCAGGATCATGAAGGTCGCCGGCGGAGTTATAAGCAGAACCTTGGCGCCGAGAACGCCTCCCAGAATGCCGGTCACCGTAAGGGGCACGAGGACACGCCGCGGCAGGCTGCGAAACTCGTGGCGATAGGCCCAGACACTGGCGGGCTGTCCCGGCCAAAGCGCGACGGTGTTGGTGGCGTTAGCGTTTACCGGTGGGATGCCGACGAACAATAGCGCGGGAAACGAAACGAAGCTGCCACCGCCGGCGACCGAGTTGATGGCTCCAGCCAGGATGGCAGCAGCAAAGAGAATGGGCCAATGCGCGACGTGCATAAAAAACGAAAGCCGATACTATCAGCCGAGGAGAGAAATGTCCTTCTCCGCGTGCCTCGTGCGCAACACTCTCTACGGCATGATGATGCGGCTGGTCGGCTCATCCGCGGTGACGATCGCAGGCTGCGAATCGGAAAAGCGTTCGCGCAGGAAGTCCAGGAAGCGCCGCGAGCGCGGCCGTCCCGAAGTCTGCGAGTAAGCCAGACGGAGCGTGAACACCAGTGCCTGCAGCACTTCGGCGTCCTTCAGCCTGGCGTACCCAAGGTGCTTTTGCTCAAGCTCGCGAAACTCCTTCAGGAGATGGCGTAACGCGTCGATGATTGCCTGCTGCACCAGTCCCGGCGTCGCTTCCTGATACACCAGGCCGGACCCGACCAGGGTCTGGTAACTCCTGGCCATGTTCCCCAGAGCGGAGATTACCTCGCGGTCTGTAAGGTTACGGTCGGCGGCGTAGCGCTGGGCAAGCGTGTGCCAGACGCCCAGTAACAGGGGCTCGTGGTCGCGCAGAAATTGCTCAGAGGTCTCGACGGCAGGAAACAACTCCTCTGCCGGAAGGTCTTCCACGCGGCGCGGCGTCTCGTGCTGGCGTGCCTGCTGGAGGTAAACGCAGTCGGAGGGACAATCGAGCGTGACCTCACGCTGCTCGCCGCAGCACTGCGGGCAGATGCGGCCATGCACCGCTGGGCAGAAGCGCTTTTCCTTGCGGACATTGCAGATGGAGCAATGCAAATCCGAACACCTCGGTGCCGGGAAATCCCGGCCCAAAGCTCCCATTATGGCATCTTCCACCCACCCGCCCTGTGCCAGAGGCGCATGAGCAGCGGCTTCCCTCACTTCAACCTGTGGAAAACCCGCATGAAATCAGGCGAAAATGCTTTCCACCGCGATGAAGTTGGTATAAGATAGCGCACAAGTTGAGCATTTTTGCTGCTCAAATTTTCAAGGAGGATTTACGAATGGCAACAGGCATGACCAAGACCCAGCTCGTCCGTCACGTAGCTGAGAAGCATGAACTCAGTAACAAACAGGCCGCCGCGATTCTCGAACATCTGGCTGAGCTGGCGATTCGAGAGACCAAGAAGAACGGCTTGTTCATTTTGCCGGGACTGGGCCGTCTGGTGAAGTCGAACCGCAAAGCGCGCATGGGCCGCAATCCGCAAACTGGCGAAGCAATCAAAATTCCTGCCAAGACTGTGGTGAAGTTCCGCGTGGCCAAGGCTGCGAAGGACTCAATCGCACCCAAGAAGTAGTTCTCTGTTGTCTGGAAAGAGGCCGGCAATCTGCCGGCCTTTTGCATTTTGCTACGCAGTGCGCTCAATCACTGCCGCAAAGAAACCATCGCAAGGTTGCACGCCCGGCAGTGTGCGCAGGAATTTTCCGCTGAGCAGCGAGTCGAGATTATCCCAGACCAGCTCTCCGGTTTCGCGCAAGCGCTGCAATTCTTCGCGACAGTCGCGGACTTGGTACGACGGAGTGTCGCGCAACACTTCTTCGACAACGTCCTGGTTCTCCTCGCGCTCCAGCGAACACGTGGAGTACACCGCGCGTCCTCCGGGCGCGAGCTGCTGCAACGCGGCGCGAAGAATGCCAGCCTGCCGGGCGTGCAAATCGACGAGGTCTTCCGGCGTGAGCCGCCACTTGATCTCTGGATTGCGCGCCAGCGTTCCGGTCCCCGAGCAGGGAACGTCGGCGAGCACGCGATCGAAGCCGCCTCGCAACGGCAGCGCCAGCGCGTCGGCGGTGATCACCTGGACGTTCGGAGCGCGAACTCGTTTGCGCAGCAGATCGGCGCGATGTGGGTGCAACTCCGCGGCGATGATTTGTGCGGTGGGATTGCGAACCGCAAGTGCAGCGGTCTTGCCACCGGGAGCAGCGCAACAGTCGAGCAGTCGCGAACCCGTGCCGACTAAGCGCAGCGACCAGCTGTGAAGCTTCATCCTGAATGAAGACGCGGCCTTCGTGAAAGGCGCGTGTTCGAGTTATGTCCCCGGCGACGACGATGCGTGAGCTAGCAAGCAGCGTCCCGGGCACAAGTTCGATGCCGTCCTGTATGAGCTCCTGCTCGATTTCAGCGCTGTCGAGACGAACTGCGGTAGATGGGAATGCGCTGGTTGTGTTTGCAAATTGACCACGCACGTTCCACTCCGAACTCGTCCACCCAACGCTTTACCAGCCACTCGGGATGCGCGAACTCGCGGGAGAGGAACTGAAGCGGATCGCCGAGGATTGTTTCCGGAGGTGGCTCGAGCTTGATTTCGGATATCTTTCGCAGCACCGCGTTGGCAAACGGCGCAGCGGAGCGCTTTTGCGCGCGCTTAACCAGCTCTACGCTTTCGTTGATCGCCGCGCGGGCGGGAATGCGGTCCAGAAACTGCAGTTGATAGGTCGCCATCCGCAGCGCGTTCAGCACTTCCGCATCGAGCTTGCTCAGCGGGCGCGACGAGCTCGCGGCGATGATCTCATCCAGGCGCGAGCGCCAACGTAGGACCCCCATTACGAGCTCCGTGGCCAGAGCGCGATCGGCGGGGCTCAGGTTCTCGAGCCTCTGCGAGTGCAGCAGTTCGCTGGCGTAGGCGTCCTGCTGGTCCACGCGCAGCAGAATGTCGAAGGCGGCAGCGCGGGCGGGAGAAACTGGCATAGTCAGCTCTGCGGTGTGCCCAGGGCCTCGTCGCTCCGCGGCCGATAGCCGTTGATGAAATCTTTGGCGTTCATCCGTTTCTTGCCCTCAAGCTGAAGCTCCTGCACTTCAAGGGCGGTGTCGTGCGCGAAGCCCAGCAGCAGGCGATCGTCCTCGATCGCGAAGTGGCCCGGCGCGATGACGGCAGCCGTCGGACGCCGGCATCGCCGCGTGGATTTGCAGAGTTTTACCGCGAAAGGTGGTGAAAGCCCCCGGCCACGGCTGAAATCCACGCAGACGGTTCCATGCGTCCACCGCGCTGCGAGAGAAATCGATGAGGCCATCTTCGCGTTTGAGAATGGGCGCGAGCGTGGCCTGCGCGTCGTCCTGAGGGCGAGGCACGATGGTCCCGTTCTTCAGACCGGCGAGGGTCTTGATCATCAGCTCGGCGCCGGTCTGCGCCAGGCGCGGCGCCAAGCGTTAGCGCCGTTGTCGTCTGGCTTGATGCGTTCTTCCGCTTGCAGAAGGATGTCGCCGGTGTCGAGCCCGGCGTCAATTCGCATGGTGGTCACGCCAGTGATGGTCTCGCCCCGTGCGATCGCCCATTGGATGGGCGCCGCGCCACGATACTTCGGCAGCAACGACGCATGCAGGTTTATGTTGCCGAGCCGTGGCAGATCGATCATCCACTGCGGAATGATGCGGCCATAGCCGACGACGATGATCGCTTCTGGCGCGATGCTCTCCAATTGCGCACGGAACTCTTCATTGTTCTTGATCTTCTCCGGCTGGGTGACGGGAAGGCCAAGCGCGAGCGCGGCTCGCTTCACGGGAGATGCGGCCAGTGCCATGCCGCGTCCGCTGGGGCGATCCGGCTGGGTTGCGACCAGCTTCACGCGAACGCCCGCACAGACAAGCTTCTCCAGAGTGGGCACCGCGAACAGCGGCGTTCCGCAGAACACCAGGTCCATCATGGCGTTACCATTCGCCCTGCTTCATCAGCTTGCGGATCTTGCGCTTCATCATGTCGCGCTTCAGGGCGCTGATGTAGTTGATGTAGAGCTTGCCGTTGAGGTGGTCAGTCTCGTGGACCAGGGCGCGCGCCAGCAGGTCGTCGCCGCTCACCTCAAATGTTTTGCCTTGCGCGTTCTGCGCCCGGGCGGTCACGGCACGAGGCCGCGTCACCTTCTCGCGAAACTCGGGCAGGCTGAGGCATCCTTCGTTGGAGGTCAGCCGCCCCTCGGTATGAATGATCTCCGGATTCACCAGCACGATCTTGGCCGCGGGGTCTTCTTTGAAGGTGACATCGATGACGGCGACGCGCTTGCTGATGCCGATTTGCGGCGCAGCCAAACCGACTCCGTGCGCGGCGTACATGCTTTCAAACATGTCATCCACGAGCTTGCGCAGCTCGTCGTCGAAAGCTGTGATGGGGGCGGCCGGCTTTTCCAGGACCGGATCGCCGAATTTCACGATGGGATAGATCATTTAGAAGTTTCGCAACTGTTGGCAGTAGCCTTCGAAATTGCGCCGCACTTCCAGCATGGAATCGCCTCCGAACTTCTCCAGAGCGCAGCGTGCCAGCGTCAGCGCCACCATGGCTTCCGCGGCGACTCCGGCGGCGGGAACCACGCACACATCGGAGCGCTCGTAGGCCGCCTTCACCGGCTCCCGGCTGGCGAAGTCCACCGAGCCCAGCGGGCGCCGCAGGGTGGAGATCGGCTTCAAGTAGCCGCGCACGCGAATATCCTGTCCGTTGGAAACACCGCCCTCCAGCCCGCCGGCATGGTTCGAACGCCGCGTAAAGCCGGTGAACGAGCCTGCGCTCTCACGCTCGTAACCTATTTCATCATGCACGTTGGAGCCGAGCGAAGTCGCGGCTTGCACGGCATCGCCGATCTCAACCGCCTTCACCGCCTGCAGCGACATCACCGCCGCCGCCAGCAGCGCGTCCAACCGCTCGTCCCAATTGGCGTACGTACCGAGCCCCGGTGGCACGTTGTGGGCCACGACTTCGAAGATGCCACCGACGGAGTCGCCGGTGCGCAACACGAGGTCCACCTGCTCCTTCATGCGTGCTTCGGTATCAGCATCGACACAGTTGAGCAGGATGTCTTGTTTCTCCGCGAGCGCCTGGATCGCTTCCCATGCGACGGGGACCTCAAGCCGCACATTCCCGACCGCAATCACATGGCTCAGCACTTCGATTCCCAATTCACGCAGCAGCAGCTTGGCAATCGCTCCCGCGGAGACGCGGGCCGCCGATTCGCGCGCCGACGCGCGTTCCAGAACGTATCGCGCCTCGCTGAAGTTGTACTTCAACGCGCCCGCCAGATCGGCATGACCGGGACGGGGCGACGCCACCCGCTTATGCTTACCGGGATCGCCTTCTTCAACCGGCAGCGCCTCCGTCCAGTTCTGCCAGTCCTTGTTGGCCAGCAGGATGGCAATCGGCGAGCCAATGGTCTTGCCGTGGCGTACGCCGCTCAGGATGTGCGCCGCGTCGCGCTCAATGCGCATCCGTCCTCCGCGCCCGTAGCCCTGCTGGCGGCGCCAAAGCTCGCGGTCCACAAACTCCAGATCTATCGCGAGACCGGCAGGCATGCCCGAGAGCACCGCCACGAGCGCCTCTCCGTGTGATTCACCGGCGGTGGAAAAACGCAGCATAAGGAAGGGAGATTGTAGCTGATTTCAATCAGCAATTAGCAACTAGCAATTAGCAACTACTCCAGAATCAACGCGGTCGTTAGAAAAAGTTGAAGAATCGAGGGGGTCTGCGACATGAGAGTCAGTACTTTTCTCGTCGCTATTTGCGGCTAGTCGCCAGCTGCGAGAAGCTGAGTGAAGGCTTCCTTTTGCGACCCCACGGCACGTGCTGCTCATCACATTCGCACGGCATCAAAGTTGCTGAATGCCCGTGCGGTGTGCGACAGTGTGATTCGCGGTCCTGAGAGGACGCACGTTACTTAATGGCAAAGAAGATCAAAACGAAATCATTTGAAGAGGCGGTGGCCTGGTTCCGCGACCACGGGTTCGACGTGCTGGAAGCGCCCGGCACCGCTAACCGTGTCTTCCTGAAGAAATACAAGTCTTCAGCTGCGATCGAGCGCAGCGAGGATGGCGGCGTAAGAATCTTCGCCTATCCCGGATACATGATGGGCGGCGAGATCTCCAAGCTGGTGGATCACGGACATCAGAAGGTGTTGAAGACCAGCAAAGCTGAATACCCAGCCACCGCCGATCACCTCAAGGCCCTGCACGACTTCGCCGAAGAGTTGAAAGAAGGAATCGGCGCTATCAGTCTTTACAACGAAAGCCTGGGTACGGTGAGCGAATCCTACATGTACGACCGCGTGCGCGACCGCGACCTGCCGGAGTCGGAACGTCCGGAACGTCCCTGGCAAGAGCCCAATGTTGCCAAACGGCGCGCCTAGACCGGTTCCCCACGGATGTTGATAGTACGCCGCAGGTTGTAAGCTCGCCTCCAGAAAAACTCTCCGTTCGCTGCCAACCCGCCATCGCTCCACCCTATCCAACCTTTATTGAAGACAGGGACGCTGAAGATCGGAAACGGGGTTCCTCCAGGAGGAAAAGGTTATGAAGAGACTTGCAATATTGTTAGCGCTGCTGATGCTATCCGCGTTCACCGTGTGGGCGCAGAGCGATGATACGACGCAGCGGGACGCTCACAAGGCCGCGGCGCAAAATGATGCCAACGCGGCCGACCAGAAGAAGCAAGATGCCAAGGATGCGAGTAGCAGCAACGGCGCTGAGCGGGACAAGGTGATTGCCCGGCTGGACGATGCCTCCAAGGTGCTCAACGAACTGCTGGGGGCGCCTGACAAGGGAATTCCTAGTGACGTATTTAAGAACGCCAAATGTGTTGCCGTTGTCCCATCCATGATTAAGGGAGGCTTCGTCTTTGGGGCGGAGCATGGCCGTGGCGTGGCTACTTGTCGCGACGCGCACGGATGGAGCGCGCCGGCGTTCTTCGTAGTTACGGGCGGATCCTGGGGCGCGCAAATCGGTGGTGAAGGTATCGACCTGGTCATGCTGATCATGAACGACAATGGCATGAACGATTTGCTGAGTTCGAAGTTCAAGCTGGGCGGATCGGGCAGTGTGGCCGCTGGGCCGGTAGGCCGTGAAGCCAGCGCGTCCACGGACTGGAAGATGAAGTCGGAAGTGCTGACTTACTCTCGTTCGCGCGGACTCTTCGCCGGCGCAACCCTGAACGGCGCGGTGATCAAGCAGGACGATGATTCCACCCGCGCTTTCTACGGCCGGATGGTGGGATTCCGTCCCACTTTGACGGGGCAGGTTACAGCGCCTCACGAGGCCGACCGCTTCCTGGCAACCGTACGCCGCGGCAAGACGGAGTCCATCTCCCAGGCACGCTAAAACACAATTTGACTGGCGCCAACCAGCGGTGGGCTGCGGCCTACCGCTTTTTTATGCGTCGCGGCGCTTTCAGTACACTTGCTAGGAGCGGAGGTACGCATGAAATGGTGGGTCGTTATGTTCATGAGTCTGGCGTTGCTGGCCGGCAATGTACTTGCGCAGAGCTCACCCGCGGCGAATGCCGATGGCTGCGATTCGCCTGGTGTTGCAGTCTCAGGTGGATGCCTGGAACCATCATGACCTCGACGGATTTATGGCGGGATATTGGCGGTCACCCGATCTGACGTTTTTCGCCGGAACCACGGAAACCAGGGGCTGGGAGCCCACGCTGGCGCGCTATCGCAAGAGTTATCAAAGTGAAGGCCGCAGCATGGGAACGTTGTCGTTCAGCGATCTGCAGGTGCAGCCGCTCGGGCCGGATGCGGCATTTGTGCGTGGGCGCTTCCAGCTCATCATGCCCGACGGCAAGCAACCGCATGGGTTGTTCACGCTCATCTTTCGCAAGTTTCCCGAGGGCTGGCGCATCATCCACGACCACACCTGCGCGGATTAAGGCCGTAATTCCGCATCGTCGGCCTTCTGGCTTACATCGAAAGGGTCATTGACGGCCTCGCCGGCGGGTGTAGAATCCAACCGTCTCCCCAGCGGGCCCACGTTCCCTGCGCCGAGGCAATGCAGGCGGTATCCGCAGATGCGGAACTGTACTGGAGGGCATCGTGAGTATTACCACCGGCGACTTTCGCTCCAAAATCACCGCTTCCTCACTTCTCGAAAAGAAGCAGCGCCAGGAACTGATCACCTGCCTCACAGCCTATGACTTCGCAAGTGCGCGACTGGTGGACGAGGCTGGCATCGACATGGTCCTGGTCGGCGATTCGCTGGGCATGGTGATGCTGGGCTATGAAAACACTCTGCCCGTCACCATGCAGGAGATGCTGCATCACACGCGCGCTGTGCGCCGTGGCGTGAAGCACGCCTTCCTGATCGCAGACATGCCGTTCGCCTCCTACCACGTCAGCCTGCGGGAAGCGTTGCGCAATGCGGCGCGATTCATTAAGGACGCAGGCGCAGAGGCGGTGAAGATCGAAGGCGGCGAGAAGCGCGCCCGACTGGTCGAGCGTATGGTCGAAGCCGAAATTCAGGTGGTCGGGCACATCGGGCTGACCCCGCAATCGCTGCACGCTATGGGCGGCTACAAAGTGCAGGGCAAGACACTAAAGGCCATCGAACAGCTCATGCACGATGCGCTTGCTCTGGAACGCGCCGGCGCTTGCTGCGTGGTGCTGGAAGGCATTCCTCGTGAGGTCGCCGCGATGATCACGCATGAGCTGGAGATCCCTACCATCGGTATTGGCGCTGGCCCGGAATGCGATGGGCAAGTGCTCGTCTTCCACGACCTTCTTGGATTGACCTTTGCGCCGCCGGCCAAGTTCGTGCGCCGCTACGCCGATCTCGGCTCCGTCATTAGTAGCGCGGTGCTGGCATTCAAAGACGACGTGAAGTCGGGCGGCTATCCTTCCGATGCGGAGTCGTATCATCTGCCGAAAGAGACGCTCTCGTCCTTGCAGACGATTGCAGAACGCAAGCGGGCTGTGCCACTGTAGGACATGCGGCTTTTGTTGCGTGGCTCTCTGCTGCTGGTGGCTCTTTGTCCCTTCAATCTCGCAGCCGGTCAAACCTCCCCATCGGCGTCGGGCCCGCAGGCCCCCTGCGTGGAAGCGTTATTGCCAACCGAGAGGGCGGCTTCTGCTTTAAGTATCCCAACTCGTGGTCGATGCTGGGCGAGGTATTCGACGGTAACGGGGTTGTGGTGGCGCCTCCGCAGAAAGAGGACCGCGCTCTCTGGGACGCGATCACGGTTGCGCTGGTCGTGCCGCCGCCGCAAGGCGAGGAAGAACCGCTGGGACTGAACGGCGTGATTGATCGGGCGACGTCGGGCTTACGGGAGAGTGGACAGAACTTCGAGACCCTGCAACGCCAGGAGCGCACCGTCGATCACCAACCAGCGCAGATGCTGAAGACGCGCTATCACGAGAAATCG
This sequence comes from uncultured Acidobacteriaceae bacterium, assembly GCA_963735855.1. Taxonomy (GTDB): domain Bacteria; phylum Acidobacteriota; class Terriglobia; order Terriglobales; family Acidobacteriaceae; genus Bog-257. Next base: position 215,186 of record CAVTMW010000013.1, read on the forward strand.
TCCGGGCGCGACTGGATCGAGGAGATGATTTTCATCGAAGGTCCCGACAACGAAATTTATTCGGTGGTGCTGAAGTGTGCGCCGCAAAGTCTGGCGCGACTTGAGCCTGCGCTCAACGGAGTGCTGGCCGGGTGGACTCTGCCAGAGTCCCCTGCGGTACCAGCGGACGAAGAGGCGCCAAAGAAACCGGCTCCCGAAAAAGGCGCCGCACTGCTGCATCGCACTGAGAACTTGTGAGACACATTTCCACCATCGCGGAGATGAAGGCTGCGTGCCGCCAAGTGCAGCGCAGTGGCAAAACGCTGGGATTCGTTCCCACCATGGGTGCCTTACACGAAGGACACCTTTCGCTGGTACGTGCCTCGCAGTCGCGGTGCGACGTGACGGCGGTTTCCATCTTCGTCAACCCGCTGCAATTCGGTCCGTCCGAGGACCTCGCCAAGTATCCGCGTGTCTTAGAGCGCGATAGCCGCTTGCTGGAGGAACTCGGCGTGGACTTGCTGTTCATCCCCGCCGCGGAAGAGATGTATCCCAGTGGTGCGCAAACCTTTGTGCTGGTGGAGCAACTGAGCGACAAACTCGACGGCGCTTCGCGTCCCGGACACTTTCGCGGAGTCACGACCGTGGTGGCGAAGCTATTTGAGATTGTCCGTCCGGACTTCGCCTTCTTTGGGCAGAAAGACGCAGCCCAGGTTGCCGTTCTAAGCAAGATGGCGGCTGATCTCAATCTCGATGTTGAACTGGTGATCTGTCCCATCATGCGAGAAAGAGATGGGCTTGCCATGAGCTCGCGCAATGCCTATCTCACTCCCGAACAGCGGCGGCAGGCATTGGTTCTGCAGCGCTCGCTCTTGCGAGTGCAAGCTGCGGCCGAGGCGGGCGAGCGCAATGCGGCAACGCTCATTGCGATTGGCAAGCAGGTAATCGCTGAAGAGTCCGGTGCGCGCCTGGATTATTACGCGATCGTTGATCCCCACACGCTCGATCCGGTCGCAGGTACCTCGCGCGGCGCCCTGGTCGCGGTTGCCGCCTATCTAGGTACGACCCGCCTGATCGACAACATCCTGTTGAAGGCAACTGGCACCACGAAGTTGTGAGCAGTCGGCCCGACGTGAACCTCAGGAACCAGGCCCGTGCTTCTCTTCGCGGCTTGCGGCCCGCCGTGTTACAACAAAAGCAGATGCCCTTCGCCAAGCTTCGCTCGCGCATTGGTGTTCCACAGACTGTCGCGCTCCTGCTACTCCTGGCTTTTGCTGCGCAGTGCCTTTGGTCCATGGCACGGGCTCCGCTGTTAGCCACTGAACTCAGCTACATCGAAACCGGGCTGCTTCAGCTGGAACGCCTCGCGAGTGCCAGTTCGACCGAACGCTCTCCGCTTGTCCCCTTGCTTGCCGGAATTGTCGTGCGGCTAAGCGGCGCGGAAAGCCGCATCCTGTACCTCAGAGACTACCGCTTCGTTATTCGGTTGCCGTTCATGCTAGCGGGCTTACTGTTGGGCGCGTCGTTGTGGTACGTGGCGCGACGGCTCTATGGCAATGTCGGTGGCTACATCGCGCTTGGGCTTTACGCTTTCTCGCGCGTGATGGTCGACGGATCCAGCCAGGTCGGTCCCGAAATCGTCGCCGCGTGGGGAGGTTTTGGTCTGATCTTCACCGCAATCGCAGTAGCGCATACTCTTTATGCTCCCCGCGAAGTCGTGCTCTGGAACTGGCGGCGCATCGTGCTGTTGGGGCTTTCCATTGCCATCTGCATCGGGGCGCAATTCTCGCTCTGGATACTGTTGGTGCCCGCGCTCGCTTTCATGCTATGGGTTGGCCATGTGCGGCCGGGCGCGGCCCTGGCTATTTTTGCTGCAGCGTGCGCTACCGGACTCCTCTTGCTGTGGGCGCTTTACAGCTTCCGTTCCACCGCTCTGGCCGCGGCACTGCGCAACGCAGACTGGCTTGGGAAGTCCGCCGATGAATCCTCCTGGCATGTCGTCTCCTCCCTGTTCGCAACTTTCTTTCTGCGGAACGGAATTGGTCTACTGCTATTGCTGACGGTCACGCTGGTTACATTTGCAGGGTGGAAGCGGGCAAGGTTTTTCGGCACGGCAGCGCCGCTCATCGTTGGAGTCTTGCTGGTTGCCTTGGCCACCCGCATGCATTCCGCGGAGTTGATTTTCCTTCTCGTTGGGCTGCCCTTCCTGATTCTCTTCATGGCAGGGGTTTCTACTGACCTGCTCGAAGGCCGGTACGCAATGGCGGCGAATACTGTCGTGGGCGGTGTCCTAATCGCCAGCGCCATGATTAACGTTTACCAGTTGCTTCATCTCACCTCGCGCAGCCGATAACAACTTTCCCTCATCCAATGGGTTGGACTACACTGAGGGGGAAATGCGGGGCGCAAGCCAATTCGGGAATCCGAAGCGAAGCGAAGGTTCCTCCCCGCTTACGACCGCGGTTGTAATTTTTGCCGCGATTTTCACCCTGTTGGTCCTGCCTTCTGCCGCTCAGATGCATGGTCCGCCGGCGACTACGACGATCGGCGGGCACTTTCTTGCGCCGCCGCCGAGCGTGACCTCGCTCGCCGGCCGGCATCTGCCGCCTCCTTTGCCGAGCGTCACCTCGATTCCGAACTACGGATACACGCGGTGGAGTCCTTACGCACCCTATTACAACGGCTATTATCGGGGCCGTGGCTATGGCTATGGTTATGGACGCGGAGCGGTGTCTTACGCCATCCCTTATTACATTCCGATGGATGGTTACGGTTACGACTATGTGGGAGGTGGGCCGGATCTGTACTCCGGGCCGCCAATTGGTCCGAACGATCCGATCACTGCACATCGTGGCCGAACAGCCGGGTGCGCGCTATCCCAGCAACGACCCGGAACTCGCCGACGCTCCTCCGTTGCAGGTTCAACCTCCCCAGCCGGAGCAGTCCACCGCGCACGAGGCCAAGCCGAACGAGCCGAGCGTGTTGGTCTTTCGCGATGGACATCAGCAGGAAGTAAGCAACTACGCGATCATGGGCCAGACGGTCTATGTGTTCGACAAGCGGACGCAGAAGATAGCGCTCGCCGATCTTGATGTCCCTGCCACCATTAAAGCCAACGATGATCGAGGACTTGAGTTCAAGATTCCTCCCCAGAAGCCCGCTCCGAAGAACTCCGATCTGCAGCAGAAGAGTGCTCCCGACCAGAGCCCCACGGCTCCGTCCAAAATTGCAATGGCTACACCCTGACGACGGCGTTGGGGATGTTTGATCCTCGGCGCAAGAACTCGTGCCAAAAATCCCAACTTGCCCCGGTTGCAAATCCCCCAGTAGCCAGCTTATAAGTTATTGAAAACGATACCTTTCTTGCCTTCATCAGGCGTCGATCCAATGGTATAATTTGAAGTGCTCTTCATTGGGACAATCACCTGAGATTTTGTAATCACTCATATCTAGTTCCGACGGGCTTTCCGAGCGATCGGCAACTCTGTTCCCGCGCCCGCCAGAAGAGCACAGCGCGGTCTGCCAATCGGGCGATCGCCCCACAGTTTCTTGAGAAGGGACACGCTGAAGGCTGAGAGCTGACGGCTGAAAGCTAATCATGGCTGACGATTCAAAGGATCCAAACCAGCAATTACCGCTCGACAATGTTGGCCCCGGTGCGGCCAACGTGCAGCCCATCAACATTGAAGAGGAGATGCGGCGTTCGTATCTCGACTATTCGATGTCGGTCATCATCGGACGCGCCCTGCCCGACGTGCGTGACGGTCTCAAGCCGGTGCATCGCCGCATTCTCTACGCCATGCACGACATGGGCCTGCTGCACAACCGCAAGCATGTGAAATGCGCCAAGGTAGTCGGCGAAGTGCTGGGCAAGTATCACCCGCACGGCGACACCGCGGTTTACGACGCGATGGTGCGCATGGCGCAACCGTTTTCGTTGCGTTATCCGCTGGTGGATGGCCAGGGCAACTTCGGCTCGGTGGATGGCGATCCTCCCGCGGCCTACCGGTACACCGAGTCGCGCATGACCGAGATCGCCGAGGAGTTGCTCGCCGACATCGACAAGGACACGGTGGACTTCGTCGCCAACTTCGACGACACCACCGTCGAGCCGCTCGTCCTTCCGACAAGAATCCCGAATCTGCTGGTAAACGGATCGAACGGCATCGCGGTCGGAATGGCGACCAACATCCCGCCGCACAATCTCACCGAGATCGTGGATGCCTGCATCACGCTGGTGAACAATCCCCACGCGACGCTCGCTGACCTCTTGAAGCACGTGCAAGGCCCCGACTTCCCGACCGGCGGCTTTATTCATGGGCGTAGCGGCATCACCGAGGCCTACCGCACCGGACGCGGCCGTTTCATGATGCGCGCCAAGGCGGCGATCGAGCACATGACGAAGGACAAAGATGCGATCGTCGTCACCGAGATTCCCTACCAGGTCAACAAGTCGAAGCTGATCGAGCGCATCGCCGAACTGGTGAACAACAAGGTCATCGACGACATCAGCGATGTTCGCGACGAGAGCGACCGCGACGGTATGCGCATCGTCATCGAACTCAAGCGCGGCACCGAGGCGCAGATCGTACTGAACCAGCTCTTCAAGCACACCTCGATGCAGGAAAGCTTCAGCATGATCTTCCTGGCCGTGATCAACGGCCAGCCCAAAGAGATGGGCCTGGTGCAGGCCATTCAGTACTTCGTCGACCATCGCATCGACGTGGTGCGCCGCCGCACCGCCTACCTGCTGATGAAGGCCCGCGAGCGCGAGCACATCCTGGAAGGCTACCAGGTGGCGCTGGACCGCGTGGACGACGTGATTCGCATCATTCGTGGCAGCGAGAACCGTGCCGATGCCCGGACGAACCTGGTCGAATATTTCTCCGGCAAGACGGTCACCGTCTCCGAAGGCAACGCCAACGCGCGTAAGCAGGCCTCTCTGAAGGGCGTGGTTCCTGCGCAGCTCACGCGGCCCTTCGACACCGTGCAGGCTGATGCCATCCTGGAATTGCAGCTGCATCGGTTGACCCGGTTGTCGATCGACGAAATCCTCAAGGAATTGGCCGAGGTTCGCGATCGCATCGCCGAGTACGAAGCGATTCTCGGCAGCGAGAAGAAGCTGCGCGGCATTATCGTGAAGGAACTCGAGGAGATCAAGAAGAAATACGGCGACGAGCGCCGCACCATCATCCAGGACGAAGCTGCCGAGATCAGCCTGGAAGACCTGATTGCCGACGAGCAGGTCGCGGTGACCGTCAGCCACTCCGGCTACATGAAACGCACGCCGATCTCGACTTACCGGCAGCAGCGCCGCGGCGGGACCGGGCGCAAAGGCATGAGCACGCGCGAAGAGGATTTCGTCGAGTATCTCTTCGTCGCCTCCACTCACGATTACATCCTGGTCTTCACCAACAAAGGACGCGTGTACTGGCTGAAGGTGTACGAGATTCCGGAACTAAGCGCGGCCGGCAAGGGCAAAGCCATTGCCAATCTGGTTCGCTGCAACCGGGCGAGAGCGTGCGCGCGCTGCTCGCCGTGCGCGATCTCGAAGAAGAGAACCGCTATGTGTTCTTCGCCACCCGCAACGGCACGGTGAAGAAGACTGCCGCTGAAGGACTTCAGCAACGTTAGGTCCAGTGGCATCAACGCCATCCTCATCGAGGAAGAGGACGAACTTGTCGCCGCCAGTTGCACCGACGGCAACCAGATCGTTTTCCTGGCAACCCACGATGGCAAGGCCATCCGCTTCGACGAGGAAAATGTGCGGCCCATGGGACGCGGCGGCTTACGGTGTAAGCGGCATGAACCTCGGACGCGGCGATTACATGGTCGGCATGGCGGTCACGCCGAAGGACGCGCAAGGAAAGCCAAGAACGGCGACGCGCAGGAGGCCAACCTCATCCTCTCGGTCACCGAGAATGGTTACGGCAAGCGCACCGACGTGGATGAGTATCGCCTCACATCACGCGGCGGCAAGGGCATCATCAACGTGAAGACCACCGCCCGCAATGGCAAGGTCGTTTCCATCATGCTGGTGAACGAGGAGTCGGAAGTGATGGTCATCAGCCAGTTCGGCAAGATCATCCGCATCGGCACCAAGACCATTCGTGAATCCGGGCGCTCGGCACAGGGTGTGCGCCTTCTGCACTTGGAGGAGGGCGATCGTGTGGCCGCCACTTCCGTCATTCCACCGGAAGAGGCCGCCGAAAACGGCAACGGCGAGAGCGGATTATTGGTGCAATAACAAATCCAGGGAGGGTACACTTCGGGGAACGCAGATCTCTTCTAATAAGGAAGCTCTGAACAAGCAGTCTCGGTGGAAGAGCTGGCCTTCAGGCCAGCGTCTAACCCGCTCATAATACTCAGGGGCTTTAGCCCCGAAAGGTATGGCGCCGATTTATTCAGAGTCTTCTAACAGTTAAGGAGCATGGTCGTGAGTGAAAACACACCCCAGCGCATAGGCGATTACGAAATCATCCGGGAGTTGGGCCACGGCGGCATGGGCAAGGTGTACCAGGTGCGGAACGTCCTCTCCGACCGCATCGAAGCCATGAAGATCGTGCTCCCCGATCTGGCCGGCCGCAGCGAATTCTCCAGCCGGTTCATGCGCGAGATCAAGGTGCTGGCCAGCCTCGACCATCCCAACATCGCCGCCCTACGCACCGCGTTCACTGCCGACAATCAGTTTGTGATGGTCATGGAGTACGTGGAGGGCGTCACTCTCGCCGACCGTCTCGAGCAGGGAGCATTTCCTACCGCCGATGCTCTGAACTACATCGACCAGGTGCTCGCTGCCCTGAGCTACGCGCACGGCAAGCACATCATTCATCGCGACATCAAGCCCGGCAACATGATGCTCACTCCGCAAGGCGTCGTGAAGCTGATGGACTTCGGCCTCGCGCGCTCCGGCAACGAAGTCGGGCTGACCATGACGGGCTCAACCGTGGGCTCGCTGGACTTCATGTCTCCCGAGCAGGTGAAATCGCAACCTACGGATGAGCGGTCTGATCTGTACTCGGTCGGCGCCTCGCTGTATCAGATGGTGACCCGGCAGCGGATGTTCAGCGCCACCAGCGGCTACTCGATCATGGAGGCGCACGTCAAAGAAACGCCGCGTCCCCCAATCGAGATTCAGCCAACGCTGCCCAAAGCGGTCAGCGACGTGATCATGATGGCCCTCGCCAAAGACCCGGCGCAACGTTTTCAAACTGCGGACGCTTTCCGTAATGCCGTTGGCACAGGTCAGAGCATCTTTGCCGCAGCCAATCGCTCAGGCAGCGACAATGACGATGGTTGAAGGAGTTCCCAAGGCTGCTCCAGCGCCGGCGGTGGGCCCAAGCTCTACTCCTCCTCCACCCATGGAGAACGTGCGCCCTACGCCCTCGGCAGTCGTGGCGGCGCCGGCGCAGGGCAAAGGGAGCGGCGGTGTGCTTCTGGTGATCGCGGCCGTGCTGCTTCTGGCAGTGCTCGCTGGGGCATGGCTCTATCGGTCTCGACAGCATCCCGAGATGGCGGCGAATGCAGCCAGTGGACCAGCCAGCACCCCGGCGCAAAGTTCCTCCGCTCCGGCTGTGAACCCGCCTGCTCAGGATGCGAGCACCGTTGCACCACCGGCTCCCCAAGTTCCTCCAAACGCCATTACTTCCCCACCGAATCCGACCCCAGATGCTGCTTCTCGGGCTTCGGCTAACAAGCGTGCAGCCCATGCCAATGCGAACGCCTCGGCCGGAATGCAGCCCGGTGGATCGGCCGCTGATTCGCAGGCCCAGGATGAAGCGGCTGCGGCCCTGGCCCGCAAGAAGTTGCTCGACGACATGGAAGCCGAGAGCGATCATCTTGACAGTCGTGCCGCCGCGGTGGAAAGCAGTCTTGATACGCTGGAACAGCAGATGCACAACCAGGGGCTCGGCTTGCGTGGAGATATGGTCGCGGCCCGTGGCAACATGCGCAACGACCTGGCCAAAGCCAAGCAGGCGATGGACGCCGGTGACACCGATCGCGCCCGGCACTTCCTCGACCTGGCGCACCGTGAGGTGGAGAAGCTGGAAGCTTTCCTCGGCCACCGTTAAGGGCAGTGCCCAGCAGTCCCCCACTCTTCCGCCTTACGCCTGCCGATATGAGTGGAATCGTGATTGTCCTGAAACACTAGTGTGGGAACCTGATCACGATTCAGATCCCAGATTCTCGCGGCCTTCCACGCTCTCCCGGTAGCGCAGCTTCATCATCAGCAAAGGCGCGCTGAGAAAGAACGTGACGGCATTGGGAAGGATGATGGGCAGCGAGTGGATCATGAAGCCGTAGCCCACCCACAGCACCAGGCCTACGTTGAGGCTGATCAGCATGAGCAGCGAGAGATCGCGGACGGACTTGGTGCGGAAGGAGTGCAAGGCCTGAGGAAGATACGCCAGCGTGCACAGCGTGCCCGCGGCAAAGCCGGTTAGCGACACGAGGAACATGTCCCAGCGTACCATTGGCGCCCTGGAAGACTCGGTGAAAGCAAATGCAATTCCAGTGTCGCTGTATGCAGAGGCGGGTGGAGCACGCCTTCAGGCGTGCCTAAACAGCGGATGTTGAGGCCTGCGCTTTAGCGCCTGAGGTAATGTTCTCTTTACCTCAGCGGCTAAAGCCGGGTTCCTGGGCGACTCTCAAACGCACCGCTGAAGCGGTGCTCCACCCGGGCGCTTTGACTCGGGACTTGGGCTGGCGCTACCCGTAAAGACTATCCGATCGTCAGCACGATCTTGCCGTAGTTGGCACGCTGCAGCATTAGGCGATGCGCCTCGCCGGCTTGCTCCATGGGCAGGGTATGGCCGATCTGGGGATGCAGCTTGTCTTGCGCGATCCAGGGCTGCATGGCTTGCAGGCTGCGCGCCGATGAGTTCCTGGTCCTGGGCCAGCACGCTAAGCCACAGGCCATGCGCGCTGAGGCTCTTGGCCATCATGGCGCCGTAGTCGAATTCGTGGCGCTGCCCGGTCGCGGTGCCGTAGATAATGACGCGCCCGAACGCCCGGCAGCAGCGCAGGCTCTTGGCGGTGTGCTCGCCGCCCAGCATCTCGAAGACGGCATCCACTCCCTCGGACTTAGTCAACTCCTGCACGCGCTTTTCGTAGTCAACCTCGCGATAGTTGATGCCGTGATCGAGTCCGAGCTTCTTCACGCGATCCAGTTTTTCGTCGGACGACGACGTCCCATAAGTTTCGATCCCCAGCAGCTTGCCGATCTGGACGGCAGCCGTGCCCACGCCGCCGGCGACAGCGTGGATCAGCACGCGGCGCTGGTGCGAGTCGAGCCACTGAATGGGCTCCATTGCGTCGGCGGTCATGCCCGCCTTCCAGTACGCCAGGTAAGCGGTAAGAAAGTTCACGGGAAAGGCTGCCGACTGCACCGACGTCCAACTGGCTGGCTGCGGCCACAGCAGCTTGGGCTTCAGCGCGATCTTCTCGGCGGCGGCGCCGTATTGGGTGTAGCCCATCACGCGCTGGCCGGTCGCTTCGACGATGCCGGCAAACTCGCGGCCAGTGATGAACGGTGGAGCTGGCGTGCCGGGATAGCTCCCGCGCGTGGACATGGTGTCGGCGAAATTCACCCCTACGGCTTCCACGCGCACGATGACCTCGCCCGGCTTGGGCTTGGGATCGGGCATCTCGCGCACTTCCAGAACTTCAGGACCACCGGGACGAGTAACGACGACAGCTTTCATGAGATTGATTCTACGACGGGCGTGCCAGAGAGACTATGCGGACGACGCGTGTATCTGCATGAAGTCCAGCGCGCGGGAGATGTACTGTTTCAGGTCGCGTCGGTGGACGACGGCGTCCAGCATCCCATGCTGCAGCAGGAACTCGCTGCGCTGGAAGCCATCGGGCAGCTTTTGGCGGATGGTTTGCTCGATCACGCGAGGACCGGCAAAGCCGATGAGCGCGCCCGGTTCAGCGATGTTCAGATCGCCCAGCATGGCGTAAGAAGCGGTCACGCCTCCGGTCGTCGGGTCGGTCATCAGGGAAATGTAAGGTACTCTGGCGTCGTCCATGCGGGCGAGCGCGGAGGAGATCTTCGCCATCTGCATGAGGCTGACGACCCCTTCCATCATGCGCGCGCCGCCGGAAGCGGAAACGACAATCAGCGGCAGCCGCTCTTTTGTTGCTTTTTCGACGGCCCGCGTAATCATCTCGCCCACCACCGCGCCCATGGAACCGCCGACAAACGAGTACTCCATAGCGCTCACGATGACCGGCTTGCCATCGAGCTTGCCGCGAGCGTTAATGACGGCATCGTTGAGCCCGGTGTCCGTTGCGACTTCTTCAGGCGGCCGGCGTAGGGTTTCAGGTCGGTGAACTTCAGCGGATCGGTGGAGACAATGTTGCCGTCTTCGGTTTCATACTGTCCATCGTCGAGCAAGTAGGAGAGCCGGGTGCGCGCGTCAATGCGGAAATGGCGCTGACACTTGGGGCAGACGTTGAAGTGCTGGTCGAGGTCCTTCTTCCAGATGATCTGCCGGCACTGGTCACACTTGACCCAGAGGCCCTCGGTCTTGACGCGCTTTTCGCCCGAAGTGTCGAGCTCGACGGGTTCCCGCTTGAACCATGCCATGGGAGTAATGATTCAGTGTAGCCGAGCGGGCGAGGGGTTGTCGCGCAGCTTCCGGCTAATATTCGATGCCGCGCTGCGCTTCGATGCCTTTGGTGTAGGCGTGCTTTACTTCTCTCATCTCGGTCACCGTGTCGGCGATCTCGACGATGTCGGGATGAGCGTTGCGGCCGGTGAGGATGACGTGCACCATCTCCGGTTTCTTCTTCAGCGTCGCGACTACTTTCTGCGGGTCGAGCATCTTGTAGCTGATGGCGTAGTTGATTTCGTCGAGGATGACAAGGTCCCACTGGCCGGAGAGAATCTCCTTCTCTGCTTCAGCCCATGCTTCTTCGACCAGACGGATATCTTCGGGATCGGTCTCGGCGCCGCCGACCTTCACGAAGCCGCGGCCCATCTGCTTCATGACGAAGTTGTCGCCGAACGCCTTGACCGCGTCCAGTTCGCCGTAGTGCCACGAGCCCTTGAGGAATTGCAGCATCAGCACCCTCATGCCGTTGCCCACGGCGCGCAACGCGGTGCCCATGGCGGCGGTGGTCTTGCCCTTGCCCGGGCCGGTGTTCACGATGATCAGTCCTCGACGCACATCTGGCATGCAGATCTCCCCGATCGCGGACAGTCCCGGAACGCCCCCGCTGGCGGCGGTCAGGGCCAACGCAACATCCTAAACTAAGCGCGCCGGTGCAGCTTTGCTGCACGACGCTTCGCGGCCTCGATGCTGATCACCGGGGCTGGTCGCTTCGGTTTGCGCTGCTTGTCCTCTTGAAGCTCCTGGCTGAATGTCAGGCCAAAAATCACCACTGCGGCTATCAGGCAATAGATGACAATGAGGACGATGGACATGCATCACCTCCGACCTGTCGGCATGGCAGGTGACTATCTTTACGGTACGCTTTTGGGCGAGTTTCGTCTGTGATCCAGGGCAGAGGCGTGAGTGACACGCGGGAAGCTGGATTATCGCTGGGTTGACAACGATTCCACCGGCACCGGCGCCACTGTGTTCGCTGCTTCCATGCCGGAGCGGATGCAGTCGGGCACGCCGATGCCGTGATAGGCGTTGCCGGCGATTGCAAGTCCGGGGATCTCCGACACGCGCTTCTCGATGCGTTCTACGCGCGCGATGTGGCCGGACTCGTACTGCGCCATCGCGCCGCGCCAGCGGTACACGCGCGCGAACATCGGACGGGCTTCCAGCTTCACAATGTTCTTGAGTTCGCGGTGGACCGTCTCCAGCATTTCGTCGTCGGTGAGCGCAAGCACGGCTTCGTCGCGTGCGCCGCCCAGAAAACAGCGCAGAATGCCTTTGTCCTCGGGAGCGCGATGCGGAAATTTGTTGTGGACGAAGGTGCAGGCCAGCATGCGCGTGCCTTCGCTGCGCGGCACCAGGAAGCCGAAGCCCGGAGGCAATCCCTTGAGCTGGTCCATGTAGTAGCCGAGCGTGACGGTGACCGAAGAGCTGTAGGTAATGTCCAGGAGATTGCGCGCCAGTCCGCGATCCACGCCATCGAGCAGCGTGCCGGCGACGTTCGCCGGAGTGGCAAGGATCACCGCGTCGTAAAGCTCGTCGCCGTTGAGCTCGATCGAAACCCGCCATCCACCGTCCTGGGGATAGACTCGCTGCACATGGTTGCGCAGGCGAATCGATTCGGGATCGAGGCGGGCGAGGATGGCGTCCACCATTTGCTGCATGCCGTCCTTCAGCGAGGTGAACAGCGGGCGCGCCGGTTGCTTGCTGCGCGACTGCGCCATCTTCTTGTGGGCGGCCAGCATCGCCCGGCTCAGGCTGCCGTACTTCTCTTCCATCTCGACGAAGCGCGGCAGCACGGCGCGGGCGCTGAGCTTGGCGGCGTCGCCTCCGTAGACTCCCGAGAGCAGCGGATCGGCCAGCCGATCCACCACCTCCGCGCCGAAGTGACGCTCCACCAGTTCGGCAACGGTTTCATCATCGTGCATGGGACGCGGAGGATGCAGCAGCTCGCGCGCCATGCGAATCTTGGTGCTCCACGAGAACAGCGGCGACAGGGCCGTCGGCACAAGCTTGGTGGGCACCATGAACATCAGCCCGTCGGGCATGACGACCAGCCGGCCGTTTACCACGATGTAGGTCTTGCGCTGCGCGTCGTTGGAGCCGATGAGCTGATCGGCGATGCCCAGTTCCTTGCAGAGCGTCAGCGCCCAGGGCTTCTCGGTGAGGAAGGAGTCGGGGCCGGCCTCGACCAGGCAGCCCTCCACGCGATCGGAGTACATGGAGCCGCCCAGCCGCTGGCCGCTCTCGAAGAGCGTGTATTCCAGCTCCGCCCCGGCGGCGCGCGCCTTCTCCAGATAAAAGGCGGCGCTCAGGCCGGAGATGCCGCCGCCGATAATGGCAATCCGCTTCATGCAGGCGTGCACTTCATGAAATCTTCTCAGGCTGGACTGCCGTTTTGCAATCTTGAGCCGGAATGCCGAGCCGTGTCCGCGCCAAATCGGCGACGGCGCGCACGAACAGCGGAGAGTCATTCAGCGATTCGGCGCGGTAGAGCTTCATGCCGCGTTCGCCGGCAAAATCGCGGAACAGGATGTCGATGTCGAACAGGATTTCGACGTGGTCGCATACGAAGCCGATGGGCTGCACGAACACGCCGCTGTGACCTGCGTCCCGCAGCTTGGTGATGGTGTCCTCCACTGTGGGACCAAGCCATTCGCCGCCCGACATGCCCTGGCTCTGGAAGGCAAAGCTCCAGTCGCCAATCTCAGGAACCTGCGCTGCCACCAGCGCCGCCGTCTCCCGCGTCTGCGCCTCGTAGGGATCGCCTTCCGCGATGGTGCGCTGGGGAACGCTGTGCGCGGTGAACAGCACCGGCAACCGGTGCGCCGTGCTCGGCACAAGCCTTCGTCCAGCCGTCGCGCAGCTTCTCCGCAAAAGCCTCAATCAGCAGCGGGTGGTCGTGCCACTCCTCGACAAAGTCAATGGTAAACGGGGCATCGCTGCCGAACAGCACCTGCTTGTAGAGTCCGACGCTGGTCTGCGAATTGTGCGGCGCCAGGCAGATCGCGACCGCGTGTTCAACTCCGTCGCTCGTCATCTGTTGCAGCGTGTCGGCGATGAAGGGATGCCAGTTGCGCATGCCGACATAGACCGGCAGCCCCAGCTCACGCGCGACTCCGTCGGCCTGCTGGCGGGTGATGCGGGTGAGCGGCGAGCTGCCGATCAGCGAATAGCGATGCTGCACCTCGCGCACCACCGCCTCCGGCATGGGACGCCCGCGCGAGATGTTCTGCAGGAACTCGGGAATGTCTTCGACGCGCTCGGGGCTGCCGTGAGCGATCAGCAGCACGGCATCTTGCTCATCGGCGTCCTCGCGGAGGTTGCGGCCGTGGAACTGAACTCGTGCACAAACTGCGCGAGGTCCTTCACGTTGTCCACCGGCGTGTGCGGCAGAATGCCGTGGCCGAGATTGAAGATGTGTCCGGGCCGCCCGTCGGCGAGGCGGAGAATGTGCTCGGCGCGCTGCTTCAGTTCGCGCCACGAGGCGAACAGCAGCACCGGATCGAGATTGCCCTGCACGGCGTGCTTGTGCCCGACGGTCCTCCAGCCTTCGTCGAGCGGAATGCGCCAATCGAGGCCGATGACTTCCGCTCCGGTCTCCGACATCGAAGGCAGCAGGGTCGCGCTGTCGGTGCCGAAGTAGATGATGGGAACGTCCGTTTCTTTCTGCAGGCGCTGGATGAGCTGCGTGGTCGGCACCAGCGCGTAGCGGCGATAGTCTTCCACGCTCAGGCAGCCGACCCAGCTATCGAAGATCTGCACCACGTCGGCGCCGGCGCGCACCTGCTCGGCCGCGTATTCGACCAGCACATCGACCAGCTTGCCGACCAGCTCGTCCCAGACTTCGGGCGAGTTGTACATCAGCTTCTTCACTTCGATGTAGTGGCGCGAGCCGCCGCCTTCGACCATGTAGCTGGCCAGGGTGAACGGCGCACCGCAGAAGCCAATCACCGGCAGCTTGGTGTCGAAGTGCTTCGCCACCAGGGCGACCGCGTCGGCGACATAGCCCAGTTCGCCGCACGGTCGGTGCGCAGAACGTTCACGTCTTCGGCCGTGCGCACCGGCTTTTCGATCACCGGCCCTTCGCCCGCCGCGAAGTGAAAGGGCAGGCCCATCACCTCGAGCGGCAGCAGCAGGTCGGCAAAGATGATGGCGGCGTCAACCTTGAGGAACTCGGCGGCGGTGATGGTGACGTCGGCTGCGAGTTCGGGCTTCTTGCAGATTTCGACCAGCGAGTGGTGCTTGCGCACGTCGCGGTACTCCTGCATGTAGCGGCCGGCCTGGCGCATAAACCAGACAGGAGTGGCCTCGACTGGAAGCCGCTGGCAGGCACGTACAAACAGGGAGTCGGGAGCGGACATAAACCATTATCGTAGCATTCGTGGTCACTCGGTCGTGTGATTCGGGTCACAACCGGCTCCGGCTTGCTCTCCAGGAAAAATGCCTCGCTGTCGCAACCTACCGTGTTGTGCCGCACGTCACCGACTTCCGGGTGCGCAACTTCCTACAATTGTTCTTGATGTCAGCCGAAGATGTCCTGCACCGCGCACCCAAACCCGTCAATCCCTGGATCGTGACCGCCGCAGTCATGCTGGCCACGTTCATGGAGATTCTCGACACCACGGTGGTGAACGTCTCCGTCCCGCACATCGCGGGAAATATGGGCGCGACGGTGGAAGAAGGCACGTGGGTCGTCACGTCGTACCTGGTGTCGAACGCCATCATCCTGCCGATGGCGGGCTGGCTGGCGAACCGCTTCGGGCGCCGTCGGATGTTGCTGATCTGCGTGGCCGGGTTCACCTTCACCTCGCTGCTCTGCGGAATGGCCACCAGCCTGGAATGGCTGATCTTCTTCCGCGTCCTGCAAGGCCTCACCGGCGGCGGATTGCAGCCCCTGGCGCAGGCGGTCCTGCTGGAGACCTTCCCGCCCAAGACGGCATGGCACCGCCATGGCAGCCTTCGGGCTGGGCATCATCCTCGCGCCCATCCTCGGGCCGACGCTCGGCGGCTGGATCACCGACAACTACACCTGGCGCTGGATCTTCTACCTCAACCTGCCGGTGGGCGCATTTTCTCGCTGATGATGATCAGCGCCTTCGTGCGCGACCCGCATTACATCGGCAAGCACAAGACCGGCGGCATCGACCTGTGGGGCATCGGCTTTCTGGCGCTCGGATTCGGGATGCTGCAGGTGGTGCTCGACACCGGCCAGCGCAAAGACTGGTTTGGCAGCAATCAGATCCGCTGGTGGACGGTCCTTTGCGTCTTCGGACTGGTTGCCTTGGTGATACGCGAGCTGAAGGCCCGCCATCCCATCGTCGACCTGCGCGCACTCAAGGATCGCACCTTCAGCGCCGGCGTTTTTCTGATGACCATGCTCGGCTTCGTGCTGTACGCCAGCCTGATGCTGCTGCCTATCTTCCTGCAGACGCTGCTGGGCTATCCGGCGCTTGCAGGCGGGACTGGCGCTCTCGCCGCGCGGGCTCGGCTCGCTGGTCATGATGCCTATCGCCGGCCAGCTCACTAATCGCTACGATCCGCGCAAGCTCATCGGCGTCGGCCTGCGTGGTTGGCGCGTGGACCATGTTCAGCCTGTCGCATCTGAACCTGAACACGGGCTACTGGGACATCTTCTGGCCGCAGGTGATTCAGGGCGGCGCCATGGCGTTTCTGTTCATTCCGCTGATGGCGGTCAGCATGTCGGGCATCGCCAAAGGAGAAGATGGGCAATGCCACCAGCATCTACAACCTGATGCGCAATATCGGCGGCAGCTTCGGCATCGCCACCATGACCACGTTCCTGGCGCGCCGCAACCAGGTGCATCAGAACCAGCTTGTCAGCCGCGTGACCCTCTTCGATCCTAAGCATGCGGATGACGCTGCACGGCATGCAGAGCTGGTTCCAGACAGCACGGCTACAACGCGGTGGACGCGGCCAAGAAGGCCCTGGGCGCGATTTACGGCATGGTGCAGCAGCAGGCGATCATGCTGTCGTTCGTCGAGGCATTCTGGATCATGGGCATGATCTTCCTGGGCATGATTCCGCTGCTGTTCCTGCTGCGCAATGCGCGCGACCTGCACCCGCATACGCCGAAGGCCGTGAGGAAACGCGAAGTGATCGAGTCGCCATCGGAGTTCCGGTCGAACCGGAGCCTGAACTGGCCGGAGCTCTGCACTGAGCCCCGGCGCGCTCTGGCTACTCATCGGCTATTTCTAGACCGAATGCGGGTTATATGGCGAGGTGGAGCACCGCTTCAGCGGTGCAGTTGCCAGGCTGTTTTCAAACCGGCTTTAGCCGCTGCGGTAACAGCAAACCATTTACCTCAGGCGCTGAAGCGCGATTTCCAATCTTCCACTGCTGTGCACGCCTGGAAGGCGTGCTCCACCTCCTCGGGATACAGGAACTATCAAGGGCGCTCTAGAATCAACTCATGCGCGCCGTCCCGACAACGCAAGCCTCGCCTTATCGTGGGCGGCTGGCGCCCTCGCCGACCGGGTTGCTGCACATCGGACACGCTTGCACCTTCTGGACGGCCTATCAGCGCTCGCTCGCGCACGGCGGCACGCTGGTCTTCCGCAACGAGGACCTCGACCCGCAACGCTCGAAGACGAAATTCGCCGAGGCGATGATCGAAGACCTGCGCTGGTTGGGAATCCGCTGGCAGGAGGGACCCGACGTTGGCGGGCCATTTGCGCCCTACGAGCAGAGCGGGCGGCGCGAGTTCTATCTGGCCGCGTGGCGCAAGTTGCGTGATAGCGGATTCATTTATCCTTGCTCATGCTCGCGCAAGGACCTGGCCAATGCGGCTGCCGCTCCCAACGAAGGTGACGATGAGCCGCGTTATCCGGGCCGCTGTCGCGAGAAGATCGGCGAGGCCTCACGATACGAACTCCCTGCCGGCGTGAACTGGCGGTTTCGCGTTCCCGATGGCGAGGAGATCACATTTGGCGATCTACACCTCGGACTTCAGCGCTTCGTTGCCGGTGACGACTTCGGTGACTTCGTGGTCTGGCGGCGCGACGACGTGCCCGCGTATCAGCTCGCGGTGGTCGCCGACGACGCTGCCATGCAAATCACCGAAGTCGTCCGCGGCGCCGATCTGCTGAAATCCACGGCGCGGCAACTGCTTCTGGTTCGCGCACTCGGGCTGCCGGTGCCCGCTTACTACCATTGCGACCTGGTGCGCGACGAAGCCGGCGTGCGGCTGGCCAAGCGCCACGATGCTCTCAGCCTGCGCAAGCTGCGGGAGCAGGGATGTACCCCGCAGCAGGTACTGAATATGTGCGGTCCGCCGTAATTGGATTGCGCAAGCCGCCGGAACAAGGTATCGTCTCGGCGGATGGCACGGAGGGTGAGGGCATGCGAGTAAATTGGGGAGCAGTTGTATTGGCAGGCGTTGCTGACTGGGTCTTCGGCGCGGTCTGGTTCACCTCGTTCAAAGCACCCTGGCAGGCGGGCACTCGCATCTCGCCGGAAGAATTGCAGGCTTACACGGATCATCCGAATGCCTGGCCGTATGTGATCTCCCTGCTTTGCAGCATCTTGATCGGCTATTTCATCGCCCGCTTGCTGGGCGGTTCGCAGTCGCACGGACTGATACGCGGAATCAGAGTCGGAGGCCTGGTGGGCTTGGCCGCTGCCCTGGCGATGGTTACGGAGATGGCTTTCGAGATGCGCGTAGTCTCCTTCATCATGATTTCAGCAGCTTATCCACTGCTAGGCTGCATTCTGATGGGTATCATCCTCGGCGTGTGGAAGCCCAAAGCGAAGCCCGAATTTGTCGGGGAGGCATCGGCCTCATGAAGATCGAAGGCAGGATCGTGCAGGGTTATCTGAAGGCCCTGACCGGGCTGGATAAGCTGCCCGGCCCCGACGGCGAGCGCTCGATCGAGTTGTTTCGTCACGGGACGCTTACGGTGAAGTTGTACGCGCCGCGCGGCGCCGATGGGCAGAGTCCGCATACCCGGGACGAGATCTACGTCATTGCCACCGGAACAGGGCGCTTTCAACGGGATGGGAAAGACGTTGGCTTCGGTCCGGGAGACGTTCTGTTTGTCGCGGCCGGTGAAGAACACCGCTTCGTGGACTTCAGCGACGATTTTGCCACCTGGGTCTTCTTCTACGGGCCGGAGGGCGGAGAAGCCGTCCGCGAAAGAACCTGACCACGGATCATGCCGATAACCCTCACGGCCTTTCCACACTCAGTCTGGCTGTTACCCTTTTCGTGCACTGAGAAAATCCGCGTTCATCCGTGCAGATCCGCGGTTAAAGATTTTCGTTATTTTCCCGTATAACTGACGCGCCAGATGGAATTCGAGCCATCGTCCGTCACCAGCAGCGATCCATCCGGAGCCACCGTCACGCCGACGGGACGACCCCAGACTTGTCCGTCGGGAAGCACGAAGCCGGTGAGGAAGTCTTCGTATTCGCCGCTCGCCTTTCCACTCTGATGCAGGGGCACTCGGATGAGTTCGTATCCGACGCGCGTGCTCTTGTTCCACGAGCCATGTTGCGAGGCGAAGATGTCGCCCTGATACTCCGCCGGAAATTGCTTGCCTTCGTAGAACGTCATCTCAAGTGACGCGGTATGGGGCTGCAGCAATACGTCCGGCACAATCACCTTGTCTTTCAGTTCAGGATGCTTGCCCTGCAAACGCGGGTCCTGGTTGCCGCCGATGTAGTAATACGGCCAGCCATAGAAGCCGCCAGCCTGCACATGGGTAATGTAGTCGGGCACGAGATTGTCGCCCAGGCCGTCACGCTCGTTCACCGAACACCACAAGCTCGCCGGTTTTGGGATTAATCGCCAGCCCAGCGCCCGCGTTGCGGATGCCGTAGGCGTACACCCGCAGATTGGAACCATCGGGAGCCATGACCAGAATGTCGGCGCGATTTTTCTCGTCGGGATGGGTGTCGGGATCATCGACGTTGGAGTCAGAACCCACCGCAACGAACATCTGCTTGCCGTCTCGGCGAGAAGACGATGTCGCGGGTCCAGTGTCCGCCGCCACCGGGCAAGTCAGCGATGTGCTCGGGCGTGCCCGTCGCTTTCAAATCTCCATGGTGATAAGGGAAGCGCAGCACAGCATCGGTATTCCCCACGTAGACGTACTGCGGATTCGGACCCGGAGGATAAAAAGCGATGCCGTAGGGCCGATTGAGGCCCGCCGCGAAA
>CAVTMW010000014.1:0-236803 GCA_963735855.1 uncultured Acidobacteriaceae bacterium
CAGGAGTGAAGTGTACTTCCATGGCCTTCAGCGTACGAAAAAACCCAGCTCGTGGCAAGTTGCGGATCGACTCATTCTGAACCTGGGGACGGCGGTCGCCCCACTCATTCGCGGCGTTTGCGAATGTGTGGGAGAGAGTCGTCACACGTCACGCGGAACCCAACATTCTCTAGATCCGAACCGAAGCCCCCGCTGCAGGGCAAAGGAGGCTTGAGTGGTGCACCCAGCGGTTGAACAGCGTCAGAAGCCAAGGTTCGTCCGCCACGCATTACCATGAACAGAATGCGGCGCGTGGGGTCCCAACTCAGCAAGGAATGGGCTTGCCTGCCGATCGCGAGCGGGCCTCTGCCGGGCAGTACCGGCATTCCCATCTGCATCGCCGCCGCACGGGGGATCCTCACCGCGCTGCTGATGACAAGCGTTTCCGTGCTGCGCGTCAATCCGACGTAGAAAAGCCGCCGCGCTTCCTCGCGTTGTCGGGTCTGCTCATCGATCGTCGCGGTGTAATCAATTAACGGTAAAATGCCCTGAACACATCCCGCGATCACCACCAGCCGGGCCGTAAGGCCTTTCGATTTGTGCAAGCTCATAATCGGAATCGCTGGTCCCTGCGTGCCCGGCAATTCAGGCTGCGTAATGTCGGTTCGTAGTTCGTTCAGCAATTCGCGAGGCGTCTGGACATTCGGAGCAATCCAGCAGTGCCGCCTGACGTACCGCCCCGTGCCTCTGCATTGCCGTCCGGAAACAGCGCCTCTATGAGCTCGGGGATACCGAGTGGCATGAGTGCCGCTAGTCGCTGTTGCAGCTGGTGATAGCGCGCAACAAGCGTTCCTGCGTGTGGCAACGTCAGCGTTTCCGCCACCATCGCTTCCAACGCCGTGCGAGGGCTTATGTTGTTCTGATTGCAATGCTGCCGCAGCCGAGCATCGGGCAACCGCTGAGCATCTGGCCGGTTTTCGCCAAGCCAGTAACGCAGCGCTGGACGATCTTCGGCGTCAACGAGCATGGTAAGCAGCGAGAAACCTTCAGCTGCAATAGCCGTGCTCAGCGCATCTTCAAAGTAGAAGCTCTGTGCGGTCCACTGGCGATTGTTCTGTTGCGCGCGAGCGTTCAGTACATCCCTGATTGCATTGCCCAACTTGCGACGATTCACGAGAACCAACACTTCCCCCGCCGGGAGGTTGGGATGATTACCTAGGTACCAATCGATGTACGCTGCAAGGGCTTGAATCTCGTCATGCACAGAGTCGTGCTGCACGATGTAAACCTCACCCTCTCCGTTCTGCTGGTACGGGTTCAGGTTCTTCGGAGCAAGCCTCTGATTGTGGGTAATGAGAGCATTTGCGATTTGCACCACACGGCGCGGGCAGCGGCGGCATTCGTTCAACAGTTCGTCATGAGTGTTCGCGTGGGTCTGGGGGTATTCAACGATTCCCTCAGGATGAGCGTACCGAAAACTGTAAATGGACTGATCCTCATCGCCCACCACAGTTACAGCGCAGTTACCGGCGATGGCATCAATGAGTGCCTGATCTGCGCGGTTTAGATCCTGATACTCATCTACCAACACATAATCGAAGCGAGGAATGTCCGGGTGCGCCGGGTTTTGCATGATGAAATCGAGTGCTTTGGGCACAACTTCGCCAATCAACATGGCGCGATGAAAAAGAAGCCAATCATTCAGCGCATGGCTGAAAGCCTGTTCCACCGGATCGGCGGGACCGGGCTGCTGATGCTGCAACCGCGCCTAATATGCCTCGAAAGCCTCAGTGAGCTTATTGACTTTGCGCTTGCCACCGAACTGGTCTCGCAGGTCGCAGACGAGCGTGTCTCGCTCATAATCCATCAGCGGCCGTGGATGTCGCCCCAACGCCTGAAACACGGCGTTACGGCTTAGCAAACCAAACGATAACGAATGCAGCGTCTTGGCTTGGACGAGATCAGCACCTTGTACACCCAGTTGGGCCAGCTTCTCGACGAGATCATTCGCAGCGGTACGAGTGAACGTGACCGCGAGAATTCGACTGGCCTGCACGCCCGCTTCGAGCAGACGTGCAACGCGGCGCATGAGCGCGAATGTTTTTCCCGTACCCGGGCCAGCCACAACACGAAGCGGAGTGCCGGGATACGCAGCAATATTCAGGTGCGTTCCTTGAAGGCCAGTGTTCCAAGGCATTCATCAATTCTCACATACGGGCGGGGGTCTAGGTCTCGCGTCTTTCGAGATCTGGCACCCGGCTTCGCGGACGCGGAGTCCGGGCTCGATTCTCGTACGGCATTCCGATGCGGCGACTGTTTTCCTCCCGCCTTTTGCACCTTCCGCGATACACTAATTGACACTGTCCAAGGGGTTCTCATGCTTATTGTCATGAAGGCAAACGCTACCGAAGAGCAGGTGCGTAGCGTCTGCCAGAAGGTCGAGGCGCTGGGTCTTCGCGCGCACTCCATTCCCGGAACGCAACGCACCGCTATCGGCATCACCGGCAACGAGATTGAACTCGATCCCGGCGCCTTCGACGAGATGGTGGGGGTGCAGGAAGTTATCCGCGTCAGCAAGCCGTACAAGCTGGTCAGCCGCGACGTGAAGGAGGAAGACACCGTCATACGCTTCCCCGGCACGGACGCGAGCTTCGGGGGCGAGGAAGTGGCGGTGATCGCCGGCCCGTGCGCCATCGAGTCGCGCCAGCAGGCGCTGGCTACCGCCGAATGTGTCGCCCGCGCCGGGGCCAGGTTCTTTCGCGGAGGCGCTTACAAGCCGCGCACCTCTCCTTACTCGTTCCAGGGCCTGGCTGAGGATGGTCTGAAGATCCTGGCCGAGGTCCGCGACCGTTTCGGGCTGCTGATCGTCACCGAGGCCATCGACAACGAGTCGCTGGATCTCGTCGAGAAATACGCCGACGTCATCCAGATCGGCGCGCGCAACATGCAGAACTTTTCGCTGCTGAAACGCGCCGGGAGGGCGCACAAACCCGTGCTGCTGAAGCGCGGCATGTCGGCCACGCTGGAGGAATTCCTGATGGCGGCCGAATACATCATGAGCGAGGGGAACTACAACGTTATCCTGTGCGAGCGGGGAGTGCGCACCTTCGCCGATCACACCCGCAACACCCTTGATCTCAGCCTGGTGCCGGCGGTGCAGCGGTTGAGCCATTTGCCCATCATCGTCGATCCCAGCCACGGGACCGGCAAACGCAACAAGGTGACGCCGCTATCGCGCGCCGCGGTTGCCGTCGGGGCTGATGGCCTCATCATCGAAGTCCATCCTGATCCCGACCGCGCGCTCAGCGACGGCAAGCAGTCGCTCTTCCCCGAGCAGTTTGACAACCTGATGGCCGAGGTACGCGAAATTGCGAAGGTGTTGAAGCGCACGGTTGCCGACCCGGTCGCTAATCCGGGGGCCCGCCAGCCCAGCCCGGTTCCGGCGGTGGCGGGATCGGTTGCCTCCCGGTGATTACCAAAGTAACCTCGGCGAACTGAATTCGCTTGAAGACCAAAGTCGCTCGCTGATGACCAAAGTAACTCGCCCGAAGGCTGTCGCGCTTTGTGCTCTGCTGCTGGCGATGGGCGCGCCAGCGTGCCGTCAGCGCCCAACCGTCGATCCCGGATACCACGAATATGCCTACGTTACCAACGGGAAGAGTAACTCGGTCAGCGTTCTCGACCTGCTGCAGCTCAAGAACGTCAAGACCATAGCCGTCGGCGCGAGCCCTACCGGCGCCGCTGCTAATCCCAAACGCAACGAGATCTATGTTGCCAATGCCGAGTCCAATCAGATCAGCGTCATTGATGCCGAACGCAATGAAGTAGTCGATACCATTGGCGTGCATCGCGCCCCATATTTTGTTTCGGTCTCCGCGGATGGAAAGCGCGCCTACGTGGCCAACTCCGGCTCCGCCAATGTCTCTGTCCTTGACCTTGCCAAACGCTCGGTAATAGCGACGATTCGGGTCGGCGGCGCGCCCGGCCTGGCGAAGGTTTCGCTGGATGGGAAGGTCGTGGTCGTCAGCAACCGCGCCGACAATACCGTGTCTGTTCTTGACGCGGACAGGCTTGCGGTACGCAGCACAGTCCCCGTCTGTCAGCAACCCCAGGACGTTGTCATTCTTCCCGATAACAGCAAAGCCTTTGTCGCGTGTCCTGGGTCGAACCAGCTTGCGGCGATCGACCTGAAATCCGACCGGCTATTGACGCTGCTTGACATAGGCAAGCTGCCGATCCAGCTTGCGCTGAAGCCGGATGGCGGAGAACTGTTCGTCAGCAACTTCGATGGCAATAGCTTCTCCATCGTCGAAACCAGTACCAACGAGGTTGGTGGTACCTACCTCATCGGCAACAGCCCGGTGCGTGGCATCGTCTCCTCCGACAATACCCAGCTCTACGTCAGCAACTTCGGGTCAGACACGGTCAGCGTCTATGCCATTGACGAGGGCCGCGTCATCGGCGCAGTGCAGGTCGGCAGCCATCCTGATGCCCTTGCCCTTACCCCAGACGAAGCGCACCTGCTAGTGGTGGATTCGCGTTCGGGAGACGTTGCCGTGGTGCGCACGGTGAAGACGCGCGACAATTCCAAGATCAGCGCCGACCGCGCCCTGGTAACGCTTATCCCCGTGGGTAATCAGCCCAACGACATTGTCATCAAGGCGTTCCAGGTGGGCGCGAAGTAACGCTGAAAGCTCATGCTGATCCGGGAAAATGTTCCCCTAGCTCCGTTCACGACGCTTGGCGTTGGCGGGCCTGCGCACTATCTTACCGAAGCCAGGAGCGAAGCTGAAGTCATTGAGGCAGTCGGGTTCGCGCGCGCGCGACACCTGCCATTGTTTGTCCTGGGAGGGGGCAGCAACCTCGTCGTTGCCGATGCCGGATTCTTCGGCTTGGTGCTTAAGATCGGCATTGCTAACGTCTCCCGCTTCACCGCGCCGCATGGGGGCGTGGTCTTCAACGCAGGTGCTGGCATGGAGTGGGACACACTGGTGGCGCAAACGGTCGAGTCCGACTGCGCGGGTCTGGAGTGCCTCAGCGGAATTCCCGGCACGGTTGGCGGCACGCCGGTGCAGAACGTCGGCGCTTACGGCCAGGAAGTCTCTGAAACCATTCGGGAAGTGCGGGTGCTCGACCTGCGCTCGATGGAGGTCAGAACGCTGTCGAACGCGGAGTGCGGCTTCGCTTATCGTTCCAGCATTTTCAACACGTCGGAGCGCGACCGCTACATCATCCTTGACGTGTCGTTCTCTCTGCGTGAAGGCGCGAGGCCCAGCCTTCGCTATGCCGAGCTGCAAAAGTTCTTTGCCGCGGAACCGGGCGAGCCGACTCTCGCGGAAGTGCGGGCGGCGGTGCGCGAAATCCGTCATGGCAAAGCCATGCTGATCGTCCCCGGCGACGACGATGCCCGCAGTGCCGGCTCGTTCTTCAAGAATCCAATCGTGCCGCAGTCGTTCTTTGAAGAGCTTGCAGCGCGCCTGGAATCGCGCGGGCTGCAAGTGCCCAGCTACCCCCACGCTAACGGCTTCCGCAAATTGCCGGCAGCGTGGCTGTTGGAGCACGCTGGTTTCGCCAAGGGCTATGCCAAGGGTAGGGCCGGTATTTCGCGCAAGCATGCGCTGGCCATCATCAATCGTTGCGGCGCGACCGCGGCCGACATCATCGCGCTCAAAGATGAGATTCAGGCGCGCGTATTAAGTGAGTTTGGCATAGAGTTGGCACCCGAGCCGGTGTTCGTGGGGTTCAGCCCTGCACGATGAGCGCAGTGAACGGAACTCCCATTTTGGGAACTTAAGTGCCGGACTCACAACCACCATTTTGCCGGTTGATACGACTCGTAGAATGCCTCGCAAACGCGCTAGCAAGCCGTAGGAGCGACTCCAAGATCATTGGCGGGATCCAAGTACCTTATTGGCGATTGACGTCGCTCAGACGGGCTGTAAACGCAAAAGTGACGTGCTACTTTTCCGGCATGGTTTCAAATTGAGAACTTGACGCTGCGTGCCGTCCGAATTCCATCCTTTCTTCGGCAATGCTATTGCTGTGGCGCTGTCCTGGTATGCCAGTCCGTTGCCTGTTCAAAGGCATAGGCAAGCCGCAGCGCGGTGAGGTCCGCGCCCGGCCTGGCGGAAATCTGCATACCCACTGGCAGTCCTTCCCGCGTGAATCCACAGGGTACAGAAACGCTAGGCCAATACAGAATGCTGAAGGGTAAGGTGTTGCGCAGAAGATATCTGGTTTCGAAGTTGCGCAGCTCCGGCTCCTGCAATGGCAACAACTCGGCAAGCCGCGGCGCAGCCATGGGGGTTGTTGGAGTAATGACTACATCTACCTGTTCAAACACGGATTCGGCGGCGCGCCTTTGTGATTCCAGTTCGCGGCGCGCGCGAATGTAATCGGTCGCGCTGATGCCGGCGCAATTGCGGACGCGAGCCAGGGTATGCGGATCATAAAGCTCCGGCACTTTAGTAACCATTTCCTCGTGATACTCGGAGATCTCGGCGTCAAAGACGGTGCGTCTTCGCGCGACCTCAAATGGGAAATCGCAAACTTTAGTAACCAGCCGTGTAACGACGGCCAGCGCTTCGTTCATACACGACGCGACATCGGCCTGAAGATCGTCATAGAAACCTTTCCGCGGGGTTCCAACCTTCAGCGCGGAGACACTCTCGCCGAGCGAGGCTGAAATTGGCGACCCCACCAGGACCTCCAGCAGGAGCGCAGCATCCTGTACGGTAAGCGCCATGGGTCCCGCGGTGTCGAAGGAGCGCGACAGAGGAATCATTCCCTCGGCGCTCAACGTCCCCGCACTGGGGCGAAGTCCGACAATCCCGCACAGCGCCGATGGGCAGCGGATGGACCCGGCGGTATCCGTCCCGATTGAGGCCACGCACATGCCCGAGGCGACCGCCGCCGCCGAACCCGACGATGAGCCGCCGGTAATCCGCTCGATATCCCAGGGGTTCTTCACCGGCCCAAACGCGCTAACCACGCCACTCATGCCAAAGGCGAACTCGTGCAGGTTCAGCTTGCCGACGATGACCACTCCCGCAGCTTTCAACTGCCGAACCAGAACAGCATCTTCCTCCGGCACTCGCTCGCGAAATTGATTGCTGCCCGCGGTGGTGCGAATGCCCACAGTATCGAAGAGGTCTTTCAGCCCAATCGGAATGCCGTGCAGTGGGCCGCGATACTTGCCGGCCATGATTTCGGCCTCGGCCTGTCGAGCCTGGTCGAGCGCAAGATCGGCGGGGACGGTGATGAACGCGTTTAGAGCAGGGTTCAGCCGCTCGACACGAGACAGGCAGTCGCGCGTAAGCTCAACCGGAGAGAGCCGGCGGATGCGAATCTGTTCCGAGGCGTGGGCGAGGGTGAGCATGTTGGTGAACGACTCTTAGTTCGCTAATTCATAGCTCCGCATCATTGCGCGTACGAAGAATTTAGGGATGTCTCGGCGCTCACGGGCTGAGCCAGCACGTGGAGGCCGCAAAGCGGACGCTAATTGTCCAGCCCCGCGTGGAATGCCGGGTGAACGATCAGAATCGCACACCGCGAGTCCGCAACGCGGACGCCATAGTCTAGCCCAGCGTGCAACGCTGGGTAACAAATTTCATAGAATTTCCGCGCCCCGGAGGAGCGACAGCCTTTGAACATCCATTCGCCAAGAGCATCTCTAGGTCAAGTTCCTCGCCACGCGGGAAGTGCAATATGATCCGGGATTCGTCTTCGGTTGAAGAGGAATCTGCCGTGCCTACGGCACTCGGGTCCAATTCTGATCGCTTACCCAGCGTTTCACGCTGGGCTAGATTATGGCGTCCGCTTCGCGGACTCGCAGGATGAACCAACCGGGGGTTTGACGCAGGGATTGGCGGGACTCGCGGGCAACGCCAACTTCGCCGCCGCGCGGCTAATGGGGCGTCAACCGGCGCTTGTGACCCGGCGTTCAACGCTGGGTCACAGGTTTCATAGAATTCTAGCAGGATGCTGAAAAAGTACTCCTAATCCACAGGCACGTGTGCTAAGAAAGCAGCATGCGAGGCACAGATCATCAGCAAAGCCACATGTTCAGTTATTTGTCGCCCGAAGCGCGGGTGCGGAAGGATCATCCGCTGCGGGTCATCCGCACGATGGTAGACGAAGTTCTACGGGCACTGTCGTCGCAGTTTGATCGCATGTATGCCAGCGAAGGCCGGCCGTCGATTGCGCCCGAGAAGCTGCTGCGGGCGCAGTTGTTACAGATGCTGTACTCGATCCGCAGCGAGCGGCTGCTGATGGAAGAGATCGATTACAGCGTGCTGTTTCGCTGGTTCGTAGGGTTGAATTTGGACGAAGAGGTGTGGGACCCGACGGTGTTCACCAAGAACCGGGACCGGCTGCTGGAAGCCGAAGTGGCCAAGCAGTTCCTGGCGCAGGTGGTGGAGCAGGCGCGGGCGAAGGGCTGGACCTCGGATGAACACTTCACGGTGGACGGCACCTTGCTGGAAGCCTGGGCAGGAGCAAAAAGTTTTCAGCGCAAGGATGGCAAAAATCCGCCCTCTTCCGATGATCCCGGCAATCCCACGGTGAACTTTCACGGCGAAAGGCGGTCCAACCGGACGCACGCGTCGAAGACCGATCCCGAGGCCCGGTTGGCACGCAAGGGCGAAGGCAAGGAGGCGAAGTTGAGCTACAGCGGCAATTTGCTAGTGGAGAATCGCAACGGACTGATCGTGAATGCTATGGCGTGGGAAGCCAGCGGGACGGCCGAACGTGACACGGCGCTGCTGATGCTGGAACAGATTGCCGGTACCAAGCGGGTGACCGTGGGCGGTGACAAAGGCTTTGACACAGCCGACTTCATCTCCGAGTGCCGCCACATGCAGGTCACACCGCATGTGGCGCAGAATGACGGTCGGCGCGGCGGCAGTGCCATTGACCAGCGGACGACGCGTCATGCAGGCTACGGCATCAGCCAGAAGAAGCGGAAGCGGATCGAGGAATGTTTCGGTTGGCTCAAGACCATTGCCCTGCTGCGGAAGGTACGACATCGCGGGTTGTTCAAAGTGGATTGGGTGTTCACCTTCGCCTGCGCGGCCTACAACCTGGTCCGCCTGCGCAACCTGTCCATGCAGGCGGCGTAAGCCGGGCGAGGTGCGTCTGCTGAATGCAAGAAAGCTTCAGCAGATAGCAGAACAAAGCTAGAACGAACTCTTTCCCTTCTCACTCGGTGACCAAAGCAAGACAGAGTTCGCATAAATCAAAGGTTTTTCCGCAGCCTGCTAGAGCCCCGGAGGGGCGACAGCCAGAAGCTGAGGAAGGCTGCCGTGCCTACGGCACTCGGGTACGATTCTGCCCCATCACCCAGCGTTGCACGCTGGGCTAGATTATGGCGTCCGCTTCGCGGACTCGCAGTGTGAGCTGAATCCGGCATGTGCCGCAGGGATTATACGGACTCAGGAGTCACGCCGAATTCGCCGCCGAGCGGCTGATGGGACGCCAACCACCGATGTTTGTTACCCCAGCGTGCAACGCTGGTACGGGAAAGCAAGCGGCAAGTCCGAACCGGACCCAGCTCACCCGGTGAGTCCGCGAAGCGGACGCTATAGTCTAGCCCAGCGTGAACGCTGGGTAAGCGATAAGAACGGAGGAGAGTGCCGTAGGCACGACAGCCCTTCTCAACCGAACACGAATCGCGGATCATAGGGCACGCCGGAATTCTTCAACAGGGCGACGAACTCTTCCTCGAAATTGCGCTTCTGGTGATGCTGCATCTGGTTCGCGATGTACTCCGTCACCGCCTGCTGTTGTGACTGGCTGACACTGAACGCTCCATACCCTTCCTGCCACTGAAATGTCGCCGAGGTTTCGCGCAACCAGCGCGAGCTGTTGGCCTTGATCTCCTGCATCGCCGTCGCCAGGGCAATGGTCTGCGGCAGGAGAATGAGCACATGCAGGTGATTTTCTGTGCCACCTGCGGCAAGCACATGGATATTCTTGGCGTGTGCGAGCGCGGCCACGTAACGCCAAAGTTCCTCCGGATTGGGAATGAGGTTCTGCCGCTGCTTGGTGCTGAACACGCAATGCAGGAGGTTATGCGAGTAGGTGTGCGACATGGATTCGACGGTAGCCAACTCTTGGCGCAAAATGCGGTGACGAGGCGCACGTCGGGATGTTCAAGGCTGTCGCCCCTCCGGGGCTCAGGGATAGACAACGCTCGTTACCCAGCGTTTCACGCTGGGCTAGACTATGGTACAGACCGGGCACATAGTTTACAGAACAGACCGGGGAGATGGTTTACAGATTTTGGATCCGTTCACGAAGGCGTGTAGAAGGAGAACATGCCTTGGAAAGTGAGCGGAGTGGTGGAGAAGCGGCGCAGTTTCGTGGCGGAGTATGAATCGGGCGAGTGGACGATGAGCGAGTCTGTGCCGCGCCTATGGCATCTCGCGGCCGACCGGTTACGCGGTGCTGCGGCGCTATGAGGGACGGGGAGCGGGTTGCAGGATCGGAGCCGGGCACCGCAGCAGCATCCGAACCAGACGCCGGCGGAGATCGAAGCGGCGGTGCTGGCAGTTGCGGCGAGCGCATTTGCGCTGGGGCCCGCGCACGCTGAAGGGCTGTTAGAGCGGGAGCAGCCGGGGCGGCGCGTGGCCGGCGGCGAGCACCATCGGGGCGATGCTGGAGCGCGAAGGGCTGACGCGGCATCGGCGGAAGCGGCGGCGAGGTGCCGCCTTACAGCAGCCGTTCGGCCGGTGAGCACGGGCCCAACGACGAGTGGGCGCCGACTTCAAGGGCTGGATCCGCACCACCGACGGCGAGCGGATCGATCCGCTGACCATCACCGACGCTGCAGCCGTTACCTGTTGCGCTGCCAGGCGGTGGACAAGACCGACACGGAGCGGGTGCAGGCCATCTTCGAAGCGGCGTTTCGCGAGTACGGGATGCCGGAGGTGATGCGCACCGACAACGGGGCGCCGTTCGCCTCGCGCGCGGTGGCCGGGCTGTCGCGGCTGGCGGTGTGGTGGATCAAGCTGGGCATCGTGCCGGAGCGCATCGAGGCCGGCCACCCGGAGCAGAACGGACGACATGAACGGATGCACCGCACGCTGCAGGAAGCGACGGCGTCGCCGCCGGCGGCCAACCGGCGGGCCCAGCAGCGGGCCTTCGACCGGTTCCGCCGCGAGTACAACGAAGAGCGTCCGCACGAGGCGCTGGCCATGCAGACGCCGGCGGCGGTGTACTGGCAGCTCGCCGCGAGACGTATCCGGCGCGGGTGCCGGAGCCGGAGTACGACACGGCATGCAGGTGCGGCGGGTTTACAAGCACGGCAGTTCTTCTGGAAGAACCACAACGTGTTTCTGAGCGAAGGTGCTGTCGGGCGAGCGCATCGGGCTGCTGCCGATCGACGATCGTTACCAGCGCATCTACCTGGCGTGGCATCCCGATCGCCCGCCTGGACACGCACCGGACTGCAGGTCGAAGCGACTACAGGACAGTGATCGGCAGGCAGACAGTTAGAGGTGGAAATGTGGAAATCCCAAAAGCGGGATTCCCACATTCCCACCCGCACGACGACGGCGACAATGAGAACAAAAACCGAAAAAACCGGACCAAAGTGTAAAGTATGTGCCCGGTCTAAAACGTAAACCATGTCCCCGGCTGGACACTATAGCGTCCGCTGCGCGGACTCGCGGTATGAGCCGACCCGGCGCTGGGGCCACCTGCGTCGATCCCATAGGGGTCCTTCGACTCCGCGCCCGCCCGACCCGCAAGTGAGCGGGCCGGTAAAACTACGCGGGCGCTCCGCTCAGGATGACAGCCCAAGGCGTCAAGCTGTGGCCTTCAAAACAGCTTCACGATGCGGGCCGCTTTTGCTTCTTCTGGCACTTCTCGCAGATGCCGTAAATCTGAAAGGTGTGGCGGGTAGGCAGGTACTTGTTCTTGCGGCCAATTTCCTGCTCGATGCGCTCGATGCCGCTCGCGAAAAACTCCACCGAAGCGCCGCACTCGGTGCAAACCATGTGGTGATGGTTGCGCCGCTGATACTGGTGCTCGTAGCGCGCAATCCCGTCGTTGAACGCCACCTCGCTGGCCAGCCCGCACTCCGCCAGCAGCTTCAGGGTGCGGTACACGGTAGTGAAACCGATGCGGTCGTCCTTCTTCTTGACCAGGCGGTAGAGTTCGTCGGTGGAGAGATGGTCGCGGGTGTCGAGAAAGGTGCGCAGAATGACGTCGCGCTGGCCGGTATGTTTCAGCCCGACTCGCTTGAGGTGGCCGTGGAAGATGTCCTCGGCCTCACGCATCATCTCACGCGAGATGGTTGGCTGATCATCGATGCGCTTCTGCAGTACCGTGCCCACGATTTGGTATCAGCATACCACCGCTGACGCAGAGGCTGACCGGGTTCCGCACGCAGAGTAGTGGGTCAGTTTCCGAAGCTGTCAGCAGTTGCGATCTCGGGCTGGGGATGGAGCTACATGTGCGAGTAGGCGACTAACCGGCCAAGTGGATGCCCGGACACTGGCGCGTTTAACAGGACCAAGGATCCGAGAGCGATACGAACCTTGGTCAATGAGTGCATTGGACTGAAATCAACAGTTGAACCAAGGGTCACTTATCCCGAGAGACGACTATTCGGCCGAGCGGCGAGCAGCCTGTTCTAACCAAGCCTTCGCCGCCAGCCTCAGCCGTATCTCGCGCATGACGATCGTCAAAACGTCAAACTCCTATTTCGCCTGCACTAGCCCCGCAATAACAGCAGCAACTTTATCGAGTATCTGGTTCCAGCCCTCCAATTGACCGCTGTCTTTTGCGCTCTCCATCGTTTCATTTCCAATGAAGGTGAGTTTCGTCTGGCCGTCTCCAAAATCCTCAAAGGTAATCACATCGTACACATCGTCCAGGGCCTCATGTTCAATTCCATATTCTGCCGGCTCAACCTTGTTTCCCTCCGGGTCGGAAAAGTACATGGAGGAAACGATCTTCTCGTGCAGAACAATCTCGTGGTATTCACCAGCATTCCAGCCCTCCTGGCCATCCGGCGCTCTCATGCAGCAGAGAAATTTTCCTCCCACGCGAAAATCGATCTTGCAGAAAGGCGCAGTAAAACCCTTCGGTCCCCACCATTGCATCACGTATTTCGGGTCTGTCCACGCCTTCCAAACCAATTCGCGTGGAGCATCGAAAACTCTTGTGACAACCATCCGCTCTGTCGCGTTAACCGTGTTTTTTGTCATCTCTGACCTCCGTTTTTTTCATTTGATTCACAACCGCATCCAGCTTGTCGAAACTCTCCTCCCAGAAGCGGCGATAGTTAAACGCCCAATCGCTGACTGCTTTTATCGCCTCTGGCCTAAGCGTGCACACACTCTCTCGTCCACGCTTCGTCTTGATCACAATCCGCGCCCGCACCAGGTAGGCAATATGTTTTGAAATCATCTGCTGCGAGAGTGCAAACGGTTCCGTCAATCCATGCACAGAGGCAGGCCCATGTGTGAGTCGTTCGATCATTGCTCGCCGGGTTGGATCAGACAAAGCCGCAAACGTTGTACCTAATTTATCCACAACCATATGGTAGTGGAATATCTGTCAATGTCAAGTGTGAATTTTGCGATCCCTGATTTCTGCTCACTGATCCCTAAACCCTGATCCTGAACCCTGACACCTGCGCTAATCTAATAGGCTTCCTCGTGCAATAACGCATTAATCTGACGATTAAAGTGTGCACCGCAGCCTGCGTAGGAGCGCGAGCCGGCAGGGGTGAGGCGCTGGCATCAGGGGCCGGGGGAATGTGGATCGTCTCTGGAACCTGTTCTCGATCTATCACCGGCCTGTTGGGCAAGTGATCTTTGCCAGACGACTCGCTAGGACCTACGCGGTGAGTGGTAAATCGCCAATGCGCTCACCGAGCCCGGATCAGTACCGATGTGTCGGCCAGTGATTACGAATGCTTTCTTTCACATGGCCGTAAAACGCCCAACCCGTGTTGTTGAAGAACTCCACCAAGTCGCGGCCAAGCTTTGGCAGCCTATGCTCCCCTGGGACTGGCATTCTGATTCAAACTGACGCGCGACCCCGCCCAGTTCTTGGTTACAATCGAAGTTTCCATGGTAGCCACGACGATTGCCCCGCCGGCCCGCCCGTCCAACCGCAAATTCATCTTCCGCGTGGTGGTAGCGGTCCTGGTGCTGCTGCTGATCGCCTTCCTCGGCTTCGACTTCTGGTTCTATCGCGCGGTGAAGGCCGCGCTGCCGCAGGTGGACGGAACCATTCATCTGCCGGGCCTTACCAGCCCGGTTATCGTGACCTACGACGCGCTGGGCGTTCCCCACATTGCGGCGTCCAACCTGAGCGACCTGCTGTTCGCGCAGGGATACATTACCGCGCAAGACCGGCTGTGGCAGATGGACATGGCCCGCCGTTTCGCTTCGGGCGAACTGTCGGCGGTGCTGGGTGCGGAGTACGTCAAGCTTGACCGCGAGCAGCGCATCCTGGGACTGCGGCAGGTGGCCGAGCGATCGGTGGCCATCATGCCGGCTGCGCAGAAGGCGCAGTTCGAGGCTTACGCCGCGGGCGTGAACGCGTACATCGCGCAACACCAGAAGACGCTGCCGCTGGAGTTTCGCTTCCTCACCTACTTCCCTCACGTGTGGACGGTGGAGGATTCGGCCCTGGTCGGCTTGTCGATGACCGAGTTTCTCAATCACGGCCTCTACAAGGACGAGCTGGTGAAAGAGAAGTTCCTGGCAAAGCTGGGGCCGGAGTTGACCGCCGATCTGTTCGTGAATACCTCGTGGCGCGATCATCCGCCGGGAAGCGAGGGCAATTCGATCGAGAACGAGATACCGGGGGTGACGAGTCCGGACGAAGAAGAGGATCCGGGGCCCAAAAGAAAAGAAAAGCAGATCCCTCGCGGGCTAAAGCCCACTCGTGATGACAAAAATAACGCGGGTGGCGGCGGGTCTCGAAGGCGCGTCGCGCTCGAACGCTGCTCTCTCTCACGGGGCGATCTGATCACCTTCTTCTGCAACCCGAAAGTGCCGACGATCGCCTGGTGCCCGGGTCCAACAACTGGGTTGTCTCCGGGGCGCACACCGCGTCGGGCAAGCCGCTGCTGTCGAACGACATGCATCTCGACCTGCGCATCCCCAACGTCTGGTATGAGGCCCACCTCACTGCCGGAGACTTCGACGTCGCCGGGGTCACGCTGCCGGGCGTGCCGTTCGTCATCGTGGGACACAATCGCTACATCGCGTGGGGATTTACCAACCTCGGCCCCAACGTCGAGGACGTTTACATCGAAAAGTTCAACGACCAGGGTGAATACCTGACGCCGCAAGGCTGGATGCGGCCGGAGCATCGCAAAGAGATCATCGAAGTAAAGGGCAAGCCGGAGGTCAACCTGGATGTTGTGACCACGCGGCATGGCCCGATCATCACCGCCATCGTTCCGGGTGAAAAGCGCCAGCTCGCGCTGAAGTGGGTCATCTACGATCCGAGTATCTCGAGCACAGTTTTCTTCGACGTGGATTCGGCCAGGAACTGGCAGGAGTTCCGCACTGCGTTCTCGCACTTTGGTGCGCCTGGACAGAACGTTGTGTACGCCGACGTGGATGGACACATCGGCTACCAGGCCACAGGGACGATCCCGATTCGCGCCGCGGGCGACGGCTCGGTTCCAGTTCCCGGCGACGACGATTCGCACGAGTGGACCGGATATGTGCCCTTCGAGCAGCTTCCCAGCGTGTATGACCCGCCTTCGGGCATGATCGCTACCGCCAACGGGCGCGCTACGCCGGACGGTTATCCCTACCTGATAAGCATTGAATGGATGGGGCCGTATCGGACGGAACGCATTTACAAGCTGCTCAACGCCAGAAAGAAGTTCACTCCGGCGGACATGCTCGCCATCCAGACGGACATTCTCTCCGAACTCGATCGCTACTGCGCCGAGCGCCTGGTGTACGCCGTCGATCACACGCCCCAGGCGTCGCAGCGTGCGAAGCAGGCCGCCGATCTGATGCGCAATTGGGACGGCACCATGACGACCGACTCCGCCGCGCCCACCATTGCCTACTTCTCGCGCAAGAAGCTGGAGGAACTGCTGCTCAAGCCCAAACTGGGCGATGAGTGGAAAGAGTATCGCTGGTTCATGAGCTCCGGTGTGGCTGGAGAACGTGCTGGCGCATCAGCCCGCGCGCTGGCTGCCGGAAGGCTATGCCAACTACGACGAACTGCTGACTGCCGCGGTGCAAGCCGCAGTGGATGACGCGGAGACTCCGCACTCGCTTGCTCTGTGGAAGTGGGGACGGGTGCACCGGGTGGACGTTCAGCATCCCTTCTGGAGCCACGTTCCGATTCTGAAGAAGGGCGCGGGACCGGGAAGCCAGCCGCTCTCAGGCGACGGCCTGACGGTGAAGCAGGTTGGCATCCACCTCGGAACGTCCTTCGGGCCCTCCGAGCGGCTCACCGTCGATTTCTCGGACCTCGACAACTCGACCCTGAATATCGTGAATGGGCAGTCGGGAAATATCTTCGATGAGCACTACAACGATCAGTGGAGCGCCTACTACAACGGACGCACCTTCAACCTGCCGTTCTCGCAGCAGGCGGTGCAGCAGGCAGGAGTGCATCATTTGAGGCTAGAGCCGTAAGGCAGTGGCTAGTGGATAGTGGTTAGTGGTCAGTTTGAAGAATTTGAGTGCGGGCGTACGACGAAGATGGTATCCGCATACCGATCACAAGAAAGCTGATGGCTGATAGCTGACGGCTTTCTTCCCTACTGGTCCACCTGAACGATGTCGGAGAGCGCTCCGTGGAAGATGACCTGCGTCTGTTGCTGTGTGTCGGTAGTGGTGTCGTAGATGATTTGATATCCACCCTCGATCACGTACACCACGTTGCGGTTGGCAATGGCGAGCATGCCGGTCACCGCGCCCTTCGGCGGCAAGCGGCGGGTCGGCGGTGTTGTTGGTCACGTCCACCACCGACAGGCACCCAGCCGTGGTGTTGCTGCAGGTCACCGCGCCGATGTAAAGCTTATTGTTGGTCGAGAGCGCCATCGTGGTATGCAAACCATCGGTAATCGCGACCGAGTTGGCGGTGTTGCGCGTCATGTTGCTGACGTTCACCGAATCGAAGGTCGGGCCCGCGGTAAAGGAAGTCCCGGCCACGTACAAGGTGGTCCCTTTCAGCAGGCCCACACTGGCGCCGCCAACCGTCACGGTCGCCGTGATGGTCTGCGAAGGGATATCGAGCTGCGCCACCGAGGCCGGGCCGGGGGACGGATCGCCACATTCCCAGCCACAATTGAGCACGTAGGCGGTGTTGTTGTCGGCGCTGAAGAAGGCGTTCACGGGCCGGGAAAAGCCCGGGATCTCGACCGCGGCAACCGTGGTGGCGGTCAGGTTGATGAGGAAAACCGAGTCTGAATTATCGGCAAACACCAGCAAGAATTGCCCGCTGGGGCTGAGCGCGGCACGGCTGGCCGACGGAACCGCGTAGTTAGCGCTGATGCCCTGATTGGTGATACTGAAGACCTGAATTCCACCTGCCCGGCTACCGCTGATGACGAGCAGTTCGTACCGGAATGTACGCGGTGTTGCCGTCGGGAGAAAACAAAGCCATGCTCGCCGGGCCAGCCAGCTGTACGTCGGTGGCGATGGCTTCGGTGCTGTTGGTGATGACGTAGAGGAGGTTGTCACTCGGATCGAATACGAGGGTCTTGCTCAGATCGGAGCTCACCACTGCCCAGGTAAGGGAATTTCCGACGCTGATGGTCACCGGCACGCCCGGAACAACCTGTCCCGCGGAATTCGTCGTCTGGGCCGTATAAGGCGTCGTATCGTTCTGGGTATCCATGATCTGCAAAGCACCCGAGTAGGTGTTGGTCACAAAGGCGCGATGGCTGACTTTGCTGGGCGGCGTGGTACTGGAACTGCCTCCGCCACAATAGACCAGGACAAGAACGAAAATGAGGGAAAAAATAAGGACTGCGGCCCGCTTCAAACCTGTACCCCGGACATCATGTTGAATTGCGTTAAGTTGTTGGAAACCGTTGCATTATAACAGAGCTTGGCAGTGCACCTTCGGGTGACGACGTTGGCCATTTACCGGCATTTGCGATAAAGTTCAAACAAGCTCAGCACTTCCAAGGTCCAGAACATCCATGCCCAAGGAGCTCATTCCCCGCTTGCAGGCTGGCGCTGTCTTATGCGATGGCGCCATGGGCACGCTGCTGTACTCCAAGGGTATCTTCATCAACCGCTGCTATGACGAGCTCAATGTCTCGCAGCCCGATCTCATCCGCGACATCCATCAGGAGTACCTGCACGCGGGAGCGGAGATCATTGAAACAAACACCTTTGGCGCCAATTCGTTTCGCTTGTCCACGCATGGATGTCTGGACAAGCTGGCGGACATTAACCGCAAAGGCGCCCGCCTGGCCCGGGAGGCAGCCAAGAGTTTCGATGCCCTGGTCGCCGGCGCTGTTGGTCCGTTAGGGATTCGCATTGAGCCCCTGGGCAAAATCTCGCTCGCCGAAGCCCGCAATGCCTTTCGCGAGCAGATTACGGCCCTGAACGAAGAAGGGGTCGACCTGCTGATTCTCGAGACCTTCGGATACCTGGAGGAATTGCATCAGGCCATCCTGGCGGCTCGCGATGTAAATCCGAAACTGCCGGTCGTGGCGCAAGTCACCATCGACGAAGACGGCAACTGCCTGGATGGATCTGCGCCCGAGCACTATGGTCCGCAAGTCGAGGCGTGGGGCGCCGACGTGGTGGGGTGCAACTGCAGCGTCGGCCCGGTGGCCATGCTGGACGCGCTGGAACGGGTGCGCGCCGTCACCACCGCACCGCTTTCCGCGCAGCCCAATGCCGGCATGCCGCGCTCGGTGGAGGGACGCAACATCTATCTCTGCTCGCCGGAATACATGGCCGAGTATGCGAAGACGATTTGTGGATGTCGGCGTGCGTCTGGTGGGCGGTTGCTGCGGCACCACGCCCGACCACATCCACGTGATGAAGGCCTTCCTGCGCGCAGTTTCCGGCGGCACCATGGCGCGCAAGCCGGCTCCGGTTGCCAAGGCCGAGCCGGTCGAAGTGCCACCGCTTCGGGAACGTTCGCAGATGGGGCGCAAGCTCGCCGACGGTGAGTTCGTCACCATGGTGGAGATCGTTCCGCCCAGAGGCACAAACGGAAGCAAGGAGATAGACGGCGCCCGCTACCTGAAGTCGGTGGGTGTGGATGGGGTCAACATCCCTGACAGCCCTCGCGCCTCGGCGCGCATGAGCAATCAGGCGCTGTGCCTGTTGGTGCAGCAGCAGGTCGGCATCGAGCCCATTCTGCATTACACCTGCCGCGACCGCAACGTGCTGGGTATTCAGTCAGACTTGCTGGGCGCGAGCGCGCTCGGCATTCGTAACCTCATCTGCATCACCGGCGATCCGCCAAAGATGGGCGACTATCCCGACGCGACGGCGGTCTTCGATGTGGACGCGATCGGGCTGGTCAACATCGTCCGCAACCTGAACCGCGGCCTGGATATTGGCGGCAATCCCATCGGCGGTTCGACCAGGTTCGTCATCGCCGTGGGCGCTAATCCGGGCAGCCCCAATATTGACGAGGAAATCCGTCGCTTCGAATACAAAGTGGAGGCGGGCGCGGAATTGGCGGTTACGCAACCGGTGTTCGATATCAGCCTGCTGGAAGAGTTCCTACGCCGGATCGAGCACTGCCGCATTCCGGTGGTGGCGGGCATCTGGCCGCTCACCAACACGCGCAACGCCGAGTTTATGAAGAACGAGCTGCGGGTTTCCATTCCCGACGAAATCTTCACCCGCATGGCCAAGGCAACCACCGCCGACACCGCCCGCGCCGAAGGCGTGGCCATCGCTCGCGACATGCTCGCCGCCGTCCGCCACATGGTGCAGGGCGCGCAGATCAGCGCTCCCTTCGGGCGCTACTCCTCGGCGGTCGATGTGTTGGAAGCCCTGGGCACAACCAAGCGCGCCACGGTGTGAAAAACCGCCCCCACATTTTCACGTTCAGCGTTGACAATCTGGACTAGAATTCCTACAGGAGTTTTTGCTTGCCCAAGTTCGAAGAGTGCCTCCAACGTCTGGAAAAGATCGTGGCCGAACTGGAAAAGGGAGACGTCTCTCTCGACCAGGCGCTGGAGCTTTTTGACGAGGGCATCAAGCTGTCCGGTTCCTGTCGCAAGGAACTGGAAGAAGCCGAAGGCAAAGTCGAAATCCTGCTGAAGCGTAATGGCAAGCTGCAGCCGGAAGCCTTCGAAGCCGCAACCCAATCAGGCGACGCTGCCAAATAGCGTTGCCGCTCGTCCATTACTGTGTATGCCGCACCGGGGTGGTGCGGAGTTGTAAATCGTCCACCAAACCTCATCACTGGGTTGGCTCTTGCCGCCCCCTCCGCCATTTCAAAAAGGGGTTTGTCATGCGGCCTATCAATGTTGTTCTCGCCTATCACGATGCACTGTCTGCCGAGCGCCTGGCGGCATCGTTTCGCAATCAGTTTCGTAACCTCACGATCGCAAAATCGCGCGAGCAAATCAGTTCCGCCGTGGCGCGCTTGCAAGCTCCCTTCGCGGTGGTGGACCTGGAACTTATCGGCATCCCTGAGCTGAAACAACTGTGCGCTCAGTTTCCTTCCACCGCATTTGTCTGCATTCATCGCCTGGCCGACGATCGCATGTGGAGTGAAGCGCTGGCGGCGGGCGCGGTGGATTGCTGCTGCTCCAGCGACATGCCGAGCATCCTGCTGGCATCGGAGCGCTATGCGGTGCTCACCCGGTCGCGCTCGGCGGCGGCGTAGATGTTCCTGTGCGGGCGTCGTACGACGCCCGCATTACCACTTCCTCAAAGTGATCCCCGTCGTGGCCAGACGCAAATTTACTTCGGGCGTAATCTCAAATACCACGCCTTGACCGTGAGCTCCGCCTACGGGCGTAGTTCCAAAGTAATTGCCCATGCCGTCCGGAGTCAGTCCGTAATTCGGATAAGAGCCATCCCCAGCGC
Organism: uncultured Acidobacteriaceae bacterium; assembly: GCA_963735855.1. Classification (GTDB taxonomy): domain Bacteria; phylum Acidobacteriota; class Terriglobia; order Terriglobales; family Acidobacteriaceae; genus Bog-257. Next base: position 20,994 of record CAVTMW010000014.1, read on the forward strand.
TGCCGAAATTGTGCAGCACACTCTCATTCCATCCGCCCGCACCCGGAGTCAGTTTGAAGATGGTGCCACAGTCGCACGACGGATTGCCGCCGGTCGAGCTGGTGCCGTAGAGATTTCCCGCCGCGTCGAAGACGAGAGTGCTGGTTGGAAAGCTCGCGTCGGTGTCGCCCTGGAAGCTATACAGCACACTCTCTTTCCATCCGGCGAGCGCGGTCGGACCGACGCCAACCTCGAAGACAGCACCAAGACCGCTGACGCCGCCGAAGTAGGTGGTGCCGTACAAATTCCCCTTTGCGTCCGCGATCAGACCGCCGTAAGGATAGCCCGCATCAGGCAGACCCTGGAATGCATACAGCGTTGTCAGCTTCCAGCTGCCTCCTGCTGCAGACAGCTTGAACACGATGCCGGCCCCGTACTTTCCGCCCAGTTCGGTCACGCCGTAGAGGTTGCCAGCCGCATCCAGCAGCAACGATCCGAGCGAGCCCACCGCCCCATCGTCGCCGCCGGTGAAGGCATGGATCACGGTCTGCTGCCACTGCCCGTTCTTGGGCGAGAGCTGGTAAATCACGCCCTGGGAGTAGGCGCCTCCGTCGGGGGCAGTGCCGTAAACGTTGCCCGCCTTGTCAAGGACCACTGCGCTGCCGGGCCCATACCCGTCATCGCCGCCGGTGAAGTTGTACAGAACGGTCTGGGTCCAACCGCCGCCGGATGGCGTCAGCTTGTAAACCACCCCGCACCCATCGCCGGTGCAAGCTCCGCCGGAGCCGCCTGCGACCGTGGTGCCATACAGGTTGCCGGAGCCGTCGAAGGTCACGCCGCCGTAGGGGTTCTTCCCGTCGTCGAAGCAGCTGAAGCTGTACAGCACCGTCTCTTGCCATTTGCCGCCGGAGAGAGGTGTCAGCTCGAAGACCGTGCCGCAGCCGTAGAGTCCTCCGACCACGGTGGTGCCGTAGGCGTTGCCCGCGCCATCGAAGATTAACTGTGCAGCGGGATCGCCTCCGTCGTTGCCGCCGGTGAAGCTGTACAGCACCTTCTCTGTGTCCGCAGCCCACGCGCTGAGCGCCAGGATCGCCCCTAGTCCAAGAGCCGCACATGACTTGATCATGAAACAGCAAAAGTACTTGCCTGACATTTTCCATCTCCTCGATTCAGAAATTGGTTCGACGAAGAGGCCGGGGCCAGAGACGGGAGTAGCGCGATGGAACTGTAGCACTGAATTGGATGTTGTGCCCAAGTGGTTGTTGCCTGCTCGGCCAAGCAAGCTATGCGTTACAGAAGAAGGACTGGAATTCCTTAACCACTACGTCCGGCACGTCATTGCCCTTCGACTTCTGCGACAGGCCGTGCGGCGCACCTGCGATTGCCACCAGTTTCTTCCGCGCCGGAATCAGCTTGATCGCGCTCTCCAATTCCTCGATCGAGCCGAAGCTGTCTTTCGTTCCGCTGACGAAGAGAGTCGGCGTCGTCAGGTTCGGGAAATGCGCGGTCCGCAACTGCGCCGGCCGTCCCGGAGGATGCAGCGGATACGACAGCAGGAGCAGCCCTTCGACCAGCGACGGCTCGGACGCAACCAGCATGCTGGCCTGACGCCCGCCATAGGAGCTGCCGCCCAGGAAAGCGCGGCCCTTCGAACTGGTGCTTCATCAGATCTACCGCGCGCCGCAAGCCGGCCTGGTCCGTCTTGGCATCGGAGGGCGACGGCGCGCCTCGTGGACGCCGCTGCCGGTAGGGCAGGTCGCAGCGCAATACGGTCAATCCTGACGCCGCGAACTTGCCCGCTAACGCGACCAGCAGTGGAACATTGGCATTGCCGCCCGCTCCATGCGTTAGCACCAGAAATCCATCACCAGCTTTTGCGGATCGGTGCAGAAATCCTCGCACCGGAGCTTCTCCCGGAGTTTCGTCAATGAACGGTTCTGCTTCGGTGCTGGCCACAAGAAGTTCCGCCGCTGAGGCAATCATGTTACACCCGAACGAGCGCGGGCCTGCGGCCCACCCATAGCGACAAAAATCGGGTGAAAGCGCCGGGGCTGAAGCCCGGTTTGCAATAGAGGTCTTGTCGCCGGGCTGAAGCCCGGCGCTTCCACCGTTGGAGCAGCTACATTCTCGACCCAGCGCGGTGGGGGAAATGCGTACGAACTGGCACCTTTGCCCGGCGTCTTTTCCCGCATGGTTTCGGGTGATTTTCCGCCAGCCCGTGTCGATGCCACCATTAGACAAGAGCTAAATCCCATTTTCTCAATATCTTGCTTCACGGCCCGTGTGGAAGAGCAGGTGCACTACTTTACCAAAAGCAGCTTTGTCCAGCCCGTGTTTTCAGGGGCACGAACGTTGGTTGAGCGATGGGCGACGCGGTTCGCAACTACGATTCCTACAATTCGGACGAGGCCCAACCGGTTGCGGATCCCGCCGACGCTGAGGAACTCTTTGACTCCTCGCTGGGGCGCCGCGGGGCGGCTCCGCCGAACCTTTCGGAAACGTGACGGCATTGCTCTGATTGTTTCCAACGTAGTGGGCGTGGGCATTTTTACAACCCCGGCGCTTATCGCCAATCTTGTGCCCAATCCCACTGCAATGCTGGCGCTATGGATTGTGGGCGGAGGACTCGCCCTCGCTGGTGCGGCCTCCTACGCCAGGCTGGCGAACCTGTGGCCGACGGCGGGCGGAGAATACGTTTACCTCTCGAAGGCTTACGGTCCAACGGCAGGATTCTTGTCGGGCTGGACCTCTCTTATCGCAGGATTTTCCGGAAGCGTCGCCGCCAGCGCCGTCGCGCTGGTGATGTTTGCGGGTCAGTATTTCCCCGGCCTTGCGGCGGACCGGAGTCTGCTCTCCTTCGACCTCTGGGGTATCAGTGTGGCTCTGTTGCCGCGAACGGTCGTCGCCGCGTCGGTCATTGCGCTTTTCGCGGTGCTGCACATTTGCAGCCTGGCAGCCGGCAAGATCACCCAGAATGCCCTGGCAACAATCCTGGTGGGCATGGTCGTCGTATTCGTCGGACGAGGATTCGCGACAGGCAACGGTTCGTGGTCGCACTTCCACTCGTACGGCGCACATTTTGGAACGATGAACTGGCTGCTGGCGCTCATCCCGGTCATGTTCACCTACAGCGGCTGGAACGCTGCCGCCTACGTCTCGGAAGAAATCCATGCCAGCCGCCGCTCGATGCGGCCCGTGCTTTTGGGGGGGACCTGCATTGTCATCGCGCTTTACACGGTGCTCAACGCGCTCTATCTCTACGCAATCCCTCCCGTCCAGATGCGCAGCGCCACCAACGTCGCTGACGCCGCGGCGCGCGCCCTGTTCGGGGCAGGCTCACGACTGGTCACGCCCGCGCTGATCGTGGCTCTGCTGGGGGCCGTGAGCGCCATGACGATCGCGGGACCCCGGGTCTATTTCGCCATGGCCCGCGACGGCGCGTTCATTCCCGCTTTCGCCCGTACCAGCAGAAGGTTTGGCACGCCTGCCCTCGCCATTGCGCTGCAGGCAATGTGGAGCATTGCCCTGGTCATGCTTGGCGGATTCGATCAGATCCTCATGTACACCGGGTTCGCCATTGTGCTCTCCTCCGGCGCAGCGGTCGCGGGCCTGTTTGTCGTTCAGCGGCGGAGCCAACGCACAGCATCCGATCAGGCGCGCCCGGCTTCTGGTTCCCGGCATATTCGTTCTCGCGAGCGCAGCACTGGTCGTTGACACGGTGCTGGAAGCGCCCAGAATCGCCCTGATCGGAGTTTTGCTGATCGCGGCCGGGATCCCCGTTTACGCGGCGTGCCGCAGAAGCAGTTCGGCACGCCTCGCTCTTCAGCCCGAAGAAGCGGTGGGCGATTAGGATGATCACGCCGGCCAGCGCGTCTTTCGCTCCGTTTCTCCTCTGCTTTTTACGCTCGTCGCCCTGGCATCTTCCGTTCCACCTCAGGCGCCCACACCTGAGTTCATGTCGCTGGAATCGGCGAAGCCGGTTCTGCAGAAAATGGGACCGGGCAACGGCGCTCATCCCGGCGCTGAGATCAATTCGAAGGACTGGGCCGCCTGGCTGCAGAAGTCCGATGCTGACATCCGGCAACGCTTGGACGTTGGCGAAGAGGACAGCCTGACCAATCTGCTGCGCTTCGGGGTGACCTTCACCAAGGAATACCGCATCGACGACGACTACCTGGTGCGCTACGGCCAGAGCAGCCTGGTGAATGGGTTCGCCGAAACCCGCGCCAACGATCTCATCAAAGCCCTCGCCGCTCCGGATGGCAACCAGGGCTTCGTGGAGATGCGATCGTTCGTCGAAAAGAAAGGCTTCACGCTCAACTCGCCGGCAGGACGCAAGAAACTCAAAGCCTACCTGCTGGCCAACCTGGCAAGAATGCAGAAGGACCTGCTGCAAGCCCGGCAGGAAGCGAAGACCAACCGGGACCAGATGTTCCAGCACCGGGGCATCTCGCTGGATAGCAATCTGTGGCCCGACTACGATCTCGACCAGCAGTTGCAGCGAATGTTAGCCAAGGGCATGTTGAAACCCGGCAGCATTCGGCGGGTGGCGATCGTGGGCCCGGGGCTCGACTTCGTCAACAAGCAGGAAGGCGTGGATTTCTATCCACCGCAGACGGTCCAGCCCTTCGCCGTGCTGGATTCCCTGCTTCGCCTCGGCCTGGCAAGTCCAGACAGCGTCGAGATCTACACGATGGACATCAGCTCGCGTGTGAACCTGCACATCGCAGCCGCTAGAAAAAATGCCGCGCTAGGGCGGCCCTACACAGTCCAGCTTCCGTGGTATACCGAAGGACGGTTGACGCCCGAGTTTCGCGCAAGCTTCGTGCAGTACTGGCAAGGGCTGGGAGCGAAGATTGGCGAGCCGGTCGCTCCGATTCCTGTCCCGGCATCGGCCACCGGCTTTGACACACGGGCGGTGAAGATTCGCCCGTCCGTCGTCACTCGCGTCAAGCCGGTTGACATGAACATCGTCTTCCAGCGCCTGCCGCTTCCTCCGGAAGAGCGCTTCGACTTGATCATCGGGACCAACATCTTCGTCTACTACGGCGGGTTCGAGCAGTCGCTGGCCCGCGTCAATGTCGCCGCCATGCTGAAACCCGGCGGCTACCTTCTCTCCAACGACAAGCTGCAGGACACGGTGCCGTCGGGACTGGACCAGGTCATGGTCACCGAAATCCCCATGACCACACCACCCGTCATCACCGATTACATCTACTGCTACCGGCGAACGCAGTAGAGCTGAACGGGCTCAAGCAGAACGACTTCGCGCGGGCCAGACGGCGCGCATCAAGACCTTCTCTCCGGCAAACTGGTAGTACACGATCCACTTGCCCGCCAGGAACCAACGGCATCGGCGGAAGCGACCTCTGCCGCGGACGGGATACATTTCAGGGAACCGGCGCAGCATCTCGGATTTCCGGATGATCACGTCAAAGTCCTCTTCCGGCAGCTCCAGCATGGCGTCAACGACGGTCTGCGGCCAGACAATCTCAGCCATTTAACGGCGGCCCCGCGCTTCGGCGGCCCGCCCAACCTTTTCTCGCTTATGTAAGGCACGGCTGGGTCCCCCACCCAATGGTCTTTTGTTGGGATGGGTACGAAGCTGCAACAGTTGGCGGCTGCTCATCACGCTGCCGGCCTCGATGTCGGCCAGCGAGCCCGCCATCATCCGCTGCAAGCCAGGGTCGGCCTCAATCGTATCCAGCCAGTCTTCAAGATTGGCGTATAGGTGGATGGCCTCGCGCACCACAAAGCTGCGATTGCCACCGCGGGCGGCCGACAGCTCGTTGAGCAACGCCTCGGTCTGGTCATCCAAGACAAACTGGCTTCGCATGATGAGGATCTCCTTGGCTCAAAGCATAAACAGCCGAGGCCCCCAAGTCAACACTTATCATGAGTGATCATGAATTCAACTTGAGTTCAATCCACGGGAATCGAAATATCGCTAGCGGATCTTCCAGGCAGACGACCCAAATCGGACCCCGCTAGAATTGCACGCCTCAATTCGATCTTTACCCATACAGTGCTCCCCAATAAGTACCGGCCTGCGCCTCACGCTTACAATTCAACTCTTTGGACGATGCCCGCCCTACTCGTCCGTCTTTGCCGAGAGGGCGGGGCCAATCCCTACCGTCCCAACTTCCGCGCCTCGCACGCCTGCACCACCTTCGACGGGTCAATGGCCTCCGAGTCCAACTGCATCTCGATGACCTTGCCATCCTTGTCGATGAGGTAGTTCACGCGCCGCGCGGCTTTGTACTTCGGATTGTAGAGGCCATACTCCTTGGTCACGTCCCCGCCCCAATCGCTGAGCAACGGGAAGGTGACGCCGATCTTTTCCGCCCACGCCTGATTCGAGAACCGGGAATCCATGCTCACACCCAGCACCTGGGTATCGGCGGCTTCCAGCTTGGCGAGGTTTTGCTGGAAAGCCTGCATCTGCTTGGTTCAACCACCGGTGAAGGCGAAAATGTAGAACGCCAGGGCGACGTTCTTCTTGCCCTTGAAGTCGTGCAGCGAAACCTTGTTGCCGTTCTGGTCGGTTAAGGTGAAGTCGGGGGCCACATCGCCCACCTTGATTTTGGGCGCAGGCGTTTCCTCGGGTTTGTTGTCGGTGGCATAACTCGCGGGCAGCAACGACGCCACCAGCAGCAGCCCCAGCAAAAGCCGTTTCATGGATTCTCTCCTCGGACCACGAGCGTGCAGCGTGGCCTGCGCGTCATTGTCCCATTTGCGGTATGTTCCGCGCCAGAGGGGGAAAGGCAGCCACGGATTTGCACGGAGGGACACGGATCGGATTTTAGTGTTCTGGAGCAATGAGAAAGGCGGAATCAGTACGGATTTGTGCAAGGAATCCGTTTTGTTTTGCGACGATCACCACGTCGTGAGAGACGGAATATGACTCAAACGTGCTTAGAAGCTCGAAGCCATCTGAAGACCGCGGTGGTTGGCTGTGACAGTCCTGTTGTGCTTTTCGCACAAGCTCATCTAACTGTCGCGCGTAGTGCTATTGTCGCCATCGCATCCTTGAACTGCTTCGCGTCCTGCTCCGTGTCAAATGCCAGAACCCCCGCACGGATCCGTAATGCTGTTCGCCGTCTGAATCTACAGGACACCGGTAGGCTGTTGGTACTTCACCGATGTGCAGCTTTGGAGTCGTTTGCAGAATCGTCAGTCTGAGCCCAAGACGCCGGCCTGCACGCCGAGCGGAATTCCCGTGCACCCTGGAGGATAACCTTCGGAGCGGCTCTCGGCCTGGGGCTCCACTGTCGGATCCATTGATCGAATCCGGGGATGCGCAATGGCGGCAGGGCGCGCGCCTGGAGTTCCCAAGTTCTTCCAGACTCAACAGACCGCCCACCCGCGCGCTTCCGAACAGTGGTCCATGTTGAACTGCGATGTCTTCGCCTTCCACAACTCCTGTTGCTAGGCGATTCGGCCGAGGACCTGCTGGCGCGACGATCCGGTCTCGACTGGAACCGAAGACCCACTATTGCTATGACGCTGACCTGTACCAACGCCAGACCACAAAACAGCAGACAATTCGGTGCGAGTCGTTGCGAAATACAAGACCGTCCGCAGCACAAGGGAGCCAAGATCACGACGGAGCGCGAGATCATGACCGAGTTGGTACTCATGGTCGCGTGGGAGTGCAACGAGAAGGCAGCCGCCAACAATCCGATGTCGAAGCACCGAACAGCGATTCAGCGGCTTCCCCAGCTGATCGGTGAACTAGCGCTCAGACAGGGATCTTCGGAGCCATGGACTAACGGTCGGCGATGCGGCTCGTCCGCGTCGATCGACTCTGCAAAACGTACAGCGTTCGCGCGTGACCCGTTCAACCCAAGACGAAGTCGAGGATCGAGCGGGGCTTTCAGGCGCCCACCTTGGTGAACATCGCCCACGCCATGTTAGCCTGGAGGAGAACATCCAAATCTAATCCGTGTTGATCCTTGAGAGTTCGTGGCGAACCAAGCCCGTCAGGGCAGCAAGGCCGCCGGATAATAGCAGGTCCCTCGACTCGGACTGAAGTCCTCGCTCGGGATGGCAATCTTAGTGAACGCTAGTTGCTAATGGCTAGCTGCTATTTGCTTCTTCTACTCCGTCCGCAGCGCTTTCATCGGCTCAATCGAGGCCGCGCGCCGCGCCGGCAGATAGCTGGCCAGCAACACGGTAGCAAGTAGAATCGCGGTCGCTACAATCCACGGAGCCGCGTGCAACACTCCGACCTGAAACAGCAAGCTGGAGAAGACGCGGCTGAGTGCGATAGCAAGGATGGCGCCCAGGACCACGCCGATCGCGGCCAGTCGTGCACCCTGCAGCAGCACCAATTGCATCACCTCACCACGCTGCGCGCCCAGCGCCATACGCACACCGAGTTCACGGGTGCGCATCCGCACCGAATAGCTGATCACGCCGTATAGCCCAAGCGCCGCCAGCAGCAACGCCAGTCCGGCAAAGGCCGTCAACAACAGAACCACAAAGCGCCGTCCCACCAGCGATTCGTCCACGCGCTGTTCCATGGTCTTCACGTCGTAGATGGGAATGCTGGAATCCACCGCGCGCACCGCCGCGCCGACATCACCCTTCAGGTCTTCCGCCGAGCGTGAACTCCGTACCACCATGGCGGTTGACAACTGTGGCCCCTGGGCCGCGTCCAGATAAAAGAAGCCCTCGTTGGTGTCCGACTCCAGCGACGACGCGCGGGCGTGCGCTACCAGGCCAACAATTGTGTACCACGGCCCCTTGCTGTCAAACCCGAGATGCTCCCCCACCGGGTTCTTGTTCCCCCAGTATTGGTGCGCCAGCACCGTATCAATAATGGCCACCAGCTCTGTCCCATGGCGGTCCCCCGGAGTGAATTCTCTTCCCATCACCAGTGGCACGCGCAAGGTGGCGAAATATTCCGGCGACACCACGCGCACGTTCCCGTGCGGTCCGGGGTCATTGGGCGGAAGGGTCTGGCCCTTGATGTTGAAGCTGGACGAGCCCCCCTGGTTATCGAATGGCACAGAATCGGCGAGCGCCGCGCTGCTCACGCCGGGGATGCTGTGCAACCGGTCTTGCAGCGCACTGTTGAATGCCGCGATCTTCGCATCACTGGCATCCTGCGCGGCAGCCGCTTGTTTAGCGGCTTCTTCCTTGGCCGCGGAAGCGCTGGTCACCGGAGGGGTCACGCCGTACACCGATCGAGGCAGCGAGAAACGCGCCGAGAGCAAGCCGCCGGGCTGGAAGCCAGTCTCCACTTGCTCCAGCGCTTTCAGGCTGCTCAGCAGCAGGCCAGCGCCGGCCAGCAACAGCAGCGAGAGGGCGATCTGCGCCACCACCAGCGACGACCGCGCCCGCTGGTGCACCAGACCACTGGTGCCCGAGCGCCCCCCTTCCTGGAGCGCGTTGAACCAGCCCGGCTGGGTGCGCTGCCATGCCGGCACCAATCCGCATAACAGCGAGCACAGCACCGCAACGCTGGTGACGAACAGCAACACCGGCCCCCGGAAGGAAGGTTGCACTTGCGCGCTCAGCATGTCAGGCAGATAGCGCAACAGCAGGGGCGCGGTCGCCGTCGCCACTCCCAAGCCCAGCGCAACTCCGGCAACCGTCAGCACAATGCTTTCCACCAGCGCCTGTCGCAGCAAGCGGACGCGTTGTGCCCCGAGGGCAACCCGTATGGCCAAATCGCGTTCCCGCGCTGAGGCGCGTGCCATCTGTAACCCCGCAATGTTGGCGCACGCAATCAGCAGCACCATGCCCACCGCGATCAACAGCATGGTTAGCGGCTTGCGCAAACTGCCGCCAACGTATTCGGTGAGCGGCATGGCGAACATGCCCCATCCGCTGGCCCGGCCGAAACTCTTGTCGCCCTCGGAGGCGATGTTCTCTTGTGCCTTCTTGTCAAGATATGCATTGGCCTGTTGCAGCGTGACGCCGGGCCGCAACCGTGCGACGGCGAACAGGTACTCGTTGTACCGATAGTTTGGGTCTTTGTAACGCGCTGGTGGCAGCGCGATGGGCGCCCAAAGCTCCGCCTGGTTGGGCCAGTTGAACGACGGTCCCATCACTCCTATCACGCGATACGCCTGATTGTTGAGCATCAGCGTCTGGCCCACGATGTTGGGATCGGAGCCGAAATGCTTATGCCACGCGCGATACGACAGCACGGCCTCGCGCTCAGCGCCGGGCAGGTCCTCTTCCGGGGTGAAAACCCGCCCCAGCATCGGCTTCACTCCGAAGGTGTCGAAGTACCCGGAGGAGACGCGGGCGCCGTTCAGCAACTCCGGGTTGGCGTTCTCACGGCTGTAGTTGAAGCTGCTGCCGCTCATGATCGCGCCCGACGAGAAGAAGTTCTTGCCCATCGGCCGCATCGGCAAAATCCGGCGGCGACATGCTGATGTTGTTGAGATCGGGCATGGCCCTGTACCGGGCGCGCAAAGCAACCAGTCCGTCGGCGTGAGGAATGCCGCTGGGATTCAGCAGCACCGCATTGGTGACGGAAAAGACGGCAATATTCGCGCCGATGCCCAGGGCGAGCGTCAATACCGAAACCAGGGCGAATCCAGGTGACTTGCGCAGTTGGCGCAACGCGTAGCGAAATTCGTGGAGAAGCGTTTGCATATCGTTTACTCGTTTCTCTCTTAGCTCTCAGCTTTTAGTCCTAGCTCCTAGAACTCCTAGAACTTTATTCATTGCCGCCGGGACCGGCTTGTTCTTAACCGCGGATTTTCACGGATGAACACGGATTCTTCCGAAAAGAATGAACAAAAATCCGATCCGTGTTTATCCGTGGAGATCCGCGGTTGCTTAGGTTTTTCTCCGCGCCTCCGTGGTCCACGGTTTTCACTCTGCCCGCAGCGCTTGCATCGGCTCAATCGAGGCCGCACGACGCGCCGGAATGTAGCTCGCCAGCAGCGCCACCACGACCAGCAACGCGGCCACGCTGAACAAAATTGCGACATCGGTGGACCGCACGTCGAAGAGCAATGTCGCCAACATCCGGCCCACCGCCAACGCCCCTGCCGCTCCAATCGCTGCGCCAAGTAACGCCAGCCTGAGCGCGCTCCCCAGCACCAGGCCCAGCAGATTGCGTCGCTGCGCGCCCAGCGCCAGCCGGATACCCAGCTCGCGCGTGCGTTGCGCCACTACGTACGCCAGCAGTCCGTAAATCCCCAACATCGCCAGCACCAGCGCCAGCGCAGCGAACGCGCCGATCACGTAGGCGGGATAGCGCCGCACCGCAACCGCAGGCGAGTCGGCGATGATGCGCTCCATGGTCACGACAGAATCCAACGGCAGCGACGGATCCATCTCGCGCACGGCGGCGCGAATGCTGCCCGCCACCGCAGCAGGATCGCCCTCGGTCCTGATGGTGACGCCAAAATACGGACTCGTGTCCTGCGCGTAGGGGTCGTAGATCACCGGTGTCGGCTTGTGGTCGAGCTGGCCGAGGTTCTCGTCGGCGACCACGCCCACGATCTCCTGAATGTTGGGGTCCTTGGTGTAAGTGAAATCGATGCGCTTGCCGATCGGGTCCTGTCCCGGAAAGGCCAGGTTGGCGAGCGTCTGGTTGATGATGATGACGCGCGGCTTGCTGGCATCATCGTGGTCGTTGAAGAAGCGCCCCCGGCGCAACGGAATGCCCATGGTCTCAAAGTAGTTCGGGCTGATGCCTCGCGAGTTGGCCTCGTACTCTTCCGCCGCGACCCGGGCGTGTCCGGCGATGACGAATCGCGATGTGCCGCCGGCGTTGCCCAGCGGCAGCGTGTCCACCGTCGCGGCCGAGTTCACTCCCGGAAGGGCCTGCAACCGCGCCCGCAGATTGCGCTCGAATTCAATCTGGCGCGCCTTGTCGGGATAGTGCTCGCTCGGCAGTGAGGTGTCGAAGGTGAGCAGGTGCGCCACGCTGAAGCCGGGATCGACGCGCAACAGCTTCGTCAAGCTTTTCATCACCAGCCCGGCGCAGACCAGAAGGACCACCGCCATCGCCATCTGCGCGACCACCAGCCCGTTGCGCAACCGGTGGCGCAGCAAGCCCGCCGTGGTGCGGCTGCCGTCCTGCAAGGCATCGTTTACGTCGGACCGCGCTCCCTGCACCGAGGGCAGCAGGCCGAACAGGACCCCGGCGAAAATGGAGACGGCCGCGGAAAACGACAGCACGCTCCAGTCAAGTTTCAATCCCTGCAGAAACGGCAGGACCGCCTGCTGGTCCCTGGGGAGGCTGGCGGCCAGCACCGGTAAGGTGAAGTACGCCAGCACGATCCCGCCCAGGCCGCCAAGCACGGAAACCAAAACGCTTTCGGTCAGCAGCAGCCGGACGATGCGCGCGCGGGTGGCGCCCAGCGCCGCGCGCACGGCAATCTCCTTCTGCCGGGCGACCGCGCGCGCCAGTTGCAGGCCTGCCAGATTCGAACAGGTGATGAGCAGGACGGCGACGACCGCGCCCATCAGCACCAGCAGGATGGGCCGTACCTCGCCGACCATCTGCTCGCGCAGCGGCGTCATGTGAATGCCGACGTCGGGATTGCTTTCGGGATACTGCGCCGCCAGTTGCAGCGCCAGCCCCGAAGCCTCCGCCTGCGCCTGCTGTAATGTCACGCCGGGCTTGAGCCGGCCGACACCGAGGATCCAATGCGCGTTGCGGCGCAGCCGCCAGCCTCGGACCGCCAGCGGAATCCAAAAGTCGCCGGAGCGGCTGGGCCCGAACTGGAAGTTGGCCGGCAAAACACCGATGATGGTGCGCGGGTCGTCGTTCAGCGTGACGCTTTTTCCCAGCACGTTGGGGTCGCCGCCAAACCGCGTCCGCCACCCCGCATAGGTCAGCAGAACGGTCCGTTCGCCGCCGGCCTGATCAGCGTTGGCCGCGAACACTCGGCCCAACATCGGCTGGACACCGAGAACATCGAAGAAGTTGGCGCTGGCGACCGTCGCCGCCACTCGCTCCGTACCCTCGCGGCCGGTGTAGGTTGCGTTGACGGGAAAATAACCGCCGACGGCGGTGAACGACTGATTGTGGTCGCGGAAATCGACGAAGTCGGGATACGAAAACTCCATCTTCTGGAACGTGCCTGCGGTGCGGATTTCCGACAGATGGAGCAGGCGGTTGGGGTCGCGCAGCGGCAACGCGCGCAGCAGCGCTGCGTTCACCACAGTAAAGATCGCCGTGTTGGCGCCAATGCCCAGCGCCAAGCGTCAGCACCGCAACCGCGGTGAAGCCGGGCGACTTGCGCAGTTGGCGCAATGCATAGCGAAGTTCCTGGAGAAGGGTTTGCATGCCGTTTGCTCGTTTGGCGCTCAGCGCTTAGCTCTTAACACCACTCTTATCGCGGCCGTCATCGACTGCTTTTAGCCGCGGATTTTCGCGGATGACCGCGGATTCTCTAGCTCTCTACTCGCTCTTGGGCTTTCCACCCCGTGTACGGTCACGGATGAACGCTGATCCGGAGTTTGCATCTTTGCTAAGAGCCCTGCCTATTTCCAAGCTGACTGGTGCACGAGAACGACCACCGCAGAAGCAATGATTTCAATCGCTTACGACACGAGTGCGAGCAGGATTGTCCGCCCACGCAACCTGTATGTCCGCTGCTGGACAGAAATACGTAAGCTGGAGGCCGGCCGTTCCATCGGCGATAGCGAACCTGGACGGCAACACCTGACGAAGCTGAGTTCCAGTCCGGCAAACACATAAGAACGCTGCCGCGCAATCGACTTGCGGCGCGGTCCAGCGATCGCGCCAGGTCAGCGACTTCGGTTCGAGTCGCAATCGCTGGCTTACAATGGACAGACGGCGCCTTGCGCCGCGCAATCATCAGGAGGAGATAGATGGCGCAAGTAAAGATCACGTGCCGCAGGAACGGGCCTTACCGCGTGGAGGCGCCCGAGGGCGCCATCGAACTGGTGGACGCCGACGGCAATCCCTACGACCTCACCGGAAAGGTTGCGTTTTCGCTCTGCCGCTGCGGAGCGTCGGTGAACAAGCCGTTCTGTGACGGCACCCATTCCAAAATGGGCTTCGAGGCCGCCGAAGCCGCGGTGAAAAAAGCCGACGAGACCGCGCCCAATCCACCCACCGTCGGATAGCGAATTCTGCACATTATTAAGGACCGCCGCGGCGGTCCTTGTCTTCCCCCTAGAAGTACTGACCTTCGGAGTCTGTGTCGCACGGTTACGAAACTAACGACAGCCTCGAAGAGCTATCGATTGGCTTGAGGCGAGCCGCGAATCGGCAGAGACCCACAAGTCCCTCTAAGCCTTCGTCCCATGAGTGCCACATTGCGGCCATTCTTTTGGGCCATGTCAGAATTTTTCTATAGCCACCAACAAATCATTAAAATCCTGCTAAAAAGTGCTTGACATCTTGACAAACTAGCAGCACTATGTTCCCACTCGCCGAGAAATTCCGCTATTCGGCCCCTTAACGTACGGCCGCCTCGTGACCCCGTTCGAGGCGTGGGCGACTAAGTATTTAGTGTTTAGGAGTGTCGGGCAGGGAACTCCCGCATGTAATCGGCCGACCGTTCGCGGAGCAGCGGGAGTAAGGATGCCTTTCACCTTACGGGCCCGGATCGAAACTTAGCGCCGCTCTCGTCGTCCTTGGCTCTCCGCGGCGCCGCTTCACTTTCTTCGTTGAGAGCCGGGAGGCTAGACACCAATTCCATTCGCTCGAAAGGAGCACCGCATGCGCCACTTCCGTCTCTTCCTTCTCTGTCTCTATCCCTTTCTGTTTGGTCTGCAGCTCACAGCGCAGAGGAATTCAACTCCCGAACGGGACGTCAACCATGCGGTTGCCTTTGGTGTTTCCGCTCCGCTCAGGGACCTCGCCAAGCTGCCGCAACCGGCCCAGTATGGATTTCACGAAGCCAGCCCTGTACGTCGCATTCCCAAGCATGCCACAGAGCAGGTAGTAGATCGGGTGGAGCAGGTCGGCCAGCCTCTTGAATCGTCGTCTTACCAAATTAACAAGAACTTCCTTGGGGTCGGTAACGGCTTCCCTAATTACACCGTTCCTGACGCTCCACCGGATACGAACATGGCAGTTGGTGACACGCAGATCGTACAGTGGGTAAACGTCTCCTACACAGTTTGCGATAAGAGCACCACCGCGTGCGGTCCGGCTATCAACGGCAACGCGCTATGGTCGTCTGGTATCCCCGGAACCCTCTGTGCTAACCACAACGCTGGTGACCCCATCGCGCAGTGGGACAGGGTTGCCCATCGCTGGTTGCTGTTCCAGAACGTGTTCACCTCTCCGTACGCTGTGTGCGTCGCCATTTCCACCAGCTCCGACGCAAATGGCAGCTACTATGTTTCGCAGTTCAGCGTACCCGGGAATGGCTTCCCTGACTATCCGAAGTGGGGTGTCTGGACCGTCAACTACGGACAGGCCCAGAACAACTTCGGCCCCGGCGGATCTGGCTTCAAGGGACCTCAAGTCTGTGTCTATAACCGGACGAAACTGCTGGCGGGTGATCCGTCGGCAGAGCAAATTTGTCACCAGTACACCAGCGGCGAGGACAGCTTGCTGCCCGCTGACCTTGATTCTCCGACCAACCCACCGAGTGGCGAGGATCAATTCTTCATCGGCAGCGTGGGCGACGTGGACAACTCGCACCTCTCGTTGTATTCAGCGCACATCAACAACCCGAGTGACTGGACGCAGGGCGCAACCTTCACCGGTGACGGCAACTCTCAACTTGTCGCCATTGCGCCTTTCACTCCAGCTTGTAACGGTAGCTACGGCGGCGCTTGCGTCCCGCAGAAGGATATTCCGGATCTGCTGGACTCATTGGGCGATCGGTTGATGTATCGCTTCGCCTACTATGATGACAATCCATCCTTTCCAAGTCCGAAGCAGCACTGGTACGTCAACTTTGACGTGACCGCCTCGGGTGGACAAAACGGCGTCCGCTGGATGGAGTTCACAGCGCCGCCTAGCCCCGTGGGGCCCACGGACATTTCCACTCTTCAGCAGGGTACATATGCTCCCGATGGGAACTGGCGCTGGATGGGCTCTATGGCCCGCGATAAAAGCAATGATGTCTTGGTGGGCTATAGCGAATCCAACAGCGGCATGTACCCGTCCATCTTCGTGGCTGGACGCATACCTACCGACACGCTTGGCACGTTAGAGAATGAACTCACTGTCGTCAACGGCACCGGATCTCAGCCTGATACCTCTAACCGGTGGGGCGACTACAGCGCCATGCGAATCGATCCCACCGACGATTGCACCTTCTGGTACACAACCGAGTATTACATGGTCACGCAGCGATTCGACTGGAGCACCCAAATTGCTTCAGTGAACTTCCCGCGATGCAGTGCACCACCGCCGGCTGTTTCGCTCAGCGCCTTCGAAGTCTGGAACCGCACAGGCGAGACGCAAAACGAGTTCCAAGAGTTCCTTAGTGGCATTGACCCAACTACCATCGTGGGAACCTTTAACGAGGACTACCCGACCGTCACGATCACCGGATTGAATGGCGGCACCCTCATCGATTGGACTGGAGGTACAACTCCAGACGGCACAGAGTCCCGCTTCGGCATTAGCTTCTCGGTAAACGTTGATCCCCTCGATTCGGGCGCGGCATGGGAAAAAATAGGCGGCGGAATTCCGGTTCCCGTCGTCGCCCAAAAATGGACTGAGTCGGGGGGCATGATCGATTACATTGCGGGCTACCTAGTGAGTAGGTTTGACGACCCCAATGGCACTCGGAACGGTTCCTCAAGTCCACCTGCGTACGTGCAACGGCGCGTACCGCCCTCCCCGGCGGGCAACCTTGGACTAAGCGATCTGTTTCGAGGTGGAACACTATGGAATGAGGCCAAGCTGATTGATCCCGACTTTGTAGTTGTGAGTCGTACTATCCGGGCGCTCCTGTATGGCTATCCACCGTTGGGTTCCGGAGAGTGGGACGTTATGATGTATGACGTCCTTGATTCGAATAGGCAGTTAATAATGACGTTCGGCAATGCGATAAACGGTCGCTAACAGGGCACCCCCACCCAAACGCCTTTTTTGGGCGGGGGTATCCTCTTGTAACAAAGAGCTCGCTAGGTTAGCCAGAAGTAGCTGAGCCAGTTGACAGTGAAGAATCACGATGAACACTCCAACAGATGTCCAGGTAAGAACTAACCTTATGAAAAGTCTACATTCGGCGACTTCGGATCGCTTTGGGCTGGACGTGGCTCTCTCCCGCTGGCCCCTACTTGTGCTCTCAGTGCTTCTTATGAGCGCCGTGGCACTTTGTCAAAACCTTGGGCCCTACACCTTCACACTTATCGACAGCGGTACCGATTTCGATCTTGTCGTTGGCAATGTGAATAACGATGGAGTAGTGACATTTAATCGCTTCGAGAACGGTACGGAAAACGTTTATGTTTCGGACGGAGGACCAAAAACCCAGATCAGCCGGCCTTAGCTCGGGTCCTGGATTCAGTTTTATCACCGGGCCTTCGATTGAGCGAAACAGTATCACTCCTACCGTTGTATTCAAGGGTGATTGGGCTAGTGGCAACGGCGAGGGAATCTATGTTGGTACCGGTGGCCCGCTCCTTCCTATTGTTCAAGGGAGCATCGCGCTGAACAATGGTGGGATCAATGATTGCGGAGTGGTTGCGTATACGATGGGCTCGAACGACAGTATTTGGAAGGGGGACGGAACCAATTCCTTGATGATCGACAGTATTGGCGGGAATATCATCGGGTTAGGCTCCTCTGCTGGGATCAACGATGACGCGTTCGGCCCCGGCATATTGAGCGGGACCGTGTCGTACCTGCGAGTAACGCCGTCCACCTATCAGATTGAACTCGATTCCAACCTGGCCAAATCGACGCTGGCAACTTCCTGCAACGCCGGGAACTTGAATGCTCAATACCCACCCATTAACAACGCTGGTACTGTCGCATACAGCGCAATAATTCCCGGTGGCCCAAACCTGTGCACAAAGACGCTCACCACCACAGAAAACCTGATCGCGAGCGGCCCTGGCGTTACTGACTACGCTGTGAATATCGAAGGTATTGTTGCTTTTGATGCCGCCACCGGAGGCCCGGATAGCGGTATCTACACCGGATCCAATCTCGTCACCGACAAAGTTGTGGCTACGGGAGATGTCATGCCTGATGGCAGCACCGTGACCTATGTAGCTCTTGGCGGCATGAATGACAACTGTCAGATTTCCTTTCTCGTTAATTTTGTCAAAGGCGGCAATACCGGACATGCAGCCTGGCGCGCCAACGCAACCAACTGCTCGTTGACTCCGGCTAATACGGTGGGGATACCATTCAGGTACGGGGATGTGTTCGCCTCCGTTGGTTACGACTCACAGGGAAACAGCGGCGTTGCGAAGGAATTCCGCCCTAATGGGGCGCTATTGGCTGAGCTGATTGACGGCACCACTCCTTTTCCGGAGACCGCGGGTACTGCATTTGACGCCGCGGGAAACTTCTATGTTGTGAACTATGGTGGGGAAACAGTCAGCAAGTTCAATGCGTCCGGACAACTTGTCGCGACCACCTTCATCGATGGAGCCGCACACAACCAACGCCCAATTTCTATCAGACCAGTCGGTACCAAAGTGGACTTGTCCGACCTCAAGCTCTACACCGGGGGCAGTAGTAATAATGCAGCCACGCCGTCCCCAGTAATCGAGTGGGACAAAAACGGGAACTACGTGCGGACCATAAATGTGTCGGCGGTGCCATCGCTCTACGCAAATGGTGGCGTTGCATATATCGACTTCTTGTCCGCCGACACCCTCGTTTATTCGACAGCAAGCACTGCGATTAAAGCCTATGACATAAGCCTGAATAAGCAACTTCCCGATATTATCCACAATCTACCGGGTCCGGAGGCCGTACAGATTCGTGTGGTTCACAGGTCCGACTACTGCAGAACGCCTGCCTGCACCTTGCCCGATCCTTACATACTCGTGGCGGACTACAACCAGGTCTTACTGATAGATGTGTCTCCTTGGCCGGGTATGCCAGGGAAGATTGTGAAGACCTATTCAATGGCGGGTACGGTGCAGAACATCGCTGTGGCAGTTGACCCGGATGGCCGCGGGTTCTGGGTTGGCGACGATGAGCACAATTTTAGCAAACCCAATAACGTGTATCACGTAGATCCTTGCACAGGCAAAATTGACAGGTCGTGGATTATCCCGCAGCCAGCGACCCTTCAAAGCTTAGCGATTTGGGGAGGACTTGCGCATGTTTGGTAAGTAACGTCCAGTGCCGGGTCCCCACCAAGCTTCCATTTCTTCGGTGCGGATTTTCATGTCGCACCTCATCACTAGCACCCGTGACCTGTGCACTTGTGCGTTAGCGGCACGGCGCGGTATCCCTCGATTGCGAGGACGAAGTTGTTGTGTCTTCGACGCTCGCACCCAGGTGCCGAGCGGGAAGTTCTTTGACAAACCAGCCGTCCGTTGTGGGGTGTCTCCCTAGTGGATTAGCCCATCTGCATGTTAATGCTTTGGTAAACGCGCGAAGGTGATGCTTCCCAAGATGGAACCATGCTGCAGCACCGCTGTGCTCCTAAGTCCCTGTGGCTCAATCATCAACATGTAAGCTCTTGTGGCTCAATCATCTGCGGGCAAAAATTGTCTAAGCTGTTGATTCTGCATCGGCGCAGGAGGGGGAGGGGTATCCGGCTAGACGACAAGCAATAAGCGAGTCGGGAACCGCCGTTAACCGGTAAAGTTTGTCGATTGGTTAACAGTAGCCGCGACCGTGACGGAACTCGAATGGCTTGCAGCCTAAGTGTTTCACTTGGTCGGGTTCGAATTACGAACCGCCATTCCTCCTATAATCGGCGCAGCATGTCAGGCGAGTTCTCTGCGTCCGTCATCAGCCGCGAGATCAAGCGTCTCGCCTCCGAGGTTGGCTTCGATCTCGCCGGCGTCGCCGGCGTCGCCGACACGCCGGAGCACGAGTTCTTTCCCGGCTGGATCGCCGAAGGCCACGCCGGCGAGATGAGCTACCTGGAGAAGCGCAACGAGGCTGGCGAGTTGAAACGCGCTTCTCTGGCCAACGCTGCGCCGTGGGCGCGCTCGGTCGTGGTCTGCGCGCTGAACTACAACAGCGACCAGCCGTACTCGACGCACGCGGGCACGACGTCGCAGGGCTGGATCTCGCGCTACGCCTGGTCGCAACGCGACTACCACAATGTGGTACTCGAAAAATTGCGCGCGCTGGAAGCGAAGCTGCTTGAAATTTGTGCGCAGCAGAATGTTCCGGCGCCGCGCACCTGGTGCTACGTTGACACCGGTCCGGTGATCGAGCGCATCTTCGCCAAGTACGCTGGCATTGGCTGGATCGGCAAGAACACCTGCATCCTGAATGAACAGCTAGGATCGTGGCTCTTCCTCGGCGTCATGCTCACGTCGCTGGAACTGACGCCCGACTTCCCTGCTCCCGACCGCTGCGGCTCGTGCACACGCTGTCTCGATGCGTGTCCGACCAACGCGTTTCCCGCGCCGTATCAGCTCGACGCCACCAAGTGCATTTCGTATCTCACCATCGAGAAGCGCGGCTCGATCCCGGAAGAATTGCGCGCCGGCATTGGACGCCAGGTTTTCGGCTGCGACATTTGTCAGGATGTTTGTCCATGGAACCGCGAAGCGCCGGTCAGCAGCGCACCGGAATTCGACGGCGCGACCGCACTTGGTGAATCCCGAGCTCGAGTGGCTGGCGCGACTCAGCGTCGAGGAGTTTCGTGAGGTGTTTCGCGGCTCGCCGGTGAAGCGCACACGATTCAACGGTCTGCGCCGCAACGTCGCGATTGCGATGGGCAACAGCGGCGATCCGCGCTTCCTGCCGGCCTTGCAGGACCTTGCGCGCGACGAGGATGCTACCGTCGCGGAGCACGCGCGCTGGGCCTTGCGGCGCTTGCGGCTGCCATGAAAAAACCCTCTCGCAGCGAGAGGGTTTAGTGGTTTGGCCGAACTCGGAAGCGCAGGGAGCGAAGTAACGCTTGGCTTCCGCGCGGCGGAGACGTCTTATACGCGCTGAACGTTAGCGGCCTGGAAGCCTTTTGGGCCCTTGGTGAGGTCGAACTCGACGGTCTCGCCCTCATTCAGGCTCCGATATCCGTTCTCCTGGATAGCTGAGAAATGCACGAATACATCCTCGCCCGTGGAACGCTGGATGAATCCGTAGCCTTTGGCTCCGTTAAACCACTTGACTGTACCTTTCTCTCTCACGACCTACTCCTTTCACCTGGCTTGCTTGGAATAAACCCCTGCTTGGCGGACGTTCCGAGGCTCAACCCTGAGGAGCAGAGGCTTGGAAG
Organism: uncultured Acidobacteriaceae bacterium; assembly: GCA_963735855.1. Lineage (GTDB taxonomy): Bacteria > Acidobacteriota > Terriglobia > Terriglobales > Acidobacteriaceae > Bog-257. The sequence goes on from CAVTMW010000014.1 coordinate 42,260, forward strand.
ACGTCTCAACGTTTGCCGGGAAACAAGAGTTGCGGCTCCGCTTGCAGTTCTGGCGCAAAGTAAAAAGGCCCACGAATTCGTTCTGACGGACTCATGCAAGCGCGTCAGAGCAGATCCCTGGAACCCATGCAAAGCGTAAATTCGACTGCTAACAGAAACATCAACCCAAATCCGCGTTTCGGTTTGACCGAAAGCTCTCCTTCGCCCAATCGAAGGCGAGCAGATGATAATCGCAGGAACTCGACAATCTGGCAAGTGTTTTCATCGCAAGAGCTTCCGGTCGCCCGGACGAACGATCCAACTGAAGTTCCCGATGCTCACGGGCTTCGTTTGGGCCTCTGTTACGATTGAAGGTGTGAGTAGCGACTCTGAATCGCCGGGTAAAGATCGAAAATCGGCGGCAAACGGCTTCTCCGCGTCGTCGACCGTGCTGGCCGCAGCGCGACTTAAGCCCAGCGGAACCACAGAGTTGCACGCTACTCCGCTGCGTCCCGGAGACGTTGCCCGGCGGCTGTTGGCCGAGGACGAAAAGGAAGCCAAGGAACAACTCTTCAGCCACCTGCCGGAAACCTACAGCCTGGCGCATCGCCTGCGCCGCCACGGCTGGTCCACGCTCCGCTATCTGATGCAAACCGAAGTACATACTTATGCTTTCTCGGTAGCGGCCAATTCCATCCTTTCGCTCTTCCCATTCATCGTCCTGCTGCTTACGGTGGTTCGTCGCGTCTTCCACTCCACCGCGATGTACAACGTGGTGCTTGAGTTGTTGCGCGACTACCTGCCCAGTAACAAGGACTTCGTCATCCGCAACCTGCAGTTTCTGGCCAGCGTAAAAGGACGCGGGCAGGTGCTGTCGTTGGTCATGTTGTTGATCACGTCAACCGGAATCTTCCTCCCCTTGGAGGTCGCGCTTAACAGCATCTGGGGTTTCAGGAAGAATCGCTCCTACCTGATGAACCTGCTCGTCTCGCTCGGCTTGGCGCTGGGATGCGGTTGCCTGGCCATGCTTTCGATCGCCCTGACTGCCGAGAACCTCAAGATGCTGGGACTTGTCATCGGTGACCAGAACGTTGTCTTCCGCGGGCTGGGATTCGTCGTGATGAAGGCTTCGGCCATCCTGGCCACCATCGGAATCTACTTCCTCATTTATTGGTTGCTGCCGCATGGGAAGGTTCCAGTGCGCGCGGTGCTGCCGGCGGCAATCATCACCGGCCTGGTTTCGGAGGCGGCGAAATACATTTACATTCTGGCCCTGCCCTGGCTCAACTTCCAGGAAGTGTATGGACCATTCGCCGTGTCAGTCACGCTCATCTTCTGGTCGTTCTGGAGTGGCATGCTGCTGCTGGGCGGAGCCTATCTGTCGGCCGCAGAACACAGCGACCGGCTGCTGGCACGCCGCGAAACTGCTGCCGCAAACCGCTGACGCGTGGGGTTTCGGGGATTACTCAACCACTGTCGCTGCGATGGCTGCGGGCGCCGCCTTCTCCACGGCGCGCCGGGCGAAGCGTATGGCGGAGGACATTTCCTGCGACGGCTTTTCAATCAGCTGATACATAACCCATGCGACCAGCCCGCAAGCCGCCAATCCGACGGTATCCAGCACAATCATGTAGCTGCCGGAATACGGAAGCCAAAGCGAGAGACAGCCAATCACGCTGACGCCGATTGGTAAGTGCAACAGGTACAGCGAGTAGCTCACGTCTCCGACTCGGTCTGCCGCCGGGTTGTGGAACGTGGAGAACGCGATCAGCAATCCAGTGGTCACCGATACTCCGGTGACGATCCAGCCAAGCGGCGCGATCATGGCGAGCACCATGACAGCGATCATGCCCACCATGGCATGGAGATCGATTAGCCCCACGCGGTACTGGAACACGAAAACGCCAATCAGGAAAATGGGGATGCTGTGGAAGATTAACCGGTCGTTACCCACTGCGAAGTAGGCCGTCATCATCCCGGCGAGACCGGCGAAGCGAGCCATCCGATTGCGAGTCGCCAGCAAGGGGAACATCAGCCCGACCAGCAGATACCACTGGAACTCAATGGCGAGTGTCCAATACACCACATTAATCCAAGGCACGTGCGCCAGATCGTTCAGGTACACGAAATGGAGTAACAGGCTTTGGGTGGTGATGGTCAGCCGCGGCAAGTGAAGCACCGGGGCCATGATGAAGTTGGTCGCCAAAACGGTGACGGCGATGGAGGCCAGATAGGGAGGATAAAGGCGTACGTTACGCTTCAGCAGAAACCGGGGATAATCGCGCAGCGCATAACGGGAACGATACAGGCTCCAGGGAATCACGAAACCGGAGATGACGAAGAAAATGTCCACTCCGAGATAACCATATTTCCCTGACAAACTAAGATATTTTCCCTGCCCCGCGACGAAATGCCCCCAGGCGACAAAAATTGCCGCAGAAGCCCTGAGCGCATTGATGACGCCAATGCGTTGATTTGGAGCTTGCATCTGCACGTATCAATGAGTGTAAATGTGAGCCGCTATCCTGCGTCAATCACCGAGGAGTGTGATGCTCTAATTTGGCGCCGCCACGCCCACTGATCACGCGATCGCCTTAACTGCGACTGGCAATCGGCTAGCGCCAGCTGACATCCGAGTGGAGTTCGTTCCTCCCTGAAAGGCCCAAGGCGCCTGGGGGCCGGGCGCTCGTAGTAGTCAAAGTCAGTCAAGCCTGCAATCGCGGTGTTAGCCAGCGCTTCGATCTCGAAGAACCGGGCTTCGCGCTCGTCCTCGAACCTCATGATGCGTGGTACGGCGGCAGTAACGGCTGCAATCCCTGCGTCGATACGGCCGTGTGCCCTGTAGCTAAGGATCGGGTGGGTTCCCCCGGGATAATCAGTCAGCAGAATATTTGCTGACGACCGCTCCACCGCAGACCAGCGAACCGATCGCGGCGCGCTTACTGCGCCTCCAGAAGCGGACTCCCATCAGCAAAAAGGAGCCGGCGATGGCGTAGTCGAGGACAGCGTGAGTTGTGGGGTCAATAACCTTGGGCATTTTGCCCACGGCCGCACGGAAACCTTTATGCCACAGTGCCATGGATGAACCTTGCCTTTCCCCGAGGACCGCCGGGCGCAATGTCGACCGGGCGATTGTACGCTGCCATCTGTCAACTTAGCAGCTTCGCTGGCCGCCTGATTATGTTCTAATGTTTCCGGGGCAGGATGGCGCCACCGGGCGAGTGGCCAAAGGAGAACGTGATGGACGAACGCGACTTCTACGACGAACGACAAGAGACCCGCAAAGCCACCCTGAACTGTCCGCATTGTCACCAGGCTGCCGAGTACGATCTCGGCTGGTTTGTTCGCACCAAGAAGCGCCAGTTGTCCGGACGCGCGGACGAACGCGATCGCGCCAAGTTCGCCAAAGCCCGCTCCTATATGGTTCGTCGCGACGATCTCGTCGCCTGCAAGAACATCCGTTGCCGCAAGCGGTTTGAAGTTTCCGGCGTCCAATCGGTGGCCTTTCTCGATGAGCAGGTGCCCTCGGCACGCCCGCACTGATTCTTCTGCACGCGCACTTACCGGCTCGAAGCCTCGTGGCTCGCGCCATCCACTGTCGCCTATAATCCTGCTACGCCTGCCATGAGTTCGAATGCCCAAAGCGCCGGCCCTTTGCCACCGCCGCGCGATCAATACACGACGAAAGTCGAACCCATTATGACGCGGCTCGAGAAGTTTTGGCAGCGCGTCACCGACGGCATGCGGCTTAACGAACTCTGGAAGCAGTTCCAGGCCGACGCCCGCTCCAGTTATCGGCTGTACTCGCACGAAGTAGATTCCACCCGGACGCCGGGAGTTGGCCGGGGCAAGCACTTCTTCAGCATTGCCAGCCAGTTCTTTTGGGCCATCATTGAGAAGCTGACTCCCGCGCGCCGCGTACTGCTGCTGATTGCACTGGTGCTGATGTTCGGTCCCAGCGGTGAAGCTAGCTGGCAAAACAGCAATGGCGAGATTAAGATTTTGACCTTCGATAGCCACTTCTGGGGCGCGCTGCTCCTGCTCTTGTTAGTGGTCCTCGAGGTCGCCGACCGCGTGGTCATGAAGCGCGACCTGCAGATCGCCAAGGAAATCCAGGCGTGGCTGTTACCGGCTAACCCTCCGCCCGTTCCAGGCCTCGAGATCGCGTTTGCCACGCGACCCGCTAACACCGTGGCTGGCGACTACTACGATGTATTTCCCCGTCCGTCTTCGATCTCATCCGGCACAACATTCCTGATCGCGATCGCCGACGTAGCCGGCAAGAGTATTCCGGCGGCGATGCTGATGGCCACCTTTCAAGCGAGCCTTAAGACGCTTGCCAGTAGCGCCGAGTCGTTGACCGAACTGGTCGGCCAAATGAACACTTATGCGTGCACCAATAGCCAGAATGGCCGCCGATTCACCACCACGTTCCTTGCCGAGTACGAACCTGCATCTCGCAGTTTGACCTACGTGAATGCCGGCCACAACGCTCCCATTTTGCGCCGCCAAACGGGAGCCATCGAGCGCCTGGAGACGGGAGGCATTCCACTCGGCATCAACGAGAACGTTGCTTACGAATCGGCAACGGTCACGCTGCAAAGCGGCGATTGGCTGGTCGTCTTCACCGACGGCGTTGTCGAGGCTGAGAACGTCCGCGCCGAGGAATACGGCGAAACTCGCCTTCTCGCGATGCTCCATGCGAATGTCGCGGTTGCTCCCTCAATGCTGTTGAATACCATCATGCTGGACCTCGACCGCTTTGTCGGTACCGCTCCGCAACACGACGACGTTACGCTTCTGTTGCTGAAGGCCAGCTAGGTCACCAGCGTCATTCCACTGCTATGGCAAACAGCCCGCTGACCGCTGCGATATTCGCGATGCAAGTCCGCGGGGAAATTGTGACGCTGCTGTAAATATGCGGGATTGTTATACGTCAGCCAGACCTTGCTATCAGGGTCTTCCCAGAACAAAGCCTTCAGCGGAAGATCGACGGCCACAGTCGGAGCGGCCTGCATCAGAGGAGTTCCGCCCTTCGGACTGCCAAAGATGAGCAGCTTGGTCGGCTTCATCACCAGTCCGACCTTCGCGGCCTCGCCGCTATGATCCACCCGCGCAAAGATGGTGACGCCACGCTCGTTGAGCAGTCGCTTCCAGCCGCTGCATGGTTTCCTCGACCGAGTGTTGGCTCGCCAGATGAATGAGTCCGTTCTCGGCGTTCATAGTCATGTTTACTCCGGTTTCGTTGCGCTGGCTTTCGGCGCAGCGGAACCATTATGAGGCCCTATATCGGCGCCAGCAACCGGCGCTACGGCGAGCCGCTGTCTCTTCATGTAAGAATGGAAGTGATGCCTTCGAGCCGCTGGGATGCAGTCATCTTTGATTACGGCCGGGTGCTGAGCCTCACGCCTTCGGAGGCCGAGTTGCAGCAATTCGCGGCACTGGTCGGCGTCAGCGAGCCTCCTTTCTTCGAGATCTATTCCGCCACTCGCCATGACTATGACCGTGGCCGCGCCGACGTCCGCCAGCACTGGCAGGCTTTCTGCGAGGCCGCCGGGGTCGAGCTCGGTCTCACCCAGGTGGAGCGCATCGCCGAGATGGAAACACTCATGTGGCTGCGCGTCAACCATGATGCGCTTGCCTTGGCGCGCGAGATCAAGGCCCACGGAGTACGGATCGCCATTCTCTCCAACATGCCGCACGACCTGCTGGCCTACGTTCGCCGCGAGTTCCAATGGCTCGACGAATTCGAGGTCAAGGTCTGGTCGTGCGAGATTGGCGTCACGAAACCCGATTCTGCCATCTATCGCCATTGTCTGGAAGCGCTGGGTTGCAAACCCGGCCGGACGCTCTTCTTCGACGACCGTCCCAATAATGTCGAGGCGGCGCGCGAACTCGGCATGGAAGCGCACATCTTCGAATCCGCGGAACAGGCCCGAGCGATCGTCAACTCCGGCCTGCAGCTTGACACTTAACCCAGATCATTTCGCGCCCGCGATACTTCTGACCGAACTGCATGGTTCCAGCTCCAGCTTGACAGCCCTTTGCGACGCGTTTTACTGTAAGCGCCCACTGCGAGTGAGGTGGAAATGTCGCTGTCTCCGGTTACTGAAGTGGACGACGAACTCGAACACGGGGGCAAACCTGCGGGTCCGTGCGCGATGGTGGTGTTCGGCGCTACCGGCGATCTCACCATGCGCAAGCTGGTTCCGGCGCTTTACAACCTGGAGAAGGCCGGTTTGCTGCCTAAAGAGTTCGCGGTTCTCGGCGTGGCCATCGACGATCTGAGCCTGGACGAGTTCCGCAAGAAAGCCACTCGCTTCCTGCAGGCTGAAGATCACGGCACCGAGGCTTGGGACCTCTTCCAGCAATGCCTTCATTACCAGCGCGGCGACTTCGGCGACGAGGCCACCTACGCGAAGCTGGGAGCGGCGTTGGCCGCGATTGACGAGCAACATGGCACCAGTCAGAACTATCTCTTCTACATGGCGACTTCGCCCAAGTTCTTCTGCGATATCGTTCGGCATCTTGGAAGATCGGGTCTTTCCAAAGAGCACGACGGTCACTGGCGGAGAGTGGTCATCGAGAAGCCGTTCGGCCAGGACCTCGACTCGGCGATGGCGCTCAATCAGAACATCAAGGAAGTGCTCTCGGAAAAGCAGATCTATCGCATCGACCATTATCTGGGCAAAGAAACCGTGCAGAACATCATGGTGTTTCGCTTTGGTAACGGAATCTTTGAGCCGATCTGGAACCGACGTTACATTGATCATGTCGCGATCACCAATGCCGAAACCGTCGGCGTCGAAATGCGCGGAGGCTACTTCGATGCCGCGGGAACGCTGCGCGACATGGTTCCCAATCACATGATGCAGCTCATCAGCCTGACCGCAATGGAACCTCCGGCATCGTTCAGCGCCGACGCGGTGCGCGATGAGCAGGCCAAAGTCCTGAATGCGATCCAGCCGTTGAGCTCGGAGGACGTGCTGCATCAGGCAGTCCGCGGACAGTATGGCGAAGGCACGATGGCGAAGGAAAAAGTGCAAGCCTATCGCTCCGAGCCTGGGGTCTCGCCGGAATCGAAAACCGAGACCTTCGTCGCTCTGAAGCTGAACATTGACAACTGGCGATGGGCCGGCGTTCCTTTCTATTTGCGCACCGGAAAGCGCATGGCCAAGCGGCACACCGAGATCAACATTCAGTTCAAGCGCGCTCCGTTTCAACTCTTCCGGCAAACCGCGGTCCATCAACTCCAGACCAATCGGCTGGTCATTCAGATCCAGCCCGACGAAGGCATGGCGCTCGGCTTCGGCGCAAAGATCCCCGGCGCTCAGCTCCGTTTGGGATCGGTCGAGATGAGCTTCGAATACGCCAAGTACTTCGGCGCCGATCCTTACACCGGCTACGAAGTCCTGCTCTACGACTGCATGATCGGCGACGCGACGTTGTTTCAGCGCGCCGACATGGTCGAAGCGGGCTGGCGAATCCTCGATCCCGTGCTGGACGTCTGGAAGGCGCTGCCCGCCCGCAATTTCCCCAATTACGCGTCCGGTTCCTGGGGACCTAAAGAGTCGGACGAGCTCATGGGACGCGACGGCCGGCATTGGAGGAAAATCACATGATCCTTGCCGGCGACATCGGCGCCACCAACGCGAGACTCGCGGCCTTCGAGACCGAGGGCAATCGCCTGCAATGCGTGGTCGAGAAAATCTATCCCAGCCAGCAACACAGCGGCCTGCCCGAAATTGTTGCCGACTTCACCAGGACCGAGGGCATTCCAGCGCAGTCGGCGTGCTTTGGAGTCGCAGGTCCGGTCCGCGGAGGCCGCAGCAAGATTTCCAACCTCCCTTGGACCATCGACTCGCGCGAACTGGCCGCACAGTTGAAGCTGCGCAGCGTCGGTTTGATCAACGACCTCGAAGCCTTCGCCTACGGCATTGACGCGCTGGAGTCGAAGGACTTCGTCACCTTGAGCGAAGGGTCGCGCGAGGCCGAAGGCAACACCGCCGTGGTTTCGGCCGGAACCGGGCTGGGCGAAGCCGGACTTTACTGGGACGGTTTCCGTCATCATCCTTTCGCCTGCGAAGGTGGACACACCGAGTTCGCGCCCAAGAACGACGTCGAGATCGAGCTTCTGCAATACCTGATGAAAAAATTGGGCAACCAGCACGTGAGTTATGAAAGGATCCTCTCCGGTCCCGGCCTCAGGAATGTTTACGACTTTCTGCGGGACACCTCGAAGGAGGAAGAACCCGCGTGGTTGCGCGACGAGTTGGCCGCGGCTGCCGGACGCTCCCGCTCTCATCTCACAATTGGCACTGGCAAAGAAAGCTGCAATCTGCGACCGGACCTTGTCCATCTTTGTCAGCGTCTTCGGCTCGGAGGCCGGCAACTGCGCACTGAAGCTCATGGGAACGGGCGGAGTGTTCGTGGCAGGTATCGCCGGAAAGATCGTGCCGAAGATGAAGGAAGGGGCGTTCATGGAGTCCTTCCTCGGCAAGGGCCGCATGAAGGCGCTACTGGAGGAAATACCGGTCAAAATCGTCCTCAACGATGACTCCGGGTTGATTGGAGCCGCCCGCTTCACGCTGGTGCAAAAGGCGTTCCGGGCGTAAGTCGGCTTCCGCGCCTACCTGTTCGCGATCCGCAGTCTTCCCATTCTAGGACTGGCTAGTGACGGCCTGGTTACCCCCCTCCCCCTCCCCACTCCCCTCTCTTTAGAATCATGCGATTAGCAACTTTTTCCCGGCAAATGATAGAGCCCCAAAGGTTTATACGTTAATGTTTGAGCCACAAGGACTTACGCGCGGCGTTTTCTCGCTCGCGCTTCCTTTCACGTCGAAGATGCAGGGGCGCCGCCGGGAGGGTCATGCTGAAGAACCGGTCGTGGGGTTGCAGTTCTATCCCCTGCCCACTATCCACTGACCACTGACTTGTCAAAGACCGGACCGCTGACGCGCAAGCGTTGCGCAGATGCGGGGGACACTAAGCCCACTGTAATCAGGCTACGCCCGCCGGTTTCCGGAAACCAAGGAAAATCCGCCGGCAACAAAACTATGGTAACCGCCAGTTACCATGTCCTTGGCCGAAGGTAACCTCAGCAAGGCGCAGCCTGACGGGCCGGATTGTTTGCCGGGCTAAACATAACGGAAATAGAGAAACCTTAGGATTAACGAAAGATCCCACTCAACCAGAAGAGGGTTGGGCCTGGCGGAGATTGATGTCGCTTTGAAAGCCAGGACCTCCAACGAACGAGTCCCGCCGTGCGGGACGAAAAATCTTAGCCCAGTGCTTTAGCACTGGGTAAGTAAAGAGAAAAATCGAGTGCCGTAGGCACGGCAGAACAGAAGAGCCACAAACCGCGACTCTGCCGTCTCTACGGGACTCAGATCCCCAATCCACTGTCCAGCCGGGGACATGTTTTACATTTCAGACCGGGGACATACTTTACACTTCCGGTCCGGTTTTTGTTTTTTCCTACTTTCCAGTAGTAGTTCGTCGGGGGAATGTGGGAATCGCGCTTTTTGCGATTTCCACATTTCCCCGCCCTCCGGTCAGGCCTGCGCTCCAGCGTCCTCGCATTGGTTTTCTTCCTCCGCGTCGTCTTGCTCTCCGGCCGGCAGCGGCTCGATGCGCAACTCGTAGCTGTCGAACAGCGCCAGCGGAAAGGTCGCGAAGTATACCCGGTGATAGCGCTCGTCCAGCGGTAAAAGGCCCACGCGCTCGCCGGACAACACTTCACTGAGAAAGACCCGTTCTGCATTCCACCAGAATTGCCCATGCTCGTGCACCCGCCGCACCTTCATGGCGCTGTCATACTCCGGCGTCGGCACTCGCGCCGGATATTCCCGCGGCGACGGCTCAAACCATGAACTCGGGGTGCACATGCCCAACGCCTGGTGCGGCCGCTCCTCATCAAACACGTATAGAAAGCGATCGAAGGCCCGCTGCTGCGCCCGCGCATCATACGCCGGCGGCGAGGCCGTCTCTTCCGCCAGCGTGCGATGCATGCGCTCGTGCTGCCCGTTCTGATCTGTAAAGTATCTGCCCGGTCCGTACCCCACGCCGCCCCAGCGATAAATCGCTGGGCTAAGATTTTTCGCCCGCCACGGCGGGCTCGCATCCAGCCACATCAACCTAACTGCTTGATGCAGGCGTGGATGAACTGTTCCGTCGTGCGCCTCACTCCTTCATGCTCTTGCCAGGGATGAGCTCGTGGTCGTTGAACAGTGTCGATGGTGGGGGGGAGCTATAAATAGATCCATCCAGCCAATAACCGAGAGAGTTGCAAAACCTACTTCTTCTTGAGCTTAACAGCCGGTTTATTATTATGGTCGTAAAGTATACTTGCTACTTCAATACCTTCTTTTTGTCGTCGCCTTATCCATTCCTTTACAAACTCAGCGACTACGTCTAACGCTTTATCCCCTATTCTACCCAAGACGACGACCAACGCTGTAACGACGGCCGGCTGAGTAAGTCTGGACGGGTCAAACGCCCCATCCATAGTGAATATCCGGGAATGAATTCTCAACGACAAGGTCTTTAGCGTTCAAGAACGCTCTAAGGTCATCAGTGGCGGCTGCGTCAAGAGTGCGGCAATCAATCGTGACAGCCTGAACGGCATTTAGTCGTCGCTTGTCGGTCATGAGGATATCCGCTTTTTATACCACGCCTGTCAATCTCCTTGACTCTTCAGCGCGGTTCCGGGACAATGGCGCGCATGATAATTCAGGTTCCATGTGTGTCCCCTTCCGGAACGCCCGAATGGTTGAAAATCCTGATATCCGCACTCGCCGGCATTTTAACTGGAATCGCTATGGAGCCGATCAGGCATCATATTCAACTCCAAATACAGAAGAAGCGAGTCAAACAGGACATCTATCAAGAATTAGGAGTGATCTGGTCAATCATGGCGTTCAAGGTGAACGGACCGGGAGAGTCCTTTCCCGAGCGATACTTCCAGTTCCTGAAGACATTAGATTTTGATTACTATTACAACCGTAACCGAGAAGCATTTAATACACTTGAGGGTTCGTGGGGAATAAAAGAACTTTATCAGGCAATCGATATAGCAAAGATAGCGGTCGAAAACGATTGGCTAAAGCCGAAGGAGGCTGCCGACTACATATTGAGCAATTTCTCCCGTAGCTTCGTGACTGGAGTTGTCGATGAGGAATTACTTCACGTGTGCGCACAAGCGTACTCAAATTGGACTTCGAAGCAGAATATTGCTTGGGGCAAATTTACCGGCCAACAGCAAGAGGAGCCTCGCAAAACTTCGTCTCCCGATTCGGCCAATCCCCATTCCTGATAAATCTGAGACGGGTGACCTGGGCTACCATACGAGGGGCACGACTGTTAGGGCTGCTGCTGCACTTCGCCGAGCGGCACCACGCGGGTATTGCTGCGGAACTTCTTGTAGTCGCGATAGGTGACATCTTCCGCGATGTCGAAGTTCTTTACCAGGGCGAGGCGGACGTCCACGTTCACCGCCACGTGCCGCGGCAGCCAGACTTCATCGTTCACGCGAGTCTGTTCGATCACGATGCGCGAGCCTTTGTGAACTCTCGCCAGGAAGAGGCCGAGGGAAACCGTGTCAATGGCCTGGGCGTCGAGTTTGATCCATTGGCCCTCGGCCTTGTCGATCCAGATGCGAAAACGGAACTTGGGTAGAAACTTGGCTCCCTCGCCATGCGGCTTAAAGCCGGGGCGCGGCTCGGCGTCGATCACATACGTCTCACGGCCTGTCGAGGTCTTCGATGGCCGCCAGGTGGAAGTTGTAGGCGTCGGCAATTTCGCCCACAAATTGGCGGGTCTCCTCGCGGTCTTTTTCTTCGTGCTTCAGGCGCTTGGCCCGCTGCTCGCTGGTTTCGTTCTTGCGCTTGTCGGTAAGCTTCTGGATGCGCTCGTCTTCCTTGGCCGCGTCTTTTGCGGAAAGCGGCTTGTCGTTCTTGGCAATGAGGCGCTCGATCTGGTCGCCGTACAGCATCATGACTTCATGGGTCGTGGTCTCGGTGGATTTCACCTGTCCTTTGCCATCCAGCCGGTGCTCTTCTTCCCGCTCAATGTAGGTGTAGTCAAGCTGCTTCTTGTCGTTCTCCATGTCTTTTTCGGCGACCTGGCGAATGAGTTCGCGGATCTGGCTGGCGGAAAGAGTGGGGGCGCTCTCCGTGCCGGGCACTTTCGGAACAGAGGAAAGTGATGCTGCAGTGTCCTGCCCCAGCGCAATGCACGGAGCGAGCGCGATAACCAACAGGGCGAGGCTGGGCCTCATATGAGAGGTTACGTGCTTGAAGCACCGAATGTTCCTCATCTGGGCCGGATTAGTTCTATTGAGGGGGATATCAAGGAAAGACTTCTTCCGCTTATTTCAAGGAGGGCCTGCCTTAATGATGCGTGCCCCACCGCGCGGAGATCATGAAAGCATCCCGCCCAACGAAAGAGGTTGGGCAGGTGACATGCGATGGATATACTTGCGGGTGTGAAAAACGTCGTCTTATTTCTAGTCCTGGTTGTGGCGGCCATGCAGTCCCAACAGCCTTCCTCTTGCAGCTTGCCACTGAAGCCGGTAAACGTCAGTCATCCTAGAACCGTTGTTGGCACTGGTACGCCGGCCTCCTGCACCGAGCAAGCTTTTGATGCTGCGGTCGCGCTCGGCGGCATTATCACGTTCAACTGTGGCGCGCAGCCCGTCGTGATTTCCCTGACCAGCCAGCAGGAATTTCGCAATGACATGGACACCGTCGTTGATGGTGGCAACAAGATCACTTTGCAGGGCAGTGGCACGACACGCTTGTTTATTGCGCAAAGCGGGGACGGTCCCTGGCATGGAGGAACTCCGCCGTACTACCAAAGCACGCACACCGCCATCACGTTTCAGAACATCACCCTGGCCAATGGCCGGTCCAGCGGTACTGCCATTCCGCCTCTTCCACCGGGAGCTCCCGCCGATTGTTCGCAGGGCACTGAGATCGATGGTGGGGGTGGCGTCATCTATCTGCGCGACATGGTGCTGCATGTCATCAACTGCACGCTCATAGCTAACCATGCCGCGCCATTGGGTCCCGACGTGGGGGGAGGCGCGATCTATGCCTTGGGATCCGTGGATGTCACGGTGCAAGGCACGCTGTTTCAGGGTAACGACGGCGCGAACGGCGGGGCCATTGGCATGCTCGAGTCGAATTTCAAGGCCGTCAATTGCGCGTTTCAGGCCAATCAGGCTCTGGGTCACGATGGGAACCACAACATTCCGAGCAGCGGTTGTCCCCTTCATCTGAATCAGTATCAGGTGGGTAACGGCGGCAGCGGCGGCGCTGTCTATTTGGATGGTCAGGACACGAACGGACCATTTTCCTGCGGCAATCTGTTCGCTCAGAACCACGGCGGCACGAACGCATTAGGCGGGGCAATCTTGGGAGCGGGCGATCCTGGAACTCAGAACCTGACGATTACGCAGAGCGAATTCGACGGCAATAGCAACTCTAACGGTGGCGCAGTTTACACATACAAGAACAATCTGGTTGTTTCCCGATCCACGTTTTCTCAAAATACGGCCGCATACGGCGGGGCTATTCAGGGCGATTACACTCAGCTCTCGGCTGTCAACAACACTTTCGCTGGCAACAGCGCCTCGGTTGGCATAGGAGTCCTGGCCCTGTTCAACTCGTCGGGCACGCTCTTCAACAATACCTTTGCAGGCAATCAGGCACCGCACTTCCCCGTGCTCTTCCCCGGAAGTGCCTCCAGTCCGGCGCCGTCGCTGAACATCACCAATAACCTGTTCGTCTCGAATAGCGCGAGCGGTGGCAAGCTGGCGTGCTTCACCAGCTTCCCTGGCGGCGGCAATTTCTTATGGCCGTCCAGTGCGCTGAGACCTGCCCCAGAGGGCGCGTGCGCTGCGAATGAAGTCACAGCCGACCCATTGTTGGGAACACTCGGCTATAACGGGGGCTTCACGCAGACCATGCCGATTCCCGCAAATAGCCCGGCGGCTCAGTCTGGCACGCCTTGTCCCTCGGTGGATGAGCGAGGAACCGCACGGCCGACTCCGTGCTCATCCGGGTCGTACCAGCCCACACATTAACACCGCCTCTAGGGGGTTGCCCGAGCTCCATTTTGGGGCGCACCCGGCCCAAGGCACACTACTTCTTTGGCTGGGGCGGGGACGCCTGCTCGCTGCTGGGTGGAACGATGTTCTTCATCCGCATATAGGTGACCAGGTTGCCGTAGTGTTCCATATTGTGCATGTTGTTGACCGTCAGGACGCCTAGTTTCGGTGTGTCGTTTCCGCGGAGCTTCACCATCTGAGTAGCCGACGCGTCAGTCATGCTGTCGTAGGCCTTGTCGCAATAGGCGAAGGAGTCCTTGAGGGCCGCGACAAGATCGGCTTTCGAGGTTTTGCTCTGCTCGATCTTCAAGGCAGGATTTTTCTCGCCGAGGGTGATGGAACAAAACACGTACTGTGCGTCGGCCACGTGCCCAATGATCTGGCCGTAGCTGCGGACCGTGTCGACGGGCTTAAAGCTGTAATTCTCCTCGGGCATTTTGTCGGCGGAGCGGAGCAGGATGTCCTTCACGTGTCCGTAGGCATACTTGTTGAATGTGCTGAGCGGATTGTCCGGGGCTTTCATCTGGTCGGCGGACTTCTGGGCGTCGGACTGGGCCAAAGCTGCTGTGGTTACTAACATCAGCGCAACTGACAATGCGATATACAGGGATTTCATGTTTCATTCTCCTTAGCTGCAGGTTTGAGGCGGGGCGCCGTTATAGAGAGTGGATGCGTCCGTAGTGAGTAAGCATCACCCGTGCCTGGCACCGGGTTTCTGTCGTATGCATTCTTGAAGCGAACTCGGATTAGCCAGAAAATCATCAATATCAGTGGTAGAAAGCTTAGGAGAAAGAGTACGCCGGTCTTGCGTAATAAAGTGGGGAATATGTGTGCCCGTGCCAGGAATATGGACGCTGACGCAATGAACCAGGCATAGCACATGCGCCAAAGATGCCGCGCGATACGTCGGGTGCCAGAAATACCGCCGCGCACGAGCAGGCGAAGGTCCCCCGTGGCACAAATCAGGGCCACAGAACCAAGGAAAAAGTAAGGCCCTGCAGCATATCCGTGTTTTAACCCCGTCTGACTAGTCGCGGCTTCCAACCCAAAGGTCACCGTGACAGCTCCGATCGCCAACGCAGCCAGGAGAGCACCCCAGTCGAAAAGGTCCGTTTCCCCGTCCCTGCGCCGGGCGGTCATCCATGCCGTTGCTACCAGATAGAAGGTGAGCGTGCCTCCCAGAACATTGCCCGGTTGGGATTTCAAAAACGCCAGATACGCTCCGCTTGCACCCAGGCTGAGCATGGATAGGACAAATATATTTCCCGCCATGCGATGCCGCTGGGAACCTTTGCGAAACGACACCGCCAGAGCGCCGGACAGACATCCCAAGGTCCCAGCGCAAATGTGAAGAAGCAACATGGGCGAGAATCGCACTTGGTCCCTGCCTCTAGTTACCCGGCATCCTTCGTTCTGGAGACGTATACGATGGCTGGAACCGAAAGTTTCACGTTGTGCTTTGTGAAAGTTCGGACAAAAGGCCCTCATGGCCAGTGGGAGCCATGTGGCCTAGGGAAACTTGTTCGACCGGGCTCATGACTCCTTGCTCTCACTGGCCGGCGTGTCGAAGCCGCAGCGTCCGCGCATGCCCTGCCGGAATTTTTCGCGCTCCTCGGGCGTCATATGTTCCCAGCGCTCGGCCATGCGACGGCGATAGTTGGAGCGGTGGAATCCGCGGCCACTCACGCCGCCGAAGAGGATGCGGCACAGCGCCAGAAGTCCGACCGCCTGCCAGAAGGTGATCAGGCGCCAGCCGAACAGCGGCGGCAGCAGCCAGTTCCACAGATGCAGCACGATTTCGCCGCCGATGGCGATAAACAGCGCCATCCCCACAATCGCCGCCGGAGCAATCCAAATCATTTTCTTCAATCTCGGTCTCATGTTCGGTCCCTCATGCTTTCGTAAATTCGTCGTAAATGCTTTGCAATCGCTCGCGCAGATGCAGCACCGCATAGCGTTTGCGCGAGAGCAGCGTATTCACGCTCACGCCGGTCTCGGCGGCCATCTCCTTGAAGCTGCGCCCCTCGAGCTCGTGCCCGACAAACACCTCGCGCTGCTCCTCGGGCAGCTCGTCGAGCGCAAACTCGAGCTCGTCGAGCAGCACGCTGCGGGCGTAGAGCGCGTCCGGGCCGGCATCGGGCGAAGGCAGCAGGTCTTCCAACCGCAGCAGCTCGCCGTCCTCGCTCGCGACGGCGGCATCGCTGAAGCTCTCCGGCTTCTTCTTGCGGAAGAGGTCGGTGATGCGGTTGCGCGCCACGCGGAAGAGCCAGCCGGTGACGTGCTCGATCGGCATCAGCAGGCGGTTCGCCTCCACCAGTTCGTAGAAGACCTCCTGCAGGATGTCTTCGGCGTCGCGCGGGTCGGGCACACGCCGGCGAATGAAGTTGCGCAGCCGGGACTGCTCCCGCGTGACCACTTCGGAGATCCGCTGGTCCTGTTCGAGACTCATCCGCTCCAGGCTCGCCGCGTCCTTCATCTACAGATGTAGACGAATGAGGGGGTGCGGATATTGTAGGGGCTGGCAAAGAGGGGGAATTGCGGGTGTCTAGCGGACTGCCCTGGTCAGCTCATGCGGGAGCAATCTGTTGACCACCACATCGATAGTAATCATGACAATTCGCACTGGTCCGGCAAGTTAGGGTGGGTGGGACCGCGCTCCGTCCAGAGTCGTGCATCCTGGAGTTCCCTCCTCGTAATACTGGGCAGATTTGCGATTTCACGAAGGTGGGGGTCGCCCAGCCCATGTGTGCAATTTTGTACAGACAAAGCACTCACGCTAAGGTACTATTCTTCATCCACCACACCGTTGCGCTCGACATCTTTGGCCGTCGCGGGTGAGAGGCCCAGACTTCTGTAAAGGCGGCACTCATTGTCCAGCGCGCATCTCCGCAAAATACCCGCATACATCCTGCTCACGCTGTTTCTCATGCCTTGTGCTTCGGCGCAGGAGATGAGTGCGATTCCCGCCCGAGTCACCATTCCCGACGGAACGCCGGTCAAGCTGCGACTGGCGAAAAACGTCTCCTCCGCCCATGCGCGGACCGGGGACCGGCTGGATTTTGTCGTCGTGAGAGATGTGAGCGTCGGAGGTTTCAATGTGATTCCGGCCGGCACCATGGCGCGTGGCACGGTCACGGCAGTTAAGGGCAAGCGGTTCCTGGGAATCGGAGGCCGCGTGGCCTTGAAACTGGATTCGGTGGAACTGGCTAATGGCGAACAGGCCGGGTTGCGCGCCCACATGGAGGTGAAAGGAGCCTCCCGCACTAAGCTGATGGCAGCCGCGATGATCGCCACGTCAGTGATCTTTCTGCCCGCGACGCCGATTTTCCTGCTGACTCGTGGCCATGACAGCACAGTGGTGAAGAGCACAGAAATCACGGCCCACATCGAGGGCGCCACCTCGATTCTGTCGGCGGGGTTGCAGCCTGCGCGGGAAGACTCGTCGGAACTGGGCGAGATGATGGAGTATCTGCCGCCCCGGGTTTTTAGCGGTGAGGGCCGCGAGGGCGACATGTTGAACCTGGTTTTTGTCGGCCAAAAGGAAGATTTGCAGGACGCCTTCGCGCGCGCCGGCTGGGTCAAGACTGATAAATGGAATCCAGTATTCGTCTGGCACTTGATGCGGCAGCGGACCAAGGACGCACAATTGCCGATGGCCAGGTTTTACCTCTTCGGACGCGTTCAGGACTACTCATACGCTTTGCCCGATCCGGGTGCGATCGTCTCGCGGCGTCACCATCTGCGAATCTGGAAAACCGTTTACACCATTGCTGGAACGCCCATCTGGGCGGCTGCAGCCACCCACGACATTGCCATTGAAATTGCCAAGCGAGGGCGGTTGATCAACCACAGGATCGATCCTGCGGTCGATGACGAGCGCGATTTCGTCGGTACCGACCTGACGGACACCTTGTCGGTTAGCCGGCAGGAATATTTGCGTTCCGCCGATCCGGTTTACCTGGCGCAAACGGCGTCCGGCGAGAGCTATCATTCCGACAGCAGAATTCTTCTGCTGGATCTCCATCCGGCCAACGCAGCCAGGGCTGGCGCAGGCCATCCGTCGCCCGCTGTTGTTCGAACGGCCTCGCTTCCCAGCCCAGATTCGGGTGATCCTTCCGAGAACGATCTGACGTCGCCCTATTGACGAGGTCGGTAGGAGAAGCGCTACGGTCTTTTGCGAGCGCTGTAAACGATCGAAGCGGACAAACCGCACCCTATCGATTAAAGTATGAGAACCGGATGGTGAGGATGGGGCCAATCAAACTCTTTGGCGCAACGGTGGCTGTGCCTCGGGATTCTGATGCTTTCCGCGATCGCCGCGACGGCGACGGAAGGCGGCGCCGCGCCCGCTCCCTGCTCCGCCGAACTCAACTTGCCGGGCGACGCAGTTGCCGCGCGGCTGATGAGCCAGAACGCCGAGCGCGCGGAGAAGTTGCGCCAGGCGGATTCGGTTCGGCAATACAACCTGGACTACAAGGGGTTCGGGGCGCTCAGCGCCCACATGCAGGTGAAAGCGTCGTACACGGCGCCCGGAACCAAGCAGTTCAGCGTGATCTCCGAGTCGGGTTCCGCTCTCCTCCGCAAACACGTCCTGCACAAGCTGCTGGAGTCCGAGCGGGAAGCCGCCTCGGACGCGGCCAATCGCGACGCGGTAGCACTCAATACCGCGAACTATCGCTTCTCGCTGCTCGGATGCGCGTTCGGCGATGGCCGGCCGCTTTACGTGATGCAGGTCGAACCCTTGCGCGAGAACAAGTTCCTCTACCGGGGAAAGATCTGGATCGATGCCAAGGATTTCGCGGTTACTCGCATCGAAGCCGAACCGGCGAAGAACCCTTCGTTCTGGACCATACGGTCGCAGATCCAGCATCAGTATCAGAAGATTGGCGAATTCTACGTGCCCGCCCTCAACCAAACCGTTACCAATGTACGGCTGGGCGGAAAGGCCGTCCTCACCATCCACTATCTCGATTACAACCTGGGCAGCAGGTGGCGACTGGTCTTGAGCCTCACCGATAAGTGTCTTTAGCACGCCGCCGGTGGTGAGCATGGCCAATGGCGAAGATGCCGGAACAAACGCCCGCCCCATGCTGCATAATGACGCACTGGAGAGTTTTGGAAATGTCACCATCTCGGCGCTTTGCCGGCTTAACGTTGGCTGTCCTGCTGCTGACTCTTTCCGTGAGCGCGCAAGTTGGCCGCCGCTTTGAGATCACGGTTCCTGCCGATGTCCACGCGCAGCCTATCACCGGACGGGTGTACGTGATCATCAGCCGCCACAACGACGCCGACCTGCGAGATAACATCGGGTCATGGGAACAGGAAACCCCGTTCTTTGGGACTGATGTGGCTGGGCTCGAGGCGGGAAGCGCCGCGGTCATCAGCAGCCGCACGTTGGGTTATCCCTTGCGCAGCCTGAAGGAAATACCCGCAGGCGACTACTACGTGCAGGCGCTGGTTAACGTCTATCACCGAGTTTCACCGTGCCGATGGCCACGTTATCTGGGCCCACATGGACCAATGGGAGGGCCAGCAGTTCAATAAATCGCCCGGCAATCTGTACAGCGACGTGAAGAAAGTGCACCTCGACCCGGCCGCTGGATATCGGGTGCGGCTGGAAGCGCGGCATGTCATCCCGCCGATACAACCGCCGGCCGATACCAAGTGGGTCAAGCACATCAAGCTGCAGAGCAAGCTGCTGACGAAGTTCTGGGGAAGGCCGATGTTCATCGGCGCGACCGTGCTGCTACCGGAGGGCTATGACGAGCACCCGTCGGTCTCCTACCCCGTCATTTACGAGCAGGGGCATTTCGGTCTGCGGCCACCGTTGTTCATGCAAATGGAGGCCCCAGCGGTCGGCTCGGAGCGCGGAGCCCAACGATATGAGGCCTTCAAAGCGTGGAGTGGCCCCGGCTTTCCCCGCATGATTGGGGTCACGTTCCAGCATCCGACGCCGTACTTTGACGACTCCTATGCCGTCAATTCGGCGAACAACGGGCCTTATGGCGACGCCATCATGCAGGAGCTGATTCCGTATCTGGAGGAACATTTCCGCATCATTCGCCAGCCTTGGGCGCGCGTGCTGATGGGCGGATCCACGGGCGGCTGGGAGTCGCTGGCGCTTCAGCTCTATCATCCAGAGTTTTTTGGCGGCACCTGGACGGGCTTTCCCGACCCGATTGACTTCCGCCACTACCAACTGGTGAACATTTACAGCGATCCCAATGCGTTCGACGTCCCGGGATACGAGTGGGTGGCGCGCCCGCGTCCGCTGATGCGGACCGCAGAAGGGCAAGTGGTGGAGACGGAACGACAGATGAGCCAGCTCGAGGAAGTGCTGGGCTCGCATGGACGTTCCGGTCAGCAGCTCGAAGCCTGGGAAGCGGTGTACGGGCCGGTGGGAGCGGACGGCTATCCGCGGCCCCTGTGGGACAAGCTCACCGGCAAAATCGATCATGAAGTCGCAGACTACATGCTCGCGCACGGTTATGATTTGCGGGCCTACGCGGAGAAAAACTGGACGACAATTGGCCCGCAACTAACCGGCAAGATCTTCATCTGGGTCGGAGATATGGACAACTTCTACCTCAACCTCGCGGTGTACGACATGGAAGCATTTTTCAAGCTGCATCCGGAGGCGCATGCCCGCTTCGAATACGGGCGACCGGAAAAGGGACACGGCTGGCTTCCCTGGCAGCTGGTTGACTTCATTCGGAAGATGGCCAACCAGATCGCAGAGCATGCACCTGCCGGCTCGGACACGAAGAGCTGGCAGTATTGATGCGCAAGCCGTCCCCAAAATAAATTCTGCAAGTTCGGACGGGTTGAACGTTCAGGAGATATGTCGAAGCTTCGACTGACCTTCCTCTTGGCCTTTCTGCTGGCACTTTCTGTTCCCTTCCTGGCGCAAGCTCCAACAGACAATGCCCTCACCAGTGCGGATATCGCCAGGATGGTAAAGGCAGGCGTCCCGGAAAGCATCATCGTCCGTGAAATCCAGATGTCAAGAACCGATCTCGGCACCAGCCCGGCGGCGCTGATTGAATTGAGGAAACAGGGCGCATCAGAAGCGGTTCTAGGCGCGGTCCTCGATAGCCGAATGGGGCGAGCAGTGGCCCGTCAGAACCCGTTGCTGCGCCTCATGTTCCGGTGCAATCTGCGGCGCCTGGCCACCACGGTCTGCCCACCTTTGAGGCTAAGATGAAGATCAATGCAACAACAAACGGCACGCTTTCTATGAGCCACAATCAGATCAAGGTCGAACGGTCAGGAGTGCCTCTGTTCACGCTGAAATGGAAGGAAAAGTAGCTAAGCCAGGCCCCGTCGCCGTCGGGCGACTTAATTGGCGCAGACGTTGTTCTTAGTCCGCAGCGCAGGGCGATCAAGATGACACGTCTGCACCTCCATCCAGCACGGGCTGTTTCTCTGTAACCAGACCTTCCCCCGAAACCAACTCTCCGCTGATTCCGTATCATTCTGGGTGGGCATTCGCCTCAGGAGAACTTGATGGCTACAACCGCTCCAACCTCAGAGCAGGCGCGAGAGCGCCGAGCCCAAATCCCCTGGTACAGCACCGGGGTTGCGGTGGTCGCGCTGATTGTTGCGGCGCGCCTGCTGCTGCACCTGTTGACCGCCAACCGTTACGGCATCTTTCGCGACGAGATGTATTACCTCGCCTGCAGCCGGCATCTGGATTGGGGCTATGTGGACATGCCGCCGTTCGTTCCGGCGGTGACCTGGCTGTTTACCTCACTGTTCGGACCGTCGCTGTTTGTCATCCGCCTCATCCCGGCAATCGCGGGCTGCGGAGCCATCGCGCTCACCGGCTATCAGGCATATCAACTCGGCGGACGGCGCTTCGCGATGGCGCTGGCGGCGTTGGCCATGGCCGTCTCTCCCGTATTTGTGATCAACGGCCACCTGCTCGGGACTAACGACTTCGAAGCGTTGTTCTGGATGGGCTGCATGTCGCTCGTCATCCGCATCATCCAGACAGGAAATCAGAGGCTCTGGTTGTGGTTCGGCGTTCTAGCGGGCGTCGGCTTGATGAACAAGTATTCGATGGCGGTCTTCGGGTTTGGTATTGTCGTCGGATTACTGCTCACGCCGGAGCGCAAGGCTTTCGTACACAAGTGGATCTGGATTGCCGGCGGGCTGACACTTCTGATTTGCCTGCCGAACCTGCTGTGGAACGTCCACCGCGATTGGCCGTTTGCACAGTTGATGCACAACATCAGCGCCAGCGGCCGCGACGTTGCCCTGAATCCTGTCCAATTCATCCTGCAGCAAATCCTGATGGTGAACCCATTCGCCCTCCCGCTATGGCTCGCAGGACTGGGTTGGCTGTTCTTTGGCCGCGAGGGGCGGCGCTACCGCGTTCTGGGCTGGGCGTACGTGATCACGCTGGCGTTCTTCATGATCAAGCACGGCAAGGACTACTACGTTGCTCCCGCATATCCCATGCTGTTCGCGGCTGGGGCTGTGGTCTGGGAACGGTGGATCGAGCGCACACGGCGGGCCTGGCTGAAGCCGATATTCGTTCTGGTGCTGGTGGTTCCGGCACTGGTGTTCATGCCCCTGATTGCGCCAGTCATCAGCCCGGAACAGTTTCTTGGATTCATCCGAGCGATTCACTTCACGCCGCCGGTCAGCGAGCACAGCCACGCGCGCTCGCCCCTGCCGCAGTACTATTCGGATGAACTCGGCTGGGAGGCGATGGTGGCTGAGGTAGCGAGGATCTATCACAGCCTTCCGCCGGAGGTGCAGGCCAGGACCGCGATCAAGGCGAGCAATTTCGGCGAGGCTGGCGCAATTGATTACTTCGGGCCGAAGTATGGATTGCCGCCGGCGATCTGCTTCCATCAGAACTACTGGTACTGGGGAACTCACGGCTATACGGGTGAGAGCATCATTGTGGTGAACGAAGGCAACAATGGAGAGCATCTCAAGCAGATCAGCGAGCACGCCGAAAAGGTTGGGCACTTCGAGTATCCCTACGCGCTGGAGAATTTCGATATCTGGTATGCACAGGGACTGAAGGTGAACCTGCACGATATTTGGGAGCATGAGAAAAACTGGGACTAGTTCGACTGCCGCAGCGAAACGCTTTGCGCGCAAGGGCCGGATAGCGGCGCCCAGCCGGCAGGGCTACTCTCGGAACATGCAAACCGAACTTCAGAACAAATGGCAACAAGTACTGGCGCGAGACGCCCGGCAGGATGGCCGCTTTGTCTTCGCCGTTCGCACTACGGGAGTCTTCTGCCGTCCGTCATGTCCCAGCCGGAGACCGCGCCGCGATTCGGTGGAATTTTTTGCGGGTCCGCGTGAGGCCGAGCGCGCCGGGTATCGTGCATGTCTACGCTGCAAGCCGACGCAGGTTTCCGAGCAAGCACAGTATGTGCTGCGGGCTCGGCAACTGCTCGACAACGCTGAGGGAGTGGTCACACTGGCACAACTCAGCAAGCGGGTCGGGCTTAGCCCGTTCCACCTGCAGCGGCTGTTCAAGCGCGCCACCGGCCTCAGCCCGCGCGAGTACCAGTCCGCTCGCCGCATGCAGCACATGAAAACCGGACTGCGCAAAGGAGAAGACGTGACGACCGCACTGTACGACGCGGGCTTCAGCTCGCCCAGCCGGCTCTACGAAAACGCCAGCCAGCAACTGGGCATGACGCCCGGTACGTATCGCCGCGGAGGCGCGGGCGTAACCATCACTTTCGCCATTGCTCCTACTCCGCTGGGGCGAATGCTGGTGGCTGCGACCGAACGCGGACTGTGTGCCGTGCGCTTTGGCGAGAGCGCAACTGAGTTGGAGAGCGACCTGCGTGAAGAGTTCCACGCTGCTACACTGCATCGCAACGATGCTACGATGAATGCGTATATCGAGCCGTTGCTGGCCAGTCTTCGCGGAGAGAACACAATTGTTGACTTGCCGCTAGACGTGCGCGCTACCGCTTTTCAGAAGAAGGTCTGGGAGACGCTGCGCCAGATTCCGCGGGGCGAGACTCGCAGCTATACCGAGGTCGCGCGCGAGATCGGCGACCCACAAGCCGTTCGCGCAGTGGCTCGCGCTTGCGCGTCCAACCCAGTGGCACTGGCGGTGCCATGTCATCGCGTAGTGCGCAACGACGGCGACCTTGCCGGATACCGCTGGGGCGTGGAGCGGAAGAAGAAGCTTCTTGAGGGCGAACGGTCTGCCTGATCGCACAGTGACTTCTTGCGAATGACTGCTGCGCTGTACCGCGGCAGTCATCCTCGCATTCCCGTTTTGAAACTCTCATCGCTCATCAATTTCCCAACTCCCCGCCGCTCATTTATACTCGCCTGTTTGCCCACATGCGTGATGCGCATCTGTGTGCCGGAAGGAGTGCCGGGTGAAGATCCTGGTCTGCATGAAGCAGGTTCCGCAGAAGGACGCGCCGCTCAAGCTGAATGAGGGCGGCACGTGGATTCGCGAAGATGTTTCCTACGAAGTGAACGAACCCGACGCCTACGCTCTGGAAGAGGCGTTGCGCCAGAAGGAAAAACACGGCGGCGAAGTGGTGGTGATCACCAGCGGCCCGGCACGGGCGCAGCAGGTGTTGCGGGAAGCGCTGGCCAAGGGCGCGGATCGCGCCATTCATCTCGAAGGCGACGGCTTCGTCACCCTCGACGCCTTCAACACGGCGAAGGCATTTGCAACGGCGGTGAAGGATGAGAATTTCGATCTCGTCTTCACCGGGCTGCAATCGGACGACTACGGCTTTGCCCAGACCGGGGTGATACTGGCCGAGTTGCTGGGCTGGCCGCACGCCACCATCATCATGCAGATTGAGAAGAGCGACAGCGGAATCCGGGTGAAGCGCGAGCTCGAGGCCGGCTTCTTCCAATTCGTTGACATGCCGCTGCCGGCGGTGCTCACCATTCAGTCCGGCATCAACAAACTACGTTACGCCACGCTGATCGGGATCAAGCAGGCAAAGAACAAGCCGCTGAAGAAAGTGAGCTTCGACGAAGTCAAATCGGCGCTCGGCGAGAACCTGCAGAAGTATTGAGAAGCTGTACGTTCCGCAAAAGACGAAGAAAACCGAAGTACTGGAAGGACCTCCGGCGGAGATCGCCAAGAAGCTGGTGGACAAGTTGCGCAATGAAATGCGGGTGATTTAGAGCGACGGCAAGCGGCTATGCCGCTGCGCAGCCAGAGGCTGCGTTCCTGATCTTTTTAGAGTTGGGGTTGGTTGGCGCTGAGCGCCTTTCCGGCGTGAGCTTCCTTGATATTTGGCAACCTGGTCATAAATCGGCATCTAAAAGGGCTGAAGTCATGACGAGAGGAGCTCTGGTTATGCCGGGATTTGATCGCGATCAGGTCGCTATAGACAACACCGTCGAGAATCGCCAACTCGGTTCCATCCTGCTGACGCTGGGTTGGATTCTGTTGTGGATGGATGCCGGGCTGGGAATATTTTTCTTCATCAGCTTGCGCAACGGTTCATGGTTTTGGCCGATCTGGCTGGGCATTGAAGGCGCGCTTGGGCTAGTGCTGGTAGTTATGGGGACACGCTACCGGCGCGCCGTCGGGCCGACCCGATTGGGCCGGCGCGACTTGGAGCGCACGCTGGTGCAACAGCGGCGGGAAGAAGAGGAAGAGCGACAAGTGAGCTGAGGTTTTTTCTGGATCGAGACGCTGGCCTGTGCGCGTTAAGTTTTGGGTAGAGGGAGTGGCGAGTCGGAGGGTAGGAGTCGGCTATGCCATCGGAAGAGAAACGTGAGATCGGCGCAGCCCTTATGGTCATCGGCTGGGTCATGGTGCTGTTTGCATTCCTGGTAATGTTCTATCAACCTGCGGGCGCCAAGCTCGGAGAAACGCGGTTCCAGATCATTGCAGCAGCCCTGGTCTTGACAGGCCTGGTGCTGAATGTGATTGGTGCGCGTGTGCGGGCGAAGAACCGCTGACCGGCTTTCGCAGCGGCGATGAAGATTACGAGGGCGCGTAGTCCTGTGTCATAACGAATTCATTACAGCCGTGCCGAGCTTACCTCGCAGCAGCGCTCGGCACGACAAATAAGAATGGGATCCAATGGCAGACACAATCCTGGTGGTAGTGGAGCAACGCGAAGGCAAACTGAATCGCGTTTCCTGGGAGACGCTGACTGGCGCGCAAGCAATTGCCGCCGAAACCGGCTGGACGCTTGAGGCAGCCGTCGCCGGCAGTGGCGTGGCCGGAATTGCAGCCGAAATTGCGGGCAAGAAGGTCTCCAAGGTATACGACCTGGAGTCGGCGAAGCTGGAGCCCTACACGCCCGACGGCTTCGTCGCCGCTCTAAAGCCGTTTCTCGAGCAGAAACAACCGCGGCTGGTGCTGATGCCGCATACCTACCAGGTGCGCGACTTCGCTCCCAAGCTGGCAGCCGCATTGAACCGATCGCTTATCAGCGACGCAATCGGATACAAGTACGTAGGCGACAAGCTGCTCTTCACGCGCCAGATGTTCCAGGGCAAATTTGTGGCAGATGTATCGTTCGTTGGCGATCCTCCGTATTTCGCCACCTTCCAGAACGGCGCCTTCCGCGGCGACAAGGTCGAGGAAGGCAGCTCGGCCGCGCCGGTCGAAACCGTCAATCTGGATGTTGCCGACGGGGTGGTGCGCAACAAGCCCGAGGCCCCCTTCAAAGAGGCGAAACAGGCTGTAGACCTGACGCAGGCTGAGATCATCGTAGCTGTCGGGCGAGGCATCAAGGAGCAGAAGAACATCGAAATTGCGAAGCAGTTGGCCGACGCGCTGGGTGGTGAAATCGCTGCTTCGCGTCCCATCTGCGACTCCGGCTGGCTGCCGATGGACCGCCAGGTCGGCTCCTCGGGGCAGACTGTGGCGCCCAAGCTTTATCTGGCGCTCGGCATCAGCGGCGCCATTCAACATGTCGTCGGGATGAAGGGTGCGCGCACCATCATCGCCGTGAACAAAGATTCAGAAGCACCCATCTTTGAGATCGCCGATGTGGCCGTAGTGGGGAATTTGTTCGATATCGTACCGCCGCTTATCGAAGAAGTGAAAAAGGCGAAAGGCGCCTGATGGACATTTTTGTCCGCAGATAGGCACATATCAGCTACAAGGGGCGCAGGAACTAGCGCCCTTCTTTTTGCGTAACAGCGCTTTCGAGTTGTGTTCTCAACGCGGAATCAAGAGAATGTAGTCAGGAACACAACCGTAGCAGCGACCTTATCCCAGGGTAGGTCTAATGATCGTTTTTCGTAAGCCGCTTCCTGGCATCGAGCGCCCGGTGATGGAAGCAGACGTTGTTATCGTCGGCGGAGGTCCCGCCGGCATGGCGTGCGCGTTACGCTTGTCGCAGCTCATCGACGGGCACAATTCCACCAACCCTGAAGCGCCACTCACCAAAGAGAACATCTACGTCCTGGAGAAGGCCCGGGAAGCCGGAGCTCACTGTCTCTCCGGCGCCCTGCTCGATCCGCGCTCCATGCGCGAGTTGCTGCCAGGCTTCGAGAAGGAGGCCCCGCTCGACGCCGCCGTTACCAAAGAAGCCGTCTATTACCTGACCAGCACGGGAAAGTTCAAGTTTCCCATCACGCCACCGCCCATGCGCGATCACGGCAACTACGTTATCTCGATTAACAAGTTCGTCAAGTGGCTGGGCAGCAAGGTGGAGGAAGCCGGGATCACCCTCTTCACCGGATTCGCCGGCTCCGAGTTGCTGTTTGAGACTGGACGCGTCGTGGGTGTACGCACCGACGACAAGGGTGTGGACAAGAACGGCGAGCAGAAATCCAATTTCGAGCCGGGTTACGACTTGAAGGCCAAAGTCGTGGTCCTGGCCGAGGGTACGCGCGGCTCGCTGACCAAACAGCTTATCGACCGCTTCCAACTCGACCGCGAGCGTAATCCGCAGACCTACGGTGTCGGCGTGAAGGAACTCTGGGAACTGCCGGCCGGTCGCGTCGCTCCGGGTGAAGTCATCTACACCATGGGCTTCCCCCTTACGTTCAACGAGTACGGTGGCGCGTGGATTTATGGCTCCAAAGACAATCTCGTGTCACTCGGCTTTGTTACCGGGCTTGACTATCGCGACCCGCGCCTCGACCCGCAACATGTGCTGCAGGAATTCAAGAAGCATCCTTTCATCGCCAAGCTTATAGAGGGCGGAAAGATGGTGCGCTACGGGGCCAAGTCCCTGCCGTATGGAGGCTGGTGGTGCATTCCACCACTCGCGGGCGACGGTTGGATGGTCCTGGGGGACTCCGCCGGGTTCTTAAATTCGCAGCGGTTGAAGGGCATCCATCTCGCCATCAAGAGCGGAATGCTGGCGGCGGAGACAGCCTTTGACAGCATGGTGAAGAACGATTTCTCGCTTGCCATGCTGGAGACGTTCCAGGAGCGTGTCGAGCAGAGCTGGATCAAAGCCGAGCTGTGGCCGGTGCGTAACTTTCACCAGGGCTTCGAGCACGGCTTCCTGTCCGGGATGTTTCACGCAGGTATTCAGCAATTCACCGGTGGACGCGGGTTGCGTGCTCACTATACCAATGAGGCCGGGCATCAGCGCATGGAGCCTCTCGATCGGCTGGCAGCGGATGGCGGGCCTGATGCGCACATTATCGGCCCCGTAAAAGGCGACGGAAAACTCACTTTCGATAAGCTCACCGACGTTTATCACTCGGGCACTAAGCATGAAGAAGACCAACCGGCGCACCTGGTCATTCACGATACCGATATCTGCAACGAGCGCTGCGTGAAGGAATTCGGCAACCCGTGCAAGAACTTCTGTCCGGCAAGTGTGTATGAGATGGTCGAAGCCCCTGATACGCCGAGCGGTCTGCAAATCCACCTGAACCCGTCCAATTGCGTGCACTGCAAGACCTGCGACATCATGGACCCCTACGAGATCATTACCTGGGTCCCGCCCGAGGGCGGCGGGGGACCAAACTACGAAGGCATGTGAGAGGGGCCGCAGTTCGCTTTTCGCCTTTCGCTTTTGCTTTTCGCATTCACTTCTTCGTCGTCGCTGAAGGCACTCGCCGAATCGTGCCGCCTTCAAGCTCATCGCTTCGTCTCTCTTGAGTGCTGCTTTCTCTTAGCCGTGCGCATCTATAATGGCTGTACTGTTTCCGACCTCCGCAGCCTAACGGCTAACCCAAGGTTGCGGCGGCGGTGTTTCGCGAGTTTCGCGGAACCGAGGGTGTGGAGGGAAACGTCCACGCCTCCCGTGCTTGGAAAGGAAACGATCAGCGGCGCTGTTGTGCTCGCGCGCTGTCCCACCTTTCCCCGGCACAAAAACAGTTTGGAGTGATGAACAGAAACATTGTCCATCGCGGTTATTAGGGTCCTTCGACTCCGGCGGCCAAAAGCGGGCCGCCTGCGCTCAGGATGACAGTGTCATTTGGAATGCATACGAGCTAACGGCTAAAAGCTAATGGCTAAGAGCCAATCGCGAAGAGCGAATAGCGTGTTTCTTACTGACAAATTCGGACGGCGCATCAGCGACCTGCGGATATCCATTACCGATCGGTGCAACTACAAGTGCGTGTATTGCCGGTCAGGCAACGACGGGCCGCAATTTCCCGAGATGCCCATTGCCGACTACCTCCGTATCGCCCGCATCTTCGTTGGATTGGGCGATCACCAAGGTCCGTCTCACCGGCGGCGAGCCGCTGCTGCGTAAGGGTATCGTGAAAATGGTGGCCGAACTGGGCTGCATGCGCACACCAGAAAGCGAGCCTCTCGACATTGCTATCACTACGAATGGCCATCTGTTGGCTGAAATGGCGCAACCCTTAGCTGACGCCGGATTGACCCGCGTTACGGTTTCGATGGACGCGGTTGATCGCGGGGAGTTCGCGCGCATCACGCGCGTACCAAACGGCTACGATCGCGTGCTGGCTGGAATCCGCGCCGCGCAACGTGCTGGACTCAATCCCGTGAAGGTAAACTGCGTACTTCTGCGTGGCTTCAACGATGACCAGATCACCGCATTCGGCCGCTTCGCACGCGAGGAAGGCGTGGCCGTCCGCTTCATCGAATTCATGCCGCTGGAAGAAGACCGTGTCTGGTCGCCGGAGATTGTGGTGACGCTGGACGAGATCGTCCGCCGGATGGCTGAGTTCATGCCGTTGCGCGAAATCGGGCACGCGCACAGCGAGACGGCGCGACGCTACGTCTTCGAGGACGGCGTCGGAGAGATTGGCATTATCGCCCCGGTTTCCCATCCCTTCTGCGGGCATTGCAGCCGCGTGCGCGTCACCTCGGATGGCAAGATTCGCACCTGCCTGTTCTCCGTTCGCGAGCACGATCTGGCAGCATTGATGCTGAGGGGCGCGAGTGACGAAGAAATGGTCGAGTTTATTCTTCGCGCTGTAGATCACAAGGAAGAGCGACACCACATCGGCGAGCCGGGGTTTGTACCGGCGTCAAGAACGATGGTGCATATCGGGGGGTGACGAACAACTCTCTCCTTGCATTTATCCTCTCCAACGCGCCACAATAGTTCTGTTCGATGCAGCCAGCGTCCGCGTCGGGTGAGGCGCGGTTCTTGTTTTTGTAACGAATGCGCTGTGCGGGTCATCGAATAAGTGAAAAGTAAAGAAGCGTCAACTTGCAGCTTCAACAACCCCGTAGGTCGGGCCCGCCACGGCGGGTAGTGGATCTACTGGAGCCGCAGGTCAGCTTTCAACATCCCCGTTCCAGAACGTGCCTTCCGAATGCAACGGACGCGCGTGGCTGGAGCTGAAGGCAGAGACAAACAGTGGCTACGGCACCGATTACAGAAGCGGTATCCTGCTCGCTCGAAAACTATCTCGTACTCCCAGACCGCTCCATGGACAGCCGCATTGCGGCTGCCAAGCGAACGTTGGGCAGCGATTGCGTCATCCTCGGACATCATTATCAGCGCGATGAAGTCGTGCGCTTCGCCGATTATCGCGGCGATTCCTACCGCCTCTCTCAGATGGCGGCGCAGGCCAAAGGCAGTTACATCGTATTTTGCGGCGTGCACTTCATGGCGGAGAGCGCCGACATCCTGGCGCGGCCGGGGCAGGCAGTCATCCTCCCCGACCTGAACGCCGGCTGCTCGATGGCCGATATGGCCGACATTACGCAGGTGGAGGACGCCTGGGAGCAGTTCGTGAACCTCGGGCTGACGAACGACGAAGGCAACGGCATCACTCCCATCACCTACATGAACGCCACCGCGGCGATCAAGGCGTTCTGTGGCGAGCGTGGGGGCCTGGTCTGTACCTCGACCAACGCCAA
This sequence comes from uncultured Acidobacteriaceae bacterium, assembly GCA_963735855.1. Classification (GTDB taxonomy): domain Bacteria; phylum Acidobacteriota; class Terriglobia; order Terriglobales; family Acidobacteriaceae; genus Bog-257. The sequence continues at coordinate 73,582 of CAVTMW010000014.1, forward strand.
GGGCGCGTTCGAATGGGCGTTCCGCCGCAACGAAAAGATCTTCTTCCTGCCCGACCAGCATCTGGGCCGCAACACCGGCTTCGCGCGCGGTATCCCGCTGGACGAAATGGTGGTGTGGGACCCGTACATGCTGCAAGGCGGGCAGAGCCTCGACCGGCTGCGCAAAGCTAAAGTGATTTTGTGGAAGGGTCATTGTTCGGTGCATCAGCGCTTCCTGCCCGAGCATGTGGACAAGGTCCGGGCAAACTATCCTGGCATCCAGGTGATCGTGCATCCCGAGTGCCGTTGGGAGGTCTGCCAGAAGGCTGACGACATCGGCTCGACCGACCACCTCATCAAAGTTGTGGAGCAAGCGCCGGCCGGAACCTCGTTCGCCATCGGAACGGAGATTCACCTGGTGAACCGTCTGGCGAAGGACAATCCGGACAAGCGGGTGATCACCCTCGACGATTCCGGCTGCCTGTGTACGACGATGTTCCGCATCTCGCCCCAGCACCTATGCTGGGCGCTGGAGAATTTGATCGAAGGAAACATCGTCAATCAGATCAAAGTAAAAGATAATGTAAAGAGGTGGGCACGCGTGGCTCTTGATAGGATGTTAGAGATCCAATGATTGTTCGCAAGCGTCCTCGGGAAAAATATCTTCGGCGCATTCCCCGGTCCTGGTCGGACCTGCGGGAATACCGCCGCCGCATTCTCCATCGCCGCAAGGCACAAGCAAAGTTGGAAAGTATCGATATGGCGCGCACGTTCACAGTATCGGAAGCCCAGACCCTGTTGCCCGTTCTGGAGTCATTGCTGCGCTCTGCCATGCAGGCCAAAGCGCTCATCGAGGAAGTTGACGGCGAGATGCAATCGCTGGCCAACCGCGTTTTCGTTAATGGTGGAACGCTGGTTGACATCGTCTCGGTTGCGCGGCGCAAGGCCGAGCGCGAGAAGGCCGTGCAGCGCGCCAAGGACTCCGTCGCCGAAATTGACGCGACCGGCGTGCAGGTGAAGGACCTCGACATCGGCCTGCTCGATTTCCCCTGCATCGTGGGCGATGACGTCATCCTGCTCTGCTGGAAGCTGGGAGAAAAGAAAATCACGCACTGGCACGGGACGCAGGAAGGTTTTGCCGGCCGCAAACCGATTGACGACCACATCCTGCGGGGACAGAAGAAGAGCAACTGACGCTTTAACATGATTCAGCTCTCTTCTGCCGGCAAACGCTTCGGCCCCAAACTCCTCTTCGACAACCTGGATTGGCTGATCACGCCGCGCGAACGCGTTGGCCTGGTCGGCGCCAACGGCACGGGGAAATCGACGCTGCTGAAGATTCTCGGCGGCATGGAGTCGCTCGACTACGGCAGCATCACTCCGGCAAAGAACACGACTTATGGCTACCTGCCGCAGGATGGCCTGCAACTTTCCGGCCGCACCGTCTTCGACGAATGCATGTCCGTGTTCAGCAACCTGCGCGCGCTCGAGCAGGAGATGGAAGACCTCGCTCACAAGATGGGCGAGCTCGATCACACCTCCAGCGAATACGCGCAGGTGGCGGACCGCTATCAGCGCATCTCCGGCGAGTTTCGCGTGAAGGACGGCTACGCTCTGGATTCGCAGGTGGGCACCGTCCTCGATGGCCTGGGGTTCGTTAAGGAAGACTGGACGCGCTACACGGAAGAGTTCTCCGGCGGCTGGCAGATGCGCATTGCGCTTGCCAAGTTGCTGCTGGCGAAGCCGGATCTGCTGCTGCTCGATGAGCCGACGAACCACCTTGATCTCGAAACCCGCAATTGGCTTGAGCAATATCTGCTTGGTTATCCGTACGCGTACGTGCTCATCTCGCACGACCGCTACTTCCTGGACGTGACCGTCGATCGCATTGCTGAGATCTGGAACAAGCGCGTGCAGTTCTACAGCGGGAACTACGAGAAGTATTTGCAGCAGAAGCAGGAGCGCCGGGATTCGCTGGTTGCCGCCTACAAGAACCAGCGCGAGCGCATCGAGCAGCTCGAGGCCTTCATCAACCGCTTTCGTTACCAGGCTACGAAGGCGAAGCAGGTACAGAGCCGGGTCAAAGAGCTGGAAAAGATTGAGCGCATCGAGATTCCGCCCGAGGAAAAGACGATCCACTTCACGTTTCCGCAGCCGAAACCCAGCGGACGCGTGGTGGTGGAGTGCTCGGGCTGGCGAAGAGCTACGGAACGAAAGAAGTGTTTCGCGACGTAAGCTTCACGATTCAGCGCGGAGACCGTATTGCCCTGGTCGGGCGTGAACGGCGCCGGCAAGTCAACGCTCATTAAGCTGCTGACCGGCATCGAGCCGCTCACTGCGGGCACGCTACAGCATGGCCACAATGTCGAGCCTGATTATTTTGCGCAGGACCAGTATAAGGAGCTCGACCCCACGCGGCGGATGCTCGACGACCTCTCCGACGTTGCCGTGCAGAAGACCACGAGCGAGTTGCGCGGCCTGCTGGGATGCTTCTTGTTCTCCGAAGACGATGTTTTCAAGCCCATCGGCGTGCTGTCTGGCGGCGAGCGCAATCGTTACGCCTTGGCGCGAATGCTGCTGCATCCCTCAAACTTCCTGCTGCTCGACGAGCCGACCAACCATCTCGATATGCGCGCCAAAGACGTGCTGCTCGAGTCGCTGGAAAAATACAACGGCACGGTCGTTTTCGTCTCCCACGATCGCTACTTCATCGACAAGCTGGCCACGCGCGTCTTCGAGATCGGTGGCGGTCGCGTCGAGGTCTTCCCCGGGAATTATGAGGACTACCTGTGGCGCAAGCAGCGCGAGACTTCGTCTGTGGACGTTCTGGGATCGGCAGATGGCAGCGGCAGCGTGAACTGGGCTCCCACATTGTCGGATGTCCCGGGCTATGTGGAACAGAAGGCGCAATCGAAGAAGCGCATCAATCCCATCAAACTGAAACAGATGCAGGAACGCCATCACCGGATCGAAGAAGACATCGCACGGCTGGAGGACGGCATTGCGGAGTGCGAACGCGAGTTGCAGTCGTTTGTCAGTGCGCAGGAAACGGCGCACTGGACCGATCTGCTGGCCAAACGCCGTGACGAACTCAAACCCCTGATGGTGGAATGGGAAGAGCTGTCGCAGGTGTTGGAAGTCAGCAGCTAGGCCTAGATGCTGATCCATCCGGCGCGAATGGCCAGCAGGCTCGCCACCGCGACCACAATCCACAGCAGTACGCCTTGCAGCAGCGGACGCGGACCGACCTTACGCAAGGCCGCCGGCGAAAGACTTGCCCCGATCAAGAACAGGGTAATGACCAACATCAGTTTGCCGGCATTGAATAGAAAGTGATATGCGGCTGCGCCGGGAGACAGGTAGGTGTTCGCCACCGCCGCCAGGCAGAAGAACAGGATGAACCACGGCCACTGAATACGGGTCTTGCTGCCCTTGACCGCGGCTGTCCCGACTGACATGGGCACGATCCACAACGCGCGCGCCAGCTTCACGGTAGTTCCCACAGCCAGCGCCACCGCACCATATTTCGCTGAAGCTCCAACGACCGAGCTGGTATCGTGGATCGCCAGCGCCGCCCACAGTCCAAATTGACTTTGCGAAAGCTTCAGCATCAAGCCAATGGACGGGAAGGTCAGCAGCGCGATGGAATTAAGCAGGAAAACCGTTCCCAGCGAAACCGACATCTCGTCTTCACTTGCGCCGACGATGGGACCCACCGCGGCAATGGCGCTTCCGCCGCATATCGCCGTGCCTGTCGAGATAAGGAATGCGGGCCGAGGATGGACCGACAGCACCCTTCCCAGCAGCGTCCCTGCAACCATCGCGAAGGCGATGCCCAAGGCGGTATAGAGAAAACCACTTCTCCCAGCGCGTACTACCTCTTGCAGATTCATCCCAAAGCCCAGGCCCACGACGGCTGACTGGAGCAATACCCTGGAAAGCGTTCTTGATTCCGACTTGTACGGGTGGGTAGAGATCGCTCCGAAGATGAGACCGGCAAGCAGCGCCAAAGGCGGCGAGGCCCACGGCGTCAGGCAGAAAAAGAGTCCCAAGGCAAACAGAATTCTGGCATTCATGAATCAGAGAAAAGCAGGTGCTATTGTACGTGTCTCCGATCAGCGCCTTGTCGGCTTGCCAAACTAAAATGGGCCCGCTGCCAAGGAGCGGTGACATTTCCTTGGCCTCGAGCCCATTCGATCCTGAAGCGGATCGGAGGTGATAGCTTTATGCTACGCCCGCCTGTGGAAATGTCAAGGAAAAACCAGCGTTAACCTACTGAATTTCTTGGAGTTGATGAAGTTTGGGCATTAGGCTTCAACTACCTGAAAACATGAGGGATGAACGACCACGTCGTTGCCCACAAAGCCAGCGGCGTCTGAAAACCGCTTCCATCGGTCGCGCGGGCGATGCTAAACTTTGCCTCTTTCCGGCCCCACAGGACCTTCATGCGTGGCAATTTCCGGACATTCGTCCGCCTTACTTTGATGGTGGTCCTTTGCGTCTCGGTTCTGCCCGTTGCCGCTATCGCCCAACAAGATTCGCCAACCGCAGCTAACACAGCCAGATCACATCCCCTCCTGCAATACAGTCTGCCTCCGGACAAGCTGGAGAAAGCGTACGCCCTCTACCTGATGACCGGTACGCTTTACTTCGTCACCACGGCCTGGGCTTTTCTAATCCTCTATCTGATGCTGCGGACGCGCTTCGGCGTGAGACTGCGGGACTGGGCAGTGCGGGCCTCGCGCTTTCGCATCGTGCAAGCCGTTATTGTGATGTCGCTTTTCGTCCTCGTGTTGCAGTCAGCGCAGCTTCCCTTCGATAGTTATGAGCATCACATCAGCCTGCAGTACGGACTCTCAGTGCAGCGCTGGGGTTCGTGGCTCTGGGACTGGGCAAAAGGCCTACTGCTCGGATTCCTAATTGCGAGCTTTGTGGGATGGGGGCTGTATGCCGCGATACGTCTCAGCCCACGCCGCTGGTGGTTCTATTTCTGGCTGGCAACAATCCCCAGCGTCATTTTCTTCATTTTTGTTACTCCCGTTTGGATCGAGCCGCTGTTTAACAAGTTCGAGCCGCTCACCGATCATCATGCCGACCTGGTGGCACAGATCGAACGTGTCGTGCACCGCGCGGGAATGCAGATCCCGCCGCAACGCATGTTCGAGATGAAAGCCAGCGAGAAGACTACAGAGTTGAACGCTTACGTCACCGGCTTCGGCGTAACCAAACGCGTTGTGGTGTGGGACACGACCATGGAGCACATGACCACGCCGCAGACTCTGTTCGTCTTCGGACATGAGATGGGACATTACGTGCTTCACCACATTGCCAAGGGATTGACGCTACTGCTGCTGCAGCTCCTGGTCTTGTACTACCTCGGCTATAGGCTGGCGAACTGGATGGTGACTCGTTTCGGGCAGCGATGGGGCATACGGGACCTGAGCGATTGGGCTTCTCTTCCGCTGTTGGTCCTTATCATCTCAGTGCTCACGTTTCTGGCCACACCGGCTTTCAATGCCGGATCGCGCTACTATGAGCACCAGGCTGACCAATATGGGTTGGAGGTCATCCACGGATTGGTGCCCGATGCGTCGCTTGCGGCGGCACAGGCGTTTCAGATTCTGGGTGAGCGCTCGCTCGATTATCCGTATGTCGGCAAGCTCGCCGAGTTTTGGGCCTGGGACCACCCGACGATCCGCGACCGCATGATCTTTCGTGCAGACTTACAACCCGTGGGGCGAAGGCCGGCAGCCGGAGTTCGTCAAGGGTAAACCATAAATCTGTGCACCTCGTACAATAGTTCGGGAATCCAATCGCTGCGTTCCGGCCTCGCATCTTTCTGAAGCCCGTAAGGAGATAAGTATGTCCGTTTCCATTCCTGAGAATTATCTCGACCTCTTCCAGAAACCCGCATTCGGCAGCTTTACTACGCTGCTGCCCGACGGCAGCCCCCACACTACGCCGGTTTGGGTGGACCTCCAGAATGGTGACATCTGGGTAAACTCGGCTGTCGGCCGCGCGAAAGATAAACACGTTCGGAGCGACCCACGCGTGGCTATCGCTATTCTTGATCCTGAAAACCCTTACCGCTATCTCGGAATTCGCGGGCGCGTACACGAGATCACGCAGGAGGGCGCGACCCAGCACATCGACAAGATGGCGAAGAAGTATCTGGGGAAGGACAAGTATCCGTTCGCGCAACCGGGCGAGCAGCGCGTGCTTTACAAGATCACGCCGGAGCACGTTCATACCATGGGGTAGGCTGTCTTCGGGAACTGGGAACAGGCGGGCTATTGGCCCGCTTTCCCCTTTGGGCTGGAATCAGAGGTGTGGCCCGCTTCTTCGCCTCTCTTATCTGCGAAGCCGTATGGGCAGTGGCGGCATCCTGATTCGCAACAGTAACCGCGATTGCGCAGGTAGTGCGCAGTGAAAACCACGAATCCGTTCTCGATGTAATAGTCGATTCCTTCGACCAATTGCTCCGGCATCATTGCGCGGCGGCCTCGCGGAGAACAGGCGCGCGCTCCTCCGGTTCAAAAGCAACGCCGTCGCGGAAGCTGACGTACTTGCCCGAGATGGCCGGCACGCGCTCGCCGGGAACGATGAAGCCCACCAGGTTCAGGGGATCGGCAGCGGAGATGGTCACGGTTTCACCACTCACCGGCAGGTTGCGCATGGCCCGCAGCGACTCGACCGCTTCCGGTAAAGCGAACTGTTCGCCCAGGAAGCCGTTGACGAACCGTCCGCCGCGGACTTCGCCGCGATCTTCCAGACGTCGGAATGCGATCAGCACTTCCCGCCACTTCGGCAGGTTCGACTCGCGCGCCAGTACCTCACGGAAGACTACTCCGTAGCGCCGCAGCAACATCCAGCAAGTGGCTTCGACCATCTTGTTGCGGTCATTACTTTCCCCCGGGTACAGCAGCGACCAGCGGCCTGCGGTATGGCGTGGGCGAGCGATCTTCGGTGCGCCCACGGCGTTCCGGCGCCTCGGGTTGATGAGGGAGCGCAGATTGTCGAAACCGTCGGCCGTGACTATCCCCGCGGCAACCAGTTCCCAGAGCGCAGTTTCGATCTCGGCTTTCAGCTTGCCCGTGCCGCGCACGATGTCGGCAAAGAACGATGCGCCACGCCGCCGCAGGAACTCAAGCACAGTTCGCGCACCTTCGCTTAGCACGCGTTCGTAACTCTGCTCTTCTTCAGCCAGCCGCGGCTGCATCCAATCGGAATCTTCACGGACGAAGAAAGTGATCGGCGCAACGCTGGTGGGGACCACGCGACGCCGGCCTTCGCCTGAATCCTCCAGCGTGGCAGGATGCGGCGACAGCCTGCCCCAGCCGATGGCGCCGGTAAGGCAAAGCTGATCGAGTTCTGCCGGATCGTACTTGTTCATGCGCGAAGAGAGAACTTGCTTCTCCCACGCGTTCGCCGGAATTTCGAAACCCTGTAACTGACGCACAGCCTCCAGCAATCCTCGCTCGCCGCTTAGTTGCGCCTGCGGGGCAACGTGCTGCCAGCGTAATAGCCAACGCATGAATTGCGCTGCCGTCACCGGTTCGACCTGCTTGCGCAGCGTGGCGACGGTAAGGTGATGAATGCGCGCTAACAGCCGGCGATCGCACCACTCGGCGTTTTGCGGCTCGTTGCCCGTAGCCGCTCCAGTAAAGTTTCCCCGCAGAATGGATCCCGCGGCTTCAAGGCGCAGCAGAGACCTCTCCACGTCAGCAGCCGGAAGCCCGAACCAGTACGCCAGCGCTGCCGATGTGACTGGTCCTGTGTGCATCATCCAGCCCGTCACCATTGCAAGCAGGGCGTCATCGCGCGAGGCCGCGATGGGTGGCAGGTCGGGAGGCACAACCCCGAACTTCGCGTCCGGAAAGATCAATGCAAAATCTTTCGCTCGCTCTGACGCGACGATATAGCGCCGCTCATTGACCTGCGCGCGCAAAACGCGCCAGTCCTCCATTAGTTCGGCCAAGAACGGCGTCCATCTCTCAACGGCGTCCTGCCATTCGGGATCGCCAATCTCTTCTGGGAGAGCGACCAGGGTTTGCAGGGTGTCGTGCAGTTCATCGCTGTCACGAACATCGGGCCGCGCCTCCTCGCGAACGCGGGCAATGGCCGCCTGATCGAGCCTGCCCACTTCTTGCAACACGGCTTCCGGCAAGACGCGACGCATTTGCACCGCACGCGCACGACGCTCCTCCAGAGGAGCATCGTCGAGGTACGCATAAGGATTGGCGTTCAAAATCTCATGTGAGAACTGAGACGGGACTGGCGTATCGACGGCGAGGCAGCGAATCGTCCCATCGCGAATTCCCTCCAGCACCCGCCGCAAACCTTCGATGTCCATGGCCTCGGTCAGCACGTCCTTCATCACTTCGTGGACGAGGGGATGATCGGGAATCTGAATGTCGCCGACGATGTTTTCCTGGCACGCGGCAACATCGGGAAAGACCGAGGCGAGAAGATCGTCGCTGCGAATGCGCTGAATTTGTGGCGGGACTTTCTTGCCACCCTGGAAGCGCAGCAACGCCAGGGAGCGGTTCGCATCCCAGCGCCAGCGCGTGGCGAAAATCGGCGACGCCAGCGCGGCCTGCTCCAGAATCTCCTGCACCGTCTCGGTTTGCAGATAGTGAAAGACGTCGCTGAGGGGAAAGCTGTGTTGCTCGGCCAGAGCGATGTTCAGCCCGTTGTCCGTCGCGGCAGCCTGTAGTTCAAAGTTGAAGGAGCGGCAGAAACGCTTGCGCAGCGCCAATCCCCACGCCTTGTTCACGCGGCCCCCGAATGGCGCGTGGATGATGAGCTGCATCCCGCCGCCTTCATCGAAGAAGCGCTCGGCAATGATCGTCTGCTGCGTCGGTACCTCACCCAGCACCGCGCGACCGGTGATGATGTACTCGACCAGTTGCTCGGCACCGGCATCGTCGAGCCCACATTCGTCCTTCAGCCAGGCGACCGCGCTCTGCACCTCGGGACTGGAGTCGATTCCACGCAGACGGGCATCTTGGGCTGCGCACTCTTCGTTGGCGGTGAGTTCTGGATGTCCCGGCACCGGTAGCGGAGCCGTGTTCGGCAGCAGTGCACTCACACGCTCTCGCAACTCGGCGACATGATGAGACAGTTCGTCGGTGCGGGCGGGAGCTTCGCCGCGCCAGAACGGAATCGTGGGCGGAGCACCATGGGCATCTTCGACCAGCACCCGTCCGGAGTTGGACTCAACGCGGTGAATGCGCCACGAGGTGTTGCCGAGCAGCATGATATCGCCGGCGTTGCTCTCCACCGCGAAGTCTTCGTCGAGCGTGCCCACGACGATTTCCTCCGGCTGCACGACCACGGTGAACAGCGCGGTCTCCGGAATGGCCCCACCGCTGGTGATGGCCGCAAGCCGTGCTCCACGCCTCCCGCGCAGACGCCGGTTCACCATGTCGCGGTAGAGATACGCGCCATAGCGGCCGCGCCGGGCGGCGATCCCCTGCGACAGCATTTCGAGAAGACGGTCATACTCTTCGCGACGCAGCTCGCGATAGGGATACGCGCGGCGCACGCAATCGAACAGCGCGTCTTCGTCCCAGTCCTCGCAACTGCACATGGCAACAATCTGCTGCGCCAGGATGTCGAGCGGCGCCGCCGGGACCTGAATGCGATCAAGATCGCCATGCTGGATGGCGCGCACGGTGGCGGCACATTCCACCAAGTCGTCGCGGGTGGTGGCGAATAGCCGTCCCTTGGGAATAGCGCCGCGCCAGTGTCCAGAACGCCCAACCCGCTGCAATGTGACGGCGATTGAGCGTGGTGAATTGATCTGGCAAACGAGATCGACGGTGCCAATGTCGATCCCCAGCTCCAGCGAAGCGGTCGCCACCAGCAGGCGGATCTCACCATTCTTTAGCTTGCGCTCGGCGGTAAGGCGCAACTTGCGCGCCAGGCTGCCGTGGTGCGCCGCAACCAGGTCTTCGCCGATGCGTTCGCCCAAGTGCAGCGCAACCCGCTCGGCCAGCCGCCGCGTGTTCACGAAGACCAGCGTGGAGCGATGTTGCAACGCCAGCTCCGCGATGCGGTCGTAAATCTCGCCCCACATTTCGTTGCTGGCGATCGGTCCCAGTTCTGACGGAGGAACCTCAACTGCGAGATCAATCTTTCTCCGATGGCCAATGTTTACAATCGCCGGAGCGGGCCGGTCTGCGCCGGTGAGAAAATGCGCGATCTCCTCGATTGGTTTCTGCGTAGCGGAGAGTCCGATGCGCATCGGTCGATTCGCGAGCAGGTCGAGCCGTTCCAGCGAAAGCGTCAGGTGGGCGCCGCGCTTGTCATCGGCGACCGCGTGAATTTCATCCACGATCACCGTCTCCACATCGCGCAGGATGGCGCGGCTGCTGTTCGCCGTGAGCAGGATGTATAGCGACTCCGGCGTTGTAACCAGGATGTGCGGCGGGCGCTTCAGCATCTCGCGGCGCTCTTTCACGAGCGTGTCGCCGGTCCGCACGGCAGTGCGAATCTCGGGCATCAGCAGGCCGCGTTCAGCGGCGAGCGCGAGGATCTCGCCCAGCGGCACCTCAAGGTTCTTCTGGATGTCGTTGCCCAGCGCCTTCAGTGGAGAGACATAGAGAACCTCTGTGCGATCACGCAGTTCGCCTTGCAGAGCTTTGCGAACCAACCTGTCAATGCAGATAAGAAACGCGGCCAGCGTTTTTCCCGAACCGGTAGGCGCCGAGATCAGCGTGGTGCGACGTGCCAGAATCTCAGGCCAGCCTTGCTCCTGCGGTTCCGTCGGCGTGCCGAAGCGCGACACGAACCACTCCGCCACCAGTGGATGCGCCCAGGCTAGCGCGACCGGACTCTCCCCCACAGCCATAAAAAAGATTGTAAAAGGTTTCCCTGACTTTCGCCAATCTTTCGCCTTTTTGAGAAGGGCCCTGGATTACTTTCAAAGCTACTTGGTTGCGAAGTAACAGGCAGTGGGCGCACTGCCGCGCGAGATGGCATAGAGGTTCACGAGCGCACCTGGCGGCGGATGCGGCAGGTACCCGACATATCCGATGTAGCCGGTCGACGGCCTGGGCTTCACATCTGGAACCTGCTGCCGCCATTCTCCAACCGCACCGAGTCCGGTAATGATGCCGTCGGTCGTAACCACGATCTGGGCGGGAGTTTCGCCGTGTTTGCGATCCCAAACCCAACCCATAATTCGAAGTCCTGGCCCCGTACTTTCTTCGAGGTCGACAGTCGACTCTAATGCTCCCGCACAGTCATCGAAGGCTGCGAGCGGAAAAACCGACTCCAGGGGCTTCCCTAGTTGAGAAGGAAAGCTACCTGAGAACACAGACAACCGATTCGCTCTCATATAACGAGCTATCATCAACAACACATCCGGTATGGAATAGGCCTGCTTCAACTGGCCGAGGTCATTGACATTCGTCAGTAGCGCAGCGGCCGCCACGTTGAGTTCGAAACCTTGCTGTCGTGCCTGTCTGATTGGATAACGGGCGAGTGCTGCTCCCCTCACGAATATCGCCAGCAGGCAGATCTGGGCAACCAGGAAGGAGTAACGCAGCCGGGGACGCGCGAACGTCGATCCCAGCAGTAGTAGGCCCAGACAACACCAGAAGAGAAGTGCGATCGTCTGGTACCGCGAAGAGAGAGCCTGGTAAAGACCAAAATTCAATCTCCCCGCCGCCGTGATAAAGGCTGTCCCTGCACAGAAAATCATGGTGAGCACCAGTTGAAGGGCAAAGGCACGAAAGACGCGAGCGTAAGACAGGGCCGGAAGAAAAAGAGTCATTACGACGATTGCCAGAGCTGCCATCGCGATGACTTCAGGGGCGCGGATATTGTGGTGCGTCCAGGAGCCGGCAAAATACGCTGCCCAATATTTCAACAGCGACAACGGCACGCCCAGGGAGCTGATAGGGTCTGCATGTCCCGGCGGACGAGCATAATGATAAAAATAAACCCCCATGCTAACCGCACCGGCGACGGCAAGGCTTAAAACAGCTGTGCCCCGCAATCGCAGGTACAGAGCTGCGCCAACCAGCAATGGCCAGAGAAGATTTCCATTGGCCAGGGAGTAGCTTGCTCCCAGAGCTGACATGATCGACACGATAAGAAACTTCGACGAAGTTAGTTTGTCAGAGGAATGTTGTGATTCCATCCAGTAAAGCAACAGCGCAACAAATGACAGAGTCGCGAATAGTTGCGGCAACACGAAACAAACTTGAAAGCCCCACACGAAGTTCTGCCATTGCGTGGGACAAAAGAGGCAGAACGCGGCCAACCCGACGCCCGAGCGCCACAGGGCTCCGCGCCAGCCGCCTAGTACGCGCATGCTCCAGCTGAGTAAGCCCAAATGCAGCAATTGAATTACAAAAATACTCGCCAGGAGAAACACTTGCCGGGCTTGAAAGAGGCGCAGGTCCGTCGCCAGAAACAGCTTTGGAATGACCAGTCTGTGTTCATTGTGCTGGTGCCACAGCCACACCGGAGAAAGCGGATTCTGGCCGGTCGCTGCAACTCCGACCTGCGTCCAACCGTCCCAGTACGGAAGGCTCGAATAGCTGACTACCACCATGTAAAGCGTGACGGCGATGGTGAGAATTCCGCCGAGCAGGATTGCATAGGAGAGCACCGAGGCGATGCGCGGCCGATGGCTTGTTCCGTGCTTCTCCATCGAAACGCCCGATACCGTTGAAGCTGCGGTCACTCAGTTATCATCCGGGCTTTTACGGTCACGGCGCCGACGCACCATAACAGGGCGTCTTCCACGTGCTCCCGCAGGGCACTATTGGTGAAGATGTTTCGCAACTGCGCGCCTTCGGTCAGTCGTGCCGCCAACTCGGTCAAGATTCCCTGATAGCGGTCGGGCATGTGCAGCTTGGTCGCGCGCACCAAGTCGTCGAGAACCAGCAGGCAGTCGAGGACGACTCCGTCAGGATCGGTGTTCTGCGAGTTGACGCGATAGAGCGCCTCCGCAACATCGCAGAACGTCTCCAATTCTTCGGGAGCAGGGCCGAGCCCGGCCAGACTGGCATCGAGTGCCAGTGCCGTTTTCGCTTGATGCGGGCGGGTGAAGAACAAGATCCGCCCATTGGCCGTGAGCGGACGCTCGTTCTCGCCGCCAACCGCCAGCAAGGTGTAGAGCTGCGGCCCGTCGTGGCTGGCATCCACTCGGAAGCCCACCATGACCAGATCTTCGTGATGCCGTTGGTGCGAGTCAAGGATCGGGAGCTCAGACATGAAGAAATAGTACACTCCGAGCCGCTGCAAAGACCGATTTCCCCGCAACTGGCGGTCTTGGCTATCATCTAGATGGTAGGCATATGGGAAACACATTTAAGACGGCGCTATTGCTAACGGCGTTGACGCTGTTCCTGCTTTTCATGGGACAGGCGTTCGGCGGACAGAGGGGCATGGAACTCGCCCTCGGCCTCGCTGTGGTCATGAACTTTGCTTCGTATTTCTTCAGCGACAAGATCGCGTTGGCCATGTACCGCGCGCAACCTGTCACCCGCGAACAACTGCCGCGCGCCTATGAGGTGGTCGAACGGTTGACGCAGAAGATGGGTATTCCGATGCCCAAGATCTACGTCATCCCCACCGACTCGCCCAATGCCTTTGCCACCGGACGCAATCCCCAGCACGCATCAGTCGCGGTGACCGAAGGCATTCTTAACCTGCTCAATGACGAGGAACTCGAGGGCGTGCTGGCACATGAGCTGGGACACGTCAAGAACCGCGACATTCTCATCAGCTCGGTTGCGGCCACTCTGGCGGGCGCTATCACCATGCTGGCCCGCATGGGTTATTGGGCATCTCTGTTTGGAGGCATGGGCGGACGGGATGACCGCGATCGCGGCGGCGGTTTCACGGGGTTGCTGATGCTGATTCTGGCGCCCATTGCCGCCACGCTGATTCAACTCGCTGTTTCGCGCTCGCGTGAATACCAGGCGGATGCAACGGGAGCTCAACTCACCGGGAACCCCTACGCCCTGGCCAATGCGCTCAAGAAGCTGGACGCATATTCGAAACGGATTCCCATGCAAGCTTCGCCTTCGACGGCGCATTTGTTCATCGTGGCGCCTCTGCTCAGCGGCGTCAGTTTCGCCAGCCTGTTCTCAACCCATCCTCCTATCGCGAAGCGAATCGAGCGGCTCACGGGTCGTCCGGCAGAGCTGGATTACTAGCCTTTCAGATACCGCAGGTCGTGTGCCTTAACAATTCCACAGACCATGTATCCCACACTGTAGGATACAAGTGAAGCGGAGGGCACAGCAGTGTTCTGGATGTGACGAAGCCCCCAAGCCCAAGTCTAGTTTTCCACAGGCAATCGTTGCCGGCCCCGGAACGTAACATCCAAAATCAGAAACGGAACGCCATTGTAAATTTTTCTCTCCTGTACTTTGTTGTACTTACATAAATTCGGAAGCTTCGAGTGAGCGGTTCCTGGGAATCTGTCACGTTGGCACGCTAGTGGTGGTTTACAAACCGCCCCCCGGAAGCTGATAATAGTCACGTGTTAGTTGTTGAACTTCAAGCCTTCAACCCCCTTGAATTTTCGTGTCCCACATTGTGGGAGGAGTTGTAAGATATGGAATCCGTAGCAGACCATCCTGCGGAAGTCGACCATCGTGAACGTATTTGGTTTTTCCCCAACAAGTTCTGGCAAGCCACCAAAGATATGCCTCCGGAGCAGGCTTCGGCCCTGATGCAGGAAGTGGAAGCCTACGCCGCGGCCGGCGATATGCAGGCGCTGAAGAAATATCCGTTTGTGTTTGTCGGAGACCCCTACAAGAAGAACAAGCAGCCACCCGCTGCGTAATTCTTGCTCAAGAGCCGGCGGCTTCTCGCTTTGCGTCTCCAGCCGCGCGAGACGAGGTCGCCGGTTTCGCAATCAGCGGACGAATTCCGATCGTCAGCCCGGTGGTGGCTTCTAACAAATACCTGGCTCGCGCAAGCCGTTCCGCCACGGGACCCATTTCTTCCAGACCATGCACATAAACGTTCAGCCTTCCGTCGCTCTGTTCCACGGAAAGTCTCGCGGCTTTTCTGTCGTGCAAGAAATCGAAGGCATCAGCCAGTCTAAGAATGCCTATGACGGGCAGCAGTTCTGCGCGGCGTTTTGAGCCTAGTCCCACAAAGTAGGAGTCCGCAATATTGGGTAATGCACCGCGATGATAGCGCGCGACAGCGGCAACGCAGCGCAATTCTTCCTCACTCCAGCCGAGCGGCGGCTTTAGTTTGGCAATCATGCGATAGCCACGCTTGAGGTGTCCGGCGGCGCTTTTCCCGCGTCCCACATCATGGACGATCCCCGCAGCTTCAAGAATGCGGCGGTATCCAGGTTTGTTGGGAAGGACATGCCCCTGCGACAAAGCGTCGTAGAGTTGCAGAGCGATTCGGGTGATGCGTGCCGAATGTTCAGCATCCGGATCCAGAAACGATGCCCATGTCCGCACCTTCTCCAAGGCCGCTTTCTCAAGGGACGGTCCGCTTGGAAACTCGGCACGCCACGCGTACCACAGCGAGTCCTTCCCCAGCATCTTCTCGCGATAGAGGTCCAACCTCTTCTGACGTTCTTCCGCAATTCTGTTCTGCCAGCGCTCGCGATCCTCAGGCTTGATATCGGCATGCGCTCGGAGCAGGGAGCGCAGAACGTCAAGGTCGTGCACCTCTCCCAGCGCGTCCTGCAGATCCCGCAGGCCGGGAGCCCACTTCTCGTGCCGTTGCGGAAGGAAGTTCTCCACCGTATAACGGAATCGCTTGATGCCGATGCGCAACTGGTGGTATCCAACTTGAGTGCGGTTCCTCAGCGCTCGCCGATGTAACTCGTGCGCTTCCATCCAGCGCTCTAACGCGAGGTGTTGGAAGACCAGCCCTTCGAGCGGCACTTTGCCAGTCCTCATAGCCAGCTTTGCATTCAGGGCCGACCAGTGTTTGCGATCAAACGCTCGAAGCGCTTCCTGCGCGGCGATTTTTTGCTCGCTCTCTCTATGCGACAGCGAACGCAAGAATACTTGTCGAACGTCGTCGTGGTCCTCGGAAAGCCGCGCCACCCATTCCAACATCACTTGGGTGTCTCGCAACTCGCCCAGGCTGCTGAAAAGCGGCTTGCCTAATTTCTTCATCTGCTTCCATTCCGGATCGGGATCGACGGAGAGGAAACCATCGGCCATCGAGCGGCAACGTCGAATGGCCACACGCAGGTCGTGCACCGGATCGGCGGCAAAATCCTGGCTGGCCTTGTCGCACTCCTCCAGCACGCGCTGCGCCCAGTAGGCGAGCCCGGCCTTCTTGTCGTGCGTGTGGAAACCCGGCAGCATGAAAGCGTGACCCTCTAATTTACTTATACAGCGATTGTGCCCGAGAGGTTAGGCAGAACAGAAAGGTGGCTTCGGCCCCTAAGCGGGGAGTCGCCCTTTTCACAGCTCCAGCAGCATACCGACTATGAGGAGTGCCGCATCAGCCATGACCGCCAGCAACAATATTCCCACGAAGCGGCCCCCGCTGCGCAGGTTCTGTTGCGGTGCATCATGGCGCCTGCAGACGATGGTATGTGCCCACACATCCCCGTGGCGTTGCTCCTGCGGGCTCTTGTTCATGGCGAGGTAGCCAACGATCCCGAAGAAAAGGGAATCAAAAAAGTATGCCAACGACCGGATCAAGGCGGGTCCGGGCCGGCACGGCGTACCGCCTTCCTGCACCACCACCATCGAAAGAGCCCGCTTACCCAGCGTACTCCCGTGCCAACCTTCACAAATCGCTTCGTAGGCAATCAAGCCCAGGAGTGAGAAAACGAATCTACTAAATCCGGTTTGCTGTTGCTTGGCAAGTAACATGGTAGCGGACTGGCCAGTCATGCGAGCAGCAATGACCAGCAGAATCCCAAACAACAATCCAGCAAATAGAGCGATCAACAAGTGCACAATCGCATCGATAGCACGCGCGCCGACACGTGGCCAAAAACCGACTCCTCGGATACCGCCAGGGTCTCCCGCGTAGCCCCCGAAGGACGGTGGTTCGATGTTGATTGTGACAGGGAGCGGGTTAGGCGCTGAAGCGGACATGGCGCACCTTCCATGAGGGACGCAATTATATATTCCAGGTGCAGAATTGAGACAAGCCTATACCGCTTCGCCGCTTTACGACTGCAGAATCGCGCGCGCCGCGAGCTCACCGTCCTAGAGGTACGCCCGCTCGGCGCTGCGAAGCGCTTTGTAGCGCTCGAAGGCCTTTCGATCGCTCTCTAAGCCGAGCATCGACTTGATCGAACTGCCGCGGAAGGTATGGGATAGCATCTTCCACCAGTTGCGGAGCACAAACATCGGATCGTGCGCGATCACCGCGGGGATGTGCCGGGTCTTCATCCAGCGTTCGGAGCGCCATCGCTCATACTCGATCTCCTCCGGAGGCAAATGCTCCGTGGCGACCACTGCGGTCGTGCCGTCATACTCCTCCGTATTCTCGATAACGATCAGATTGCGAGCCCGGAAGTCCTTCGTCATCGGCGTGCCCGGATACGGCGTCGGATGCTGAATGTAGGGCCAGTCCACGTACTTGCTGGCAAATTGCAGGTTGGTCTTAATGGATTCACGGGTGTCGTCGGGATTGCCGACGATCAGCCCGCCCACGACATACATCTTGTTCTTGTGCAGAAAATCGATGGCGCGCAGCGTGGCGTTACCGGTGCGACGGCCATCTTCGCGAAACTCGTTCTTGGCCGCAGCTTTCAGGAACACGAGATCGTCTTCCAGAATGTTCTCGATTCCAAGAAAGACATAACGAAATCCGGCCCGGCGCATCAGCGGCGCGAGTGTTTCGCCGTGCATGGCAATGGGCGAGGTCATCGCCTGCACGGTGTAAGTTATGTCGTTCAAGCCGGCATCGATAATGGCTTGGCACAACGCTTCGAAGCGGCGAATGTTAAGCGTGACGTTATCGTCAACGATGAAAATGGCACGCGCACCGTGGTCTCGCGCGTCACGGATGTCGGCCAGAACGCGCTCGAACGAGTAGGTGTGGAAATTGCGGCCGCGCATCTCGATGATCGAACAGAAGCCGCAATCGAACGTGCAACCGCGCGAGGTCTCAACGACATCAATCGGACGCCCCATCATGGCGTAACCGCTCAGCACGCGTGCGCTGCGCTTGGGCAAACGGATTTCGTCGCCCTCAAGGCTGTGCACTGGCCGAGCAGGGTTTGCATGCCAGCCGTCAACGGCGCGATACGACAAGCCCTGAATTTTGTTGAAGCCTTCGCCGCTCTCGATCGCGCGCAGCAATTCGCGAAACGTAACTTCGCCTTCGCCGCGCACGATGTAGTCCACTCCGTTGCCCTCTGCCATGTAGGCTTCAGGCGCTAGGCTGGGATCGTAGCCACCCACCGCAACCCGCACGCCGGGACACAGCGATCGCAACAGCTCGACGACGCGCAGCGACGTCTTGCGCTGGAAGGTCATGACCGATAGGCCGACCACGTCCGGCTTGACCTCGCCAGCCAGCCGCTCAATGGTTTCACGAACCGTCTGCTGCACCAGGATCAGGTCGGCGACGGCGACTTTGTGATGCGGATCGACATTGCCTGCCAGCGATGTCAGCGCCCCGTTCGGCATGCGCACCGCGACCGTAGGCATGTGCTCGAAGGAGTCGGGCATGGACAGAAGGAGAATATTCACGGCGTTGCTCTGGTGGCCCCCACGGCCTGGCACAGTTTATTGGCCTACATGCTACACCGAAAACGCAGACAGGATGTCGCCGAATCAAATTCCTAGCGTTCTACGCCGGCGAGAAAAGCGTCGGTTGGCCAATCCATAGCCGGTTGCTCAGCCTCACCGCCAGGCCCGGGCGGGACTTGCCGTGCAGCCTGGCCCAGCGCCTCCCGGTACGGCCCGACAAAACGCACGCTCCCGGAAGAGCCGCGATAAACTTGCGGAAGCCACCTCACGGCGCGCGCCGCAGAACGCTGCTCCCGCTCCCCGTACGCGAGGTGGAACTCTTCGCGCAAGCCGCGGCCGGCAGCAAGTGCGTCGTCAGTGCGCGATACCAGAACGGAGGCCGCAACCATGACCCCGCGCCTCTCTGAAGCTTCGTGCGCCATCTCGCGCGCCGCGCTGCTCACGGTCAACGTGTTCGACTGCAACATGGACTCGAAGTACTGCTCGAAGTGCTGCCAATTCCCCGGCAACTCTTCCGGCGGAATGCCAAACAGTGCCGCGGTAGTGCGGCTCTCGGCGTAGTACTGCTCGCGTTCCGCCGACGTCAGCGCCGGCAGCACAAGCTCGTAGGCGAGCAGCGCGCTGTCCACCAGGGTTGCATACACCCAGCGCAACGCGTCGACTTCGTTCGCTTCATACCGCGAACCTTCGGCAAATGGCCCAACCGTCTCCGGCATCTTCCCGCGAATGCTTTGATGCCGGCGATGCAGATGACGCGCCGACCGCCACCGCCTGTTCTGTCGTAGCCGAACGACATGGTGAACATGACTCGGAAGGTCTGATGGAAGCGACCGATGGGATCGTGCAGGGTTCGGGAATGTTCCGCAATCGCTGCCGCGACCCAGGGATGCGCAAGCTGCAGCAGGGCGGCTCGTCCCGCCGCCAGAAACAGCGCCGACTCGCGATTGATCTTCCAACTGACGGAATCCGGCCCGAGGATCCTCCCGGAAGGACCGGCAGCCGAGAGCTTCACCTCATCGAGTAGCCGCTCCAGGTCGGCGGTGGAAACCATGTGCGAATCGCGCGCTGCCATATGTTTGTATGGTATCTCCAGGGTGCCGGAGAACGCTCGAGCCCGCGGATTCACACGGATGCCGGCGGATATGATTGTTGTTCTGGGTTCATCCCCGGCATTTCCTGTTTCTTGCTGCCCGCCAAAAGGGTTACCATAGCCCGGTCTCGTCACCCGTTTGGGTGATTGCAGTCACAGCCAGAATGCCCGTCCGGGACTCAAATAGTAACGGTAACCAACCCAATATGTTCGCCTCCTTTCTATCCGCGAACGATCTCACCGCAGTACATTCCGAAAATATATTTATAAGGTTCCAGGAGGACCTCCAATGAGTGTAACCACCACTGCGCCCGCGATTAAGACCCCGGGCAACTACCTCAACGACGTCATGACCCTGGTGAAGGCCAAGAACCCCGCCGAGCCAGAATTTCACCAGGCAGTACAGGAAGTGTTCGACTCCTTGCGCCTCGTACTGGATAGACATCCGGAATACATCTCGGCCAGGATCCTGGAACGGATTGTGGAGCCCGAGCGGGTTCTGATGTTCCGGGTTCCGTGGTTTGACGACCAGGGCACGGTCCAGATCAATCGCGGCTTCCGCATTGAGATGAACAGCGCCATCGGCCCCTACAAGGGCGGCCTGCGCTTCCATTCCTCCGTCAACCTCGGCATCCTGAAGTTCCTCGCCTTCGAGCAGGTTTTCAAGAACTCGCTGACCACGCTGCCCATGGGCGGCGGCAAAGGCGGATCGGACTTCGATCCCAAGGGCAAGAGCGACAATGAAGTCATGCGTTTCTGCCAGAGCTTCATGACCGAACTCTGCCGCCACATCGGCCCCGACACCGACGTTCCCGCCGGCGATATCGGCGTGGGCGGACGCGAGATCGGCTTCCTGTTCGGCCAGTACAAGCGCATCCGGAATGAATTCACCGGCGTGCTCACCGGCAAGGGCCTGAACTGGGGCGGCTCGCTGATTCGTCCAGAAGCCACCGGCTACGGCTGCGTGTACTTCGCGAAGGAAATGCTGAAGACCCGTAAGGAAACCTTCGACGGCAAGATCTGCCTGGTCTCCGGCAGCGGCAACGTCTCGCAGTACACCATCGAGAAGCTGCTTGACCTGGGTGCGAAGCCGGTCACGGTTTCCGACTCCGATGGCGTGATCTACGATCCCGACGGCATCGATCGCGAGAAGCTGGCGTGGGTCATGGAACTGAAGAACGTGAAGCGCGGCCGCATTCGCGAATATTCGGACCAGTACAAGAAAGCCATCTTCATGCCCACCGACATGAAGCTCGGCTACAACCCGCTGTGGAACATCAAAGCGGATTGCGCGTTCCCCAGCGCCACGCAGAACGAAATCAACGCCAAGGACGCGACCAATCTCATCAACAACGGGATCAAGGTCGTTGCCGAAGGCGCAAATATGCCGAGCACGCTCGAAGCCACCAAGCTGTTCCTCGAGGCGAAAGTCCTCTACGGACCGGCCAAGGCTGCGAACGCCGGCGGCGTGGCCACCTCCGGCCTCGAGATGTCACAGAACAGCGCACGGCTGAGCTGGACCCGCGAGGAAGTGGACGATCGGCTGCACAAGATCATGATCGCCATCCACAAGACCTGCTTCGAGACCGCCGAGACCTACGGGACCCCCGGCAATCTCGTGAACGGCGCCAACATCGGCGGCTTCATCAAGGTCGCCAATGCCATGCTGGACCAGGGACTTGTGTAGTTTCATCTCCTGATCTTTTGAGTACTATGCGGGGTGGAGCAATCCATCCCGCGTTTTTCTGGTACCGACCTGCTGTCAAGTTCCACGTGGAATTTCGCGTGAAACCCTTCCGCCTTTGCTGGCCAAGTACGTAGTCAATCCCCGCTCCAACACTTTAGCGCTATTACTTACCACACATCAGTGACGTACGTCACATACAAGCGTCCAGAGTCTGGCTTACATTCCCGTTTTGAGCCCGAGCACGCGTCCTGCTTTTGGACACGAACCTGGGCTGTGGCCGACAAGTCAATAGCCAATTGCTGCTATGTCCAAGCGCCAACAACCCGACGAATGGCTGGCGACGTTGCTCCCGCCGCGCAAGTTCGCCCACGAGCCACCCCTCCCCGGCGGCCCCGTCACCACGGGCGACGCGCTGCTAGAGATCCCGCTCGCCTCGCTCGACGCCAACCCCTACCAGACGCGCACCGCGCTGAACGAAAAATCGTTGGACGAACTGGCCGACTCCATCCGCAGCCTCGGCCTGCTGGAGCCCATCGTGGTTCCCCCAAATACGGCCGCTACCAGGTCATCGCCGGCGAGCGCCGCGTCAAGGCCTGCTATCTCGCCGGCCTGCATGAGGTGCCTGCCATCGTGCGCGACGTCTCCGACGAGCAGGCCGCGGAGATGACCGTCGTCGAAAATCTCCAGCGCGAGGACATCAATCCCATGGACGAGGCGCGCGCCTTCCGCCGCCTCGCCGACGAGTTCCGCCTCACCGCGCAACAGATCGCCGAGCGCACCGGCAAAAGCCTCTCCGCCGTCCGCAACTCGATGCGTCTCCTCCAGCTCCCCGAGCGCGTGCAGGACGGGATCCAGCGCGGCACGCTCAGCTCCGGCCACGCCAAGGCGCTGCTGGCGCTCGCCCACGTGCCGGCGGAAGTCATGCTGGAGTACGCCGACAAGGCCACCGCGCTCTCCGTCCGCAACACTGAAAAACTCGTCGCGCAGTACCTCGTTGACCACCCAAACGATCCCACCATTGAGCCGGGCCGCTGGCTGCGCCCCATCCTGCGCGGGCCCGAGGAAATTCTGAGTGACGTCCTGAAGACCAAGGTGACCATCACCGAAAACTATGGCGAGGGTGCCATCCACATCCGCATCGCCTTCGACGACCTCTGGCAATTCGAGCGCCTCTTCACCGCCCTCACCGGCAAAACTCCCGCAATCGCCTACCCGCCTCGCGAAAAATCGGGTGGAGACGAATAGGCGGATGTTTTGCCTAAGTAAGGTTGTGTTCGTAGCAAGTGAAAATGTCCGCTTTTCATAGCAAATGAAATGTCCGGTTTTGGTTTCTAGGTTTACTCATCTACCCGTAGCCGCCGTCGCTGTGGGAAAGTGGGAATCCCGCGTACTTTGCGGGATTTCCAAGCGCGGTGGGAAAGTCTGCTTTGGGACTTTTCCAGGGCGCGTCTTTTCCACAGCCTTCGCCGCCGCGTTTTTGTTTGCATTGAGGGCCAAACCTTGGGCGCTATAACATCCCAGCCGGTGCGGTCCGTGGGTGAGGCTGATCGTACCGTCCAGGTGCTGGTGAACCATCACGGTGCAGCCGGCCAGTGTCCCGCGCCACTGCACCCGTTCAATCTGCAGCGCCAAGTTCTGAAAGCTGACCGTGTTGTCGCGGTTCACCGTGCGCTCAAACTGCAGGCAGAAGACCAGATCCAGGTCCCGGCTGCGGGGACACGCCACAAACGCGCTCCCGCGCTGTGTGGGCGCCACGTGAAAGCGGCGGTTGAACTCGCCGATATAGTGCTCCCGCAGAAACCGGTTGGCCTCGTTCACGCTCGTGATCCCGTGCAACCGCAGCTCCTGCGGCAACCGTCCCTGCCAAGTTCCGAAGCTGCGCTCGCTGCGGCCCCGGGCCTGCGGCGAATACGCCGGGATCACCTGCACTCCCAACTCGCGCAGGGCACGTCCCACTTGCGTCAGGCGATGGGGATCGATCTTGCCTCCTACCTTCGGCGTCAGCCAGAAATGGCTGCCCCGGTCGCTGTACAGGGCGCAGAACAGCCCCTTGCGCTCGATGACTTCCCGCAACCCGGCCATCACCGTCGCCGTCGATTCTTCCTCCACCAGTTGCGCATAGTAGATCTCGCTGCTGGCGTCATCCAGAATCACGATCAGGTCGTACCAGCGCTCGTCCTGAAACCACTGATGACGGCTGCCGTCGATGTGCAGCAGCATGCCCGGCAGCGGCCGCCGCTCGCGTCGTTTGCGATGCACCCCGCGCTTGCGCCCCCGCGCTACCAGCCCGGCTCCCTGCAAAGCTTGTTTTACCCAGGTGTAGCTCAGCTCGATCTGGTGCTCCTGGCCTAGCTTCTCGTGAAAATGTTGCACGTTCAGATCGAAATAGCGGTCCCGATACAGTCCCAAGACCTGCTCCACCGTCGCCAGTGGGACGCGCTTGGGAGAAGGCTGTCCCCGCCGCCGGTCGAACAGCCCCTCGTAGCCGAACGCTTCCAGCCGCTCCCGCCAGCGCCGCATCGACCGATCGCTGATGCCGATAATCTCAGCCGCCTGCCACCAGGTAATCTTCTTCGCCATGGCCCGCAGAATCACTTCCTGTACTTTCATCGCCCGCTCCATCGCGGCCTTCGAGTAGGAGTCCATGCTCCATGGTCTCCTACTCTCGCCGCCTGAAAAGCGGACACATCACTTGCTATCTCAACCGGACATATCATGTGCTACTGACATGCCTAAGTAAAGTTGTTGACTTTTAGATAGAGTGGTGCGACTATGTCTGCCATCAAGCCGATACTGTATCGTCGGCCTCAGGGATCTACTAGTTTAGCCGCACAGGACACACAGCCTCGTACTTCTTTTTCCGAGGCTGGGCGATCACTTAGTTTTTTGAAGTAATAGGCAGGAAATTCCTGCGTGTGCCGCAGACCATTCGCGGCCCGGCAGGAGTGGTGCTGCTGCTTTTGGTCAACGCGAGGATGGATCATCTGTCATGGAAGCTCTACAGTTGGTCCGGCTTGCACCACTGATGTCACGCAGCCAGGGGCGGGCTGCCGTGGTGATAGCGCTGATTGATGGTCCGGTCGCTCTCGATCATCCGGACCTGGCCGAATCGAGAATCAAGGAAATCCCGGCTGGCAGGAGCGCCTCTTGCCTGCTCCGGGACAGCGTGGCCTGCATGCACGGGACCTTTGTTGCGGGAATGCTGGTGGCACGACGGGGATCGCAAGCTCCGGCGATTTGCCCCGCCTGCACGCTTGTGGTCCGCCCAATCTTCACCGAAAACAGCAACGGCAAAAGGCCGATGCCGAGCGCATCTCCGCAGGAGTTGGCGGTCGCTATCAGCGATGCCATTGCCGCCGGCGCCAACGTCATCAACCTGAGTGCTGCCCTGGCGCAGCCCTCCGCGCGCGGCGAGCGCGAACTCGAACAGGCCCTCGATTACGCCGCGCAGCGGGGGGTGCTGGTGGTGGCTGCGGCTGGAAATCAAGGCACGGTCGGAAGCTCCGCCATCACTCGCCATCCCTGGGTAATCCCGGTTACAGGTTGCGATCTGCAAGGCCGGCCCATGAGCGGCTCGAACTTGGGTAGCTCCATCGGCCGGCGAGGACTGGCCGCGCCCGGAGAAAACATCGTCAGCCTCGGGGCCGACGGGACGCCGCAGACATCCGCAGGCACCAGCGCCGCCGCGCCCTTTGTGACCGGCGCGATCGCTTTGCTGTGGTCGGAGTTTCCTAGCGCCAGCGCCGCGCGTATCAAGCTAGCGGTGACGCAGGCTGGGAATCGCACGCGGACCGTCATCGTCCCGCCGGTGCTGGACGCCTGGACGGCCTATGAAGCGATGAGCCGGAATTAGTTCGGGAGAAAAACAGGGTGATGAAAAGGCGCGAACCGCAACCCCAGAACGGCGAACGCCCCGCGCATCGCGTGCGCCTTCCGGGATTCCTGATTGAAGAAATTGAAGAAGAGATCGGCCTTGGGGACCTGATCAAGAGAACGACGTACGCCATGGGCATCAAGCCGTGCAGTGGATGTGAGAGGCGAGCAGCCGCTCTGAACCGCTGGATGACCTTCTCGCGATGAGATTGGCAACACAAACCTGTTGTTAGGAGACGAGACGATGGAGCAACCTCAGACCGAAGTTCAAGAGCAAACCGCAACCGCATTGCCGGTTCCCGATGTCCAACCAGCCGAAGTTGTACCTTCCGTCAAGCCGGCGGCCCAAAGTGTCACTCCGCAAGCCTGCTCGACCTGCGGCACCATGCCAGCTGCCAATGGCGGGAACGGCGCCACTCTCAACTATATCTATGCCATCGGGCACATCGAGGCCCGCTTCCCGCGTCCGTCGGTCGAGAAGGAGTTCGCCCAAGCCACCGGCCGGGCGGAGACAGCGGGCCTGACAAATCGGCAGACGCTGCAGAGGGTACTCTCGCAGCGCCAGAACCGCTACCTGACCCGTCAGATGTGCTGGGTGATGACCATCGAAGGGCTGGAAACCTACATTCTGGTGCCGCGCGACCCTGCCGACCTGGACCTGTTGGTGGAGGCCTTGCGCGCCACGCCCAATCCGATGGACCTGGATTGCGTTATCGGAATGCAGGGTCCGATCGCACCGCCGCAGATGTGCAACGGCTTGATGGTCCCCATTGTGGTCTTCGACCAGATTTATTCCTTCGACCGCGAGGTACTGATCAAGGCCATTCCTAAACCGGAGAAGACATCCGCCAAGGAGTTTGGGCCCGCGGCCGAAGAATTGTTCGACCGCATCATGCAAATGACCGACAACGCCGGCGCTACCGACGAGCACCGCGCCTTGAATTACCTGGCGGTCCGCTATCAGGCCATCTACGCTAAGGCTGCCGAGTACTTTGCGTGGAACTGTTCGCTCACCGGAGTGGACGTCCAGCCATCAGCACTCAGCGGCGCGCGCAAGGTGCACGACGTGATCTTTTCCTACACCAACCGCAACACCGATGTGGTGGACAAGTGCTTTGTGCGCGTGGATGTGACCGACGAATTTCCATTCCTGGTGACAAAAGTGTCGCCATATTATGACCGTTAGAATGGGAGATGTGAGATGAAGATTCCTGAGTTTACGGCACAAACGTCGCTATACAGAACGAGCAACCACTATTGTTCTGCCGTCGCTGAGTCCGGTGGCTCAATACTGGATCAATCAGTGGTCGCCGCATACATTCCCGGGCCAGATACTCAAAACAGATGTAGTGGCTGTACAGGCGTGTGCGTGACGACGAGGGACGTGTGTTTGGCGAAGACGGCCGCAACAGTAGTGGAAGCTTGCTGGATAAGCCTTGGTTTTGGCTGCGCCGAGGCCATTGCTTTGGGATATCTCCAAGCAGCGAGTTGCGAACAGGCATATTTGGAGTGCTTTGGAATCTGCAATATCCCAACCGGACCCGGCTGGGAGAGTCCCTGTTGCCCGAAGGTGTGCGGTGCCCCGACTCCTGGAGTTGCAGGATCAGGTTGCTGTGACCACGGTGAGTCCTGTGTTGATCCAAGCGAACCTAATTCGCGTCAAGGCTGTTGTCCAAGCGGCAGACGCTGCGGTGATCATTGCTGTGCCACAGGGGAAATTTGTAATGGTGACACGTGTTGTCCGCCTGGTACGAACACGACATGCAATGGAGTTTGCTGCAACGGCGTTTGCGATAGTTTCGGGAGCTGTTGCGAGCCGCCAAGCCACGTTTGCGGTGGCCAATGTTGCCCACCGTTTAATAAATGCTGCAACGGAAAGTGCTGCGGTGCTTACCAGCAATGTGATCCGACGCTTGGAACATGCTCGGATCCGCCTCCGCCGCCGGACAGCGGTTGTTATCTGTTTGCTGGGGGTTCGCCCTGTGGCACTGGTCGCAAGTGTTGTTATGATTTCTTGAAGTGCTGCGGCGTTGACGACAATGGACTACCAATTTGCAAGACCAATTGTATCCATTAATGTTGGAAACAACTCGATGCAAGCCTGGCTAGTTAGTAGGATGCCGAAAATCGAGCGTTCGTGACGACTTCCATTGTCGATTCAATGAGCGACCTTCGCGGCGAAACGCTGGGTGCCCCACCCTTCCGCTACTTTTTGCGAAGGGTGGGGACGGGTGCTTTGTGCGCGTTGATGTGACCGATGAATTTCCGTATCTCGTGACGAGACTGTCGCGCCATCAGCTTCAGGGTGTTTGTAGGGCTTGCCGGGTCCGGCTTTTAGCCCTGCTGATTTCCTGCTTGTGGCGCGGCATTCGACAAGATATGGCCTGCTGACTCTTATGATCTGTTAACCCAATCAAGGAGGTAAGTGAAATGAATATGCCACGATTTACCGCAGAAGCTTCGCTCCGTCACTCCGTAGCGTCTTATCACTCGAATTGCCTTCTCCACACAGACATAGCATTGACTGTGACGCCTCAGATGCCGACCCCTGAAGTTTGGTGTAGAGCGGCTTGCTTCCGTAAATTCAGGACCAATTGGCCTCTTCTGAAGGCATGTTTAAGGGAGTGCTGATAAAAGCAATTTCAAGAAGGGTTGAGTGGCTGAAGTCCATGCTTTGGAGGGGACGAAGATCCCAAAGCGCGAAAGCACTTTCATCGGATCGCGCCTCGCCGCAGTCGGGCTTATTCTCATGATCGTTAAACCAGAGATGTGATTAGGGGGATGTGAAATGAATATGCCGGGATTTTCCGCAGAAGCATCGCTCTACAACAACAGCAGACGTTATCAAATGGCCGGGGCAGTCACTCAAACCGACGGCCCGATACAAGCAGCTTTTATTAGAGGAAGGGGCTGCTATTCGCAATGCCTGGGAGACCAGTGCGTCGGGGAGGACGATCCTTATTGCGAAGGTAACTGCCATTGTATTTGCTACGGGCATCCGGGGCGAACCTGCTGGCTTCAGTAAATCTAAAGCGAGGCGACGCGGCGGGATTCCCTGGTCTCGCGGTTTTCGAGACCAGGGAATCCCTGATCGGTCAGCTCCGTAGTGCGTTCTCAAGTCGCAGTGCGAGGCAATGCTGACTTCCGCCCTCCTGCCAGCCTTCGGGTCTCGAACGGTCGAGCTGGCCGCAAATTAACGGCTGATACGCCCGACTACCCAGGTCTCGAAAGACGCGAGACCTGGGTCACCCGCCCGCACATCAGCATCCTTCTGAATCCAGGTTCGCCCAACAAAAGGCGAACCGGGGCACCCACTTCGGCAGATCGGCGGCTAACGTGACACCTGCACTCGGAGCTTTGGTAAGCCGCAAAGTAGAATCATCCGTCAGGCGAGGCCCAGTGACCACCACCTTCCCAGCACCCGATCCCGCAGTCCCGGCCGAGCGCCACTTTGACGCTTTCGAGAACCTGATGCCGTTCCGCGTGAACGACATCCTGCTGGTCTCGAGTCTTTACGACTCCTTCATCCTGCGCGAGGACGGCCGCCTCAACGAATTGCTAATCGGCGAGTCGCTGGAGTTGGAGCAGCACCAGGTGCCGGGCATGACCCACGTTTCGAGCGGAGCAGAAGCGCTGGACCTGGTGCGCTCGCAGCCACGCTTCAATCTCATCGTCAGCAACCTGCACGTCGTGGACATGGACGCCGCGCAACTGGCGCGCGAAGTCAGGAACGCCGGCCTGAGGGTGCCGGTAATGGTCCTGGCCTACGACTACCGCGAGATCACGCATTTCATCGGGCGCAATCCGCAGACCGACATCGAGCGCATCTTCCTCTGGCAGGGCAACGCTCGCATCCTCATCTCGATGGTGAAGTACATCGAGGACAAGCGCAACGTTCACCACGACACCAAAGCGATGGATGTCCCCGTGATCCTGGTGGTGGAGGACGACATCCGCTACTACTCCCTGTTCCTGCCGGTGATCTACACCGAACTCATCAGCTCAATCGCGCCGCTTGCTGAGCGAAGGCATCAATGTCGCCCACAAGCTGGTGCGGATGCGCGCCCGTCCCAAGATCCTGCTGTCTTCGGACTACGAGAGTGCAGAGATCGAGGCGAGGAGATACCGCGATCACCTGCTGGCGGTGGTGTCCGATGTGGAGTTCCCGCGTCAGGGCATTCTGACACCGGCGGCCGGCTTTGCGCTGGCGCGTACCATACGCACCCTGGTCCCTGACGTACCCATTGTGCTGCAGTCCAGCCACAACGAGTTCATGGAGCGCGCCCACCAGGAGGAATTCGGCTTCCTGCAGAAGCGCTCCCCGACGTTGCTGGGCGACTTGCGGCACATCCTGACTGAGCAGGTCGGGTTCGGAGACTTTGTCTTTCGCCTGGCCGACAGAACCGAAGTCTCGCGGGCTTCTGACTTGAACGCGCTTGAGACGCAACTGGCAACGGTGCCGGCAGAAAGCATCGCCTATCACGGAGCGCGAAACCACTTTTCGCACTGGCTGATGGCGCGCACGGAATTCGCCCTGGCGCAACGGTTGCGGCCGCGTAAGGTCTCCGACTTCGCCAGCACCGAGGAACTGCGCCGCGACCTGATCGACTCCATCGCTGAGTATCGCCGCGAGCAGAGCCAGGTCCTGATCGGCGAATTCAACCCGGCAACCTTCCAGCCGTCTGAAGCGTTCTTCCTCCAGGTCGGCGGCGGCTCGCTGGGCGGAAAGGCGCGTGGACTGGCTTTCATCCGCCATCTGTTGCATCAGCGGCGAATCGGACGCCGCTATCCTGAAGTTCGCATCGGTGTGCCGGCAACGCTGGTGTTGACCACCGAGGTCTTCGACAGCTTTCTCCGCGAAAACGAGCTGCTCGATGTCGCTCTGCACGGCACGGATGATGACGAGATCGTGCGCCGTTTCCTGGCGGCAACGTTCCCCATCACCCTAATTGACAAGCTGTTGGGATTCCTGCAGGAAGTGCGATATCCGCTCGCCGTGCGCTCGTCGAGCTTGCTGGAGGACTCGCAGTACCAGCCGTTCTCGGGCGTGTACGAGACGTTTATGCTGGCTAACCAGAACACAGATATCCAACTCCGCCTGGAAGAACTGCTGGAGGCGATCAAGTTGGTCTATGCCTCCACATTCAGCCAGCATGCCAAGGCTTACGTGCGAGCCACTCCGTACCGCCTGGAAGAAGAAAAGATGGCTGTGCTGCTGCAGCAGATTGTGGGCACAACCCACGGCAATCGTTTCTATCCTGACTTTTCCGGAGTAGTGCGCTCCCGCAACTTCTATCCTCACCCCCCGCTGAAAGTCGAGGATGGTTTCGCTGCTGTTGCCCTGGGACTCGGCCGCGCGGTGGTCGGTGGCGGAAAATGTCTGGCGTTTAGTCCGCGGTATCCGCAGAACCTGGTGCAGTTTTCCTCCGTCGATGACATTCTGACCAACTCGCAGACGGAGTTCTGGGCGATCGAACTGGAGCACGCGACGCGCGGGGATCCCGCGGCTGACTTACGCGAGGTGCCATTCAGATTGGATGTTGCCGAGGCCGATGGGACCTTGAAGATGCTCGGGTCCACGTACTCGGAGGACAACCACGCGGTCTATGATGGGCTCAGCCGGCGCGGTCCACGCATCGTAAGCTTCGCGCCCATCCTCAAGTACGGCCTCTTTCCCCTGCCCGGAATTCTCGATCAGCTTATGCGCATCGGGGAAGATGCGCTGGGCCGCCCGGTAGAGATCGAGTTCGCGGTGCGCTTGCCGCGGGTTCCTGGGGAAACTGCCGATTTCGGGTTTCTCCAGTTGCGTCCACTGGTGATGTCGCGTGAAGGCGAGGACATTCGTGTGGAGGAGGTCGAGCCGGCCCGTCTCGTTTGCCAAAGCTCACAGGTGCTGGGACACGGCCGCGTGCAGGATCTCCGCGACGTGGTGGTGGTTGACTTCCACCGCTTCGAACGTGGGCAAAGCTTCGAAGTCGCGCAGAGCGTTGCCCATTTCAACGCGAAACTCGGCGACCGTGGCACGCCGTATCTGCTGATTGGCGTCGGACGCTGGGGCTCCAACGAGTCCTGGCTCGGCATTCCGGTGGCTTGGGACCAGATTTCCGGCGCTCGGGTGATCGTCGAGTCAGGCTTTCGCGATTTTCGGGTCGTCCCTTCGCAAGGCAGCCACTTCTTTCAGAACCTGACCGCTTTCCAGATTGGCTACTTCACCGTTAACCCTGACGCCGGCGAGGGTTTCGTAGATTGGGAGTGGCTCGCCGCACAAACCGCTGTCGAGGAGCACGGCTGCGTACGCCACCTGCAATTCGCATCACCGCTGGCGGTGCTGATGAACGGCAAGACCAGTGAAGGAGTCATCTTCAAGCCGGAGCAAATGTAGGAAGGGAGGAAACAAGCCGCCGGCCTTGTTCGATACCGACGACAAGGTTGACTACGCGGGCATCGCGGTGCGTCACTGACTCGGGCTGAATGTTTCCAGTCGCTTTTCCGCTGGGATATCCGAAAGGCTCTTCGACACCACGTCGGCAACCAGCGCGTTACCGGTGGAGTTGTAGTGGATGTCGCCGAAGATGAAGTAATCCAGATACCAGCAGCCGGGCTCAAAACTCCGGCACTGCGCTTTGGCAGCGAGAAAGGCTGGGAACAGTGAGACGAAGCGCTTGCACTTCCCTGCGCACCATTCACGCCAGATCCGCACCTGCCGGGAATCTTCCGTATCGTGCGCGATTTGTGTTGGCCACGGATAAACAACAACGCTCAGAGGAATGTTGCGCTGGGCCAGTTCCCGCCAAAGGAGATCCATCTTCATTTTCTCCTTGGCGATGCCACCTTCGAGTCCAAGCGGTGCGTAACCAGTTTCGAAGGGCTGGGTGTCCGAGACCTTGCGATAGGTCCACGCGCCCCTTTCCTGATCGAATTCATTGCCGTCGTCTCCGCGGTCGAGGTGGTAGTAGCCGAAGCGGACCAGGTTCTCTTCGATCAACTCGACGATGTCGTCCGTGATCAGGAGGTGCTTGGTGATCCATTGGCGGAGGCTCGAGTACCAATTGCTGTAGGTGTACTTCCGGCCAGCGATCGTCACCGCGCCGGAGGCGTCTTTGTCGCGATAGAGAGCGGCCTCGTCCTGTGCATCGGAGATATCGATGAAAACGATGACGTCATCAATCTCAATTCCCTTCTGAAAGACGATGCGCGCGGTGTTGAGATAGTTCGATGGCGAGTAAGCGCCCATGCTTCCGTTTAAGAAATCGTATTGCGGAAAATTGGCCGCAATCCTGCCGACAAACGTATCTTCCCAAGCCGTCATTCCTTCGGCGTGCGAATCGCCAAGAATGAGGACCCGCGGCTTTTCATCTGCAGGCGGAACGTCACGAACCCTGTCGTCCCGGAAACCAAGGTTGTTGGTAAACATTGGGTATGACGACTTACCCCACAGGCGAATGCACGAGCAGTTAGGCTCCAGGGCGAAATAACGCACCGGATCACGAGGCGCGAAACAATAACCCTGCGCGCCACCCGAGACAACCGACCCCTGCAAAGCCGAGGTGTAGAAATAGTCGAAGCCGGCAAGAATTATTGCACTGAACGCCACGGAAACGAGAAACAGAACCAGCTTGATTGTCCCGCTCAGCTTGCGATGGTGCGTAAGTCGCTCCACCTGTCCCGCGCTGGTCTGCACCGTGCTCACGATCCCATTGTCTCTCAGTTGTCCTTAGTTCTCGCGAGAGATATGAACGTCGTCCCAATAGACTGTCCCCGAACCTGGACCGCGCAACAGGTGAAGGCGCATCGTTCCTTCTCGTCCCGCGGTGAACGAAAGAAAGACATTCCGCCAGTCCCGCCCGACGTTCGTGAAGGGAGAAGAGCTGGTGACGTTGTCGGTCGGATCATATACGGTGAGCTGCACCGGCGCAGTTGCATTGGGAGAACTTGATACCCAGGCAGAAACAATGTAGGTCGCGCCTGGCTCCAGGGAAGTCACGTCCTGATAGACACTGCCGGTTCCATTCTCCGCAAGGCTATGCGTGCCGCTGTGGGCACGTTCACTGTTGGCGGCCGCATTCACTTCCCAGACCGGCGACCAAGGGGACAATGCCCTCTTCAAAGCCGGGATTCGCAATAGCGCTGTCCAGTCGAGCCTCGGCGGTCATCAGGACGGGACTAAGCCCGAAATCCGTCTTGGTGGAGCACAGGATGACGCGATCAAGGTCGTGGCACTTGCCCGGGCCGGTTGGACCTTGTGCGATGCGAGCGGCAAGTTCGGGAGTTACCACATAGGCGGAATCCGGCGACAGGGGCTGCTCCGATAAGAGCCGCGATAGCTTGATGGCAATGCCAGTCGCGCGCGACTTCCGTGTAGCGCGCCGACTGATAGCTGTTGGTCCGCATCTTCTGCCCGACAGCCAGGAAACCGAAGATCCGGTAGCTCTCCGGGCCGAGCGGCGCCGCTCCGCCTCCACATTGCCAGGCTGGCAGCACAATGAGGTTTTGGTGAACCGAGCCAAGCGTGGACCAAATCGGCGACTTCAACGGGGAGGGATGCGCTTCGCTGACCGTGGTCCTTACCCAATGACGAAGCGATTGTGTGTCCGCTATCTGCAGGAGCAGCGCGCATGCCAGCAATGCATTCGCCCATGCGCTGCGCAAGAACAAAAATGGCGAAGCCAGCACAACCACAAGGATCAAGTAGTACGGTGTCCAGAACAAGCGTCCACTTGCCCGCAGGGACGCAAGATAAGGAGACAACTTCCCGCCGGGATCCAGGTCCACCAGCGTTCTCGACCCAAGTGTGACTTTGGTCGAAAGGGCGAGCAGTGTAAGCACGAGGCAACAAAGCAGCAGCGGCACCAGCCAGCGGACGTTCAGCGACGGAAGCTTGCGTCTTTGGAAGACCGATACGACTAGGACGACTAGGGCTACAACGAGGACACCAACGCCCAGGTAGTTGTAGCCTTCGTACTGGCCGGGTGTTGCTCCCGGCATCCGCGGAAGTAGGATGGATGTCCAGCCGCGCGGATCGATGGGCGAAAGAAGGTTCAGGGAGAAGACGCGATAGCCGCCGGTCGTGTAGCCGCGCCCTCCTTCAATCACGAGGCCCAACGAATACGCCACTAAGAATCCGCTCAGGCAAAATAAGGCTAGACTGCCGACCGCCCGCGAGAGTGTCAACCTTTTCTGCCAGAGCAAGCTGACAACACCAGCAGCCAGCACCATCAACACTTGGAATGCAATGTATGGATTGATGCCGACCGAGATCCCCGCCAGCACAGCACCAGCAATCACAAACTTCCGAATTGACGGGTGCCCCACCCGAGCTTCCTTTGCGTGGGTAGGATAATCCCACTCCTGCTGCACTTGCAGGAACAAAAGCAGCGCTGCCAGCAGCAGCCACTGATTGCTGAGCGAGTAGTGTCCCATGAAGCGATAATTCAGCGGCGGGGCAAGCAGGAAGAACAGGCTGCACAGCGCAATTCCCAGAAGGTTTGTTCCCAGAACGAGGCGGAAGATCCTGAACGCAAAAAAGAATTGCAAGGCGCAGGCGAGCACCACCTCGAAGCCGAAGTATTGCATGGGTTCAGGCAGCAGATGCGAAAGCGGCTTCAGTCCTACCGCCAGCAGAGGATTCAGGTCCAACAGGGCGACGGATTCTCCCACCGGATAGCCCAGCCTATCTGTGTAGGTAAGCGGCCAGTGAGTATGCGGATCCTGCCGAAGCAGCTCCCACCCGATGTAGTGATACGCCGGATCGACCGTCACCCAATCCACCTTGCGTGGATTTAACGGGCTGGGGCCCATCACGATCAGGGCGTACAGCAAGCCGGCAACGAAGGCGATTGCCAGATCGAACCATAGCGCACTAGCCCCCACCCGAGATGGGCCATTCGCAGTCTTGGCAGGAACAGCTTGCGGTGGCGGCAAGTCAGCGGTTGGAGGTGTCGTCGGGGTTCCCATTGCGTGGAAGGCGCTTGACGAAAGAGAGTACCACAGGTGCAAATCCTCTAATTCCCGCTGTCCGCAAAAAGTTAAGAGAGCAAATTCGCCTGCGAGAACCTGAATCCTTTGATAAGCTTTATCATCTAACAATCATGCGCCGGGAGACTTACAACGAGTTTCGCCAATTGTGCCGCGGGCATAATCTGGCGGCGACACACCAGAGACAAAAAATCTACGAAGCGCTGGTGTCACGACCCGGGCATTATTCGCCGGAGGAGATCTACGAGCAGGTAAAACAAGACTTGCCGTCGATCTCGCTCGCGACGGTTTACAAGAACCTGAAGACCTTTGTGCATGCTGGCATGCTGCACGAAGTCAGCCCTCATCACGGCTCCTGGCGCATCGACGCCAACCGCCATCCTCATCATCATCTGGTTTGCACGCGCTGCCGTTCCATAACGGACCTGCCCGTCGATTCGCTCGCTCCTGTGAAGCTGCGTGGCACAATCCCTTCCGGCTTCAGGGTGGAGAAGTTTAGTATTGAGTTGCACGGCATCTGTAGGGCCTGCGCTGCAGCTGAATTCAAATCATCTTAACTTACATACGAACGGAGAAAGACATGTTAGGCATAGGAGAGCAATTTCCTGATTTCAGTCTTACTGCTACCGTCACCACCAATAAAGACAACGCCTTCAAAACCATTACTAACGAAGACTACCAGGGCAAATGGAGAATTTTCTTCTTCTGGCCCAAGGACTTTACCTTCGTCTGTCCTACCGAGATTGCTGCGTTCGGCAAGCTGAACAAGGAATTCCAGGACCGCGATGCCCAGATTCTGGGAGGCAGCATCGATTCGGAGTTTGTGCATCTGGCATGGCGTAACAATCATCCCGACCTGAAAGATCTGCCGTTCCCCATGCTTTCGGACATCAAGCGCGACCTGTGTTCCACACTCGGCATCCTTGACGAGAAGGAAGGCGTCCCACAGCGCGCAACCTATGTTGTCGATCCAGACAACGTCATTCGCTTCGCTTATGTAACCGATCTCTCGGTGGGCCGTAACCCACAGGAGGTTTTGCGGGTGCTCGACGCGCTCCAAACTGACGAGCTCTGCCCCTGCAATTGGCAGAAGGGCGAGGAAACGATTCACGTCTAGTGCAGCATTCGTACGGCTCTGCTCGGTTGGACAGGGCCGTATCTTCTCCCCTACCGGCGCCTGGCAGCCCAATGTTGAGGTGGGACCTACGACATGCATCATCCGCTCAGCTACGAAGCCCTTGCTCAAATCTGCCGCCAAGCACGTGGAAAAGCCATTTCTCAAGGAGAGTCTTATGAATCTTGACGCAGTCATTGAAAACCTGCCTTCTTATGCGAAGGACTTGAAGCTGAATTTCTCGACGGTTGTGCGGCAACAGACTGATTTAACGGAACAGCAGTTATGGGGAAGTGTAGTTGCATCCGCCGTCGCCGCACGCAATGAGCAGTTAATCGAGGCCGTGCTGCAGGAAGCGGCAACCTATCTGACGCCTGAGGCCCTCGATGCGGCAAAGGGGGCAGCGGCCATCATGGCCATGAACAACGTCTTTTACCGCTTCAAGCACCTCACCTCAAACGAGAAGTACGCCACCATGCGTGGCGGCTTGCGCATGAACGTGATGCGGACGCATGGCATCGATCCCCTGGATTTCGAACTTTGGGCCACGATGGTGTCGGCGATCAACAACTGCGCGGCCTGCGTCGACTCCCACGAAAAATCACTGCGGGAGAAAGGCATCAGCGAGGAAAAGATCCTGGCGGCGGTGCGCGTCGCCGCGGTAGTGCAAGCGATTGCCGTCGTGCTTGATGCCGAACGGGTGAAAGTCCCGCAGTTGACTAGCTAGAGATAGGTCTCGTTTCATCGCAGGCGTAAAATACCAACAGTCGACACCGTGCGGTTTTCTCGCGAGGATGGCGGCCGGGACCCTGGGAGGTATCGAGCCCTTGAGCAATCTTCCGCAGACGTTGGGTGAGCTTCGTCGCAGCCAGCAATTTTCGGAATCACGGGTGCGCACCCGGCGCGTGAAGGACGAGATGCGCGACAACCTCATGGCGCGCGTGCGCACCGGCGGTTCGGTGTTTCCCGGCATCGTCGGCTATGACGACACGGTCGTCCCGCAGATTGTCAACGCAGTCCTGTCGCGGCACAATTTCATTCTTCTCGGACTGCGCGGACAGGCCAAGAGCCGCATCCTGCGCGCGCTCACCAGCCTTCTCGATCCGCACCTGCCGTATCTGCGCGGCTGCGAAATCCATGACAATCCATTCGCCCCAATCTGCCGCCGCTGCCGCGAGCTATTGGCTGACAATCCCGAGGCCGCTTCGATCGCATATCTGACGCCGGAAGAGCGGTACGTCGAGAAGCTGGCAACGCCCGACGTCACGATCGCAGACTTGATCGGCGACATTGATCCCATTAAAGCGGCCAAGGGCGGACATGAACTGGGCAGCGAGTACACCGTGCATTACGGGCTGCTGCCGCGCGCGAACCGCGGCATTTTCGCCATCAATGAACTGCCCGACCTCGCCGGCAAGATCCAGGTCGGACTCTTCAATATCATGCAGGAAGGTGACGTACAGATTAAGGGCTATCCGGTGCGCCTGGGGCTCGATGTCGCGCTGGTTTTCACTGCCAATCCCGAGGACTATACGGCACGCGGCAAAATCATCACGCCGCTGAAGGACCGCATCGGCTCCGAGATTCGCACCCACTATCCTGCGACCATCGAGGAAGGCATCGCGATCACCGCACAGGAAGCGTGGACCGAGCGCAATGGCCATCAGCTCCAGGTCCCCGACTTCGTCGAGCCAGGTCATCGAGCAGATTGCTTTTGTCGCGCGTGAGGACAAGCGCATTGACAAGCGATCCGGAGTGAGCCAGCGGCTGCCGATCAGCGCCATGGAAAACGTTATCTCCAATGCCGAGCGCCGCGCCATTCGTTGGGGAGAGAAGCTGGTGGTGCCGCGGATCGGCGACATCTACGCTGCCATGCCCGCCATGACCGGCAAACTCGAACTGGAGTACGAAGGCGAGTTAAAGGGCGCCGACACGGTGGTGCGCGAGATCATCCGCTCGGCTGTCGCCCGCACCTACGATAAATATTTTCACGGCAACAGCAGCATGAATCAGGTGGTGCAGTGGTTCGATCTTGGCGGCGAGATCCAGATGCGCGACTCCGCCAGCGCTCAGGAGATGCTACACAAGCTGCGGAGCATCCAGGGCCTGCTCGACAAGTTGAGCGCGCTGGGGCTGAGCGGCAAGGAGCCGTCGGAAATGCTGGTGTCGGGAGCGGAGTTCATCCTGGAAGGCCTATACGCACACAAGCGCATTGGCCGCAGCGAGGAGCGCACGTTCACCGCAGGCGAGAAACAACCGCCGCGCGAAAAGCCACGCATGCGCGATGAAGACGACGAAGTCCCAGATCTCCGCCGGCACAGACGGCCGTTCAACTAGCAGAGGCGACAAGTAGCAGCTAGCCTGTGGAGATTGCGTTGGCGCTTGCCGCTAGTTGCTCTTTGGCGCAGCCTGGAAGCGCGCCACAACTTCCTTCCCGTTGATCAGATCGAGTGCGTCTCCCTCGATCCTGTAACTTGACGTAGCTTTGAGCGCGTTGATTAGACCTTGCTCCTGCTCCATCAACGCCGGCGGGCACATCATCATGGTCGTGGCAGAAGGTGTGATCCGCAGCGCACTCTGCTCCACGATGTAGGTTCCAGCTACGCCGTTGCATCCGCTGGAACCCTCGAGACTCCCCTGCTCACGGTGCAACCTGATATACGGCTCGGTCTTGCCCATGCCGGGAACGGCTGGTTTGCCGCCCAGCTCGACCAACATCCAGTAGGTCCCATGGAGCTTCGGCCCAGCGCTCTTTGCTGGAGCTGCGACCTGGACCTGTTGCAGCATGATGTCAGCCTGCATGGGCGCGCCATGGGTGATGACCGGATAGGCTGTGGCGGAGGTGAATGTCATGGTACCGTTTACCGTAATGTTCGCGCGTAGCTGGTAGGTGTGTGCCGGATTGATGTCCGCAGGATTGAAGGAAACCTGAAAGGAAATGGGCACCTGCTGCCCCGCCGCGGCAAAGACGGATTCGCCAATCAGTTTTACCGGTGCGTCCTGCAAAGACGTGTCTTCCAGGCGAACGTCGATGGCTGCGTCAGGGGGCAGCGCCACCCGCTCGCGATAGGCAACCGTCCCCGTAATCGTGTACTGTGGCGCGTTCCCCTGGGCCCAGGAGGGGCCTGTCACAGTGATGAGTACAAGCGCAAACACACCCAGAATGGCGATGCGGAACATGATCATTCTCCTGATGCAATTCGGCAATTCTTGCTTTCGATGTAGAGCGGAATTGTAGTGTAGCGCGTTGGAGCCGCCGTCGTAATGCTGCCGACCGAAACCAGAAACAGGAGCGGCGGACGAACCGCATGTCTTGCGTTGACCGACCTCTTCCGCTTCACGTACCCTTGAACGTTATTCACCTCCCAAGGTATTCATGAAGACTGCTGAGATGACTTCCCTCCGGGTCGCCGAGGACATCACCGAACTGGTCGGCGAAACTCCAATCCTTCACCTTCGAAAAATCGCACCGCGCGATGCAGCAGGCATTTATGCCAAGCTCGAGTATCTGAACCCGGGCGGCAGCATCAAAGACCGGGCGGCGCTGGGCATGATCACAAAGGCGGAAAAATCTGGCGCTCTGAAACCCGGCGCAACCATTTTCGAGGCCACGGCCGGCAATACCGGCGTGGGGCTCGCGCTGATCGGATCAGGGCGGGGTTACAAAACCGTGCTCGCGGTGCCGGAAGGTTTCTCCATCGAGAAAGTCACGCTCATGGAGGCACTGGGCGCGGAGGTGGTGCGCACTCCGCAGGCGGAAGGCATGATGGGTGCTATCCGCTACATGAAGGAGCGAGCCGCCAGGACGCCCAATTCGTTTGTCGCCGGACAATTCGAAAACCAGGACAATCCCGACTTCCATTACGAAACCACGGCCCGTGAGTTTTACGACCAGCTTGGTGGGCAAGTTGATGCCGTGGTCATCGGCTCCGGAACCGGCGGCACTTTCACCGGCGTGGCGCGTTACTTTAAGGAACGTAATCCCAATGTGCTTGGCATCGTGGTCGAGACGCAAGGATCGGTGCTGGGCGGAGGCCCCGCGGGCGAACACGAGGTGGAAGGCATCGGCGCAAGCTTCATTCCCAAGACATGCGATCTGTCACTCGCCGACGAGATCATCGCCGTCAACGATCACGATGCCTTCGACATGGTGAAGAAGCTGGCTGCCATCGAAGGAGTGCTGGCAGGATCGAGCGCAGGCGCAAATGTATTTGCGGCCATCGGAATTGCCCGGCGGCTGGGGTCAGGCAAACGGGTGGCGACGCTGATCCCCGACTCCGCCGAGCGGTACTTGTCGAAAGATATTTTTCACTTCAACGAGCAACATTAGCCACGGATTTCCGCGGATGAACACGGGTTCTCGAAGGGCTTTTTCGACATCTCCTGTTTGATCCGTGAGTATCCGTGCAAATCCGTGGTTCAAACGGTTTTTATGTCCAAGAAGAACACTGCCGGATTTTCCACTCGCGCCATCCACGTCGGCAACGATCCCGATCCTTCGACGGGTGCTGTCTCGCCTCCGATTTTTGCGACCTCAACTTACGCTCAGGAAGAGCTCGGCGTCACCAAAGGCTACGACTACTCGCGCGCCGGCAACCCCACGCGCACACGGTTGGAGCAGAACCTCGCGTCCCTGGAAGGCGGCATCGCCGCGCCGGTATTCTCCAGCGGAATGGCCGCCGTGGTCGCGATGTGCCAGCTGATGAAATCCGGCGACCACATCGTCGCCTCAAACAATCTCTACGGAGGCGTTCCGCGGCTGTTCAACCAGATCATGGCGAACTTCGGCCTCGAGTTCACCTACGTGGACACAGCCGACCCGCGCAATGTGGAGCGCGCTATCCGCAAGAACACTCGCTACGTTTACATTGAGACGCCAACCAACCCGCTGATGGGTCTCACCGATATCGCCGCGGTCAGCGCGATCGCTCATAAACGCGGCTGCGAGGTAGTGGTCGACAACACATTCATGTCGCCCTATTTCCAGCAGCCCATCAAGTTCGGGGCTGACATCGTGATGCACTCGACCACCAAGTTCCTCAACGGCCACAGTGACGGCCTGGGCGGTGTGCTGGTCTGCACGACCAAAGAGCAGGCGGAAAAGCTGGCGTTCATTCAGAAAGCTGCCGGGGCGATCCTGTCGCCCTTCGAGTGCTGGCTTGTGCTGCGCGGCACCAAGACGCTGGCTGTGCGCATGAGACAGCACGATGCGAGTGGCCGCGTAATGGCCGACTTCCTGAGCCGGCACCGCAAGGTGAAGCACGTGTTCTATCCGGGCCTGAAGAGCCATCCCCAATACGATCTGGCGTGCCGGCAGATGTCGGGCTTCGGCTCCATGATCACCTTCGAGACGGGATCCCTCGCCAACGCCAAGCGGCTGCTGAAACGTGTGCGACTTTGCACGATGGGCGAGTCGCTAGGCGGAGTCGAGACGCTGATCTCGCATCCCG
This sequence comes from uncultured Acidobacteriaceae bacterium, assembly GCA_963735855.1. Taxonomy (GTDB): domain Bacteria; phylum Acidobacteriota; class Terriglobia; order Terriglobales; family Acidobacteriaceae; genus Bog-257. Next base: position 115,418 of record CAVTMW010000014.1, read on the forward strand.
CGAGCATGACCCACGCTGCGATTGGAGAAAAAGGCCGCCAAGCCATCGGCCTCACTGACGGCATGGTACGAATTTCGGTGGGAATTGAGGATGTCGAGGACCTGATTGCTGATCTGGAACAGGCGCTCGGTTAGGGCTGGCTGATTCGCTTTTCGCCGGTCGCTCCTCGCCAGAAGCTTAATGGTGCGGCCTCAGAGGCGACGAACCACGAGAGGTCAACGTCGTTTATCACTCCGACTCGAGCACCAGATAGCTCAGCAGGCCGGACCGTTCGATCTGCAGCACGATGGGTTGTCCCGGCTTGATCTGGCGCAGCTTCTGCTTCAATTCCACCAGGTTCTGAACCGGTGTGCCATTCACCGCGTGGATGACATCGCCGGGTTGCGGACCTTCGCCCAGCAGCGTACTGGTAGAGGTCTTTGCGGCAACAAGCACTCCGCCCGGAATACGCATCTCTCCCAACACTTCCTTCAGCTCCGTGTTAATGTTGACACCCACCACGCCGATGCGGTTCACCAGGTTGTCCGGGCCGCTGACCAGGTCGGCGAAACGCGTCGGGTCGTCGGGCCGCTCGATTACGGGCACAGAGAACGGTCGTCTCCTTGCCGTCGCGTAGCACCCCGATCTCGGCCTTCTGTCCGATCTTGTAGACGTAAAGATCGAGCGCGAACTGACGCACGTTGTCGACGGGCTTGCCGCCAACGCTGGTAACGATGTCACCGACCTTCAAACCAGCTTTGTCAGCAGCCGAACCGGGACTTACGTCCTCCAGCAGCACACCTCGGCTCACCGGAAGGTGCAACCCTTCGACGAGCTCAGAAGTGATGGTGCGCAGATAGACGCCAATCTGGCCGCGGTGTACGTGGCCCTCGGTGCGAATCTGGTCGTAGATGTTGCGTACCACATCACTCGGAATGGCGAAGCCGAGTCCCTCGTTGCCACCCGATTGCGACAGGATGAAGGTATTGATGCCGACCACGCGACCATCCACATCAACCAGCGGTCCACCACTGTTGCCGGGGTTGATGGGAGCGTCTGTCTGGATGTAGATGGCGGGATCATCGGGATCGATCTGGCGCGCAGTCGAGCTGACCACTCCCATAGTGACGGAGTTCTCCAGTCCCAACGGACTGCCGAAAGCGAAGACGATTTGTCCCTGTTTCAGCTCGTTCGAGTTGGCAAGCTGGAGCGCCGGCAAGACCGGTCATGTCAATCTTCAGCACCGCGAGATCGGTTTGGCGATCGAGGCCAACCAGCTTGGCCTCGATAGGACCGCGTGGTTCTGATAGGGGATCGGAAGATTGCTTTTGCAAGCCTTGCAGGCGCACGCGGATTTTCCTGGCGCCTTGCACGACGTGCGCATTGGTTACGATGAAACCATCCGCCGACAAGATAGCGCCGGCACCAATGCCGTGCTCTGGAGCCAAATATGCCGTGTCTGTTTTTTGGTTCTCGCCACTCAGCGCATAACCGCTGGTCAGGACTTGCACCACGGACTTGGTAACTTTGGCCGACAGCGCTTGCACCGATTCGCTGAAGACATGCAGCGGATCGCTCCTCAGCACCTGCGCCGCCTCGGCAGAACGAGTCGGTTGCTCAGTTTGCGCGGCGCCGGAAACGGGCACTCTCGTGAGTGCAAACAGCGAGAATCGCGAGGAACCGAGCGCGGACAAGCATGCCTATCATTTTACGGGAACCGGCGCGGAGCGCCGCCCGCGACATAACTCACAAAAGCACTTCCCGCGATGCTGGCGCTGCGGTTCCATTACTTCCGGCTGTGCCAGCGTACGCCAAAGCGCGCCAGGATCGGCTGGCCTAAAGTCACTACCGGCGTGCGTCCAATGTCGTACTGACTGTTGGTCAGGTTCTCGCCCTGAAAGAAAACGTCGAAGCCCTTGGGCAATGGACGCGAAACGGTCGCGCTGAGCACAAAGTAGGCGCCGAGTGGCAACAGGTTCTGATCGTCATCGAATTCGTTGCTGGCGGTCCGTCCCTGAATGGCGACGAAGATCTTCTGTGGCGCAGCCCAGGTTCCCTGAAAGACGAGTTCGTTCTTGGGTGTGAGAGGGATCTGGTTTCCAACCAGAGCCGGATTTGCGGGAAACGAAGTCACGGTGGAATTGATGAACTGATAGGCGCAGCTCAGCCAAATGCGGTTGGTCACGTTGTAATTGATGCCGGCCTGAAGTCCGGGCGCTTGAATGCGCCCCAGGTTCTCGCGCATGCGCAGGATGAGTTGCGGAGTACTGCTGAGCGTCACGTTCGCGACCGGATCGGTTACCACGCCCCAGAATCCGACTCCCCAAAGCGTGATGCGGTTTTGCAGCATGGTGGCGCGCACTCCGCCTTCGCCACCGGTAAAGTGTTCGGCCTGCAGGAAAGGATTGGCCAGCGTCTGCACGTTGCCGACTCGAAAGCTGCGGTAGAGCTCGTTCAGCGTAGGAGCGCGAAACGAGCGATAAGCGGAAGCATAGAGGACGGTATGTTCGCCGGCGCGATACGAGGTCGTCAGCCGCGGACTGAAGGCGTTCTGGCCGCGGTCAGGGTAGGCAATGTAAGTCGGTTTGCCGGTGGTCGGAATTCGCGTCGAGGTGGCCCCGTAGTTGCTCCACAGGTCTTCGCGTCCAGAAAACGTCACCGACCACTTGCGGGTGATCTGCACGATGCCTTCGGCGAACAGGCCGAGATACTGCTGCGTGCCTCCGTTCGACAAGTGAGCCGTCGGCTTGCCGGCGGAGTAACTGACCTCGTCACTAAAGCCGGTGACGCTCATGCCATCGAGGCCTGCGAGCAAGGTGAGGCGCCTCGCGACCTGCTTCGACCACTGCGCGATGACGCCCATTTGCTGCACCGGAACGCGCTGCACGTTGGTCAGCGATTCGCTGTTGCGGTTCGCCGCGACCGACGAAAAGGTCTGGTAGTAATTCTGGGTTCCGCCGTACAAGCGCAGAGTGAACAAGCCCGCAGACTCGTCGTTGTAATCCGTGCCAAAGGCCAGTTGTCGAATCGTGGTGTTGTTGACCTGCAACTGCGTGCCGTTGTCTCGGTTCTCGCCATAGAGGGAGCCGTTCAAAAAGATGCGGCCCTGGTCGCCGAACAGGCGCTCCAAGCGTACATCTCCGCTGCCGTACTGCGAGGCGACCGGCGTGTCCACCGAGCCGCGAACGTTCTGCGGCACGGCAACGTAGCCGTCGGTACGAAATCCTTCTCCGCTGGCCGACATTGCCCACTGCCCGGCGCGCACGGCTCCCCAACCAGAACCAAACGGCGCGTTCTCGTTGCCATACGATCCCTGGACGAATGCGTCTGTCTGTACCGAGGAACGCGTCTCGAGATTGACCACGCCGCTCAAGGCGTCATTCCCGTACAACGCCGAGACACCTCCCGGCACAACCTGCACCTCATTCAACGATGCTTGCGGCACACGCGCCCAGTAGATCCAGCCACCGAAAGGATCGTTGAGCGGAATGCCGTCCGCCAGAACAAGCGCACGGCTCGCGCCGCTGGCGCCCAGTCCACGAAGCGAAACGCCCTGGGAGGTGGGATTCGCGGTCTGGCTGCCCGATCTGCGCAGCAGTGAAAAGCCCGGCACCTGGCGCAGCTTGTCATCGGTGGTCAGCGCGCCCCATTGCTGCAACTGCGTCGAGCGGACGATCGCCGCATCCGGTTGCGACTCGACGTCGTCAACCCCGGTCGGCAGGATCGAGGTACGTGTGGACGTCACATCCAGGCTTTGTTGCACCGTCGCCAATGTGAGAGTGATAGATAAGTCGTTTTGTCCCGCCTGCCAGGCCGTAACGCTGGTCGCGAACCCCGGAGCGTTGACGATCACGCTCCCGTCCGCGGCTGTTACTCCGGTAAACACGAAGCTTCCGTCGGATTGCGTGGCCCGGCTGAACTCCTCCCCATCGGCGCGGAGCACAACCTGAGCTCTGGCAATCACCGCCCCGCTGCGGTCCTTCACCGTCCCTCGCAGTTCCTGCTGCGGAGCACTCCACGCTTGCAGCGGAAACGCCACGGCGAGCGCCGCCAACACGAGCGCAGATTTGAGTTGAACTTTGCAGGACATGGGTGCTCTATCTTGCCACATCAGACGGGGGCCCGCCCGTATCGCTATCGAGTGAGCCGAGACCCGGAAGAGAATCTCGTTTGCTGATTACTTTGTTCGAGATAGTTCAGTGTAGAAACTGTCGAGCTGATCTCCGCGTAAAACTAAACTGCCAGCCGAGATCGTCAGTCTTGAGTTGGGCCATCAACTGATTTTTCGGCACACCATTCTTTACCAGTTCAGTCGCACGGGCAACCACGGTATCGATCTTGGTCTTGAATGCTTGCAGATCAGCCCGGGTAATTACCGGTCCAGTGCCGGGCACCACAACGTCGAAGTCCAGCTTCAGAATCTGCGCCAGCACCGAACTCCAGCCCACCAGGCTTCCGCCGGCAGAGAAATCGGGATTGGGCGTCGAGGCGAACAGATCGCCGACCGCGACCACTTTCAAGTTAGGGAAATATGCCACCGTATCGCTATTGGTGTGCGCGTTGCCAAAATGAAAAAGTTGGACTTCGACTCCGCCGAGCCTCATTTGGTAGTCGTGGTCATAGGTGATGAGGGGAAGCTCGCCTTTCTCAGTATGGGGGTAGTCGACACTCAAGCTAGGTTTTAGATTCTCCTGCGCAACGATCCGGGCACCAGCCTCCAGGAACTTTGCGTTAGTTCCGATATGAGATTCGTCACGATCGGTGAGAATGAGGGCGAGAACGGGCTGGTCGGAGATCTTTCTGATGCGCGCCCGAAGATTGTCATAGTAGGCAGCTGGCTGGCCATCTACCAAGATCAAGCCGCGGCCGGTCAGGCGCAACAGGGAATTACTGCCGTCGCTCGAGAACAAGTACAAACCTGTCTTGACCGCCTGAGCGTTCAGCGTCTTGCCAGCAGCACTCTTGTCCGGCTGCTCTTGTTGATGGGTGTATTGTGCGAAAGCAGAGATGCCCGTGGCTATCGCCAGCAGAAAAATCGCTCCCATTTTGTAGACCGGCAGTTTTCTCATAAATACAGGAACTCCCCACGAGAATCGAGAAGGCAGTCTCTCTTGAAGAAAAAGGTAGACCCGTGGCCCTTCGCGAGCCACGGATCTGCCGGGAGTGGTTCGTCTACATTATTTTCCGTTCCTGGAAAAGGCGTAGAACTTATTGTTTCCCGTGAAGCCCGGTATCCCCAAGTGGGCGTATCCGGAACCCCAGTACACTGAGTCTCCCGAGACGATTGCGCCGGCGATCACCGAGGAACCCGCGGGATAGCTCCAGAGGGTTTTGCCGCTGGAAGCATCCAATGCCAGCATGGTCGGCGCGGTAGACGATCCCGCTCCGCCAGAGAACGTTGGGTCTCCCATGGAACCCGCAAACACCACACCTTTACCGACGGCCAGGGGGCCAAGGTCAACGGCGCCATTGGGGTCGGCTACCTGCCAAAGAATAGCTCCTGTCGCCGGATCTAAGGCAGCAAATGAACCGGCGGAACCACCTGCGTATGGGATGCCATACAAATTGGCGATTGCGACATAGATGCGGCTACCATCAGACGCTGAACCCCATTCCATACCTCCGAGAGACGACCCCGGTCCAACCTGGGTGTGCCAGAGTTCGGCCCCAGTATCCGGATCAAGCGCATAGTAAATGCCGCTCTTTTGTCCTGCTCCGATGATCGTCCTATGCCCCCCCTTACCGTTGAAAGTGATTTCATTCGGACCAGACCCGAAATCATAGTCTGGGCCCGGGCTAGGCGGACAATTGGTGTAGGTGGTAAAGCAAGCAACGTTCCAGAAGTCACTGCCGTCGGTCACGCCGTACTGGTTCCACGTCATCAAGCGAGTGGCCCATTTCACGGCACCCGTTGTCATGTCCAGCGCGATGATGGAGTCGGCATGGTCAGCCGGAGAAAGGCAACTGGCTTCGGTGCCTCCAGCGCAATGCATGCCAGCATAAGCCGGGTCCGTCGGAATGCTGTAGTTGTTTCCGGTTCCGACGAAGACTGTGTTGCGAGTTGCGTCTACAACCGGAGTGCTGCCCCAAACGTTAGCGCCGCTGTATCCCGAGGGAGCGGTAAACGTCTGCCACAGTTTTGCGCCAGTTGTGGCATTTAGCGCTACTACGCTGCCGATTACCGAACAGCAGTGGTAGTAGGGGTTAGCCGCCGCGAATTCCTCGTTCGAGGTCATCCCCACGTACACAACTCCGCCAGCTATTGCTGGTGAAGCCGTGATCACCGGGAAGGGGTTTGATGTGTCGGGCTGTGTCTTCCACAACAACTGGCCGTTTGCCGCATTGATGGCCAGCAGCCACCCGGACGAGCTAGGGGCGCTTGCGTTGTACTGCGTTCCGATGTATACGATTCCCCATTCGCGACCGCGGGGCTGTGCGGGAACTGTGCCTGCAGCCAGGCCGTAATACGAAAGTTGGTGTGACCAGATCGTCTGGCCACTATTAGCGTTTACTGCGTAGAGATTTCCTGCCCAGTCTGGAAAATAGAGCACACCGCTCACGAGGGCCGCTCGGGCGGACACGTCTCCACCGGTGGTAAATGTCCATTTCAGCTGCAACCGACCAACATTCCCCTGCGTAAGGCTTGTCTGCTGGGGGCTGGCGGAATTCGTAACATCCTGCCCGAACATCGGCCAGTCTTGCGCCATCAGCGGGGCTGCCGTCAGGGTTGCGAGCACGACGACCAGAACCCACCTGTGTGCTCGCGCAATGTTCTTTGCCTCATGTCCGTTCGTGTTTCTTCGATGCAAATCCGTTCAACCTCATGCTGTTCTTTCCTTTCTCACAAGGGTTAAGTAGTCGCTTCGAATTGTTGAAACGATTGGTTGATTCGATCTGGGGCCTGATCAAGCGCCGTCCTCTCTCCAGTGAAGAGGACCGAAACCAAACTAAGGAAAGGGGTTGTCAAATTTTCGCCCAGCGCAAGGTACGCAGGTCTTGACCGAGCGGGCTTAGATTCAGTGCGTGACTCCTGCCTTACTATCCGCGGGAGGCATTTATCAGTTACCGCAGTGCCACTTCCAGGTACTACAGCTGTCTCTGCATCTAATTCCGAAGCCATTTCAGCTTCAGCCCGCCCATGCGACATCTGAACAGTCGCTCAACGTCCAGAAAAAATTACGAGGTGCCATGCAGTTTAGCACGCCAATTTTACAAGTAAAATGGTGCTGTAGTGCTAATTATGTAGACCACCTATAGGCAAGCATCGCGCATTTACCACCGTTTCAGTCCCCGCCACGTGCCCTGCAGCCCTATTCGTGAGGTCGATGGCCGGAATAAACTGGCCTCCACGCTGGCCAGTTCGTTCCCGGCAGATCAGCGAAGATAGATTTCCCGGGTTTGCCGCATGACTTCTGCGAGGCGCATCTCCGGGTCAAAGCTACTCCCAGCGCCCAGCACGCGCCAAAGCAGCTTCTGCACCGAGCGGCGGGGATGCTCGGCAACCGGCAGCCATTTGCGGGCGCGTCCGGTCACCAGCCGCACCAGGTGTTCCAGGGTGCGCAGGAACAGGGCACTTTCTTCCAGGCGCTCAAGTTCCACGGCACTCAGCAGCCCGTGTCCAGCCAACAGTTGCAGACGGTCTCGCAGGTTTCCCGCCAGCCAGAGCTGATGCTGCGCCTGCAACGTCCCGGCGAGGTAGTCGAGATCATAGCTCCCGCCGGGGCCAATCTTGAAGTTGGGTCCGCTCTCGCTGTTTTCCAGCCGCGCTCGTACGTCCTTCAACTCGGTTTCGAAATCCGGCCGCGTCGCAATTTGCCCAATACCTGTGCGCACCGCTTGCAGCGCCCGCTCCGCGACTTCGCTATCGCCCGCAACATGCCGCAACTTGAGGTAGGTCACGGCCTCCCACGGTTTTGCTTCTTGTCCGAAGTAATCGGCCAATTGCGTCGGAGTCGCAATCAGCTCGCCTTCGCGGCCGTGCGGGCGCAAGCGCGCGTCCACAGGAAATACGGTTCCGTCGCGGGTGTATGCCGTGAGCGCCTCCATCATGCGTTCCGCAACCCGTCGCATCTCTTCGTTGTTGCAGCACTCATCGCGCACGAACAAAACGTCCGCGTCTGACAGCAAGTCGAACTCCTGCGCCCCCAGTCTGCCCAGGCCCATAACCGCAAAACCGCCCGGAGAGCCAGCCAGGGCCAACGCAGCCTGGATGGCCGCGTCCGCGGCGGCGGTGTTCTCCTTCAATGCCTCGAACACCTCGCGCGACTGGAACAGATCGCGCGCCCCGGAGAGGAACGTGCGCTGCCGATAGTGCTGTCGCAAAATACACATCGCCTCCGAGCGGTCCACCTTGTCCTGCGCCAGATAGACAAACACGGGGTCTGGTATTACGTCCCCGCCTCCCGGACCAGCGTCGAACAAGTCAGCCGACTCCAAAGATGGACGCGTTCCGATCTGCTCCAGCAGCAAAACCTCGCGCGGATGCCTCACCAGAATGTCGGTGAGATACTCGCTGAATTCGAAAATCTCCAGAGCGCGCTCCACCGCTTCCGGTGAGCGCAGGACAGCTCCATAGCGCTCGGAAGTAGTCCCCGCCGAACTCAGGAAGCGTTCAAGATTGCGGCGCGCGTGTTGGGACAACTCGGACCGGCCAGCCAGCTCCCGCAACTGAGGAGAATCAATCGCCAGCCGTTGCATCATCAAGCTGTAGGAATTCTCCGGCGTGACCGGAATCTCCGGCTTTAGTTCGAACGGCTGCAACTGGTCCGGCCGGGGCTGGTTCTGCTCCTGGTAAATGACCCGTTGATAGATTTCCGCAACCGCCGCCATCCGGCGCTTCGCATGCAGCAAAAACTCTTCCGGCGTGGGCGCGACGACGCCTTCTCGGGTCAGGCTTCGCGCCAAGGTCTGCAGCTCCGACTGCGACTGCGGCAAACGGTGGGTCTGTTGCCCGTGCCGCAATTGCAACCGGTGCTCCAGATTGCGCAGGAACTCATAGGCGTTGGTGAGGTTGTGGAAGTCCTTGCCGCTGATGTGCTCTTTGTCGTGGAGCTTCTGCAGGGCAAACATGGTGCCGCGCGAGCGCAACCACGGTTCGCTCCCGCCGTACACGCGCTGAAGGCATTGCACCAGAAACTCAATGTCGCGAATCCCGCCGCGGTCGATCTTCACATCGATGCCGTCGGCGCCCGGCCGGGTTCTTAGTCGCCGCCGCCTGCTGCCGATCTTTTCGCGCGTTTCCAGCGCAGTCTTGATGGCGGCAAAGTTCAGGTCTTCCTGATACACATAAGGCTGCACCGCACGAAGAAACTGGCGGACCAGCGCCAGGTCTCCCGCCGAATGCCGCGCCTTGATCATGGCCTGCAACTCCCAGTCATGGGCCACGTGCGAGTAGTAGTCCACAGCATGCAGTAGAGGGACTGCAGGCTCTCCATCATTGCCCTGCGGACGTAACCGCAGATCAATGCGGAACACCGGTCCCTCCCGGGTGTGGCGCGAAAGCAATTCTGTGATTTGCTGTGCCAGGCGGATAAAGTATTCCCGGTTGGAAATCTCAGTCCCTCCCGGCTCCAGGCCTCCGCTGTAGAGATACAGCAGGTCAATGTCGGAGCTGTAGTTCAGCTCATTGCCGCCGAGCTTACCCAGCGAGAGCACGGCAAAACGCGAATCCACCAATCGGCCCTCCCGGTCCAGTTCCCGCGGAGTCCCAAAGCGATGCTGCAGTTGAGCGTCCACTTCCCGCAGCGCCTCTTCGATCAGCACGTCCGCCAGCGCCGATAGCTCGGCGGTAGTTTCCGCGAGCGTGGCGATGCCGAGCACATCGCGCAGCATGATGCGCACATACTCCCGCTTCTTGAAACGCGCCAGCAGTGCCGCCGTGTCGGTCTCGAAGGAGCGCGAACGGAAGCGCGCGAAGCTTTCCTGAAACTCCTCCCGCGAATGGATGCGGTCGAGGCTTCTCTCCCGCGCCAAACCCCGCAGCAGCTCGGCGTTCTGGATGAGGGTTTCGCCCAGCCACGAACTGTATCCGAACACCACCACCGCGTAGTGAACCAGAAACGGATGCTGGTCCAGCAAGTGGAAGAGCTCGGTTGACGCCGACTCGGCCAGCCGTTGGAATTGATTCACTGCCGCGTCGGGATTGGGAGAAGTCATCAGCAGCGGCGCCAGCGACTCGTAAACTCCCGGCGGCACAAGCTGCCGAATGTGGACGAGATTACGCTCCGCCGCTTCTCGATCACGGAAGTGCAGGTTCGCGAGCAGGCCCAGAGAATCGGATTGGGAGTTGGTGGGCACCGGGAAGTAGTTCGATTCTTGCGGACCTTCACCAGTCAGACAGGCGAAGGGCTCACAAATTCGCACGGACGGACTATCTTAGCCGAGTTACACGCCGGGCAGTTCCCGCGCGGTTTTCCTTGCGACGCGACTAACGATGTCCGCATCTGCTACGGTACCTGAGTGACGTCGAGGGACCTATGTATCACTACGACCCAACCACCGCGCTGGAAGAGCTGAACGAAGATGCGCTGTTGCCGAATCCCGTTCGTTTGCGCGATATGATGCTGCGCGCGCATCTTGATGCCGACCATTCGCTGGAGTATAACCGACTTTTTGTCGAGTACCAGAAGCGCTTCGGCGAACTACAGAAGCTTGGGCGGCAATTGCTGGAGGGGCTTAAACAGAATCCGTAATTATCAAAAACGCCGCTAACCTTCTGCCGCTGGGCGGTGTCTTTAGGAGCAAGATCGTGAAACCTTTAATCCTGTTGGGCCTGATTTCCTTTTTCGCCATGACGAGTGTCGCCGCCGATTACCGCGCAGTTTCCTACAAGAGTGGCGATGAAACGGTGAACGCTCTGCTTTACACGCCACAGGGTAAAGGTCCGTTTCCGGCGCTTGTCGTGATCCACGAATGGTGGGGTCTGAACGACTGGGTGAAGGAAGAGGCGTCGAAGTTGGCCGATCAGGGTTACGTTGCGCTCGCCATCGATCTGTATCGCGGTAAGGTTGCCACCACACCCGACGAAGCGCACGAGATTATGCGGGGCGTCCCCCAGGACCGCGCGACCCGCGACTTGTTGGCCGCCACCAGCTACCTTCGTTCGCAGAAGAACGTCGATCCCAAGCGCGTCGGTTCGATCGGTTGGTGCATGGGTGGCGGTTATTCCCTCGATCTCGCCCTCAATGACCCGAAGCTGAAGGCGGCAGTCATTAACTACGGCCATCTCGCGACCGACGACGCAACCCTGAAAAAGATCAACGCATCTATCCTCGGAATTTTTGGCGGGCAGGACCGCGGTATTCCCCCGGCGGACGTCAACAAGTTCGAGGCGCAATTGAAGGCACTCGGCAAGACGGTGGAGATCCACATCTTTCCCGACGCCGGTCACGCCTTCGAGAATCCCAACAACAAGCAGGGCTATCGTGCCGACGATGCCGCGCAAGCCTGGAAGCTGACCGTGGACTTTCTCGCGAAGTACTTAAAGTAAGGTTTAGCAATGCTGCGTTACAGAAAGCGTTTGTTGTGGATGGCGGCTGCCGCAATTCTGGCTTCAGCGCTCTGGGTGCTGAACGTGGAAATCACCTACGAACGCAACGTGCGACACATTCCATCCAACTTCCACATGCGGCGTCACAACCCACCCAATCGCTGGAAGGCGTGATAGACGTATCTGCTTCACGCCCGGCTACACCCGCTCCAGCACCACCGCGATGCCCTGCCCTACCCCAATGCACATGGTGCACAGCGCGTAGCGTCCCCCGCTGCGCTGCAGTTGCCGGACTGCGGTCGTTACCAGGCGGGCGCCACTGGCGCCTAACGGGTGGCCAATCGCAATCGCACCGCCGTTGGGGTTGACGTGCGCAGCATCGTCGGGAATCCCCAACTCACGAAGCACCGCCAACGCCTGCGAGGCGAACGCCTCGTTCAGCTCGATGACATCCATGTCCGCGAGGGTGAGCCTCGCCAGTTCAAGCACCTTGCGCGTCGCCGGAGCCGGCCCCATGCCCATGATGCGCGGCGCCACACCAGCCGCTGCGGATGCTACGACGCGCGCCTTCGGCGTGAGGCCAAAGCGCTTCACCGCGTCTTCCGACGCGAGCAGCACTGCGCAAGCTCCATCGTTGACCCCGGAGGCATTGCCCGCGGTAATGGTGCCGTTGGGTTTCAGGATTGGCTTGAGAGCGGCCAGCGCTTCCAGGGTGGTGTCGGGACGCGGATGTTCATCTTTGTCCACGACGGTGCGTGTGCCTTTGCCTGTCACGATTGTGACCGGAACAATCTCTTCGGCGAGACGGCCGTTCCTGACGGCGGCCGCAGCGCGCTGCTGGCTGCGACAGGCGAACGCGTCCTGGTCCTGGCGCGAAATCCTGAATTCTTCGGCGACGTTCTCTCCGGTCTCCGGCATGGAATCCACCCCATACTGGGCCTTCATCAGCGGATTCACCAACCGCCACCCGATGGTAGTGTCTTCCAGCTTCATGCTTCGCGAAAAGGCGCTGTCACCCTTCGCCATAACGAACGGCGCGCGCGACATGCTCTCTACCCCACCCGCAATCACCAGCGAATTCTCTCCCGTCTTGATCGCCCGGGCAGCGACGGAGATGGCGTCCATGCTCGATCCGCACAAGCGGTTCACGGTTGTACCCGGGACTGTCTGCGGCAAACCTGCCAGCAGCAAGGCCATGCGGCCAACGTTGCGATTGTCTTCTCCGGCCTGATTGGCACATCCCAGGATGACATCGTCCGCAGCACTCCAATCGACAGATGGATTGCGCTCGCGCAAGGCCTTGATCGGGATCGCGGCAAGGTCATCGGCGCGCACGGAGGACAGTACCCCGCCGTAACGCCCGAAGGGCGTCCTGATCGCATCGCAGATGAAAGCGTTCGCCATAACGAAAATTCGGCCGGGCCGCACGACGCGACTCCGGCCAATCCATCATAACTTGAACGCGGGCCTGGGTGAGATGTCAGCGTCCGGCCGTTGCCTCCACGGCCCTTCCCGCCGCTACACCCGCACACCTTCTGGGGGTTGAAATCGCTTCAGTTTGTTGTAGAGCGAGCTGCGCGCAATGCCGAGACGGCGTGCGGCACGTTCGACCGAACCACCTTCCTCCTGCAGCACGAGATGGATGTACGCCCGTTCCATCTGCTTCAAGGTTCCGCTGCTGACCGGCGCTGGCATCGTCAGGCTGGCGCCCTGAAGCTGCAGTTGATGCACGGTAAGGTGGTCGCGTTCCGTCAGCAGCACCGCACGCTCCAGAACATTGCGCAGTTCGCGAATGTTGCCGGGCCAGGAGTAGTCCTGGAGCGCGTCCATGGCCGATTTCTCGAGCGTCATCTCTCTGCGGCCGACGTCGTGTGCCAGACGGGTGAGAAAGTATTGGGCGAGCAGCGGAATGTCTTCCACCCGCTCGCGGAGGGGAGGCACGCGCAGGGGAACGATGTTCACCCGGAAATACAGATCGCTGCGAAATTTCTGCTGCCGCACCAGTTCCAGCAGCTCGCGGTGAGTGGCGGAAATTAATCGGATATCGACGGCGCGGTCGCGCACATCGCCCAGACGGCGAAACACCCGGTTTTCCAGGACCTTGAGCAACTTGGGCTGGATCTGCACATCGATGTCCCCGACTTCATCCAGGAAAACCGTTCCGTGATTGGCCACTTCAAGCAAGCCCTGCTTCGCGTTGAGTGCGCTGGTGAATGCGCCCTTCTCATGGCCGAAGAGTTCGGATTCCAGCAGCTCGCGGGACAGTCCTGCACAATTCAGGTCGAGGAAAGGTTCGTCCGCCCGAGGTCCGTTGCGGTGGATCCAGTTGGCCAGCACCCCCTTCCCCGAACCGGTTTCGCCTTGCAGCAGTATCGGGCTTTCGCTGCACGCCACCCGCCCGGCGAGTTCCTTGATGCGGCGAATGGCGGCGCTGGTTCCGAGAAACGGGTCGATGGATTCACGCTTGATGGTGGAGATGGAGGCCAAGGGCTGAGGCCGGGAACGCCGCGTTCCCAGCACTCGTTGCAGCACGGCGTGCAGCAGCGCCAACTCCACTGGCTTGACGAGAAACTGTTCCGCTCCGTCCTGTATGGCGCGAACCGCAGCCTCGGTGGAACCTTGACCAACCAGCGCGATGACCGGCACGCCGGGGTCGACGCTTCTGAGGCGTTGCAGGAGCTCGCGGGCGTCGCCATTGGGCAGGGAAAAATCAAGAATAGCCGCATCGGGACGGAACGCCTCGACCTGGTGTTGGGCGTCGCGCATGGTGGGTGCCTCGGCCACCAGATGGCCGTGCGCCAGTAGAAAGCTGCAGATCCCGGACCGGATCACCGGATCGGTGTCGATGATGAGGATTCGATTCTTACTCAAGCACTCACACCAGCCGCTGCGAAAAGTGCTCGAGGGTCGTGCAGCGCGATCGGAAAAACTCAGGTCAAGTTGGGAGCAGTGACCCTACCAGTCGTACTCTGAACCCCCGGGGCGGTTTTCCCGCGGCTCCGGCGGCTCACAGTCTGTAATGCTCTGCGCAAAATCGGTCTCTGGCTGTGATCCCGGTCACATAGGAATGTTCTTGGACAAAAAAAGCGGGCCCCGTCGGGGGGTCCGCCAAAATGAAGCAGCTACGAGGAGTTACGCGTTGTCAGAGCATGGAAAGGAATTAATCGGGACCTCAGGTTCTAGATACGCTAACTGGCTTTAGCTGACTCCCGAGGTCGAAACCTTTGGCATTGTCATTTCCGAGGGCGACTCATCCCCGAGGAATCTGACTTCACGCAGGCGGAGCGGAGCAGCAGATCCCTCGAATGGGCTGAAGCCCACTCGTGCGGCAATTCCCCCGCGGGCGGACGCTCAACAGAGCCAGGCTTGCTCGTATGCGGTACTGTGGAGGCTCAAGGCCACGTCTTCAGACCTGCTGCAGCGGGTCGTAGGACGTTTCTGGCGTCGACGTCACTGAACCGTGGTTTTGCAGGGCACCCTCAGGCGCAATCCGCCGGCTGACCTTCGCGGCTGCCTTGGATGGTTATCGGCTGTCTTGCCACACAACTGCGACGCAACTGTCGTTCGATGCTCCGCAGCAAAGCGGATTCCTTCGCGGATCAGGCCGCGGCGCAGCGTACAACGCGCCGCGATACAAAACGATTTGATGCGATCAGGTGAATCAGGTTCTAGTGGTCGAAGTGCGCCTCAAACCTCTTCAGGCCTGAGAACTGCAAAGCGATGTCCCACAGGAAGCGCGGGTTGTTCGTGAGATATCGCCGCCAGAGCCGGCGCGGCTCATGGCAGAGACGATCCAGCCACTGCAGACCGATGTTCTTGATCCATTGCGGCGCATCGCTGAGAAGGCCGGCGTGAATGTCGAAGGCCGCGCCCACCCCGACCATCAGGCTGGTGTTCAGCCGGCTGATGTACTGCGCCATGAAGCGTTCCTGCTTGGGAGTGCTGAGGCCGACCCAGATAATGTCCGGCCGGCACTCGTTGACCTGGGCAATCAACTGTTGCTCTTCCGCGAGAGTCAATGGCCGAAACGGTGGAGTGTAGGTACCAACGATGTTGATGGCGGGAACAAGAACTTCAAGCCGGGCGCGCAGCTTTTCCGCCACCCCGCGCTTGCCACCGTAGAGGAAGTGGCGGTGCCCGTGCCTTGCTGAGAGCCTGCACAATTGCAGCATGAAGTCGGGCCCATACACCCGGCCCATCGTCCGATGTCCTTGCAGCCGTCCCACCCACACGGTCGGCATTCCGTCGGGCAGGCACAAAAAAGAACGGTTCAGAATGTCCCGCAAGGCTGCATCGCGCTGCGACTCCATGACACCATGCACTCCGGTCACGCAGATGTAGCCTTTGCCGCGCTCTCGGAGTAGATCGTCAGATAGCCGCAACGCCTCCGCCATATTGATAGCGCTAACGCCAACGCCGAGAACATTGGTCAGAGGCGTTCGCGCATTGCTATACGGGGGCATAGGCAAACGTCTCGGAAAGGCGCCCCGCCCTTTCCAGCTCCTGCTCGATCCATTGGTAGGTAATGGTCAGACCGTCGCGGAGCTTGGTCTGCGGCTCCCATCCGAGCACGGTCCGCAGGCGTGAGTTATCGCTGTTGCGGCCGCGCACCCCTTGCGGCCGACTGAGGTCGTGGCGCTTGACCAGCTTCTTGTCCGCGATTTCGCAAATCATCTCGACCAACTGATCGACCGTCACCAGTTCTTCGGTCCCCAGATTCAGCGGTTCGCGATAATTGCTGGCCATCAGCCGCAGCAGTCCATCAACGCAATCGGAAATCCACATGAAGGAACGCGTCTGCAGACCGTCGCCCCAGATGTCGATCTCCCCTTCGTCGGAGGCCAACGCCACCTTGCGGCAAATGGCAGCCGGCGCTTTTTCTTTGCCGCCTTCGTAGGTGCCGAGCGGGCCATACACGTTGTGGAAGCGGACCACCCGGGTCTCGAAGCCGAAGTCGCGCAGGTAATAGTGGCAGAGTTGCTCGGTGAAGAGCTTCTCCCATCCGTACCCGGCTTCCGGATCTGCGGGATAAGCATCCTCCTCTCGCAACGGCGTCACATCCGCCGAGTCTTGGCGGTATCCCGCGTAGACACAAGCCGATGAGGAAAACAGGTAGCGCTTGATGCCATTGAGGCGGCTGGCCTCCAGCATGTGAGCGTTAATCAGGATGTTGTTGCGGGCGATGTCGGCCAGTTGCGCCGTGATGTAGCCGATACCTCCCATGTCGGCGGCCAGGTTGTAAACCTGGTGCATCTGGCTGGTGGCCTGCAGCGTGTTATGCCAGAAGCGAAGATCGAGAAGCTGGAATTCGTCGGCCTCGGAGGCTTCGAACTCGGGTTCTTTTATGTCAACTCCGCGGACCCAGTAGCCCTCTGCCTTCAGCCGCTTTACCAGATGATGACCGATGAAGCCGCCGGCGCCGGTGACTAATACACGAGTTGCAGGTTTCATTCTTGAGACGCCTCCTTTGCAGTTAGAGTGGGGATGGAGTTTCGGTTTTGTCGGATTGATAGCGAGGATGGAATAGACGTATAAACGATACGCTGGGCGCGAGTTTGGGGCTTGATCTGCGCTCAGTTCAAAAGGGCTGACTGGTAGATGCCCATCAGCAGTTCGTAATTCTTCTCGGCGGTGTATTTCTCCTGATAGAGACTTCGCGCGGCCGAACCCATTGCAGCCATTTCGGCCGGGTGGGTCCAAGCCCAGTCCGCCTTCTCAGCCAGGCCGGCAAAGTCCTGCGGATCGAAAAGCAAGCCGCTCTGGCCGTCCACAACGAGCTCGGGTACTCCCCCAATGCCTGCGGCAACTGCCGGCACACCACACGCTGCGGCCTCCAGCAAAGTCATGGGAAACGGCTCATACCAGCGGCTCGGAAAGACCAGAAAGCGCGCTCTCTTCATGCGCTCCTGCGTATCGTCCGCGCTCAGTTGCCCCAGCAGCTTGATATGCGCGCTGCCCGACTCCCCCGCCTTCCGCCACGCTTCGTCGCGCAACGGCCCGTCGCCGACGACCACCAGAGGAATGTGCGGGAGCCGCAGCCACGCCTCCAGCATTTCCAGAACGCCCTTCTCTGGAGCAAGCCTGCCCACAAACAATGCGTAGTCGCCCGCGCAGGTGCGGGGAGTGGGATCGTCCAGCAGGAAGTTTGGCTTGACATGCACCTTCGCCGCCGGCAGTCCGGCAGAGACGAAGTAGTCGCGGGCAAACCGATTCAGCGCAACATAGGCGTCGACCGACCGCTCCCAAGTTCCCAGCAGCCGATGCGTGCCCAGCATCATGGCCACGGTTGCGGTTTGCAGATGCGACTCGCGATAGCATCCCCGCGCCACTCCACGAGCCAGGCCGTGAGCGCAGTCGTCGCAAATCTGTCCGCCGGCATACAGAGTCCCGGTGGGACACCGCAGCCGGTAGTTGTGGAGAGTCTGTACCACCGGAACTCCGGCCGATTTGCAAGCGTAGTACGCAGCCGGACTCACCAGCGGCAGAAGGTTATGACAATGAGCAATGTCGGGCCGCTCTTGCGCAATGACCTGCTGGATTTGTGAGTAAGCGCGTCTGTTCCACGTCGTGCTTGCCAACAGCCACGCTTTTTGCAGAGGGTTAAATTCGGCGATGCTCGCGTTGTTCCGCATGAACTCCACCACGTGGTGTCCGGCCCGACGGAGCAAGCCCACCTCGGCGCGCACTACCACATCCTCACCGCCCGGCTGTTGATACTGGTTGTGGATCACAAGCACTTTAAGTTTGCGCACGTCTCAGCCCCGGCTCCGCCCTGGATCCACCGCGTATCGCGTCCCATCATTCGCTGGACGCGAAATTCGCGGGCCAAATTTCCGCTGATCAGCTTGCGCATCACGCGCTTTGCACGATGCACGTCAGCCAGCAGCCTGAAGGTGGAGTCAGAGTGCTGGCCTAGCCCAAACCGGAGCTGCACCTGACGGCGTTCCTCGGCGCGCCGCGCGGCCTGGCTCAAGCTGATGTTGTTTTCATGCCAGCGAAACGCGGCGACGAATCGCGGCACATAGTGAAACCGGCAACCGGCGTGGGCCAGCCGGGCAAAATACTCGAAGTCCATGCACACCCGGTACTCACAATCCAAAAGCAGTCCGGACTCGATAACGCGACGGCGGAAGAACGTAGCCGTGGATGGAATGTAGCAGCCGAAGTACATCAGAATGTCCGAGTCGAAATCATGCTCGACCTTGGAGCGGACGAGCTTCCCTTCCCCGTCCACAAAAACACAATCGCAATAGATGACGTCGGCCTCGGGGTGCTCCACTGCGGCAAGAGCAATGGCTTGGAGCCCGCCGGGAAGGTAGTAGTCGTCGGCATTCAGCCAGCCCATCAAGTCGCCCGTGGCGCGCAGGAACCCCTTGTTGATGGCATCCGACTGCCCGCGGTCCGGCTCCGACGTCCACCGCACTTGCGGGTAGCGCTGGAGAATTGCGACGGTGTTATCCGACGACGCGCCGTCCACAACGATGTGCTCGACGTCTACCGATTGTTGCTGCGCCACGCTGCGGATGGCATCCTCAATGAACTCGCCGCCATTGAACGACGGAGTGATAACGGAAAGCGATGCAAGCGATTTCACATCAATCTCTCGGGATTCAGGGCTCGGAGGCGCAGTCTGCTCGCGTTGGAGAACGCGGCCGCCAGAATGAAAGAGAGCAACGTCGTCAGTTGAAGCTCGGAGTAGGGCCAGGGGACGAAGCCCAGGGTCATAACAAACTGCGCCGCCAGGTATGCGAACGCGATGTTCAACAACGCTGACTCACTCGCGGGCAGATATTTCCCTCGCCGATACAGCCATCGCAAAAGCGCCAGGTGAAACCACAAATAGCACACCACACCGGCCGCGCCATACTTCAGCCAGACATGGATCGGGGCGTTGTGGACCATCACCGACTCACTCTTCCAATTCCGGATGCGCCAGGTGGGATAGGCGGTTCCCACCCCGATTCCCATGAGCGGGGCTTGTCGGACCTGGTCCCAGCCATCCAGCAAGTCATGCCAGTGGTCCGCATTGTCCGCGCCAAACTCGCTGTCCATCTGCAAGACGTCGAGACTCTGGACTCGGGCGGCAAACGACTCGCCCAGGGTAAGCGCCGCGATGCAGACCATGGTCGCGACCAGAGCAAAGTTGCGGACCCGGTGGCGCCGCTGCAGCAGCATCAGGATGGCGGCGCCGACCGCCAGTTCTCCCCAGTAGGTGCGACGGAAGCACAGCAGCACGATCAGGCAGGACGCCGCAGCCAGGGCCATCCACAGCAGCTTACGGAAGAGATCGGTGGCGCTTTCCTGGTAACGGAACGCCAGCAGGGCGGTGAACACGATCGCCGAAAGCGCCGGCCCATCGAACATTGGGATGGGAACACCGAGCAGTGTTTCTCCGCGCCCGGTTAGGTACAGCGCATACAGCAACGCGACGCGCGCGCCCATGTAAACGGCAAACAGCCGGACTGCACTGTGCACGTCGGCAGGCGTCTGCAGCCAGAAGGCCCAAACGAAATACAGTCCGATTCCCAGCCCCAGAGCACGCCAATCGAAGAAGAAGTTTGTCCCGCCATGCAGGCGACCGTATGCGATCCCGGTCGCGATGCAGAACAGAAATCCCAGCCCGGGCAAAATCAACGCTCGCGGGAAGCGCACGGCTCTCCGGCGCGAGCACGCCAGCGCAACCACATGCAGAAGCACCAGCGCCAGAATTCCCAGGTCGATGAAGCGGAAACCGGCCACC
Organism: uncultured Acidobacteriaceae bacterium; assembly: GCA_963735855.1. Classification (GTDB taxonomy): domain Bacteria; phylum Acidobacteriota; class Terriglobia; order Terriglobales; family Acidobacteriaceae; genus Bog-257. Next base: position 135,625 of record CAVTMW010000014.1, read on the forward strand.
GCCTTGGCATATATGAAGGAGCCAGAGCCACCACTTCCCCGATACAAAAACTCGGGCAGAAAGATGACAGAGAACAGCGCGCAGAAGACCAAACCTCGCCAGCAACCTACCGCCCAAGGGAGAGAGTCGCAGGCGGCAATTCGCTCAACGCGCCGCGTCGTGCAATACGAGAGTGCTGGATTGCAAATCGTATTCACTGTGTTCGAGGACCGCCCGGCGGGGACGGATCGGGTGGATGGAACGCACCAGGTGCTGAAAATTAAAGTCGAGGGCGCGCGTCCTGGCGCCGCGAGCCAACCTCTCCCGCAAGCCCGGCGTGGTCATGATCTCGCGCACCGCGTCGGCGCACGCGCCGACCAGTTCCTGAGGGCTTCCATGAAGCCCCGGTACAACTCGTCCGCAGCGGTCATTCACCATAACGCCGGGGCCGCCGAGGTCGGTGCACACCACCGGCAAACCGTGGGCCATTGCTTCCAGTACCGCCAAACCCCCAGAGTCGCGCAGGCTGGGGAAGAAAAACAAATCGGCCGAATGGTACTGAACTTCCACTACGTATTGTGGAACGCAGCCGGTCCAGTTAACGATTTCTGAAAGTCCGAGGCGCTGCGCCAGCTTCGTGAGCCGCGACCTGGCCGGCCCATCGCCCACGATTGTGAACTGCACATTCAGGTCCCACTGCTTCAGTTGATGAACGGCGCGCAGCGCGATATCAAGTCCCTTCCAATCCAGCAATCGCCCCACATAGAGAAGGCGAAAGCAGCGACCGCTACGGTACGGGGCCGCCGCCTGGTTCAGGTATTCGCTGGTCAGGCCGATCGCCAGTTGGACCTCGCACTTATGGCGCCAGCGCTGCGGGATGATAGGCACAGTGTCGCGGGTGGCTATGATTTTGTCGGCTTGGCGGAACGTCTTGCGCAAGAATGGGTCGAGGGCAACCAGCCGGTTCGACAGATCACGTAGCCATTCACGCAGCCGCTCCCGGAGGGAGAATCCCTTGCGCAGCCTCCCCGGAACGGCCTCGCCTCCGGACACCGGCCCGAAGTAAAACGGGATGCCCAGCGAGCCCATGAAGCTCGGATACCTGACGCTGACGTAGGTCACATGCTGCACTACGTCGAACGGCATTTCGGGAAAGAGCTTGCGGATGTGCCGGGCGGCGAACCATTGCCACAGTATGTAATACAGCCGCTTGCCGGCGAAACCGGTCCGCCACCTCTGCATCCAGCGCGGCAGCTCATAGTAAATGAACTTGACATCGGGGAAAGGACGCCGCTCGATAGCCGCGCGATTCCCTGCGCGAGTCAGCACCCAAACCTCGTGTCCCAATCGCGACAACTCGACGGCCCAACCCCAGCCTACCGCCGGCTCGGAGCCGCGATCCGGTTCACAGGCGTAAGCGGACAGTAAGATTCGTGCCAATCTATTTCACCACCAACTGCAGGCCCGCCGGCTCGGGAATGATTTTCGTCAGGGAATCCTCTCTCACCTCGGCCGAAAGACCGGGAACCGGAGATCGGAACTTCGCCTGCCGCGTCGCCAGCCAGAGAAGCACCGCCCGGACTGCCTGTTGCGAATTCTGCTCCACCGAGAGGCTGCTGTTCAGATAGATGACGCGGCCCTTGCGCACCGCGGAAATGTAATTGAGATCGTGGGCGGCGCTGGCGAGTGCCTGGCCGTCGCCTACCGTCAGAACGAAAACCAAGTCCGGCCGGAACAGCAGGCGCGCAAACAATGACGCGAACCACTTCGGCCCCGGACATAAGCTTCGTGCGAGGAGCTTGCCACGGCCTGCGGAGCTGACGACGAGGGTTGACCGAATCCGAGCAGCAGGAATTTTGATAGCGAAATGAAAGCTTGACGTTGGGGCACCAGCGAACTCCGGATCGAGTTGCACCCTGGCGGTCCGCCGGAACGCGGGCGAAAGCTGTTGCGCTAACGCGTTGGCAATCGCAGACCGCTGCTCCTGCTCGCCGTCGCATACGAGTACGGACATTCCGGTCGGGTGCACGGCCCGTCGCAGGATGCGTATTCCATCCTGGAGTTTTTGTGCGACTCGCCTTCCCAAACCCTCCACCGGAGCGGACGACTGCAATTCCGTGAGGAGGGCCGGCAGGTGCGACTGCAGCCAGCCAAGGTCGCTGGCCATAAGTGCCTTTTCCACCGCCCGCACTGTGCTCACAGACCAGAACTTTTCTATCTCTGCCCGGCAGTTCCCCGGATCGCGCTGGTAAAGATGACGCAACCGACGGAGTTGAAAATCGGCAACGGACTGCTTGAGAACTTTCTTGATCAGGTAATAGGTGAATTCGTCGGGCACTGCCGGAACATACAGGTTTCTGCACCGCCGTCGCCGCGCCAGCACTTTTCGGCGGACAGCCACAGCCTGCCGTGCTTGCGATAGTCAGCCGTACAGTCGGGATCGAAATAGCCAATCTCGCTTCCGTCGTCCTTTGCGATGACAAAGTGGCACGCCGAGGTTTCGTGCGGCATGGCCTGAATGAGCTGTCCGCCGGCGTCCCGGGTCGCCTGCGTCAACAGCGCCGCAATGCGATGCATGTCGCGGGGATGAAACATGAAATCCACATCCGAAGAGCAGTTTTCCGCTTGCTTCTCGTGGCCGCTCAACACGCAATACGGTATTTCCGCGGAATTCAGTTGGCCGATAACTGCGGCAAACAAATCTGACCTGACCCGCGAGGGTGGTGAGAACGCGACGACCTGCGACGACTGTGCCGGACGCCTGGCTGCGAAGTCGATTACCGGCCTCTGAACCAGTTGCCGCTCCCGCAACGCGATACCGAGCGTTTTCAGTAAAAACTCGGCATGTTCCCCTTCGCCCGCAGCCCGCCGTTGCAAGTATGAGTGCGCCAGGTACGCAATCTCGAGTTTGCGGACCTGCTCCGGCGAGATACCGATGCTTCTTGCAAACCGTTCGACCCCCCTCGAGTAGACAGCCGGACGCGCACCGAACAGGTAATCCTGGATGTGCAAGAAGTGAAACGCGTCCTGCAAGGGCAAGCCGCTGCGCTGCGCCGCTTCCCAGTCCAGCAGGACTACTCTGCCATCCGGCAGATGCCGAATGTTCCAGGGAGCAAAATCGCCATGCACCCAGCAGGCCGGCAGCGGATCCAGGTCGTCGATCTCCCGCCAGGCTGCGGTCATCATGCCGGTGTGGGTTTCTCGACTGGCCATCCCTGCAACTTGTTCACGCCACTCGGCGGCATGTCCCGCGATGGTTGTGCGTTCTCCGTCGAGCAGGAGCGACCGCAGCAGCGCCCGGTATTCGGCGGTCAATTTGCGGCTGCCTGGCCTGCCGTTGAGCGCTGATTGTGTGGCGAGCCCGCGTTCGTCGTCTGCGTACAGCAACCGGGGCGCGCAGCCGTAGTTTTCCTCGGCCAGCGTAGCCAGCACGTCGGCTTCGCGAAGGATTGCCGCGTGAGCGGCCTGGGTAAGCGGCGCTTTGACCACCGCCTCACAAGTGCCGGACTCGGGACTCAACAGATGGATGACGGCCTTGCGGCTGATGCCGGGCGTACCCACGTAAACCAGCGGCACCGGAGACGCATCGCCACTCCAGCCCAGAAAGCGCCAATCGATGTTCTCGATGCCGGGAAGTCGCACCCTGGTCACGCTGGGCAACGCTGCCAGGAATCCCGCTCGGTGAGCGACGCGGATCGCCGTCCATTTCGCTTGCGACTTCCAGCGATAAGGCGACCAGCACGCTAGAGCGGGATCGATGTTGTGATGCCAGGCGGGGAAAAGCCAGCGCGGCGTTCCTTCTCCCGGCACTGCAAGAAATTCCTGGACGACAGTTACCGCTGGAGGATTCTCCGGCAACGGCGAACCGTCCTGTTCAGCAGGCTCAGCGGCGGGAAACTCCGAGACCTCTGCCGGAGGTCCGGGCGAAGCAGCTAGAGACTTGAGAACGACTGTTTTCACCTCAGTGGCCACTTGGTCCACAGGAGCGGTCGCATCGACAACGCAGGCGTTTGGCAGCCAGCGGAAGAACTCCAGGTAACTCAATCTTTGGCGCTGCGATTCGGCGGGTTGCACCTCGGCTTTCCTCTGTTGCACGATCTCTGCGGAGACGTCCAGCAGAACGTAGAGGTCAGGACGTGGCGCCAGGCGCACAACCACTCTGGCAAACCAGAGGCTGGAATCCGGCAGGCGATAACGCCGCGGGTCAACCTGGATATCGTCGAGGTAACGGTCGGAGACCACCAACCCGGAGCGGCTCTGCACCCGCCGCACAGTGAGCATGTATCCCAGCCAGCAGTCCACCAACCAATAAAGCAGCTTGAGAATGGAGATCACGAGGCTGCGCGGAGGAGATCCGTGTGGATTCGTGACTGGGACCGCGTCCGTCCGCCGCCGGCCGAATCTCGGCCGGAAGTGGAATTGTTGTATCGCCTGAAACGGCAGAGACGAATCGCGCAGCAGGCGCTTGATAACGGCCGACTTCCCTGCCCCGTCGGGGCCTAGTATCGCCAGCCACAACCCGCGTTGATCTTTCCGCCCAGTTAGCTTGTCCACGGTTCAATACCGCCGTAGATCACCACGCCGACGGCCATCTGCAGGGCCGAGGTGATGCCTTTCTCGGTCCATTCTTTGGCGCTGTTGACTGGCACGTACAGGATGTCTTCATCCTCAAGTTTGGGATCGGAGATTTGGTTGGCAAGAATCTTCTTCAGCGGTAGATCGGTCTCGGTCCGTCCTGCGGGAGTGCTGCGAATCAATTTCGCGTCTAGCTTCGCCGACTTGTTTAACCCTTGCGCCAGGGCCAGCGCCTGCAGCGCCGTAAGGCTGTTCTTGTTCTCGATCAGGTATCCGCCGGGTCTGCCGACATCTCCCACCACGTAGACAATGCCCGCGCGCGTCACCACGATGCGATCGCCGGGCTCAACTTGCGGTTGTGGCGCGCTCTGCGCCGAAGTATTCAAATCTACGGTGATGGGCTGCGCCGAAGAATTCTTGTGAGTCAGCAGCGCGGTCTTCGAGGCGGCAGAGGTCGGCCCGCCCGCAACGGAGATGAAGTCGAGCACGTTACGCTTTCCGCCCATGGGATAAACTCCGGGGTTCTTGACTTCGCCCATGACTGTGACCCGTTGGGTCGCGTACTCCAGCACGAAAACTTCGACGTGCGGATCGCGCAAAATCTCTCGCTGGCGAAAGCGTTGCTCTACGGCGAGCTGCACCTGTTCGGGAGTGAGCCCCTTGACTTCGACCGCCCCACCCACTGGCAGCGTGAGATTGCCGTGGCTGTCGACCCGGAACTTTCCTGACAACTCGGGCGTGTCGAAGACCCGGACTTCCAGCACGTCGCCCACATCCAGAAGCAAAGCTGCGCTGCCGGCAGCACCTTCAGTCTCGCTCGCTGACGTCAGGTGGGCTCGTAACGGCGGACAGTGCAGTCGCATCCACGGGCGCAATGCTGACGGCTGGAGATTGAGGAACGTCAGCCGTCTCCGGAACCTGCGCCCAAAGCGTGGTCGCGGCTAAGCAGTGGGATCCCCGCCAGCAGGCAGGTCCAGACTGCTGCTCGAAGTGGATTGCACAAGTATGCGGTTGGGTTGCTTTCGGCGAATTTGATTCATCAGGAAGTGACGCAATCAAACGTGGCTCTAGTGGCGATGCAAACCGTGCTGAGATGATTGGCGGATTTTCTGACCAGTTGGCGGCAGACGATCGGCTAGCACTGGGGTTCGTGCCAACCCGGTCCGCAGCCCATGGCGATGCTAACGGCCCGAGCAATCTGGCAGATTCTGGCGTTACTCAGATTGCGTAACCGTTGACGAGGTTCAGAAAGACTTGCTTTCCGCACCACCGAAACGTCCTCCGCTCGCACACAAGATTGTTCGAGCCCAGTCTCGCCCGGCGAGAGGTACACGTGCGTGGGAACATCTTTGTGAGTGCTGGTGGTCAGCGGCGCAACCAACACAGTGGTAGCTCTTTCATGGCGGTTTCGCTGGTCAACCGAGACGATGACTACCGGGCGTTCGCCCTTCTCAGGGGGATCGGTGGAGAGCTTCACAAACCAAATCTCTCCGCGCAGCGGTGACTTCTTCAGGTTACTCACAAGCTACTCTTCCGCAGCGATCTGTTCTTCGGAGAATTCCCCCCAAAGCCGGTTCTCCTCTTGCTCGGTGGTAGTCAGGGAATCGTAATAGCGAGTAATGGCGGCATTGGTTCTCTGGCGTTCACGTTGCTGCTGCCGCTCCAGGATCATCTGCTCCAGCACGGCCGAGGTGGACGGGCTGTGAGCTTCCTTCCTGGCAGCTTCAAGATAGCCAATGGCTTGGCGCGAAAGTGTGAACGTCTTGCGCTGTTTTCGGCTTGTGGCTGAGCGTGGCATGGGTCTCCGCACACCAAAGGTATGCTCCACAATATGATCATAAATCATACTACAGATACGCGCTTTGTCTGTTCTCGTCCCCCACATTCGTAAGCGCGGTAGTACCCATTCTGATGCCGCAGATCGGCGCCGTTAAGTACAACTCCAGCGACGTTTACATTGGCACGCTGCAATACGGCCTGAGTGTGACGCAGGATTTGCCGGGTCGTGGCGCCGGAGCGCGTGACCAGTAATACGGCGTCCGCCTGCGAGCCCAGCACTACCGCATCGGTAAACATTGATACCGGCGGGGTATCGAGGACAATATGGTCATACTGCGAGCGCCAGCGCTCTATCAGGTCCAGCATTTTCACCGAGGCCAGCATCTCTGCCGGTAAGTTGAGCGGTGCGCCCGACGGAAGCATCGCCAGATTGGGTATCGCCTCGGCCCTCACCGTGGCATCGTCTGCGGTACAGGCGTTCATCAGAACTTCGCTTAGTCCGGGACCTTGGGGAATTCCGAAAGCTTGGTGCAGCGATGGCTGTCTGAGGTCGGCATCCACCAGCAAGACGTTTGCGCCCTGCTGCGCCAGCACCGTAGCACAGTTTACGGCGGTAAGGGTTTTCCCTTCCGCCGGCAGCGAACTGGTGATCGCCAACACCTTCGGTCGATTTCCGTTGGCACACAGCAACAGCGAAGTGCGCAAACTGCGATACGATTCCGCGGCTTGCGAATGCGGTTTCTTGAATGCGATCAACCGTAGCTGGACGGTTCGCTCGTCTCGTGGAAGCTTTCTCCATTCCCGGCCAAACTCGCCTGCGCCCACTTGGGGGATCGTTGCCAGCGTTGGCAGGCCGGTAACGCTCTCGGCCTCTTCGTTGCTGCGGATCGTAGTGTCGAACGCCTCCAACCCGAGCGCCGACAGCAACCCCAGGCCAAGCCCCGCGCCCAGGCCCAGCAGAAGATCGAGCAACGGCCGCGGCGACACAGGCTCGGAGGGGACCTGCCCCGCTTCAACCACAGCAACGTTCGCCGAGGCCAAACCGGCGACGATACCGGCTTGCCGCAGCTTCATCTGCAGGGTCTGGTAGAGTTCCTGGGTGGCGTCAACCTCATGCCTCAGGATGGCGTATTGGGCCGCACCCTGGTTCAGGTCGTAAGCTTTCTGTTTCTGCTCCTCGAACTTGGCGCGCAGCATCTTCTCCGCCGAGGCGGCGGCGAGGTATTCGTTCTTGTAGCGGTCGGAAAGGTTTTTCAGCTCGGCGTTGATGGCGCTCTCCACCTGCGTCATCTGGTTGGCAAGTTCTGTCAGCTTGGGATAGCCTGCGCCGAATTTGGTATTCAGGCGAGCGTACTCGACGCGCAATTCTGCCTGCTGCGAGCGCAGGACTTGCAGCGTCGGCTCGGGAACCATCGACGCAATCAATTCGGGATTGCCAGACTCTGCAATGCGGTACCGCGCCTCCTTCACGATGCGGTCGGATTCCGCGGATGTCAGTTGCTCGTCAAGTCCCTCGAGCTTCTTGGTAACGATGTTGTCGGTTTCATCGCCCCCGATCAGTCCTCTCTGCTTTTGCAGTTCGGCCAGCTTTTCCTGAGATTGGTTGGCTTTGATCTTCAAGTCATCCATCTGCTTCGACAGCCAGCTTGAAACCTGGGTGGCGGAATCGTAGCTGCTGCGAAAATTGCGTTCTGTGTAGCTGCTGACCGTGGAGTTAACCGCTGCAGCCGCCAGCGCGGGATCCTTCGCCTGGAATTGCACGGCGATGATGTCGGTCTTGGGAACGATTTCCACTTTCAGCGATTTCTGGAAGCGGCGCAGCAACTGGTCGCGCACCTCAGGTTGCAACTCGCGGGGATCCATGCCCGGAGACTGGGTCCATCTGCCTGCGAAATCCTTTCGCTCCGCCATTCTTAGCTGCTTCATCACTCCGAGGGCGATGGTCTTGCTTTGCAAAACGGTGACCGCGCTCTGCAATTGGATGGTCGGATCGGAGGGGCCCAGGACTCTCGATGCCAGCTCATCCAGGCCCATTGAGTTCGTTCCCGCCGGACTCACTTCGATGCGCGCAGTGGCTTCGTAGCGCGGGCTCTTCACTGCCACGTAAAGCCCGGCGAGAAGCACGCAGCCGAGGGCCCATCCGGCAATCAGGAGTTTGCGCTTGCGCAACATCCGCCAGACTTCGGCCACCACCAACTCGTCGGATGGCGTCTGCAGCGCAGAATAACCGCGATGCTCCATCGCGAATTGCAGAGTGTCGGATTTGGCAGGCGGCATCACGTCAGGCCGTGTTTCGTTGGCCGAAGAGGAGCTCAGATTCCTCGCCCGGCGAAGATCAAGGTGTGCAGCACGATGGCAGCATCCATAAACAGGCTGTGGTGGCGGACGTAGTACAGGTCGTATTCGATGTTTTCGTGAATCGGAAAAACGCGGTCCGCGCTTAGCTGCCATAGCCCGGTGATTCCCGGTTTCACCGCAAGCCGGCGGCGCTGCAGCGGGGTGTACTGCTCGACAATGAATGGCATTTCCGGCCGGGGTCCGACCAGCGACATCTGCCCGAACAGCACGTTCACCAACTGCGGCAACTCGTCGAGGCTGGTGTGGCGCAAGAACCGTCCGACGGGCGTGATCCGCGGATCGTCCCCCGCTCCCGGCGAGCACGAATACTGCGGAGCATCGCAATACATCGTGCGAAATTTGTAAATGGAGAACCGGCGGCCGTCCTTGCCAACCCGATCTTGCCGGAACAGCACAGGACCCGAGGAGGTTGCTTTCACGAGGAGCGCGATCAGCGCGAAAAGCGGCGCAAACAAGACCAGGGATACCGCTGCGACAGCGAGGTCGATGGCCCGCTTTGCAACATCGCCCACTGTGCCTCTCTGTCCCTGGGAGAAATGGGCCAGCATGATCCCGTCGAACTCGGCGTAATCGATCCAGAAACCCGGTTCCGAAAAATCTTCTGGAACGCTATAGGTGTCCACTCCCGCCGTGGAGGCCAGATTGAGCATCCATTTGCGATCCGCGCCAGGGGTTGCGACTACCAGCACACGGGCATCCAGTTCTTGCAACATCGCGCGACATACCGGCCCCGGCAGCACCCTGGCCGCCCGCACTCGTTGATACGAGGAGGGGCAAATCTCCAATCCGCGCGTTTGCGGATCGTCATCTACAAATGCCACGGGATCGAGTCCGAACTTGGGAGAGCGTTCCAGCGCGGAATAGATGCGCTTCCCGAGGATCCCAGCGCCCACAATCACCGCTTTGCGGGCGCCGAAACCCTTGCTGCGCAACCAGCGCAGGACACTGCACAGCTGCAGCTTTCCCAAAGTGACGAACACCGGGACGGTGACCAACGCCAGCAGCACGACCAGACGCGAAAGGTGCTCTGCCCTGAAATAGACGACCAGCAGGCCCAGCAGAAAACTGTCCAAGGTGACACGCAGGACCCGCTCTGTGTCACGGATGCCGAGAAGACTGACGTAAGGACGGTAGCCCCCACGGCGTTCGAGCAGGATGACAAAGAGGAAAGCAAATCCTGCAGCTGACAGCAGTACGTCCGATGCCGGGTATTGCGCCTGACTTCCGGCTCCCATCAGCCGGTAAAGGGCATATGCGCAAAAAACTGCGGTAACGATTGCCACAACGTCCACGCACCGTTCGGCGGCATTGAGCATGACGCCGAGCAACTCTCTGGCTTCAGCAGTCTCGCTTTGGCGAGCAGGGACTGTTGTTGAAGCCAGAAAATCGCCCAGCGTGGCTGAAGCGGGGGAAGGAAACTGGGAAGCTGCCATGAGGTTCGGTGTTGGTGACTCAGAAATTAGGAAGGTTAATCGCGTCAGACAGGTTCCACATCCGCGCCGTGGAGATTGATGGCGACGGACTTCATGATCTGGTCCACGGTGATAATCAGGCGGGCGCCATTCTGTTTTTTTAGGAGAATGCCTTCCCATCCGGCGAAGGGGCCATGCTTGACTCGCACCCGATGTCCAATTCTTAGAAAAGGATGTGGCTCGACCATGCTCGCGTACGCGCCACAGGTGCGTATTCTCTCGATTTCCTCGTCACTCAGCGGAGCAGGCTTGCCCGCGACTGAGACGATGTTCACCACTCCCATGGTTTGCAGCACAGGAACCCGCTCCTCATGGGAGACATGAACGAATACGTAGCCGGGAAACAGCGGAGACTGACTCCGCCGCACACGATCGGACCAGCGGGAAAGCCTTTCGTATGTTGGGAGAAGCGACTCCACCCCCTTAACACTCAAGCGGTCAGCCACGTGGCTCTCGTGGCGTGAACGAGTGTAGGCGGCCAACCAGCATCGTTCTCTCTCAAGGTTCATGACGAAGTAGTGCAATACGCGGCTCCGCCATTGCAACTCCCATCATGGCGGAGCCACGCGGCTATAACACAGGGCGATGGATGGTTATCCCAGATGCAATTCTGATAACCACTAACGTCTTACTACACGTTACTGCTAACGTGCCATAAACCAAGTGCACCTGTCTTGCCATTACAGAAATCCCGCCGTAAGTAACTAATGGTGTGGGTACTGCGGCAACAGGTAATCTCCCGAGAGAGGCCATCGTGTCCAGAAACAGAACAAGAATGTCCGGACTTTGGACACGGGCCCGGTGCAATCAGCCGAGGCATTACAATCGCCCTTCACACATCAGGCTCTAGGAGCGCACACGAATGCGGGTACTGGTCACAGGTGGTGCGGGATACATCGGAAGCGTGGTCGCCGACCACCTGTTGCGGGCCGGACACTCTGTCACCGTCCTCGACAATTTGAGCAAAGGCCACAGGGAAGTCGTGCCCGCGCGGGCGGAGTTCATCCAGGCTGATACTGGCGACGCAGCGGCTCTCGCCAGCCTTTTCGAGCAAGGGCGCTTCGACGCCGTGATGCACTTCGCCGCCTCCATCGAAGCGGGCGAGTCGGTGATCTGTCCGGAGAAGTTCTTCGACAACAATTGCGCGCGCACGCTCACCCTGCTGCAAGCCGTCTTGCAGTATCGGGTGCCGCGTTTTGTGCTGTCATCCACCGCGGCTGTTTATGGCGAGCCGCAACGCACTCCGATCACCGAGGACCATCCGCTGGAGCCCACCAACGCTTATGGCGAGTCGAAGCTGATTGTGGAGCGCATGCTGTTGTGGTTTCACCGGGTGCACGGATTGCGATACGCCAGCCTGCGCTACTTCAATGCCGCCGGAGCCACGGTCGAGCGCGGCGAGGCGCACGATCCGGAAACGCACCTGATTCCGCTGATTCTTGAGGTACCGCTGGGCAAACGTCCCTCGATTTCCATCTTTGGCACCGACTATCCAACCAAGGACGGAACCTGCATTCGCGACTACATTCACGTGGATGACCTGGCAACCGCGCATCTGCTGGCTCTTGATGGCTTGGAGGAGCATCCGCAATTGATCTGCAATGTGGGAAGCGGAACAGGATTCAGCGTCCGCGAGGTCATCGAGATTGCGCGCAGGGTCACCCGACACGCGATTCCGGTGGTGGACGCGCCCCGGCGCGGGGGCGATCCGGCCGTGCTGGTGGCCAGCTCAGAGAAGATTCGCCAAGTGCTGAGATGGGAGCCGCAGCAGTCGGACATCGAAAGCATTGTGCGCAGTGCGTGGGTAGTGGCACAAAACCAGAGGTTAGGAATCGACGTTTCCACATCGGGTCGGGACTAAGTCGGGAGTTTAAAGTTCGGCGCATCGGTAGCACGAAAATGGGACCAAAAATCTACTGCCCATAGCATTTAGTAGTTGACTCCTGTTTCCATTTTGGCCACAATATTTCGCAATTGTGCCCCTTCCATGGTGGTTTCTCATTCCTTTTCTCAGGGGGTCCCTCCATGAGGCTGATGACCTTGGCGGTGGTTCAACTTTTCAAGCAAGGCATACCGACACTAAACGTTTACCGTGCCTCCTTGGCTCGTGGTGGTTGCGGGCGAGATTCCGGCGGGGAAGCCGCAAACGCATGCCGCCTTTCTGGCTGGCGATGATGGTCGCAGCGACGGCCCTCTCCGTACCGTCCGTGACCCACGCTCAGAAGTGCGTCGGCAACATCAAAACTGGATGCACAAACGCCGGAGCTGTCTGTAAGCCTGTCGAGAGCGGTGTTGGACCGTCAGGTCATTGCAAAACTCCCGCCGGCCTCCCGCCGGGAGAACGCGAATGCAGATGTGTCGGGGCACCAGCTCCGCCGCCGCCGCTGCTGGATCCGGGCTGCGGCAACCGCGCCATCACCGGGAAAATCAAATGCACGATTGACCAGCCCAACGTCAACCAGCACGAGACGCCGTATCCGACTGTCCTATTCGCTCCCAAGGATGTTGTCGAGGTCACTGCTGATGGATGCGTGCAAACCGGCGGCCACGGTAATACCTGGAAGCGCTACGTAAATCCTAGCGGTGACGAGAGCAATACCAAGTATCACGGTCTGATTCGAATTCCGACTGGGACCAAGGACAGTGCCCTGGTCAGAATTAATACCCTCATCGGGAGGCAGCTTACCGTCACCGGCGCCGGAGTGGATCCCTCACAGCTTGTGTTGCACTTAGGGTATGAAGACAGCGACTACTCCGACAACGGCTATTACAGCCACGACGATGGCACCGATGACCAGTGCAAGATAGACCCGAGTCACGGCAAAGATGGCGGGCCAGCGCACATCACGATCACGATCTTTCGGCAAGTTCCTGCCGACACTATCACCAGCCGCTTCGACTTCGACGTGCTGTCGAACGCAACCGATCCTAACGGCTTGCCTTACAACCCCTTCTGGAGCTGGCAGCTAAAGCCGGGAAACCAAGGCAAGAAACCCGATACTTCGATGTGCCATAACTTCAGCACGCGCGGCTCAACGCTCGGCGTCCCCGATGAATTTATGTCTCCGTCCTTTGCCGACTGCACCGACCAGGCTGATACGTCCAGCGTCGATGAACCCATCGAGATCAACGGAACGCTGTGCCGGTACGCAACCATTCCCTACTTCGGCGATACCTTCGCGGGACACGTCAACTGGTTTCCCGTGACGATGGAGGGAGAGGCGCACAAGGTTGACCACGGCGACGTGTTTCCCTTCGGTGACGACGACTATACATTTACCTATACCAGCGACCTGCAAGGCAACCCGTTGAGCGTGAATGGCCGCGACGGTTTGCACATCGAATTCGACTCGGACGAGACCATCGACAACTTCACCTCGGAGGAGTGGAAGAAGTTCCACGATGCTGTGGACGCCGCCCAGACAGCCAAGGCCCTGATGACCGAATGCGACGCCAGAGAAATCCAGTGCACCGCTGCCCAGCGCACGGCGTGGCAGCAGGCGATTGACTTTGCCTCCACACTATTCACCGGCCACACCATTTTGACCGGAATGTTTGGCCTGGATGGTGAGCACGGGATGAAAGCGGAGTTGCATCCTTTGTACGCGCTGGCCACCCGGCGGGACGCTTTTGAGAATGACCCGAAGGATGACGTCTGGTTGATGTTCGTCCGCAACCAGGGAGATGAAGGCTACTGTTCGAGCCAGATCTGGGATTCCGGGTTCCAAGATTACACATTTAAGCTGCCCTGGCTCCCGGGTATGACTTCGGTGGCCGTGAATTGGGACAAGACACAGTTTGTGGGCACCGATGGCACTTCGGGGCCGACCGTGGCTGTGATGGGTCCTCAGTCGTCCACGCCAGGGGTCTACGTTACGTTTCATCTGGGCCCAGCCGTATATACTTCATCCATCTTTGAGCCAGGTGCTTCCGTTCCATTCCTGAATGGCGCGCTGCATCTGGTGTGGACGGGAACGTTGGTCGGGCATCTTCCCGTGGGGACCATAGGCACCACCAGGATCGGAACGCTTCAGGAGGCCAAACCTGCAACTTCAGCTTCAGCTGCAACTTCAGGGAAGATCGGAGTAATAACGGGTCCAGTCGCTACAGCGCCGGTGCAGCAGGTTGAAGTGGATGAGATAGAGGACGCCCTCAGTGCTGCTATCAGTAAGCTGCCTCCGGCACAGCGGGCGCAAGTAGCAAAATCACGCATCCTCGTGGGTACGAAGACCGCGGTAGTGCATCAGTTGCCGCCGACCGGCGCGGTACGCATTATGACCGCGCCGCCGCCGGTTGCCAGGATCGGCAAGTTGCACGCCATCAAAGCGGGTCCGGCGACGCGGAAAATGGCACGCGATGCAGCACAGATGAAAGCGCTTTGCGCCGCCACCAATAACGCGCCGGCTGGATTGCCGAAGGTGTGCGCTACCGCTGTGCCGCACCCGTAGTCTCAGGGGTGCGAAAGGTCACCGGACATCCGTGGACTTAGCACAAGACGCGGTCGAGAGCATATCAGGCGACTGGGAACGAGGGATTCGGGCCAATCCGCTAGCGCTTAGAAGGCGCCATGTAGCCGCTCACTTCAGTGTGAGGAATAGCGTCCGCCGCGAACGTAAACGTTCGTTTGTCTTTCACTTCGCGCGCGGCTCGCACGAAGGCTCCCAGGGCGGCACGGGCAAAAGCTCCGCCGACGCTGATCCGCTTTGCTCCTACCGCCGCCAGTTCTTCCACGGAAAAAGTAGCGCCCTTCAAGCCCATGAAACTCCGGTTCTGAGGACAACCACCAAATTGCATGCCATCAAAGCGGGTCCGGCGACGCGGAAAATGGCCCGCGATGCAGCACAGATGAAAGCGCTTTGCGCCGCCACCAATAACGCGCCGGCTGGATTGCCGAAGGTGTGCGCTACCGCCGTGTCCCACCCGTAGTCTGAGGGGTGCGAAAGGTCGCCGGGCATCCGATTCCGGTGGTGGAAGTCGGCTGATTCGCCGCGATCCCGCAGTGCTGGTGGCGAGCTCAGAGAAGATTCGCAGTGTGCTGGGATGGAAATCCGCAGCAATCAGACATCGAGAGCATTGTGCGGAGCCCGTGGGAGTGGCATAAAAACAGGGGCTAGCTGGCGAAGGGACTAGGGTCAGCGTTATGTTTCGCGTGACGCGCGATCCGCCTAGGCTTTCAAAGACGGGTGGAATTTGGCAATCCACTGCTCGATGACTGCAACAAATTCCCTGGCTTTCTGCTAACGCTTAAAGGGCGGCATGTAGCCGCTTACTTCAGCGTGAGGAATAGCGTCCGCCGCGAAAGTAAAAGTTCCTTTGTCTTTCACTTCGCGCGCGGCTCGCACGAAGGCTCCCAGGGCGGCGCGGGCGAAAGCTCCGCCGACGCTGATCCGCTTGGCTCCTACCGCCGCCAGTTCTTCCACGGAAAAAGTAGCGCCCTTCAAGCCCATGAGGACGTTGACGGGCTTGGGAACGGAAGCGCAAACCTCGCGGATAGCGTCGAGACTCGGGAGTCCGGGCGCGTACAGAACATCCGCACCAGCCTCCGCAAAGGCCTGCAATCGCTTTATGGTGTCAGCGAGATCAGAGACGGCCATGCAGGAAGTTCTCGGCTCTTGCCGTCAGCATGAACTGAGAATCGTGAGCCGCTTTGGCCGCTGCTGCGACACGCTCCACCGCAAGTTGGAACTCATAGATGGGATCGTTCGCGATCGCCGGTCGCGTCCTCAATGGAGCCACCGGCCAAGCCCACCTCCGCCGCGAGTCGAATGGTGGTTGCGCACGTTTCCGGCGACCGGCCGAACCCATCCTGCAGATCGGCTGAGACGGGCAAATCTGTCGCGTCGACAATCTCCTTCGCATTCTCCAGGACCCCGTCGCGTGTCAGCTCTGCGGTCGAGTCTTGGCGTCCGATCAGAGAAGGCATACCCAGCACTGGTGGTCGCAAGCGCTTCGAAACCCAACGCCGTCAGAATCCTGGCCGTGCCTGCATTCCACGGATTCGGCATCACAAAGATGCCCGGGCGCTCATGGAGCGCCCGGAATGCCTGGTATTTCTGTTCGCGCGTCACCGTCGTAATCCTTAGCCCTTGTTGTATCCCGCTCCGCGCAGCGCCTCCCCGAACGCGTCCACGAAATCGTCCACATGTTCTTTCGTCGCCAGCGGGCCCATGACACCGATGCGGAAGACTTTGCCAGCCAACTGCCCGAAGCCTCCGGCGATTTCGATGCCGTGCTCTTTGAGCAGGGTCGCGCGGACTTTGGCGTCGTCCACGCCTTGCGGCACCTTGGGCGTGTTCAGGTTCCAGATGCGATGCGCGGGAGGAACCAGCATCTCCAGACCCAGGGCTTCGACCTTCTTCACGAACTCCAGGTGCGCGTCGTGATGGCGCTTCTGCCGGCGCTCAAGGCCCTCTTCTTCAATCAGGGTCAGGCCTTCGTGCAGGCCGTAGAACATGGTGGCCGAGGCGGTGTGATGGTAGCGGTGCGATACGGTGAGATAGTCGGCGATCAACTTCAGGTCGAAGTACCAGGAACGGTTGGCGGTCTCGCGGGCTTTCAGCCACTCGGCCGCGCGCGGGGAAACGGTAATCGGCGACAGTCCCGGAGGACAGCTCAGGCCTTTCTGGGTGCAACTGTACGCGATGTCGATTCCGGTCTTGTCAACTTCCACCGGCATGGCGCCCAGCGAGGTCACGCAATCGGCGATGACCAGCGCGCCCACTTCGTGCGCCGCCTTGCAGATGGCTTCGCCGCGCTGGAAGGCTCCGGCGGAAGTCTCGGCCTGCACGTACATGACGACCTTCGGCTTCTCGGTGCGAATGAATTCGGCGGCTTCGTCGTCGCCGAAGACTTCGCCCCACGGCTTCTCGAAGCGCACCAGTTCGGCGCCATTGCGGCGGGCCATTTCCGACATGCGATCGCAGAAGAATCCGTTGGCGAACGAGACGACCTTCATGCCCGGCAGAACAAAGTTGGAGATGGCGGTTTCCATGCCGCCGCTGCCGGTGGCGGAGATGACAAAGGTCAGCTCGTTCTTGGTGCCAAACACATTGCGCAACATGCGCTGAATGTTGGCGGAGATCTCGAAGAAATAGGCGTCGAGGTGGCCGACGATGGGCTGCGCCAGCGCCTGATACACGCGCGGGTGGACCTGGCTGGGGCCGGGGCCGAACAGCAGCCGCTGGGGAGGATGAATCGAAATGTTTTCCATGATGGCAGGTTTTTCCAGAGTAGTAGGCATGAGCAACTCCTTGCAGTTGATGCGTCCAGTATAGCCACCCGGCGCAAGGCCGGCACGGCAATCCGTCACTGACCCGTGTGCGCTGCCGTCCGGCGGCCTTTCCATGGAGCCGAGGTCACTGACTGACTGCCGGCGCGGAGTCGCAGCGTTCGTCCCATCTGAAATGCCGTCCAGCCCAATAAAGATTCCTTATAGGGCACATAGGTTTTTTCTGCTTGACTTGCCACCAGCGCGGCACTAAAAGCAGAGCACTGGGATTGGGCTCGCCAGAGGTAGTTGTGTGTTCAGCGTCAAGGCGCATGGCGCGACCGGGAAGCCGTGTCTTTCTGGTTGGCCGGCCTGCTGGAGACGTTGCACAAGACACACAGCAAAGCGGCGACTTTGGCAGAATGCCCAGACAAACAGCGCCCTGCGTCTTGGTCGAGATCAGATTTATTTATCGGTGAGAGGCGGTAGTTCATGAAGCGCATCGTTCTAGGATCGATTTTGCTCGTTCTGATTGCAGCGTTATCTCAAGCCCAGACCTTCCGAGGCGCCATCAACGGCACCGTGACTGACCCCACCGGCGGAGTGGTTCCGAATGCCCAGGTCAAGGCCATCGACACGGGTACCAGCGTTGAACACTCCACCACAACCACCAGCGACGGTCAGTTTGTTTTTCAGGACCTTCCGCTGGGCACGTATAAGGTGGTCGTCACGGCACCCGGGTTCGCCGTAACCACCACGGACAAGGTCCCGGTCACGGCCGGGCAAGTTTATTCGCTGCCCGTCAAGCTGGGCATAGCCAAGCAGGCGACCACCGTGGAGGTGTCGGCCGCCGCGATTGCGCTCGATACCACCACGCCGACTCAGACCTTCACCATCGCTGAGCAATCGGTCCAGAACATGCCGCTGAACGGGCGCGACTTCTCACAGCTCATCTCCTCGTCGGCGGGCTACGGTGGTTATGCGGTGGGCGGGTTCGGCTCGCTGAACGGCACCCGCGCTAATCAGATGAACTGGCAGATTGACGGCACGGACAACAACGATCCGTGGCACAACATCCCCGCGGTCAACCAGGGTGGCGTTTCCGGAATCGCGGGCGTGATCATGCCGGTTGACGCCGTTGAGGACTTCTCCTCCCAGACCCAATCCAATGCCGAGGCCGGACGCAACGCGGGCGGCACCGTCAACGTGGTGGTCAAGAGCGGCACCAATCAGTTTCACGGCGACGCTTACTACTACAACCGGAACGGGTTTTACTCTGCCACGTCGCCCTTCTTTGTCCCGACCCCCGAGCGTCCGAAAGCGCCGCCGCTGACCAACCAGAACGTTGGCGGCACCCTTGGAGGGCCGATTATCAAGGACAAGCTGTTTTTCTTTATCGGGTACGAATACCAGACCTACAAGCTCGGCCTGTCAGGCCTGTCCACCGAACCGTCGGCGGCTTGGGCAAATCAGGCTGTCAGCTTGATGAACCAGTATGAGGTTGCGGTCAATCCGCTTTCCAAGACGCTTCTGGGGAACCTATGGCCCAGCTCCATCGTTGGCCTGGCGCCAACACTGAACAACTATTTCTCCACCAGCGCAGGAACCGGCTACAGCAACAACGGCGTTGCCAAGGCTGACTGGAACATCAATCCCAACAACACGTTGTCGTTCCGCTGGTTTGGCGGACAGGGCAGCCAGACCCAGCCCCCCGGCTTCAGCCTTGCGCTGGCGACGGCCAGCTCGAACCTCGGCTACTACTTCGAGGTCGCTCCGCTGCACGTACAGAACTACTCCCTGATATGGAATTCCGTGCTCAGCCCGCGGCTGACCAACCAAGTACTGCTTGGGGTCAGCTCCTTCTATCAGAGCTTCCACGACGCCAACAATAGCTTCAATACCACAGCGCTCGGGTTGTTTCTGAGTCCGGACGCACTGATCGGCGGCCAACCGATTTTCGGAGCCCCCAACATCAGCATCTCGGGATTCGACCAGATTGGAATCACCCCTCCGGAAGGTCGCAATGACACTACCGGCCACATTACGGACATTCTGTCCTGGAGCACAGGAAAGCACCAGCTTCGCATGGGCGGCGAATTTCGCTCAGGGCGAGTGGACGAGTTTTACCATCGCCGCTCACTGGGCAGCTTTAACTTCGACGGAACCCAAGGGCCGTGGGCGGGTTCGAACGCGTGCGACGGTAGTGCTGGGGCTGCCACCTGCGCTCTCGCCGATTACCTTGCCGGCGATGTGTCCAGTTCCTCAATTGCGGTGGGAAATCCGGAGCGCTACGTCACGGTCCATGGCTTTTCCTTCTTCGGGCAGGACACTTGGCGGTTGACCCAGAAGTTCACCCTCGATTTGGGCCTGCGTTACGAGTACTTTGGACCGATGTACGACAACGCCAAGGACCTGCCAGTTTTCATTCCGGGGCAGGGCTTCAAGATCCAGGGAGCGGGCATCGGTTCCATCTTCCCAGCCGACTACAACAACTTTGCTCCGCGCGTCGGCTTCGCCTGGCAGCCAACCGGATCGGGTGACCTGGTCGTCCGCGGCGGCTTCGGCGTTTACTACGACCAGATCAACATCAACCCTTTCCTCGATTTCCGTCCGCCGATTAGCGGGAGCCGACGGCATTGCAGGACAACCCGGTCGGCCCAAAGCCGGTCTCGAACTACAGCGCGAATGTGAATGGCCAGACGTCCTACACATGGCAGCCCAACACCTTCATCTTCCCGGGGGTTACGACCTGCCCAACTCTTAACCCGGCTACCTCGCCCGGTTGCGGGACCAACGTGTACAACGTCTATTCCGTCAACCAGAACTTCCGTACCCCTTACTTCTATAACTACAACTTCCAGATCGAGAAGGCGCTGGGAAACCAGGCGTCGTTCCAGTTTGGCTACGTGGGCAGCGCGGCCCACAAGCTGAACATCATGCTGAACCTCAACCAGGACGGCGCCTTTAACGCGGCCTATCCCGCTGTGGGCTCGATTCTGCAACTCAACGGCAACGGCACCTCCAATTACAACGCTCTGCAAGCCGTTCTCAAAGTGCGTTCCTGGCACGGCCTGACGGCACAGTTCAACTACACCTGGGCCCATGCCCTGGATCAAGTCACCGAGTACCGCGGCGTTATTCCCTTCGATAGCTTCAACCTGGCCCTGGATTACGGGAACAGCGACTTCGACACCCGGCAGGCTTTCACCGGTTTCTGGACCTACGACATCCCCGGTTCTAAGCATGGTCCGGCAATCCTTACGCACGGCTGGCAATTCGGCGGTGCGGTGAACTTCCACACCGGCCAACCCTTTAACTTCAACGCCGGCACGCAACGCCCAGGATTGAACGTGATTGGAGATCCCTTCGCGGGTGTTTCTCATACTTTCAGTGCGGCCAATGGTGGCGAGCTATGGGTGAACCCAGCTGCGTTCTGCGTGCCTGGGGACCCAGGCTGCCCCGGAACAACCAATCCGGCGGGCAACCTGGCTCGCAACAGGTACTATGGTCCGGGCTTCGCCGATGTGGATTTCTCTGTGATCAAGAACATTCCGATCAAGGAGCGACTCACCATCCAGTTGCGCGCGGAGATGTTTAACATCTTCAACCGCATCAACCTGGCGACCGGCGCTGGATCCGTGGGTGGAAATGGCGTCGTCAGCGACACCATTGGCGACTTCAACGGCGCTCCCGGCATCGGCCCGGGCGAGCCGTTCAACATGCAGCTGGTAGGAAAGATAATTTTCTAACGGCTGTCACGATCGTTGGAAAGGGGCGCCCGACCACGGGCGCCTCTTTTATGGCAACTACACTTTGGTCACTTGCCACTGAAATGGACGGAATTCGCCGAGCCGGCGGTAGTCTCGCTCATTGGCGGTAATCACCCGGATGCCCATTCGCCCCGCGCTCATAGCAATCAGGGCGTCATTGGTCAGTCGTCCCTGCCCGATTCGCTCGTAATCATACTTCGCCGCCAACTGAGCGAGCACTTTGCCGGCTTGAGTCCAGTCGGTGAGATTCGGCACCACGATGCGCTTGGCTCGATCAAAATCCCGTTCCAGTCGCTCCACCACGCGCCGTTCCCTGTCACCAGCCCCGGCATAGAGTTCTTCGAGCACTACCGAACTCAACCATAATGGGGCGTCGGCAGCCAGCCGCCTGAGGGCGAGAGCGGCATCGTTTCCCCGTCGCAAGGCGGAGATGTAAATGGAAGTGTCAAAAAGTGCGGGCTGCATCTAGCGGTCCACTGTTCCATACACATCTTTAATGTCAATGCCACTCTTGACGAAGCGCTCGGTGGCTTCAAGAGCCCAGCGGTTCTTCTGGTGTTCGGCGATCGCGAAGTCCAAAGCGCGCTCGATGGCCTCGGTCGCGGTTTTCGCGCGCAACACCTTTTGGGCACGCTTGATCTTGGATGGGTCCAACTGAAAGTGCTTGTGAGCTCGTTTGGTTGCAGTCGCCATTGAATCGCCTCCTCCGTCGCCAGCATACCACTCATGTACATAATAGCAACTTCTATGTACATTGTCTGGGAGATTCCGGTTGAAGATACGACCGCTCCCTCCGGCGCCGGCTCTGTCACATTGCGAGGGCGTGCAGGCGCTAGTACTTCGGCATCGCGGGATCCACCTTATCGGACCAGGCGAGGATGCCTCCGGCCAGGTTCTTCACCTTGCCGAAGCCGGCCTGGCGCAGCAAGGTGACGGCCTTGGCGCTGCGGACCCCACTGCGGCAGTGGGCCACGATCTCGCGGCTGGAGTCCAACTCGTTCATGCGGGCCGGCAGATCGCCGAGCGGGATGAGATAGCCGCCGAGATTGCAGATCTGGTATTCATGCGGCTCGCGGACGTCGAGAATGAAGATGTCGTTCCCGGCATCCAGCCGCTTCTTCAGATTCTTCGGGCTGAATTTCGGGCACATTGGATGGGGCCGGCGCTTCTTCGCCGCGAATGCCGCAGAACTGGTTGTAGTCAATTAATTCACGAACCGTGGGGTTTGCGCCGCAGACGGGACAGTCGGGGTTCTTGCGCAGCCGCAGTTCACGGAAGTGCATGCCTAGCGCGTCCACCAGCAGCAAGCGTCCGATAAGCGACTCTCCGGCACCAAGAATTAGCTTGATGACCTCGGTGGCCTGAATGACTCCCAGTAATCCGGGAAGGATGCCCAGCACGCCACCTTCAGCGCACGAGGGTACCAGTCCGGGCGGCGGCGGCTCAGGATAGAGGCAGCGGTAGCACGGGCCATGTTCGGTGGCGAATACGCTGGCCTGACCTTCGAAGCGAAAGATGGACGCGTAGACATTCGGCTTGCCGCTGAGCACACATGCGTCGTTGACGAGGTAGCGAGTCGGGAAGTTGTCGGTGCCGTCGGCGATCAGGTCGAAGTCGCGAAAGATGTCGAGAGCGTTCGCGCTGGTAAGCCTGGTCTCGAACTTGTGGACGGTGACAAAGGGGTTGATCGCCGCCAGCTTCTCGGCCGCCGAATCGAGCTTGGGACGGCCAACGTCATCCACGGTGTGAATGATTTGCCGCTGCAGATTGGTCAGGTCCACGACGTCGAAGTCCACCAGCCCCAGCGTGCCCACGCCGGCTGCGGCCAGATACAACGCGAGGGGCGAACCGAGCCCGCCTGCGCCGATGCACAGCACGCGCGCGGCCTTCAGCTTCTGCTGGCCGGCCATGCCGACTTCGGGCATGATCAGGTGGCGTGAGTAGCGCAGCACCTCGTCGTTACTGAGGGTGGTTGCCAGCGGACTATTGACGACGACCATGTAACTCCCCAGTGGATAGTGATAGCAATTGTCATCACGAGAGGACTTCAGTCCGCGAGGGATCTGCTTTTTGTCTGTTCAACGAAAAGCAGATTCCTCGCGCCAACGTCGGGCGCTCGTAAGGACAATTCCCGTGCCTCCGCTGAAGCCGATTGAATCCACCAGTCCAGCGTACTACTTCCCGCCTGCGACCGAGGGCACAATCGATATCGTATCGCTCTCTTTGATTGCGGTATTTTCGCGCTCGAGGTAACGAATGTCTTCGTCGTTCACATAGACGTTGACGAACCGGCGGAGTTTGCCATCGTCGGTAAACAGTTGCTTGCGCAGTTCGGGAAATTGGCCGGTCAACTGGCTCAGCATCTCGCTGACGGTTTGGGCCGTGACGTCAACACTGGATTGCTTCGCCGTGTACTGGCGCAGCGGGGTCGGTATAAGCACTTTCATCTTGGTAGCTAGATGCGGGGTCCCCGCCACCGGATTCAGCCGGGGAACGCTCACTCAACCCGGATTTCCTCCTCTTCGAAACTCTTGCTGTCATCTTCGCCTATGAGGTTAAAGGAGTTCGTCTCGGTTGCAGCGGCATTCGTCACACTGGTGATGACATAAGAACATCCCGGCCAGTGCGCCTCGGCCAAGTCGGTCGGCGACCAGCGCGCAGGGTGGTCCGGATGCGAATGGTAGAAGCCGACAATGTCCTGATCCTGCTCGCGCGCTTCGCGCTGGATGCGTACCAGCTGACGCGGGTCGATGCTATAGCGGTTGTGTAACGAGTCGGTACGCTGGTTCTCGCATTGCACAACGGCCCGGACGTGCTTCACACCATCGTCACCGGCTCTGTCCCAGCAGCACGCCGCAACACTCGTGGGGATAGGTTTCCTCGCCATGACGACGAAGCTGCTCCCATTCCGGCTTGCCGATGCGCAGCGCCATGGTAGAGCGGGCCTTCAGGCCCGCGTTTGCGATCGCGACCCCATTTTCTTTTTCTTTCTTGGCAGACGCGGGCCTGAAGGCCCGCTCTACCCGAACTCGGTCTACACCAACTGCGGGAACTACCTAAAGTTCGTCCCAGAAGCTCTCGCTCAAGTATCGGTCGCCGGAATCGGGAAAGACGGTTACGATGACGGAGTCGGGCTCGGCCTTCTCCGCCAGATACAGGCATGCAGCCATCGCTCCAGCTCCCGAAATGCCCGTCAGCAGGCCTTCCTCGCGCGCGAGACGCTTCAGCGTGATGTACGCGTCTTCCGTGCTGACCCAAAGTTCTTCGTCGGCTACGGCCGGATCGTAGATCTTGGGCACAATGGAACTCGCCATGTGTTTGGCGCCTTCGATGCCATGGAACGGCGAATCCGGCTGCACCGAGATGCAGCGAATGCGGGGATTGAGCTCTTTCAGCTTGCGCGACGTGCCGACGAATGTGCCGCTGGTGCCGAGCATGGCGACGAAATGAGTCACGCGGCCCTCAGTTTGCTCCCAGATCTCCTCCGCCGTCGTGCTGTAATGCGCCCGCCAATTCGCCTCATTGCAGTACTGGTCGGCGTAGAAGTACTTATGCAGATTTGCCGCGGCAAGCTCCCGAGCTTTACGAATGGCGCCGTCCGACCCTTCGGCAGCGTCGGTGAAAACGATCTCGGCGCCGTAGGCGCGAATGGTGCGTTTGCGCTCTTCCGATACGTTGTGAGGCATGCAAAGCGTGACCCGGAAACCTTGGGCCGCTCCCAGCATGGCGTACGCAATGCCGGTGTTGCCACTGGTGGAATCCAGCAGAATTTTGCCGGCGCCAAGCTGTCCAGCTTCCATCGCCTCGGACACGATGTTCGCTGCCGGCCGGTCTTTCACCGAACCGCCAGGATTGGCCCACTCTGCCTTGGCGAGGACTTCGACGCCCGACAGGTTACGCGTGATCCGCTGGAACCTGAGCAGTGGCGTGTTGCCGATGCGCTGCAGAAGGCCCTCCCCCAGAGCGCGAGGCACGAATGCCAGCTTCTTGCCCACGTGATGCATTGCTGTATTCGATGATCGGATCAGGTCAGCGGATGTTGAATGTGGAGCGAAGTGACGCGTATTTTGCCGATCTCAGGGACCAGCGGCTGATATAATCCGCGCCAACTCCCAAACTCAGGTGAAGGTCATGAAATCGGTCCTCACGCCGTTGGATTTCCTGGCGCGGAGCGCCGCCGTCTATCGTTCCTGCCCCGCCGTAGTGGACGGCGACCGGCGACTCACTTATGCGGAATTCCAGCAGCGCGTGCACGCCTTCGCATCGGCCCTTCAGCACTCGGGTATTGCTCCCGGCGATCGGGTCGCCGTGCTGGCCCGCAACAGTGTGCTGGCACTGGAAGCTCACTTCGCCGTCCCACTGATCGGCGCAGTGCTGGTCATGCTCAACATTCGCCTGCAGAGCACGGAACTGGCGACCATCCTCAACCACAGCGGCGCGAAGATCCTGCTCGGCGACGATCTCGTCCTGCCGCTGCTGGCGATCGCCGGCGAGATTCCGCAAGTCGAACGCATCGTCACCAACTACGAGGAATTCCTTCGCAAAGGTAACTCGGCGCGTCGCGCCACACCAGGTTGGCGAAGACGATGTCATCTCGATCAACTACACCAGCGGAACCACCGGCACACCCAAAGGTGTGATGTACACCCATCGCGGCGGCTACATCAACGCCATCGGCGAGGTCGTCGAGCACGGGCTGACCAACCGCTCCGTCTATCTCTGGACGCTGCCCATGTTCCACTGCAACGGCTGGTGTTTCCCGTGGGCGGTGACGGCGGTTGGCGCTCGTCACATTTGCCTGCCGGAGGTCAACGCCGAGCGCGCGGTGGATCTCATCGAGAAGGAAGGTGTCACTCATCTTTGCGGCGCTCCGGTCGTTGTCAGTACTCTGACCGAGCACTGCTCGCGACGGGGCATTCGCTTCCAATCCGGGCTGAAGATGGTGACTGCGGCCGCGCCGCCGCCGCCGGCGGTGATTCGCGCCGCCGAGGAAATCGGGATCCAGATCGCCCACGTTTACGGCCTCACCGAAACCTACGGACCGCATTCGGTATGTGCATGGCACACGGAGTGGGACTGCGAGCCGCTGGAGAAGCGCGCACAGCTCAGGGCACGTCAAGGCGTTCCTTACGTGGTTGCCGGAACCGACATGCGCGTGGTGGATGAAGACATGCGCGACGTTCCTACCGACGCGCGCACCATGGGTGAGGTCGTGATGCGCGGCAACAACGTCATGCTTGGCTACTATCGCGATCCCGAGGCCACCGAAACCGCCTTTCGCGGAGGCTGGTTCCATTCCGGCGATCTCGCGGTCATGCATCCCGACGGCTACATCGAAATCCGCGACCGCGCCAAGGACATCATCATCTCAGGTGGAGAGAATATTTCCTCGGTGGAAGTGGAGCGCGTGTTGTACGAACATCCGGCCGTGCTGGAGGCCGCGATCGTCGCGCGTCATGACGATAAGTGGGGCGAAGTGCCGCATGCTTACGTGCTGCTCAAAGAGGATGCAACGGTGACCGCGGACGAGCTGATCGAATTCTGCCGCGCTCGTTTGGCGCACTTCAAATGTCCGAAGGCGGTACACTTTGGTCCGCTGCCCAAGACTTCCACCGGAAAGATTCGCAAGAACGTGCTGCGAGCGCAGACGCGCGTCGCTGTTGGAGGATCCTAGTTCATGCCGTACCAGAGCATCTCGTTCGAAACCGAAGGCCAGATCGCGATCGTCACCCTCAACCGTCCGCAGCGGCGCAACGCACTTTCGCTGGAGCTGATGACCGAGCTCATCGAGTGCCTCAACGAGATCGGCCGCGACCGCTCGCTGCGCGCCGTGATTCTGGCCGCCGCAGGAAAAGTCTTCTCCTCCGGCCACGACCTCAGCGAGATGGTTGGCCGCGACCTCAATGACTACCGCGAAGTCTTCGACCGGTGCACCGAGCTGATGACGCGCGTCCAGTCCATTCCGCAGCCGGTGATCGCGCAGGTGCAGGGCATCGCCACCGCCGCCGGCTGCCAACTGGTGGCCACGTGCGATCTCGCCGTCGCCTCCGACCAGGCGGCGTTTGCCACGCCCGGCGTCAAGATCGGCCTGTTCTGCACTACGCCGATGGTCGCGCTCAGCCGTGCCGTCGGCCGCAAGCGTGCCTTGCAGATGCTGATGACCGGCGACATGGTTGACGCTCTCACCGCGGTCGAGTGGGGACTCATCAACATCGCGGTTCCCGCGTCCGAACTCGAAGCAGCAGACCCGCAAGCTGGCAGCGCGCATTGCCGAAGCCAGCTCGCTGACCGTCGCGCTGGGCAAGCAGGCGTTCTACACCCAAATTGATCTCGACCAGCCCAAGGCCTACGCTTATGCCAAGGAAGTTATGAGCATGAACGCTCTGGCCGCCGACGCACAAGAAGGGATCTCTGCCTTCCTCGAGAAGCGGCAGGCGTGCTGGGCGGGGAAGTAGGGAGCGGGTTAGAGGTTCGGACACGACAGCAATTCCGGCTTTGATGTGTCCGGGTAGAGCGGGCCTTCAGGCCAGCGTCCAGCCGTCCATTCCACACGCAGGCTTGAGCGTCCACTGTCGCAGTGGACGCTCAAGCCCAATACGTAGCCGCAGGAACGCGGCGCTGAAGCGCCGCTCTACCCTTGCTGATGTGTGTCGTGCCCAGGCGCCGCTACTTTGCCTGAGCCGTCCACAGCTTGGAGAACATCGCCAGGGCTTCATCCGGCTGGGGATGCAATTGCTGCATGGTCACGGCGTAATAGTCGCCCTTATACGCCGGATCTTCCGCAAACAACGCGAAAAAGTCCTCCACGGCCCTGCGAATCTGGAAGCCACCAGCCTGATTGCTGAGCTCCTGGATCAAGGCGTCCTTCACGGCGGGCGGCCCCTGGCTGTAGTAGGCATCTCTGGGCAGGGCGATCGCTATGCGAACCCCCGGTTCAGATTCCGGTATCTTTGTCGGCCTTCCCGGCTTTCCCCGCACCGTGGTTTGCTCTGCTGCTCGCAAATAGAAATCGACCTTAAGGTGAACGGGGAGAGGTTCCAGCAGGCTGTTGATGGTACGAACATCGTCTCCAAGGGTTGCGGCGGCCCCTTGCCAGGACTTCGCCGCCTCGGCATTGCCTGCCTCGGAGCTTTCCCTGGCCTTCTGAAGGGCAACACTCTGCAGCCGCATTAAGTAAGGCACGCCTTTGTTAAATAGGAAGTTGAAGCACTTGACCGTGCTTCCGATCACGCGTCCCTGGATGTCGCCATCATAGATGCCGGCGTTGGTCCCGGTGTCGGGAGTATCGGCGACCAGCGACTTGCCCTGCGAACTTGCTCCGACCCCGAGTTTTGTCAGGACCTCTGGCGTCAACGGATCGCCCGGGTAAGCAAACTGTCCCGCCGACAGCTTGATCTGTTGCACCAGCTTGTCATGCGCGGTGTGGTTTTGCTGCGGAAGGTTCCAGATGAATAGTTCCAGCACGTCGATGAAGATCGCACCCGCATCCTGGTAATGCTCAGATGGAATCGCAATCGACAGACTGCTCGGCGCCTTCGACATGACGAGCTGCGGTGGAGCGGTGGGACTGGGCGGTGGAGGGCTCACGGAAAAGTGAATTCCTATAACGCCGTTGGCGTCGCGGGGCTGCCAGCTCAGTAAATCGACCCACTGGCCCTTGGCGTTACGGATGAGTGGATCGAGCCACTGAACCGCCTTGTTGACGCTTTCCGTAGCGTTGTTGATCAGGCTTTTGCCGATCGGATCGGTACCCGGAATCGTAAGATTTGGATCCGTCGTGAGCATGGGCTTGATCCCGCTGGCGGGCGGGGCATGGATGTAAGAGACGGGGACCGCGACGGGCGGGGTGGGAGCCAGTTCTCGAAGGACAGCCAACAGTGGCTCGGTGGCTCCGGCTTTACGCAGCTCCGATTCTGTCTCCGACGTGACTTGAAAGTCGACGCCGCGCTGACGCGCAAAGTATTCCACCCGCTTGGCAGGAACATCGCCCTTAAGCAGATTGATGACATCATCTTTAGAAAGGGGCTTCAGCGAAGACTGGGCGTGGGCAGTCGAGGACACCATGGAGGCGCAAAGAAACGCGGTGATAGCCGCAATGCTTAGGTTCGTCATTATCCGGTGGCGCGCAGGTCTTAATGAATGACGCATGGATTCGCTGCTGATGTTGACTCTCGTTGTCTCGCTGCTAGAGGCCTTCCATCTTGATCGTATTCGTTCGGGCAGACCAAATGGGTGCGTGAGAACCCTGCCGTCCCTACGGGACTCGAATTGATTCTTAACTTTACCCAGCATTCCGCCTGCGGCTCCATGCTGGGCTAAAACTAAGCCGTCCCTGCGGGACTGATTTTTTGGCACTTCACTCTATTGCCGCGAACTAACACTATTCTCAAACACACTCTAATCTGGATTCTTCATGACCGCATGGTTTTCTTGCTGTCATCCTGAGCGAAGCGCCCGCAACGAATTTCCGATCCGCTGGTTTTGCGGGTCGGGTGGGCGCGGAGTCGAAGGACCCCTATACGACACGATTCCAAAATGTGACCGCACTACCGTATCGAACCAAATCATAACTCGCAGTACTGGGTTTCGGAACGTTATCTTGCCGCTTGGATTCCAGCGCTACAGGTCGTATCATTTGGCCACTGGCCACTGATGAAGTATTGCGACCAATGCCGGAGCACTTTCCCCAACGAGTTCAACGTCTGCCCCATTGACAATGCTGCTCTGCGCGTCACCTCGGAGATCATTCCGGGGATGACGATCCGCGATAAATATCTCATTCTCGACAAGGTCGGCGAAGGCGGCATGGGGGCGGTGTACCGGGCGCGGCACCTGGCGTTCAACGAGATCCGCGCGCTGAAGGTGGTCCACCAGTCTTTCGCGGAAGACAAGACATTCATCAAGCGCTTCAAGACCGAGGCCATTGTCGCCCGTAAGTTGCTGCATCCCAATGCGGTTCGCATCGATGACCTGGACTCGACCGAGGACGGCCGGCCTTTCATCGTCATGGAATTGGTGGAAGGCGGCAGCCTCAAGACCTTGATCGCCGAAACCGGCATCCTTCCCGTAAACCGCGCTCTCGATATCGCCGCCCAGGCCGCAGATGCGCTGGCGGCAGCTCACCGCATGGGGATCGTACACCGCGACATCAAGCCCGATAACATCCTGGTAACCCGTTCGCCTGCGGATGGCAGGAGCGACCTGGTTAAGGTGGTGGATTTCGGGATTGCCAAGGTGCGCGAAGGCACGCTGGATGTGGGCAGCGGATACGGCAACACCAAAAGCGGAATGATTGTTGGGACCCCGCAATACCTGTCTCCGGAGCAGGCCATGGGGAAGCAGGGCGACCAGATTGACGGCCGGGCCGATATCTATTCGCTGGGGATCGTGCTTTACGTGATGCTGACGGGCCAGTTGCCGTTCGACTCCGACACGCCAATGGGATTTCTGTTGCACCACGTCCAGACCCAGCCGATTGCTCCGCACGTCATTCGCCCCGACTTGCAGATTCCCGCTGGTGGTGGAGGCTGTGCTGATGAAGGCGCTGGAGAAGGACCGGGACAAACGGTTTGCCTCTGCGGACGAGATGGCGCAGGCCTTGCGACAGCTCCGATTGGCAGCGCCTCCGGTCACCTACCGGCCCTCGGCCCCAGACCTTCCGACTTTAGACTTGGAGCGCAAGGACTTCGGCTACCGCCAACCGCCTGAAACTCCACACCCCAGCCCAAAGCCAATGCGCGCTTCGGAGCCAATCGCTGCTCCGGCCCCGGTGCGGGCTCCGGAACCAGTTGCCGCTCCGGTCCCAATGCGTGCGCCTGATCCACCGCGTGCTGCGGCCCCGAGGTACGCGCCGGACCCAATTCCCGCACCGGGCCCGAAGTACGCGCCGGACCCCATGCACGCATCCTTGCCGGAGCCAGCCAGAAAGCACTGGTTGGACGAGCCACTCCCGGTGAAGCCGAAGAAAACCGGCCTGAAAGCCGCGATTTGGGTGGCGGCCAGCGTCGTTGTCCTGGGGGCGATCCTTGCCGTGGTTTACGCGTCTGGCGCCCTGGGCGGGGGGAGTAAGCCGAGTGTGACGCCGCCGAAGGTTGAAACGCAGACCTCGCCCCCGCCTGCGCACGAAACCGGAAGCGCAGGACCGGCGGGCGAAGTTCCCTCGTCTGGGAACTCGGCAGCGACCACCACGCCGGTCACGCCCGTTGCGAAACCGCCGGCGACGTCTGCGACCGCCAAGCCATCGCCGAAGAAACCGACCTCGCAATCAAACGCTCCCGCGACGGAGCCGCCCGCGAAAGTCAAAAGCCCAAATGTTGACGAGCTGAACTCCGCCGCCAACCGCGCCTACGAAGACGGGAATTACGACTCGGCAATTGGCGCTTATAAGAAGGCGCTGCAGGCTGACCCGCAGAACACCACAGCACAGGCTGGACTGGACAAAGTCGAACGGGCCAAGAAAGCGGAACAGACATTAAATCCGCACTGAGGAGAGTTTCTGTCTCCCACTCTGTCACCTGCAAAGTGAGCTGCGACCTTGTCTGCGAGACGCAAGATCTTTGCCCGGCTCTCCATCTTTGCCGGAAATGCCGTACAGATTGCCGGGATTCTAGCCGCGTGTCTGGCCCTGTATGCAGCGCAATCGACGCAATCAACCTCAACCGCCGTCATCGCCATGGTTGCCGGATGGACCTTGCTCTACTTCAGTTGTCATGCCATCGCCCACTGGTTAGCCGGGACGAATTCTGGGCATTCGCTTCGCGTACTACACGGTTGGAGGGACGGGGAATCCGGAAGGCTGGCCCGGCGGTCTACGCTGGGTGTTCGAACATTTGCCGTTTCTTGGAGTGCAGACGGAGAAGGCCTCGATGCAACACGCCAGCCCGATGGCCAAAGCGATTATGTGGTCGGCGGGCGTGACGTCATCCGCCGTTGTGCCGCTTCTGGGCGCGCTCTGGGCGTGGCACTCGGGCGTGCCGTGGAGCGAGCCGTTCCTGCTGTTTGCGCTGTTTTGGGCGGCCGGAACATTGGCCAGCAACTGGAGAAGCAGCACCGGAGACTACGCCAAGGCGCGGAGGGCGCTGGGCCGCCAGTGAGATCAGGTACAACTGACGCTTGGCCAATGCCCAGCAAGTCGGCTTCGGCACGGCGCGAGAAACGCAACGCAGCCACCGGTTAAGCGCCGCGTCACGGGAAGCTTGAGCGTCTTCCGGACACGTGTGAATACGTTGCCTCTGGCAGGCCCACTGGCGTCGCCCGCGTCGATGGCGGCCCGCAGTGCGGCAAGTTTCGCCTCGTACTGCTGTTCCTCGCGCTCCATAGTTCGGAGCGCTGCCCGCACGACCTCGCTGGCGTTTTCGTAGCGTCCGCTTTTGACCTTTGCAAGCAAGAAGCGGTCGAGCTCGTTGGTCAAATTGACGTTGCGGGTAGGCATGAATTGCTTCTTTCTAACAGGCAGTATTTCAGGCCAAGAGTAGCATCGTTGGCAAAGATTGCCAACATGTTTTCAATATGGCAGTCGGCGAAGAATGGGAATTTGGAAGCACGGAACCGCGCGCCCGTGCGAAAAGCAGGTCCCTCCGCTCGGACTAATGTCCTCGGTCGGGATGACAGTTTGAAAGGGCAAACTCCCGCTGGCCGTTGGCAGCCAGCGGGAGTGCAATCTTCGACGAAATTTACAACAAACGCCAGCCCTAGATGTCGTAGTACATCTGGAACTCGTAGGGATGCGGCCGCAAACGCATGGCGTTCACTTCCTTCTCGCGCTTGTAGTCGATGTAGGTGTTCAGCATCTCCTCGGTGAAGACGTCGCCCTTGAGCAGGAACTGATAATCGCGGGCGAGCGCGTCCAGAGCGCTCTCCAGCGAACCCGGCATGGACGGGACCTTGGCCAGCTCCTCCGGTCCAAGATCGTAGATGTCCTTGTCGAGCGGCTGACCGGGATCGATCTTGTTCTCGATGCCGTCGAGTCCGGCCATCAGCATGGCAGAGAACCCGAGATACGGATTGCAGCTCGGATCGGGCGGACGGAACTCCACGCGCTTGGCCTTCGGCGAGGCTGAGTACATCGGAATGCGGCACGCCGCCGAACGGTTGCGCCGCGAGTAGGCCAGGTTGACCGGAGCTTCGAAGCCCGGGACCAGGCGCTTGTAGGAGTTGGTCGTGGGCGCAATGATGGCCGACAGCGCCGGGCCGTGCTTAATCAGGCCGCCGATGTACCACAGCGCGAGCTGCGACAGTCCGGCGTAGCCATCGCCGGCGAACAGCGGTTTGCCGTCCTTCCACAGCGACTGGTGGGTGTGCATGCCGCTGCCGTTGTCCTGGAAGAGCGGCTTGGGCATGAAGGTCACCGTCTTGCCGTACTGGTTGGCGACGTTCTTGGCGATGTACTTGTAGAGCAACATGGCGTCGGCCGACTTGATGAGCGAGTCGAACTTCAGGTCGATTTCCGTCTGCCCTCCGGTCGCCACCTCGTGGTGATGGCACTCGACGGTCAGTCCGCAATTCTGCATGGTCAATGCCATCTCGGTGCGCAGGTCCTGGTAGTGGTCGGTCGGAGGAACCGGGAAATAGCCCTCTTTGTAGCGGGGACGATACCCGAGGTTGTTCTCCACGCGGCCCGAGTTCCAGCGGCCTTCTTCGGCGTCGATGAAGTAGTAGCCTTCGTGCTCGTTCTGGTCGAAGCGCACGTTGTCGAAGATAAAGAACTCGGCTTCAGCGCCGAAGTAGGCGGTATCGGCAAGTCCGGTGGACGCGAGGTACATCTCGGCTTTCTTGGCGATGTAGCGCGGATCGCGATCGTAACGCTGCTTGGTGACGGGATCGATGACGTCGCACACCATCACCAGGGTAGGGGCCTCCGTAAAGGGATCGAGGATGTATTTCGCCGGGTCGGGGATCAGCAGCATGTCGCTCTCGTGAATCGCCGCCCAGCCGCGGATGGACGAGCCATCCATGCCGAAGCCCTCTTCGAAGGACGATTCGCTAAGCTGCCCGATAGGATAAGAAACGTGGTGCCAGAGCCCGGGAATATCGGTAAAACGCAGGTCAAGGATTTGCACGTTGTGCTCCTTGACGAATGCCATGACTGCCTTGGGATCGGACTTGGTATCAGCCATTCTGGTTCTCCTTATTGCCACGCGTGCACTCGGTTCGACGCGAGGACATGGTTAGAATTGCGGTTTGATCTCTGTGGAACGTCGTACCCGCGCTTCCACCAGCTTCAGCCGTGGAGCGGCACAATTTTCCGGAGTAGGAATTCCGAACTGCTAACTGCATTGTTGGGGAAAAGGTCGTGGCCGCAGGCGCTTGCCCTAAGGTCACACTCAAGAATACGTGCCGCCCGGAGGGCGTGGCTAATACAATGTTTTTATGGCCCTCATAACGGAGGCTTATCCAGCGCGAACCGGTTGGTTCTGCAGGAACGGCCTCGCGCTCGTAGAATTCATGACAGGCCGTTGATTCGCGGCTCTTGCTGCCGGGCTAATTGCTAGTTGCTAATTGCTTTATGGACTTCGATCAGATCGAGACATTTCTGGAGGTGGCGCGACTCAGCAGCTTCTCGCGAGCTGCCGAGCGGCGCTTCCGCACCCAACCGGCCATCTCTTCGCAGATCCGCGCCCTGGAAGAAGAAGTTGGAGCCAAGCTGCTCGACCGCAGCGGTGGGAAAGTGGCGATGACGGCCCCGGGCAAAGTTTTCCAGAAGTATGCCGAAGAAACCCTGGAGCAGCGCCGCGTCATGCTGGTAGCGCTCGCGGAAATGCATCGCGTGCCCCGCGGCGAGATCGTGGTTTCGGCCAACGAAGGCACCTGCCTGCACATCCTGCCCGAGGTATTTGCCGAGTTTAAGCGCCAGTATCCGAGCGTCGCGGTCAACGTCAAGCGCCTGGAACACAACAAGATCCTGGAAGCGATCATCGACAACTCCTGCGACTTCGGCGTCGTTTCCATGCCGGTGCCGGACAAGCGCCTCACGGTGGTGCCCATCCATCGCGACGAACTGATTGTGATCACGCCGCCACAGCATCCGCTGGCCAGACAGAAGAAGGCAACAGTGGCGGAAGTCGTAGAATATCCGCTGCTGCTGCCCAAGGTGGGACGCACGCGCGACGCGCTGGAGGCGCTGTTTCACGAGCGCCGGCTGAAACCGGCCGTCTCCATGGAACTGGATTCGAGCGAATTGCTGAAGCGCTTCGTCGCAGCCGACGTTGGAGTGGGATTCATCCCCCGCTCACATGTTGCCGAGGACCTGCAGGCGAAGGCGCTGGCCGCGCTCACGCTCGCGGATGCGAGCATTCAACGCGATCTGGCGCTGGTCTTCCGCAAAGACAAGGCGCTCAGCCGCGCCGCACTGGCCTTCATAGATATTGCAGTTAAGCTGAAGGCGGCGGCACTTGCGGCAGCCAGCGCTCGTTGAGTATCCTCGGCTTTCTTGGCAATTCGCGTCCTTTAATGTTGTTTTCACACAATCGTTCGGTCCTCGTGTGTTATTTTTGACGATTCGGTTACGACGAATCTCTTCTTTGGAGAACATAAATTGGCGAAAGACATGGTTCCCAAGCGTATCTTCCTTACCAAAGGCGTGGGGAAACACCGGGAACGGCTCACCTCCTTCGAATTGGCGCTGCGCGATGCGGGCATTGCCGCTCAGAACCTGGTGCGCGTGTCTTCCATCTTTCCTCCCAATTGCAAGCTCATTCCGCGCAAAGACGGACTGAAGTACCTCTCGCCGGGAGAGGTCACGTTCGCAGTGGTGGCGGAGAACTCCACCCGCGAGCCGCACCGGCTGACCGCCTCCTCCATCGGCGTGGCCATCCCTGCCGACCACAGCACCTACGGCTATTTGAGCGAGCACCACTCGTTCGGCGAGACCGACGACGTGGCCGGAGACTACGCCGAAGAGCTTGCGGCCGAGATGCTCGCCACCACGCTCGACGTCGAGTTCGACGCTGACAAGTCGTGGGACGAGAAGAAAGAAGTCTATCGGCTGTCGAACAAGATCGTGCGCACCGCCAACATCACGCAGAGCGCGGTCGGCGACAAGCGCGAGCGCTGGACGACGGTGATCGCGGCCGCGATCCTGATCTTCGAGTAAGTCTCCGCCGGGGAAACACAGAAGACGGGAGCAAAAAGTCAAGGCGCGATTGCTCGCGCCTTTCTTATCTGTCCTACAATGTGGGAGTGGCTTACTTCTTCGGCTCCAGAATGATTTCCCGCGCCAGGCGATCGCCGATGATCTCGCGCCAGCTCGCGCGCTCCTGGTAGCCCTCAATCATTTTCTGATCGTTGCTGTTCAAGGCTTGATTGGCAACAGCCTCCATTTTGTCCTGGTTAGCTTCCATGGTCGCCAGGTCCTTAAATTGCGTCATCAACATGATGTCGAAGTCATTTGGACCGTGCGACTCGGTGGTGATGACCATGTAGTTGGTAATCAATCCAGCCTTCTTGAGGGCTTCCTGCTCGGTCTTCCACTGGGTTGCCAGAAACTCCATGTACTTCAGGCCGACGCCGGGCTTGGCCTTCACGAAGGTGATGTCCCACACCGGACCATCGTGGAAAGGCCGCACGGGCATAGCTTGGGCGAGTGAGAGGTTGGGCAGCAGCATCGCGGCGAACGCGAGTACCGCGATCATACGAATCACGTTCTTCATCAGTTAGCTCCTTGTTGTTGTTATTCGTTAGGTATCGGAAGTGACTAGATCTGCAGCACCGCGTCAGCCGCCACTTCCACGGCCTGGCAGGTCTTCTTACAACGCAGGGGCAGTCAACTGCGCGGTATGAAAGCGGGAATCGTGTGGCTAAGCCCGGACGGACCTAAACAGCATCCGGCGAGCGACTCCAATTGTTAAGGATGCAGAGATACTACTACCGACTAGAACAAGTTACAAATTCGATGCGATGGAGGCGTGCGGTTTTTCAGAGGCATTCCTTACCCAGCGCGAGGAGCTACCGCAAATCTTACTTTCGGTACACGTTGGGCTGAGGACCCTTCTCCAACGTCTCGCGGTTCCAGATGAGCCCTTCGCGGCTGTAGTTCGCCATCTCGAAGTCCTGCGTCAACTCCAGTGCATCCACCGGACAGGCGTCCTCGCAGAGCCCGCAGAACATGCAGCGGCTGAGGTCGTAGGTGAATTCGGTCAGCTCCTTGCGGCGCGTGTTGGGATTGCGTTCGCTGCTCACCACGATCAGGTTCTCGGGACAGGCCAGCGCGCACAGGTCGCAGGAGATGCACAGCGTCTCGTTGGTGTCGGGATTGTTGTTGAGACGAGGCGCACCGCGGAAACGTTCGGCGATTTGCGGCCGCTGCAGCGGATACTGCTCGGTGATGGCTTCCTTCGGGTCCTGATTACGAAAGGTAACCTTCAGGCCCTTGATCAGGTCCACGAACAGCATCTTGCGTATGGCGGTTTTCATCCTCGTCCCTCGGGGTGAGTGCAGTTTAGCACAGCGCAAACTATAGACTGGCTGTTCGCCATTCGCTACTGGCTATTGCTTTCCCGCTTCCTGCCGCTCGCGTAGCTCTTCCATCACTGACGAAATCAATTCCTTCGCGTCGGTGATGCCTTTCATCACGATCTGGACGTCCATGGCGGGTTTGCCTGGCTGGCGCGCACTTTGGCAGTAGACACCGTGCTGGCCCACCAGCGTGAGCGCATCAGTCAGCACGTCGAGGGCAACCGCGAGACGGCCTCGCGGCATGCCCATCATGAACTCGTATTGGTCTAGTTCTCTGCGCCTTTCGTCCAGGATGCTCATAGCACTCCCTCGCTGCGCTCGGGATTTCGTCTGTCGGCCCAGACGCTCGCAAAGCGTCTCAAGATTGTATCGTTCGCCAAGGACGTGAATAATAGTACGGCAGCATCAAGCAACATCCGTTCGCCATCAACAGGAGCCTGCAATGCCAAAGAGCCGTCTGTGGATACTCGTCGGAATAACGATTGCCACACTTACCGCGATCATGGTCGCACAAGGAAACAAACCGGCGAGCCCTCCGGGTGAGGCAACGCTGAAGTTCGACGATGGGAAGAGTGTCACCATCCAGTACAGCCGTCCGTCGATGCGCGGTCGCAAGATCTTTGGCGGCCTCGTACCCTACGACGAGGTCTGGCGCACCGGCGCCAATGCCGCTACCAGCCTGAAGACCGACGTGGGCCTGACCATCGGCGGCGCCAACGTTCCTGCCGGCAGCTACACGCTTTATTCCCTGCCCGGCGCGAGTAGCTGGAAGCTGATCATCAACAAGCAGACGGGACAGTGGGGCACCGACTACGACAAGTCTCAGGACCTGGCGCGCGTGGATATGAAAGTCGGTCAGCTGCCGTCCGCTCTGGAGCAGTTCACCATCTCCTTCGACAAGACCGGCGGAGACTCTGCCTCGCTCAAGCTGGAATGGGACACCACCGTTGCCAGCGTGGAGGTTAAGGAGAAGAAATAAGTTCGCCTCCGCAAGCTGGCATCGCGGACCGTTTGCGTCTGCCGGAGCAGTGGCAAATTCAACGCTGAGGTTTCGGACGTCAGGCAACGAAGGCACCTGCTCAGCGGAGCCGGAACAGCGGTAAGCGGTTTGCTGTCGGCTCGACTGATGTCGGTTCGGACAACAGCAGGGCCACAACCAGCCCACACAAACAAACGCGGAAGTGCGGAAAAGCGTTACAGGATTTCCGGTAAAGATTTGTTAAGGACCCTCGAATTGGGACTCCGTGGTTCCGCGAACAAACGCGGATTCTCGCCTGGCTTCTCCCCTCACTCCTCTCACGTAGAATCAATAACTTAGGCCATGAATGACTTGCAAAATATGGATTCCGTTGGACTTATGCGTAAAATATAGTGAAATAACGACTTAGATGCGAAAAAGTGCTGTTTTCCTAGTCCAAATAGATTAGACTAGCTAGTTAAATTAGGTAAAGCTAATATGCCAGCAAGATGAGCCTAAGCTACTGTCGGTGCGACCTGTCGGGAAGCCGGCAGGCGCCCCGCATCAAGATCATGTCTGCCAGCCAGGGCGTGACCATACGGCAAGCCATCCACGAGGCGTTCGATGCCTGGGCGTTAGTGCCAATCGCGTCGTGTCCACGCGGATTCCCAAAACGGGAATTGCTTCCAGTTCTCCCAAAATTTTCTGTTGCGAACCTCTC
Organism: uncultured Acidobacteriaceae bacterium; assembly: GCA_963735855.1. Lineage (GTDB taxonomy): Bacteria > Acidobacteriota > Terriglobia > Terriglobales > Acidobacteriaceae > Bog-257. Next base: position 174,896 of record CAVTMW010000014.1, read on the forward strand.
CCCTTGAGCGGATGATTGCTGGGTGCAGGCGGAACGCTTTTCGCCTGTGCGGGGGACTTTTGTCGCTTCGTCTACCGGCTGTCCGTCGCCGCGCTGAAAACTCTATTCGTTTAAGCGGAGGCTCGTATGAAACTGGGGATCGCTTGGCTCGCAATTCTGTGCCTGGCGCTGGCTGCAATTCCAGCCTGGGCGCAAAATCAGATATATGACAACGGTCCGATCAACGGCACAACCGATGCCTGGACCATCAACTTTGGCTACGTTGTCAGTGACACCTTCAACACAAGCTACGGCTACGAACAAGTCGGTTTCTCGTTTGGCGTCTGGGAATTCCCCGGCGATGTGATGAGCTCCGTCGACTGGTCGATTACCTCCGGAGAGAACGGTGGGACCGTGTATGGCTCCGGCACCGCCAGCGGCAATCTCCTGACTGACCGCTTTCTTTCCACCAATCAGTATGGCTATAACATTGACCTGATCACGGTTCAGAACCTCAATCTAGATGTTGGCTCCGGCAAGTACTGGCTGAACTTGTTTAACGCGACCGTCTCCAGCGGTGACCCGGTCTATTGGGATGAGAACAGCGGCGCTGGCTGCAGGTCGAACGGTTGCCCGTCAAGCGCCTCCGAGAGTGCCCTCGGCACGATTCCTTCAGAAGCTTTCACCGTCACCGCGGGGTACGGTTATGGTTCTCCTGAGCCTAGCATCGTTTTGCTGCTCGGCTCGGGGGCCCTTGGAATAGCTGGTGTGCTCCGGTGGAAAGCCGAAGTTCTAGCAGGTTATAGGTCAGGTGTCTCGCGAATGGCCCGCCCAACCTTCCTTTGGTTGGGTGGCGCGCTATAGCATCGCTGCCTGACCAAACTGCTGTCAACCCCCGCCTGTGACCGCAATCACTGACAGCGGTCTGTGCTTGCACGATACTTGGCGCGCGTACCGACATCCATCTTTCTTGTCCCGACGGAGGAACGCTAAATAAGCCCGGCTTGAAAGGAGGGCTTTCCATGAAATTGTGTATGGTTTCGCTCACAATTCTGTGCCTGGCGCTGGCTGCAATTCCAGCCTGGGCGCAATATACATATGACAACGGTCCGATCAACGGCACGACCGATGCCTGGACCATCAACTTTGGCTACGTTGTCAGTGACACCTTTAACGCGGCTGGCTTCAACGGATCAGTCTACGGTTTCTCGTTCGGCGTCTGGGAATTTCCGGGCGACGTGATGAGTTCCGTCGACTGGTCCATCACCTCCGCCGAAAACGGTGGGACCGTATATGGCTCCGGCACCGCGGGTGGCAATTACCTGACTGACCGCTTTCTTTCCATGAACCAGTATGGCTATAACATTGACCTGATCACGGTTCAGAACCTCAATCTATATGTCGGCTCCGGCAAGTACTGGCTGAACTTGTTTAACGCGACCGTCCCCAGCGGCGACCCGGTCTATTGGGATGAGAACAGCGGCGCGGGCTGCGGTAGCGGCGGCTGCCCGTCGAGCGCGTCCGAGAGTGCCCTAGGCACGATCCCTTCGGAAGCTTTCACCGTCACCGGGGGGTCCGGTTATGGGTCTCCTGAGCCCAGCATCGTTTTGCTGCTCGGCTCTGGGGCTGTTGGAATAGCTGGCGTGCTCCGGTGGAAGCCGAAGTTCTAGCGGACCACAGCTCGGTCATCTCAACTCGGATTCTCTCTTGGACGACGGTGACTCGGATATTGAGGAGTGAAACTGGCGACCCTTGGGGCTACCGCGAAACCGCCCACCTTGCCGGCTGACGATAACCAGATTCAGCGTGCGCGCCTGTCTGTCACCCTTGCCTCCATTGCTGCGACCGCGCCCCTACTGGTGTTCAACCTGGCTTTGGTGGAGCGGAAGTGGAAAGTCCTGCTGAACCGCGGACCCTTCCTTGAACAGCCGCTGCAATGGTGGGAACGAATCCTGTTTGTGGGTTTCTCCGCAGCCGCCATTTTGCTGCTCGTAGCCACAGCCTCAGCCGCGTTGTGGTGGGTCATCCGGCGCCTCCTGGGCGTCCAGTCGTGGTGGATGGCCAAGTTCGCGGTCCTGCCCGTCGCGCTGGCTTACTTTGCCGCCCTCACCGCCCAATATGAAGTGGTGCAGTATTTTCGCGACGGGCTGAACCTGGCTTTGGTACGCGGCCTGGGCGGTGGCGACTGGATGACCGCTCTGAAGTACGTAGAAGAGGAATTCGCCGGTTTGCTGCCCGCGATCGCAGCCGCATTCGTGGTGATGGTCGTGGGAGGATGGCTGGTAAGGAAATACAGCGGGCGTCTGGAGAAATGGCTGGTTCGCCGCTGGCCGGTGCAAATGCTGGCTTCGCCACGGGGACTGCTGACCGCCAATGCGGTGATGATCGTCTCCCCCTGTCTGCTGTTAATGGCCTCGTTTCCCTTGCAGAGGAATCTTGGGTTCGGACTCGCGTATCACCTCTATTCCTTACCGGTCACAGCGGTGACCGATTTCCATGGTGACAGAGTAGGCCGGATGAGCCGGCCGGTGGATTCCGCCGCGCTCGGTGCGTCGCGGCATCCGTATGCCGGCAATATCCCGGACAACGGACTGGATAAGAACGGCATCGCTGCGGATGCGCCTGCGGTGGATTGGCGGCGGCGAAGCGCTCCCTGGGATGCCAGCCGGCTGGAACGCAAAGAACGTCGTGCTGCTGGTGCTGGAGTCGGCCCGCTACGATCTGCTGGACGCACAGGTCAACGGGGAGCCGGTCATGCCCGTGTTGAGCAGTCTGCCCGGCGAGCGGCTGCTGATGTTCTCGCACGCGGGATACACGGTTCCTTCGCTGTGCGCGATTTTCAATGGGACAGTGGATAAGGGGGAAGCGGACATCTCTCTCGTGGACCGCTTTCGCGAACTGGGGTATCAGACGGCGGTGTTCTCCGGACAATACGAGGGCTTCGGTGACACTAGCAGGCTTACGCACATGGATCGGGCGGATGTGTTCGTGGATGCCAGCTCTTTTCCCAGAGAGCAGCGCATGTACCCAAGCACCGCACTGGCAGCGCTCAGCATACCCGCGCCGCTGGTAACCGAGCGCTTTCGGCAATGGTTCAAGAGCATTGATCACCAGCGGCCTTTCTTCGCCTATCTCAACTGGCAGGAGATGCACTTTCCGTATCACTACTGGGGCGCGCCCACGCCGCTGGCAAATCCGCCTATCTCTCGCGGGGAGATCGTGCCCGAGAAACGCGATTGGCTGATGAGGACCTATTGGAATGCCGCGCGCAATCTGGATTCTGTGCTGGCCGGACTGCTGGCCGAGCTGGACCGGGCCGGGGCTCGGTCGCAAACGGTGATCCTGGTGGTTGGCGACCACGGAGAGGAGCTGTTCGACCACGGTAACCTCGGGCACGGCATGAGCATCAGCTTTGAACAAAACGCCACCCTTGGCAAACTCATTAATTCCAACTGGAAGCCGCCGCCGAGGGCGTTGGCGCTGAGCAGCGTGAGCGAACTGATTCACAACGCGCTGGTGCGCAGGCCGCAGGACGCCTTGCCGGTTGACGAGGGCTTCTTCTGCTACACAGGCAGCGCCGACAAGCCCGGACAACTCGGAATGGTGACCCCCGAAGGCATCGTAAAGTTCGATTTCAGGAAGAACCTGTGGACCAGGCAGGCCGCGCCGGGGAAGGAATTCGCAGCGAGCCCGAGTTTCCCTCCGCTGATCTATCTCTGGCAATCGTACCTCAGGCAACTACCGGCGCCGGACGGGCGGGGAAAATGAACCATACCACCGCAGCACAGTTGGACAACGAAACAGGCCCCGCTATTCGCCAACGACAAGAAGCCCTCCATGGGTGGGCTGCCCACGCGGTTTGGATTCTGCTCGCGATCCTCGTCTTTGCTCCCACGATTTATTGGCTTTGCCAGCGCTGGACCATGAGCGTCTGGCACAACATTCACGGGATGTTCATCCCCTTTGTCGTCGCCTATTTCATCTACAGAGTGCTGCACTCGGATCAGATTGCAGATGCGGAGCAATCCGCGTGGGGCTTTCTGTTCCTCATTCCCGGGCTGGGGATGATCGTGTTGGACAGCGCGATTCATACGCAGTTGCTCGCCGCCTTCGGCATGGTGGTTTGCCTGCCAGGTCTTTCGCTGCTGCTTCTGGGCAGACGTCGTACTCAGGCGCTGGCCTTTGCCTGGGTGTTGGCCTTTTTCATGCTGCCCATCCCCGCCGCATTCATCGAAAGCTTCACTCTGTTGCTGAGGAGAATCAGTGCCGCGGGGGCCGAGCCGGTCATAGCGCTGTTTGGCGGACCAGTGGCCCGCGTTGACACCACGCTGTTTCTGCCCGCAGACACGTCTGTTTATCACGGACGCGTGCAGCGGTTTTTCCGCGCTCTATGCCTGCGTCACGCTGGCGCTGGTCCTGGCCTACATGAACCGCTCATGGCGGCGGGGCGCGATCACGCTGGCGGCGGCTTTCCCCATTGCGATGGCCTGCAATATCTTGCGTTGCGCGTTCCTTGCGCTCATTCTTCAGCGTTGGGGAAGCGGCATCCTGCATAGTGTCCTGCATCCGTTGTCAGGCATGCTCACGTTTACCGCTGCCGCAGTCCTGCTGGCACTTGTGGACAGGGTTGAAATGCGGAGACCTGCCGCATGACCCGGTTGTCTCGGCGATACGTTTGTCCGCTGTCGGCCTGCTTGCTGCTGGCGCTAATCCCGGTGGTGGTGCACTCCTATTTCCAGGCTGAAATCGACGACTGCAGGGCCCCGCAGGCTTTGATGCCGGAATCAGCGCAGGCTTCGCATTCCGCCGGAAGCCGCGATGCCTGGATGCGCAAGCTATTCCAGAGCTCTCAATGGCAAGAAGGGAGCTTCGTCAGAGACGGGCTGCACTTTGACTTCAGCATAATACGTTCCTACGACGCCAAGCGGCTCTACCATCGTCCCGAGACCTCCCTGGTGGAACACGCCATCGTGGAGCGGCGCGGGATCGAGTGGGTGCGGGCAGATTCCGGCGCACTGCCGATTCACCGCGCCTACTATGGCGACCGGGACCCGGCGATTCTGGTCGCTTATCTGCTGGTGTATCGCTCTTCTCCGGTAGCCAGCCCGTATTGGCCGCAGCTACGTGCCGCGCCCGTCCAAATCTTTACTGGCCGCCGTCCGATGACTCTTTTCTTCATTCAGGCGCGCGGGCAGCCCGGCAGCCTTCAGGAAGTGGAGAAGGTGGAGCGGGAATGGTTGCTCTCATCCTGGGAGACGTACCGCTCCGCCTGCACATACTGAACGCTGCAAATTTCGCTTGACATTCTTCTATATTTCCATAATTATAGAATCATAGAAAGATCCTTATGCCTAAGAAACACGACCCTGAGCAGATCACGCGCTACGCAGACATGTTCTCAGCCATGGGGACCGAGCCGCGATTGCGCATCATGCAATTGCTGCTCTCGGCTCATCCCGAAGGCATGGTGGTCGGCGACATCGGCGCCGAGTTGGACATCCCCAGCTCGACACTTTCGCACCATCTCGACAAGCTGAAGAACGAAGACCTGGTGAAGGTCCGCCGCGATGGAACCTTCCTGTGGTACACGGCCGACACCGGGGCCCTGGAGGAGCTGCTGGGCTTCCTCTATGCCGAGTGCTGCACCCGCAACAAAGCAGTCCAACCCGAGAAGATCATTACCCTGTGTAAGTAGGAGAACGCCATGAGCACTGATATTAAGGAAGTGGTCAAAGAAAAGTACGGACAGGCGGCGCTGCGCGTGCATACCGGCGGCAGCTCTTGTTGCGGCGCATCCACCGCGCTGGAGAGCTGTTGCGACCCCATCACGACCAACCTCTATGACGCTACGCAGGCGAGCCAGATTCCCGAAGACGCGCTAAAGGCCTCGCTGGGATGCGGCAATCCCACGGCGCTGGCTCAGCTCAATTTCGGGGAAACTGTGCTCGACCTGGGCTCCGGCGGTGGCATTGATGTGCTGCTCTCGGCGCGGCGAGTGGGGCCGACGGGCAAAGCCTACGGGCTCGACATGACCGACGAGATGCTTGCCCTGGCCCGCGAAAACCAGCGCAAGGCTGGAGTGGAGAATGTCGAGTTCCTCAAAGGTGAGATCGAGGCCATTCCGCTCCCCGATGATTCCGTGGATGTGATTATTTCCAACTGTGTCATCAATCTCTCTGCCGACAAGGACCGCGTCTTGCGCGAGGCCTTTCGCGTGTTGAAGCCGGGCGGCCGCTTTGCGGTGTCCGACGTTGTGGTACATGGCGATGTTCCGCAGCAAGTGCGCGATAGCGTGCTGCTGTGGGTTGGCTGCATCGCAGGCGCCCTGCAGGACACGGAGTACACCGCAAAGCTGGCCGATGCCGGATTCGAGGCCATCGAGGTCGAACCTACGCGGGTTCACAACGTTGAGGATGCACGCGTTTTTCTCAATGACCAGGGCGTTGACGTGGACGCGATCGCTCCGCTCGTGGACGGCAAGTTCATGAGCGCATTCATCCGGGCGAAGAAACCACAGAACCGCATTCGCAAGGCCGATAGAGCCGAGCTTTAGCGCCGCGTCCGTGAGCAGAGATTAAAGAGCCGCTGTCGCCGCTGAGGTCATAGACCTCAGCGGCGACAGCAAACAAGATGGCAACTGAAAACGCGGGCCTAAAGGCCCGCTCTACCTGGATAGATCGAAAATATGCCCGACCACTACAACGTTCTGTTTCTGTGCACGGGGAACTCGGCGCGCTCCATCATGGCCGAGGCGATCCTGAACTTCAAAGGCCGTCCGAACTTTACTGCGTACAGCGCAGGCAGCCATCCGGCCGGTGCGGTGCGGCCCGAGGCGTTGCAGCAAATCGAACTGGCCCACCTGCCGACAAAGGGGCTGCGCAGCAAGAGCTGGGACGAGTTCGCGCAGCCCGGCGCTCCGCAGATGAACTTTGTCTTCACGGTGTGCGACAACGCCGCGAAAGAGGTGTGCCCGGTCTGGCCGGGGCAGCCCATGACCGCGCACTGGGGTATTCCCGATCCGGCCGCGGTCACTGGTTCTCCGGACGAGATCGAGCGCGCCTATCGCGAGGCTTTTATGTCCCTTGACCGCAGGATCGGCCTATTCCTTGCGCTGCCGCTCGCCAGGCTCGACAAGCTGTCAATCCAGAAGCACATCGAGCAGATCGGCCGGCAATGACGAGCCGGCTGCGTCATCAGGAGACGCTGTGCACGACAAAGTGACCGCTCGCCTGAGCTTTCTTGACCGCTATCTGACGGTGTGGATCTTCACTGCGATGATCCTCGGCGTGCTTTCGGGATGGGCGCTTCCCGGCATCGTGCCCTTCTTGAACCGCTTCAGTGTCGGAACGACGTCGATCCCGATTGCGGTTGGGCTCATCTTGATGATGTATCCGCCGCTGGCGAAAGTGCGCTATGAGGAGCTCGGGGAGGTCTTCCGAAACAAGAAGATTCTTGGCCTCTCGCTGCTGCAGAACTGGGTGATCGGGCCGGTGCTGATGTTCGTTCTCGCCATCGTCTTCTTGCGCGGCTATCCCGAATATATGGCCGGGTTGATCCTCATTGGCCTGGCGCGATGCATCGCGATGGTCATCGTGTGGAATGAACTGGCGCGCGGCGACACGCAATACGCAGCGGGGTTGGTGGCGTTCAACTCCGTCTTCCAGGTCCTGTTCTACTCGGTGTACGCGTGGATCTTTGTTACCAAGCTGCCGGAATGGTTTGGCCTGCGAGGTTCGGTCGTCAATGTGTCCATCCGCGACATCGCTGTGAGCGTATTTATCTACCTCGGGATACCTTTCCTCGCCGGCATCTTCACGCGGCTGGTGCTGGTGAAAGCTAAAGGGCGAACGTGGTATGAGAAGACTTTCATTCCCCGCATCAGCCCGCTCACGCTGATTGCGTTGCTGTTCACCATCATGGTGATGTTTTCGCTCAAGGGCGATTACATCCTGCGCCTGCCTTTAGACGTGGTGCGCATCGCCATTCCTCTGCTGATCTACTTTGTGCTGATGTTTCTGGTGTCGTTTTACCTCGGATACAAGCTCAAGGCCGACTACTCCAAGTCAGCGACCCTGTCTTTCACCGCGGCCAGCAACAACTTTGAACTCGCCATCGCGGTTGCGGTCGCCGTGTTCGGCATCCGATCAGGAGAGGCGTTCGCGGCGGTGATCGGTCCGCTGGTCGAGGTCCCGGCGATGATCAGCCTGGTAAATGTGGCGCTGTTTTTCCAGCGCAGATACTACAGAGGCAGCTGCAACCGAAGAACCACTGCTCCCGATCTGCGATCCGGCGGGAAGATAATGCTGGCAGGCTGGCCGTTAAGCGGTCAGCCTCGAAAGATCTGCCGATTCGGGAAACTCGAATCCGAACTGATCGCGCAGGCAGCGTCGCACCTCGGCTTCGGTGGTGAGCACGCTCTCCTCGCGGGTTCCGCCACGAGTGACGATCAGGCGCATGTTGGTAAGGGTTATGCGGCCATCCGCAGTCGCCTTGCTGCAGATCCAGCGCTGCGTAAAACCAGATTCGGGCGAGGTCTGATGGAAATGGCACATCCGGTTCGTAGTCGCTGAGATGACGTGGAATGTCGCGAAAAGAATACAACGGCACTTGCCCCTTCTCATCTTCACGAAGGAGCTGCCATTCATCGCCGCACCACGAGACGATATAGCGATGTCCGTTGACCTGATCGGCGCCTCCAGCGTGGAAGACGATAGGATCGACAAACGAATCGCCGAAACCAACGTCAACCAGCCACGGTTGTTCGAGCTGGACCTTCAAGAGCATGTGATCGAACTCCGGCCCGAAGCCGCCGTCGTCGCGGCGCACGCGCGCCGAAAGCATCTGCACCTGAAACCCGATGGCCGTCAGAAGCTCATAGAACAGGCCATTCAGTTCGTAGCAGAATCCCCCGCGACGGTGCGCGACAATTTTCTCGTAGAATCGCGGCGTCTCGAGGTGGATCGGGGTGCCAAGCTGGATATCGAGATTCTCGAACGGAACGGTAAATAGATGTTGCCGATGCAGAGCGCGCAAGGATGACACGGAAGGCTGAACAGTTCCCTGGTATTCGATTCGGCGCAGGTACGCGTCAAAATCCACTTTCTCTCCGGGGCTAAAGCCCCAGGTCCTTTCTACCCTCTTTCGCCGGGCTGAAGCCCGGCGCTTCCACCCAAAACAGGCTACTTTCTTCGAGGCGCTGCCGGCTATCCATGCTCACACCGGCAGTTCATCCTGCAGCCAGCCCGGCTCTCGACATGCAGTTTGGGCTCGGCTGCCAGGTCCAGCACGAGGTTTTCCAGCACCAGGCGCTTGCTTGGAGGGTTGGATCGGAGAGCGAGGTCCGCCCGCGCAACTCGGCGAATGGCGCTGGTCAACTCGCGGCGAGACTTGTAGCGGCGGGCCTGGCGGATGATGTCCTCCGCCGCAAAGGGCGGAATCCGAAAGCCTTGCCACAGGGCCTGCCACAGAGCGCGCGAGTCGCGCACATTGCGCTCCAGAATAACGAGCATCTGGCGAAAGGTCCGCGACAGCATGTACAGGTGCCCGATAGCCGCGTCATCTCCATCACCGGTGCTGAGAATGGCATCGAGCACAGCCAGAGCGCGGGCGCGATCACGGGCCGAGATGGCATCGGTCAATTCGTAGAACGATCTTTGCTTGGCCGCCAGCACAAGGGTTTCGACATCACCCAGCGTGATCCGCTTTTTGTCGCCGACGAACAGGACCAGCTTCTCCAGTTCGTTGGCGACCATCATCATGTCGCCGCCCAGCGAATCCACCAGTTCGCGGGCGGCGTCGTTTTCCAGCTTCACGCCTTCAGTATCGGCGGCCTGGCTTGCCCACTTCACGGCGTCGCTTTCGTCCACGCGCGCAAACTCAAGGATCGAGCAGTACTCGCCCAAGGTCTCACGAATGCGCTCGTAGCGCTCTTTGTCCGTCAGGTCCATGCGCCGGGCATCGGCCGGAATGCTGATGTGGTCCGCGACGAAAACCAGCAAGGCATCCGGGTTGGGATTCTTAAAGTAATCTTCGATGGCGGAAAATTCGTCGTCGTGTTTGCCGCGGCCGTACAGGTTTTTTACTCCCCGCACGAAGAACACTTGAAATGGAGACATCAGTGACGGCGTTCGTGCCTGGTCAAGAACCTGCTGCAGATCCACTTCTCCCAGATCCATGTCATAGAGGCTCAGTTCGCGAACGTCGGCGGGTATCAGATGTTGAAGAACCGCATCGCGGCAGCGTTTGCGGAAGAATGCCTCATCGCCAATGAAGACGTAGCCGGGAGAGAGTTTGCGGGCCTTCACGTCAGCCACGAAGCGGTCCGAGGCTGCGAAGCTGCGCATCTAGTAAGCCTCCAGCATGTCGCTAACCAGCGTTTGCGAGAAACTCGCAGCCATTCGGTCCAGGGCCGGACCCTCCTCGTTGAAGAAATTCTCCCCATTGTTGGCGATCTGGTATACCTCTCGATAAAGCAGGTTCGGATTGTCCCACAGCACCTTGCCGCTGCGAGTGACGAGCGAAACCTTAATCCCCACGAACACCAGAGACGAGTCGATGCCACCAGTCTGGGAGTTGTACGTGAGCGGAGCGATGCTTGTCAAAATTACGGTTCCGTTGAGGGTTGCGTCCGCGCTGCCGTCGTTCGTCGTCACAATCCGGTAATTCGTCCGGCTGCGCAGTTCTCGAACGACCGCCGCGGTAAGTAACTCTTCGACGTGATAGGTATGCGTGAGATTGACAAACGCGGGCACATAGATGGTGTGCATGTCCGCCGGCAGGCGCACACCATGGGCGCTGGTGTGGTATCCGCAGCTCGTGGTAACGAGCAGGAGAACGGCCGCACTAACCGGCCAGCGTCGGAACCACGCCATCATTGCACCGTGCCTCGCGGACGAGCGGCAATCATGCTTTCGGCGCATTCTGCGGCGGTCAGCGCCGCAATCCGCAGGTTGTCGGAGGCAGCCCAGATCCAGAAGCCTTTCGCGTTTTGCGAATCGCGGCGCGCGAACACTTGTATCTGCTCCTGCCCGGCGGCGTTCACGTTGCTGGGCGAACTCTTCTCCCCCCTGCAGCACGTCCACATGCTCGCCGGAAAGCGCGGCCGTGAGTTCCTCGATTTGTGCCGGTTGTTCCAGCTCAATGTACAGTGAGAACGCGTGCCCGTGGAAGATAGGCGCTTGTAAGAGCATCAGCGAAGGTACGGCCAGCCGGCCGTTCACCAGCCTGCGAAAATGGCCCTGGATGCGGCTTTCCACAGATTCGAGCGAGGGCAGAGAATGGGCGCCATAGCGATCCAGAAGATTGAAGGCCACCTGAGAATCGAACACTCCTTTGGGAAGCTGCTGGAAAGACAGCAGGTTCACCGTTTGCTCGTGCAACTCATCCATGCCGCGCTTGCCGTGTTCGGAAGCAGGCTCGAACGCAGTCGCGATAGCGCGCGCGATGCCGCCCACTTTCCTGGCCCGAAGCATCAGCAAAGCGAGGACAACCGCAGCCGGGTGCGCGATGCTGACCGGAGCCACCGCAAAGTCCACCTTCGGAGGAATGTTTAACTCACGCTCGATCCAGGGAGACCGCAGCACAGCGCCTTTCTCGTTTTCCAGGGCGTAAGAGAGATCGATGATGTCGCTCCCGGTTTTGCGGGCCATTTGCCACGTGTTCCGGGTGAAGTTCTCGTCGGAGGCAAAGAACGTGAAGTCCGCATTCTCCAGGTGCTCGGGCAGCACGCTCTGGATAAACGTTGGTTCCTCCCCCACGGCCTCCAATTGACCAAGCGATTCATCATCGTCGAGCAAGCGGATATCCTGGGCCGGAAAATTGCGGTCGCTGAGAACATCCTTTAGCTCCCGCCCCTTCAGCGTGGCAGCGCCAATGATGGCCACGCGGAACATGCCACCCCAGTGGCCGCCGTCGGTACGAACTCCGGCGGTGTTGTTTGGTCCATTCTTCATCAAGCGTGGGATACCTCGTCGTGCGGCGGAGGGGGCGGCACCGCAGGCCGGCGAAAGACGAAAGAAAGCCGGGCCAGGACACCTGCAAGGATGTAAACCAGCGCCAGCAGAAATAGAACGTATTGGGAAGAGAACCAGATCAGGGCGATAACGGTACCAATCACAATGAGCCAGCGAAAATTCTGCGGCTGGCGGAAGTTGATACCCTTAAAGCTCACAAATCGCCACGTGCTCACCATCAGGAAGGCAATGGCGAAGACGAACACACCCCATCCGATGGAGAGCCACCAGATCTGCAGCGGATTGCCCTGCACCAGATGAACGACGGCTGCAACGGCCCCAGCCCCGGCAGGGATCGGCAGACCGACAAAATACTTGCGTCCCGGCCGGCCGGGATTCGAGGGCTGCGGATTGGTTTGGATGTTGAACCGCGCCAGACGGCACGCTCCCGCCAGCAGAAAAATGAAGGTCGCGATGGCGCCGAGTTGAATGACGCGCGCGCGAATGTCCTGGTCCCCGGCTATGGGTAACATGCGGAAGCCCCAAGTCCAGGCCAATATGGCCGGGGCAATACCAAACGCGATCACGTCCGCCAGCGAATCGAGTTCACGGCCGAACGGGCTGGCCGTGTTTGTAAGACGTGCTATGCCACCGTCGAAAAAATCGAGCACAATCGCAATACCAATCGCCTTAGCCGCCTGATTGAAGTGCCACGGATCGGACGCGGTGCCCTGTATCGCCTGAGAGATGGCGTAATAGCCGGCCGCGATGTTGCCAGCCGTGAAGATGGACGGCAGGATATACAACCCCTTCCGCGCCCGTCGCGGCTTGGCGGAATCTTCCGAGTGCTGAATAAGGTGGTTGCTCATCGCACTTCCGCCGCTTCTCGTGTCTGGGACGGAACCGATTGCGGCTGGGCTACAGCGAGCACGCTGGATCCACCCTTAACGTTATCGCCGACCTTCACCTTCGTCTCCGCGTCGGCCGCGAAGATAACATCTACGCGTGAGCCAAACTTGATGAGTCCAACGCGTTCGCCGCGGGCCACCTCCTCACCGATCTTCTTGGTGAAGACAATTCGCCGGGCCAGCAGTCCGGCAATCTGCTTGAAAATCACGGTACCCGCGTCTCCCTCGACTGTAACCACGTTCCGCTCATTGAGCTCGGCTGAGGCGGCGCCCATCGCGTTGTGGAATTCTCCCGTTTTGTATTTCACGTCAGCGATTACGCCGGCGATAGGAGAACGATTCACGTGCACATTAAAAACATTCAGAAAGATGCTGATGCGAGTCTGTGGGTGGCCGTTTGATTCCACGATGGATACATCTGTGACCTTGCCGTCCGCCGGCGAAACAATCGCGCCCTGTACCGCCGGAATCACACGCTCGGGGTCACGGAAAAACCACAGGAAAAATGCGGCCAGCAACAATGGAATGACCGCTAGAACCGGCAGGGTCAACCATCCCACCAGGACGGCCAGAGCAATAAATGCAAGTCCGTAATAGATCCCGTCGCGAACCATGGGCTGACTTGATTATAGAGCCTGGCTTGCGGCTACCCTAATTAGACGGCCCCGCGATCTCGCGTGCGAGTTGGTCCATATGCTGCTGCACTTCCTGGTATTTTTCACCGGTCGATGGCCCGGCAAACCCAGCATGTATCGCGTGCACCCGCCCGTTGCGATCGAGAAAGATGGTGGTCGGATACGCTCCAAAGTTGACTAGCTGTGGGAGCGTCTTTTCGATTTGGCCGGGGTCGGTCGTGCCCGCCAGCAGTAAGGGAAAGCTGATCCCGTACTTCTCGCGATAGATGCCGATCTGGCGCCAGTCGCGCGCCGTATCCTCCACGTACTCGTAGGCAAGGCCCACAATCACCAGCCCCTGCGCTCGATACTTGCGATAGAGCTGCTCCAGTAGCGGAGATTCGTCGTGGCAGTTCGGACACCAGGTGCCAAAAATGTCCACGATCACCGGCCTGCCTTTGAACTCCGGGCTGGTCTGGTCAATCTTCCTGCCGGATTCATCAGCGCCGCTGAAACGGAACGGTTCCTGAGGGTCTTTGACCTTCGTAAGGCTGCCCGCCAGCGTGTTCGGGTTCGCAGCAGCTGCATCGGCGCTGCGCTCGGCGGTGAAGGCCGCCAAAGCCTTTACCCCTCCAATCTGTCCCTGAAGGCTTCCATCGGGCTGCAGCTGACCGTCGAGGGCCAACACGTGGATGCCATCAAACCGGCTCAGATGGACGTGAGTCTGGCCATGGTCGTCGGTTGAGACCACGCCGTGCATAAGGCCGTTGTCGCCGCTCACGGGCTCCATAATTCCCGTGGCGGCGGCCTTGCCGTCGGAAGTAGCCGTTTTCTGCTGCTGAATCGTAGTGAGGGTATCTTTCTCCGCGCCCTCGGCGCCCGCCTCGTGCAGAATCCAGTCGCCCGTTAGAATTGGGCCGGCCCACGCTTTTGTGGCCGGGAACTCGCGGTGAGGAACCAGCGTCACCGGAATGTGCACCATGCCCTTGCTGGTCTGGCGGGAGTATTCGCCTTCCATGCGCTCCGGTGAAACATAATGCAGGAGGAGTTGCCCGTCGTAATAGTCGAGTCGCAAGGTCAGGATGCGGCCATCCCAAGTTCCGCTGCTGAAAGGCTGCCGGTCGGTCGCATTGACCAGCACGGCTGAGAGTGTACTTCCCTCCGGTTTCAAGTCGATTCCGAAGTCCACCTCGCCGGCCCGGGATTGGATGGATCCGTCCCACAAACCAGTGGGCGCTTGCACACTGGGTTCGGCCGCAAACGCGACTAACCTGCAAAAGCAAAACGCAATGGCAATGAGAACGAGAAGATGTTGTTTGCCACGCGTCAAAGAATTTTTCCCCACAACTTCTGGTCGATCGTCCAGTAAAGAATTCTCCAGCTGACCGAGATTATTGCGATTTCTCGGTTCTTGCGCCAGGATGGCCATTGTTGCGGAGCACCGTCAAAGTGATAGCACCTAGGTCGGTCGGTCGTCCGCTACCTAACCACCAATCGCCGCGATCTGCGACTCAAGATCAGCCAGCGTTCGATGGAGCAGCTGCGGAATAGCGTTCGCTGCCACAGTGCTCCAACTGCTGAAGCACACGCTTGCGCGAGAGCATCAGGTCTTTCTTCTTCCATCCGGATTGCAGTTCCTCGAAGGAGGCCGACGATGCTTCGTTTGGTGAGGGTTCAGAAAGGGGTTCTACAACTTGAGCTTCCACAGACTTACTTTCCATACCACGGGTCATGATTTAATTCTAGCTGACGAGGCGGTTGGCTGGGTTGCTACTTTGGTGGAATAGGCTCACGCTCAGCGTTGGTCGCGGCTGCGCAGACGCGCCAACATGTGGGAGAAGAGAAAGGGAATATTCATGTCTGCTCCGCTTCCCGCGATTTTCTTCGGTCATGGCAACCCAAATAACGCCGTGCAGACCAACGGCTAAACGGCCGCCTGGCGGCAGGTTGGGCAGACGATTTCCAAACCCCTTTGTCCGTCAGCAAGAACAAGAATAGAAAGGGGAGCGTCTCTGCCCCCCCCTTCCTTCATTCCGTTGAAGTTCAGTTTAGTTGCTGTACAGCAGCACACCTTCGGTCTTCTCTTCACCCACCGGACGGTAGAAGAGTTGGCTGCCTTCGAGGTAGACCTCGATGAAGGTGGGCCGCTGTGCGAAAGTGCCCTGAATGAGCGCCTCGGACATCGGGTCCTCGATGTACTTCTGCAGAGCGCGGCGCAATGGACGCGCGCCGTAACTGCGGTCGGTGAGCGTCTGGTCGAGGATCCACTTGCGCGCCTCTTCGGTCACCGTCACCGTTATGGAGCGCTGCGCCAGGTGCTGGTTCAGTTGCTGCACCATCAGCTCCACGATCTGGATGAGGTCCTGCTCGGTCAGCGCGTTGAAGATGATGACCTCGTCGAGACGGTTGAGGAACTCGGGGTTGAAGGTGCGCTTCACCTCGCCCTTCACCATGTCTTCGACCTTGCCGGAGATCACGTCTTCCGCCTCGGACTGGAAGCCCATGCCGGTGCGCTTTTGCAAATGGCGCGCGCCGATGTTCGAGGTCATGATGATGATGGTGTTCTTGAAGTCCACCGTGTTGCCCAGCCCATCGGTGAGCTGGCCGTCTTCAAACACCTGCAACAGGATGTTGAACAGATCGGGGTGCGCCTTCTCGACTTCGTCGAGCAGCACGACTGAGTATGGTGCGCGCTTCACTCGCTCGGTCAACTGGCCGCCCTCTTCGTAGCCAACGTATCCGGGAGGCGACCCGATCAATTTGGAGACGGAATGCTTCTCCATGAACTCGGACATGTCGAAGCGCACCAGCGACTTCTCGCTACCGAACATGAACTGCGCCAGGGTGCGCGCAACTTCGGTCTTGCCGACGCCAGTAGGGCCGAGGAAGAGGAACGAGCCGATGGGACGATTCGGGCTCTTCAGGCCGGCACGTGAGCGGCGGATGGCGCGAGCCAGCGCCGTGATGGCGCGGTCCTGCGAGATCACGCGTCGATGCAGCTCTTCTTCGATGCGCAGCAGCTTCTGGCTCTCTTCTTCCTTGATGGAGGCGATGGGAACACCGGTCCAGCGCGAAACCACGTCTTCAATGTCTTCGCGGCCAACCACCCCGGTGGACGATTCATCCAGGTGGTACTTCTCGCGCAGGGCGCGCAGGTTCTCGCGCTCCTTGCGTTCCTCGTCGGAGTAGAAGCGGGCCTTCTCGAACTCATGGTTCGCGATGGCGTTTTCCATGCGATGCACGATGAACTTGATTCGCTTCTGTACCTCGGTGATGTCCTCCGGCAGTGACGTCTGGCGCAGCTTCACGCGAGCGCCGGCTTCGTCCACTAGATCGATGGCCTTGTCAGGCAGGAAGCGGTCCGGCAGGTAGCGGTTGGAGTGCGAAACCGAGAAGGTAATGGCCTCGTCGGTGTAGCTGACGGCGTGGAACTTCTCGTAGCGCTCCTTGATGCCGAACAAAATCTTGACCGCGTCCGCCTCGTTGGGCGGCGGAACTTTCACGGCCTGGAAGCGGCGCTCCAGCGAGCGGTCCTTCTCGATGGACTTGCGATACTCGCCCGGCGTGGTTGCGCCGATGCATTGAATCTCGCCGCGCGACAGTGCGGGCTTCAGGATGTTGGCGGCGTCGAGCGAGCCTTCGGCCGAACCCGCGCCCACGAGTGTGTGCAGCTCGTCAATAAAGATGATGGCGTTCTGGGACTCCATCAATTCTTTCATGATGGTCTTCAGCCGCTCTTCGAACTGGCCGCGGTACTTGGTGCCGGCGACGATGAGCGAAAGATCGAGTGCGAGAATGCGCTTGTCGGCCAGGAACGATGGAACTTCCCCGTCGGCGATGCGCTGCGCCAGGCCTTCCACGATGGCGGTCTTGCCAACGCCGGGCTCGCCGATCAGCACCGGGTTGTTCTTGGTGCGGCGGCACAGAATTTGGATGACGCGCTCGAGTTCGCTGTCGCGCCCGACCAGCGGATCGAGCTGATTGTCCATTGCGGCCTGGGTGAGGTCACGGGAGAACTCAGACAGCAGCGACGACTCGCGGTTGCGCTGGGACGGCTGCGCCTTTTCCTGCGAGGTCCGGGCCAGCTCCTCACGAATGGTGGAGAGCCGCAGTCCGCGCTCGTGCAGAATTTCGGCTGCGAAACACTTTTCTTCACGCAGCAAGCCAAGCAACAAATGCTCCGTGCCAATGTGCTTGTGCGACAGCCGTTCGGCTTCTTCGGCGGCGTAGGCCAGCACTCGCTTGCACTCGTTGCTCAGGGGCAGGTCCACGGAGGTGGAAACCTTCTCCCGGATGGTGGTGTGACCCTCAATCTGTTTCCGGATGGATTCGACCGAAGCATGGGACCGAAGGAACCGATTGGTGAGCGCCTTGTCCTCGCGCAACAGGCCAAGCAGCAGGTGTTCCGTCTCGATGTACGGAGAACCAAACTGACTGGCTTCGTAGCGCGCGAAGAAAATTACCCGCCGGGCCTTTTCCGTGTACCGTTCAAACATTGAGCCTCTCCAGGAACCCCTCGGAATGTCTCTCCCGATCGAGCTCTGTTGCTTGCCTCTCCCCTGTCGCCGGCCCTCAACAAAACTGGGGCCGAACCATGAGGACTGGTTGGTCCTCCACTTACTACAAACCCGCCTGCCGCAGACCCGTTGCCCTTATACCAGCAACGAATGCGGCGACACCTCGGCCGCCTGGCCACGCTCCAGCCGGAGAACACGGTCGCACCGGCGCGCAAACCCAAGATTATGTGTAACGATGAGCGAGGTAAGACGATAGTCGCGATGTAGTCTGGCGATCAAATCAAAAACCGCTTCCGCTGTCCGGTTGTCGAGGTCCCCTGTCGGTTCATCGGCCATCAGGACCTTCGGCTTGGTGATCAGAGCGCGGGCCAGCGCCACCCGTTGCTGCTCCCCACCGGACAACTCGCCGGACCGATGACTGGCACGGTCCGTCAACCCAACCTCCTGCAACCACTGCAGGGCCTGCCGTTCCGCCTCACGCCTGGCGACGCCGCGCATCAGCAGCGGCATGGCGACGTTCTCGGCGGCAGAAAACTCGGGCAACAAATAATGGAACTGCCAGACAAAACCGAGCTCGCGACTGCGGAATTCCGCGGCGGCATCTTCCGACAGCTTCGCCAACTCGACTTGGGCGAAGTATACGTCACCATCGGAAGCCGTATCAAGAACTCCGAGTATGTGCAGGAGGGTGCTTTTCCCGGCACCTGACTCCCCCACGATGGCGAGCATCTCGCCCGTCCGCACCTCGAACGACAGGTTTTCAAAGAGCACAAGATCGGAATTGCCCGAGCGAAACACCTTCTTGAGGTTTCTCACCCGCAACAAACCATCTTCAACCATTGGATGCAGGCGCGCTCCTGGGCGTCACAAATTCCGGCCAAATCGCTGGAAGGAGGACCCATTTCGGACCTCAGGGTGCTAGCGGCGGCCTAAGAAGAATTAAAGCACGTTCGGGGCGGGAAGTCAGTGATGAACTGCGCGCAGAAGAAGGCTTGGTATTAGTTGACTTTCAACCGCACGACTTGGGCCAATTTCCGCTGCTGCTTGTCAAAGCTGAAGAGGCGATCCACCCCCAGCTCCAGCGCCGCCGCGACATGGAGGAGATCTGCTGTCCGCGTCCCCAGGGTTGCGGTCGTCTGCTGCGATAGCCGACGAGCACGCTCAAAAACCTGCTCCGGCAGGGCGCAAACCTGTAGTACTCCAGCCCGCAAATCTTTCTCGAAATCGTCCAATGAAGACTCCGCTTGCGAAGACGTCACTTGTTTCCGAAATACTCGGAGACCGAAAGCGTTAATTACTTCTAAGGTCCCAAAGGTCGTGACCAAACGCTGGCCTTGAAAAGTCTGCATCGTCTGTACGGCAGTCTCGAAGTTGTCATCCGAACTGTACAACGAAACTAGAAAACTCGGGTCAAGGTAGCCAGTCAATATCTGTTCCGATCTTCGCTTATCAGTTCAGCGCCGCTGACAGACAACACCTTGTCACCATAAATCGCTCGCACACGCGCCCGGAAATCGGGAAGCTTGGCTTGTGACTGGTTCTTCTCAGGAACCAACCGAGCGATCACCTTGCGGCGTTTGGTGATTTGAATCTCCTCGCCCCGGTGTAGAAGCCGTTCAACCTTCTTGAAGTCGTAGCGAAGATCGCGAACCGAAGCTGTTTTCATGTGATACATATTAGCATCACATTAGGGCGCTTTCAAGCGAGGGATTCCTCACCCTCGGAGCCTACTCGTACCTGAGCGCTTCCGCCGGCAGCACGCTCGCTGCCGACCACGAGGGGTACAGCGTCGCGATGAACGAGATCCCGATGGCGACAATCGCCACCAGCACGCCGTCCCAGGGTCGCGCCGCAAAGGGAACGTAGTCGATGGAATAAACCTCGGCGGAGAGCGAGACTAAATGGTAGTGACCGCCCGCCCATGAGATTGCATAGCCCGCAATCAGGCCCAGCACGGTTCCGATCACCCCGATCAGCAAACCCTGATAGATAAAGATGCGCCGAATCTGTCTCTTCCTGGCGCCCATGGAGACCAGCACGGCGATGTCGCGCGTCTTCTCCATCACCATCATGATGAGCGAGATGAGAATGTTGAGCGCGGCCACGAAAACAATCAGCCCGATGGTAATGAAGGTCACGACGCGCTCCAGGCGCAAGGCGCGGAAGAGAGCGCGATTCTGCTCCATCCAGTTGGACGACATGAAGCCCTTGCCGGCTTCGGCCTCCAGCTTCTGCGCGATCTCCGGCGCCCGGTAGATGTCGTCCACCTTGAACTCGAGCACCGAGACCACGTCGCTGAGATCGAACAGCTTCTGCGCGTCAGAGAGGCGGATGAAGGCCCAGTTGCTGTCGTAATCGTAGAAGCCGGACGTGAAGATGCCGGCGACCTTGAAGCGCTTGTACTTGGGAACGATGCCGAAGGGCGTCAGCTCTCCTTGCGGGCTGGTGACGGTCACCAGCGAGCCGACCGGCGCGCCCAGTTGGTCGGCCATGTCTTTGCCGAGAATGATGGGCGGTGGCGCAGGTGCCTGCGAGCTGGTCTGGTCTTCCTGCGATGGAGCGGTGGTCGCGGGCTGGGCAGGATGTTCCTCCAGCGCGTCAGCGGAGCCCTTCGTGACCGCATCCAGCAGGTCGCTCACCTTGCGCTCGTCCTGAGGAACGATGCCCTTCAGCACGCCGCCCTGGGCGTGTGCTCCGCGCGAGATCAGCACCTGCTCGTAGATGGCGGGCGCTCCGGCGACCACGTGCGGCTGCTTGGCCAATCGCGACAGCAATTCCTGCCAGTTGCGGATGCCGTCGCTCTCCACGCGCAGCAGGTTGATGTGCGAGGTCGAGCCCAGCAGCCGGTCCTGCAGGTCCTGGCGAAATCCGTTGTTGATGGCCAGCGCGATGATGAGCGAGGCGACGCCGGCCGCCACTCCGACGATGGAGATGACGGTGATAATGCCGATGACGGCCTGCCGCCGCTTGGCCCGCAGATAGCGCGCCGCTACGAAGAGTTCGAATTGCATTCCAAGACGCTCAGCGAAGGTTCATTGTAGCGAAAAGCAGGGCGGCCACGGATTTACACAGATGAACACGGATTTCTATTTTCATTTCTGCCTCATCGATTCTGCGTTTGACTTGATGCGACGACACCAAACAGAAGGCGATAGAAGCTTCCGAATGCATTTGCCGCCGTCCATCGCTTGACATTCGGCTCTCAAAGATCCGTGTTCATCCGTGTAAATCCGTGGCTAATGATTTAGCCGCGAAATCCCGGTACGACTGCCGGCACGCGCGCCCGATACTCGCGATACGCCTCGCCAAAACGCGCCTCCAGTTCGCGGTCTTCCATGCGAATCATGATCGCTCCCGTGCCAACGGCGAACAACGCCAAGACATACAGCGGGATTAATCCGGTGCCGACGCACCAGCCCAGAATCTCGCAAAGATGTCCGAGGTAAATCGGGTGCCGCACCCGCGAGCGAATGCCGGTCGTAACCAGTTGCTGGCGATGCTTACCGGGCTCAAGCTCGGCCAGGCCCGAGACTTGCGTGTGATGGAAGCTCTGAAACGCCGCACGATAAATCGAGAAGCCGAGGAAAAAGAACAATGCCGCCGGCGCCCACGCAAACCCGCTGACATAGAAATGCGCGAACCGAAACGGCCACATGATCACGAATACGATCGGCGATGACCACTGCCCAGGCCGGCAGGATGAACAGAAACGCTCGCCGGCCCAGCCTGCGCCAGCGCCCGACGAAAGGATGGGTCATGAGCCAGAACAGGGGAATCGTGCAATACCCCGAACAGATCAGCAGCGCAAGGATGTCGAGAGCGGCACGCAGGCCCATGGCATAACAATTTACTTCACGAGACATTCCTCGGAGTTGTCTAATGCTGGATGAGGCGTGGAGTGGTTTCTTTGGAAGGCCGGGGCTAAAGCCCGTTCTCAAGGTCGCCCTTCTCGCGGGCTTGAAAGCCCGCGCTTCCACCGAAACGGGACGGACGCCTCCCAAGTGAAGCGAACTATGACCAGACTTTTCGTTAAGCTTTTTCTCCTGCTGTTGTTGTGTTTCCCGGCAATGGGCAATTCTCAAGTCCGCGACACCACCCTCCAGGGCCAGGTTGTGGACGCTTCCGGGGCATCATTGCCCGGAGTGCGGCTCTTGGTCGTCAACCTTGACACGCTCGATGAGCAGCGGGCCGTGGTCAAGGAAAAGGGCAAATTCCTGTTTCCGCAGATGCCGCCGGGAGATTACGCAGTGATTGCTGCCGCTCCGGTTGAGACACCCTGTTTCAGGCCTATCGTCGAAAGGGTGAAACTGGAAGCCGACACCACGCGCAACCTAAAGCTGGTCATGATCGCGAATCCGGGTGCGTGTGTGGCCTCCCAATAAGGTAGAGGCGAGGGAGCTGTCTGTTAACTATCCCATAACTCATGTCCCCTAAATCCTAGTCTTCCCATTTTGGTCCTGTCTGTTATCGGAACGATAACTCCCCCCTCCCTACCGCTTTGTTTAGAATCATACGATTACCAAACTTTTCCCGGCAAATAATAGAGCCCCAAAGGTTTATACGTTAATGTTTGAGCCACAAGGAGTTACGCCGGCAAATTGCGCTCAACTCGAAGGCTTGCCAGGGCGTGGGGGTAGAGCCGTAGTTGTCAACTAGTAATCAGACTCTGGCCCTATCCACTGCCTACTATCCACCATCCACTGACTTGTCAAAGAGCTTTTCCCGGCCTGCACCCTGGGTGCGGCCTGCGAAGACACAACAATTCTCGTCCTCGCACTTCGTTGATACCGCACCGTGCGCACGATGCGCAAGCGCTCACGTCACGCTGATGTGTGATGAAACAGGAGCGAACTCCCGGCGCACCGGCGGTAACCTACAATGTGCCGTGTGCCCCCACATTCGCGATTTTGCGAATGTGTGGGAAGAATCGAAACCGTGCGGACGGTCAGGGACTCAATAGTGTGCTGAAGTAACCTCTCCCACCCAACCGGAGGAAGGTTGGGTGGGGCACCCCAGCGAAAAACTGTGCATTCGAATTCGTCCTGATTATGTATATTGGGGCTGGCGGGAGCTAGAGCGGAACGTCCAAATGAGATCACACCTGCTGGAATACGCCTGGTGGCTCGCAGCCCCAACGCTGTTGTTGTCGGGCGTGTGGGTGGCAATGCGCAGGCGGGGACTCTATCGCCAATATCCCTATTTCGTCAACTATATCGCGCTTCAAGTATTGATCGTGCCGATCATGCTTGTGCTGCAGTTTAATTACAGCGCTTACTACTATGCTTATTATGTGGAGATAACGTTAAGCGCCCTGTTGTCATTTGCCGTTCTGCAGGATCTCCTGAAAAACGGATTTCAGACCTCCGAAGCGGTGACAAAACTCAGTGGCTTCTTGCTGGCCGCGTCCCTTGTCATTCTGGTGGTCGCTGGAATGGCTGCGGCTGGTAGCCAAAGCTGGGGAACCCCGGATTACTTTTCTTCGGAACTGGCATTGATGACCCGCCGTTCGGTGCTAATCGTGCAGTGCAGTCTAGTGATCTTGCTGCTAGTTCTGAGGCGGAGCCTGGGCATCACGCGTCGCAGTCTGCTCTTTGGTATCACCCTGGGGCTCGGGCTCTTCGCCACAGTAAACCTGCTGCTGCCCCTGCTGGTGGCATACCACCGTTTTGTTTCTATGAGAACTCCGTCTCGCATCCTGGGCGCCGCTGACGTTCTGGTTTGCGGAATCTGGCTGGCCTATTCAATGGCCGGCTCCAATACAGAGCATGCTTATTCCTGGACGCGAGCCGTGCCGCGGTAGCGGTTGCTTGTCTTTCCATGAGGACCGTACCAGCCATCAGGCTTAACCGCGAGCCCAGAGCTAATTCCTATCTGCTCACACGCCATCGTGACCCAGGTCACGGTAAAGGCTTGCGCCGTCTTGCTAAACTAACCGCGAAAACCTGCCGGTACGTGCTCCCATCCTGAGACTCAACCGCGCCTGATTGAAGCGCGCCTCGCCAGAAAGAGAGAAGACCCATGAAATCAGCAATGAAGTGCAAGCGGACAGGGGTGCTGTCTCTTTTGCTGAACCTGGTGACGATCGTGCTCACCGCGGCACCTGCCGCAGCGACCCAGTACGCCTACGTGACGAATACAGGTTCAAACACCGTGTCGGTCATGGACACAGCCAGCAAAATAATTGTTGCCACCATTCCGGTCGGAGAATCCCCCGCCGGTATGGCCATTACGCCTGATGGAACGTTTGCCTATGTGGCGAATTTCCACTCCAATACGGTGTCAGTGATCGACATGGCGAGGAACATCTTGCCCACCCAACGAGAGGAAAGTCGGGTGGGCACCTGGGGCGGCCGATTTCCCGGTTACTTACGAGATGGCCTGATTACGCCAATGATGAGTCTGCATGTATGGGTATGACTTGACGAACAGGTCTTGCGTTATGGCCTTTTGTGTCACATCGCTCTGTGTTCGGCATCACTGACCAGCGGTCGCCGCGTGGCTGAATATTTGTTGGTACTGGGGAGGGAAAACCCCCGGGCCTTTTCCCACTCTCTCTCCTGTCGAGCCCGCGAGAAACAAGCCCCTCGACCTTCCTTCTCCCAGGCGTCCGAGTGCGCCCATCCCTTCGGTCATTTCATGCGTTACATAGCGAGGAGGCAAGCCAATGCATCGCAAGGCCCGATTTCAGAGTTCATTTTTCGGCATGAGCTTTAGCCCGAGGAGTGGGCCGCTCGCGACCGTGCTAACGCTGCTATTCCCCATATTCTTATTCTCGCTCCTAGCTTTCACACCTCAGCCAGCGCAGGGTCAAACCTACAGGATTATCTACAACTTCACTGGCGGGCTGGATGGGGGACAACCCTACGCCGGTTTAACCATGGATACGGCGGGCAATCTCTATGGGACAACCTGGATAGGCGGCTACACCGGAGGTGCTTGTGCCAATTCTGGTGGGTGCGGCACGGTGTTCAACTTGTCGAATCGGGGCTCCGGTTGGGCTCTGAGGCCGCTGTATGCCTTCCAGGGAAGTAATGACGGGGCTCAGCCCGAAGCTAGAGTTGTTTTCGGCCCCGGCGGCAGCCTTTATGGCACCACGGCAGATAACTATACGAACAACGGAACCGGCACGGTTTTCAATCTCCGTCCGCCAGCAACCGCCTGTAGAACGGCACTTTGCCCGTGGACAGAAACTGTCCTTTATGGGTTCTCCGGAGGCAGCGATGGAGCTAGTCCCGGACAAGGCGACGTAGTTTTCGACCGAGCGGGTAATCTCTACGGCACGACAGTCTTCGGAGGCACGGGAGGTTGTTCCTACGGCTACGGCTGCGGTGTTGTCTTCAAGCTGACGTTGTCCAGCAACGGTTGGACGGAGGACGTTCTGTGGCGCTTCAGTTACGGAAGCGACGGTTTTTTTCCGCTAAACGGTGTGATCTTCGATCAGGCCGGCAACCTTTACGGCGTTGCGAGCTACGGTGGCGATCTGAGCTGCGACTTTTATGGCTATAATGGCTGCGGAACTGTCTTTCAGTTAACACCTTCTGGATCCGCTTGGGAAGAGAACGTCCTCCACACTTTTCACGTAAGCGGCGGATCATTCCCTCAGGGCGGCCTCCTATTTGATCCATCGGGTAATCTCTACGGCACCACATCGGCGTGGTTTACTAACGACGGCGGTACGGTGTTCCAGTTGACGTATTCAAATGGCTACTGGACGTTTAGCACGCTCCATAGCTTTACGGGATCTATAGGACCCGAGGCCAGTCTGAGCATGGACATAGCTGGTGCTCTTTACGGCACAACCTACATGGACGGCACCTATGGGTACGGCAACGTTTTCAAGCTGACACATTCAGGCGAAGGCTGGACATATACGTCGCTCTATGACTTTAGGGGGGGCAGTGACGGGGGATTACCAGTCAGCAACGTCATGTTCGACGCCAACGGCAATCTCTACGGCACTGCGTCCGGGGGTGGAGCGCACGGCTACGGAGTCGTCTGGGAGATCACGCCGTAACTGAGGCTCTGCAGCCAAGGATTACTGTCGTAACATCGCCATTTCACAAGCTCCGTTCGAGAAGGCTACTGAGCCGGCGCCTTCACCACCACCTTGTTGGTCCCCATATTCTCGAAGCGGTCGTACACGCGAACGATGATGGTGTGCTCTTCGGTAGCGGTGCTGCGCGCGCTGTGTTTGCCTGAAGTTGTCTTGGCGGGGTCATCGGACTCGCCACTGCTTGCCGCGGGATGGGTACGTTGAAATCGTAGTTCTCGATCTTGTAGTCGGAAATCTGGCCGACCGGTTCCACCAACTGCCAATCGTCGGCGTCAATCGAGTACTCGGCGCGCTTGATCGGCGAAAAACTATCCACGGCCCGGAAGCTCAGGTGGACCTGATTGCCCTGGACGGTGGTGCTGAGAAACTCGATGCGCGGCGGCGTATTGTCCACCTCAAAGCGCGAGCTGGTGGCCTCGCCGGTCAACGTTTCTTCCGGAGAATGCGACGGCGCATCGGTGGCGACAACCCTGATGGTGTAGCCGCCATCGGGAAACAGGTCGGTCTCGAGATTCACAAAGCGGTCGTCCACGCCCTCGCGCAGCAGCTTCCAGCGGGTCTCGCCGTCGCCGCGGTAGTACACGTTGTACTGCAAGGTGTCGTCGTTGTCGTCGTGCGCCTTCCACTTCACCACGATGAAATGCCGGTCGCGTATGGTGGGAGTCGGCGCCTCGTAGCCGGTGGCAGTTACCGCCTCGGAATGGATACCCGAGGGAACGCGGGAGCCGACCATCACGGTCACATCGTCCACTTCCGGCGCGACATTCTTGGGCAGATAGTTGAGCATTACGCTGTCGATGATGGGCGCTGGATTGCCGGAATGAAGCACTGCCTTCCATTGAATGAAGCGGGCGGACGGCGCGTCCATGGGAAGCTCTTTCTGGAGATCGATTTCCTTCCACTGGCTCCAGTTGCGATCGGGATTGTCAACGTTGCCGCTGCGGGCAAACAGATCGTAACGGCCGCTGCCCCGGACTTCGACGCGTCCCCATTTGGAGAAATTCTTGGCGTCGAATACGTCGCTTTCGTAGGTGCCCTCAGACACCGGGCTGGAACCCAGCAGAAAAATCTTTCCCAGATTGCTGGTGGCGGCATAGAGTCCGCCCTTGGGCGCGCGCGCGAACGCCGTAACCTGGTTCGCGCTGGCTTTGGCCAGGTCGGTGTACAGGTTGCCGTGAATTACGTAGATCTTGCCGCGGTTTCCGGTGCCGGCAAGCAGGCGTCCGGCCTGATCGAAGGCGAGCGCGTACACCAGGTCCTCGCGCGACGACCAGATGGTTTTCGGCGAGCCATCGGGCGAAATGCGATAGACCTCGGAGCCGCCAACGTTGGTCACGTTGGGATACGGAATCGCAGTGAACGCCGGTGCGGCAGGCGCAGCCCGCGCCGGCTGAACCACCCTGGGGACCGAGCGTGATCACGGTGCCACTCGAGGCTGGCGCCGGGGCAATGATCGGA
This sequence comes from uncultured Acidobacteriaceae bacterium, assembly GCA_963735855.1. Lineage (GTDB taxonomy): Bacteria > Acidobacteriota > Terriglobia > Terriglobales > Acidobacteriaceae > Bog-257. The sequence goes on from CAVTMW010000014.1 coordinate 202,376, forward strand.
CCCGGCGCTGGTGGCGCGCTTGGCCCACGCTTCTCACCCGCTCCCGCAGCGTAAATGTTTCCCTGCGCATCCACGGCGAGAGCGGTGACTTCCTTCTTGGGCGCGCTGTAGAGCACAAAACCTTCGCCTTGCGGCGAGATGCGATAGACGAGCCCACTGCCATCGGTCCCGGCAATGAGGTTGCCGGAGTTGTCGAAGTCGAGGGCGCGAATCTGGGCCTCGTCGCTCTTGAAGAACAGAGAGCCGTTGCCATCGCGGTCCACGCGGAAGATCTCGCCGCGATCGCCGGTCCCGATGTAGAGGCGGCCCTCGTGATCAAGTGCAAGCGCCCAGACATACTTGGTCTTGGGATCGAAGAGGACGCTGGAGCTGTAGCTGGAATCGATGGCCACGGAGGTACGCGGCGTTTCGCCTGGTCGGGCAGGTTTGGCTCCCTCTTGCGCAGCGGCAACTTCCGCCGTGGTGTGCGCGCTCTCCGGCGCTTTGCCGGGGGCGGGGCCTCCGTGAACGATCTTGTACACCTTGCCGTCGGGCGAGGTGGCGGCGTAGATCGCACCGCTTGCGTCAACCGCCAATGCCTGCACTTGCAGCTCTTGCGGAGCAAAGATGATGCTGGCCTTGCCGTCGGGCGTGAGCTTATACACGCGGGCCGGCGATCCCGCCGCTGCATAGGCGTTGCCCTGAGCGTCAGAGGCGAGACCCCAGAGATAGGTGGAAGGCGTGGTGTAGAGCGCGTCGAAGGCGGGCGCGAGCGTAAGGTTGCCGTCGCTGCTGATGGCTACGCCATGAGCGGTACCTTTTTCAAAGTCATCGTACTTGGTCTGTTCCCAAGTCCGCGTCCCTTGTGCCCAGCCGATCGCGGAAAATAACAGGCACAGGAGCGCGACCTGGAAAGAGTTCGGCTTCATGAAGGTCTCGATTGGCCAAGTTGCAGAGGTAAGAAGAGCGTAACACAGGATGACCTGCGAACTTTGCTCGCGCCCGAACGCAAGCCGCAGACTTAGGTCCACGGATTCAAGACATTCCTGATCACAGGTTGAAAGTCAGATACGTTGCGGGTTACGACTGCCAGACTATGTACCTCCGCAGTCGCGGCGATGAAAGCGTCCATGACCTCCATCGGGCGACCCATGGTTTCACTGCGCGCTACAACTTTTCCACAAGCGTCCGCCACCTCAGGACCAATGGGAAGAATCCTTCCTTCGAAGCGTAGCGGCAATTCTTCCTCCAGCCACTCCGCCAGCCGCTTTCGCCGATTGCCTGGCGCCAGGCGCTCGATCCCGTAGCGCAGCTCGGTGAGCGTCACTACGCTTAAGAACGCGCGATCTTCATCCACGTCCTCCAGCCAGGCCACCACACCTGGGTTCGGACGCGGCTTCATCCATTCGGAAACGATGTTGGTGTCGAGCAAGAAACTCATAGATCGACCTTGCGCAGTTGGCCGGCGAGACGTTTGATCCTTACTCCGGAACCGCGCAAGGGAGAGGCAGCAAAGAATTCAGCCAGGCTGCCCTTCCGCCTGGTCTTGCGCTCCCATTCCTCTGCCGCTACAACCATCACCGCCTTCCGTCCGTTTCGAGTGATGGTCTGCGGCCCATCCGATTTCGCTCTGTCGATCACTTCGCTGAACTTGGCTTTGGCCTCGGCAACTGTCCATGCATGCGTACCCATGTTCTTCCCTCCCGATATATGGTCATAATAGTCATCATAGTCATTATTGGCAGTTAATGCAAAAAAATCGGAGCAGCTTCACCGCGGAGCTGCTCCATGCGTATCGCTTCGGAAGTTTAGGGCGGCGGGGTTGGTCCGCCCGTTTTCCTAGGGAAGGCGTCCGTGGTCCCGTGCCGGTTAGCACGGAGAACAACGGCCGCGCTACTTGAGTCCCAAGACGTACAGGACGAACGAGCCACCCGGACTGGGATGAATCATGAGCTCGGTAACCGCCCCCCAGCTATTGGGGAAAACCAGCTTGAACTTCTGGGCGTTGGTTTGCAGATCGAATTTCTGCGAACCGACTTTGACGCCGGCGTTGTAGGCGTCCACGACGATGGACTGGCTGCCGTCAGAACTCCAGCCTTCGGAAACAACCGCGTAATCGGGCCGGAATTGGGCGAGGGCATTGGGACCGATGCCAGCCGAGATGGTGGCAATGCAGATGGCCGAAGAGGTGTTCCCACCGTGCTTCTTGTAGCACAACGGACCGCCACCGAAAGATACTTGGGCTTCAGGACCGGTGGTAAATCCATCACCGGTCTCGATGCTTCCATTGCTGTAGCTCCACAGCAGGGGAGCAACGTAATCGATGCCGCCCCAGTGCAGGCCTGCATATCCCTCGGGTACGGGCGTCGGCGTGGACGCGGGGGCAAGCTGGGTGAAGTCGATCATTTGCTGCGCGCTGGCAGTCATCGCCAGGGCCAGGAGGACGGTCGCGAGTAAAGTTACTTTTTTCATCGAGGTTTCCTTCCTTTTATCTTTCGTGTGTTGAATTTTGGGGCCCATAATGCCGTTATGAAATTTGCCGCACTTTATGACTTCACCGCCCGCCGATCCGGATTGCTCCCAGCGGAGCCAACAACTGCGCGGCCTCTCGTGGCATCGAACTGCGGCTGGGTCGCGATCAGGCACTCCATCTCCTCGACCCGGAGATAACTCCCGCCCACCTGGAAGCCACAGACAAGCGCATCCTGTCCCATCAACAACGGCGCAAAGCCGGGATGCTCTTCCAGGAAGCGAGCGAATTTCTCCATCTGGTGGGCTTGCATGGTTACGTTCTTTTTCATGGCGTTCCTCCTTCCCTTCCTGGTTTGCAATCCGGAGGGCGTCGTTTGCCGCGCCTCCGGATGCCTTTCCCCCGAGAGAGCAGGTCTTGGAGGTTTGCTCGATTTCCCGCTCTCGGGAAGCACAATGCGCTCGTTCCGAGTTGCGTTCAATGGTTAACGGCTGATTTGCAGATGGATTGGAGATGATCGTCTAAACTACTGAGGCGATAGGAGATGACACAGAAGATGATTGACAGTGGCAGAGGGCTGACAGTGTATAATCCGGCCCACACGTATAGCTTTTCCCAAAGGTGGTATTGTGAGCGCCACGCACAAGCTACTTCGCTTTGGCGTCTTTGAGCTAAACCTCGATACCGAGGAGCTGCACAAATCGGGGAAAATTCTTCGATTAGCGCCGCAGCCCTTTCGCCTGCTCGCTTTGCTGGCCAACCATGCCGGGCAGGTGGTCACGCGCGAACAAATTAAGGAGCAACTCTGGGGGGAAGAAACCTATGTTGACTTCGAGCAGGGGATGAACCACTGCATCAAGCAAATCAGGACTGCGCTGGCAGACAATGCCGATACTCCGCTCTACGTGGAGACAGTTCCTCGACGCGGCTATCGCTTTCTCGCTCCCGTTGTCTCCAAGAATGTTGCCGCACCTGCGCCCCAGATCATCAAGTCTCAGTCGGGCATTCAAAGCGCCGTCTCTCCTGTGCGCGTGCCAGATGGGATGCAGGCTGTCCCGAAAGATCCACTGGCGCCGCCTAAGTTGGAGGTCGCGGCCAACAGGAACCAACCGGAGCCCGACGCGACAGTTGCCAGGAAGGACCAGTTGCTGCCCGACAGCGGCGTGGTTCCGGTCTATTTACCGGAAGGAGTTGCTTCGGAGGACAAGGATGGGTCGCGGGAGAAAATCACGTCGGCGGCCGCCGCGGCTGAGGCCCTAGCGCCGGAAATCGCTCGTCTCCGCAGGTCGTCCGCCCGGGCGAGCCGCGCTCCCCTCTGGATCGCCATCCTTCTGGTCCTGCTGATTACGGGCGTCCTGTACTGGTACCTGCATCGAGGGTAGGTCACTAACCCGCCTTCACTTGATGGTCAGGGTGAGGATCTGCGATCCGGTCACAACGTAGTCCACCGGGCTTGACGCTTCGTCTACGGCCGACTCGCCGACCACGATCATGTCCTGCGAGCCACGCAGGCCATCCATCACATTCATCACCGACAAAGGCAAGGTTGGCATCACTTTGTCGTCCACCATAGCCTGGGGATTTGCCTCCATCAGGGAAACGTAAACCTGCGAGTTGCTGTGCTCCTTGTTGAGCATGGCGATGGTGGAGGCGAGGTCGAGGCGGCGGCTCATATTCGCGGGCACACGCCGCATTTTGTCGAGCGTGTCGCCGTCGCTGACCAGGATGCGCAGGGTGCCTTTCGGCGTGGAGGTCGGAATCTTTACCGCAATCTGCCGCAGGATGCTCTCGCCGCGATAAGGACGGAGCAGGGTTTCGATCGTGATCTCGTCACCGGGTCGCGCTTCGGTCACGTCGGTGCGTGCGGTCTCCAGCCGGGCCGAGCGGCGATCGGGTACCAGATCGAAATTCAGCTCCACGCCTTCGATTTTCGGCCGCTCATAGGGATTTTCAAAAATGCGGCTGAAGTGGTCACCGATGGAGAGCGCGATGCCGTAGGCGGTCGGGGCTGTCCCATCGGCAGGCGCGTACATGTTCTTGACGGTGAGCTTGGGATACCCGAGGACTGTAATATCGCCCTGGAGACGGTACGTGGTGTCTTCACCGTACTCGTTCATGCCCTGGATGGCGCTGAACACCGTCGCCATCATCGCGGCGGGCGTGATCTTGGCGTTGTTCAGGACCTCGTAATGAAACTGCTTGGAATGCGAGGTGCCGTGAAAGGTGAGGGTGACCGGAATCATGTGGGGCTCGCGATCGAAGCGTCCCATGATGCCGGCGCGGCGGTCCTGGACAAACGCACCGACCGGCTCGGTGCTGTTGACGATCTTAAAGGAGTTCATCGGCGAAGCCAGGGTGGCCAGCACCGCAGCTTTGGTCATCGGCATGTCAACATTGCCCGATTGCAGCAGCGGATGGCCGCAGGCCAGCAGATGCGTGTCGTCGAGATAGGTCACCGTGCAGGTCCCGGCGATGTTCATGTCGCCGCGCACCAGGATCGCGCTGACCGCCGAGCCGGGCACGAGCGGCTCCGGCTGTTTGTCGCCGCTGACCGAACCCGCGCCCATGACCGGAACCACGCCCGCCGAAGCAAAATCCTTGGCGAACAACCGCAGCGTGTCCTCGCTGAATCCGGTGAAAACCAGCGGAGTCTCGATGGGATGCAGAAGGTTGGCGTAGCCAGAAGCCGGCTCAGACAGTGTGGAAGATTCTCCTGGTCCCGCAGTGCGGCTTGCCTCCCGCTTTTCGCCCGACAGACCACGGGCCAGGTCCGGCGCGGGCGTCTTGTCCATATCGTCAATTTCCAGCATGGTGGCAGCAGGAGTTATCCCAGCGATGGGTTCTTTGGAGAACTCGCCAAGGCGGTAGGCAATTGCGCCTACCAGTTTGCCGTCAATGTAAACCGGACTGCCGCTCATGCCCGCAACCACGCCGGTGTAATCCACCTTCTTGCCGTGCAGCCGTGCCAGAATTACGTCGGACTTGGGGCCAGCCATGTTGCGCAGTACGCCAAGAATCTCGACCTCCATGGGCTCAGGCTGGGTGCCTTCGAAGACGGTGTAGGCCACACCGTGCATGCCCGCCTTGACCTGGGCCACAGGCATAATCTGGACTTTTGGCTGGTCGGCGGCAAAGGCCGCAAAAGAAGCGAGGCAAACCAGAATCGACGAAAAAGCGCTGCGGAGCATGCTCCTCATCCTTAAGCCACGAGTGGCTTCGCCGTGAAATCTCCGCGAGTAACACTCGGCCCACGCCAACGTAACAGCGCGCGTCGCGAGCGCGGACCCCAATCTAACGATTGCGGCCGCTCCATCGTCTAATAGAGAGTCGAGCAAATGTTGAATCGGCCGCCGCGAGTCAAACTAGCAGGAATTGCATTTATACTAGCAGAAAGTGTGGCCCAAGAGGCATTTCGATGTGGTCTGAGAAACACCCCAAAAACCTGAACATTCCCTCTTCTGGTTTCAGCAGTTTTGTTCTGGCGATTGTCGCCCTGGTGGCGAGCGCTTTTCTGTTCACCACGCCCAGCCTGGCTCAGTCCTCCAGCAGCACGCCGTCCGCTTCCCAGTCGCAGCCCAATCAGGGCCAGAACAACCAGGTACCGGATGAGGCCGGAGGACCCGGAGGCGATTCAGGCCCGATTGCGGTCCCCAGGAAAAAGGATACGGAAGAAGCGCCTCCGCCCCCGAAGCCGAAACCGTCCGACGTCCCGGAATATTCGCTGCACGTGGACGTTCCCGTGGTGACGGTGGATGCTCGCCTGATACAGAGAGACGGGCGTCCGATATCGTTGCCCGAAGATGTGGCGAAAGAGCACTTCAAGATTTGGGAGGATGGTGTCCCGCAACAGATCCAGAGCGTGACTGTGAGCAAGGCGCCCATTACGGCGGTATTGCTGGTCGAGTTTGCCTCCACCAGCTACCAATTCATGTATGACGCGCTGAACGCGTCTTACACCTTTGCTTCCAACCTGCAGCCGCAGGACTGGGTGGCCGTGGTTGCCTTCGACATGAAGGACCATATCCTGGTGGACTTCACGCAGGACAAGCAGGCGATCTTTGGCGCGCTGAATACCTTGCGCATTCCGGGATTCAGCGAGACCAACATCTTCGACGCCATGTACGACACGCTCGACCGCCTGGACCGCATTCCCGGCCGCAAAGAGCTGGTGGTGGTGGCCAGCGGACGTGACACGTTCAGCAAGCTCACGCTCGACCAGATCATGAAAAAGGTCAAGCTCACGCCCAACGTCACCATTTATACGATCAGCACCGGCGCCGCCTTGCGGAACTGGATCGACACCATGTACGGCAACAATCCCGATGTGTCGATGGCCATGATGGATTACGTACAAGCCGACAACCAGATGAACACCTTCGCCAAGATGACGGGCGGCCATTGGTACAAGCCGCGCATGGAAGGCGAGTTGCCCGACATTTTCCGCGAGGTCGCAGGCTCCATCCGCAACCAGTACACCATCACCTACAAGCCCACCAACACCAAGCAGGATGGAACGTATCGCAAATTGAAAGTGGAGTTGGTGGGGCCCGGCGACAAGCCCTTGGAGATCAAGGACCAGAAGAACCACGACGTGAAGTACCAGATCATCGCTCGCGAAGGCTACACCGCGAAGCACGAGGTGGAGTAGGTGGAATAGGGGTCCTTCCACTCCTCGGTCGCCGCTCAGGACGACAACCTTAGGGAAGGAACGATCTCTACTTCGTTACTTGGTTGCCGGAGCGGTCCCGCTCACGATCAGGAACCATCCGCTACCGCCGCCGATGTGGAGGTCACGCTCTGATTCGAGCACGATCTGCCCCGCGGGGCTGCCGTCGCCGCTGCTGACGAGCTTGACATCTTTAAACCCAAAGAGGCCGCAGGCGCCCACGGAAAACACCCACATCGCCTGGTCGTCACTGGGGACGTCGTGCGGGGGACAGCCGGACACGTATGCCAGTTTCGCCCACGGTGCACCACGCGTCCACTTGCCAACCACAGCGTCGCCCGAGCCGACCAGTCCCAGGCGACGGTTGACGATGTCCCCACCCACCTGCTGCATGACCCACATATTCGTGCTCTCGCCGTCCGAAAGAGGATTGATGGGAATCTCGGCCTGATACACGCTCTCCATGGCGGCGATGGCCCGCGCGCTCACCGTCAGCGGGAGCTTCTTCCCGCCCGTCTCGAGTTCGTCGAACTTCAACACCATGCGGGAGCCTCCGGCCGTTGGGCCTGGAAACTTCCAGGATGTGACCGATGACGTGCGCTCCCGCCTTGATCTTCCCTCCGGAAGCCAGCGGAACGTCCTGCATCAACCGGCCTTCGATCTTCTGGCCTGGCTTGTCTTTCTTGGCGTCGAGAGTTGAGCTGAGCGCCACGGGGAGCGCCGTACCGGCAGGAAGAGAGGGAGCTACAAGCATCGCAAGCGCACTAAGTACGCCGCTGCCGAGTGTCAGCCAAAGCATAAGAGGATCGTAATAGCTGGGATTATGCTATCCAATCACCCCAGCCCTGACCAGCGGAGGCTTGTTAATATTCGATGACAAAGCGAGAGCGTCGTCTCGGCCAGAGCACTGGCCACGCCGAGGCCTGCGCGGGCTACCTGGTCCTTTTCGCACTCAAACTGTGGCGGGAAACCACGTGTCGTGCGCCAGCAGGTCTTCCTCGACGTCATGCGGCTGGTGCTCGACGCCCATCGGGACCCGCACGAACGAGCCGGCCTTCAGTGGAATGTCCCCGTAGCCGTCGATCCAGATTTTCGCTTTGCCCTTGAGGATGTACAAAATGTCGTCAGAATCCTCGTGAATGTGCCGCGGAATTTCCGCGCCCACTTTCCAGTGGACGATGGCGCACGTCATGTCCACGTCTTCATCCCGCCTGGTAAGCAGGTAAGCAATTTCGACACCCGGAAACTTGGGATGCGGGTTCCAATCCAGGTCGGTTGGCTGAATCACCTTTGGTTCAACGGCTTCCAGTACGGCTGGCATCTTCCCTCCTCGACTTGCGGTTCCTATCTCCGATTACGAAGAAACCCACTCTCTGGTTTACTCCGGCTGGTCATAGGAGTCGGTGAGCTACGTCATGTAGAGGTGTGACCACGGGCCTACGGACTTCACGGTATCAGCGGCTACGATTTCCTTGTATTCAACCCGAGCTTGATTTACGCCCGATCAATCTCTCTTACAAATTCTGCTCCGGGAGTGCTTATGCCCTGGTATCAAAACTACGCCGCCGTGGGCCACAGCCTCGGCCTGACGGCTTTCATCGTTGCCATTCCTATTTTCTACCTCTTCTGGGCCCTGGCTGTTAAACGGATGAAGGGACATGTAGCGGGCCTTTCCACCCTGCTGCTGACGCTGATCATCACCATCCTCGCCTACCGCATGCCGGTCAGCGTTGGATTGTCCGCGACTGCGCTGGGCATGGTGACAGGACTGTTCCCCATTGGCTGGATCATTCTTACCGCCGTGTTCTTCTACAACCTGACCGTGGAAGCCGGACAGTTTGAAGTGATCAAGAGTTCCATCTCCTCCATCTCGGCCGACCGCCGGATGCAGGCGCTGCTGATTGCGTTTTGCTTCTCTGCCTTCATGGAGGGCGTGTCCGGGCAAGGAGCACCTGTTGCCGTCGCCGCTGCCATGTTGATCGGCCTGGGCTTCTCGGCCATCCCGGCTGCGGTGATTTGCCTGATCGCAAACACTCCGCCAGTCCCCTTCGGCCCGGTGGGCGTGCCGACCAGCATGATGATCTCGGTCACCAAGATCAACGCCGAGGTCATGACCAAGGCCATCGGCCTGGACATGTGCCTGATGGCGCTCATCATTCCCGTGTTCATGCTGGTGGTGCTGTCAGGCTGGAAGAAGGCGATGGAAGTGCTGCCCGCGGCCGGAGTCGCCGGCGTCAGCTACGCTGCCACATGCTTCCTGGTTTGCCACCACGTCGGCGTCGAGCTTCCGGCGATTCTGTCGTCGTTCGTCTCCATCGTTGCGCTGATCGTGTTCCTGAAATTCTGGAAGCCAAAGACCATCTGGCGCTTCCCCAACGATCCGCCCATCTCGAGCGCAACCGAGACGAAGTACACCAGTGGCCAGATCATGAAGGCATGGTCTCCCTGGGTGGCCTTGATGGCCATCATGGGCGTTTGGGGAATCCCGGCGTTCAAGGCGTGGGTGCTCAACACGCGCCACTGGCTAGTGGCCATCCCGCACTGGCCTTTCCTCGACGGAGTGGTTTACCGCACGGCGCCGATCGTCGCCGCGCCCGCGAAGTACGCGGCCAGCTATCGCTGGGAATTCTTTACCGCCGCTGGTACCGCCATGCTGATTTCCTCGCTGGTATCGATGATCATCCTGCGAATCAGCCCGGCGCGTGGCGTGAAGGTTTTCGGCAAGACCTGCAAACAGCTCTCCTACGCGCTGATCACGCTGTCTTCGGTGATCGGCATCGCTTTCCTGGCGAACTACTCCGGCATGTCGTTCACGCTGGGGCTGGCGTTTGCGCACTACACCGGCAAGGCCTTCCCCGCAGTTTCGCCCGTTATCGGGTGGCTGGGCGTGTTCCTGACCGGCTCGGTGACATCGTCGGCTGCGCTGTTCGGCAAGCTGCAGCAGGTGACCGCTCAGCAGATTGGTATCAATCCCGTGCTGACCACGTCGGCCAATCTTTTCGGCGGAGTCATGGGCAAGCTGATCTCGCCGCAATCGATTGCTGTGGCCTGCGCGGCCACCGGCCTTATCGGCCGAGAGACCGACATCTTCCGCAAGACGCTGAAGTATTCGGTCATGCTGCTGGCGCTGGTCATTGTGATCGTGCTGCTGCAGGCCTACGTGGTGCCGTGGGTCGTGCCCAAGGACATCGTGGCGGCAGTGCAGCCGTAAACTGCCAACAGCGACAGCAGAAATACGGCCAGGCAGACCAGCGCCTGCCTGGCCGCGTTAGCCGCTTCCCTGCACCGATTGGGTGGTTGCGGCTTTGCCTCTATTTTGGGTGAGGGTCGCCGGAAACAAGCGGGCTTGGCGACGAAGCAGCGTCCATCTCTGTCGCCACAGGTTTGCCGAGGTGACGGCGGCACTTTTCCAGCAGAGGCTTCGCTCCGTCGTCACCGGCCTCTAGAGCCTGTTGCAGTAAGCCGGAAGCTTGTGGGTAATCGCGCGGCGTCTGGGTTCCCTGCATGTACAGAACTGCTTCATTGGTCAGGGCCGTTGTCAGTCCCTGTGCCGCTGCTTTCTGAAACCACTTCATCCCTTCGGATTCGTCGGCCGGAACACCTTTGCCGAGCACATACATCACGCCAAGATTTCTTTGGGCCATGCTGTAGCCCTGCTCTGCCGCCTTGCGGTACCAGAAGATTGCCTGCCCATCATCTTGCACAACGCCTTGGCCGTGGTCGTACATGTATCCAAGATTGCTTTGCGATTGCGCGTCCCCCTGCCGCGCCGCCACCTCGTACCACTTTGCCGCCTGCTCCAAGTCGCGCGACACACCGAGCCCCTGCCGATAGAGATTTCCCAGATTGCACTGGGCAGGAGCGTAACCGAGCACGGCCGCCTTCCCGTACCACTGGAATGCCTCGACGTAGCTCTGGGGAACGCCCTTGCCCTTTTCATATAGGACTCCCAGATGATGCTGGACCTCAGGGTTGCCGGACGCGCCCGCTTTGCGATACCACTTTGCCGCTTCGGTGAGGTCCTTTTGAACCAGGATACCTTCCTCGTAAGCAACGGCGAGCGTGGCCTGGGCATTCGCGTCCCCGTGCAACGCCCGTTTTCGGACTTCTTGAAACTGCTTTTCCGTGAGTTTGCTTAACGCTTCTTTGGCGGTGGTAGCTGAGTGGACCGGAATGTCGGCTAAAACAAACAGCAGACAGACAGCAACCAGAGGTTTGCGCGACGCGAACATGAGCTCCCCCGCGGAAACATCGAGCCAGCATTCAAGGCAGGGTGCCACTCTAGCGCCGTCTCGAATCATGAGCAAGCAAAATTTTGGGGAGCTTCTACCACTTTCTAGTAATTCGTTGTGAGGGCTGCGCTGCAGAAAAAAAGCTCCCGCAACTAGCGGGAGCTTTGAAGAAACCAGAATCGATCTACGATTGACCCGAACCATCACTGCGCTTCAAGGTCGGACGATCATCATCTGTCGTTTGCGAACCATTGCTGCTTCCGTTGCTGCTTCCATTGCTGCCCGAGGGGTTGTCAGCGGTAGCGCGCCGCAACGTCGGACGGTCTTTGTTGTCGTTGTCGTTCTGCAGCTTGTGACGGTTCTCGATCGAGGCCAGGCGCGACTTCACCTGCTGAAACTCCGAGGTATCGACGACATACTCGGGCCGAGGCGGAAGCACGGCTTTCATTTCCTGCTGCGCATGCGCAACGCGATCGGGCGTCATCGGATGCGACGAGAACGCCTTGGCCAGTGTGCCCGGCTTCTTCTTCTCCTGGGCCTCGATCTTCTCGAAGAACGAGATGAACGACTGCGGATCGTAACCCGCCTTGTACATATATTCCATGCCGAGGAAATCGGCTTCGCTTTCGAAGCTGCGGGAGAACTTCATGAAGGTCAGGGGCACACCTATGCTCAAAGCAGCCTGGGTTCCCTCGTAAACCGCCCAGCCGCCCGGCACGAAGATGAGCGCCATGCTCGCCAGGTTGACGATGTTGCCGCGAGTCTGCTCGCGGGCCACGTGACAGGCGGCGACATGCCCGATCTCGTGCGCCATCACTCCAGCCAGTTCAGCTTCGTTGTCGGCCGCCAGAATCAACCCCGAGTTGACGTAGAAGAAGCCGCCGGGGAGCGCGAACGCGTTCAACTCGTCGGTGTCAATGACCTTGATGGTGAACGGTACCTTGGCGTCGGAATTTCGCACCAGGTTCTGGCCCACGCGGTTCACATACTCGGTCACTAGCGGATCCGTGACCAGCTTGGCGCCGTGCTCCACCTGCTGCGAGTAAGCCCGGCCCATCGCGACTTGCTTGTCGAGCGAATACCAATTGCCCACGCCCTTGTCGCAACCGACATTGCGGTTACCGATGGCGTCAATGTTGTTCATGGTGCTCGGGGCGGGAGCGTTCTTGTCAGGCTTGTCCGGGGGATACTGACCTTGGTCCTGGGCCTGATTCGGATCCTGGCTTGGAGCCGAGCTTGGAGCAGCACCGGGAGTCGAGCTTTGAGGGGCAGAGCTTTGCGCCAACCCGAATGGAACTAGCGCGAGCACAAGCGTCGCACTCAAGAAATAACGAATTACGGTACGCATGGTGTACACCTATTGGGGCTGAAGGCCGGTGGCACACCGGGCTGCTGCCGACACCCAACTCCTGTTATAAACCCAAACCGATCCCAATTGTTCCCGGCTGAACCTTTTATTTTCCTGCGCCTTAGCACCAAAGTCCACCAGAACTTTTGTTCCGCAAATTGCTCCCAATATGCTTTCACTATTTGGACGTATGACAGTTCCATTTGATTCGATGCTTTGCAGCCGCTTCCGCTCCTCGGTAATTTGCTTTCCCGGCCAGCAGTTCTGCCCTCGCGTGTTACACTTTTTGTACATCCTGTATGGCTCAAATTCAGCGCAGAAAGACTCTTACCGCCACCATCGGCGGGGTTCGCGTGGGCAGCGATGCACCAATTGTGGTGCAGTCCATGACCAATACCGACACCGCCGACATTGACGGCACGATCCGGCAGTGTGCGGCCCTGGCCCGCGCCGGTTCCGAACTGGTACGCGTTACCGTCAACAACGACGCCGCGGCCGCGGCAGTGCCGCACATCGTGGACGGTCTCGACCGCCTGGGTCTTCCCGTGCCCATCATCGGCGACTTCCATTACAACGGCCACATCCTGCTGAAGAAGTATCCCGAGTGCGCGCGGACGCTGGCCAAGTACCGCATCAACCCGGGCAATTGCTCGATCGGCAAGAAGGACGACGACAACTTTCGCACCATGATCGAAGTTGCCATCGAGAACGACAAGCCGGTGCGCATCGGCGTCAACTGGGGCTCGCTGGACCAGGCCTGTTGACCCGCCTGATGGACGAGAACTCCAAGCTTGACGAACCCAAAGACGCGCGCGACGTGACCATGGAAGCCATGGTGCAAAGCGCGCTGCGCTCGGCCGAGCTGGCCGTGAGCTACGGCTTGCGCAAGGAACAGATCATCCTCAGCGCCAAAGTCAGCGGCGTGCAGGACCTCATTGACGTCTATCGCGAGCTGGCGAACCGTTGCGAGTATCCGATGCATCTTGGGCTTACCGAAGCCGGCATGGGCGCCAAGGGCATCGTCAGCAGCAGCGCGGCGCTGGCGGTGCTGATGCAGGAAGGCATCGGCGACACCATTCGCGTTTCGCTGACGCCCGCGCCCAATGGCGACCGCACCGAAGAGGTCACGGTCGCGCAGCAGATTCTGCAATCCGTCGGCATCCGCAGCTTCACGCCGCAGGTCACTGCGTGTCCCGGCTGCGGCCGCACCACCAGCACGTTTTTCCAGGAGATGGCCGAGCAGATCCAGGGCTACCTTCGCGACCAGATGCCGCTGTGGAAGACGCGCTACGCCGGCGTGGAAGAGATGAAGGTCGCGGTCATGGGCTGCGTGGTCAACGGCCCCGGCGAATCGAAGCACTCCAACATCGGCATTTCGTTGCCCGGCACCTTCGAGGAGCCGAAGGCGCCCGTGTATGTTGACGGCCGCCTGATGACCACGCTCAAGGGCGACCACATCGTCGCCGAGTTCATCAAGATCCTCGACGACTACGTGGACTCGCACTACGCGGCCAAGCAACAGTTGGCGATCAGTAGTTAGCATTTGGCAGTTGGCATTTGGCACTTCAATTCACCCGCCATCGGTGCCTGAGCCAAAAATGCAATACCCGATTTCGGGCGCCCTCTGCCCGAAACGGCGCAGACGTTCAGTAATGGCCCTTTCGTCCTCCTTGCACCATGAAATTGAGACCCAAGCTAGCCGCTCCGGTCTGTGATTGCGCGGGCAGCCGGCGCTGGCGGAGCGGAGCCTGCCGGGGCTGCATCCGGTTGCTTGCGCGGCGGCGGTGTAGTGGGCTCGGGATGCTGGGCAGCGGTGCTGACCCCGGGGCTGGGCGCTGAGACGCCAACGGTTGTGGGCGCGTCCGCCGTGCTGTCGTGCAGCGTGCGGTAATCGTCATTGGACCAGACCTTTTCGCGGGTGTCGCTCACGTCCCGTGCCAGTTCGCTTTGCTCCCCCGCCATGGCCGTCCGTTCGGCCTTTACCCAGGGCAGATTACGAGCTGCCGCCCGCACCGCCGCCAGGGCGATCCGCGCGTGTGGCATCTGCATTTGGCCGCTCAGCACCCCGTGAATGATCTGCATGTACGCCGTCTGCACGGAGAGCGCATCTTCCAACAGGGGCATCGGGATGAAGCGGGTGCCGTGGACGCTGTCGTTGACGAAGCCGTCCCAGGCCACAAACCGCTTGGGCAACAGGCGGCGCAGGGAGTGGTGATGATGACAGTAGGGCTGGCCTTTGACGGCGGGCGAGCCGCAGTGCGCCCCGCTAATCATGATGTGCTGACAAAGTGGATATTGCATCAGAGAAACCTCGATAAAATAAAAATTGTAAGATCGCCGTTTTCAATAACTTGCCTGTAAGATCGCCCAAACATTGGACTTAACGCCATGAGCAAGTAGTTTATTTTCAATGGCTTGCGGTGTGGACGGCAAGATCGTGATTCCATGGAGCTTACAGGCAAGATCGTCATAACAAGAGAGTTACTGGTTGGAGATGGAGCTTGATGGGCTCGCAGCTCGTCGCGCCTCTGTCGAAAATCATTCACCACCCTTCGGCTTCGCTCAGGGCAAGCTCCTACACGGAGAACACGGAATTTTGTTTTGTAAAAAGTTTTCTCCGTGTGCGCTGTGCCGAGCCAGCCCGCAGCGAAGCCGAAAGGGTGGTTAGTTTTCATCCCGATGGGTAACCAGAAGGCCCAGGTGACACCTGTGACCAGGATCGCGCCGCGATGGGCCCTCTCCCTCCCCAAGGAGAGGTCAGGCGCAAGCTGAAACCAAGGCCGTTCGGAGGCTGGCTGGTATTGTGACGGCGAGCTGCGCATTGCCTGCACCTTGAACAAACGCAAGGATTCCGTGCGAGCACGCGACACGTGGAAAGGATGGAGGCGTGTTGCGCTGCTTTTAGCGTAGGGATGGCAGTAACAGGAAGTCAAGTAACTAAAGTAATTAATTGTGAGATTACTTCCCGAAATGGGAATGGAAGTTGCGAGTTCCTCGGCCGCAGGCTTTGCAAGCTTCAGCGCTTAAGCTGGGCTTGGAAAGTTGTCACCCTGAGCGAGCGGCCGATTTTGCCGCGAGTCGAAGGGCCCCTATTCCACGCATATGTGTCTGGGCTCGTATAGGGGTCCTTCGGCTTCGCTCGGGGCTCTCCGGCTCCGGTTCGTCGGCTCACGGACGAACCTCCGCTCAGGATGACAGCCGTGGAAGATTTTCGGCGTCGACCCACGACCAAGACGCAGTGACGCGGCACGTACGTGCCAGCGGGGAGGAGCTGCGCGCTACTGCCTGGCTACTCAGGGCGCAGGTAGTGGATGACGCCGTTCGCGCCACCGGCCAGAAGGTCTTTTCGTTCGACGAGACGGCGCAGCAGAGGAGTGGGCACCAGCGTTGAAAGTCGCTAGCTCGCGCCGACTCTCCACCTCCCACACCTTTAGCGTCTTGTCGGCGGAGGCGGAGACTGCTAGCCGCCCATCCCCATTACTGCGACGCCATAGACAACCGGTGTGGCCCCCTAAGGGTGCGGAGTTCACGCCCGCTCTCCACATCCCATACCTTCAGCGTCTGGTCTCCGAGAAGCCGAGACCGCCCGCCGCCCGTCCCCGTCACCGCCACGCCACAGACCGCATCGGTGTGGCCTGGAGGGTCCGTAGCATGCGCCCGCTGCTCCACATCCCACAACCTTCAGCGTGTGGTCACCGGACGCCGAGACCGCGCGCTGCCCGTCCGCCGTCACCGCCACCGCACTGACTGCGCTGTGTGGCCGGTGAGGGTACGCAGCTCGCGCCCGCTCGCCAGCTTCCCACACCTTCAGCGTCTTGTCCCCCGATGCCGAGACCGCGCGCTGCCCGTCCGGCAGTCAGCGCCACCCCATCGACATCACTCAGCGTGGCCTCGTGAGGGTGCGCAGCTCGCGCCCGCTCGCCACATCCCACACCTTCAGCGTCGTTGTCCGCAGAGGCCGAGACCGCCAGCGCTGCCCGTCCCCGGTCACCGCTACCGCCCTGACTGAGCATCAGTGGCCCAGCGAGGGTGCGAAGCTCGCGACCGCTCGCCACGTCCCACACCTTCAGCGTCTGGTCCCGAGACGCCGAGACCGCGCGCTGCCCGTCCGCGGTCACCGCCACCGCCCTAGGACAGACCTGAGTGGCCGGTGAGGGTGGCGCAGCTCAGCTCCCAGCCGCCAACTTCTTGCGGTTTTGCTGTGCTGCTCGTCGTCTAGTCCACTGTCATCCCGCGGGACCATTCGCCGTTCGCGTTCCAGCTTTCCTCGACGTCTGCACGCTGAGTCACGTACGTCTTGAACGTCGTCTGCAGCCGGCACTTCGCGGGAGGTGCAGGAGTAGCTTGGCTGGGGTTGGTCTACAGCCACGCGTTGCGAGCAGTTCCTCAAGCCTTGAGAGTAATCGGTCCTGAAATCAACATATTGAAACGGACGCAGTCGAAAGGGGACCTTGCACTCGCGATAGAGCACGGGGATGACTTCTTTCTGTTCATCCAAGGCGAACGCGACTTCAGCCATCACATTGCGGGAACTGACGGAAGCGGGGGACAGAATCACCAGTAGGCGAGCACAGTTGTCCAGGGCCTCTTCGGCCTTCCGCTCCCAAAGCTGACCGGGACGGATGTCCAACTTATCCATCCACACGTTGGCCCCGGCTTTCTTCAGGTCTCTGGCCAGACGGAGGGCGAACTCCAAATCGTCACGGCTGTAGCTGAAGAAGGCTGCTAGTGCGTCAGCGGCCACGGGCGATCTCCTGGCGCAGGAAGGTCATGGAACGGGCACCCTGCATGGATGCCGCCATTGTGCCACATCGTGGTTGTGGAGCGGAGTTATTTCGTGGTGGCCGATCGCGTGCCGAAGATAAAGCAGGTCCTCCACGGGGACTGAAGTCCTCGGTCGGGATGACAAATGAGTAGGGCAAACCTCGAAGCCGGCTCGATTCGCTCCGTTCGGGATGACAACATCAAAGAACGCTCGCGGAATAGGGGTCCTTCGACTCCTCGCTGCGCTCGGCGCTCAGGATGACAGGAAGAAGAGTGCTCGCCGGAGGATGAGCGTGCGATAACGATGGACGCTGCCATGTTCTAATAATTTCGTGCCGTGCGTGCGAGAGCTTCATCGAGCAACGCAAGCAGCCGGCAGAGACGAGCTGTGACGATCTCCGCCATCCGGAAAACGAGAAAGAAGCCGCGCGAAGACAGCGGCGAGAAGCAGGTCTCGAAGGCGACGCTGAAGCTGCGCTTGCTGAAGCGGTTGAAGTGTACGCTGAAGTACGAAAAGCAGGCATGGGACGCGGGCGCGAGGCTTGTGGCCGGCGTGGATGAAGTGGGCCGTGGATCGCTGTTCGGGCCGGTGGTGGCTGCGGCGGTAATCCTCGATCCCAGTTATCGCATTCGCGGGCTGCGCGATTCCAAGCTGCTCGATCGCGAAACGCGCGAGAAGCTCGCTCCCCGCATCCGCGAGCACGCGCTGGCCTGGGCGATTGCCGCGGTGGATGTGGCCACCATCGACCAGATCAACATCTACTGGGCCTCGAAGCGCGCCATGGAAGAGGCGGTTTGCAAGCTGACTCTGCGGCCCGACCATCTGCTGGTGGACGCGCTGCGCATCGCCTTCGATTGCGAGCAGACGCCGATCATCCACGGCGACGCGCTTTCGGCCTCGATTGCCGCCGCGTCCATCATCGCCAAAGTCGAGCGCGATGCGATGATCAGCGCCTGGGACCCCATCTTTCCGGAGTACCGGCTGGCGTCCAACAAGGGCTACAGCACGCCTCATCATCTGAAGATGCTGCGCGAGAAAGGCCCGACGCCGCTGCATCGGCTGTCGTTCGCGCCGGTGTGGACTTCGTCAGCGCCGCAGGAGGTGCTGGAGTTCATGCTGGAAGGGGAAGAAGCAACTAGCAACTAGCACTAGCAATAGCATTGGGAAGCGGTTCCCGGTTGGATGGCGATCTCGCAACACGGTATCCGAGGCGTGCTCAGTCCACGCTGAAAGGCTTGCCTCGAGGGGTAGGTGCAATCAGTTCCGATTCGGGAGGCACCTTGGCCTTTTTCTTGCCTCATGAATCGGAGCCCTCCAAATGAGAATATACTGTTGTCGTGCAGGGGCGTATGAGAAAGCCGCGCTCCACTCTCCTCTTTTTCGTGCTTCTGGTCTTGGGCCTGTCTCTGACTGTTCCCGTCGAGGATTTGCCGGAGACCACGTATGACGAGTCCGAAGCCTCTCCTTATGTAAGCACTTCTTTGTCCTCAAACCTGATATGCCAGGCGGCTGCCTCTGTGACCGGGGCCGCGCGAAGAATCGTAGGCCTTCGATCTGGCACTCCATTCCGGTTTGCCGTTACCCACGCCAGCGACACAGATCGTCATCGATCCGCTGAGGAACGAATCGCACTAGCGTTGCTTTGCAAGCTTCTTTGTTAGCGACTGCGGCCTCCACAATCCAGCTTTTTCTCTCACCGTTCCTCTCTCACCAACAAGCAAAGGCCGCCCTCCTATTCGGGTAGGGCAGGCCTAAACAGCCTTGTTCAGAGCCACCACAAGGAGGAACAAAATGAAACGCAGCACATGGATCGTCATTCTCGTTGTACTGGGGATCGTCGTGGCTTCTCCCCCGCTGCTGCGGGCCCACAATGACCACGACTGCGACCTCGCGGGCGCCTGGGTGGGCAACTCGCCGCCCATTCCCGGTATTTACCCCATTCCGCAGTTAATCACAACCACCATCACCCCGACTGACCCTACAGGCAAGCAGCTCGTCGGTGTGTTGCAGCCGGTGAACACCGACATAGGTAATCCCTTCCTGTTCCCCGATTCGGATCGAGTTCCCGATACGGTCGCAACCTATGTTCGGTCGGGTCCAGGGACCTACCGGTTCACGTGGATCGTTTACTATGTGAAATCCGCTCCACCGTTCAACCGAGGTCAGATCCTTATGTTCTTCACGTTCAGCGGCACGACCAAGTGCCTCGATGCGAACACCGTGAGTATGAGCGGCGTGATCTCGAATTGGAGCAACGTTGCTGACCGTGACAACCTGCACGATCAGGACAAAGACGACGACGGCTTACCGGATGTGGGCGAAATACCGTTCTTCACCCTTCCGTTTGAATTTGACTTCAAACGGCTTCCCTTGATGAACCCCTAGGCGCCATAACCACTAATCCTTCCGGGCCGGTAGCCGAGTGGACTGCCGGTCTGCCTCAAAACGTCAATATGGATTCTCTCCGTTGAGAAACCGCAAGGAGGAACAAAATGAAGCGAAACACGTGGATCATCATTCTCGTCCTACTGGGGATCATCGTGGCTTCACCTCTCGCTGCGCAAACAAGGTATGGGAGCGTCGATACGACGATACCGAACCGTCAGAAGATGCTGTGTGCGCAACTACGGTTCCTTCCTACTGTACCTCTGCTTCAACAGTTGGATATGCGCAACGAATGCGAAGAGGGCTGGGTGGGCCTAACCGACCAGACCCTACCAGACATCCTGGATCCGACGTCCCAACCGCTTTCGGGAATTCGAGTGGAAGTGAAGCTTAACATGGGACAGCGCGTTAGTCAGCCCAAGGTTCGTGTAACCGTCAAGGACGATTCCGGTACTTACGTCCCGCTCCAGCAGGTCGGGGGCAGCCAGTTTTGGTCTGGGCTGCTGCAAACCTGGGTTTTCTGCGGCCAACTCCGGACGACAGTGAAGGTTGATTGGGAGACAACTCCCGGGCCGACCGGTTACAAGGCTGAGCACCAGCAGCTCTGGCCGCTGACGTTGCCGATAACATGCAAAGGTGCACTGAAATTGTTTTCGCCGGACATGCGAGTTTTCGGCCTAACACCCACACCCAACCCAGGCGAGCAATTGGCCTCGTGGCTACCCGGAGATGGATGCTACTCAAATACAAATCCTTGCTTGTCGGCGGATGGGAAGGAGAAGGTGGATCTTTGGCTAGTGACCACCTTCCCATCTCCCGTGCTGGTGGGAGACCCTCAGTTGCTATGCCCCGGTCCCGAGTGGCACCCGTGCGGCACAGATGAAGGTTGGGCATTCGCGCCTCCAGAGCCACCCGACGTCAATTCCCTCCCACGAAGTTACTCTTGTGGCGATGTGATCTGGATTCGGGTGGTGCACAAGTTGCCCCACTCTTATCCCTCGAATGCGCTTCTCATCCTAAAGACAACAAACCCCGGCACAAGCAGCACTCTCCTGCTGAACACCTATGTCATTCGTCTCTACGCGTACGAGTGGCCCTCAGGATGACGTGGAAGACCGTGTCTGGAAGTTCCGGGTATGGGCTTCAGCCCCCTGATAAGAGCTAGTTTTACCGTTACAGGGGCTGAAGCCTATTTTTGTTGCGCGTCGTTCGGCACGACTCGAAGTCGTGCCCTGATACAAGACAAGAGGATTTATGAGGTGTAGTGGCCTGGTGCCCGGGTGCCTGATGCCTGAGGGTTCGCCCGGTCTAACCTGGGGTCGACGGAGTGGTGGAAATCGAATCGGAGTGGACGGGGCGAGATCGCGAGTCGGAAAATGGCGGGTGGGCCGGCCCGCACCTTTCTCTGCCCACGTTGGTGTCCAGAAGAACGAGGCGACCCCGCGACACCGGGTGACTCAACGGCCTCCTTGGGTGAACCGCAATTCATGAGTTCTCCCGGTCATTCGCAATAGCTGTGAACGAGTGTGGCACTCGGTTGCGGTGCGACCCAAAGGATGAAGTGTGGTCCCGCACAACCTAATGCGGAGTTTGCTTGCAATTCAGCCGCAGCAACAAACAGAGCGCTGTCCTCGGTACTTTACTTTACTATCCTGGAGACGAAATGTTAGATGTAGCTATCCGAGTGGATAGGCCTGGCAGCACTTCCTCTGTTCTCGGCACTTTACATCTTCTATCCTAAAGGCGAGAGATTAGATGCAGCTATCCGAGTGGATAGCCTTTCGCGGTGTCGCTCTAACAGAAGAGCGCTACCCGCACCTATCGCACGCCACCTATCTGCCACTGCGCCAGCAACATCCCTAGCTTGAATGAGGTCCTTTCCCCACCTATCTCTTCATGGAACGTGAAATGCAAGGCTATTGGGTGTAGAGACAAGAACCCTGACAACAGAAAGGAGACACGACAATGCTTCGCACTATTAAAAAGGTTTTCGTTGCTGGATCTTTGGTACTGGCAGCCGCATTAATTGCAACCACCGCCGCGGCCCAGAACAGCGCGCGTACCTTCATCCTAGTCAACCATTCACACTACCAAATCAACCACCTCTACGTTTCTCCCGTGGGCGGCCCCACCGATTGGGTTGACAAGCTGGGCAGCCAAGTTTTTCCTCCGGACTACCGGGTTGAGCTGTCGGTCGGTCCCGCTTGGTATCACGTGATCCTCATGGACCAAGACAGGGACATCTGCATCCTGCCGAACGTTGACTTCCGCGACGGCAAGAGCTTGACCATTACAGACGATTGGCTGGCCACGTGCGAAGGTCTCTCGAAGAAATTGATCTCGGAATTAGGTATCTCGTATGGTCGCCAGTAGGACGTGGTTCGGCTTGTCAGGCGGCGCGTGGTCTAACGATCAGTGCCGCCTGCGTCTTTTTCACAGGTCGGGATGCCGGCAGGACAGGTTACCTCGCCTTGGTCATGATCATGACGATCAGGAACACCACCGCCACGGCCAGCAGAATGATGCCAATCACCGTAAAGGCGCGGTTCTTCTCCTCGGGTGCGGGCACGAGCATGTTGACAGACGCGGGCGGCTGCTCGGAAGGCTCGAGCTCAAGCTGCTCGACTTCGGTTTGCTCTAAAGCGAGCTGTTCTACGACCTGTTGCTCTGCCTGCGGAACCTCTACAACAGGACGCTCCACGATCGGTCGACTTCTGTTGATCGGGATTGCAGCCGGTGGGGCAGGAGGAGCAACCGCGGCAACCGGCGGGGCGGGCTGAGCAATCGGGGCAACCGGCGGGGCCGGCACGCTTGCGGGTCGTGGCGGTTGAGCGGGCAGGGCAACGAGACCCAGTTTTTCGCGTGCCCATCGGATGATTCTTTCCTGGTCTCCGGCGTCGAATCCCTGCAACGCCTCGGCGACGATTCTTACCGCTTCAAGATCGTCAGTTGGCTTCGTCATTCAAACTCTCCGAACACATTTGGAAGTAGTGGTGCGGCAATTGATTGACCAGGAGGAATAGGAGTTCATGCAGACCTGGAAGAAAACCCTTGCCGTTAGCACTCAATCCTACTCCGCCTGCAGACGGGCGGCTTCGGCCCGCACTTCATCGGCAGGCATGCTGATTACCTTGCCGTCGCGCCAGATATAAAGCGGCGTTCCTGAACGCGCGTGCGCGACGATAAGTTTCTCGACAGCCGCCCTGAGCGCCATCAAGGCTCTTTCTTCCATCGGCAAGTCGAGGACATTGGGTGGTGGCTTGGTCATGACTTGCCGTAACGAGCAATCACAAGATTGTAAATCTCCTGATCAATTATATGGAGGCGACCCTGTTTCTGAAAGGCGACCTCGGCAGGCGAGCTGCCTGAGTTGTCAAAGAGGAACCAAGAATCTGCCAGCTGACGATACTCAGCAACGAAGTTTCGGATGGATCGGTCAAACCTACGACGCGCGACCGGTTCAGGGACGTCGTGTCCACCCTCCAAGACTCGGTTCTTGATTCGGGTCAATGCAAGATCAATGGTGGGAACCCAGAGAAAGAAGAAATGGACCGCATATCCGCCTTGACTAAGGCGACGAATCAGGCCCAGATAGCCCCGTCCTGAAAGTGTCGTCTCAAATCCGAAATCTTCGCGACGCCGAGAATGTAAGTCGATTTCCCCCAGCATTAACCGTCCCGCTCGAAAGGCGGCCGCCTCCGGAATAAATGGCGACACGCCCTGTGCGATCAGGTCCGCATTGATGAAGTTCCGGCAATCGCCGTATGTTGGCAGGAATTCCCGCGCGAAGGTCGTCTTGCCCGCACCGTTCGGGCCCGCGATGACGTAAAGGTTTGGACTCATTCGTTCAAAGACAGCGTGGCTTCTACATCCCCGGCAGCTTCATTCCCGCCATGCGGCGGGCGAAGCTGGGCTTGCCCATGCTCTTGAACATCTTGCGCATCTGGGCGTACTGGCGCAGCAACTGGTTCACTTCCTGCACCGTGGTGCCGGAGCCGCGGGCGATGCGCTTGCGGCGGCTGCCGTTGATGACCTCGTGGTGGTCGCGCTCGTGCGACGTCATGGAATTGATGATGGCCTCGACGCGATTGATCTGCTTCTCGTCCACCTTGTCGGCGGCCTTCTGCATGTTGGCGAAGGGGCCGATCTTGGGCATCATGCCCATGATGCTCTGCAGCGAGCCGAGCTTCTTCACCTGCAGCAGTTGATCGCGGAAGTCGGCCAGCGAGAAGCCGTCGCCGCTGAGCGCCTTGCGCGCGAACTCCTCTGACTTGTTCTTGTCAAGCTTGGATTCGGCCTGCTCGATCAGCGACAGGATGTCGCCCATGCCGAGAATCCGGCCGACGATGCGGTCGGGATGGAAGGGTTCGAGCGCGTCGTACTTTTCGCCCGACGCCGATGAACTTGATGGGCTGCCCGGTCACGTTGCGAATGGAGAGCGCGGCGCCACCGCGCGCGTCGCCGTCCATCTTGGTGAGCACCACTCCGGTGAGCGTGAGCTTCTTGTGGAACTCGTCGGCCGAGCGCACCGCGTCCTGGCCGGTCATGGAGTCGGCGACGAAGAGGATCTCCTGCGGGTTCAGGATCTTCTTCAGCGACTGCATCTCGTCCATCAACTGCTCGTCGATGTGCAGGCGGCCGGCGGTGTCAACGATGAGCACGTCGCAGGCGTTGTTGATGGCTTCGCGGCGGGCTTCCTTCACCAGCCGCTCGACGGTCGCGGTATTGGATTCTCCGACCGTGCCTTCGTAGAGATGCGCCTTGATGGCGTTGGCCACAACCTTGAGCTGCTCGCGGGCAGCGGGGCGATAGACGTCCACCGAGACCAGCATGGGGCGGTGCCCGCCCTGTTTCAGCCAATTCGCCAGTTTGCCCGAGGTGGTGGTCTTGCCGGAACCCTGCAGACCGGCCATCAGCACGACGGTCGGCGGCTGCGAGGAGAACTTCAGCTTGGCGGTATCTTTGCCGAGGATGGCAATCAGCTCGTCGCGAACAATTTTGACCACCTGCTCGGCGGGAGAAAGCGCGGTCATCACTTCCTGGCCCAGCGCCTTCTCGCGAATGTGGTCAACCAGTTCCTTGACGACCTTAAAGTTGACGTCGGCTTCGAGCAGCGCCATGCGGATTTCCTTCAGCGCTTCGCCGATGTTTTCTTCCGTCAGCGTGCCTTGCCCGCGCAGGTTCTTGAAGGCCCGCTGCAGCTTATCGGTAAGGTTTTCAAACATTATTCAGGAGTCCAAAACTTGGGGTGGAACGGCAGAATCGTCGCGTTTCTACCGCGTAATATCAGGATACCACGCAATCGGCCGCGCCTTTTCGCGGCCTGCGGCTAGAATAGCTGCTGGCGCCGACTTCGTATCGCGTCCAACTTCCGAAGGCAAAGACCTCTATGACCGAACCTCTTCTGATCGCGAAAAGCAAAGACGAGCAGTGCCTGTTGCCGCAGATGTCAAATCGCCACGGCCTGGTTGCCGGCGCCACCGGCACCGGCAAGACCGTAACTTTACAAGTCATGGCGGAGAGCTTCAGCCGCATCGGCGTGCCGGTCTTCGCCGCGGATGTGAAGGGCGATCTGTCCGGGGTCAGCCAGCCGGGCAAAGAGAACCCCAAACTGGCGGAACGGATCAAGAAGCTGAAGCTTGACGGGTTCACCTTCTCGGGATGCCCGGTCACGTTTTGGGATGTCTTCGGCGAGCAGGGACACCCGATCCGCACGACGGTGTCGGAAATGGGCCCGCTGCTCTTCAGCCGCTTGCTCAACCTCAACGACACGCAGTCCGGAGTGCTGTCGCTGGTGTTCAAGATCGCCGATGAAAGTCAGCTGCTTGTTGCTCGACATGAAGGACCTGCAGGCAATGCTGCAGCATGTCGGAGACAGCGCGAAAGATTTCCAGACGCAGTACGGCAACATTTCCGCGGCCAGCATCGGCGCCATCCAGAGAGGCCTGGTCACGCTGGGACAGGAAGGCGGCGACAAGTTTTTCGGCGAGCCCGCGCTCAACCTCGACGACCTGATACAGACGGACTCCAACGGCCATGGTTTGATCAACATCCTCGCGGCGGACAAGCTGATCCGCTCGCCGCGCGTCTATGCGACGCTGCTGCTCTGGCTGATGACTGAACTCTATGAGCGCCTGCCCGAGGTCGGCGATCCGGACAAGCCCAAGCTGGTCTTCTTCTTTGACGAGGCGCACCTGTTATTTGCCGACCTTCCACCGGTTGTCAGCGACAAGGTGAAGCAGATCGTTCGCCTCATCCGCTCCAAGGGCGTCGGCGTGTATTTCGTTACCCAGAACCCGATTGATGTGCCGGAAGACGTTCTTGGGCAGCTGGGCAACCGAGTGCAGCATGCCTTGCGCGCATTCACTCCGAAGGATCAGAAGGCGGTGAAGGCGGCGGCGCAAACTTTCCGCTCCAACCCCAAGCTCGATGTGGAAAAGACCATCACCGAGTTGGAAGTGGGAGAGGCGCTGGTCTCGTTCCTGGACGAAAAGGGCACGCCGGGCATCGTGGAGCGCGCACTCGTTTGTCCGCCTCACAGCCAGATCGGGCCGATCACTCCGGAGCAACGTCAGCAACTGATGGCCAGCTCGGTCGTCGCGGGCGTGTACGACACCGCCGTGGACCGCGAGTCGGCCTATGAGCTTCTGAAAGGCCGGGCTGGGCAGCCGCCCGCGCAAGGATCGGGCCAGCCACAAGGACAGTCTCAACCGTGGTATGCCAACCTGCCCTCTCTGGGATCGCTAGGCATGGGAGGAGGCAGCGGCGGACGGCGCGGCGATTCTCTGGGAACCGCAATGGCCAAGAGCGCAGCTCGCACGATCGGAAGCAGCGTGGGCCGTGAGATCGTGCGTGGTGTTCTCGGGTCGCTGCTGGGCGGCAGCAGCAGCCGGCGGCGGTAAGCACTGTGGGCGTTAGTTCGTCGTCTCGGTGGAGGCTGTGCGATACACCTCGGCGGCCGCGATCACCGTGTTGCTGTGGATGGCAACTGTATCCTCAACCCTGTTGGCATATCCCCCGGCATAGGTGACCATCACCGGAATATCGCGGGCTCGAGCAGCACGAAAGACCAGTTCATCCCGGCGCTTGAGTCCTTCAATCGTCAAGTTCAGACCGCCTAGCTGGTCTTCGCGGAAAGGGTCGGCGCCAGCCACGTAACAGATCAGCTCCGGGTCAAACTGCCGCAGTCCCGAGCTCAAGGCGTTGTCCAGCCATGCAAGATATTCCAGATCGCCGCAGCCGTCGGGCAGGTTGACATCAATCGACGAGGCCGGCTTGATGAACGGATAGTTGTTCTCCTGATGCAGCGAGATGGTGAACACGTCCTTGCTCGGGCCGTCGCTCAGCGTTGCGGTCCGGAGCAATGCCCAGCGCCGCAGCCGACCAGGACGGCAGCTTGTTTGGTTTGTGAGCCGCACTGCCGAAGATAACAGCGGTGCCGTTGCCCTGGTGAACATCGCAGTCCACCGTCATGGCGCGTCCGATGAGCTTTCGCTTCTGCATGACGCGAATGGCGACCGCAAAATCGTGCATCATGCAGAAACCTTCGCCGTGCTCGGGAAAGGCATGGTGAAAGCCACCGCCGATGTTGATGCAGACGCCGTCCTGGAGGGCGCGCTCCGCCGCCAGAATGGAGCCGCCGGTGTGGAGCATGAAGGCATCGACAGCCTGCGGCGAATACGGAATTTCCATCTCCAGTTCTTCGCGAGCCGTGAGACTTCCTTCCATCAGCTTGTTGACATAGAGCGGCGAATGCACCAGCAGGACATCGGCTTCGCTGGCGGGCTGGGGAGCGATGAAATCGCTCTCGTCAGCCACGTGCTCCCGCAGAAGCAACTCGCGAATCAGGCGATATTTGTCGGCGCGGAAGACGTGCTCGCCGATGGGCAGGAAATACTTCTCGCTATAAACCAGTTTGAAAGGAAGCATGGGGCCGATTTTCCAAGACGCAGGCGGCGCGCCTGAACCCTAGATTCTAGACCCGGGATAGCGATGCCGCGAAAAAGTTTCGCCGCCATTTGGTGCTGTGTATTCCCCCTTCTGCTAACCGGTTCGTGATGGGATCTCTGACCATAACGTCGGAGGAAACGAAAAAGAATCGCTAAACACCGCTCTGATGGCGGTTTTTCCTTTACGAATCAAATTCGATAGGGCAGACTTCGCACGTACCCACAAAGGAGGCTGTATCTATGAAGCAAGCCGTACGACTGGCATTAGGGTTGTTGTGTCTTTCTCTGTTACTACTGGCGACGGGCGTTGCCCAGGACCAGTACACCGAAGGTCCGGTAAGCCGCGTCACCCTGGTCCACATCCTGCCCGGGCACTTCAACGCGTTCATGGACGATATAAAGAACAACATCAAGCCGCTCTGGGAGAGTGAGAAGAGCGCCGGGATCATTCAGGACTATGGCATTTTCCTGAACCAGACGAAAAGCGGCATTGAGGACTGGGACATCGGCTTTATCCTCACCTACAAAAACATGGCCGCTCTCGACGGTCTGGGCATGAAGGTCCTGGAACTGCGGATGAAGCAGTTTGGCGACAAGGGCAAAGAGCAGCAGGTGATCAACAAGCGCGTCGAGAACGCGATCGCGGTTTCCAGCAATCTGATACGAGACATCACAATCAAGTAGACGCAGAGAATCTTCGTCGTTCGGCGGCGCGTGGAGTGGCGCCGCCGTTTTCATTTAAGATGACGCGAGATGGCGTCTGCCGCCCAACTGGTTTCTCTCCGTCGCGCTGCCGGTTACAACGTGCTGGCGACCACGGGCGTTGTTCTGGTGGCAGTTTTTGTGGTGTGCGCTTTGTTTGCACCCTGGATTGCTCCGCAGGATCCGGCGCACATCGATTTGCCGGCCCGCCTGCTGGGGCCGTCGGCTGCACACTGGTTCGGCACCGATGAACTGGGCCGAGACATCCTCTCCCGCATCATTTACGGCGCGCGCATCTCGATGCTGGTCGGCAGTTGCGTGGTGGCAGCCTCGCTTACCCTGGGCATGATTTTCGGCTCCATCGCCGGTTACTACGGCGGGGTAACCGATCGGGTGCTCAACGTGGTCGTGATGAACGCGTTCATGTCGTTCCCGGGAATTCTGCTGGCCATCGCCTTCGTGGCTTTTCTCGGTCCGGGCATCTTCAACCTGATCTTCGCGCTGTCGCTCGGCGGATGGGTAGGCTATGCGCGCCTGGTGCGAGCGCAGGTGCTGGCAGTGCGGGAGCGCGAATTTGTCGAGGCGGCGCGCGCGCTGGGCGCCAGCGATGTGCGAATCGTGGTGCGCCACATCTGGCCAAACATTATTCAGCCGATCATCGTGCAGGCCGCGATTGGCATGGCCGGAGCCATTCTGGCGGAAGCGACCATGAGCTTCCTTGGATTGGGCGTGCCCCCCCCGGCAGCCAGCTGGGGCTCGATGTTGAACGATGCGCGGTCGCACCTGTTCGATTCGCCGCACCTGGTCCTGTTCCCCGCCGCCGCTGTCATGCTCGCGGTGCTCTCCTTTAACTTTATCGGCGACGGGCTGCGCGACTATCTTGATCCCAGATCCAGGATTGAGGTGGGGCTGTAGTGGATCTCCGCTCTACTTCTTGTCTTCCACAAATCGTTCGACAATGTGGTCGATGGTGTCGAGCGCTTTCTTGGACGGCATGTTGTTATTGTTGGTGATGACGGAGAAGGCAATGCGCTGGCCACTCTGCGTGGTGGCGTAGCCGGAGAGCGAATACACGTGCAGAAGCGATCCCGTTTTAGCGCGGACCGATCCGGCGGCCGGAGTGTTGCGAAAGCGCTCGCCGAGTGATCCGTCCACGCCCGCGACCGGCAAAGTGCCTTCGTAGAGCTGGCTCCACGGCTGTTGGTGACAGTACCGCAGCAGGGTAACCACCGCCTCCGGCGTGACCAGGTCCTCGCGCGACAGACCAGAGCCGTCATAGAAAGCGAACTGGTCCGGCTTGATACCGGCGTTCACCAGAAATCCGCGCAGCACTTCCAGTCCACCTTCGATCGAGCCCGAAGTTCCCTTCTCCTTGCCAAGCAGGCGCAGCATCAGCTCGGCGTGCAGGTTTTGACTCACCTTGTTGATCACCCGCAGATCCAGCGAAACAGGTTGCGACTGGTAACTCGCCAGCACCAAAGGCGCGGGCACCGACGGCCGGGTGGAGTCTCCGCCGCCCGATGCGATGGAGGTGACGCTGAAGGTCTGCGTCGAAGCCAGCTCGGTGTGATGGGTGCGCGCCCGTCCGTAGACAGTGACGCCGCGCTCCTCCAGCAGTTGGCGGAAGAGCCGCGCGGTGAAGTCAGCGGGATCTTCGATGGCCAGGGCTTCTCCAAAGCCGGGATCGTCCTGGGGAATGTTGCCCCACAACGTGAGCTGGCTGGATCCCGGTTCGCGATTGATGGAAACCGTTCGCGGCCCGGTGCCTTGAGGCGTGGTCATCACCCGGTTGTCAATCTTGTAGTATTCGGGAAAGGGTGTGATGTTGAGAAACGCCCGCTCGCCTGGACGGTCGGCCGGCTTGATGTCCACGAAGATGACGTTGTCGTTGATGGTGAGGGCCGAAACCGGAGCGCCCCACTCGCGCGCCAGATCGTCTTGCGACCAGCCTTCCCCATAACGCTCAAAAACGAAATAGGAATCGTCGGCCACCACATCGCCGTCAATGTACTTCAAACCGTGCAGCACCAGCTGATCAGCGAGGCTCTGCAGCACCTGGATGGGCGGCGCTTTGCGTTCGGTGCGCAGGTTGTAGGGCAAAGCGCGGCCCGAAAGATTGGGATCGCCGCGCCCCACCACCACCAGATCGGCGTTCAGGCGTCCATATTTGTCCAGCGAGCCGAAGGTCTCTACCGTGGTTTTAAAGCGGTAGTCGGGCCCGATGAGCCCGAAGACCGCTGCTGTGGTGAACAGCTTGGCATTCGAGGCAGGAGTGAAAAGCTTGTCCTGGTTCAGCGCGTAAATCGGCCTGCCAGTGTCGAGCGAGACCGCATAGATTCCCCACAAACCGCGCGCCACGGCGGGATCGCCGAGGATTTGCTGCAGGTCGTGATCGAGCTTTTTGGAACCATCGGGCTTTTCGACCGGCTTGCGAGAGGCTGCGAACGCCTGCGCCAGCAGCGCGAAGAACAGAACAACAGCGGCGAGATTACGGCCCCGGTACATAGCACTACTGCTTGGATTTTAGCATTGCGACGCAAATAAACCGTCACACTCTTCCGCAATGGTCCGGCGGCTTCGACAGTTACAATCGTCTGCATGCGTCCCCGTTATCGCTGGCAGTTGCGTTCACGCGCGTTGGAATTGGGCCAGCGTACCCTCATCATGGGCGTGGTGAATGTCACGCCCGACTCCTTCTCAGACGGGGGTAAATTCCTCGATGCGGAGCGGGCCATCGAACATGCGCTGCAATTGTTGGGGGAGGGGGCCGACATGCTTGATATCGGTGGCGAGTCCACGCGACCTGGGTCGATCGTCGCGGCCAACGAAGGCAGCGCTGCTGTTAGCACTCGGCCAGCTGTCACCGAAGACGAAGAGTTGCGGCGCGTGATGCCGGTGATCGAGGGAGTCCTGCGCGCTCGCCCGGACGCCATTGTTTCCATAGACACCTACAAGAGCGGGGTCGCGCGGGCCGCCTGCGGCGCTGGAGCGGAGATTGTCAACGACGTCAGCGCTTTTCAGTGGGACCCGCAGATGGCAGGCGCCTGCGCTGAGCTGCAGTGCGGCGTGGTGCTGATGCATACCCGCGGTCAACCGAGTCAGTGGCGCAATTTGCCTAAGGAGTCGGACATCGTTGCACGATTGGAGCACGACATGGCGAACCGGGTGCAGGTCGCCTTCGAGCACGGAGTCCGGCGCGAGCGCATCGTGCTCGACCCAGGATTCGGCTTTGGCAAGAACTTCGAAGAGAACTACCCGCTACTGGCGCGCTTCGATCAGTTGCACCGGATGGGGTTTCCGCTTCTGGCCGGGACTTCGCGCAAATCGTTCGTGGGGCGCACGCTCGGCAAGCGCGCGGGTGCCGATGCGCCGCCGACCGAGCGTCTCTACGGTTCGCTGGCGGCGATGGTTGCCAGCATTCTGCGCGGAGCGCACATCGTGCGTGTTCACGACGTGAAGCCGGCAGTGGAGGCCGCGGCGGTGGCCGACGAAGTGCTGGCGGCGGAGCGAACTTGAGCTGCTCTTCCGATGGCGCGACCTGGATTGATTTTCATCGCAGTCAAAAATTGCCGGGCGTGATTCCGTACGCCTCAGGTAAATGTCACAGTCGCTTAGTAGACGAAGGCCGCCACTGCTTTCATCCGATACCTGAAGGTTTAAGGACCTTATCGATGCCCAGCCTGAAGCACCTTTTGTCCAATCCTCGCGTAACCGTACGTCGCGCAGGGGCGCCGGAGCCCGCCGGTCGGTGCGTCGTGTACTGGATGCAGCGGGCCCAGCGCGCGCTCGACAATCCTGCGCTCGACGTAGCGGTTCAAGCGGCCAATAGCTCTGCAGACAACCCGTAGTGATTTTCTTTGCGCCGGTGCCGTTCTATCCGCACGCGAACCTGCGGCATTACGCATTCCTGGCACAGGGCATCCCGGATATCGCGGAACGCGCCCGCAAGCGCGGCATTGGCTTCGTGCTGCGCCGTTATCCCGAACATTCGCTGGTGAAGTTTTGCGACGAGGTCAAGGCTTCGCTGGTCGTCGGCGACGAGAATCCGATGCGCGAACCACGCCAGTGGCGTGAAGCAGCGGCGAAGAAGCTCAGCGTGCCGCTGTGGACGGTGGATGCCGACGTGCTCGTCCCGTCAGAGCTGCTGGAGAAGGGGCAGTACGCGGCGCGCATCATTCGGCCACGACTACAGCGGCGGCTGGATGAGTTCCTTACGCCGTCGCATAACCCTAGAGCAAAGATCGCGTGGGAGAAACCGCGTAGCTTGCAAGCGCTCCCCGATGACGGCTCGTTCGACATTACGGAAGACTGGAAAGGCCTCGACCGCTCGGTGCCGCCGGTCGATTCCTTTCACGGCGGGACCAGCCAAGGTCTCCGGCTGCTACAAGACTTCGTCACCCACAAGCTGGCTCATTATCCCGAGCGTCACGGCAAGCCGGAAGTGGACGGCACCAGCCGGCTGTCGCCGTATCTGCACTTCGGGCACATTGGTCCGCACACCGTGGCGTTGGCCGTGGAACAGGCGAAAGCGCCGCGTGCGGCGAAAGATGCCTTCCTCGATCAGCTCATCACCTGGCGCGAGCTGTCTATCAACTTCGCGCATTTCAATCCCCTGTATGACTCCATCGAAAGCGCGCCCGATTGGGCCCACCGCACGTTGGCTGCGCACGCGCGCGATGAGCGGCCCGTGAAGTATTCGCGCCAGCAATTGGAGCAAGCCGAAACCCATGACGACCTGTGGAACGCCGCACAGCGCCAAATGCTCCATGTTGGGTGGATGCACAATTACATGAGAATGTACTGGGCGAAGAAAATTTTGGAGTGGAGTGTGTCTCCGGCGGTCGCCTACCAGACGGCGGTCTATCTCAACGACAAGTACTTTCTGGACGGGCGCGATCCGAATGGCTACGCGGGCATCGCCTGGGCCATTGCCGGCAAGTTTGACCGTCCATGGTTCGAGCGGCCCATCTTCGGGATGATTCGTTACATGTCGGGCAAGGCGGCGCGCAAGAAGTTCGACGCAGAGAAGTACATCGAGCAGATGGCGGAACTGGGCGGGAGTGAAGCAGCAGACTGAGTTGCTCAAGGATCGAAGAGTACGGCACGCTGACAGGTGGAGCACGCTTTCCAGGCGTGCATAATTACCTCAGCTTTGAAAGCGCGCTTTAGCGCCTGAGGTAATGTTTTGTTACCCTCAGCGGCTGAAGCCGGCTCACAACACCTAATCCCAAATGCACCGCTGAAGCGGTGCTCCACCTATACAACAATGTGAGACTGCTCTGTGCGGTGTTACGGCGCGATCTTCAGGCTATAGATAAACGCGCTGATCCAGACCACGAACCCTACGACTCCCACTCCTATATAGAGACGCCGCTCGAATGGGGTATGCAGCGTGGGCAGGGGCAGCGGCGTTCCCAATGCGCGGTGAAACGACGTACCCAGCAGACCACCGAACCCGATGAGCGTTGTTGCGCCGCCAAAGGCAAGCCCCGCGATGATGACCACAAAACTGAGGCTGAACACGTTAAACCCCGCCACTTGCCCATCAGCCTAGACCTCTCGCTGAAGTTCTGCAACTGGGCGCACCGAAGGAGCTGCCCTGCGGCCGTGTCCAGAAAGCCGCCCGGTTTTTCTCGCATACCGGAATTTGACTGCTTCATCTAATTGAGCAAGTGCGTGACCAGTCTCGTCGTCAGATGTGGCGCGCGCACCGTTACCTGACCCCGAAGGAGCGAAGAAAGATTCATGAAGATCGTTTGGAACGCATCTGCGTCTTTGGCGTTTGCTCTTCTACTATCGAGTTGTCCGGCATGTTCCCAGAGTGGCAAGAATGCGCAATCAGCCGCTTCGCCCCAAGGTCCGTTCACCGACTACAGGTACGAAAAACCGGGCACGGTCCACAAGATCACCGCCGCGGACCTGCCTGCCCCAC
>CAVTMW010000015.1:0-159431 GCA_963735855.1 uncultured Acidobacteriaceae bacterium
AACCTAACGCCGTTAGCCTGGATTCCCTGACTGGCTGCGACCGCAGTTGCGCCTCGCGCAACTCCTGGCGATGGCCCACCCTTCAGGGCGAGGTAAAGGCGTCGAAGAAATCCCTGGTGCCCCGGGCACGGCAGAGCCCTTGCGGGTTGGGCGGACGTGTTTCCGAAAGGCCCGGATTCCTCTTTTCCATCCGACGTAGGTGCTGCTGCTGCGTCCCGATTCGGGACAAGCTGGTTACCTTCGTAAGTTGATCGGGCCGAATTTTGTTGTCCGCCGTTGCCTCTCGTCCTAGGCTGAGGTCTGGGTTTGAGGCCCAAGCCGTTGTGTGCGGCGGAGACGTTCTTTGAAAATCGGGGATAAGGGACTGGGGTCAGTCGTCAGAAGCAGCGCGTGGCTGGTTCGCAAGACCCAACCGCAAAGCGCTGAAGGAACGACTGATTCAACTGGGGAATGGCCACTAACTCATTGAGAATCTATCATTTACATATAAGTCTTTTAGAATCTATCATTCACAGAGATTTCATGTCTAAGTTGCTCATTCTAAGTAAGCCGCAGGAGGGGGTACCCCGCCATCAGTTGGGCAATAGCGGGGTGTAAAGTTAGCTACGCGACGCTAGGGAACGAACTGTCCTTTCCTGCGCGCCACCCTGGCGAGCGCCCACCGAACGGCGGACGGCGAAGAGTGGCACCTGCTCACTCGTCACCAAGCCACTTGACGTGCGTCACAGCATTCCGGTCCGGCGTGGGTTACAAAGGAATCAGGAAACTGGGAACCGCTTGCCGGCAGGTCGGCTGGTTGGAGGCTTCCCTGCAGCGCCCCCACCGCGTGGGGAGAATGGTCGCGCAAAATGGCTACAGCACAGCTCACACCCGTCGGGGTGGGTATCCACAATGTGCTCATCGCGACAGATTTTTCCAGTTGCTCCAACCTGGCCCTTAGCTTCGGACTGGAGCTGGCGCATGGATACCGGGCGAATGCCTATGTGGTCTTCGTGGTTCCCAGCGATGAATTCATGATGGCCGGTCCGGAGGCTTACATGGCCGCCAAGGACGCAGCCCGCCGCGATCTGCTGGAGTTGAAGCGCGAGTTGCGAAAAAAGCACTCCTACATCGAGGGTGAAGACTACCACCTGTTCCTGCTGGAAGGCGACGTTGTACAGGCCCTCCTGGACTTTGCCCAGCAGAAGGAAATTGATGTGATCGTGGTCGGCACCCACGGCCGCGGCGGTCTGGGCCGGGCGCTGATGGGCTCGGTTGCCGAGAACGTCTTTCGGCACTCGCCTGTGCCGGTGCTGACGCTGGGGCCGCACCTGGACCGGATCACGGGAGGCCGCAACCCGAAGAACATACTTGTGCCGGTTGACTTCTCTCCCGCCTCGGAGCGGGCGGCACGCTACGCCGCTGCCATGGCTCGGGAGCATAACGCGACGCTGACCATGCTTCACGTCATCGAGCGCTGGCCAGCCGAGGCACAAGTGGACCGGGAGCGCGTGATGCAGGCGCTGCGGGAGAAAGTCGAAAACCTTCTCGGCGACGACGCCAAAGGCTTGCGTTGCAGATTCCGTATTGAAGTGGGACGGGTGGTGGAAACGGTTCTCTACACCGCTAATGGAATCGATGCCGATCTGGTGGTAGTGGGCGTGCGCCCGCGGACTGGGCTGCTCAACCGCCTGATGTGGCCGCACGCTTATGAGATTGTGCGGGAGGCCGCGTGTCCCGTGTTGACCGTCCGCGGCGAAGTTGCGACGGATTAATTTCTTGAGGAGAAGGAATGTTACATACATCGATCATGGATTCATCGGCAGCAGCAGTACTGGAACCGGACCTGGATGTAGACATCAGGAAGGCTGAGATGAAACAGGCGATCCTGCAGCGCTTTTGCTATCGCGAAAAGGCGGTCACGCCCGGCGTGCAGAAGAAGGTGCGATCGCCTTACTGGCAGCCCGTCGACGAAGAGTGCTAGACGGCTGACTAACTCCCGCTGTAGTTTTCTCGCAGTGTCGCAGGCGCTCGACGAACGTTATTTCGTCCCCTTCCATTCCTGGATTGGGGGACGCCCCGGGGTGTGCGGGCTACGGCTCCCGTTTTCGTTGCATCCAAAAAAGCAACGCTGGAGGTTGTTAATCCAGGCGCGGAGTTGTAGAGTTTTTTCGCCATTACGGAGGAAAGAATGCGCAGAACCTGCACAAGCGCAGTCCTGGTGTTCGTAGCGTTTACGAGTTTCGTCGTAGCTCTCGCCGCGTTACCTGTTCGCCCGATCCAAGCCGACAATCAAACGCAAGTGCAGCCAAGCGGCGGTGCGCAAGACCTGGAGGCAAACGAAGCGCTCAGTCCCGAGGCCCGAGACCAGCTCATCAAGGAAGTCCGCCACAAGCTGGTCATGCTGCCTTACTACAGCGTCTTCGACAATCTCACCTATCGAATTGACGGACGCACGGTAACGCTGGAAGGTCAAGTTGTGAACCCTGTCGTCAAGTCGGACGCTGAGAATGCAGTGAAGCACATTGAAGGCGTCGATAAAGTGGTCAACAACATTGAGGTGCTTCCGCCAAGCCCGATGGACGATCGCATTCGACGGCAGGTTTATCACGCCATTTACAGCTATGGTTCGCTGTTCAAGTACGGTCACATGGCTGTGCCTCCGATTCATATCATCGTGAAGAACGCCCGCATCACTCTCGACGGAGTTGTGGACAACGAGACCGACAAGAACCTGGCCGGAATGCGCGCCAACCAGGTGCCGGGAACGTTTCAGGTGACCAACAATCTGCGGGTCGTGCCCCCTTCAGGAGGGAAATCAAAGACGAAGTAATTCGAAAGCCGCAACGCGTCACCGGCGAGCCAAGCGGCTCGTGAATTATCCGTAAGGATAGAAGACGAAGAACAGCAATGACAGCGCGGTAAGAACCCACAGTCCGGGTTTTAGTTCACTCCGTTTCCCAGCCACTAGTTTGCAGATCGGATAGAGCACGAAGCCCGCGCAGATTCCAATGGCGATGTTGAAGGTGAAGGCCATTAAGACCACAACTGCGAAGGCTGGAACGGATTCCGAGTAGTCGCCGAAATCAATGCGCGTGATCGGCGCCAGCATGAACAATCCCACGATGATGAGTGCCGGCCCGAACGCCTGTGCCGGAATGGCGGCAACGAACGGCGCGAAGAAAAGCGTCAGCAGAAAACAGGTTCCAGTAACGAGAACAGTAAGTCCGGTCCGGCCACCAGCTTCAATTCCAGTCGCCGATTCGACGAATGCGCCCGCAGTGGTCGTCCCCAACGCGGGAGCGACACAAGTCGTGACGGCGTCGACCAGCATCGGGCGTTCGATCTGCGGTAGCTGTCCATTCTCGTCGAGGAAGCCTGCCCGCGCTGAAAGCCCGATCAGCGTGCCCATGGTGTCCACAAAAGCCATGATGAAGATGGTCAGCACAATGGGAAACGCTCGCCAGGCGAGTGCTCCCCGAAAGTCGAGCTGCCACACAATGGGCATGATGCTGGGTGGCGCGCTGATGATACCGTGCGGCGCTGCTGCCGTCTGCACCAGAAAAGCCAGGATTGCGGTAATCACGATTCCCAGCAGGATTGCGCCCGGGACTTTGCGAATCACCAGGACCGCAATCAGGACGAACCCAAACATGGCCACCAGCGAAGGATGCGAGGTAAGGTTTCCCGCCTGCACCGGCGCGCCGGGAACGCCGAGCCTCACCAAGCCCGTTTCGTTCAAGCCGATGAAGGTGAGAAACAAGCCGATTCCCACCGCGAAGCTATACCGGAGCGAAGTCGGCACCCCGTCCACGATCCATTGCCGCAGACGCAGGACCGTCATGATGATGAACAGCACGCCGGCGATGAAGATGGCAGCCAGCGCCGTTTGCCAGGGAAAGCCGAGTACTTTACAGACTGTGAAAGCAATGAAAGCGTTCTCGCCCATGTAAGGTGCGATGGCGAAGGGGCGATTGGCGTAGAACGCCATGAAGTAGCAGCCGAACGCCGCCACCAGCACGGTCGCCACGAACGATGGCCCTTCCGGAATTCCCGCGGCCGCGAGAATGGCCGGGTTCACTACCACAATGTAGGACATGGTGGTGAAGGTCGTCAGTCCAGCCACAATTTCCTGCCCTGAGGTGGTGTGGTGGCGATCGAGGGCGAACAAAGTGTTCAGCGCGGTCAAGCGACGCCTCGAAGGGAACCAATCGCCGAGAACGGCCGAACGATGATCATTGCAAGGTGTCTCTCGCGCGCTCTTACGGTCATGGTCTGAATGGACGACTGCGGCTCAAT
Organism: uncultured Acidobacteriaceae bacterium; assembly: GCA_963735855.1. GTDB lineage: Bacteria > Acidobacteriota > Terriglobia > Terriglobales > Acidobacteriaceae > Bog-257. Next base: position 4,279 of record CAVTMW010000015.1, read on the forward strand.
CGCTGGGTTTCTCCCGCGGGGGCGCGGAAGCGAAGAAGTCCTGGCGAAAGCGCTGCGCGTAATTCCACATGAGCTCTTCCACCCGCTTCGGATCGTGTGACTTCACGATCAACCCGACATGGTGCTCCTTGTCGTCCATGCGCCACACAATCTCCGGGTCGTTGTACGCAGAGGTGTCAGGGTGCGCTTGCCGCGCCAGCGAAATGAGCAGGCCTGCGGAATCGCTGCGTGGAACTGGCGGCTGGTAAGGCGACTTGCCACCGGCAATCTCGATCTTGGCCCACTCCCGCCACATATTGAGGCCCGTCGCCGCCTCGATCAGGTCGGCGATGTGTGCGCCGCCTACGCGGGCCGAGGTCTCCAGAAAGTACAGCTTGCCGTCATCGCGCCCGCGGATAAATTCGCTGTGCGAGACACCGCGCACCAGCCCGAACGCTTTCAGCACCTGTTCGTTGAGCGCGATTAAAGGCCGCTCTTCGTCCGAACCGCGCGGCAAGGTGCGAGTGGTGAAGATGTCTCCTTCATGCGAGACATCCATCGGCGGCCGTCCATAACGGCTGGCGATGGCGAACAGCAACTCCCGCTCGTAGAAGATCGAGTCCACATGATAGATATCTCCGGGTACGTACTGTTCGAGGAGGAAAAACGATTGCTGGTCGCCAAGCTTTTCCAGCGCGGACCAGAACTCCTCGGCGGAATGGATCTTCTTGATGCCGATCGAGCCGGCGAACGAGCGCGGCTTCAGCACCCACGGCGGCGGTACGCGATCGAGGAACCCACGCAGCTTTGGGTAATTCAGGACGTGGATGAAATCCGGCACTGGCAGACCTTCATCGCGCGCCTTCGCCCGCATGGCAAGCTTGTCACGGAAGTAGCGCGCCGTGGTGTCACCCATGCCCGGCATTCGCAGATGCTCGCGCAGGGTTGCCGCCGTCTCCACGTCAAAGTCGTCGAGCGGAACAATGCGCTCGATGTTCTCCGAGCGCGCCATATAGCTGACGCCCAGCAGCACATCCTCGATCTTCCACTTCTTATCGACGTCCGGGATATAGAACATCTCGTCGATGCTGTCGCGCGGCCAGTCGGCATCGGCAAGACTGTGCGACGTGAGCAGCAGGACCCGGCAGCCTTGCCGGCGGCACTCGCGGATGAAATCGATGCCTTTGTAATAGCTGGCAATGCACAGGATCGTTACCGGGCGCGTTGCCGGATCGTGAGCGGTGGAAGAGGAAGACATGCGAACTCCCCGAGGCACATCGGTTGAATCACAACAATGTACCACTGAGTACGATTCACACCCTGAAAACTCTGGGTTTTCGTCGAAGCCGGAGTCCCGTCGTTCTATTTCTGGCTCAGCGTAGCAGACCCCGTCAAGTTCAAAGAAGCCCAGGGAGAGGGATGGATTTGTCGTCGAGGATGTAATAGGATACCCCCCTATCCTATATGCAAGACAAGCTACCGGAAGTCTCGCGCGAAAAACAGAAGTTGCTTTTCCGGGTGAAGCGCCTGCGCGGCCAGTTCGCCGCCGTGGAGCGTGCCCTGACGGCCGGCGACGAATGCGCCGACATCCTCATGCTGCTGGCCGCAATTCGCGGCGGTGTCAACGGCCTCATGGCCGAGATCCTCGAAGACCATATACGCCTGCACATGATGAATCCCGACCAGAAAATGGATTCGCCCGAGGAGTTGGGCGAAGACCTGATTGGCCTCGTCCGGGCTTACCTGAAGTGATTCGGCGCAGCTCGCAATTTCTTTATATACCCTACCCCGGTATGATATAAGAGATTCTGGCGGCGTTGGGCTGCCCCTGCGGACCAGGCAGGATGGCCCGCTTGTAACCTCTCCGTAACGCCGACATGTGAGACTTCGGGATTGCCCGGCAGCGTACCCACAGTCCTTTCAGGAACGGCTTGCGAGTTGCGCATGTGTATTCCTACTGTAATTCGACCCATCGCGTGGTGCGGCGCCTCCGGGGTGCTGCGGCAACTCCGTGGCAGAGTTCTCGTCCTCGCAGGGTTGATCACGGCGCTGACCATGAGCGGTCTTGCCCAGGACGTTCCACCTGCTCCCGAGCCGCAGCCGCCCGTTCCCGATCCCAAGGCCACCTTCTTCGAGCACTCGCCAGACCTCGAAGTGGTGGTTTTCCGGGCAGGCGAACTTCGTCTTTCAGGAACACGGGGACTTCTATGCCCAGTACAGCGGGACCAACAGCCTGAAAAACTATGCCGAACATGCAACCTCGCGCGTGCTGACATTCTTTAGCGGCTACGAGTTCACCCCTAACACCATGGCTTATCTCGATGTTGAAGAGGCGGGATGGGGTGGCATCAGCGGCGCGTTGGGGCTGGCCGGTTTTACCAACCTGGACGTGGTGCGCAATCCTTCGATCGGCACCGCACCGTACATCGCGCGGCTGATGCTCCAGCAGATCATTCCGCTATCCAAAGAGAAAATGGAAGTGGAGCGGACGGCACTGGCGCTCGCCACCCAGGTTCCAGTGCGGCGGTTGGAGATTCGCTTCGGGAAGTTCTCGATGGCTGATTTCTTCGACCTCAACGTCGGCGGCAGCGATAGCCACTATCAGTTTCTGAATTGGGTGATCGCCAACAACGGCGCGTGGGACTACGCTGCCGATACCCGGGGCTACACGATCGGAGCGATATTCGATTACGAGGACCGCAATTGGGGGCTGCGTTTTGCGGAGGTCTTGATGCCGAAGGTCGCGAACGGGCCCAACCTCGATGCGGATGTAGCCCGCGCTCGCGCCGAGAACGTCGAACTGGAGTTACGCCCGAAGCTGTTTAAGAATAAAGACACCACGCTGCGTTTCATGAATTACGTCAACCACGCCAACATGGGCGACTACCAGGAGGCGGTGCAGCTATATCTGAACGGTGTGACTCCCACACCAGATGTCACCGACACTCGTAAGCAGGGAACGGTGAAGTACGGTTTCGGGTTTAATTTTCAGCAGGAAGTGTCCACTGACATCTGGGCGTTCGGGCGTTGGGGATGGAACGAAGGGCAGCATGAGTCGTTCGCCTACACGGAAGATAACGAAGGCGTCGAGTTGGGGGTGTACGTAAAAGGCACGCGCTGGCATCGCAGCCTCGATCGCACTGGAGCCGCATTCGTGTCCAGCGGCATCTCGAAGGCGCATCAGGCATATCTGGCCAATGGCGGCTTGGGGTTCATTCTCGGCGATGGCGGGCTAACTTACGGCCGCGAAACTATCGAGGAGGTGTTCTACACCACACACATTTGGCGCGGCGCCTTCTTCGCCTTCGATCTGCAGCACGTCAACAACCCCGGATACAATCAGGTCCGCGGTCCCGTTACGGTGCCCGGACTCCGGTTACACCTGGAGTTTTGAAAGCCCGTTATCGGTGGTCGGTTGCCACCATCAGCATGCGGCCCACCGTTTGAGAGCTAGCAACTGACACCTGCTGCTCACAGGGGTGATTGACTGATAAACTGAGTATGCGATGATCCTCCCGTTCGTCCGCGAACTCTTTGCGGACGTGGAAAAATCTGCCGCATTTACGCGTACTGTTACCCAGGTCAAGGGCGGTGCGGCGCGGATTCGTGTATCCGGACTCAACCCCACCGGCAAAGCTCTCTTTTATTCTCTGTTGCATCGCGCGACTTCTCGGCCGCTGATCGTCACCGTCTCCGACAATCGCGCCCTCGACGAATTGCTGCCGATCGTGCGCTCCCTCGCTGAATTGACCGGCGCGGTGTCGGCTGAAGCGGTGATCGGCCTGCCGTCTTATGATGTGCTGCCCTTCGAGAATCTGTCGCCGCATCCTGAGATCCAGGAAGCCCGCGCCACCGCCCTGTGGAAGATTGCGACCGGCGCGGCCAGTGTAGTCATCGTGCCAGTGGCAGCGACGGTCATGCGGTTGCGTGATGCTGAGTTCTATTCCGATCTCGCCAAGGTCGTTCGTCGTGGCGAGATGGTCGATGCCGACCAATTGCTCGAGCATTTGCGCATGGTGGGCTACAACCAGGTCGATGTCGTCGAAATGCCGGGCGAGTTCGCGCATCGCGGCGGCTTGCTCGACGTCTATCCCCCCGAGTTGGACCGGCCGGTTCGCATCGAGCTTTTCGGCGACGAAGTTGAGTCGATACGCAAGTTCGATCCCAGCACCCAGCGCTCAGCCGCAACTACCGAAGAAGTTGTTCTACTGCCGCTTACCGAAACCCCCGTGGAAGAGGAGACGCTGGCGGCCATCAACGCCCGACTCAGCGGAGATCGGCTGGCCGGCGGCGCAGAAGCAATTGAAGGGGCGGTGCGCGCCGCCGGGGTTGCCGTCTTTCCAGGTTGGGAGCTGTACGCGCCCATCGTCGGCGCGAAGGACAGCATCTTCGATCTCGTGCCCGGCGCGGTTGTTCTACTCGATGAACCGCACGCGCTCGAAGAAACACACGACGCCTGGTGGACAAGGACCTCCGACGCGCACGAGCGAAGCCTGGTCGGCAATCTCGTGCGTCCCGAAGACTTGTACTTTGATCCGGAACAGTGGCACGCGCGCTTGCAGAAGGCGACTACGATCTCCATCGAACAACTGGGCATCGAGAGTTCTGATGACGGCGAGCACCTGACTTTGCAGACCCAGCCCACAACCCGCTTCCATGGCTCGGTTGCAGCGATGACCGAGGAAGTGGGCCGTCTCGCACGCGAAGGCCAGCGCGTCATCTTTGCCGTCTCGAGCACGGGCGAAGTGGAGCGGCTGGCGGACGTCTTCAACGAATACAACCTGTCGTTCCGCATTGGCAGCCGCACGCCCAAGCCGGGCAGTGAAGTGTATGTCGAGGAGTCCACCTACTTTGAAGAAGACGTTGCGGCGACCACCATCGTCAAGGCGTACGTGCCCGAGGGAGTGGCCCTACCCGAGGCGAAGCTTGTGCTCTTCGGCGCCCGTGATCTGTTCGATGAGCCGGAAGTCTCGCTGGCGCATCCGCAGCGGCAGAAGTCCAAAGTTTCGGCGTTTCTCTCCGACTTTCGCGATCTCGCGGTGGGCGATTACGTCGTGCACGTTGAGCATGGCATCGGCCAATATCAGGGGCTGAAGGAAGTTCCCCAGGAAGACGGCGGCGCGGTCGAGTTCATGGTGCTGGAGTATGCCGAGGGCGCGCGACTGTATGTTCCGCTCACCCGGCTCGACCTGGTCCAGAAATATCGCTCGTCGGAAGGCGTGAAGCCGGTACTCAACCGCTTGGGCACGCAGCAGTGGCTGAAGACCAAGGCACGCGTAAAGAAGGCCATGAAAGATATGGCTGAGGAACTGCTGAAGCTTTACGCCGCGCGCAAGACCGCCGAGGGCCACTCGTTCGCCGCCGATACCGAATGGCAGCGCGAATTCGAGGACGCCTTCGAATTCAGCGAGACCGAAGACCAGATGAACGCGATCCTGGACGTAAAGCGTGACATGGAGTCGGCCACGCCCATGGACCGCCTGCTGTGCGGCGACGTCGGCTATGGCAAGACAGAAGTCGGCATGCGCGCGGCTTTCAAGGCGGTCAGCGACAATCGCCAGGTCGCGGTGCTCGCGCCCACAACCGTTCTCGCTTTCCAGCATTACAACACTTTTCGTCAGCGACTGGCTGCGTTCCCCATCAAGATCGAAATGCTGAGCCGCTTTCGCACGCCTAAGCAGCAAAAGGAAACCATCGCCAAGGTGGAAGCGGGCGAGGTGGACATTCTCATCGGCACCCATCGCGTGCTCTCCAAGGACGTCAAGTTCAGCGACCTCGGACTGGTCATCGTGGACGAGGAGCAGCGCTTCGGCGTACGCCACAAGGAGCGGCTGAAGCAGCTTCGCAAAGAGGTGGACGTGCTGACCATGTCGGCTACGCCGATTCCGCGCACCCTGCACATGTCGCTGCTCGGACTTCGCGACATGAGCGTCATCGAGACGCCGCCCAAGGACCGCATGGCGATCCAGACCGTCGTTGCCGCCTGGGACGAGAAGCTCCTGCGCTCGGCCATCGAGAAAGAACTGGAGCGCGGCGGGCAAGTGTACTTCGTGCACAACCGCGTGGAGAGCATCTACGAAATCGCCGACAAGATCCGCGAGATGTCGCCCAAGGCGCGCATCCTTGTCGGCCACGGCCAGATGCCGGAGAGCGAGCTCGAGCGCATCATGCTGGCTTTCATGCGCCACGAGGCCGACATCCTGGTCGCGACCACCATCATCGAGAACGGCCTCGACATTCCGCTGTGCAATACCATCATCATCAATCGCGCCGACCGGCATGGGCTGTCGGAGCTGTACCAGCTGCGCGGACGCGTGGGACGCTCCGATCGTCGCGCGTATGCGTATTTGCTGATTCCGCCGGACCGCGATTTGACTGATCTCGCGCGGCGCCGGCTGGCGGCGTTGAAGGAGTTCAGCGACCTGGGCGCAGGATTCAAGATTGCCGCTCTCGATCTCGAATTGCGCGGCGCCGGCAACCTCCTGGGCGGCCAGCAAAGCGGACACATCGAGGCCGTCGGCTTCGAGCTCTACACCACCATGCTGGAGCACACGGTGCGCGAGCTGAAGGGCGAGCTGCGCGAGGAAGTGCCCGAGACGCAACTAAACCTCGGGCTGAACATTCGCATCCCCGCCGAGTACATCGCGGAGGAAAACCAGCGGCTCCGCATGTACAAGCGCGTGGCGGGTGTCGAGACGGAGTCTCAGCTCGCTGACGTTGCCGGAGAGTTAGGAGATCGCTATGGTGAGCCTCCTCCAGCGGTGCAGAACCTGCTGGAGTACGCTGCGCTGAAGCTGCTGTCGCAGCGCATCGGCGTCGCCCAGATCGAGCGCCGTCGCGAAGCTGTGAGCATCCGCTTCACTGAGAAGGCCGCGGTCGATCCGGAACGCCTCGCGCGCTTCGTCGCCGAAGAGCCCGGCAGCCAGTTCACGCCCGCAGGCGTGTTGAAATTCTCGCTCAAAGAGAAGCAGCCTGAGCAGGTGCTGGTGCGGTTGAAGTCGCTGCTCGAACAATTGGCCGGCGAGCAGGTCGGCGCGTGATAGGTTAACTCGGGGTGGAGGGGGCCTTTAGCCCCGCGTCCAGCATCTGAAAATGGAACGCCCTTAGGTACTGGTAGTTGCAAGAGGATTCATGAAACAGAAGGTCTGCAAGGCAGTGTTTCCCGCGGCCGGACTCGGCACGCGTTTTCTTCCCGCCACCAAAGCGCAGCCCAAGGAAATGATGCCGCTGGTGGACAAGCCCATCATTCAATATGGTGTGGAAGAGGCGCTGGCCTCGGGTTGCGATCAGATCATCGTCGTGACCGGTCGAGGCAAGGCGGCCATCGAAGATCACTTCGACGTCAGCTATGAACTGGAAAAGATGTTGGAGGAGCGCGGCAAGACCGACTTGCTCGCCACCGTTCGCCAGATCTCCGACATGATTCACATCGCCTACGTCCGCCAGAAGGAAGCCATGGGCCTGGGCCACGCGGTCCTGATGGCGCGTGAACTCATCGGCGACGAGCCGTTCGCGGTCATTCTCGCCGACGATATCATCGACGCCGAAGTCCCCTGCCTCAAGCAGATGATTGAGATGACGGACGGGGTTTATAACCAGACAGGGTGCTCGGTGCTGGCGACACAGGTTGTCGAAGGCAAAGCCATCTCGTCCTATGGCGTTCTCGATGCCAAGCCGGCGCCAGGCGATTGGAATGGCCGCCTCTTCGAGGTGCAGAACCTGGTGGAGAAGCCGAAGCAGGAGGATGCGCCCTCAAACCTGGCCATCATCGGACGCTATATTCTGACACCGGCAATTTTCGAGATGCTGGCCTCCACCGAACTGGGTGCGGGCGGCGAATTGCAACTCACCGACGGCCTGCGGCAATTGCTCAAGCACGAGAAGATCTACGGCTACACCTTCGAAGGCAAGCGCCACGACACCGGCGACAAGCTGGGCTTTCTCAAAGCGACGGTCGAGTTCGCCCTCAAGCGCGACGACCTGGGCGCTGACTTCCGCGAGTATCTGAAGACGCTCGAGTTGTAACGGCCACACTCGGTGGAGCGTTCACACCTTTGAAGGCAAGCGCCACGACACCGGTGACAAGCTGGGCTTTCTCAAAGCGACGGTCGAGTTCGCCCTCAAACGCGACGACTTGGGCGCTGACTTCCGCGAGTATCTGAAGACGCTCGAGTTGTAACAGCCATACTCGGTGAGCATGTCTCCGACGCTATCGGGAGCTCCCTAGCTGCTAAGAGTTACATCGTCGTGGCCGGTCTTGCCGCCAAGCAAATCGATGGCGTGCGGCAAAATCTGCACCACAACACGCAGCGACTCAACGGCCCCGCTTGGGCTGCCTGGCAAGTTAAGAATGAGCGAGCGTCCGCGCACCCCGCACACGCCGCGGCTCAGAATGGCAAACGGCGTTTGCGTCGCTCCCTGCAGCGCGCATGCGCTCGGGGATGCCGTCGATCAGCTTTGAGCAAACGGCGCGCGTCGCTTCAGGGGTGACATCGCGCGCGGCGATGCCTGTTCCTCCCGTGGTGACGATCAGCTGCACCAGCTCACTGAGGCGAACCAGCGCGGACTCAATCGCGGCCTGCTCGTCGGGAACGATCTCCTGATGCGTGACCTCAAATCCATTCTGGCGAAGCAAGTCGGCTGCCGCCGGGCCGGAGATATCGGCGCGTTCGCCTCGGGCAGAGGAATCACTGACGGTCAAAACAGCGGCGGTTCTGGTGATCACGGCAGAACAATATCACGGACGGCGACACAGATTGCGAGTGCCAGACGGCACATGGTGTCAGCGCCGACAACTGAGCTACTCAAGACTGGGCCCCCACCTTTCCCCGAACCGCACCCAGCCTCTTTGCGTATAACCACTTAGCTGGACTTGCGTCCAAGCTTCGGGCCGGAACACAGTTATGGTTCTGCGCGACCTCTTTCGCGATGTTTTTCAGACGCTGTGGGCACACAAGCTGCGCACTGCGCTGACCATGTTCGGCATCGCCTGGGGCGTCATCTCGATTGTGCTGATGGTCGCGGCGGGAGAGGGCCTGCGAGTCGGACAGGCCAAGGTCTCGCAGAATTTCGGGCGCGACTTGATGATCGTTTTCGCCGGACGCACCAGCCTCCAGGCCGGCGGCGCCCGCGCCGGGCGTCAGATCGAGTACCTGGACAGCGACATCCCGGTATTGCAGGCGGACTCTCCCGACTGCGAGTGGGTGCTGCCCGAACTTGAAACCAGCCGCGCCCGTATTCACAGCAACTACAACGCAGGCGCGCAGACGGTCACCGGCTCGTACCCGCCGTTCCAGGACATCCGCAGCATCGCGGTGGCCGACGGCCGCTTCTACGATTGGGGCGACCTGAAGGAGACGCGGCGCGTCGCCTTCCTCGGCACCGAGGTGAGGAAGCAGTTGTTCGGCGGACGCAATCCCATCGGCGAAAACATTTATCTGAACGACATCCCCTACAAGGTCATCGGCGTGATGAAGACCAAGGACCAGGATTCCAGCTACGACGGCTTCGATGTCAACAAGATCTTTGTACCGTACTCAGCGATGCACGAGGACTTCCCCAACAAGCCTCCGGCGACGCTGCACGGAGTCGACCAACTGCTGGTGACGCCGAAGTCGGTGGACCAGCATGAGGCCTGCAAGCACGAGGTGCGGGCCGCGCTGGGGCGGCTGCACAATTTCGATCCGCACGACAAAGAAGCGGCCAACATATGGGACACCATCGAGGAGGCCCAGGCCTTCAAGACCATGACCGACGGCATGAAGTACTTCCTGGGCGCGGTCGGGCTGGTGACGCTGTTCCTTGGCGGGCTGAGCGTGATGAACGTAATGCTGGTGGCGGTGCGCGAGCGCACCCGCGAGATCGGCGTCCGCAAGGCCGTGGGCGCGCTGTCGCGCAACATCATGATGCAGTTCTTCGTCGAGACCATGATCGTGGTGTTCGTGAGCGGAGGGCTGGGCATGGCAATTTCCTTCGGCTTCTGCGCGCTGTTCAATCTGCTGCCCATGCCGCAGTTTTTCGCCGGACTGCTGCCCACGTGGCAGTCGGGCTTGCTGTCGGTCGGATTGCTCGGGCTGGTCGCGGTGCTGGCCGCAATGTATCCCGCGCGGCAGGCGGCTTCCATCGATCCCATCGAAGCGTTGCGTTACGAGGCAGGTGGCTGATGCTGGCAATGATGAAGGAAATCACGCAGGAATCGTGGATCGCGCTGAGGCGCAGCCGCACGCGCAGCCTGCTCACCATGCTTGGGATCGTGTGGGGCATTGTCGCAGTCACGCTGCTCATCGCCTATGGCAGCGGGTTTCGCAGCGTGCTGGTATCAGCCTTCAACGCGTTCGGCAAGAGCACCGTGATTGCCTGGCCGGGGCAGACCAGCGAGCAGCCGGGCGGTCAGCGGGCCGGCAAGGTGGTCAAGTTCGAACTGGCCGATCTTGAGGCCGTGCGCAACGAGGCCAACATGGTGAAGCAGGCGTGCCTGGAGACGGTGAAGTGGCTGCCGGTCGCGTATGCCGATCGCATGGTCAACACCGCGACGCGCGGCGTCTGCGCCGAGTATGGCGAGATGCGCAACGAGAATGCGTTTGAAGGACGCTGGCTCAACTCCAGCGACGAAATCGAGCGCCGACGCGTGGTCTTTCTCGGCTACCGGGTGAAGGACCAGCTATTTAGCGGGCGCAATGCGGTCGGCGAAACCGTTGAAATCGGTGGCATGCGCTTCACCGTCGTCGGCGTGATGGACCGCAAGATGCAGTTGTCCAACTACTTCACCAGCGACGATCGCTCGGTGTTCATTCCGTTTCACGACGGCGGGCGACTTGTGGAACACGCGCTATCCGCAGGTGATGGTGTTCACGCCGGTGGCGCCGCAATTCGAGAAGAAGGCCAAGGCGCAGGTGCTGGCGGCCGTCGCCGAGCGCCAGGGCTTTTCGCCGACCGACGAAAAGGCCATCCAGATGTTCGGGCGCGAGGAGTTTCGTCCGGTGATCGACGGGCTGACCATCGGCCTGCAGGTGCTGCTGATGTTCATCGGCGCGCTCACGCTGGGCATCGGCGGCGTCGGCGTGATGAACATCATGCTGGTTTCGGTGGACGAGCGCATTCGCGAGATCGGCCTGCGCCGCGCCTTGGGCGCCCGCAAGTGGCATATCCGCTTTCAGTTCCTTGCCGAAACCATGCTGCTGATGCTGCTCGGCGGCGTCATCGGCATTGCGCTGTCCTACGTGCTCGCGATGGTGATTCCTGACCTTGCCGCTGCTGGGCCCGCTGTTCGAAGACACTTCCGGCAAAGGCGACATTCACCTGCGGGTCTCGGCGATGGCGGTGATGGGCTCGGCGATTGTGTTGCTGGTCGTCGGGGTGATGAGCGGCATGGTGCCGGCGCTGCGGGCGTCGAAGCTGGATCCGGTCGAGGCGCTCAGGTACGAGTGAAGAACAGTTGCCAGTTGCGAGGCGCCCCGGGTTCGCGTCCTTCTTTTGGACGCTAACCTGGGCAGAGGGGAAACAGCGCAACCCAGTTTGAAAAAGACGAAACACCAGCGGAGCCGCGCCGATCAGCGCGCGACGAGCAGTTGTTTACCGGCAAGTTGCTTGATGTTGGTATCGACCTCTCTTTCACTGATCGCCTGCAGCTTCTTTAGTATTGCAGGAGAAGCGTTGCGCCCGACCGACTTGATGGCCAGCTTCTTGACACTCAGGTCGTTGTCATCCAGGAGGGTTTCCAGTATCTGGTTGCCAATTTCGGGTGACATTCGCTGCGCGGCCGTTGCTGCTGCGGCCCGCACCTCCCGTCGGGTGTCGGTTGACGCGCTGCGAACCAGTTCATTTGCCCCAACCGAGCCCAGGCGGCTGGCGGCATGGACCGCCCGTGCCGCGCGCCACGGCTCCGGGTCGTGGAGCATGCGCTGCAGGTGCGGCAGGTCTTCGGCGCTCAATTTCGAAAAGTTCTCCTCCGTGGGTTCGATCATCGAGAGGATTTGCCGCACTTCTTCGTAGGTCTTCATGGCCGAGCCTCCTCAAGTTACCGGGGTCAAGTCGCTGTTACGCATGGTCTGGAATTCGCCCGATGCCAGGTCGGGCGGCAAATTGGTCCAGCCGATATTGGGCCACATCAGAAAATCGCTGTTCGTGGCCGGAGTAGTGCTCACGTGCGAGAGTCCCAGAACGTGTCCAACCTCATGCGCAGTCAACCAATCGGCGCCCGCCGCCTGAACGATCGCGCACGCCGGGCTACCACTCGGATGTGAGGCGCAGCCCACGAAGTTGCCGGCGCCGCCAGTGAGCGTACTCACGAGATACACCACCACATCATGGGCGCCAGCATTGTTCCGGTGGCCCATGAGGCTGCTCTGCTCGCCGGTGAGTGACGACGTGGTGCACGCGCCGACGTCAAGGTCGAGCAGCGTCGCCAACGTAGCGTCGCCGCTCAGGTCCTCGAAAGTGCCGAGCGTGGTGTTGACCCGGCCATCGATATAGAGCTCATCCATGGCAGCGAACTGACGATCAAGGTACGTCTGCACCGCCGCACTGAGGGCGACGAGGGTCTTGAAGTGTACGACCATGCCGTTGGTACCGGTCGCCCAGAGGGCGGTCCCATTGGGCCGGTAGAGCACTAGATTACCGTCGTCCTGTGCTATGAGATGAGAGCCCGGGTTACCCCACGTATTGGAGGACCAGATTGCGTGGCCGTCGGGATCGTAAATCACGAGGTTGCCATCACCCTGCATGATGCAGACGTCGGCAAGGCGCCCGTTGGTGTTCGACGCCCAGAGGGGGGTCTGTTTGCCGCTGGGGTAGGTCTTGTATAGTACCAAGTTTCCGTCACCCTGAAAGACGCAAAGATAACGCCCGCCCGCGGAGCGGATCGACTGATTCGGCCCGAGGATCTGCCCCGGCTGCATCACATCGCCAGTGGCGCGCGGACCCGTTGGCACCGGGTTCTGCACGGTATTGGTCGCCCAAATTGCAGCATTGTTGGGCTGATAGATAACCACGTTGCCGTCGTCCTGCGCCACCAGCCTACTTCCCGCGTGGCCCCAGGTCCCCGAGCTCCAAACCGCGTGCCCATCGGGATCATAGAGAACCAGGTTGCCGTCAGCCTGCATGATGCAGACATCAACGGCACGCCCGTTGGTTCCCGATGCCCACAACGCTCGCCTCGGGTGCGTAGGGTAACTCTTGTAGAGGACCAAGTTGCCATCAGACTGAAAAATGAAGCTGTAACGCCCATTGGCTGATGTGATCGCGTGATTGGTGGGCAACGTCTCACCCGGATGCATGGTGTCGCCGTTAGCGGGTGGACCGCTCGGCACTGCATTCTGCACCGTATTGGTGGCCCACACTGCTGCGTTGTTGGGCTGATAGATTACGACATTACCATCGTCCTGCACGACGAGGTGGCTGCTGGCGTGACCGTTGGTGCCGGAGGCCCATAGGGCGTTGGCATCGGGGTCATAAATGACTAGGTTGCCATCCTCCTGCATGATGCAAACGACGGCGGACCGGCCGTTGGTGCCGGAGGCCCACAGCGGCTTGCGGGGGTGATTTGGGTAGTTCTTGTAAAGAACCAGGTTGCCATCGCCCTGAAAGACGAAGGTGTAGCGTCCGTTAGGTGAGTGAATGGGCTGGTCCGGGGGTAGCGTCTGTCCGTGCAGCATCTGGGCTCCCGTAGCGGGAGGCCCGTTCGGCGGAGTCTTCCGCACCGTATTGGTGGCCCACAACGCAGCATTGTTGGGCTGGTAGATGACCAGATTGCCATCGTCCTGCACCACCAGGCGACTGCCGGGATGTCCATATGTGCCTGCGGCCCAAATGGCGTGACTCCCAGGATCATAGAGGACCAAGTTGCCGTCTCCCTGCATGACACAGGAGTCGCTGGGATGCCCATTGGTCCCCGACGCCCATAGCGCCCGCGAGGGAGCGCCAGGGTAGTTCTTGTACAACACGAGGTTACCGTCAGACTGGAAGACAACTTGGTAGATGCGATTGTTGGAAACGATCGCCTGTCCGTGGAGCAGCGATTCGTTGGCTAAGAGATGATCCGTTCCCTGGGGCATGCGGCCTCCATCGTTCGTCGGGAATGAGCTGCACCGCGGTTGAGATCTACGGGTCTGCCACGCCCCGCTTTCAAACCGCCTACGTCAAAAGGTTTGTGGTGGCATGCCAGAGTTCCCCGACGCGGCTAAACCGGGGCTGCCATTGTTGCGTAGTTGGGCTACTATACGCCCTTCCGTCCGGAAAGCAATGTAATTCTTTTCTACCGTGAAACCCTCGACGGCGTGGTGCTGCTCAGACTCACGATATCCGAACTTTCGAGGTCTTCTACCCGCTTGCCTAGGGGTGCCCCGGGTTCGCGTCCTTCCTTTGGACGTTAACCCAGGGTAGAGGACGATTTGGGACGGTCACGCGACGGCTGGCTAACGTTCAGGCGCGGCAGCCGCCGCACCTTCAGCCGCGAACTGCAGGATGGCCATGAGCTGTTCCAGGGTAAGTCCGAAGACCTCCTGGATTTCGATAAACGGGTAACCCTCAGCAACGCTCTTAAAGATGCGGGCCAGCGGCACCCGAGTGCCGCGGACAACCCACACGTTGCCGCGTTCTCCCGGTAGGCTCTGCGCCGCTGCACATTTAGACCAATCTAACCGGCCTGCCCGGAGAAGCCAGTTGATCGAAGGCGCTTCGGCTTTTGGCGAGTGACCTCCGCCCGGTGGCGAGGGAGGTTTTGCATCGGCCGGACGCCGGTCCGGCTTGGGTGTCGCGGGCTGGTCTGGCTGGCGCGGTCTACCGGAATCTGCGGCGGCGGGCGTGAGGCGCGCAGCGTCGGGAGTGGCCGCACCCGATTGAAGCTGTAAGGCCCAGGCATCGAAGGCTTCATGGATGGCTTGCCGTATGGTCACGCCCTGGCTCGCGGCCATCATCTTGATGCGGCGCCGCTCGCCTTCCGGCAGTCGCACCGACAACAGTTTAGTCTCACTTGCTGGCATATTGGCTTCACCTAATTTAGCTAGCTAGTCTAGCACATTCAGGGTGAAAAATAGCTCTTTATTGGCATATAAGTCCTTATCTCACTATACGTTACTTGCAAGTCTAACGGGCTCTATATTTTACGAGTGGTTCATGACCTAAGTTGTTGATTCTGGGTGAAAACAAGTGAGGGGGAATAACAGCGTGAGAATCTGCGATTCGTCCCGAAATCAGCCGAGGCTTTGGCCTTCAGAAAAGCAGGTTCCTCGACTCGGACTGAAGTCCTCGCTCGGAATGACAGGCCCAACGACGCGAAGAGCGAGTAGCGAAAAGGAAGCTGAATCGGCGAGTGTCAGCGGCTGAGAATAACGGCTCAGTCGGCGACGGCGAGAGGTTCTGCGGGCCAGTCGGCGACCGCAGCTTCGCTCAGCGTGATCTCTTCCGCGTAGGATTGGTCGCGCAGAATGCGGGAAACGATTGCGGTGTGCATCGCGTGTCCGGCGCGATCGGCTTTGACGTAGCCGAGAACGCGCTTGCCGAACAGCGCCAGATCGCCGATCAGGTCGAGCACCTTGTGGCGCACGAACTCATCGCGATAGCGCAGCGGCGGATTGTCAATATCATCGCGCGTCAGCACAATGCAGTTCTCGCGCGAGGCGCCGCGAATCAGGCCCATGTTCAGCATCTCGCGCTGCTGATGCAGGAAGCCGAAGGTCCGCGCCGAGGCGATTTCCCGAATGTAGCTGCCATTCGAGAGCTCGACCTGGAAGCGTTCGCTGCCGATCAACGGATGGGGAAAGTCGATGGCGTAGCTGACGGAGTAGCGTTCGCTGGGATAGACGCCGATGAACTTGTCGCCTTCGTGCATTTCGTACGGCCGCAGGATCTTCAGATAGACGCGCTTGCGCCGCTGCTGGCGGAGACCAGCGCTCGGTGATCATCTCGATGAACGGCAGCGCGCTGCCATCGAGAATGGGAAGCTCGAGGTTGTCAAGCTCTACGATGGCGTTGTCAACGCCCATGCCGATGAACGCCGACAGCAGGTGCTCGGTGGTGGAAATGAGCACGCCTTTCTTCATTAAGCTGGTGGCGTAACTGACTTTGGCGACGTTGCGGCAGATGGCTTCCACTTCGAAGCCGTCGAGATCGGTGCGCCGAAATACGATGCCGGTTCCCGCCGGAGCCGGCAGGATTCGCAGATGAACTCGTGCTCCGCTATGGAGTCCAACGCCGCTGCATTCGGCAGGGTTACGAATTGTTCTTTCGTAGATCAATACGTGCAGATCGAACCGCAGCGCTCACTTAGATTACAGTTTGAAGGGTGCATCTGCTGTTGTATTTTAGCCACAGGCGTTGTCGTAATGAGCACGCCAGACGCGGCCCAAATTGGGCTATGTAGCGCTATAGTGTATAGGAGCAATGGCTTAGCTTGAGGTGGGGTGGATTTTCCATGGCCGATGCTGCCAAGCACGGCGTAACTGAAAAGGTACCTGCGATCTGCCGGCCGCGAAAATCAGGAATTATTGCCCGATTGGACTCCATCCAGCCGATGTTTGGGTGCAGGTTCCGCTGTCACACACCAGAAAATCCGTTACGGGATGAAGTTCCCAAACGGAAGCTCGCCAGCAGTTCGCAGTGTGGTCTTTACGCCCGCAATCCTGACCGGAAACGTAGTGTTCGTTGTCTACCATCAGCTGGCCAACGACCTTTACAAGCTTCCCTTTCTGCGCAGAGACGGCTTCGGCGGTCCATTCCGGATGATTTTGGTCGCGATACTGTGGTGTCATCTCGACGATCACGGATTGCTGCGTAACTGCTTTGTGCTCCTCCGGGGTCAGTGGTTTCTTGTCATGGATTTTCTTGGCCAGATCGCCGTCAAAGCCAATGAAGATGTGGTAATCGACGTTCTCATTGTCGTTTCCACCCTCAAGCTGGCAATTGCTGCTCTCCTTCCCCTCGACCTTAATGTCGTAGAGATAGCCGATCACACCATGGATTTTTCCCTCTCCGAGATTGGCCAGAGCGGTCAGATTATCGCCGTGGTTCGACTTTCCCAAACCATCGGGCAACTTCGCCTCCAAGTCCTGATATTCCTGCAGTGTAGTAAAGAAGCTCTCCGGTTGTGTGGACGCCCAACTGAGCTGGTTCTTCATCAGGTTGAGATAGGGATCGTAATTGCCGCTCGCACTGCATCCGGTTGGATAGGTGGTGTGGCAGGCGCGAAAGTCTTCGATTCCCTCACCGCAGGCGACGGCTTCAACGGTCGTCGCGGCGCCGGATGCAGCGGCTCCTCCGCCGCCTTTCGCGGGAGGCATGATTGCAGTGCTCAAGAGCCCGATGGCCAGCGGAAGCATCGTCGCCGCTGATGTGACTGCCTTTTTGGGCATGAATCAGCTCCCTCTACGTCAGAGTTATGACGGCCAAGTCAACCAGGCTGGGATCATCAACGCTGGTTGCCTTGATGGTTGCGTAGGCTCTTGGCGGCGTTGCGGCCGCAGGCGCGGCTGCGTCGGCTCCTGCCGCTGCGTCCGCTCTGTCGGGGGCTTTATAGAGACCGTCTTGAGTTATGGATCCAGTGCCTGCCTGGATGGACCACACAACTTTATTCAGTCCGTCGATCGAAACCGCCACTTTGAATTGCTGGGTCTGGCCCGCCTGAACGGTGGCCATGGCCGGCGAGATCGAGATGCTTCGCGTGTCGGTGCTGGTTTGAATCCCCTTGCTGACCAGGTAGGAGCTGGCGCTGATTCCAATCAGCGACAGAACGGTGCCGGGAATGTCGGGTAACTTTTGGCTGGAGGCCACTACGAGAAAGAAGCTAAGCGCCACCACAAACGTAAAGACCAGCAACTGGAAGCGTGACATGCTGGCGTCGCCGTTGGATTCACTGATGAGCTTGGAGAGATTGATCTTTCCCTGGGCAATCAGCACGATAATGGCCGCGCCGAGGAACAAGACAAAAATACATACCACCCAGCCCGCAAACACGGTCAACGTGGTCAGCGGAGTTGCGCTACTCATTGTCCCCTCCCATTTCGAACCCCCAATACGTCGCGCACAAAAATGTTGTAGAACTTGCCAGTGAGATAGACGGCATTGCTCCCCAGGAGACCAGCGACAAGCTCGTTGTTAACGGGCGGGAGCGAGCTCTGATTCAGGTTGCCGAGACTGCCAAGCACTTGCGTGAGGTATTGTCCAGCAGCGGCCATGGTCAATAACAGCAATTGAATTCGCCCAGGACTGAGTGACCGGTTCCCGTGGCTGTCAGAGCCAAATAACAAGCCTTTGGTGTTGATCTCGCCGCCCAACAGTTGCGCCGCGATGACGGCCGCCAAACCACCCAGCAAGAGCATGACTTCGTACCGCACGAACTTGGCGAGAAATGGCATGTTTCCGCACCAACCGATCAGGCCACCACAACTGCACTTCAGGTCTTTATAGTTAGGAGTGGAAGAATCCATCAGATTCTGAGCGCAGTCAAGGAAAAACTGAAGAGCACCCGTGCGCAGAATCAGGCGGCCTTGAGAGAACGCACCGCAACCATGAATGTCGGCGTCGGCGTGTCGCCGATTTATGGAGTTACCGGAGGCAGAGCAGCCCCGCTTTGATAGTGCTGCTGAATGTTTCCTTCCGCGCTGATGTCCATGGTCACCGGAGCAGCAAATTGTGAGACGGTCTCCATGACCGCGATTCCCCAACCGCCGGCGAAGGAGGCCCGGGAATGCCGCGTCACTTGTCCGAGAACCGCAGTCAGGTCCTTGCGCTTCTTCATGAAGTTCGGATCGGTTGTCGGATCTTTCGCGGTCGAGTTCTTCAACGCGGACAAAACGTCGCTGAGCTTCGGCGCTACCTTGCTCATGGCGTCCGCCCACCACGTGATGTCGGTCCAGTCCACGCCGACATCACTCAGTTCGTTCGGGCTAAGCCTTTGCAGGCCATCGATGGTTCCAAACGAGGTAACGGCCCCCTTGTCGTCCATCGCCGCCCAAATAGCATCATTCTTCAGGACGGCGATCCGCGCTGGACCGGTCGGCTCGGTGGGATCAACGAGTGCGACCATGACTTGACGGCCAATCTTCACTAGCTCCTGATGAGACCATGGCGTTTGCTGACCGGGATCTTTGAAAAAGAGCTTCATCGCGGCCGTGGCGTCGTAGGTCGCGGCGGCGCTGGTCCGGACGTGGCGGAAGACAGTATTGGCGGCGAGAATCTTGTCCCATGTTCCGTCGGTGATCAGCTTCAATGCCTTGCCCAGCATGATTTCCGAGTTCATCTCACGTCGCGATACCTTGTCCTTAAAGTGGAAGTAGGTCTGCGAAACATTGAGATCCTTGATATGAGCGGCGCCGGCCGTGTTTCCGGCGACATAGGTCACGGTAGCGAGAAACGCTTCCGACAGCGCGGCGCGCAGCTTGTCGCCATCAGCCAGGAACGGGGCGGAGGCGACTGCCACGTGGCTTGCCGTCAGTTTGTCGGTAATGAGGACCTGTCCGTCCGCGTCATGGAGAATGGTGCATTTCCTCACAAACTGATCTATGGATTCCGCGTTATAAATTCCCAGCAGATTAATAACGATCTTGTGTTCACGCTTCTCGGTTTCACGCGAGACATCGCGTATCAGGGTCGCATTCGGGAGCGCGGCGAGCGCGCTCCAATCACCATGCAATGCTGAGGCCAAAGCGGCATCGGTCTTTCCCTGGTCCCCGGTGGAAAGATTGACTGAATAGGCGGCCGCCGCTTCATCGGTGATTGCCGCTGAGCAAGCGGCATTGAGGGACAGAGAGAGGCTGTGGTCAACGCAGTCCTCCAATGCGTCGTTGAGCGTGGCTGCGTCCTTCCCAGTAATTCCCAACTTGTCAAGGTCGGGGGCATGAAAAACCGCGCCAAAGAACGTCGAGATCAACTCCTTGCTCCCAACGTTGGCCTGGATGCCGGCGCTAGCGGTGAAAGTCACCTTGAAGCTGCTGCCTTTTTTCTTGTAGACGCCCAAACGCAGTTCAGCTTCGCTTACACGGTGGCTGCGGACCACGAAGTCTCCGGTGAGACAAATTTGACCGCCCAATTGCACCGTTACGTCCGGGCCCACCGCGATCTTTTGATTGAAAGGCAGGCTCGCCGAAGCAAGCGAGTTGACGCTGATGGGCACGCTATAGGAACCACTGAACTTGACACTGCCGCTCATTTCGTTGACGTTGATCGTGCCCGGCGGCTGCTTTCGGATTGTCGCGACGTTGTAATCCACCGAATAGTTGTTCAACGCCGCGGCGATGGCATCCTTCAGAGTCGGGAACTTCCCGCCTGAGGCCTTACACAGGACGTAGGTCGTAAAGTTGGCTGCGGTGGCCGCTTCGGCGGCGACCCCTATTCCGTCTATCGTGGAAGAAATGTTGCCGTCAATAGAAGTTTCGATCTCCAATGCCAGCCAGAATTCGTCCGGAGCTATCGCAACTTCCGGTGTGAAATCGTCGCCGAATAGCTTCTTGTCGTCGTGACAAAGGGTTGACAGCACAGCACAAGCGTCGTCCTTGATGGTGAGATTGGTCGCCTTAGCCAGCAATTCCGAGGGAGACGAGAACTTGGCGCCGAAAGTGGCTTTCTTGAATCCGGATTGATCGATGGGCTTCCCCAATTCACCAACAAACGGATCCGTGTGTGACAGGAGTTCGCGGAGTCCAGCTCTTGCCAGGGCGGTACTGTCTTGTATCTTGAGATCGGCAGAGAGCGAAAGACTGTCCGTAATCTTGACATCGGGCATGGAGTCCTCCTGATCGGCAGTCCCTGTTCCTGAAACTGTTCACATCGGTTTAAGCTTTGGGCGGCGGGGACATTATATCGCGCAGTGGAGGGTGAGCATTCGGGATATGGTTTCGAGCTCCTTTCGAGGAAAGAAGCGGTGGCGTAATAGTTGGGTGTGGACTTTCGGCGAAGTACGATTAGAATGCTGGATTCCAGTGTGCATCGGCTGCGGCGCGGTACCTGGTCAGCTTTGGCGTCGCTAGGGATCGCGTACTAGAGGAGGCTTCATGATCGTTGGTGTCCCTCGAGAGATCTTTCCGGGCGAGCGGCGAGTAGCACTTGTGCCTGCGGTAATTCCGAGTCTCGGGAAAGTCGGTCTTGAGATCGTGATGGAGGCCGGCGCCGGCTTGGAAGCTGGATACCCGGATGCGGAATACGTCAACAAAGGCGGCAAGATTATTTCCGAGCGTGCTGAGCTCTTTCGCACGGCGGATATTGTGTTACAGGTTCTCTGTTACGGCTCCAACGACAAAACCGGTGCGGCCGATCTGCCGTTCCTTCACAAAGGCCAATCTCTGATTGGATTCCTGCGGCCTCTCGGCGACATTCAGACGGTCGAGGCGATCGCCGCTACCGGCGTTACCTCCTTCTCTGTCGAGTTGATGCCCCGAATCACCCGCGCACAAAACATGGACGCGCTCTCCTCCATGAGCACCATCGCCGGTTATAAGGCCGTAATCATAGCGGCGGACGCGCTACCCCGGATCTTTCCCATGCTGACCACCGCGGCGGGCACCATCACGCCTTCGCGAGTTCTGGTGATTGGCGCTGGGGTGGCAGGTCTGCAGGCCATCGCGACCGCCCGCAGATTGGGCGCAGTGGTTTCAGCCTACGACCTGCGCCCCGCAGTGAAAGAACAGGTCCAGAGCTTGGGCGGGAGGTTCGTCGAGTTACCCATCGAGGCTGCTGACGCCCAGGACGCAGGCGGCTACGCCAAAGCGCAGGATGAGTCGTTTTACCAAAAGCAGCGCGAACTATTGGGTCGCGTTGTCGCCGAGAGCGATGTGGTAATCACTACCGCGGTGGTGCCGGGCAAGAAGTCGCCGGTGCTGGTGACCAAAGAGATGGTGGCTGCTATGGCGCCGGGCTCGGTTATCGTGGATCTGGCTGCTGAACGCGGAGGGAACTGCGAACTGACCCGGACGGGAGAGAAAATCGTCGAGCACGGAGTCACGATTTTCGGAACTATCAACGTGGCCAGCAGCGTGCCGTATCACGCCAGCCAGATGTACAGCAAAAACCTCACGAACTTCCTCCTACATATGGTGAAGGACGGCAAGCTCCAACTCAACATGGAGGACGAAATTACGCGCAGCACTATCGTCACCCATGGAGGCGAAATCGTGAATCCGCGCGTGCGCGAGTTCTACAATCTGCCCGCACTGGAACTGCAGTCGAAGGAAACGATCTCATGAACAAAGCAGATCTCATCAACAGTCTCTATGTCTTCATGCTGGCGGCGTTTATCGGATTTGAGGTGATTCGCCGCGTGTCACCACTGCTCCACACACCGCTGATGTCGCTAACCAATGCGCTGGACGCGATCGCCGTTGTGGGCGCGATCATCCTGGCCGGTGAGCACAAGAGCACACTCGCAACTGTACTCGGCACCGTCGCCATTGTCGCCGCCACCAGCAATGCCGTCGGCGGCTTCATCATCACCGATCGCATGCTCAAGATGTTCAAATCCAGCCGGACGCAGAAACCATGATTCCTGGCTCTGAACACGTCATTGAAATCACCTACATCGTTGCCGCCGCTCTGTTTATCTTCTCGCTCAAGTGGCTGAGTTCGCCGACTACGGCGCGGCGCGGCGTTTGGGCAGGCGAAGTGGGCATGGTCCTGGCCGTTGCGGGCACGCTGCTGTACCACGGCATCGTGGACTACAAGTGGATTGCCGTTGCGCTCGTTCTGGGCACGATTATTGGCGTCCCCCTCGGTAATGTGGGGATGACTGCGGTTCCCCAGCGGACGGCCCTGAGCCACGCTTTCGGTGCACTCTGCGTCACCCTTGTCGGAACGGCCGAGTTTTATCTGCGCGCACCTGACATCGCGCCGTTCATGATGTCGGTGCTCTCGCTGGAGGTGATCCTGGGCGGACTGACCGTCACGGGGAGCTTGATGGCCGCCGGCAAGTTGCAGGAGATCCTGCCGCAGCGACCGATCACCTACAAAGGACAGAACCTGGTCAACCTCGGCGTGCTGGCTATGGCCATAGGCATTGCCGGCTATCTCGTGCATGATCCATCGGCCGTGCACCTGTATCCCATCATGGTCGGGATTGCGCTGATCTTTGGCGTCATGCTGATCGTTCCCATTGGCGGCGCCGACATGCCGACAGTAATCTCGCTATTGAATTCCTACGCTGGACTTTCCGCGGCGGCGATGGGATTCGTTCTGAACAACAAACTCCTCATCGTGGCGGGCGCGCTCGACGGTGCTTCCGGTTTCATCCTGTCGGTCAACATGTCGAAGGCCATGAACCGTTCGTTCACCAACGTTTTGTTCGGCGCGTTCGGTCAGGTGCAGGTTTCCGCCGCCGGGGCCGAAGCCGAGGCGCGGAGCGTGCGCAGCGCAACCCCGGAGGAAGCCGCTGCCATCCTGTCGGCCGCGAACAAAGTGGTGATCGTTCCCGGCTACGGCATGGCCGTCGCACAGGCGCAGCACAAGGTGCGCGAACTCTACGATGCTCTTAGCAAGCGCGGCGTGGACGTGAAGTTTGGCATCCACCCCGTCGCCGGCCGCATGCCCGGACACATGAACGTACTGCTGGCCGAGGCTGACATCCCTTACGACAAGCTGCAGGACATGGAAGAGATAAACGCCGATCTTCCCCAAACGGACGTGGCGCTGGTGATTGGAGCCAATGACGTGACCAACCCGGCCGCGCGCAGCGACACCAGCAGCCCTATCTACGGCATGCCGATTCTCGACGTGGACAAAGCCCGCACCGTAATGGTGATCAAGCGCAGCATGAATCCTGGGTTCGCCGGTATCGACAACCCTTTGTATTACCTCGACAACACCCTCATGCTGTTCGGGGACGCCAAGGCTTTTGTCGGCTCGATTGTGCGCGAGTTGACCGGAGTGCGCTGCCCACGCATGACGGAACCGCAAGACCCAGCTCGTCGTATCATGAAGCAGGAGATCTTATGCTTACCTTTCTCCTGTGGTGCATTCTTCTGATTTTCTGCTGGCCGCTGGCGCTGGTCGTACTGGTGCTCTATCCGATTGTGTGGCTGGTGCTGCTGCCGTTCCGGATCATGGGAATTGCGGTGGAAGGCGTTTTCGAACTACTGAAGGCGATTATCCTGCTGCCTGCCCGCTTACTTCGCGGGCCCAGCCGCGCCTGGTGAGAATTGCTGTCAACTAAGCCTGACGCTGGATAACCAAAAAGACCCGCAGTGCTCGGCTGCGGGTCTTTTTCCATCGCTTGAGGTTGCAACTACTTCATTGCGATGACCACGACTTCGGGCTGAGAAGCGAGGTTGCTCGCACTCTGCAGTTCCTTCTCGTGCTTCGATTCGGGGAAGGCGATTCCGACGTTGTTTCTGCCATCCCAAATCTCCGCCAGGAAGTACTGGTCGCCACACTTGTGGAACACCAGCTTCGCATGCGGAATTCCGGCGCCCTGAGAGGCCTGCTTGTACATCGGTGCGATCAGCAAACGACCTTCCCTGGTATCCAGGTTCCGCACTGCCAGGGCGCTGCCGCTGCCCATGGAGCTGATCTCGTAGGCCCCGGCCGACATTACCTGTTGTTCCATGCTGAAGTCGAACGGAACCACAGCCTTGGCGCGGGCTTGGGCCTGTGCCATTGGTGCGCTGACGATGAGGGCCAGAGCCAAGATCATGAGGGCCCCGTAGACGTTGTTGCTTTTCATAACTCCTCCTTGGGGGCTCCATGCGGAACCCAGATTGAATTTGATTGCTGCTGAACTTCCGGTTGCCTTTGGGCTTTGGGAGCTTTTGCAGCGACGCAATACATATTGCAAGACGCGTGCCAACTCAGAGCGGTCCAACGCTCCTTTTGCCAGCTCCCGGATTTGCAATGACATACGACGCAAGAACCGATGTTTGGACGAATCGGCAGCCCATTTTCGCCTGATGAAGCTATCTGGATGGATAGAAGCGACTATCTGTTCTGTTAGCCGGCCAGAAGCTTGTTGATTATTCCCTCGAATCGGTGAGAGTCAGCTAAACTAGCAACCCTGGAGGCATTCGTGGAATCCGTGGACTCGAGAGTCGTGGTAATTTCAGGGCCTTCGAAGGGCACGATCGTCCGCATGAGTGACGGACAACTCGGCGTCGGCCGTGACCCCGCTAATCAGTTGAGCCTGCCGGACCGCGCTGTGTCACGCAAACATTTCTCCATCACCGAGACCGATGCGGGTTTCCATCTGGTGGATCTCGATAGTCACAATGGAACGTTTGTTAATGGAATACCGGTGCGCCGAAAGTTACTCGGTCACGGCGACACCATCCGGGTTGGGCAGTGTGAGCTGGTGTTTTTGATTACAGAAGACGAATTGCTGGTTTCCCGGATGGTGCAGTTCACCGATGAGCCACAGATGGACGAAGGGACAACCATCAGCGCGCAAATGCCACCACCGTGGGTCCTGGGTACCGACGTCGGGCGAATGGCGCGCGACCTGAATGCCCTGTTCAAGATTGCCAATACCGTCAACTCCATCCGGGATGTTGAGCAACTGCAACGGCGGCTGCTGCAGCTCGTTTGCGAAGTGGTTCCTGCCGAGTCCGGCGCCATCCTCATTACCGGCCATGCCGATGAAGAACCAACCTCGAGCTGCAGTTGGGACAGGAGTTCCGGCGATGCAGCGAAAGTGCACATCCGGCGTGATCTGGTGCAGCGTGCGTTATGGGAGCGTGCGGTGGTCATCAGCAAGGCCTCGTCGGAATCGGACGACACCGAGAACGTCATGTGCGTGCCGCTGGTCGCAGTGGAGCGGACGATTGGCGTTCTGTACCTGATCGCCTCCGGCAAGGTGGCTCCCTTCCAGGAAGATCACATAAATTTCGTAAGCTCCGCCGCCCAGATTGCGGCGGTCACGCTGGAGAATGTGCTGGCGCTGGAAGCCCTGCGCAGCGAAAATCGCAGACTGCAAGCGGAACTTGACCTGGATGGCGCCATCGTCGGAGAAAGCAAGGCGATGCGGCAGGTAGAGGATTTCATAGCGAAGGTTGCGCGCGGCGACTCCTTTGTCTTGATTCGGGGCGAGAGCGGCACCGGGAAGGAACTGGTGGCATTCGCGATCCATCGCAACAGCCCACGAGCTGACAAGCCATTCATCGCCATCAACTGCGCCGCCATCCCCGAGGCGCTATTGGAAAGCGAATTGTTCGGCCACGAAAAAGGTGCTTTCACTGGCGCCATCGGGACCAAGAAAGGCAAGCTGGAAGTGGCGGAGGCCGGGACCGTCTTCCTCGACGAGATAGGAGAACTCGCGCCTTCGCTGCAGGCGAAGCTGCTTCGGGTGCTGCAGCAGCGGGAATTTGAGCGGGTAGGGGGCACTCATACACTGAAGTTTGATGCCCGCGTAATCGCCGCGACCAATCGGAACCTTGAAGAGGCCATTAAGAGCGGGCAGTTTCGGCAGGACCTCTATTACCGTTTGAATGTAGTGGCGACGGTGGTGCCTCCGCTACGCGAACGGCCCGACGATATTCCCCTGCTGGCGATGTATTTCGCCGCCAAGTACGCCCAGAAGTGCAAGCGCTCGCTTAAGGGTATTTCCTCTGAGGCACGGGCCCTTCTGATGAGCTATGGCTGGCCGGGAAATGTGAGAGAGCTTGAAAACGCCATAGAACATGCCGTGGTTCTGGGCCTTAGCGACGAAATCGTGCTTGAGGATTTGCCGGACGCCCTGCTGGAGACGCAAGCCGCCCAAGGTGACAGCATCAAGTATCACGACCGCCTCAATCACTTGAAGAAGCAGATGATTCTGGATGCGGTGACGCAAAAGAAGGGCAATTACACCGAAGCCGCTAAAGTGCTGGGACTACATCCCAACTATCTGCACCGATTGATCCGCAACTTGGATCTCAAGTCCGAACTGAAACGCGTGGTCGGCGACTATAACGCCATCAAGGCAGACTGACCCCGACCTGGCCAAATTTTAACGAGCTTGCTTGCAGGGGCGCCACTCAGAGATAGCTGTCCGTAAATGGACACTGCAATCCACGCAGGGACAAAAGCAGCTTCACAAAGCAGAATTGAACCTCGCGTAACTAGCTGATAAAGAAATGGATAAGTCCAGCGAGAATTGGGTCTTGACTTGCATTAACTAAGACGTAATGGATATCGCCCGCCCCGAAATCAAGCGTCAGAAGCGCCGCCGCCAGATCGTCTGGGTGAGCATTGCGCTTATCGTGCTAGTCGGTGCGACCGTGGGCATCTCCCGGTTGAAACCAGCTGCGCCGACGGTTGATCGCAGCACGATTTGGACCGACACCGTGAAGCGAGGCTCAATGCTTCGTCAGGTGCGCGGCTTGGGTTCCCTGATTCCTAGTCACGAAGATGTTCGCCAGATTCCCGCGGAGACCGAAGCGACGGTCATTCGCATTGTCAAGTTACCAGGTTCCCAGGTCGATCCCGATACAGTGCTTGTGGAAATGAGCAACCCGCAACTTGAACAGGAAGCGCTCGACGCGCAGTTGCAGGTGAAAGCCGCCCAGGCGGAGTACCAGAGCTTGAAAGTAAAGCTTGACAGCGACCTCATGAACCAGAAGGCCGGAGCGGCCACGGTCAACGCCGAATACAGCGAAGCGCAGCGCCAGGCGCAGACCGACAAGGCCCTCTACGATCTCGGCGTCATCTCCGGTCTGGCCGCCCAGGCCTCCGAAGGCAAGGCCCAGGAGATGGTGACCCGCAACAAGATCGAAGACCAGCGTCTCGATATCAACGAGAAAGGCTATTGCCTCACAACTTGCGGTGCAGCAGGCCAAGGTCGAGGAGATGCGGGCGCTCGCCGACCTGAAGCAGCAGCAATTGCAACGCCTGAAGGTAAAAGCTGGAGTGGCGGGAGTCCTGATCGAACTGCCGTTGCAGGTTGGACAGCATGTTCTGCCGGGGACGGAGCTGGCGAAGATTGTGCAGCCCAATCATCTGATGGCGGAACTCAAGATCCCCGAAACCCAGGCGCGCGACGTGCAGATCGGAGAACCTGCGTCCGTCGACACCCACAACGGAGTGATCGCGGGCGAGGTGAGCCGCGTTGATCCAGCGGTGCAGAACGGCACGGTCACGGTTGACGTGAAGCTGACCGGCGAATTGCCGCAAGGGCGCGCGGCCTGATCTCAGCGTGGACGGAACCATCGATCTCGAGCGGCTGGAGAATGTGCTCTATGTCGGGCGGCCCGCATTCGGCCAGGAAAATAGCACCATCTCGATGTTTAAGCTCGACCCGACTGGCAGTGGCGCGTCGCGCGTACAAGTGAAAACCGGTCGCGCCTCGGTAAACCTCATCGAGCTCCAGTCAGGACTCAAAGAAGGCGACACCGTCATTCTTTCTGACATGTCGCGCTGGGACAACACCGATCGCGTAAGGCTTGAGTAGTTGGTAGTGCGGCGCGTCAGCGCCGCGCAGGCAGCCATTTTGTGATGGGGTTTCGGCCCCAAGACAGCAACGCAACTCAACACGAAACTGTGGGTCAGTCATGAGCGAAGCAGCAAATACGCTAATCGAAATTGAAAATCTCACCAAGGTCTTCTATACCGATGAGGTCGAGACGCATGCGCTTTCCGGCGTGCATCTCAAGGTGCGCAAGGGCGAGTACGTGGCCATGTCCGGCCCTTCGGGCTGTGGCAAGTCAACCCTGCTGTCCATCATTGGACTGCTCGACACGCCCACCGACGGCGACTACAAGCTCAACGGACAACCGGTTGCCAACCTCGACTTTGCCGACCGCTCGCGCATCCGCAACCGCGAGATCGGCTTCATCTTCCAGAGCTTCAACCTCATTGGCGACCTGACCGTCTACGAGAATGTCGAGCTGCCGCTGACTTACCGCGACGGTATGCCATCGGCCGAGCGCAAACGCCGCGTGCTGGACGCGCTGGAGCGCGTTGGCATGGCGCACCGGTTGCGGCACTATCCCTCGCAACTTTCCGGCGGTCAACAGCAACGTGTCGCCGTGGCGCGCGCGCTGGCCGGTTCGCCTTCCATCCTGCTGGCCGATGAGCCAACCGGAAACCTCGACTCGCGCAACGGCGAAGCCGTGATGGAGTTGCTGCAGAAACTGCATCGCGAAGGCTCGACCATCTGTATGGTCACGCACGATCCGCGTTTCGCCGCCCACGCCGAGCGCGAAGTGCATCTGTTCGATGGCAAGGTCGTTGCCGAAGAGGAGCTGCGCCGGCTCTTGCAGGAAACGCAGAACTAAAGGTACGTAGCGAACCGCAGATCCCCCGAACTCGTCGCTCGGGATGACAACCATGATTCAGTTAAAAAATGTCGAACGTAGTTACAAGACCGGCGCGGGCCAGACCTGGGTTTTGCGCCGCATCGACCTGACCATCCAGGAGGGTGAGTTCGTCACCGTTATGGGACCGTCGGGGGCAGGGAAGTCCTCGCTGTTGAATGCACTGGCATTGCTCGATGACCAATGGAGCGGTGAGTATTGGTTCGGCGAGCAACCGGTCCACCTCATGAAGCGGAAGGACCGTGCCGAGTTGGCCAAGCGCAAGATCGGAATGGTCTTCCAGAGCTATCACCTGCTCGACGACCTGACGGTGCAGGAGAACATCGACCTCCCCTTGTCGTACAAAGACATTCCCCGCGGCCAGCGGCAAGGCATGGTTGCCGAAACCCTCGACCATTTTCAGATTGTCGCCAAGAAAGATCTGTATCCCAGCCAGCTTTCCGGCGGGCAGCAGCAGTTGGTAGGCATCGCGCGCGCCGTCATTCACAAGCCGGCTCTGCTTCTGGCCGACGAGCCGACGGGAAATCTGCACTCCAGCCAGGCCAAGGAAATCATGGAGCTGTTCACGCAGCTGAACCGGGAGGGCACGACCATCGTGCAGGTGACACACTCCGACGTCAACGCGTCGTATGGATCGCGCATCATTCAACTGCGCGATGGATGGCTGGTCGGCGACACGGCGAACTCCGCTGTCGCGCCGAGCGGGGAGGCCGTCCCCTTATGAGGGCTCGCGTCAAGCGATCGCCTGCTCTTGCACTCCTGCTGAGCTTGCTGATGGTCAACGTCGAGGCGCAAAACCCGGCATCAGCAACTCCGCAGCAGATGCCTAACGCTCCCACTCCGCAACCTGCTCCACTGTCGATACACACGCCCGGAGCGCTGGCGATTCCGCACTCGCGCAATCCGTTCGAGGCCTACGCCCCCAGCCAGGTGCCGGAGCCTGACCTGGCGAACTCGACACGCCTGCAGCGGCTTATCCGCGACGGCAAGCTCTACATCTCGTTGCAAGATGCCATCGCTCTCGCGCTGGAAAACAGCCTCGACCTCGCCATCGCGCGCTACAATCTGCCGATCGCCGATACCGACATTCAGCGAACCAAGGCCGGCGGCTCCTTCCGCGGCGTCAACACCGGCGTGGTGCAGGGAACTCCGGGTGGAGGGATTGGTGGCTTTGGGACCGGTGCGCCGGGCGCCGGGGCGGGCGGCACGACGGGCGGCGCAGGTGGCGCCGGAGCCGGGGCTGCCGGTCTTGTGCAATCGACTTTGGGCATCGGAACGCCGGTGCAATCCTACGACCCCATCGTCACGGCGAACAGCGGCCTGGAGCACCTGACCCAGCCTCTTGCCAACCTGCAGATCTACGGCGTCCCGCAGTTGCAGCTCAACACTACGGTGACGAATATCAATTACTCGCAGGCGTTTTCCACCGGGACCAATTTCAGTTTCGAAGTAGATAACAATCGCCAAGCAACGAACAGCATTTTCAGCACGCTCTCTCCGCAGCTGGGGACGTATTATCGCGTGACCTTCACTCAACAATTGCTGGCAGGATTCGGGACTCAGCCTAATAAGCGCTTTATGCGCATTGCCAGGAACAACAAGAAGATTTCCGACATCGCCTTCAAGAGCCAGGTCATCGCCACCATCACCCAGATCGCCAACATCTACTGGGACCTGGTCAGCGCCTATGAGGGTGAGCGTGTGACGGAGCAGTCCTATGCGTTTGCACAGCAAAGCCTCGACAATGCACAGAAGCAACTGAAACTCGAGGCCATCCCCGCTATGGATGTCATGCGCGCTGAGGCCGAAGTTACCAGGCGCGACCAGGATTTGACGATCGCCAAGACGAACCTGCAATTGCAGGAATCGTTGCTGAAGAACGCGCTCACCAAGAACCTTGACGATCCCGTGCTTGAGTCCATGCCGGTGATTCCCACCGACCGCCTGGAGCCGACAGAGGCCGGGCCGGTGAGACCGCTCGAAGATCTGATCAATGTTGCCTTGCAGGACCGTCCGGAGTTGTCGGAGTCGCAGATTGATCTGCAGAACCGTCAGATTACCCGCAAGGCAGCCACAGAATGCCTTGCTGCCGACCCTGGCGTTGGTCGGGTTCTACGGCGGCACCGGCCTGGCCGGGGAATTGAATCCCGCCTTTTCCGGGACTAATACCAGCACCGTCCCAACGGATTTTGCCGGGGCGTTCGCTAATGCCTTCAACAACTCATCACCGGATTATTTTGTCGGCGCGAACCTGAACATCCCGATCCGCAACCGCGTGGCCAAGGCCGATCAATATCGTTCCGAGCTGGAGTATCGTCAGGCTGAGCTGCGCATGCAGCAGCTAAAAAAGCAGATTCGCATCGAGGTGCGGAACGCACAGTATGCGCTGGAGCAAGGCCGGGCGCGAGTGGCGGCCGCGAAGAAAGCGCGTGATCTGGCCGACAAGACTTTCAACATCATGCAGAAGGAGCAGTCTTTGGGAGCAGGCTCCAGTTTCCAGACGTTGACCGCCCAGCGCGATCTGGCCGTTGCCGAGCTTGACTTGGTTAATGCGACGACCGCTTATCAGAAGTCGAAGCTTGAATTGGAGCGCGCCACCGGGACCACTCTGGAAGATAATGGCATTCAGATTCAGGATGCGGTCAATGGCACCGCGCCCTGACGGAGACCACTTTGCCGCGGACACAGACCCAGGGAAATCAGGAAACGTTGCGCGACGCCCCTTCGGAGACTCGCGAGAGGCCCAGTCCCGGCCGCATTCTGGCTGCCGACGACCAGCCGCACATTCTTGAGGCCATCGAGCTGCTGCTGCGCCCAGAGGGCTTTAACGTTGACACCGCCAAGTCGCCGGCTGCCGTGCGCGAAGCCCTGGCCAGCGATTTCTACGACGCGGTACTCATCGACCTGAATTACACACGCGACACCACCTCCGGCCAGGAGGGTCTCGACCTGCTCTCGGAAATCGTCGCCCTCGACAGCAGCATTCCCGTAATCGTAATGACCGCCTGGGGCAACGTTCGACTCGCCGTCGAAGCCATGCGCCGGGGCGCCCGTGACTTCATTCAGAAACCCTGGGAAAACGAGCGCCTTTTGGCCATTCTGCGAACCCAGGTCGAACTGCATCGTGCGTTACAGCGGACTCAGCATCTTGAGGCCGAAGCCCGGCTCTTGCGCGCTGAAGGGCGTCCCGAGTTCATTGCCGCCGCACCCGCCATGCAGCCGGTGCTGCAAACCATCGCGCGCATCGGGCCGTCCGGAGCCAATGTCCTCGTCACTGGCGAACACGGAACTGGCAAAGAGGTCGTGGCTCAGACGCTGCACGCGTTGTCGCCCCGCGCCAACATGCCGCTGGTCGCCGTCAACACCGGCGCTCTGCCGGAAGGCACCTTCGAAAGCGAACTGTTCGGCCACGTGAAGGGCGCATTCACCGATGCGCGCACCGACCGAATTGGCCGTTTCGAACTGGCGGACAACGGCACAATCTTTCTGGACGAGATCGGAAACGTCCCCATTCGCCAGCAGGCGAAATTGCTGCGGGTGCTGGAGACCGGGCGAGATCGAACGGGTGGGCTCGTCGCGCACCAAGCGCATCAATGTGCGCGTCATCTCGGCGACGAACACGGACTTGCAAGTTGCCATTGCCGCAGGCAACTTCCGCGAAGACCTGCTCTTCCGGCTGAACACGGTTGAGATTCACGTCCCCGCATTACGCGAGCGTCGCGAAGACATCGCTGCGCTGGCAGCACACTTTCTTAAGCGCTATGCCACGCGGTATCGTGTTGCGGTGACCGGATTCGCGCCAGCTGCTCTGCAGACGATGATGCAATATGCGTGGCCGGGTAACGTGCGCGAACTCGAGCACACGCTGGAGCGTGCGGTGCTCATGTGCCACACCGACGAGATTCAGGTGTCCGACCTCGGTCTGAATGTGCAACGTCCGCAGGGCCAGAACCTTGAAGAGCTCAGCATTGAAGAGGTCGAAGGGATCCTGGTGCGCAAGGCCCTGCAGCGCTTTCACGGAAATGTTAGCCAGGCGGCGGAGGCGCTGGGCTTGAGTCGAGGCGCTCTATACCGCCGGATGGAACGCTATGGTCTCTAGTTCCGGCGGCGAACCGAATCCTGAGAACCCACCGAGCGGAAGGCACGCCAAGTCCGCAGCCCGCACTCCTCACGTCCGCTTCCGACCCTCCAAGCTCCTGTTCGAAAAACGCATCGCTTTCTTTGCTGTTCTGGCCGCGCTGCCCGGCGTCGCCTTCGGCACCACCCTCATCTGGACCAGCGCGTGGCCACGAGACGTCAAGATTGCCCTCACAGCGCTCGAGTGTTTTTTTCTGGCTGGTGCTGACCCTGGTACTGCTCGACCAGATTGTTCGTCCCCTGCAGACGCTTGCCAACGTAGTGGGCGCGCTTCGCGAGGAGGATTATTCCTTTCGCGCTCGTGGCGCGGCGCCGAACGACGCTCTTGGCGAGTTGGCGCTCGAAATCAATTCACTCGCCGACATCCTTACCGAGCAGCGCATCCAGACCATCGAAGCGACTGCTCTTCTGCGCCGCGTCGTCGATGAGATTGACGCCCCGCTCTTCACCTTCGATCCCGATCACATTCTGCGCCTGGTAAATGCGGCCGGCGAACGATTGTTGCAGCAGCCTGCGGCGCGTCTCCTCGGGCAAACCGCGGCCGGTCTGGAACTCAACGCCTGCTTCGAGGCAAGAAACGAAACCCTGGTCGCGCTGCCTTACTCGACGCCGAACGCGCGCTGGATGGTGCGTCGGAGTTCCTTCCGGCAGAACGGCGTACCGCACACGTTGATCGTCCTGTCAGATGTGAGCCGCGCCTTGCGCGAACAGGAACGCAGCGCGTGGCAACGCTTGATTCGCGTTCTTGGCCACGAGCTGAACAATTCGCTGGCGCCGATTATCTCGATTGCCGGCAGCCTGGCATCGCGCTTGCCGTTGTCGGAATTGCCTGAGGCGCAGAATGCCGACTTTCAGCGAGGGCTCAACATTATCGAGTCCCGCACCGCAGCGCTGCACCGCTTCCTGCAGTCTTACCGACGGCTGGCGCAAATGCCGTCGCCGACGCTGCAGCCTGTCGAGTTGCGGCCTCTACTGGAGCGGGTGGCGGTGCTCGAGACACGACTGAACGTCGAAATCGCATCTGGACCGGACGTTGTTCTGATGATCGATCCCGATCTCATCGAGCAGATGCTGATCAATCTCGTCCGCAATGCGGTGGACGCCGCGCTGGAGCAGGCGCAATCGCCGCCAAGCCGGCTCTCAATCTGCCGAGCCGAAGGTCTGCCATGCGATGGGAGCAGTTCGACCGCAAGGTTGCGTTGATGGTGGAAGACAACGGTATCGGGCTGCTCAATCCGAGCAACGCTTTTGTTCCTTTTTACACGACCAAGCAGGGGGGCTCGGGCATTGGTTTGGTTCTGTCGCAGCAGATCGCCGAAGCACACGGGGGGACAATCGAGCTGGCTAATCGTCAAAATGCCCGCGGATGCCTTGTGAAGGTCCTTCTGCCGCAGCGTACCGAGTCGCAACCCAGGGGCGTTTCGGTGGTGTCTCAGTAAGGCAACGAACTCGAGACGTCGCGACCTCTATTGCTTTTCTCCCGCCTTAAACTCGGTCCACGGATTGCCCTTCATGTCCTTCAGGATCGGGCGCTGCCAATCGAACTCCGGATGCTCCTTCAGGAATTTGTCGGCAATGAAATCTTCACCACAGGGATGTCCCGCTCGTGCTTGCAGGATCATGTTGCGCGCCATGGTGCTGTCGGTTGCCTGCGCTGTTACCGCACCCATTGGAGCATAGGGCGGTTCCGCCCACACCGGATCGCCAGTTGGCGAGGTGTCACCGTGACCACACAGGCCATGTAGGTTGCGATCGTCCTTGTTCTCGTAAGTGTCCCAGTGATCGGCGAGGAACTTCTCTCCCAGTTCGACATCAATCTGGCCCTTGTTCGGAGGCATCACTTCCTCCCATCGCTTGCGGCGCGCATTGGGAGAGCTGGACATGGTGGTTGGATTGAAATCGGTTTCCGCTTTGGTCAACGCCGGATCGCTGGGGAAGTTGGCCCCAACATAATAGCCGTCCTTGGTCCGCCAAACACGATGCATTTTCAGCCCCAGTTCAAAGCGCGCGATCTCGCCGGTGTTGTTGTCGGCCAGCAGCCAGTCGTTGGCGTAGCCGCCATTGTTGCCGTCGAGCATGATCTGCACATACTGATCGATCGAGTTCGCGTATTGCAGCGCCTTGCGGGCCCGCATGAATTCAGGCTTTCCGTTGGGATCGAACAGCGTGAAGCCAGTAATGGTGGTTTCGGTCACCATGAGTCCGGCGGAATTGATGCCAAAGTCGTCGTCACTCACGATGATTCCCGGGAAACCGTCCGTCAGCATGTGATAGCCATGGCTGGGAACGATATCGAAAATGACAGTCCAACGCTTGCCGGTAGCGTAGTCCGTCCAATTGCTGTGCGCGATGACCGGCTTGTGGTCTTTCGTCCACGATCCGGTGGCGACGAAGGCGCTGCAGTTGCCGGGGGCTTTCAGGTCAGGTGCGTTGGCGCGCTTCTCCTGCCGGTTGAGCCAGGGAACGTAGTAGTCGGGAATCTCTTCCATTGCATTCAGCGCCACCACGTCCCACAAGTCCATCGTCGATCCATGGGCCTTAAGACCGTCCGCGATGCCCTGCAACTCCTGCTGGTATTCGAGATCGATGTGAGGCCACAGAATGTTTTGCGCAGTCTGGCGGTAGAAATCCCAGTTGCGCTTGGTGCGGTGAACGTCTTTGTATTGAACGGTCTTGAATCCGTCCTCGATCTCAGGCGCGAGCAGGTACCCGTGCTGATAGCCGATGTCGGCGGGCGATCCTTCCAGGTGGACGTACAACCAACCGTCACGCTGGAAACGATAGGCAGGCTTCAAGCGCGCCTCGTCCGGCTTGTTCACATCTTGCTTGGCGGCGCCGAACGCCGTGCCGAGCAGCACGCAGACAGTGAGCCAGAACCAAACCAGCGGGCGATGACCAAAACCCATGCAAATCCTCCCGGAATTACTTGACACGAACCCGACAGATTATCGTTTTGCGTTAAGGATAGCAATGAACACCGTCAGATGCGGGATCGCATCGAAAAACTATCTGACCGACGCAGGTCGTTTTGCAGGATAATCAGGCGCAATGTCGCCGAGCCGATTGTTGCTTTCGCGAGTGGTGGACACGCTTGCGCAGTATTACGGCGGCGAGCCTCCACCGCCTCGCATCACCGATCCGTTCGCAATGGTTGTTTGGGAGAACATCGCCTATCTCGCTAGCGACTCGCGGCGCGCCGAAGCCTTCGAGGAGTTGCGACAGAAAGTCGGCCTTCGTCCGAGCGACATCCGCAAGGCGAGCGACAAAGACCTGCTCTCGATCACCAGCCAGGGGATTGTTCCGCAGAACAGCTTGGAGAAACTACGCGCTGCTGCGGAAATTGCCAGGGAGTTTTTCGCGGACGACCTCGGTTCGGTATTGACCAAGCCGTCGCCGGCCGCCAAAAAGGACCTGCGCAAGTTCCCCTCTATTGGCGAACCGGCTGCGGAAAAAATCCTCCTCTTCAATCACAAACTGCCGGTACTCGCCTTGGACTCCAATGGGCTACGCGTGCTGGTGCGCCTGGGATTCGCGCCAGAGAAGAAGAGTTACGCGGCGACCTACAAAGGCGTACAGGAAGCGCTCGCGTCGCAGCTGCCAACCGACTGCAAGGCACTTGTTCGTGCCCACCAGCTCTTGCGACAACATGGGCAAGAGTTGTGCAAGCGAAACAAGCCCTTCTGTGAGCGCTGTCCTCTACGGGCGGAGTGCCCGTTTTTTGCGGAGAGTACGGCATTCGCCGCGAAGTCACATTAAACATGATGAGGTCAGCGGGTTGCTGCGATATGATGCTGGGCTTTAGAAAAAAACCATGTCCCGACACTCCAGTTCACTGCTCCTCTCCGCCGTTCAAAATGTCGCTTTGATTCTGCTTCTTACGTTGTGCGTCGCTGGACCACTGCACGCACGCAAGAAGAGCCCCAGGGGAAGCTGGAAGTTCGCTGTCTCCGGCGACTCGCGCAACTGCGGCGACATCGTGATGCCCGCGATTGCGCAGTCCGTACGTCGCGACGGTGCTTCCTTCTATTGGCACCTGGGTGACTATCGCGCCATCTACACCTTTGACGAAGATTATCTTCGCATTCATCCCGGCACCACCATCGACGATTACCTCGCCAACGCGTGGCCCGACTTCATCGACCATCAGATGAAGCCGTTCGGTGACTTTCCGGTATTCCTGGGAATCGGGAACCACGAACTGGTAACGCCGAAGACCCGGCCGCAATACATCGCGCAGTTCGCAGATTGGCTCGATAAGCCTGAGATCAGACAGCAGCGCCTGGCCGACAATCCCGACGATCATCTGGTCAAAACCTACTATCACTGGGTCGATCGCGGCGTTGATTTCATCACCATGGACAATGCCTCGCCCGACATGTTTGACGCAAACCAGATGACCTGGTTCCAGAGCGTGCTGGCAAAGGATGCCAAAGACCCGTCCATTCGCACGGTTGTACTAGGTATGCACGCTGCGCTGCCAGACGGTCTTTCCGCGGGCCACAGCATGAACGATTCGCCCCAGGAAGCAAGCAGTGGACGAATTGTTTATTCTCAACTGCTCGCCTTCCGCAATAGTGCGAAGAAGAACGTGTACGTGCTGGCAAGTCACTCGCACTTCGCCCTGAACAACGTGTACGAAACGGCTTGCCGCCCGAAGGACGAAGTGCTGACCGGTTGGATCATGGGCAGTGCTGGCGCGGTGTGGTACCGCTTGCCGCTGGAGCACACAGCTTCTACGGTAGCCATGACCGACGTGTATGGGTATCTGCTTGGCACCGTTGCTCCTGATGGGACCATTACATTCGAGTTCAAACAGGTTGAAGAGTTAAACGTTCCCGCCAGCGTGGTGAACGAATTCACTCGGCAACAGGTGGACTGGTGCTTTGCCCACAACGCTTCGACGTACTTGCCTAACGGACCCACTTGCGCCAAGCGGCGCACCCTCCAGCGGACACTGAGCGACTCTCTTTTCTTATGGCGAACACTACTTTGGCCAGCGCGCCACGGTGTAGTTGATCGCTTCCTGGACGTTCAGTTCCCGGGTACTCACACCCGTCCGCACATAGAGCCTAGGGCTGTCGCCGTCCTTCACGTAAACCGGACGATGCGCCGGAGCCACGATGACGCGGCAGACGTCCTTGTTTTCCAGTGAATGGAAGACCATCTGGACGGAGTGACACGCGTCGCCGCCCAGCTTGGTGGCGATGGCAGTCATCAGCACTTGTTCGAAACCGTCGCGATCACGCTTCTTAAGAGTGGCATAGTCATTCTCCAGACCGACAACGCTGCCATCGTCCGCTACGCCGATCAGCAAGGTGCCACCATTGCCGTTCATGTAGCCCGCGAGCGTCTTCAGCACAACGGCCTCAAGCGCGCGATTGAGCTTGTTCTCGCGCAGGTCCCATCGAAAAGAAGACTTGAACTCCAGATTGGCGCTTTCACCCCGGGCGATGAGGGCGCGCAGGTCGCCTCCAAGCGCGGCGCTCAACTGCTCGATCCGCTCTGCCCGCCGGTGCATCGCCGAATAAACCGCCGCCGCCGAAACACTGAGCAGCGCGCCTACGATCGCGTAGAACGCCGTCTTCTTCGGAGTGCCACCTCGGAGCGAAGACTGCATCTGCGACAACGTAAACTGACCTGGTGTGGATTCCGAGAGCGGCCGGTGCTCGTAGAAATAGACGAATTCGTTTGTGGGATAGAGAATGAAGATTCCCGCCACCACTCCAAGGAATGTGGCGATGACAAATAGCCGAAATTGAGCTTTCACTCGCCAGGACAGCTGCACCGGCTTCACCATACCGTTCAGCTTCTCCAACGCAGGGTTACCGGCCCGCTCATCGGATGCCGCATTGGAGCGCCCGTCGCTTGCGAATCCAGGCGCGCCTGTTTCAGCTCGAAATACCACTTCGCGGGCCGGTCGGCATCGTCAATCAGCATCAGGCTCGGATCATATTTCAGCCCTTCGGCTTGCTGAATCATCGTCAGCTGGTCCTGGCGTACGAAGCGCCGCCCGAAGAACTTCGCGATCGGGGTCAGAAATGGCACGTTGCGGAAGATGTTCCACGCCGCACAAACATCGATGCGGCACTGGTTCTCCGCCGTTGGCGTCACCGTTGTCAAGCTGGCGAACCACTTGGGGCCGCAGCGGATGATCTCGTAGCGCCGGTTCGGCAGCACAAAGTCAATCGTGGTCGTGATCGGCTGACCATAGACGCCCAACAGCTTGTACGGCGCGCTGTTCGCCGAAGGCTGATGCGCGGTCATGCGAAAGCCATTCTCGATGGGCTCGAACTGCTTGGCCTTCTCATGGATGCTGCGGCGCGCGCGCCACCACCAGGCGTTATGAACGAATGGTCCGTGAGCTGGGTCCATCAGCCCGATGATGCCGTGGTCCACGTTGCAAGGCAGGTTCGCCCAAAGGTGCGCTTCCCGATAGGGCTCACTGAACTTGGGGACCTCAGGCAGCGCGGGCAATCCTGTCGCGTCCCGCCGCACTCGGCCGCGCCCTGGCTGCGGAACGTACACCCAAACGTGGCCATCTCGCTCCTCGCAAGGGAAAGCCCCTGCATAGATGCGTGATGGGTCGAGCGAATCCTGGCTGGTGAGCGAAGGAATATCGCGGCATTGTCCAGTCACGGGCTCGAACGACCAGCCATGATACTTGCAGGTCACCTGCTGGCCATCGAACCATCCGTAGGACAGGGGAATGCCGCGATGCGGACACGCGTCGCGCATGGCAAAGTACTTTCCCGAGTCCGTCCGTCCCAGCACCAGCGGAATGCCGAGCAGCATGGCCTTCACCATGCGCTTGCTGCCCACCGCCGACCCGCGTAGCGCAGGGTACCAGTCGTCATACAGCAACGTTGCCGACGGTGCGGAGGTTGCGACCTGCACGTGAGTGGCTTCGCCAATCATGTGGATGAAGTCCATACTATCGCCGAAATTGGGTGGCGACCAGCGGGTGGGACTTGCTCGGTGGCGTGAGAGACTGGCTTTCGTCTGCGCCAGTGGAGCAGTTCGGACTACAATGATGCAGAGTCTCTCAGTGGCAGATCGAGTCCGGATTTCGGGTAATGATCGTCTGGGATCGCAGCATTGTGGGAGTTAGTCGGCGCGGCAGGCCGACGGTCTGCGGAGTTTTGACATTGACAGCCATCCGCCACGAGTGAAGGTTACAGTTCCCTGATGTTTGGTCGCAACGAGAAAGTTTCACAGCTCCGCCTCACCGCAGTGCAGTACATCCTGCTGGGCATCTTCCTTGTACTTGCATTCGGGCTCTGGCGCCTGCAAGTGGCGCGCAGCGACTACTACACCACCCTCGCCGAACAGAACCGCATCAAGCAAGTACCGATGTTGGCGCCGCGCGGTAAGATCCTGGACCGCGAAGGCCGGATCATCGTTGACAACTATCCGTCGTTCTCCGTGCTGTTGTTGCGCGACCAGAACCGGAACCTGGACGTTGACGCCGACAAGATCGCGACTGGGCTGCACATTCCGCCGGACGAGCTGCGTGCGCGTCTGAAGCGCATGGCTGCAGTGCCCGGGTATCAGCCGCTCTTCCTGAAGGACGACATCACGCCCGACGAGCTGGCATTCATTGAATCGCATCGCGCAGACCTGCCGGAACTTGACATCATCACCGTCCATCGCCGGCTGTATCCCAAAAATGGATTCATGGCCCACATCATCGGCTACGTTGGGCAGGTGAGCGAAGACATGCTGACCCAGCCGCAATGGGAGCTGTACAACCCGGGCGACATTGTGGGGATGTCGGGCGTCGAGCAGTATTACAACGATATCTTGATGGGCAAGAACGGTTCGCGCCAGGTGCTGGTCAACAGCCGCGGCAAGGAAGTCGGCACGCTCAGCGACGTGCAGGCTGTCCCGGGCAAGCAACTCAAGCTCACCATCGATCTCGATCTGCAGATTGCTGCCGAACAGGCGATGGAAGGCAGGCCTGGTGCGATCGTGGCCATGGATCCGCGGAATGGCGAAATCCTGGCGATGGTGAGCCGACCGGCGTTCGATCCCAATGAATTCGCGGTGCACATCACCCGCGACGAGTGGAACCAGTTGGTGACCGATCCAGGCAAGCCGCTGCTCAACAAGGCGATTCAGGCGCAGCTCGCTCCCGGCTCGGTCTTCAAGGTAATCATGGCGACCGCCGGCCTTCAGGAGGGCATCGCCCAGGATCTTGTCGTGAGCTGTGGTGGCGGAAAGAGCTTCTACGGTCGCTTCTTCAAGTGCTGGATCACCTCCAACCACACGACCCACGGAAGCGTGAATATCAGCAAGGCAATTTATCAGTCATGCGATTCGTATTTCTATACCCTGGCCGAGAAACTTGGCATTGGTCGCATTGCCAAGTACGCGACA
The DNA here is from genome assembly GCA_963735855.1 of uncultured Acidobacteriaceae bacterium. Classification (GTDB taxonomy): domain Bacteria; phylum Acidobacteriota; class Terriglobia; order Terriglobales; family Acidobacteriaceae; genus Bog-257. The sequence goes on from CAVTMW010000015.1 coordinate 45,966, forward strand.
ATGCTGGGGCTGGGGCAAAAGTCCGGCGTTGATCTGCCGCAGGAAGTCTCCGGCGTGATGCCGTCGGAGGAGTGGAAGATCAAGAACTTCAAGCAGAAGTGGTATGCAGGCGAGACCATCTCAGTAGGCATCGGGCAAGGCGCCGTGGCGACCACGCCTATTCAGCTGGCGCGCGCCGTCGGCGCCATTACGAGCGGAGGCGTTTTGGTGCGGCCGCACGTGGCGTTTCCCGACCAATTCCCGCCCGGCTTCAAGCAGGTGGCAAACTACACCGACAAAACCAACGTTCCTCTCGACGAGGACAACTGGATGACGATCACCGATGCACTTGCCCAGGTGGTGTCCCCGCTGGGTACGGCACCCAGTGCTCGTTTGCAGGGTATTGACTTTGCCGGCAAGACAGGCAGCGCACAGACGATCTCCAACGACTTGAAAAAGCGCCTGGGCGCCGAAGGGAAGCACTTCAAGGACAACGGCTGGTTCGTCGGCGTTACCCCAAGGCGCAATCCTGAGATCGTGGTTGCCGTGCTGCTGGAGGAAGGCGAGCACGGATACTATGCCGCTCGCGCCGCTGCGCAAGTCATCAAGGCTTACGTCGAGAAACAGCGTACTCGTGAGACCGAGCTGGCTAAGGCGAACGGACAGGGAAGCAAGCAAGCTGAAGTTGCCGCGGTGTGGCACGAGGGCGATGCCAAGCAGCCCGATAAGATGCAAGCGGGGCGCTTTAGCGTTCCCGCCGACGGCAAGACCAAGCCGGTGACCGCGGCTCCCGGAGTGGATCAGGCGGAGCGGCCGAAGCCGGCTGCCAATCTGGAAGCCACGGAAGCGCACGACGAGATGGCCCATCCTGAGAACCAGGCCCCCGTGCCCGAGCCCGCGAAGCCACCAACGGTGAACCCAGAAGAGCAGCCGCAGGAGCAGAAGCCGGTTGCTCCAGCTGCCGCAGCGATCCCTCCGAGCCAGCCATGAGCCGCTACGTCTCTTATCGCGACTTCGATTGGGTGCTGCTGGTACTCGTACTCATGATTTGCGCGCTGGGTGTGGTGGAGATCTACAGCGCCACCCTTAGTACCAAATTCATGGGCGTGCACATCAAGCAGGTGTATTGGATCCTGGGCGGAGTGGCGCTGATGTTCGTCGTAAGCGTGTTGAACTATCAGGCGCTGCTGGAGCGAGTGCCGCTGCTGTATTTGATCTCCATCGCCTCGCTGCTGGCAGTGGAAGTATTCGGCAAGAAGTATCTCGGAGCGCGCCGCTGGGTGCAGGTCGGCTCGTTCCACTTTCAGCCATCGGAGTGGGTGAAGCTAGTGCTGATCCTGGCGATGGCCAAATACTTCGCCGACTCCAAGCCGGAGTGCACAACGCAGGATATCGTCAAGGCAGGAGCGCTGGTCGGCGTTCCCATGCTCATGGTGCTGGCACAACCGGATCTGGGTACGGCGCTCACCTACTTACCGATTGCCGTCATGGGGCTTTTCCTGGGCGGGATGAAAGCCAAGCACGCGCTCGTGATTCTGTTACTAGGCGCGTTGTTGGCTCCGGTGGGATGGCACGTGTTGAAACCGTACCAGCGCGACCGGCTGACCAGTTTCATGGAGCCTGAGGCCGACCCTCAGCATCGGGGATATCAGGTCATCCAATCGCTGGTGGCTGTTGGCTCCGGGGGAATCCTGGGCAAGGGCACGGCGCAGGGCAGCCAGACCCAGGGACAGTTCCTGCCAGTTCCGCACACCGACTTTATCTTTGCCGCCTTTGCTGAGGAACATGGATTCGTAGGCGCTATGGGGCTGTTGCTGCTATACTTCATAGTGCTGATGCGTTTGATCCAAAACGCTCAGACGGCCCCGGACCGGGCTGGCGCCTTTGTTGTCATGGGAGTGGTTGCGGTACTCGCCTTCCACATCCTGATCAATGTAGGCATGGCGGTCGGATTCATGCCGGTCACGGGTATTCCTTTGCCGTTAATGAGTTACGGTGGATCGTCAGTACTGTTCATGTTTCTGGCGCTGGGGATCGTTATGAATATCCGCATGCGCCGGTTTGTGAACTGAAATCGCGGTTGTTGGTCGAAACGAAAGGCTTGCGCGCCATCGGGTGCGTCAGCGGCATCCGGTTTCATTCGCCGGGGAAATCTTACGAACTAGAAATCGGATTTCCGAAGGATGACAACAAGATTACGAGGGCCCTCACGTACGAGGGCATTGCCGGCCGCAGGAAGATTAGGCCGGACAGGATTGCAAAGCACGTTGGTTGAGGCGGGAAACGGCCCCATCGGCTCAAGCTGAGTGTGATGGCCACAAACCTTCGATGGCGTGCTCTATACGGTGCTAAAGATTCCACAGATTGAAGTGTTACGAATCAGGTCCGGTTCTGATCGGGGCAAGAGTCCTGGTGTGCCCGCTCCTGTTCACCCGTAGAAGTCTCTCCTGTCCTCCTCTGTCGATCGCGCCGGCACAACCGGAGCGCCATGAACAAGGAACTTTATGTGTCCTCCACGCCACACGAAACCAAAGTGGCGTTGGTGGAGGACGATCAGCTCGCCGAAGTGTTCTTCGAGCGGGAAAACGAATACACCCTCGCAGGATCAATCTACAAAGGCCGAGTTACGCGCGTGCTTCCTGGCATGCAGTCCGCGTTTGTTGATATCGGGCTGGAGCGTGACGCCTTCCTGTACGTCTCCGATTTTCTGGAGTTGCCCAGCGAAGACGGAGAGGAGGAGGAGTTCGGGCAGATTCCTGCGCCCCGCACCACCGTGGACGTAAGCCAGTCACAGCCAGTACGCGAGGCCCGCACCCTGGAAGAGCCCGCCTCAGCCGGCATGGCTGAAAGCGATGAGGAGTCTGAATCTGTTGTTGAAGATTTCGCCTCGCCCGTCGAAGAGGATTCGGCGGTAAGCGGAACCGAAAGCTCCTCGGACGAAGATCAGGACTCTGGCGAAGGTGCCCGGCGTTGGCGTGGGCGCAGGCGTCGCCGCGGCGGACGCCGCGGCCGTCCCGACGAGCGCGACGATAGGCCAGAGTTAAAGACCGACAGCGCCAGTGAGTTGGAAGCATCCACTGCTCCGCGCAGTGAACCGCCTCCCCCAGCTGCAGCAAGCCGTTCGCGTTCCGACTTCGGTCCGCCTGCCGGATACACTCCCATCATTTTGCCGGGAGAATCGATCTCCAAGTATCGCAATCAGGCTCCTGCAGCGGAGTTGCGGCGGGAACCGGTGGCCGACGAGCATGCTGATGCGAAGCAAAGCGACATGCCAGCTGAATCTCAGCGGGACGAACACCACGAGTTTGCCTCTCCTACGGGTATGGCTGCCGCAATCGCGTACGAGGAAACCGAAGAAATAGGTCCCTCCCAACTAGAGCACGGACGCGACGAATCGGGGAGTCTGAGCAGCAGATCGCTAGAACCTTCGCCTTCCGAGCGCGAGGCGCGCGTGCCGGAATCCCCCGAGGCGACAACAGCCGAGATTCTGGCTGCCTCGCCGCAGAACCAGGAGGAAGAAGACGTGGTGGAGGACGAGGCAGAAGCGGAACTTCATGCCGGCACGTTCTCTGCTGCCGATGAGCCTCTCGAACCCGTTTCGCAACCAGTTGCCACTATCGAGCGTGACTTCCAACGTCTCTCCGTACTCTCGGAGGTCCCCGAAGGACACACGCTGGAGCATGAGGTTCTGGAAGACGAGGAGATGGAGTTCCACCCCGTTCCTGACGACATCAGCGCATTGAGCGAAGTCGCTGGCGATGAGGAGCTTGTGCTGGAGGAGGAAACCCTAGACTCCGATAACGGTTATTCGGAGCGTTGGATTCCCAAGATTGAAGACGTGGACGAGGACGAAGTAGTTGCCGCCGAAATGCGCGGCGAGAACATTTACAGCGCTGAAGGCGATACCGGAGGCGAGGAAGACGGCGGCGAACCCGAGGAAACCAACGGACGCGCCGAGTTGCGCGCATCCTCTCCTACCGCGGGATACCAGCAACGTCAGGTCCAGCGTCCTGGGTACGATCGCGGTTACCGGGACCGCGGACGCCGCGGAGGGCCGCGCCGCGGTTTTCGCGCCCGTCCCAACAACAACCGCAATCAACCGCTCATTACCGACCTCCTGAAAGAAGGCCAGGAAGTTCTAATCCAGATTGCCAAGGAGCCCATCGGCAAGAAGGGCGCTCGCATTACCAGCCACATCGCGCTGCCAGGACGTTTTCTGGTTTACATGCCGACGGTAAACCATGTTGGGGTGTCGCGAAAGATTGCCTCGGAAGACGAGCGGCTGCGCCTGAAACGCATCGTCACCAGCGAGCGTGAAAACGGGTTGGGTGGATTCATCGTGCGCACCGCGGCGGCGCACATCAAGGAAGAAGATCTTCGCGCCGACATCCGCTTTCTTAAGCACCTGTGGGCGGAGATCAAGAGCCGAGCCGACAACAGCAAGTCGCCGGCGCTGATCTATCACGATCTCAACCTGGTGGAACGCGTGTTGCGCGACCAGGTCAACGCCGACTTCTCGCAGATCTGGGTGGACACGGAAGACGAGTACGAGCGTGTCGTGCGCTTCGCCAACCGCTTCCAGCCCTCGCTGGTGAGGCGCATCAAGCTTTATACCAAGGACACGCCGCTGTTTGAGGAGTTCGGCATCCAGGACGAGATTAACCGCTCGCTGAAGTCGAAGGTGTGGCTGAAGAGCGGTGGCTACCTGGTTATCAATCAGACCGAGGCGCTGGTGGCAATCGACATCAACACCGGCAAGTATGTCGGCAAGACACAGCGCCTGGAAGACACCATCGTGAAGACCAACGTGGATGCGGTCAAGGAGATCGTGCGGCAAGTACGGTTGCGAGACCTGGGTGGCATCATCGTGATCGACTTCATTGATATGGATGAGCGCAAGAACCGCCAGAAGGTGATGCAGGCGCTGGAAGAGGCGTTGCGCAACGATCGGGCTCCTTCAAAAGTGCTGCAGTTCAATGATTTCGGACTGGTGGCGATTACGCGCAAGCGAGTGAAGCAATCGCTGGAGCGCACTCTCGGCGAGCCTTGCCCGTATTGCACCGGCGCAGGGTTTGTGAAGTCGGTGCCGACGGTCTGTAATGAGCTCTATATCGAAATGCGGAAGATGGCGAAGCTTCACGACAGGACTGACATCACCGTGAGGGTCAATCCAGAGGTGGCTAAAGCCCTGAAGGCCAACAACGGCAAGCTCATCGGCGAACTGGAAGACTTGACCGGTAAGACCGTCCTGGTGAAGAGCGATCCCACGCTGCATCAGGAGAGCTTCGATTTTCATTAGCCAGCGGATAGTGATGCGTCTATAGTCAGCCAGCGACAAGCTTCGCTGGCTGATTGCATGTTGGAGGCACTGACGCTCCCTCGCGATCCCTAGACTCTATCTTTTCACTCAGGCCGCCGGCGGTACGCTTGGTACATCCAGCATTCCCAGCCTTTGCTCGAAAGGCAGAAACACCGAGAATGCGGTGCCACTTTTGCCCGGCTCAACGGAACTGTGCAGGTAGATCGTTCCCTCATGCTTCTCGATGATGCCACGGCTCACCCAGAGTCCCAGGCCGGTTCCCTTCTCGCCTTTCGTTGTATAAAAGGGCGCGAATAGGTTCCTGCGTACCCCACGCGGAATGCCTGCTCCAGTGTCGAGGACGGTGACGCGCATGCCCTTGCATGTTGCGTCAGAAGCATGGTTGGATTCGCGCAGATGCAGGATGAGCTTGCCGCCCTGCGGCATAGCATCAATGGCATTACCGACCAGGTTAGAGAACACCTGCCGCAGTTCGCCAGGAAAGCCCCGAACCGGACGATCAACGTCCAGCCGCTGTTCCACTTTTATGTGAGCTCTCCGGATCTGCGGCGCGTGCAGAACCAGCACACTCTGTACCACGTCCGCGAGGTCAACTTCGACGGGACTGCGCGCCTCGCGATGGAAGGTCAGCAGTTGCCCAGTGATCTGGGCGATCCGGGCCAGTTCATCACTGGCCATCTCCAGGTATTGGTTCGACGCCGCGCTCGCCTCTCGTTCGTGCCGCAGCAGGTAGATGAGATTTGACACGGTATCCAGTGGATTCCGGATCTCGTGGGCAATCGTGGCCGACAGGCGGCCGGCTTGCGCAAGTCGCTCACTGGCACGCAGGGTCTGTTCGGTTTGACGCCGCTGCGTGACATCGCGAAAAACGATGACCACGCCCACGAGCTGGCTGCGATCATCTCGGATGGGCGCAGCGGTGAGCTCAATCGGGTATTCCTGTTGCGCGCGGCCAATCAAAAGCAGATGGTTGGAGAGTGCGACTACGCTCTGTGAACGTCTAACAGTCTCCGCCGGATCGTCGATCTCAGCGCGGGTCCTTTCATCCACGATAGGCAAAACCTCCCGCAGCGGCCGCCCGTGAGCTCCTCGATCATCCCATCCCGTGAGCTGCTGCGCGACAGGGTTGAGGAACGACACCTTGCCCGCTGCATCTGTGGAGGCGACGGCGTCGCCAATGCTATTCAGCGTGATCTGGTACGATTCCCGGCTTTCACTCAGTTGTTGCGCCTTCTCCTCCTCCGCGCGCAGATGGCGCTCGTAAGTGGAGGACAGAGCATACAATTCGCGCCGGGTGAGGGTGAACAAAAGGAACGCCACGAGTAGCGAGAGTCCAACCGCGGTAGCGTCGGCGATATTACCCAGAATGGTGGAGCGGCGGTAGCGAACGTTCCGCAATTCGTCTTCCGCAGCCAGAAAATCACGCTGTTTCTCGCGAATCTGGTCCATCAGTTTCTTGCCAGCCGCGAAATCGCCCGAGGACAATGAGTTTCCGGGAGGCAGGCGCAAGAGACCTTCTGCATAGTCAATCCAGCGAAGATCGGCTTCCTGGATTTCCTTGAGCCGGCGTTGCTGGTCGGGTGTGTCGGCGGTGAGTTTTAGCAGCAAAGCTAATTGTTGAGGGACCCGCGGTTTAGCAGCTTCGTATGGCTCCAGGAAGCTCTTATCTCCCGTCAAGTGATAGCCCCGGACGCCGGTTTCCATGTCAACCATGTAGCGCATTAATTGGCGGGAGTTGGAGATCACCTGTTCCGCGTGATCCACCCATTTCAGAGAGCGGGTCAGCGTCAGGATTTCCACCACAAGAGTTACCGCCAGCAGCACCAGCAGAACGACTGGTATAACCACAGTGCGGCGCAGCAATCTCTGGAAACTGCGTTCATCCATAAACGGTTCGTCGGCCCGAAACCGTTCGATGATACAGCAACTTTGCAACCAGCTGAAGTCTTAGTCACCGGGGATGGGACTCTGCTTACTACGAACAAGCGCAAAGCTGAAAGGTGTGTGCGACAGCAGCAGCACAACTATTCGATAGAGAAGTAGAACGCCAAGAACGGCAGCGTAAATCATAGGAGTACGCACATCCTTCTTGACCAGCCAGATGTAGTGCACAACGCCTGCGATGGCCGATAGGTAGATCAGCCTGTGCAATCGCTGCCAGCGCTTGCCCAGCTTGCGGATGGCCCATTGTGTCGATGTCGCGGCCAGCGGAATCATGAACACGAACGCGGTGAATCCGGCGGTAATAAATGGCCGTTTCAGCACGTCTTTGTAGATGCTGTGAATGTCGAAAAACTGGTCGAGCCAGAAATAGGTAAGGAAGTGCAGGCAGCCATAAAAAAATGCAAACAGGCCCAGCATTCGGCGGTATTGGATGAGCCAGTACCGCTTCGTCAACTTACGCAGTGGCGTGATGCTGAGGGTTGTCAGCAGGAAAACCAGCGTCCAGGTTCCGGTGGAATAGGTAATCACCTGAATAGGGTTTGCGCCCAGCGCGGAGTGCAACGCCTTCCATCCCAGCCTTACCAGCGGCAGCAGGCAGACAAGGAAGATCACCGGCTTGAGATACTTGGCTTTCACAGTTTTCTGTTCAGAAATTCTTTTTCAAGTCCATTCCCGTGTATAGCGACGCCACCTGGTCGCCGTAGCCGTTGAACATCAGCGTGGGGCGTTTGAAGAACTCGCCGATGCGCCGCTCCTTGGCCTGGCTCCAGCGCGGATGGTCCACACTTGGGTTCACGTTGGAATAGAAACCGTATTCGTTGGGGGCGGCTTTTGTCCAGGCGGACACAGGCTGTTTCTCCACTAGTCTGATCTTCACAATGGCTTTGATCCCCTTGAACCCGTACTTCCACGGGACGACCAGGCGGACCGGCGCTCCATCCTGGTTCGGCAGTAGGTCCCCGTATAACCCAACCGCCAGAATGGTGAGGGGATGCATCGCTTCATCGAGCCTCAGACCTTCGACGTAAGGCCATTCCAGCACACTGCGCTTCTGCCCCGGAAAACGCTGGGGATCGTGCAGCGACGTGAATTCCACGAACTTCGCCTTGGAGTTGGGCTGTACCTGGTCAAGCAGCGACTTCAGCGGGAAACCGATCCAGGGAATCACCATCGACCAGCCTTCCACGCAGCGCATGCGATAAATGCGCTCTTCCAGCGGCATCTTCAACAAAGCGTCGATATCGAAGGTCTGCGGTTTGTTCACCAGCCCTTCGACTCGCACCGTCCACGGCCGTGTCTGGAAGTTCTTCGCCAAATCGGCGGGCTCGTATTTGTCGGTACTGAACTCGTAGTAGTTGTTGTAATGCGTGATGTCCTGCAGCGGCGTCTGCTTCTCACTGGTGCCGAACGGCCCCATCGTGTAATTCAATTTGGTCGCCGCGAACACGCTTTCAACGGGTGAAACGACATGCAGCAACTCGCCACCGACTAACGTGGCTCCGGTCAGCGCTGCAGCGCCGGCAAGAAAGGCGCGCCGGTTCATGTATAGGCTTTTTGGCGTGATCTCCGCCGCCGGAATATCGGATGATTTCTTTATTAACATCAATAAACCCACCTCAGGAAACGCTCACAGGCAACAATAAATAAGATTCGCGCCGCCTCACTAAGTTTCATCGGAGGCCGCCGGGGTGCCTCGCGGCTTCGTCGCACTAAGCTTCCAACAGTAGTACGTTTGCAACCTACCTTGCGGATTGCGAATGGCCGCTCGCCGCATGCGGCTCAGCCTCGCTGTAAAATGTAACAGTACGTTCTTGCGAAATGAACGCCGTTCGATGGTTCTCAGCGCGATCAAAGCATCATAATTCTTGCAATGTTCAGGGTCCGCATCACCAAGTTCGCATTCATCGTCTTTGTCCTGCTTGCGACGTCAGCGCTCGCCCAGGGGCCGACACAGATCAAGCCAGGCTTCAACTTCTTCTCCAAGCAGCAGGATATGCAGCTGGGGCAGGAAGCGGCGGCCCAGGTGCGCAAGCAGTTGACCGTCATCAAAGACCCGACGCTCACGGCTTACGTGAATGCCGTCGGCAAGCGGCTAATGGCGTCGCAGGAGGCGAAGGCGAGCGGTTTTCCCTTCACTTTCGAGGTGGTCGCCGATCCGAGTATTAACGCCTTTGCGCTGCCCGGTGGGCCGATGTTCATCAATACTGGCTTGCTGCGGGCGGTGGACAACGAAGCAGAACTGGCCGGAGTGATGGGCCATGAGATGTCGCACGTGATTCTGCGTCACGCCACCAACCAGGCTTCGAAAGCCAACCTCATCGAGCTGCCGGCAGCGCTTGCCGGCGAGCTGGCGGGCAACGGCAGTATGATGGGGCAGCTTGCGCAACTCGGCATTGGATTCGGCGCTAACAGTGTGCTGCTCAAGTTCTCGCGCACCGCCGAAAGCCAGGCTGACCTCATGGGCTCGCACTTGATGGCCGAGGCCGGCTACGATCCCATGGAGATGGCAAAGTTTTTCGAAAAGCTGAGCGCTAACGGCGGCTCCAGCGCACCCCAATTCCTGTCCGACCATCCCAACCCCGGCAATAGGGAGAAAGCCATTGAGCAGGAAGCGGCGCGTTTGCCGGAGCAAACATACGGTTACCAGACGGGCAAGTTCCAGCAGATGAAGAAAGCGCTGGCGAATATCCACGAGCCTCCGCCAAAGCCGCAACCTGCGCAGTAGTGCGCAGTGTTACGCGCCGGGTGGTTACCGCCACACATCAACTCGATTGTGCTGCAACTTGAGCGGAGATTGCCCCAAGCACGGTCACGGCGTCGCCGAGCCTGATGGTCGCGGCGGACTGTTCCGGCCGATAGTATTGTCCGAACGCGACGCCTTCACCTTTGCGCCGGAACTTCGCCAGGGTGGCGAGCGGCTCGGGGCCGGCGAAAGTTCCGGTGGCCTGGTCAACCGTCGTAATGACGCAGCGCTGACAGGCCTTGATGGCGCGAAAGACGGCGTCACCGATTGCGATCCGTTGCCATCCATCCTCATCAAACGGCATGGCATCGCGCACTACGATGTTGGGGCGGAAGCGGTTCATGGGCAAGGGCACGGCTAGCTGCCGATTTAGCTCCTCAAGTGAGGACTCACTGATGATCAGGATGGGCGAATCATCATGAAAGGCGACGTCGCGTTTGGTGCGGAAGACATCGGCGCGAATGGAAAGCAGCCGGCACTGCATGCCGATCGCTTCGCTTAGAGCCTCGTTGATGGAGGCCACGGCGGCAACCCCTACGTAGGAGCGACCCCAGACGTCAACCACGACCTCATCGCTAGTCCAACTGTCGACGTCGTTGGTTATGAAAATGTCCTCACGACCCGGAACGGCGATGCTCAGACAGGCCGCCTCAACCCGAGGCGTGAGAGTAGCCACGAGCGTGCATTCGCGCTGTGTGATCATATGCGCCGCCGGATCCACCAGCATCCAGCGGCGATCATGTTCCAGACCATACGAACAAACGAGCGCCTCATCGAGCGCACTGCCTCGCAGGGACTTGATTGGATATAGGTTGATGGCCGAGATGTTCATCGTTGCTCTCCGTGCGCGTGGACGCGCCCTAATGATGACACGTTAGCGCGCTGTAGAGTGCAAACGGAATCTACGCGCATTAACCTGCCGCCTCTTCAGCCACGATCTCCACGCTCGATGTGATTTGAAATGCCGGGCTGAGCGACCGGTAAACAGGACAACCCTGTGCGTAAACATTATGGATGCGTTCCACGGTGTCGCGTACTGTCTCTGGGCTTTCGGCCCGCAGCTTGTGCGTAACATGCACACGTTTGATCACCAGCACTCCGCCCTCGCTTTCCACTTCACCGCGAACATCGCACGTCAGACGGCCTTCCTTGGCATCGATCTTGCGCGCATCCAGCGCGCCGGCAAAGGTGCCGAGCATTCAACCGCCTAGCGCGGCGACGACATAGTCGATGGTAGCCGCATGCGATTCAGGCAGGCGGCTCTCGTCAATGCCGTAATGCTTTGCGATGCCGCCGTGGACACTGAACATGACGGGCTGCGATTCGCCCGGCAAGTGTGCTCTGCGCAGCGGTCCCTTAATGCGCTCGATGCTCACATTCGACGTGTACGCTACTTCTGCCATCAAGCATTCCTCTCTTGTCTAAGCTGTCGTTTCGATCTCGCCGGATCCGTTCCTTCGCGCGAACTATCAACGTCAACAGTCTACAACCGCTGCCAAAGCCACTGCTTCCCGTTAGAGTAGTTCCATGAAGCCGAGCCGCAGTTCCCCGTCGTTCTTGCAGAAGCACTCTCTCAGCCTCACTGCCTTAGGCGTAGTCGTCCTTTTGATCGCGCTTTACTGGCGTGCGGATCCGTCCACTCATATCGGCTCGTTCTTCGGCAATGCCATCGCCGACTGGACCGGGGTCTTAGTGACGGTCATCATGACGAAATACCTGTACGAAAAGGGTTCGCGGGAAAGCAAGCAACCCAAGGGAAAGTTGCCCTCCGCTACGTGGGAATTTCTGCGTGAGCACTCACTGACGCTGTTCCTGCTGGTCACTGGCGTCGCGTGGATATTTGCCTTTCGGGCCATGAGTCCGAATAGCCGTTGGGGACAGGTGGTCGGCAACATCGTCTCCGAATGGACGCAGATCCTCGGGCTCGTCCTGCTCACCAAACGGCTGATCGAGACCGGCTCGAAAGAAGATGCGAAGTGAAGAAAGTTGAGCTGGTTGCCAAGCTCTTACTTAGTTGAGCGGGTCGCGGGTTGCCTCATACGGGGCAGGTAAATGTGGTGCGACCGGGTTCGCTACGAGACATCCCGCGCCATCGCGGGCCCATCTCACTGGAGGCAAGTCATACAACAGGAGGTTGAACTATGGCAGATCAGCATGAGCAGAAGTCGAACCAGGGCACCCAGCAGCAGGACGACTGGAAGAAGAACCCCAACCAGCAGAACCAGCAGCAGGGTGGCCAACAGCAAGGCGGCCAGCAGAAGTATCCCCAGCCAGACCGCGAGAAGTTCGACAAGGACCAGCAGAAGAAGCCCGCCTAACGGTTAGCTTCAGCGAACGCACGGCTTCGGAGAGTGCCTATGTGCGCCTGCGAAGCCGTTTTCCTTTCCAGACACAATGCTGACTGCACTCGTTATGTGGTCACCCATTGCGCCACGGACCCATCATGCCTGGCCCGGAAGCACCGCAAGGGCCGTGACAACCGCTTAGTCGGACTACTAGGCTTTGCCTGCGGCATCTGCCTTGGGTGCGTTCTGCTGTTGCTGCTGCTGTTGAACGGAGGCCCACTTGGCGTGCTCCTGCGAAACCAGCGACTCAATGCGTTCGGCCAGCAGAGCATGTGGGTCCGGCGCGTCTTTGTAGGGCGCGGCCTTGGCCAGATACGCGTACTTTTCATGTTTCAGGCCTTCGCAGGTAGAGCGATAGGAGATCCAGTTTTGCTGATACTGATTCAGTTGCAGCATTCCCTCCAGAATGGTGATCAACACTCCCAGCCCGCCGATGATCCAGCTCACATAGTGAGACCAGTTGGTGCTTGCCTGGGAGATGTTGAGTGCGGAGAGGAACGGAATGGCCGCAGCGGCGATGATCTCGACCTTCTTGATTCGCTTGTAAGTCGCCTTGTCCTGCGCACTCTTGTCGCCGTACCACCCGATCTGGTCTTCCAGCCGGTCCCATGTGGGATCATCGGTCCGGGATGGGATGGGGTAGGCCGGTACTGCCGGTGAGTTGCTCATAAGAGTATCTCCGTTCCCGACTCATAGCCGGCCGTCCCGAGCTCGCCTGGCCGAGGTTGTCGTGTGAGGAGCTATCATAGCTGGCCTTCTTCCAAGTGGGAAACGAAATAAATTGAGGGATTGCCCAGGCGCGCTTACTCTGGCCGCCTGCTCACCACGCGATGGTAAAGCCCGACGGTCTCACCTACGATTCCGTTGCGAAATAGTAGCACGCAAACGATGAACATGGCGCCCATGATCACCGTGAAGCAAGAAGTGAATGGTGAGGCGATGGAGCACAGAAATATCCCCTCGGAACCGGTGGAGGAGCGCGGCTTCTGCCGGGTTGCAAAAGCCGCCTCGGATCGCTGATTAGTGCAACAGATCCATGATCAGCTGTTGCAGAAGCGTCGAATTCGCTTGTGTTACCCCGTCGGTGAAGTCACCGTAGTTGGCTGCCTCGCCTCCGCAGGGATATCCCCATTGATCGACACTGGCCAGGACCACGGCACAATTGCCGTCATAGACATTGTCACTGATGGAAATGAATCCCCAGTTCCTGTCTTCAGAGCTGTTGTCAGTCAATGACCAGAAGTCGATGCCCAAGGCGTAGTAATCGCCATTGGATCCCTGCGAGCCATAAATCGCCTGGTTGTCACTGTCATAATACTGGGCCCTGATTTCCTGGGTCGGAAAGTCCGCCAGGTACGCACCGTTGTTGGGGTACTGACTGTAATCCGAATCGGCTTGAGCAGTGGAGCCGTAAAAGATGCTGACGGGCAAGCCAATCTGATCGTAAGTCGCCTGGTTCGATGTTAGTGCCCCCGAGGGGTACGTGGAGTTCCAGGTGAGCACCAGTAACTGGCACCCGGCGTCCTTCAGCGCCTGTGCCACCACAGGGCGCATACCGCCGTCGCCCGAGCCCCCATAAAAACCACACATCAGAAGGTGGTTGGTGTCATAGCTGCGAACTACGCTGGACTGCGGATAGTAGATCTGGTACGCCATCATGTAAAGATACTTGTCGAGGTCGGCTTTCAGATTGGCATTCATGCCCGTCTGATTAAAGTAGTCGCTGCCGAACCAGGTGGTGTGCCGTCCGTCTTCGTCCAGGACTCCCGTACCCGTTCCAAATCCACCCGCATCGCAGAAGGAGGTGTAGAAGTTGCCCGTTCCCCATGCCTGGTTGAGGGCGGCAATGTTGCCATATTTCTTTTCCAGGTACGACTGCCCGGGCGGGAAGTTTGTCGGATCGTTGGCAGCGGCGTTGCACGCCCAGCCCACCTTGGAATACAGAAGTGGTCTTTGCCAGTTGCCATTCACAGGTGGCAGGTTGTAATTGAAAGCACTGGTCGCGACGACCATGGCGGGATGGGGATACTCAGCGGCCTCACTCTGCCCTGAGCCATTGCCCTTGAACATAAATAGCTCGTCAGCATCGCCCAGGGAAATGGCGATGACCCAGGGGCTGGTGTTGAATCCGTCCGTGAATTGGCCGAGTTGCAGCGCCAACTCTCCCTGGTTGCCCACCAGCCAATTGGGATCGACGATATCGAGCGTGTAGTTGCAGAAATGGCTATAGCCGTTGCTGTCCTGACCGGCGCACAAATCCTTTACCGCCTCGGGCAGCCCGATCATCGATGGGTGAACGATGGCGTCGTTGGTGGTCGCAAAGAACAGCACGAAAGGCAATTTGATGGATGCGCCATCACCATTTCCACCTCTGGTGATAGGAAGCATGTAGTCAGACGCGAAGATATCGTTCGCGTCGAAGCCATAGGCCTGCTCACGCTGTAAGGAGTGCGTAGCCCACTTTGTGGAATCCCCTCCGTACCGGCCTTGGAAAATAGCGCCCAGGATAAACCCAGGGTCAGCGTCATATACGGCAAACTGATAGAAGGCGTTGCAGGACGGAGAAGCGTAAACCCATCTTCCTTTTACCTTTTGGAGCTGGAAGTAATTTGTCTTAGTGCATCCTGGTAATGGCGCCGCAGTCAGTCCGCTATAGGTATCGAAACCAATAACCACGTTCAGGGTGTAGTTGCTGCTTTGCTGCTGCGGCGGCTGCGACGAGTCCGTTGCCAGCACCTGGAAGGGGAAGCTCCCCACCACGTTGGCGGTTCCCGTGATTTGCCCCGACTGGTTGATGGTCAGCCCGCCTGGCAAAGATCCGGATGTGAGTTGATAGCTGTAAGGCGGTTGACCGAAGGAAGATTGCAGAGCGTATGAGTACGGCTCCATGAACTTGGCGTTGCCGGGTGCCTGGCCTCCCGTGACGGTCAGCGTGACCGTAGCAGAGTACTGCAGGCCGCCACCGCTGCCGGTCACGGTAATCGGATAGATTCCCGTAGGCGTGGTCTTCCCTACGGTCATGGTCATGGTTGAGCTTCCTGACCCGGGTGCGGGAATGACGCCCGGGTTGAGGGTCACGCTTGTAGCTGGCGGGACTCCGGAAGTGGACAGGCTAATCGAACTGTTGAAGCCACAGCAGACGACAGTGGTAATGGTTGACATGCTTTGGCCGCCTTGCGCGACGCTGACCGAGGAGGGTGA
The DNA here is from genome assembly GCA_963735855.1 of uncultured Acidobacteriaceae bacterium. Taxonomy (GTDB): domain Bacteria; phylum Acidobacteriota; class Terriglobia; order Terriglobales; family Acidobacteriaceae; genus Bog-257. Next base: position 61,498 of record CAVTMW010000015.1, read on the forward strand.
TGCCCCAATGACAAAATTAGGCGCGGCAGTCACCGTTAGGGTCACGCTGGTGAGGCGCTGGAAGCCACCCGAGCCGGTTACGGTGATGGGATAGGTACCGGGCAACGCACCATTGCCGACTGCGATAGTCATGGTCGAGTTGCCCGAACCCGGTGCAGGAATGGTTTGCGGATCGAACGTTACTTTGACACCGGAGGGCACGCCTGAAGCCGACAGACTAATCGCGCCGTTGAAACCGCCGCTGATCGTGCTGGTAATCGTCGTTGTTCCCTTGTGGCGTTGCATGATTGTTAGCGACGCCGGAGAAGCCGACAACTCAAAGTCCGGTGGTCCCGTTACGGTCAGTGTGACCGTGGTGCTTTGCTTGATCCCTCCACCCGTGCCGGTTACGGTGATAGGGTAGGTTCCCTGCGCCGCCAAGTGGAGCACGTTGATGGTCATGGTCGAGGTGCCGGATCCTGGAGCGGGAATCGTTTGCGGATTAAAGCTGACGCCTACCCCCATAGGCATGCCGGAAGCTGAGAGGCTGATGGAGTTGTTGAAGCCGCCACTGACGGTGGTGGTGATGGTCGAGGTTCCCTGATTTCCCTGCGCGATACTGACTGAAGCGGGTGAAGCTGAAATCGTGAAGTTCTTCCCGGCAGCCGTCACTGTCAGCGTCACCGTGGTGTTTTGCTGGATGCCGCCGCCATTGCCTGTTACCGTGATGGGGTAGGTTCCTACCGGCGTATTTCCACCAACAGTGATGGTCATGGTCGAGCTGCCGGAACCCGGCGCGGGAATCGGGTTGGGATTGAAGCCGACGGTCGTACCCGACGGGGCTCCCGTTGCCGATAGAGTGATTGCGCTGTTGAAGCCACCGCTGATGGTGGTGGTGATGGTCGAGGTCCCCTGATTCCCCTGCTGGACAGTCAGCGACGCTGGTGAAGCCGAGATGGTGAAGTTCGGCGCGGACGTTACCGTTAGCGTCACCGTTGTATTTTGCTGGATGCCTCCGCCATTGCCCGTTACGGTGATGGGATAGGTCCCCACAGGCGTGTTGCCACCAACAGTGATGGTCATGGTCGAGCTGCCGGAACCGGGCGCCGGAATCGGGTTGGGATTGAAGCCGATGGTCGTACCCGACGGAGCTCCCGTTGCCGATAGGGTGATTGCGCTGTTGAAGCCACCGCTGATGGTGGTGGTGATGGTCGAGGTCCCCTGCTTGCCCTGCTGGACCGTCAACGACGCTGGTGAAGCCGAAATGGTGAAGTTCGCTGCCGCGCTGACGGTTAGCGTAACCATGGTGTTTTGCTGGATGCCGCCGCCATTGCCCGTGACCGTGATGGGGTAGGTTCCTACCGGCGTATTTCCACCAACGGTGATGGTCATGATCGAGCTGCCGGAGCCGGGAGCCGGAATCGGATTGGGGTTGAAGCTCACGGTTGTGCCCGACGGCGCTCCCGACGACGATAGAGCGATCGCGCTGTTGAAGCCACCGCTGATGGTGGTGGTGATGGTCGAGGTCCCCTGCTTGCCCTGCTGGACCGTCAGCGACGCCGGTGCAGCCGAGATCGTGAAATTAGGTAGTTGTTGGGGCGTCACCGTCAGCGTTACGGTGGTATCTTGCTCGATTCCCCCACCATCGCCGGTTACCGTTATGGGATAAGTACCCACTGGCGTATCGTTGCCAACCGTAATGGTCATGGCCGAGCTGCCGGAACCGGGCGCGGGAATCGGGTTGGGATCGAAGCTTACGGTCGTGCCAGCCGGAACCCCCGACGCCGACAGAGTAATGTCACTGTCGAAGCCGCCGCTGATTGTAGTCGTGATCGTGGACGTGCCTTGATTCCCTTGCTGAACGGTCACCGAGGCCGGTGATGCTGACATCGTAAAGTTCGGCGAGCCGGAGGCCAGCGCCAGTCCCAGGAATGCAATCGGCGTCATGTCGCCACTGGTCTGGTTTGTTCCCACGACCACGGTCAGTCGCGTTCCGGTCAGCGTCACCTGCTGACTGATATTGCTGGTCGGCCAAACCGCTGCTGACCAATTGTTGCCCGCGGTATCGTAGAAGTAGCCCAGCCCGGTTACGCCCTCGGTCAACGTCGCCAGCACCGTGTTGCCATCGAGGAACTGAACTTGACACTGTACCCAGCATTCCTCATATCCGGCATCACCCATGGCCAGCGAAACGTTGTACGTGCCCGGCGACGGCAGATCCACATAAAACGTGGCTGGCGAACCATTGGTGGCGAGGTTGACACCCGCCAGCCGTGGATCCACCTTGAGACTGCGGTCCCGGCCTTGCACCAGGTTCGTTTTCACCCAGCCAAAAGTCACTCCGTTTACCGTGGTTGGATATTTCGTGGTGGGCAGAACATAAGTGTCACCGGGCGGATCCGTCACGAAGGCTGCGGTGTTGCGGAAGTCGAATCCTTGCTGCCAGCCACTGGCCGCCGTGACTGTCAGTGTGAAGGTAGTGTTCTGCTGGATGCCGCCGCCATTCCCGGTCACGGTGATGGGGTACGTCCCTGGTGGCGTGCTGCCGCCAACCACAATGTTCATGGTCGCGCTGCCCGCGCCCGGTGCCGCGATCGGGTTGGGACTAAAGCTCACAACAGTTCCAGTGGGCAAACCGGAGGCCGACAGAGTGATGGAGCTGTTGAATGAGCCCCCGATGGTCGTGTAGATGTTCGGGTTTCCCTGCGTACCTGGGGCGATGCTGAGGGAAGCAGGCAGGGCTAAAATTGTGAAGTTTGCCTGGCCGGAGGCCGTTACGGTCAGCGTAACGGTCGTGGTCTGCTTGATCCCGCCGCCGCTGCCAGTCACTGTGATGGGGTAGGTACCCTGATGCGCTACCTGCGCCACGGTGATGGTCATGGTTGACAGCCCTGACCCGGGCGCTGCAATCGTCGTGGGCTTGAAACTCACGCTTACGCCCATGGGCGCGCCGGAAGCCGAGAGGCTAATGGAGCTGTTGAATCCGCCGCCTATCGTGGTGGCGATCGTCACCACTCCCTGACCGTTTTCCGGGATACCGAGTGAAGATGGTGTAGCCGAGACTGTGAAGGTACCTGTCGCCGATAACGGCAGAGTAAAAAATAGACTCAGCAGACAGAGAAGAAAAAGTGCACCCTTACTGCGAAATACAATACCCATTATCCCGCTCCGCTTTACTGCCGTGGCGTCCTTGAGGACTGCCAAAACTACCTACTCTAGCTATAGAACTTCCCAGCCACCTGCGCATCATTATTAGTAACCATTGATAAACTAAAGTAATCTTGTGGGTGGTTACTAATTCGGGAGACGGAAGACAGCTAGAAGCGGCCTTGGGTATGGAGAGTGTCGAAAACGATACGTGCGCGTCACATTTCGCACGCGCACAGTAAAGCAACTTGAGTGCAACCAGTAGGGCCGAATCGTGCCGGACTTACCAGACCCGGCATTGTGGAGTGTGGACCATGGGTTGTCCTTCCTTGCAGCCAAAAGCCTGCTGGAACTCCACCATATTCGACAATGGTCGATTTACGCGGAAGCGAGGTAAGGAGTGAGGGTCGCTTAGCACCTGGTTTCGAGCCGCCTCCGGGCGGACATCGGCACACCAGCTGAATGCGTATGCCAGGAAGAACCGTTGCCTGGCGGTGAGTCCATCGGCCTCCGGAATGTCCAGTGATTTGCCCTGCGATTTATAGTCCTTCTCCAGCGCAAGCATGGCCAGATGGATGCCGCCGTTGTCCGCAGTATCTTCGCCCGCGGTGAGACTGCCGTTCTGCTTTACGCTGTACTCAGGAATCTGCTGCGAGTACTGGTCCACGATGCACTTGTCTTTCTCGTCGTAGCGCTTTGCATCTTCAGGAGTCCACCAATCCCGCAGGTTACCCTGGGCGTCAAACTTGCGGCCCTGGTCGTCAAATCCGTGGATGGTTTCATGCCCGATCACCATGCCGATGGCGCCAAAGTTCGAGGCGTCGTCCTGGTCGCCGAACAAGGGAAGCTGCATGATTCCCGCCGGGAAGTTGATGGTATTCATCTGCGGATCTTCGTAGGCGTTGATCGTAGCCGGAGTCATCCCCCATTCGCTGCGGTCCACCGGCTTTCCAATCTTGTTGATCTGGCGGTGCGATTCGAACGCAGTCGCGGCGTTCACGTTGGCCAGATAGTTGTCCGGCACAATCTTCACTGAGCTATAGTCGCGCCAGGTATTGGGGTAGCCAATCTTCTGCAGAGTGGCGTCCTGCTTGACGAGCGCCTGTTTCTTGGTCTGCTCGTTCATCCAGTCCAGCTGCTTAATCTCTTCCACCAGGGCCGCGCGAATCTGGGTCACAAGCTCATTGGCGCGTTGTTTGCTTGCCGGCGGAAAGGCCACGTTGACGTAAGCCTGGCCCAGAGCCTCGCCCAGGAAACGGTCGGTAGATGACACACAGCGCCGCCATAACGGCAACATCTGCGGCGTTCCGGAAAGCGTGGTACCGAAGAAGTCGAAATTCGCCTGCTCAAAGTCACTCCCCAGGTAGGAAGCGGCGCGGTGAATCGCCCACCAGCGGAGATAGGCCTGCCAATCCTGGGGCGAACGGGTTTTGATCTGCTGCTCCAGCGCATCCAGAAATGCCGGCGTGCTTACGATGTAGAACGGTACGCTCGGGCTCCCCATCCGTTGCAAATACTCGTCCCACCCGAAACCGGGTGTCGCAGCTTTCACCTGCTGCAAGGTGCGCTTGTTATAGATCTTCTGCGGATCGCGCCGGGTAACGTTGTCCATGGAAGCCTTGGCCAGCGCAGTTTCGATCTCCATAACGGTTTTGGCTTCTGCGGCGGCTTTCTGGCTCGAATCGCCGGCCAGTTCGAACATCTTCTGGATGTGTTGCACGTACTTGGCCCGCAGCTCTTTGAAGCGGTCCGAATTGTCAAGATAGTAATCGAGCGAAGGCAGCGCCATGCCGCCCTGATCGATGCCGGCGACCACCTTCGAGGCGTCCGCCAAATCCTGTGCCGGGCCAAAGCCGAACATCGGCGCCTTGGTGTAGTTGTCGTCGTCATTCCACATCGCCCATGCCGCCGGGAAATTCTGATGCAGATAGGCCAGCACACGGGGCAAATCCTGGGTGGACTTCAGGGAGGCAACGGTGTCCAAAGAGGGCTGCAACCAGGTTTTTCCATTCGCATTGCGGACCGCTTCGTCGGTGCAGCTATGCCAATAGTCGCCAATCTGGCGCTCGCTGCCGGTGGCCTGCTTATCGGCTGCCGCCGCGTCGAGGGCATTGCGCAAAATCGTCTGGTTGTAAAGGAACAACGGAACGTCGGTGGCACTGACTGGCAAATCCGGAGTTATGGGATGGGCCGCGATCCACTTCGAGCAGGTGTATTGGTAGAAATCGGCGCAAGCGTCCTTGCTCTTGTCCACGAGAGAGGGATCGAATATCTCCAGTTTCGGAAGTTCAGCAGAGCCGGGCTTGGTGGTGGATCCAGTTCGAGCGGAATCACTGATTCTCTTCACCTGACCAAAGGAGGGGAGCGAGAGACACACCAGACAAGCAAGGGCCACGAACCTGCGATACATGATCACCTCGAAAATGAGCACTAAAACAGCAGCCTGCGATTGTAACGCTCCTGAGGGTTAGAAGGAACGAGCCGGCTGGCAGTCGGCCCGATTAAACAGCGATCCGGCACAAACATTTGCGGAGCCCGGGCGAATCTGGAGGATCCGCTTTCCAAACATGATCGCGAACCCAGTCTGCTACCATGTCAGCGCGCGTCCCCGAGTCCGCGGCAGCGCTGCTGGAGGAGCGTTTCAACCCATGACACCACGACCCCTCTTCAGGCGAATGACGCCGATTTACGCATTGTGTGTGCTCCCGTTTCTTATTGCGGTTCCGGTTCTTGCCACCACCGTCGTTGCCCTCATCGATCGGCATCATCACCGGGCAGTGATCGCCGCTGACAGCCTGCTGGTCTTTAAAGTGTCCGGAACCAGTAGCCAAACCTGCAAGATCGTCGCAAAACCGGCATGTACATTCGGCATGGCGGGATTGTTCTACAAGGAGTATCCCGTCTTCCACTTGCAGGAGCTGGCTGAGCAGGCTTGCGGTATGCCCGGAGATTTGCGGCACAAGGCAGACGCATTCCTCGAAATCGCCAAAGACCCGCTCATGAGCGTTGCTCAGTACATCCAGCAAAATGAGCCGAAGTTCTTTGGCGAGCTGACAAGCAGCAACGGCGGAGAGCTAGTGATGGTGGTTTTTGCCGGGCCCGACCCGGGCAATCCAGCAATCTTCGCCCGGGGGTACAAGCTGGGCAGCAACGGAAGTATTGATCCCATATCGCTGGACGCCACCGAAGACAATAATGGCGCCGGGTTTTTTGGCGGAGCTACTGCCCAGATAGCCGCCTACATCAAGCAGCACCCCAATTGGCAGCACGAGGACAAGGTCAAGGCCGCCCGCAAGTTTGTCCAACTGGAGATTGCCGCTCACCCCGAGTGGGTTGGCCCGCCGGTTTCGGTGGTTACCATCAATCGGATTGACCAGCAGAAATGGACCGACCCCGGCGTTTGCACGGTTCCAGCAGTGACTAAGAAGGCCAAGAAAAGCAAGCCGTGAAACGGGTAGAGCGGCGCTTCAGCGCCGCGTCCTGGTGCGTGTTTATGAAGGAGCCGGGCTTGAGCCCGGCGGCAGCTCGACCGCGGGCAAGCAAGAGGCCTGGCAAGACCTGGGAACGCATCGGAACGCCCGCTCCAACTCCCGCCAATCCCGGAACGGTCTTTACCCAAGTTCAAATCGCAAAGCATCCTTCAAATGCGGATACCGGAATTGATATCCGTCGAGCTTCAGCTTTGCCGGTTCAACGCGTGCTGAACCCAAAAGCGCCGCGTCACCCATCTCGCCGAACAACGTGCGCACGACGAAGGCCGGCAATGGGAGAATCGTGGGCCGGTGCAGTTCCTCACCCAGAGCGCGAACGAAATCCGTGTTGCGTGCCGGCTCCGGGCTGACAACATTCACTGGGCCGCGCAGGCTGTCTCTCTGCAACGCAAACAGAATGACCCCGACGACATCCTCCAGCGAGACCCAGCTCCAGTACTGTTGTCCGCTGCCGATGCGGCCACCCAGCCCCAGCCGGAACGGCAAAAGCATCGCTGGCAGTGCGCCGCCCTCCCGAGCCAGCACGACGCCGATGCGGAGGTTCACCACTCGTACGCCGGCGTCGAGCGCAGGATTGGTGGCGGTCTCCCACTGCTGGCTGACGTCGGCCAGGAATCCCTGTCCGGGAGAACTTTCTTCCGTCAGTAACTCGTCGCCGCGATTGCCGTAATAGCCGATCGCGGAAGCGGAGATGAAAACGCTGGGACGGCCACTTCGGCGATACGCTTCCGCCACCGCGACTGCCAGCGTTCGCGTCCCCTGCACTCGGCTATCGCGGACTTCCTGCTTAAATCTCTCGGTCCAGCGGCCCGCGACGTTCTTCCCCGCCAGATGAACCACCGCATCGCAACCGGCCAGCTTTTCGGGATCAAGTGGCTCGGCAGGATTCCATTCCACCTCGCCGGGGCGGGGAGCACGGCGAACCAATGCCACCGCTTCGTGACCTTCAGCAGCCAGAACACGAGTCAGCGCCCGCCCAACCAAGCCGGAAGCGCCGCTGATGAGTATGCGCATGAGTATTATTGCCTTTGCGATTAGCTGTATCACATCCCTCGGGAGTTTTCACCCTTGGGATGGAACATCTGCTTCACATCCGACGGTGGCGAAACGACGTTTTCTGCGATACTAGAGAGTAGGCTCGCAGCTCGCGAGCAAGCGTCATGGCCACTCTCGCAGATCCAAAATCCGTTAAGGTCAACGTCACCACCGGTACCGGCATGGACATCGAGTGGAAAGACGGCCATCGCAGCGTTTATAGCTTTCCCTTTCTGCGGGATGCCTGTCCGTGTGCCCTGTGCAACGAGGAGCGCGAGAAGGACGCCCGCCAGCCGGGCGATCCCCTAAAGCCGATTGCCGGATCGTTGCCCATGTTTAAGGCCGCCGCCCGGCCCACGCAGGTCGAGCCAGTGGGCAAGTACGCCATTCGCTTCTCGTGGAACGATGGCCACCAGCACGGCATCTATTCATGGGAGTACCTGCGCGAGCATTGTCCGTGCTCCGAGTGCAAGGCCCGCCGCGCCATGGAAGCCCCAGCCATCAGCGGCCGGCCCAATTGATCGTGAGTGTCCCCACTTTGCCGTCGTACCTGGACAATTTGAATCCGCAGCAGCGCGAAGCCGTTGAGGCTGTGGACGGCCCGGTGCTCATTCTGGCCGGCGCCGGAAGCGGCAAGACGCGCGTCATCACCTATCGCATCGTGCACTTGATTGACGCCATCGGAGCGCAGCCCGACTCGATTCTCGCCATGACCTTCACCAACAAGGCCGCCGGTGAAATGGCCGCGCGGGTGGAGTCGCTGGTGGGAGCTCGCTCGGTAACGAAGCCGCTCATCTCGACCTTCCATTCCTTCTGTGTGCGCGTGTTGCGCCGCGACATTGAGGCCCTGCAGATCGGCGGCAAGGGCTATCGCAAGGACTTCGTCATCTACGACGAGTCCGACCAGCAGAACGTGGTAAAGGCCGCGCTGCGACGCCTCGGCATCGATGACAAGCAACTGACGCCGCGCAGCGTACTGTCGCGCATATCGTGGGCCAAGAACCATATGCTCGATCCGCAGGAGGTTTATCTCCAGTCGGCCGATCCCAAGACCGAGCGCGTGGCGCACATCTACGAGGTTTACCGGCAGGAGTTGGCGCGATCGAACGCCCTCGACTTCGACGATCTGCTGTTGTTCACGGTGCGCCTGCTGAAGGCGTCAGGTGAGACGCGAGAGCGCTACAACCGGCGCTACCGCCACCTTCTGGTGGACGAGTATCAGGACACCAATCGCCCCCAGTACGAGCTCATGCGCATGCTTGCGGGCAGTGAACACAACGTCTGCGCCGTTGGCGACGAGGACCAGAGCATCTATTCCTGGCGCGGCGCCGACATCCGCAACATTCTGGAGTTCGAGCAGGACTTCCCGGAGGCGCGCATCATCCGTCTGGAGCAGAACTACCGCTCGACGCAGAATATCCTGCAGGCAGCCTCGGCGGTGGTTTCCAGAAACGTCCGGCGCAAGGGCAAGACCCTTTGGACCAGCCGCAGTGGTGGCGGCCAGATCGGCTACTACGAGGCGCCCGACGGCGAAAACGAAGCCTTGTTTGCTGCCGATTTCATCGCCAGGTATCTGAGCCAGGCGCACAGCGAGAATGGCGAGACGCCACGCGCGGCGGTGTTGTATCGGACCAATTCGCAGTCGCGGCTGTTCGAAGAAGCGATGCGCCGCTACCAGATTACCTACCACGTTGTGGGAGGCTTCAGTTTTTACGAGCGCGCCGAAATCAAGGACATGATTTCGTACCTCAAGGTCATCCACAATCCTGATGACTCGATCGCACTTCAGCGGGTAATCAATACCCCCACACGCGGTATCGGCAAGAACACCATGGAGACGCTGGAGCGGGTCGCACTGGAAACCGGGCTGTCGCTTTGGGGCGCGATTGGTGAGGCCATCGAGCGGCAGCTACTTCCCGGGCGGGCGTTGGCGGCGCTGAAAAGCTTCAAGGACTTGATTGACGATGCCCGCTCCATGCACCTGGGCACATTTCGCGAGCGTGTGGAACAGACCGCGGCGGCCAAGGATCTGCCTCTCGCATCATCCGCACCCGAAGAGGACTTGCAGCACGACATCGATTTCTCGCCCGAGCTGTTTGCCGCGGAAGATGGGACGGACTTCGCGACGGAAGGCTTAGCGGACGAAATACAGGGTGAGTCCGCCGCCAGCCAGGCGACAGAAGTAGCCGCAGAACGGGTCGACGGATTTCGCACCCCCGGCGGTCCCGCATCTACGGCCGAGCTGCTGAAGTTCCTGTTTGATCGCACCAGCTACATCAAGCAACTTGAACAGGAAGACACTCCCGAGGCGCTGGCCCGCATCGAGAACCTGCGCGAACTGGTGAACGCGGCCATGGACTCGCGCGACCGCGGTGAGTCGCTCAACGAGTTCCTCGATCACGCCGCGCTGGTCAGCGAAGCCGACGATTACGACGAGAGCTCGCGTATTACCCTGATGACGCTACACGCTGCCAAGGGATTGGAGTTTCCGCTGGTCTTCCTGGTCGGCCTGGAAGAAGGTCTGTTTCCGCATTCCCGCACCTTGCTCGCGCCCGACGACATCGAGGAGGAGCGCCGCCTGTGCTACGTGGGGATGACCCGCGCCATGGACAAGCTCATTGTCACGCGCGCCCGCTACCGCCGCCGTTACGCTACCAACATGCCCGAGCCCAGCGTGGCGTCCAGATTTCTGGAGGAGATTCCACAGGAGTTGCTGCAGGACCTGGGCTCGCCACGCCGCCCCGCCTATACCAGCGCAGGCGATTACGGGAGCGATCGGCACTACTCCTATGAGGATGAGGACCAGCGCCCGCGATACTCGCGCCCCCAGCCTCCGCGTCGCACTTCGTACAGCGGGCCGACCTATAACTCCATCGACAACATTGCGGAGTTCTTTGCCTCGCGTGGCAAGAAGTTTTCGCGGCCCAAAATCGACATCCCCGAAGCCACTGGCAGCACTAGGGTTCCGCGCCGGACAGCGCGTGCGACACCCCAAGTACGGCGAAGGAACGGTGTTCAAGCGCGAGGGCGACGGAGCAGATGCCAAGATTCTTGTACAATTTCCCAAGTTCGGCTTGAAAAAGCTGGTCGAAAAATACGCACAGTTGGAAAAGGCGTAACCCGCCTATAAAGGAACGCAGAATTCATGGCAAACACCAAGACGATTACCGACAAGTTGGAACGCAAGAAGGTAAAGCGCACAGCCCGCAAGAAGGCCGCTCCGAAGGCGAAGCGCACCTATGCCCGCGGCTCGGAGAAGCGCAAAGTGAAGAAGATGGCACGCGGACAGTCGAAGCGCTAAGCCGGCGACTAACTGTCGGGCTCCAGTTCCTCGCAGGGGCTGGAGCCTTATTTTTTCGCCGGATCGGCGTTTGCCTGCTGTGCAGCGGGATCGCCCTTCGCGGCGGCGTTCTGGTTTGGCTGGTCAAGATTTACCAGTTGCGAGCCGGGAGGCTGCTGCAGCGCGAATTGATCGTCACGAAGCGGCTCATTAATGACCAGCTTCTCCACTGTCAACCGAATCGAGTACTCTTCCTGGGGGCGGTTAATCTCGATCACGTTAGGGAAGGTGACCCCACCGTAATCTTTGTAGACCTGATAGGTGGCTTCGGTCGTGACCGCGCCGTTAACGTCGTAAATAATCTGGTGATGCGGAGCAAGGTGCACTCGCTCAAACAAGATTTTGCGGGCGATGTACCACTCCTTGCCGGAGCGACGAATGATGTCGATGACATAATCCGGCTGCTCGACCAGCTTCTTGGTCTTGGCATCCACGACGGTTTCAGTATCGTTTTCCATCACCGCAATCTCATCGTCGCCATCGATCTGCGGAAGGAATAGCGCGTTGTAGATTACCTGCGGACGCAGGTTCTCCAGCGCATTGGTCGAAGGATGGGTGACCTCGGCGCTGCCCACATAGAACTTGTTTGCCGCCGGAACGGAAAGCTTGAAGCGGTCTCCGTCGCTCACCATGTCGAAGGCCGTATTGCGCACCAGGGGGAACAGCCCGATCATGCGCAGGGTGTCCGGTTTACGGACCAGGATGTAACCGCGGATCTCCTGATATTCGGTGACCTTGCCCTTTTTCTCGCCACCGACGGACGTGTCGATGTCGACCGTGGCGTTCAGCGTCTTGATGCCGGTGGCTTCCTGATTGACGCGAGCGATCAACTCTTGCTTGGTTGCGGTCCGCAACTTGGCTGTACTGGTGCGAGGTTCCACTACACGAGTGCGGAATAGGCACCCGGTTTCCCCGAGGAGAAGGGCGATCAGGCAAACTGTAGGGAGAACCGATGAACATCTCATGGGCGATCAGAAGACCGATAGGCCGAACCACTTAGTATATCGTCGCGGCGGAACCAAGAGGTGTTACTAGGTTAACCTAAGAGGCCGCTGACCAGCCAATGGCCGGGCTCGCGCTACTGAGAAGCGGCCACAGCTCTGCGATACGAGGCCACGTTGCGGGCGTGTTCTGCCGGGCTGCGCGCGAAGCGGTGATGTCCGTTGTTGTCGCTGACGAAATATAGGAAATCGCTCTGTGCCGGATGCAGCGCGGCTTCCAGCGAGGCGACTCCGGGATTGGCAATCGGCCCCGGCGGCAGCCCGGGGTACTTGTACGTGTTGTAAGGCGAATCGAACTGCAAGTCCGACTGATAGATGGTCCCGCGATATCGCCCCGCCAGCAGTGCCGCGTAAATTACGGTCGGATCGGCGGCGAGCTGCATGTTCCTTTCCAGTCGGTTGTAATACACGCTGGCCACCAGCGGACGTTCTTCCGGCACTGCGGTCTCCTTCTCGACGATGGACGCCATAGTCACGATGCGGTGCATGTTGGGATTGCCCAGCAGCCCGATCTTTTGCGCCTCCTGCCGGAAACGGCGGACCATGGCGGCCGCGATGTCGTGCATGCTGTCGATTCTCGTGAACTGGTAGGTGTCGGGGAAAAGATAACCCTCCAGGGTTTTCGCATCCGGGTCGAGTTCACGGACCAAGGCCGTATCCCCTTTAGCCATGGCGATAAACTCATCCGCCGAGCCAAGTCCGGCCTGCTCCACCGCGGCTGCGATGTCGTAGATGTTGTATCCCTCGGGAACGACGACGGTTCGCGCGTACACATCACCGCGAACCAGACGGCGCCACACGTCCGACGCGCTTGCGGGTTCTTCGAACTTGTACTCGCCCGCTTTCAGCGTCCTCGCCCCTTCGGCATATTGCAGGATGAGAAACGCCGCGGAGCTGCGGATAACGCCTTGACGCTGCAGCGTCTGCGCAATGTGGCGTGTGCTCCAGCCGGGACGCAGGAGAACGAACGTGGTCTCAGCAGGGGTTACCGGCAGCAGGGCGGCCCAGATGAACCATCCGGCAATAGCCAGTACCAGCGCAGCTGCGAGTGTGAAGAAAATTCGCACGGGATATAGCAGTTTAGATGAAAGGCGATGCCGGCACGCTGCTCACAACAGAACAGCGTAACCACGGATCGCACTGATCGCAGGGATTTTTCTCCACGATTAGTGCCAGAAACCAACTTCTATCCGAAGTCGGGGAATTCACGGACGACTCATTCTCAGGTTGGACAGCAATTAAAGAAATCCGTGTTCATCCGTGCGTGTCCAGGTATTTTCTTGCCTTTCGGAACTCCAGGAACGATTGCAGAATCAGCACTGCGGCAAGTTGGTCCACGACTTCGGCGCGGCGGCGAATGCTCATGTCGCTTTCTCGCAACACCCGGTTGGCTTCCACCGAAGTCAACCGTTCGTCGAATAGGTGAACCGGCAGCTTGAACTTGCGGCGCAGCTCCTCCGCGAATGCCTGCACCTTCTCCGACTGGATCCCTTCGCTCCCGCTCATGCGCAGCGGAAGTCCCATGACGATCTCGCTTACCCCGTATTGCCGGATGATTCGCCGCAAGTGATCGAGGTCATTGCGCTTATTGCTGCGGAGCAACGTCGCTAGACCCTGGGCGGTCAAGCCGAGTTCGTCGCTCACCGCCAGGCCTATCCTTCTGGCGCCGAAGTCCAAGGCCAGGATGCGCGGCGGCCGCGGTTCAGCATTTTCCGCGATCTGGGAGCTATTTACCATTTCCGACACAGCCAAAGTATCATGGTCGGAATCTGACCTTGATGCGAGTACCATAAAGCGAATGCCCGACCGTTTGCTGGACGACCCGAATCCTGCCCGTGTGCGACGCGATCCCTCACCGGAAGATTCCGATGCCGAACTCAACGTCGCCGGTGGACCTGCGCCCGTTCCGCAAGTGTCCATCAATCGCTCCACGGTTGCGGAATTGGAGCGGCGACGCCTCTTGCGCCTGCAGGCGGCGGCGCTGCTGATTCTGGCCGGGGCGGCCGTGCTAACGCTCATCTATGTTGGCAAGTTCATTCTGGTGGTTGTACTCATCTCCATTCTGATTTCGTTTGTGCTGGCGCCGGTGGTGGACTTCCTCGCCCGCTTTCAGGTACCTCGTGGACTGGGCTCCCTCATCGCTGTGCTGCTGCTGGTGGTGGCTGCCTTCGCAGCCACGTACGTTTCCTATAGCCGCGCCATGGATTTCATGACTCAGTTGCCCACGTACAAAGCCAGAATCCAGCAGATGATGGCGCATGTCCGCGAGCAGGCACAGCAAATCGAGCAGACCACGGAGACTGTCCTTCCATCATCGGAGGAGGACAAGAAGACGGTCACCGTGAAGCAGTCCAGTAGTTGGACCGACCTGGTTAGCCGAAACGCCAGCTCCGTCTCTGAGATTGTGCTGTCCCTGACCTTCGTTCCGTTTCTGGTGTTCTTCATGCTGAGTTGGCAGGACCACGTGCGCTCCGCCTCGGTCATGTTGTTCAGCATGGAGAACCGCAACACCGCCTACGTGATGCTCGGATTGGTTGCACGCATGATTCGGTCCTTCATTGTTGGCAACTTCATCATCGGCGTCTTTCTCAGCGCTTGCAGCATTGCTCTGTTTGGCATAATCGGGCTTCCGTACTTCTATTTTCTCGGACTCATCAGCGGATTCCTCAGCCTGATCCCCTATCTGGGTGTCATTCTTGCCATCCTGCCGCCCCTGGTGGCCGACCTTGGCCATCTCACCACGGGAAGCTTCCTGCTTATCGTGGGCATTGTGCTTGGGCTGCACCTGGTCGGCATGAACGTCCTCTACCCGAAGATTCTGGGCAAGCGCCTGCAATTGAATCCCCTGGCCGTCACCCTGGCGCTCCTGTTCTGGGGATGGCTGTGGGGCGCGATGGGTCTTATCCTCGCCGTTCCGCTCACGGGCGCTATCAAGATCATCTGCGACCACGTCGATCGGTTACGGCCGTACGGCGCGTGGCTCGGCGAATAGAAGGAGGGCTCGCTATTCGCCTTTCGCTCTTCGCTTCTCGCTATTCGCTTTTCGCCAGAAGGCGCATCCGAACCCACGGGTCACGCAATGTTGAACCATTTTGTCCCAGCGGATAGGAACCGTTAGCGCGGTGGTGGGGGCCTTCCAGTTTTGAGCGAAAAGCGAATAGCGAATAGCGAGGGGCGAAAAGCATCCAATGGCGCAAAGCCACCGCTCCCGCTAGAATCAAGGGTTGGGAAATTCCGCAGGAGTTCCGCATGGCACACATGGTGAAGTGCATTAAAATGGGCCGCGAAATGGAAGGCCTTGACGAGCCGCCCTTCGATGGCGAGTTCGGACAGCGCATCTACGACAATGTTTCCAAGCTGGCGTGGGAACAGTGGCAGGAGCACATGAAGATGCTGCTCAACGAATACCGCCTGCAGCCCTGGAAAAAAGACCACCAGGAATTCATCGTGCAGCAAATGGAAGCCTATTTCTTCGGGGAAGGCGCCGAGAAGCCCAAGGAATACGTCCCGCCTACGCACTAGTAACTGCTTGCGCAAGTTGGCGTTCGTCGCTAACTGTTTTGGTTGCAACCGGTAGAGCGGCGCTTCTAGCGCCGCGTTGACGCCGCAATTTCTGCTGCCTCGACTCAACCCACTCCAGCGGAGTGGGTTGAGTCGATGTGGTGGGATGAAGGGAAGCGGCCAACGCGGGCCTGAAGGCCCGCTCTACCCAAAGCCTCGAAGAGCAGGGGCGCTCCGCCAGACCTCGGGTACGCTCTCGAACCTGGCCCTATCACTAACATCGGTGACCAATTTCACAGACAGCTTGGCCAACGCTCTATAGTTTGGAATTCAAGAGGCTTAGTGTCTCTACTGCCCGACGCGAGCCGAAGAGGCCTGCTGGGCTCGTGATCTTTGACAAGTCGAGCCATGATTCCGATCGTCGGTCGCTGGCCCTGTTTTGATCCCCCGAACCACCGCTGGCGGATCAAACCGCTCCCCTAAGGGGGTTCGAGCGTATATCGTTCGTTGACGTCCGGCCCTTAAGGATTGTGATCACGAGTCGCTTTCGGCCCGCGAGGGATCTGCTGTTCTTTGGCCCACGGGGGAAAAAGCCCATGTTAAGCCCCTGCGGCTCAAACACTTACCCATAAACGTTTGCGGCTCAATCATTTGCCGGGAAAAAGTTCGTAATATGATGATTCTAAAAGAACAGGGGAGGGGAGGGGGAGTTACCAGTTCGATAACAGATGTTCCGAATTGGGACAAAATATCTGGGCGAGTGAAGTCGAAGTCCTCTGCACGATGCTGATGAAACGGAAGCGAGGCAATCGTCACGCTCAAAAGGGCCTTGCGCGCTGGATATGGTTGCAAATTCAAGAGCCGACGTGCAACTAGCCCATCCTTCCCTTGACACTGCGGACGTGCAACTCTTATTCTAGATTTTTGCCCTAGGAACGATCCCGCCCGTCTGTACCTGCCAGCGTTTCCCGTCAGGAGCTTGGCCTGCCAGACCCGGTTCCGGCCGGAAGCCGTGGGCTGTTTTGGGTGTTCTCGTGCTTAGGCTTAAAGGCTGGTGCAGCCATGCTGATTCGGGTTCGGGAGCTGGAACTTCGCAATCTGGAGTTCGATGAGACGTTTCAGCCCGGCGCCATCGAGTTTGGGCCCGACTTTCGCCAGGTCGGCCCGCTGCACAGCGACGGCCGGGCGGAGTTGATCGTCGAGCATCGCGGTCATCACCAGGATGTCGAAGACATCCGGCTGGTGGGCAAGGTCGAAACGAACCTGGAGTTTAGTTGCGCCCGCTGCCTGGAGCCGGTCGGCCATGATGTGAACTGGGCGTTTGACCTTATCTATCGGCCGCTGGGCGTGGATCGCCGCGCCGACGAAGTGGCGATTACCGAGGCCGAGACCGAGATCGGCTACTATCAGGGCGAAGGTCTGCTGTTGGAGGACGCCCTGCGCGAGCAAGTGCTGCTGGCTACGCCGGTGAGGGCGCTGTGCCGGGAAGACTGCAAGGGACTGTGCCCGCATTGCGGTCAGAACCTGAACATCGAGCAATGCCATTGTGAGCCGCATCTCAGCGATCCCCGTTGGGAAGCGCTCAACGAAATCAAGAAAAAGCTGCAAAGCTAAAGTTCTGGTCGCCGGCGGTGCTGCGCGATCCAAGTTGCGAGGTTTTCATGCCTAATCCGAAACGGCGTCATTCCCAGGCGCGCACGTCCAAGCGCCGGTCGCACGATCATCTGACGGCGCAGTCGCTGTCCGAGTGTCCCAACTGTCACGAGCGCAAGCTGCCGCATCGTGCCTGCCCCAAGTGCGGCTACTATAAGGGCCGCGAGATCATTGAGGTCGAAGAGAGCACCAGCTAGGCACTTGCGGGAATTCCTTCTTCCGGCGATCATAAGCGCTGCTCCCGCGAGAGCCGCAGACTGACAGGCAAAAAATGCCGACCATCATCGCTCTTGACGCCATGGGCGCCGACCGCGCGCCCAAACCTGAAGTCGAAGGGGCGATCCTCGCAGCACGCTACTACGACGTGGAAGTCGTGCTGGTCGGGAAGGAAGAGGTCATTCGCGGCGAGCTTGACCTGCACCGCTTCTGGCGCAGGCTTCCCATCAGCATCGTCAATGCCCGCGAAGTTGTCGGCATGCATGAAAAGGCGGCGCAGGCGGTGCGCGCCAAGCGCGACTCCTCGCTGCGCGTCGGCCTTCGCCTGGTGCGCGACGGGAAAGCCGCGGGCTTTGTTACCGCCGGCAACACCGGTGCGGCGATGGCCACCGCGAAGATGGTGCTGGGAGCGATTCCAGGAGTTGACCGTCCGGCGCTCGCGGCGGTGTTTCCCACTGCGCAAGGCACAGCCACGATCCTGATTGACGTTGGTGCCAACGTCGATTCCAAGCCGCAAAACCTGCAGCAGTTCGCCATCATGGGCGATATGTACTTCCGCACAATTTTTGCTGGCCGGTTTCCCCGCGCTGACTATCCGCGCGTGGGCCTGCTCTCCATCGGAGAGGAAGAAAGCAAGGGCAACGAGTTGACGCGCGAAGCCTACAAGCTGATCAAAGATCTGCCAATGAACTTCGTAGGCAACGTGGAAGGCCGCGACCTTTACAACGGCAAGGCCGACGTGCTGGTGTGCGATGGCTTTGTGGGCAACGTGGCCCTCAAGATTTCCGAAGGCATGGTGGAGACCGTGCGCTTCCTGCTGAAGGAGTCGTTGCAGGCGACGATTACCAGCCAGGTTGGATTCCTGCTCTCGCGCAAGGCCTTCACGGATTTCAAGAAGCGCCTCGACTATTCCGAGTACGGCGGCGCGCCGCTGCTGGGCATCAAAGGCGTGTGCATCATCAGCCACGGTTCGTCGAATGCCAATGCCATCAAGAACGCGGTGCGGGTAGCCAACGAATTCGCGAACAGCAAGCTCAATTACACGATCCAGGAGCGCATCGCCGCGGCCAGCAAGAACCTGAATAATCATGCCGCCGAGACGGCCGAAGCGGACCCGATCGGCAGCGAGCTGGTGTAGCGCAATCTGAATACTTTCGGTTGGTTGCCGCGAGCCGCTAAAGCCTGCGACCGATCTACAGTCTTTGAGCAGACTCAGACGCATACATGACTTCCCATTCATCTCCCATCGCGTTTCTTTTTCCCGGACAAGGTTCGCAGGCCGTCGGCATGGGCAAGGAACTCGCCGCGCTGTATCCCGTTGCGCGGGAAACCTTCGACGAGGCCGACGCCGCCCTCGGTTACAAGCTCTCGCAACTGTGCTTCGAAGGTCCTGAGGAGCAACTGAAGCTTACCGAGATCACGCAGCCTGCGATCTTGACGGTCTCGGTGGCCGCGTGGCGTGTGCTGCAATCGAAGGCGATCACGCCGGCGTACGTTGCCGGGCATAGCCTCGGCGAATATTCAGCGCATGTTGCCGCAGGCACCTTTTCGTTCACCGATGCGGTTCGCACCGTTCGCAACCGCGGCAAGTACATGCAGGAAGCGGTTCCTGTCGGCGTCGGCGCGATGGCTGCGGTCCTCGCGCTTTCCAGCGACAAGATACAGCAGATTTGCGAAGAGGCCGCGCAAGGCGAGGTTAGCCAGGCCGCGAACCTCAACTCACCCGACCAGACCGTGATTTCCGGCAGCAAGGCAGCCGTCGAGCGAGCCGCTGAGCTGGCGAAGAAACGCGGAGCCAAACGCGCGATCATGTTGCCCGTGAGCGCGCCTTTCCATTGCGCACTGATGCAGCCGGCACAGGATCGCCTCGCGGAGGACCTGCGGGCGCTGACCTTTCACAACCCAGAGATTCCGGTCATGTGCAACGTTGACGCTGCTCTGGTCACTACCGCCGAACAGGCGCGCGACGCGCTCATTCGCCAGGTGACCGGAGCGGTGCAGTGGGACAAATCCATGCGCGCGCTCGCCGCGCTTGGCGTGCAGAACTTCGTCGAAGTCGGACCCGGCAAAGTGTTGTGCGGGCTGATGCGACAGATTGACCGCTCACGCACCTGCTTCAACGTAGAGGACGAGGCATCGCTGCAGAAAACCGTGAACCACTTCAGCACGGCCTCGCCGAAGCCGGATTAGGGGCGAGCCGCGCTTGGCTCTTCGCTCTTCGCCTTTCGCTTAGACGTTGCCGCCAACGGACCAGCAGCCCGCTCATGTTTCCGAATTCATGCGAAGAGGTGATGGCGAACTGCCGCTAGCCCCGGACACTTTTCCGAAGCGAAAAGCGAACAGCGAACAGCGGCCTTCAGTACGGCGAGAACCCCAGCGTCTTGTCGTCCTTCTGCACCCATATGTGGGCTTTGTCGCTGACGCGGTCGTTGACTGTGACGACCACGACGACTCCGCTGGCGGTCGCAAACGGTGTTCCGCTATAGCCCTTGGGTACGGCAGCGCCGTCAATGCGGTGGTTCTTGATGATGCCCCATTCACCGCTTGGTCCCCAATCTTTGACAAAGTCGTCGTAGGTATAGCGCGAATACTTGTCGGGATGCTGCTTCCACTCGGGATCGTGCGTCCAGATGCCGTAAGCCTGCTCGAAGTTCTGCTGCTGCAGCGCGTCGAAGAACTGGTTAACCAGGTGCTCCTCTGGCCAGAAACGGAACATCCACCACACGATCCCGATGACAATCACCACGCAGGCGGCGACGATGATCCGCTTCCACTTCCTGCGCGCCGGCGCCGGATCGTAAGGTTGAGCTTCGAACAACGTCATAACGATTCCAGTTTACTCGTAGCCGCAACACGCGCAAACGGCATGAACCACCCTAACCGGTTCGCACGCGAGATTCGGCGGAACTGATGACGGCTGCCTCCCGGGTCGGCGAAATCGCTCCAATTCTGCCGCAGCGAAGGTGAGTGGCCGCAGCGAAGGTGAGTGAATAACCAGTCTTTCGCGTGTGCGGGGACGTTCCAACGGGGCGTGTAGAATTTGCATCCCATGAGTCGCCCTGACTGTTCCTAAGTACATGGCGTGCAGCCTCTTGCAAATGGCACGGGCTTTGCATCCTACCTCTTGAGGATAGGAGGCAGCACCATGAAGACGAGGCCTTTTCTCGCGCCGAGGCGTTATGTTGCTCCTGTTATTCGCGCTGGGCGGCTGCAATAAGATCAGTCCGGGACAATCGGCGAAGGCCCTGAACTCGGCGAACACAAATCAGGATTCGGTGGCCCAGGCTGATACCAATAATTCGAGCCCCGCCGCGAACGCCGCAGCAGAGGGTTCTGGCGGTGCCGCAAGCATTTCAAGCTCGGCCACGAGTTCCACCCAGGCCCCTGAAACGTTGACGGTTCCGGCGGGAACGACGATCACGGTTCGACTCCAGCAAACGCTGTCGAGCGCGTCGGCCGTGCCCGGTGAGCGCTTTGGAGCGCTGCTTGACCAACCCATCGAAGTGGATGATCGGGTAGTCCTTCCGGCGGGAGCTGCGGTGACCGGGCACGTAGTTATTGCACGCCACTCAGGGCGACTGCACCATCCCGGGGAACTCGGTTTGACCCTCGATAGCATAGCGGTTGGCCAGCAGCAGGTCTCGCTGGCAAGCTCGAGTGTGGTTGTACGCGGAGGTTCTCATAAGAAGCGCAATTGGGGCTGGATCGGTGGCGGCACCGGCGGCGGTGCGCTGATTGGCGCTCTGGCTGCGGGTGGCAAAGGTGCACTGATTGGGAGCGGCATTGGCGCGGCGGCCGGCACCACCACCGCGTTCATAACTGGCAAGAAAGACGTAGGCTTTGCGGCCGAGCGGCGCCTCAGCTTCCGGTTGAAGTACAACCTCAACGTCACCGCGTGATCGGTGCGACGGGAGCAAAACCCCTACTTCGCAGTGACCGCCTTCGGTCCAGCCTCCCTCACTTCGGGCGGAGCGTCGAACTGCTCGAAGTTCTTGGCGAAGCGCGCGGCAAGGTCAGCGGCCATCCTGTCATAGGCGGCTTTGTCCTTCCACGAGTTGCGCGGATTCAGCAGCTCCGGCGGAACGCCCGGGCATGACCTCGGAATCGTCAGGCCAAATGAGGGCTCGATCTCGAACTCAACGCTGTCCAACTTGCCTTCGACCAGCGCGTTGACCATGGCGCGCGTGTAGGGCAGGCTCATGCGCTTGCCGACGCCGTAAGGCCCTCCCTGCCAGCCGGTGTTGACCAGCCAGCACTGCGCGTTATGCTCGCGCAGACGGCTGCCCAGCATCTCGGCGTAGACCTTCGGAGGCAGCGGCATGAATGGCGCGCCAAAGCAGGTGGAGAACGTTGTCTGCGGCTCGGTCACGCCGGCCTCAGTGCCCGCAACCTTCGCGGTGTAGCCCGACATGAAGTGGAACATTGCCTGGTCGGAGTGTGAGCTTTGAGACCGGCGGCAGCACGCCAAAGGCGTCGGCGGTAAGGAAAACCAGGTTCTTGGCATGCCCGCCGAAGCCAGGAATGACAGCGTTGTCGATAAACTCAACCGGATATGCGGCGCGCGTGTTCTCGGTCTTGCTGTCGTCGTCGTAGTCGGGAACACGCGTTACCGGGTCGAGGACCACATTCTCCAGCACCGAACCGAAGCCCAACGCGTTCCAGATCTGCGGCTCGTTCTCCTGCGACAGGCGAACGCACTTGGCGTAGCAGCCGCCTTCGAAGTTGAAGACACCTGCGGCGCTCCAGCCGTGCTCGTCGTCGCCGATAAGCCGGCGGCTGGGTTCGGCCGAGAGTGTGGTTTTGCCGGTGCCGGAGAGCCCGAAGAACAGCGCGGTGACACCGTCGGCTCCGATGTTGGCCGAGCAGTGCATGGGAAAGACGTTGCGCTGGGGCAGCACGAAATTCATCACTCCGAAGATGGACTTCTTCATCTCGCCGGCATATTCCGTGCCGCCGATGAGCACCAGCTTCTTGCTGAAGTTGACCAGCACAAATACCTCTGAGTTGGTACCATCGCGCTTCGGGTCGGCTCGAAAGCCGGGCGCACTGACGATGGTGAACTCCGGCTTGTGGGTCTTCAGTTCTTCGGGAGTGGGACGAATGAATAACTGTCGCACAAACAAGTTGTGCCAGGCATATTCATTGATGACTTGAATCGGGAGCTGGTATTTCGGATCGGCGCCACAAAAGAGGTCCTGGACAAAAAGCTCCTTGTCCTTCAGGTAGTCCAGTACGCGTTCGTAAAGAGCGTCAAATTTGTCCGGCGGGAATGGCTGGTTCGACGAGCCCCACGCGACCTTCTCGGCGGTCACTGCGTCCTTGATGGTGAACTTATCCTTCGGCGACCGGCCAGTGCGCTTGCCGGTTTCAGCCACCAGGGAGCCGCGGGCAGCCAGTTGGGATTCACCACGGCGAAGCGCCGCTTCTACCAAAGGAGCGGGATAAAGGTTGCGGTGGACTTTCTCCTGCGAGAGCAATTGCGATACGTCCGGAGTTTGCAGTATGGAGGACATAAGAGAGCTCCTTGCATTCAATAAACTGGCGGGCCAACAACAACGTCAAAACGGGAAATCGCTCTGCGGAGTGGACCACAGCTTCGCGGAGTGAAGCATGGCAGGTCCAAACATCTCCATCCAGGCACACGGAAACTCGGATGGCGTACGTGCTGACGTCAGCCGGCTACGGCCTGGTGGGCTTCGTCCATTACTGCCTGGAGATGGTCCAGGGTTTCCTGCACGGTCAAGGTGTACATCTCGCGCCCGTTATCTTCCCCTGACTCGAGGGCCCACTTCAAGTAATGTCCGGCAATCTGGACCGCCATGGGATCGCTAATGACGTTGCCCGTCCGCTGGTTGTATTCCACCCACGCGGGGAGTGGAAGCGCAATCCAGACAGGCCGATCCCCCACCAGAAACTTGATATCGACCGCGTCGGCATGCCGGGTGGCAATGGCTACGATCAGGGCCTGATAAGCGCAATGTACCGGCTTGCCCGTCCAGCGGTCGATGGCCTGAAAGTCGTCGTACATAAGCTGAACCTAGAACTATAGCCGAGGCAGGGAAGGCAGGCAATAATTTCGTGAGAACCGGAGACCCACCCAGTTGCGTCTTAAGGCAGTTCCGCGGAGCCTCTACGCCCGCTCGCGGGCCTCGCCAAGCACGACCTTTACGTCCATCTTGCGTTTGCTGCGATAGATGGTGATGGTCACGGTATCGCCGGCCCGATGCTTGTTCATGGAGTTGGCGAGGTCTTGCTGGTCACCGACCGGCTCTCCGTCAATGGCGACTACCAGATCGCCACCGATCATGATCGGCGTGGCTCCCAGATAGGCGCGCTGATTGCCACCCTTCAAGCCGGCACGGTCGGCCGCACCGCCCGGAACCGTTTTCACGATAAGGATGCCGTAGTCGGCAGGCAAACCAATTTCCTGCGCCAGCTCCGGACCGATTGGCAGTGACACGATACCCAGCGACGGACGCCGCACCGTGCCCAGCGTGATGAGGTCGTTCAGCACGGCTTTCGCCGTGTTGATGGGGATGGCGAAGCCAATGCCGGCACTCTGGTTGGAGCCTCCAGTGGCGATCATGCTGTTGATGCCGATCACCTCACCGTGCGAGTTCAGAAGCGGCCCGCCGGAATTGCCGGGATTGATCGCGGCATCCGTCTGGATGGCCTCGTCGATGTAAGCCCCCTCGGGACTGCGTATGGGGCGCAGCGAGCTGATGATTCCGCGCGTCATGGTGCCCGCCAGGCCGAAGGGATTGCCGATGGCGAAGACCTTTTGACCAACCTGCAGGCTGGTGGAATCGCCCAGCACGGCAGCGACTACTCCCGGGGCCTGGATCTGCACCACGGCAAGGTCGTGGCCACGGTCGCGCCCGATCACAACGGCCTTGTAGGTCTTCTTGTTATGCAAAGTCACATCCACCTGCGATACGTCGCCGACTACGTGATAATTGGTCAGGATGTGCCCTTCCTTGTCGATGATGAAACCCGAACCCTGGCCCTCCTGCGGCACCGGCCCATAGAAGAAGTCGTAGGCAACCGTCTTGGAAGTAATGTTGACCACCGACGGAATGACCTTGTGATACACCTCGATGTTGTTCTGCTCTTCGGGATCCAGCTTCTCCGGCCCGGCGGCCTCGCTGAGCTCGACGTGGGTTGGACGCGCGACCCAGTTCGGTGCATCTACGCTCTTATGGTGGGTTGTGAACCAGTAGAAAGCTCCAGCCAGAAGAATGCCGAGTACAAAAGGTCTTAGGAATTTCATGATTGTGGAGGTAGTGCTTCTGCTCGGATTCGTCGGATAAGGCTTAGACGGCTACCTGAGTAAAGTGTACCGAAACCGGGGCGAGTCCCGCATCTCGAAGTCAGTGCGGCAAGCCCTGCAGCTCCTGCCAGATGGTATCAACTTGCCGCTCGGTTTCTTCGAGCGCCCCGGAATTGTCTATAACGTAGTCCGCGTGGCGGGCCTTCTCGGCGTCGGTAAACTGCGCCGCACTACGGCGTTCCACTTCAAATCGGGCGGTCTCGGGCGGCACGTTGGCACGCCTCGCGAAGTGCTCGATCTTGCGCTGAACGTCGCAGGTGACGACGATGACCTTGTCGAAGTCCTGGTGCGCGCCGGCCTCGATCAGCAGAGCGGCCTCAACCACCGCAATCCCGTGGGGGTCCTGACGCTCAACCTCAGCCATCCAATTGTTCTGGCGCTTGACCACTTCGGGATGAACCACCGCGTTCAGTTCGTCAATGCGGTCCGGAAAAACAACATTGGCCAGCCTAGTGCGATTGATGGTGCCGTCTTCGTTAAGGATGTCGCGGCCAAAGCGGCGGACGACTTCGTCGTAGGTGACAGCGCCCGGAGCGTAAAGCTGGTGCGCCAGCCCGTCGGCCTGCAGGAAATGTGCGCCACGCTTGACCATCATGGCCGCAATCGTGGACTTGCCGCAGGCAACGCCTCCGGTGAGGCCTACCCTAAGCACGAGATCTCATCGGGCGTAAGATTGAAGTGCCGCAGAGATTGCATAGACGGGCATCGGGCCCAAGGCAGTATATACGGTCGGAGCCTCGGCGAGTCGTGGCGGCTTGCCAACATTCTTACGCCGGCTTCACGACCTTTTTATAAAAACCTTACAGGCTGGATAGTCCAATCATAGTGAGATCGTCCTTTGCATTCTGAACCTCATCTTGCTGTCGATACCCTGTTATGAGCTCATCTGCGCTCTTCCAGTATGCCGCCTTTCTTCTTACGGTGACGCTGCTGGTCAAGCCAGTAGGACGCTACATGGCCCGCGTCTTCAGCGGCGAAAAAACCCTGCTCGATCCTCTGTTATGCCCTGTCGAGCGCTTGATTTACCGGCTGACCGGAGTCAAGCCAAAGTTGGAGATGAGCTGGCAGGAGTATGCGCGCGCCTTCGTTGTCTTCGGGATGGTTGGCACTATGCTGCTCTGCATCATCCTGCGCCTGCAGCGATTTCTACCCTGGTTCTATCCCGCCTACATGACCACGCCGATGAGCTCTGACCTGGCGATCAACACGGCAATCAGCTTCGCAACCACGACCACCTGGCAAGCCTACGGCGGCGAAACCACTTTGAGCTACTTCAGCCAGATCGTGGGCCTCACTGTGCAAAACTTTATCGCGGGCGCCGCCGGTCTGGCAGTCGGGGTCGCCTTCATCCGCGGCTTGGCACGAGATCGTGCCGAAACTCTCGGTAACTTCTGGGTCGATCTCGTACGGTCGATCCTTTGGGTACTGTTGCCCCTGTCGATTGCGGGCGGGCTGTTGCTGGCATGGCAGGGCGTGCCCATGAACTTCCACTCTTACAACCAGGCCGCCGGTGTCGGTGGCTCATCGCAGACCATCGCTCAGGGCCCGGTCGCAGCCCTGGAGATCATCAAGAACCTGGGCACGAACGGCGGTGGTTTCTTCAACGCGAATGGCTGCCCACCCTTATGAAAACCCTACGCCGCTGGCGAATTTCATCGAGATGCTTGCCAGTGTCCCGGCTGCGTCACCACACTGTGATGGTTGGCGCCCCATGGCTGGATTCTTATGGTATGGTTTCTGTTAGTTGGCATAGTGTGTGGCTGGGCGGAGCAACATGGCAATCCACTGCTCCCGCACGCGCTGGACATTGTGCAAGTACAGTTCAGGCCGGCGGAAACATGGAAGGGAAAGAGGTCAGGTTCGGCATAACCACGTCGGTGCTGCGCGTCACGACCTCCAATGGTCGGCCCTACAACTCCATGCACGATAGCAAGATGATCATGCTGTACATTCTCGCGGGCTCGATATCCGTCCTGCTATTAATCTGCCCTGGCGGTTCTGACCAAAGGCGGACTCGCCGGTTTGGTGACTAACACCGGCACGCATGGTTTCACGGAAATCCTGTTCGCCTACACCTCAGCCAATGCGAACCATCGGCAGAACTTTGCCGGCCTCAGCGCGAATAGCATCTTTTACAACCTGACCACGGCGATCACCATGATGATAGGACGCTTCGGTTTGGCAATCCCGGCGTTGGGGCTGGCAGGTCTGTTCGCCGCGCAACAGCCCGCCCCAGAAAGTGCCGGCACCCTGCCCACAAATTCCTGGTCGTTCGCCATCCTGCTTACTTTCACCGCATTGATTGTCTCCGCACTTAGCTACTTCCCGGCCCTGGCGCTGGGGCCGCTGCTGGAACATCTGACGATGGTGGATAGGTCACGAAGGCGGAACCCGGAGATTCTCGACCACCAGTTCGACAGGTACAATTCACCTGCAAACGCTCAAGGAGTCCCAGCATGCCGTCGAAGAAGCGTAAGCCGAAGCCATTCCGTGCCACATCGGCGGTGAAGGCTGCGGCTCGTGCAACCATCGGGACCCCACCGCCCACGCGCGCTGAGCCAGGGTCCAAAAAGCGGAAACTAAAGGCCGAGAAGCACAAACCCACGCTCAGCAAGCTGCTGGCAGAGGGCGGGGAGTAAGGGCGCGTAACTCGCCAGCGCGGGCTTCAGCTTGCAGGGTGCGGTAGTCGGACTCGTTGCTGTAGACCGGCTCGCAAGTTTCGAAGGGGCTATCGAGGCCGCCGGTGGTCCCGAAGGCGGCTTCGTCGGCGATGTTCTGGAGCTCGCGCTCGAATTCGCGGCTGCGCCAACGCACGACTAGAAGTTCTTTACGCTGGCGGCCATGACCGTGGCAGAGGGGGCAAAGGATTTCTTCTTTTTCTAGCTGCATGACTAACGGATACGCCAGTCGAGCCGCCAATGCAGTGAGCCAGATCACGTGAAAGTGTGAGACTGCCGCAACGCAAGAGTCAGGAAAAGTTTGAGGTCACAAATCGCGACCTCAAACTTTTCCTGACTACTATTTAGTACGAATACCCGTCCGGCTGGCAGACTGCTCCAACCTCAACCTCGGTGTCAATGTATCCGCGCCCGGCTGCGATGGCCAGTCTGTCCAATTCCAGCAGTTTGGGGTTCTTGACCATTGCTTCAAGCACCGAAATCGCCGACTCCGCGGGCAGGCACTCCGTCTCTTCCAGCAGCGCGCCCAGCATTACCACGTTGGCAACCTTCGCCGAACCAAGCCGGTCCGCGATCTCCGAGGCGGGTACGCACACCACCCGGGCCTGGGCCACTTCGAAGTCGTCCGGCAATTTGGTGTGGTTGTAGAGGACTAGTCCGCCGGAAACCACGCTGGATGCGAACTTGCGCAGCGAGAGTTCGTTCATCGCGATCAGCACGGCTGGCTGCGAAATGAGCGGTGTTCCGATGCGCTCATGGGCTAGGGTAACGTGGCAGTGAGCGCTGCCGCTGCGCATCTCAGGTCCGTACGACGGCAGCCAGCTTACTTCCATCTGCTCGCGCAGGCCCATCTCGGCGAGCAGTTGTCCCATCAACAAAATGCCCTGTCCACCGAAGCCAGCAATCTTCACCGTCAAGTCGCGAGTATGGTGACGTCGGCTGGGAGCCGCTTCGGCTCTGCCTTCTTCCACGTCGAGTGCCTCCGCGACGGTCTTCACGGGGATCTTCGGCCCGGCCGGCAACTCCGGCTTGTGGTCGCGGAAGACGCCCAGCGGAAACGCCTTCATCAGTGTTTCACCAACCCATTTGCGCGCCACCACGGGGTCCATCTTCATGATCGTCGGACACGGAGAGAGGATTTCCACCAGCGAG
The DNA here is from genome assembly GCA_963735855.1 of uncultured Acidobacteriaceae bacterium. Taxonomy (GTDB): domain Bacteria; phylum Acidobacteriota; class Terriglobia; order Terriglobales; family Acidobacteriaceae; genus Bog-257. Next base: position 90,021 of record CAVTMW010000015.1, read on the forward strand.
AATCCGCCGCCGTTCTTCTGGATCTCCAATGCTTTTTTCACCGCGCGCTTGGCTTTCATGATGTTCTTCATGTCGTTCAGCGCGACGCGTTCGATGTAGGTTGGGGTCTCCAGCGCAGCCAGGAGTTCGCACACATGCAGGGGCAGACCCTCATTGCTGGCGCGGCGCCCCCAGGGCGAGGTCGTCGTCACCTCGCCGATGAGCGAGGTCGGGGCCATCTGTCCGCCCGTCATTCCATAAACCGAGTTGTTGACGAAGAATACGCAGATATTCTCGCCGCGATTCGCAGCATGCACGATCTCTGCGGTCCCGATCGCAGCGAGATCACCGTCGCCCTGGTACGCCATGACGATGGAATCGGGGTGCGCGCGCTTGAGCGCGGTGGCTGCTGCGGGAGCGCGTCCGTGGGCCACCTGCACGTTGCCCACGTCGAAGTAGTAGTAGGCAAAGACCGAGCAGCCGACGGGACTCACCAGGACGGCGCGGTCCTGCAGGCCAAGGTCGGTAAGGGCTTCGGCGATCAGCTTGTGGACCGTTCCGTGTCCGCAGCCTGGGCAGTAGTGCGTCTGCTGTTGCAGTTCTGCCTTACGTTCGAAACGATCGTAGAACGCCGGCGATTTCTCATGAATTACTTCGTAGCCTTCCACAAATGCCTCCTCGCCCGACTACACCAGGGCCGACATGCGCGAAAAAACCTGCGCGGTAATTTCTTCCGCCATGGGCACGTTGCCGCCGGCGCGTCCGTAGAATTCCACTGGCACGGAGCCATTGAGTGTCAGCTTCACATCTTCGACCATCATGCCGGTGTTTAACTCGACCACCATGACCGACTTCACGCGCCCAGCCGTTTCGCGCAGTTCGCGCGCGGGGAATGGCCACAGCGTGATGGGACGGAACAGGCCAGCCTTCAATCCCTGCGCCCGCAACTGGTCCACCGTGGAGCGCAGCACGCGCGACACGATGCCGAAGCCGACCAGCAACACGTCGGCATCTTCTGTCAGATAGTGTTCGCAGCGGGTCTCGAGTTCCTGCGCCAGCTGGTACTTGGATTCGAGTTTCTGGACGTGGGCCTCCAGAACGTCAGGTTCGAGGAAGATGGAGCTGATCAGGTTCTTCTTCGTCTCAGCCGTGCCCTGGACCGCCCAGTCTTTCTCCGGAGCTTCAATCTTGCGCATCTGAATGTCGAGCGGCTCCATCATTTGTCCGACGTAGCCGTCGGTCATGATGACCACCGGATTGCGATAGCGGTCGGCGAGATCGAAAGCGAGAACAGTGAGGTCGAACATCTCCTGCACCGACGAGGGCGCGAGCACGATGTTGCGATAGCAGCCGTGACCGCCGCCCTTCACGATGCAGAAGTAGTCGCTCTGCTCGGGTGCGATGTTACCCAGTCCCGGCCCGCCGCGGACCACGTCAACAATCACGCACGGCAACTCGGCGCCGGCGATGTAGGAGATGCCTTCCTGCATCAGGCTCAGTCCCGGGCCGGACGAAGCGCTCATCACCCGCTGGCCCGCGGACGCTGCGCCGTAAACCATGTTGATGGCAGACACTTCGCTTTCTGCCTGCAGAAAAGTACCGCCCACTTCAGGAAGAAGGAGGGCGGCATATTCGGCGATTTCGCTGGCAGGCGTGATGGGATATCCGTAATACGCTTTGCAGCCGGCCAGCACCGCGCCTTTCACAATGGCGACATTTCCCTTACAGAGTTGCCTCATGGGCGACCTCCTGGTTATTTACGACTGCGGCGCTGACTGTCTTCGCCGGAGGAATGAGGCGATAGACGATGATGGCTCCCGGCTCAGGGCAACAGTAGAAACAGGCCCCGCAGCCGGTGCAGTCCTGGCCGGTGTATTGCGCCGGATGAACGCCGTACTTGCTCAGCTCGGGCGCCAGGAACAGGCACTCGGGAGGGCAGGATTCGACGCACAGGCCGCAGCCTTTGCATTCTTCCGGATCGATGATTACGTTACCGCGCGGTTGCGATGTCATTCTTACGCTCCTTAGCCTCGCACTTCGACTGCGACAGCGTTGCGCTGGAACCAGCGCTGGCGCTCGCAGTATGTCGTACAGTTCGTCACGAAACTTGGGATGAGCAATCTGGATAAGCGCCTCGGCCCGCTGGCGGATGGTGCGCCCGTGCAGGTACGCGATGCCGTATTCGGTGACCACATAGTGCACATCGGCGCGCGTGGTCAGCACGCCTGAACCAAGCGCCAGACGGGGCACGATACGTGAAACGCTTTCGTTTTTCGCCGTCGAGGGCAGCGCGATGATCGGCTTGCCCCACTTGGAGCGGGCCGCACCACGGACGAAATCAAGCTGGCCGCCAAAGCCACTGTAGAAATTCGGCCCGATCGACTCGGCGCAGACCTGTCCGGTCAGATCGATCTCGATGGCTGAATTGATGGCCACCATGCGGTCATTCTGCGCAATGCGGACGACGTCGTTGGTGTAAGCCGAGGGATGAAATTCGAAGATGGGATTTTCATCGATGAAGTCGAACAGCTTCCGGGTGCCCAGCACGAAGCCCAGAATGATCTTGCGCGGCTTGAAGTTCTTGCGCTTACCGGTGATGACGCCGGCCTCGATCAGCGGGATGACATTGTCGGAGATCAGCTCCGTGTGGACACCGAGGTCCTTGCGGTCCATCAGGTTCGGAAGCACGGCGTCGGGAATGCCCCCGATCCCACACTGCAGGACCGAGCCGTCTTCGATCAACGAGGCGACATGCGCCCCGATCGCGTCAAACAACTTGCTGCTGGGCTGCGTCTTCAACTCGCACAGCGGGCGCGAGAGTTCCACGATGCTGTCAATGTCACTCACGTGAATGAAGCTGTCGCCGTAGGTGCGCGGCATCTGCGCGTTGACCTGCGCCACCACGTGATGGGCGTATTTCGCGGCGGTAAGGGTGCACTCCACACCCACTCCGAAACTGCAGTAGCCATGCGGATCGGGCGGCGAAACCTGGATGAAGGCGACGTCGATCGGCACTTCCCCGCTTTCAAACAGCGCCTCGACTTCGCTCAGAAAAATCGGCGTGTAATCAGCGCGCCCGTCGTTCACGGCTTCGCGCACATTGCCGCCCACGAAGAGAGCGTTGTGACGGAAATGTTCTGCCATCTCCGGCGCGCAGTAGGGCGATGTGCCGTGGGTAAGCAGGTGCATCACCTCGACGTCCCTCACGAAGGGCGCGCGCACCATCAGCGCTTCCACCAGGGCTTCTGGTTCGGCACAGCCGGGGTGGATGTACACACGCATTCCCGACTCCACGCAGGCAACGGCTTCGCGTGCGGTTTTAAGTTTGCTCCGGTATTGGTCTATCCAAGACATGGGTTAGGTCCTCGTCATGCGGTTACGGTTTCAATTTTCACGGCTTGGCCGGAACTCGCGCGTTCGTGACCCAGGGCGGCGTAGTAAATGGCCAGATGGAAGAACTTGTCGAGCATCTCCAGCAGTTCGAGCTCGCCGAAGATCTCCGCTGGGCGCTCCAGTTCGGCGTTCTTTTGCAGGTAGTCCCACAGATTCTCGCGCACCAGGCAGATCATCCAAACCACCTGGCTGACGGGAACGCCTTGGGCGGCGCGCTGGGCGCCGATTTCCAGATAGCGCCGTTCGACATCGGCCTCGGTCTTGCCCAGCAGCCACTCGCCCAGGTGGCGATACACTTCATACACCTTCTCGATCAACTCGCTCTCGGGAACGCCCGCGTACGCCGAACACTTGGCACAGGTGCGATAACGGTTGTGCAGGCTGCGCGCCAGCCCATCGGAATGATTTTCGATCAGCTTGACCAGACGGTATGCCAGTAGCACGGCTCACCTCTTTCCCCGCACGGCGGCTGCAGAAAGGCAGGGTGCATCTCGCTCCGGCGGACCCCTCACACTTACAAATTAGTGTGACTCTTTCACGGGCAGCGGGCCGTGACTGCTATCACGTGGAGTTGTGACAAGAGTCCCCGGCCCACGTGGCACGACCCTTATCGATTTGCCGGAACGGCTGCTCGATCGGAGGGGATGCGAGGCGATGGTCACCATCTTGATGCGACTCCCATGACATTTGTCATTCCACCCGCCTGACAATCCACACTACTGCGCGCCGGGCGCATGACCGATGATGGCTTCCGTGCTCGCAGAAACTCGGAGCACGGGAGCAAACGATGTCAACCGCTTTCGCCGAAATGCCACGCCGGGATCCAGTTCCGCAGCCGGTCAGGGTTGCCGCCACCCACAATCTCACCAAGAGTTACGGCCCGATCGTGGCCCTGCGCAACCTCAACCTGGTGTTGCACGCTGGCGAATTGCTGGCGCTCCTCGGTCCCAACGGGGCGGGCAAAACCACGTTAGTGCGCATGTTGCTCGGGTTGGCGCGGGCAGACGCGGGTAGCGTTTCGGTGTTTGGTGCCGATCCCCACGGAGGAAGCGTGCAGCCTCGCCTCGGGGCCATGCTGCAGGTCGGCCGAGTGCCGGAGACCCTGCGCGTACGCGAGCACATCGATCTGTTTTCGTCCTACTATCCCGCCCCGCTGCCGCTGCAGGAAACGTTTCACATCGCCGGCATCGAGGACATCAAGAACCGTCCCTTCGGCGAGCTCTCGGGCGGCCAGAAACAGCGAGTGCTGTTCGGCATCGCCATCTGCGGCAATCCTGACCTGCTTTTTCTGGATGAGCCGACGGTAGGCCTCGACGTGGAAGCGCGGCGCCTGATGTGGTCCCAGATCCGGACCCTGATCGCGCGCGGCAAGACGGTGCTGCTGACCACGCATTACCTGAACGAAGCCGATGCCCTGGCCGACCGGATTCTTGTGCTCGACAAAGGAGAAATTGTGGCGGAGGGCACGCCGGCCCAGATCAAGGCCCGGGCCATGGGCAAGCAGATTCGCTGCACCAGCCGCCTGTCGCTCGAAGAAGTGCGGCAGATCCCCGGCGTCTTGGGCGTGAAGGCTGACCGCAACGCGTTCGAGCTGCAGGTGAACGCGGCCGAGCCGGTAGTGCGCGAGCTTCTGCAGCGCGACTCCTGGCTCGCTGATCTGGAAGTTACCAACGCAGGCTTGGAAGAGGCGTTCCTGGCGCTGACACAGAACAACAACGCCGATACCAATGGAAGAAGCTAAACATGGCTGCTACTACTTTCCCAACCGTTGTTACCGCGCCGCAACGCTCCCTGGCGCGGACGATGGCTCTCTACGCCAAAGAAGCGAAGTACGAGCTGTTGAAGAACATTCGCATTCCGGTGTATGCCATCTCCACGGTCGCATTTCCCGTGATGTTTTATGTGCTGTTCGGGATCGTGCTGGGCTCGGGAAACCCCGCAAACCACAATGAAAATGCGACCTACATGCTGGCGACCATGGGATGTTTCGGGGTGATGGCGGTCGCGCTGTTCGGATTCGGTGTGAGCCTCGCCATCGAGCGCGGACAGGGCTGGCTGCAGGTTAAGCGCGCCTCGCCCATGCCAGTATCCGCCTATTTCCTGGGCAAACTTTGTTCTGCCGTGGTTTTCAGCACCGTCATCATGCTGCTGCTGCTTGCCATCGGATTCACCTTCGGTGGAGTGCGCATGCCAATTGCGACGGCAGCCAAATTGGTGGGGATTCTAGTCGCAGGCTCGATCCCCTTCAGCGCCATGGGCATGGCAATCGGCTACTTCGCCAAGCCCAACTCGGCGCCCGGGCTGGTGAACCTGATTTACCTGCCGATGTCGTTCTGTTCCGGGCTGTGGATTCCCCTGTTCCTGCTGCCGCATGGGCTGCGCGTATTCGCCAAGCTGTTGCCGCCGTATCACCTCAGCCAGTTGGCCCTGAATGCGGTAGGGATGGTCAACAATCCTACCCCGGCGTGGGGGCACGTCGAAGCCCTGATCGCTTTCACCTTGCTGTTTCTGGGCCTCGGCGGCATGGGGCTACTGGCGAGATGAAGGGAAGACGTACGGGTGAAACAGTGGTAGTGGTCAGTGGCACAGTAGATAAGGGCAACGTTATTGGCTAGACTGAGGCAGATAGCTAATAGCTACAGCTAGCAAGGGGTAATCGCAATGGCAAACAAATCTGTTCAATGGATTCTATGGGCGATAGCCATGGCCATCTTTCTGGCACTGGCGTTAAGCGACCACACCGCACTTCTCGGGTTGGCAATCACGGCAGTGGGTGTAATTTGGTACACAGTTGTGCCGAATCCCCGCCCCGATCACAATAGATACAAGCGCTAAGAGGAACTGGGAATCGATGGCCATTTTCAAAGCAATCTGGTGGAAGGTTTACCCCAACGATGACGAGCATCGCTGGATGCCGCTCATCTGGCTGCCGTTCATGGTGTGGTTCTTTGTGAACCCGCTGTGGAAGCACTACGGGCCGCTGGGATGGATAGCTACTACGCTATCCGGGATTGTTTTCATTCTGCTCTACCTGCAAGCGTTCTCGCGTCCCGAACCGTACAAGCTGATGAGCATACTGGCCATGACCGCCATGGCCGCCATCTTTATCCCTTTGAACGAGGGAGCCGTCGGACTTCTGATCTACGCGGCGGCCGCGGGCGGGTTCCATACCAACCTGCGCCGGGTGTTCGTGCTGATCGGACTGGACCTGGCTGTCCTTGGCGTCTACACCTATCGCTTGCAAATGCCCATCCCCTTCTGGGGTTCGATGCTGCTGCTGATTATCCTGGTGGGTTTTGGCAACCATTACGGGGCGCTCAGCCACTGTGCCGCCGAAAAGCTGCGCGTAGCCAACGACGAGATCGAGCACCTGGCCAAGGTCGCCGAACGCGAACGCATCGCCCGCGACCTACACGATCTGCTGGGACACACGCTCTCGCTGATTACGCTCAAGGCTGAACTGGCGCGTAAGCTGGTGGACCGCGATCCGCAGCGCGCTAAGCAGGAGATACAGGACGTGGAACAGACTTCGCGTGCCGCGTTGGCCGACGTACGCGAAGCCATCACCGGCTATCGCGGCCAGGGGTTAGCTGCCGAATTGACTCAAGCGCGCCGCACTCTGGAAACGGCCGGAATTAAAGTGGACTGTAACGCCTCGGAAGTTCCTCTAAGCCCGGCGCAGGAGACGGTACTGGCGCTGGCATTGCGAGAGGCCGTGACCAACGTGGTGCGCCACGCCCAGGCGCAAACCTGCAGCGTCCGCCTCAGCCGGGACGCGGGACTTTGCACTCTGGAGATTGCCGACAATGGCCACGGCGTTGACGCTCCCGAGGGCAACGGATTGCGAGGCATGCGCGAACGCTTGGAGGCCATTGGCGGCTCACTGCAGCGCCAGACCGAGGCCGGAACCCGCCTCGTCATTCATTTACCTCTCGCCGCCGCTGCCTCTGCTCTGCGAAACTGAGAGGGTGCCGCCCGCCAAGCGCGACAAGATCCGGGTCGTTATCGCCGAAGATCAGGCCATGGTCCTGGGCGCTCTCGCCGCCCTGCTCGAAATGGAAGATGACATTGAGGTGATCGCCCGGGCGCGCAATGGCGACGAGGCGCTTCGCACTGTGCAGCAGGCGCGGCCCGACGTCTTCATCACCGACATTGAAATGCCTGGCCTCACTGGTCTTGAAGTCGCGGCCGAACTGAAGCGGCGCTCCGTGCCGGTGCGCGTCATCATTCTTACGACGTTTGCCCGTTCCGGATACCTGCGCCGCGCTCTCGATGCCGGAGCGTCTGGATATCTGCTCAAAGACATGCCAGCCGAACAACTCGCCGAAGCGGTGCGCCGCGTGCATCGCGGGTTGCGGGTGATCGATCCGCAGCTCGCCGCCGAAGCCTGGACCGACGAGGCCGATCCCCTCACCGAGCGCGAGCGCCAGGTGCTGCGTCTAGCCGGAGAAGGCATGGCCAGCGCCGACATTGCCTCCGAACTGAACCTCTCCGAAGGAACGGTACGAAACTATCTCTCCGAAGCCATCAGCAAACTTGGCGCAGCCAACCGCACCGAGGCGGCGCGCATCGCCCGCGCCAAGGGATGGTTATGACGCACAGGAATTTGTGACGGAAATCCGTGCTTTCGGCGGTCGAAGGGTATAAGCTGCGTTGATTATGCAGCCCGTAATGGAGCAGGTTTCTCTGACCGATCAGTTCACCGATTCGGCGATTAAGGCTGTCGCCACGGTGGAAGTCATCGACCGTTCTCCCGCCGTGTTACGCGACGCCATCCTGTGCGCCGTTGGAGAGGCGCAGCGGATTCTCTACGCTCCGCCGCAGGACCTGCCGGTCGCGCTGTTCAGTGAGTTCGCCAAAGACCCGCGGGTTGTGGCGGAGCCGACTGCCGATGAGTTGGTCCATTCAGCCGCCGGCGTCACCGAAGCGTTTGCCGGAGTGGCGCGCACTGGTTCGGTCTGTATCGATGTCAGCTACGAACGCACCGCCATGGTCAGCCTGCTGGCGCCGTTGCACATCGCCGTGGTCGCGGCCGAAACCATCGTGCCGCAACCGCGCGATCTCTTCCGGACGGACGTTCTCGGTGGCAACGGCATGACCCGCGATTTCGTCTTCGTCACCGGCCCCAGCGCTACCGCTGACATGGGCCCGCTGGTGCGCGGCGTTCACGGACCACACAAACTGCACATTATCGTGTTGAGGTAAGCATGGCCACATCCGTCAATCCTGCTGACATCACCCCGCGCAGCGTGGCGAACAAGAGCGACAAGAAGGCCCTGCTCGACGCGCTCCGCATGACGCTTGAGCGTGCAGAGCGCCGCCATTCGCCACAACACGCAGACCTTCAACCGCAACCGTTACGCCGCCGTCGGGCTGCTGGAGGACTACGACGAGTTGAAGGACCGCGCGCGCCAGATCAAGGAAAACGCGATTACCAATCTCCCGCAGCTACTGAAGCAGCTGGAAGCGAGCGTGGTCGCCAATGGCGGGCATTTCTATTTGGCGAAGACCGCAGCGGACGCTGATGCCTACATTCGCGACGTGCTGCTGCGGCACCAGGTCAAGCTGGTGGTAAAGGGCAAGAGCATTACCTCGGAAGAGATCAAACTGAACCACACGCTGGAGGCTGCGGGCATTGAGGTAGCGGAAACGGACCTGGCGGAGTTCATTCTGCAGGTGGCGAACGAGCAGCCGTCGCACATCGTCGCGCCGGCGCTGCACTATTCGCGGGAACGCATCACCGCCCTGTTCAAGCGCAAGTTCCACACCGATCTGCCCCTGGATACCGGCGAGGAGCTTACTAAATTCGCCCGCGAGATCTTACGCGAGAAGTTCATTGCCGCCGATGCCGGCATCTCCGGTGCGAACTTTGTAGCCGCCGACAGCGGCTCGCTCATGCTGGTGGAGAGTGAAGGCAACATCCGCATGACCATGACGCTGCCGCCGGTGCACATCGCCATTGCCGGCATCGAGAAGGTGGTGCCCTCGCGCACCGACTTCGCTACTTTCATCGAATTGTTGCCGCGCAGCGGAACCGGCCAGCCGCTGACCTCTTACGTCAGTATCCTGCACCCGCCACTGAAGGCGCCAACCTTCGCCGCACCCGGCAAGGAACCGGCCAAGCAGCGCGAGTTCCACATGGTGCTGATCGACAACGGTCGCAGCCGCATGCGCGAGGACCCGGTCCTGCACGAAGCGCTGTACTGCATCCGCTGCAGCGCCTGCCTGAATTCGTGCGCCAATTTCGAGACCGTCGGCGGCCATGCCTTTGGCGGCGAGACCTATTCCGGCGGCATCGGTGGCTCGTGGGAGGCGGGAACCGGCACAGCTGTCGAATGCGCGCTTCAGCGAGCTGTGCACCGCCTGCTCGCGCTGCGTGCCCAACTGCCCGGTGCGGATTGACATCCCGTGGCTCAACGAGAACCTGCGACACCGGATGAACGAGGCCCAGGGAGCATCGCCCATAAAGTCTCTTTTCGGCAAGGTGACGGGCAGCGCACCTGAGGACTCGGCCGCGCCACTGCAGAAGCAGTTCTTTGGGAATTACAGCGCCTTTGGCAAGTGGGGAACGCACTTCGCTTCCCTGGCCAATGCATCGCTGCACGTTCCGGGCGCGCGCAGCGTGATGGAAGGCGTATTCGGCGTGGATCGCCGCCGCGCCCTTCCTGCCTTTCCCAGAAAGACGTGGGAGCAGTTGTATCGCGAGGAGAAAAATACAGCACCGAGTGCCGTACAGCCCGGCGTGGTGATGCTGGCCGACGTCTTTACTAATTACGGAGCACCTGAGCGCGGCATGGCTGCGATTCGCGTGCTGCGGGCTGTCGGACTCGACGTGGTGTTGAGTCCAGCCATGCCCGATGGCCGTGCTGCCATGTCGCAGGGCATGATGGATACCGCGAAACGGCAGGCACTCGCCATCGCCCCGATGCTGCGGCGCTATCTGGACGAGGGCAGAAAGATCGTTGTGCTTGAGCCCAGCGTGCTCGCCATGCTGCGCTCCGACTTCAAGCATCTGCTCGACGGCGACGGCACGCAAGCGCTGCTGGCTCAGAACAGCTTCGAGCCTCTGGAATACCTGTGGCGGGTCGCACAAGAGCGAGGTCTGGACCTGGCGCAAACATTTTGGGCGAGCCGGTGTCCGCACGGGACACGGCTGTTCTACCACTCGCATTGCCAGCAGAGGACCTGCAACTCCGCAGCGCAGACCATCGAGGTGCTGCGCGCCGCGGGCTTCGATGTGGTGACCTCGTCGGTTGAGTGTTGCGGCATGGCGGGCAGCTTCGGATATAAGCGCGAGTATTACGATCTGAGCATGGCCGTGGGCGAGGACCTCTTTGCGCAGGTGCGGCAGGCGGACCAGGACGGGGGACCGCGTACGCTGGTCGCCAGTGGCGTCTCCTGCCACGAACAGTTGTTGGCCGGAATGGGCCGGGAGGTTTTTCATCCCGCCGAGTTGCTGGCCAGTACGCTCGGGTAGCCAGTTTGGATGAAGGTCACCGTGCGCTGCCGATGCCAGTAGCTTGGATCGCGCTGTTTCCTGGTTTGCTAGAAGGTCCAAGCGAATCTTTGTTTTACGAGCTCGATAGTAGTTACTCTAGGTTACCAATTTGTTACTGAAGGACTATTTACAAAAGTCGCGAATCGCGGCACAATCATCTGGCAGTCAGGCAGTTCTGGGGGAGGGCTGCCTTCCGGGCGCTCTGCGTAATCCGCAGAGCGCTCTTGATTTTTGCGGTCAAGTTTCACGGACAATGCGACCTACGCGCTCACATCTTACCCCCGAAAGGTGGAGGTCTGCGGCGTCTGCGTCCTGCAATGTGCTTCCGCATCTAATGTGATATTTGGGGATGTTAGGATGAATTACGACCTTGCGCGCCACGGGTGGCCGGGGCGGAGTCGGCCAAAGACCCCTCAGGAGGAAGAATGGCAAGTGAAGCAATCGTAGAAGTGACAGACGCCAATTTCGATCAGTTGGTGCTGAAATCGGAGCAGCCGGTGATGGTGGATTTCTGGGCAACCTGGTGCGGCCCTTGCCGGGCGCTGGCGCCTATCGTCGATGAAGTGGCGCAAAGCTATAGCGGCCGGGTGAAGATCGGCAAGATGGACGTGGACAAGAACGCGGCCACACCGCAGCGCTATGGCGTGCGCGGAATTCCGACCCTGCTGGTGTTTAAAGGCGGACAGGTGCGCGAGCAGATCGTCGGCTACGTGCCCCGGGAAAGAATCGAGAAGGCGCTGGACGAGAGCCTGTAAGCGTAGAAGAGTTTCGCGTGGCGCGGCTGCGGCCGCGCCATTTGCTTGTCAGCCGCAAATGACCTTCGAACCAATGGCAGAACGAATCGTCTTCGCTGCCCCGGGAGCTGGAAGCGGCGTTGGCGGGCGAACGCTCAGTACTTTCGTAACACTCCAATCACTTTTCCCTGCACCTGTACGGTCGCGGCGGGAACCACAATCGGCTGCATGGCCGCGTTCGACGGCTGCAGCCGAACCTTGCTGCCTTCGACATAGATACGCTTCAGCGTGGCGTCGCTGCCATTCACCAGCGCGACCACGATCTCGCCATCGCGCGCGGTGTTGGTCTTCTCTACCAGAACATAGTCGCCGTTCACGATGTGCTCGTCCTGCATGCTTTCGCCGGTCACCTGAAGCACGTAGACCTCTTTGGAGCGGGTGAAGTCGGAGAGCGATATTGACTCGGGATTCTCCAGCGCTTCGAGCGGACGACCGGCGGCGATTCGTCCCATGAGCGGCAGACTCATGCTGGACTCGGCTGCGTTCGCCGCGGCGACCGCAAACGCCTGTTTCATGCGTCCGCGCGGCTTCAGCAGATCGATGGAGCGGCTGCGGTTGTAGTCGCGCCGCAGCAGTTCTTTCTGTTCGAGGTTGGTAATGTGCTTGTGCACGGTGGCCAGCGAGTTCAGGCCAAGACCTTCGCGAATCTCGTCGAACGACGGCGAATAGCCGTTCTTGTCCACGAATTCGGAGATGAAATCGTAAACCTGTTTTTGCCGCCGGGTGAGAGCCATGGTCGCCAGACCTCCGCTACCATTGTCAGCGAACAAAAGGCGAATCGTCAAGATCAATCGAGAAGCGGGAGCTCCGAAGTTACGCTCCCACCTTCATCTCGCTCAAGATTTCCTCGACGGTTTCGATTGCTCTGGTCAGCTCCTCGTCGGAGTTGTAGAAGTGCGGGGAGAAGCGCACACCTGCCTTGGGACGGTAATCCACCAGCACATCGCGCTTGAGCAGCTCCGCGCACACCTGCTGCGCGTTGGGCATGTCAATCGACACCGTGCCGCCGCGGCGCTCAGGATCGCGCGGCGTGTTGACCCGCCAGCCGCGCCGGTCGGCCATCTCGATGAGTAGCGCCGTCTGCCGCTTCGACTTCTCACGAATCTTCTCGACCCCAACTTCGGCGATGATCTTCACGCCCGGCCGCGCGACCTGCAGCGCAGGAATGTTCGGCGTGCCCTGCGTGAAGCGATAGATGGTCGGCGAGTAGCGCGTGGCCCCGATCTCGAAGCCAAACGGATTCTCGTGACCGATCCAGCCGGTGAAGCTCGGTTCCAGCGTTTTGGCCAGATCGGGCCGGACGTACAAATACGCTGTTCCAGGTCCGCCGCACAGCCACTTGAGCACGCCGCCGGTGCAGAAATCCACGTTGAGCCGCTGCACATCGAAGGGCAGAGTGCCGGTCGCCTGGAAGGAATCCAGCAGCACGTACGCACCGACACGGTGCGCCTTCTCGACGATCGCCTCCACATCCTGGATGAACGCGCTGCGAAAGATGACGTGCGAGATGGGCACGATGAGCGTTTCGTCGTCGATGGCATCCAGCAGGCGCTCGGTATTGACGTGGATGCCGTCATCGTTGCGCACCATCTCGCACGCGCGCGCCGCGTGAGCGCTGGGCCTCCCAGAAGTACATGACCGAGGGAAAATTCAGGTCGGTGTAAACCACCTTGTTGCGCCGCCCGCTGAAGTCGAGGCAAGAAGCCACGGTCGCCTGACACGTGGTCACGTTTTGCAGGCACGCGACCGAGCCAGCGGGAGCATTCATCAGCGCGCCAATCTCGTCGCCCACCTGCGCCGCCAGCATCCACCATTCGTCTTCCCAGGCCCGAACTCCGCGCGTGCTCCACAAGTCCGCGTAGTGCTGCAGCGCATCTTCCACGCCACGCGGCATTGCGCCCAGCGAGTTGCTGATGAGGTAGGTCGTGCGATCGAGGATGGGGAACTCGGAGCGGTAGCGGAGAAGCTCGTCAGGCATGGGTGACATTGTAGCTTTAGCGAAGTGTTCCGTTTGTCATGTGTTTGCAGAAGACCTTTTCTCGAGCACAGATATCTGCCCCGCGAGATCGTCATCGCGATGTGCCATGGTCAACGTCTGTCCGTCCTCTGACAGCGACCAGTGGTCCTTGAAATATGCATCGCGGCCGGGCGTTTTCATCCGGGATTCAATTACCAGCTCTGTTCCTTCCCAGCGAGCGAGCGTTTGCACGGAGGCGTTGCCCATCGCGTTGGCGGTTTCAGCGTCTGTCCCGAAACGGAAAGTCATCCGCTGCTCCGCGCCGTCCGCGTTGGTGACCAGAAGTTGCTGAATGAGCCTGGGCTCCCGATGCTCGATGATCGCCAGGATTCGCTTCGGAGCCGGGCCACGCAGGACGCTTCTCTCCAGATTCACCTCCCACACTCCAGTAAAGTCGGGGCGCGATGTGGCCGGTTTCATGACGAGCCATTCTATCGCGGACGAACACAGATTCTGAGCTGTACACCCTCCCGTCGTGATGCTTAGAATCAACAGCTTACGCATGATTTCTATCGCAAACCACTAAACCCAAAGAACTTATACGTAAATGATAGATATATCGATACTTAGGAGCCACAAATCGGATGACAGCACCGGTTTTGGACAATGCATACAATGTAATCTATGTACTGTATGACATATATGACCTATGTGGCGTACCCCCTCCCCCCCTTCCCACCGCAAAATATTGAAAACAAAAGAGCAAGGAAAAAATTGCCTCGTAAAATATTCAATCCAAATGGGTTAAAGGTCAAAATATTCCATCCAAAGGACTTACGAGCGAGAACTTTCCCGTCTTGGGGTAGTCTCGGACGAAGTGGCCTTGAGGTCTACATCTGGCCCAGTGGGCACTGCTTTTCAAAGATCATCAGCCTTCGGGGGCCGTTCCCGCCCTCGCTTGGGCGGCAGAGACACTAGGCCTCACGTCGCTAGTGTAGTGCTCTGGCGGCCAATGTCAACTTACGAAGGTACAGGTAGGGTAACTGTACTTTCGTAACATTTCGGCGGAAGGTAACCTGCGGAAGGGCGCAGCTTCAGCTGCGTCGAACCAGCCCTTTCTCATTCTTGTCATCCCGACCGGAGCGAAGCGGAGTGGAGGGACCTGCTGTTCTGCATTTGGCAGTTAGCACTTAGCGCTTAGTCAGAGCTGCTTGCGGCGAGACACTGGCAACTGACTACTGGCTACTGACAACTGCTTTGCTGTTCTGCATTTGGCAGTTAGCACTTAGCATTTAGTCAGAGCTGATTGCGGCGAGACACTGGCAACTGACTACTGGCTACTGACAACTGCTTTTAGGTCCTTCACCAGCCGCTGAAACGCCTCCTGATACGGGTCGTGCTCCTTCCAGTTGCTGAAGTCGGGGATGAAGTACTTGCGGATTTCGCGGCCCAGGTCCTTGCCGGTCTTCGGGTCGGGACACTTCCACTTCTCCAGCTCTTCAAATGACACCAGCCGGACCGGAAACAGCACGTGCTTTCCCTGCTGGATTTGCCGCTCCCAGGCATTGGCAATTTCCGTTTCCACCCAACCGCTGTGGATGCTGTGTTCCGAGAGAATCAGCAGCAGCCGGTCGTATCGCCGAATGGCCTCGTCGATTTGTTCGTGGATCGTCTTGCCTCCCTGAATGTCGTGCGGCGCAAACCAGCAGCGCACGCCTTTGGCTTGCAGGTCGGCATGCAGTCGATCTGCGAACTCCTGGTCTTTGGTCGAGTAGCTGATGAAGCAGGAGTAGAACTCGATGGGCCGTCCCGCCATCGAGCCGATGTAGGCGATGAACTCGTCGGGAACGCCGCAGCCACGCAGGAATACCTCGGGAATCTTGCCGCGCGACTTGTAGATGGTGTCAATGCCGATGGTGGACGGTCCGGTATGCTCGATGGTTTCGAGACCCTTGGCAGTGCTCAGATCGACATCGGCAAAGATTGTTCCAAGGAACGTTGCTGAGCTGAAATCGGTGCCGCTGAGGTTCGCCCAGCTGAGGTTCGCCCCGCTCAGGCTGCGTCGGCGAGGTACGCCGCGGATAAGGTTCGCCCGACTGAGGTCGGCCCCGCTGAGGTTCGCCCGGCTGAGGTCCGCATCGCTGAGGTCCGCCTCGCGGAGGTTCGCCTCGCTGAGGTCCGCGCCGCAGAGGTTTGCCCGGCCGAGGTCCGCATCCCGTCGAGGTCCGCCTCGCGGAGGTTTGCCCCGCTGAGGTCCGCATCGCTGAGGTCCGCCCTGCCGAGGTGCGCCGCCGGAGGTTCGCCTCGGCGGAGGTCCGCCGCGCGCAAGGTTAGCGCCTGCGCGAGGTCCGCTCGGCGGAGATTAGCCTCGGAGAGATCCGGGCGCATCGTCAGGATGTTCCTTCCTCCAGTCATTCCACTGCTCGACCCCTTGCTTGAGGATTTCGAGATGTTCAGGGTTCGCCATGGCCGCGTGACCTCGCTTGCTTCCGGGATGCTACGGATGATCTGATGCGCTGAAAGGTCAGACGCTATGCGACCCTCCCTGCCCCGTCAAGGCACTAATCTCAGCCATTTCGCAAACGGCGCGCCAATGACTGCGGCACCCGCTGTAGCTGATGAAGAAGAAGTAGAACTCGATGGGCTGACCACCAGCGAGCGCATGTATTAGGCTCACGTCAAGACCGGCGAGTTCCGAACTGTCATCTAAGAGCGTTTTACGCACCCACAGGATTTCTGGCAGCACTCTTGTTCTGACATAGAAGGCGAGGGGACCACCTCTACGCTCTGCGAGTTCGAGTCTCCAAATCTGGCCATCAATCCGTGCGAATGGCTAGCTTGTTGTACGCATCAAAGATATGCGCATCGGTGGATGCGTATTTGGATCAGCGTGTTTTACGAAACGTTCGACACGCGTAGACTAATGTCCGACCGCTCGGTCACATCGACGACGATCGCAGCTTTCGAGGGATGTAGCTGTCAAGGAGAAGATCTCGCGAGTGATTCGCAAGGTTTGCCTGAGGACGCCTGCTCGCCGCCGCAGGGCATGCCGCGTCAACGGTCAGCATGTACGGTCGACGACCGGTACGCGAGCGGCGTGGTGTGCCGAGCATGTTTGACAGCTTGGAGGTGAAAGTCCTCTTCACATCCTGATGGAGGAGAAGTGATAGCGAAGCGCAAGGGCGTCGTCGCGAGGCGGGGTCTGAAAGAAGCGTGGAGCAAAGACGCGAGCCGATGAACAAGAACCGGATATGAGGCATACGGTGCCGGACGAGCGGGCAATGATAGCGAAGTCCATATCCATCAAGGGCGCTGGTTGTAAATCCGGCGGTTGCGCGTTGAAGGCGGTCGAACTTACCTCGGGAGGTCTGTTGCATGTCCCGGAATCGGGACTGAGGGTGGAGCAATCCATTCTGACCGTGCGGCAGAAGTCAGCAGCGGGCATAGTAGCTGCGCAAGCGACGAAGGCCCAAACGGAAGGAAGCGGCAAGTAGGCGGCGCGACTCGATGAGCGACAAGCGGCAGAATAACCAGCTTCGGCTGGCCTTTAGCGAGGAGAACAGGAGTGAAGCTCCGAGGTCTGCTAGCAGAGGGTCCGAATCGTCCACGGCGAAGCGCAGGACTGAACGCCCGGCTATAGAGGAGCAACTGATGGAAGAAGTTTGCGAGCGGGAGAACTGCTTGCAGGCTTTGAAGCGAGTGAAGTCCAACAAGGGAAGTCCGGGTATCGACGGCATGACGGTCGAGGAGTTGTCCGGACACTTGCGGGAGCACTGGCCAGCCATCCGGGAACAACTGCTCAACGGGACTTACAAGCCGCAGCCGGTGAAGCGGGTAGAGATACCGAAGCCGGACGGAGGGATGCGTCAGCTGGGCATCCCGACGGTGCTGGACCGCATGGTGCAGCAGGCGGTGATGCAGGTTTTGCAGCGCAGATGGGACCCGGAATTTTCCGAACACAGTCACGGGTTCCGGCCCGGGCGTTCGGCGCATCAGGCGGTCGCCAAGGCACAGAGGTATGTGGCCGAGGGGCGCCGCTGGGTGGTGGATATCGATCTGGAGAAGTTTTTCGATCGGGTCAACCACGACAAGCTGATGGCAGCGGTAGCGCGACGGGTCGCCGACAAGAGGGTGCTCAAGCTGGTGCGGGCGTTCCTCATGGCGGGCGTGATGGAGAACGGGTTGGTGGATCCGGTGGAGGAGGGCACGCCGCAAGGCGGGCCACTCTCGCCACTACTGTCGAACCTGGTGCTCGACGAACTGGATCGAGAGCTGGAACGGCGCAAGCACTGCTTCGTGCGGTATGCGGACGACTGCAACATCTACGTCGGCAGCCACCGGGCAGGCGAGCGGGTGAAGCGGAGTATCACGGGCTTCATCACACGACGGCTCAAGCTCAAGGTCAACGAGCAGAAGAGTGCGGTAGCGCGGTCGGCAGAACGTAAGTTTCTCGGCTTCAGCTTCACGCAGGCCCGCGAGCCCAAGCGGCGTATCGCCACCAAGGCTCTGGTGCGTTTCAAGCAGAAGGTGCGAGAGCTTACGGGACGGACGCGGGGTATCAGTCTCGAACGGGTGACGAAGGAGTTGGCCACCTATTTACGGGGTTGGCAGGGCTACTTCGGCTTCTGTGAGACGCCCTCGGTGCTGCAGGCACTGGATCAATGGATACGGCGCAGGCTGCGATCCGTGATCTGGAAGCAATGGAAACGCGGAAGGCTACGCTTCGCCAAGCTATGTGAGCGGGGAGTGAGCAAGACCCTGGCCGCACAAACGGCCGGGAGCGCTCACGGTCCGTACCGCATAGCCAATAGCCCAGCCATGAGCTATGCATTTCCTATCGCCTACTTTGATTCGCTCGGGCTTCCACGGCTGTTCGCTGGTACATAGCTCAATCCACCGAACCGCCGGATGCGGACCCGCATGTCCGGTGGTGTGGCAGGGGAGGACGGGTGACCGTCCCCCCTATGCCGATTTAAAGACAAATCGATGCTGCGTTACGTGCTTTACCGCGCGGGTCCTTTACAGACCATTCTCCGCACTGTGCTGACCTTGCTCCCGCGTCATCCTGAACACATCGATGCGTTCTCGGCATACGTTAGCAATTACGGACGTTCGAGGCTGACAGTGCGCGTTGTGGCTGCCCTGTTGGAACAGGGCTTGCCGTACGACTATGTATCGGGCGAGATGTGGCACGTTGTGGCTCGACTCGGAGAGACAAGGGGAGCTGCGGCGACTTCTACCGTTGGCGATGCGGGAGATCCGGCGCGCTGACCTTCAGTTCAGCTGCCGCTGGGGATTAATGGCCTTTATGATGTCTTGCCAGCGTCAAGGTCTTTACCGGGCATTTCGTCGCATCCTCGCATCTCCGCCCCTTTTACAGTCACTCCTCGTTCCTCTATTGCGAGATTCCGATTACTCGACAAGCGGTATCGTGCGGAAGCTTCTTCTGAGCAGATCATGGGAGCCAGGCGTGACATTGGGTGAGCCTTTGGTGGAGAGACGTTTGAGTCACATTACGTATTCGATTAGAGTCGACCAACTTCGCCCCCAGGTGCGAAATGTGTTCTCAGCGCTTCGAATCGTCCGGAGCAACAAACCGGCAGAAGTCGACCCCATCGGTGAGATTCTTGCGAAGCGTTATGGAATTCAGGAATGGCTGAAATGGCACCGACTACTTCGAGGAGAGTATTCGCACGCGTTGCAAATTCTAGTGACCGCTGAGGGCCACTACGACTCTGCTCGTTCTGAATGGTTGTCTTGGCAAAATTCATTCAATGACGCTCTCTTTCGGTCAATGCAACATTCGATGCAACTGGTCGGTATCCACGGCTGGGCGGAAGTCAAAGATAGGAACGGCGCTCTCATTAAGTTGGGGGTGCTCCTCGACCCCAATCAACCCTTTCCGAGAGCTCACCCAGATATCGCCGCACCGTTCCGTGAAGCGAACGAACGACGTAATTGCCTTCCGGGGAGTCATCCCTACGAGCAAAAGGGCGGAACTAAGGCACGATACCTAGCAAGGCATGAGCAACAGACGCTCACGACGAGGATGGGAGCTGCCTATGCCGGGATCATTCGTCTTCTCGATCCGAGCTTGTGACAATCAACCTAATCGCGATCGCCTCGACCAGGGTCGGGCGTTACTCAGCCGGATGCCCCGCCCTTTCGCCCGGGGTTGGCGAAGGGTGGGAGCAAGTCTGTGCCGTCCCCGGGGGACTCGGATTTCCTCTTCACGCTACCCACGGTTGAAACCGTGGGCTATTCTCTTTCGCGCCCGAGGCGCTCGGGTTGTGCCCGTTTTGCCCAGCACCTGAGTCCCGCAGGCAGAAAAGCAGGTCCCTCCACTCGGACTGAAGTCCTCGGTCGGGATGACAATGCAGTGGATAGTGGATAGTGGCTAGTGGATAGAAAAGCAGGTCCCCTTCGGCAGTTTGGGGCAGACTCTCGACTCCGCGCTGCGCTCCTGGGGATGACAATCTTGACGACTGAACCAGACGCGTGGCGTCGCGGCTGAGGCTGGAATCGCTTACGCGCGAGTCCCGCCTTGCGGGACGAAAGAGCTTAGCCCAGCGCCTTCAGCGCTGGGTAGGCGTAGTTATGAACCCGAGTCCTGTAGGGACGACAGAAGAATGCCGGACGACGTATTCTGCCGTGCCTACGGCACTCCGATTTCCTTTCTTGGTTTTCCCAGCCTTGAAAGGCTGGGCTAAGCTCTTCCGCGCCTACGGCGCTCGGGTTGCGCCAGTTTTGTTCAGCACCCCGAGTCCCGCAGGGAGAAAAGCAGGTCCCTCCGCTCGGGCTAAGCCCTCGGTCGGGATGACAATCTTGGCGACTGAAGCAAACGCGTGGTCGCGGCTAAGGCTGGAATCGCCTACGCGCGAGTCCCGCCTTGCGGGACGAAACAAGAAAGCCCACCGCTTCAGCGGTGGGAGGGTGTTGTGTAACGAACCGAGTGCCCCGGGCACGGCATAACATGCGCGTCAACGAAATGCTCTGCCGTCCCCGGGGGACTCGGATTCTTTTCCCACCCTACCCACGGTTGAAACCGTGGGCTATCCTCTTTCGCGCCCGAGGCGCTGGGGTTGTGCCGGGTTCGGCCAGCAGACCAAGTCCTACATTGTGAGATCACAGGGCGTGCCACATGAATCAGAGTCCCAGAAAGGTCACAGGAAAGCAGGTCCCTCCACTCGAACTAAGGTCCTCGGTCGGGATGACAACGCGAGGGTCAGAAGAAAACACGGCCTGGTGCGGCGACAAGATTGCACGCTCCCGCCTCTGACATCGCGTTCAAGCTAATACTCACCGCGGAAATGCATCCCGTCACCTTCGCCATAAAGAGCGAATATGCTGGTACGCCGGCCCGGGCCGTCTCATCTAAAATGTTACCAAGTCCGGGTTGAGGAGTTGTACCCATGCGCAAAGCTGTATTGTTCGCTGCTGCCCTTCTGGTTTCTGCTCTGTCGCTTCAGGCGCAACAGGTCCGCGGAGACTACATCGAGTCGCGCTCGACCGACGTGTACGTTGCCCAGTGTTTCGCCAACGGCGAGGTCGGGCTGACCGGCAACTACGCGCTGATGGCCTGGCATGTGCAGGAAGGCTCGTGGAACGGCGTCAAGCTTGACGGCCTTACGGTCGCCGCCGCGGTGCGCGCGCGGGCGACCCTTGGCGATCCGTACGGGGAACCGTATCCCGCTGAAGCGGTGCTGATGGTGGACGATGCCGCCAACGCGGCGCAACGCGAGGCGCTAATCGCGCTGGCGCAGCACGAGGGCGGCAAGCTGCTGGAGAACGTCGCGCGCGTTGAGTATGTGCCGGTCGTGCTTGATGTGCCGCAGGACACCCACGAGGGCCACGCGCTGCTGCGCGCCGGACATCTGGCGACGATCATGACCCGCCCGCTCAACCACCACGACCACATCTGCGGTAACGAGGTGAACTTCTATCCGCCGCTGACCAAGGTGGAGAATGCGACCTCGGCGGTGGCGTTGACGGATGAGTTTCGCGGCGAGGGATTGGGATCGCAGTGGAGCTCGCATGGACGCCGCAGTGCGTACATTGCCAACTTCAGCGAAGGCGGCGACACGGTGGCGGCGGTGTCCGCGACGCCGATGCAGCATGGCAAATCGTGGATGAAGCGAGCAACGGTGTTCATAAAATAGCAGCAGAGTCAAAAAGCAGCTCCCTCGACTCGCGCAGCGACCGCGCCAACAGCGGGCGCGGAAAAGTCAGTCGCTGCACTCGCTCGGGATGACAACGTTGTGAAAAAACTCTAATTTCGAGCTCGACCCTGTAGGTACAAGACGCTCGTGAACGTTGCCGACATCCAAACCCTATACGCCTACAACCGATGGGCGAATGCACGCCTGTTCTCGGCGCTGGAGAAGCTGAACCATCATCAATTCACAGCGGCGATTCAGAGCAGTTTCCCGTCGATTCGGGAAACCGTCTTCCACATCCTGTTTGCGGAATGGCTGTGGTTAAAGCGGTGGCAGGGAACGTCGCCGCGATCGACACTGGCTGACCCTGATGCGTCGCCGGCAACATGGAGCACGCTGACGCCGGGCGGGACTCCAACGGTGAAGGAGCTCGAAACCCTGCCGGCTTTGAAGTCGTTCGCTGAGTCCATCGAGCAGGAACGGCAGGAGTTTCTGCGCGGAATGCACGAGGAACGGCTCCACGCGTCATCGCGGTTCACCGACATGGCGGGAACACCCTATGCCGAGCCCCTGGTGCAGTTGATGCAGCACCTGATCAATCACAGCACCTATCATCGCGGGCAGGTCACAACCATGCTGCGGCAAATCGGTGGAGAAGCGGCCTCGCTGGATATGTTGTATTTCTTCCGGGAGAACAGGGAAAAAGCGGCGGGAGCGTGAACGCTAGGGGCAGGGTAGTAAGGTACCTCAGCGGCTAAAGCCGGTTTGGTTTTCGTCAGGTTTAATGCACGCCTGAAGGCGTGCTCCACGGCGCCGCTTGGTTTGCGCTTACAGGGTGCGCTTGAACAACGCGGTCGCGATGGTGATCATGACAATCGCGGAGACGAACAGGTAGAGCAGGTCGCCGCGAATCGCCGCGAAGCCCGGCCTCCTTCAGCAGGACTGCCTTGAAGCCATGCACCGCGTAGGTAAAGGGATCAATGTACGCGATGCCGCGCAGCCACGCCGGAAACGCCTTGATGGGATAGATTGCGCCGCTGGGGAAAAACAGCAGCGTGTTCAGGATGCCGAAGGTAGCGCGCGGCACCAGCGGATCTTCGACGCGCACCATCATCAGGAACATCATGGTGTTGAACGCCACCGAGGTGGCCACCACCAGCAGCAGAATGTAGAGCATGTTCTGCGGCGCAAAGACCGAGCCCAGGCCGGAGAGCAGCGATCCCAACACGGTGATCACCACGCCGGCGAGGATGGCCTTGATGGCGCCGGCGACGTTCAGGCCGGCGACCAGCTCGAACTTGGTGATCGGCGTAACCAGATATCCCTCGTGCACACCGCGCGCCTTGTCGTCGATGTACAACATGCCGCCGCCGATCATGACCGAGACAAACATGGCCAGCACGATCGAGCCGGGCAGCAGATACTTCATGTACTCGATGTAGGGATAAAGCTCGACGGTGTCGAGCGAGATCTGCTGCACGATGCGCGAAGGATCGACATCGGGCTTGTTCGAGCGCATTGGTGAGCGAAGTCAGTTGCTGCTCGAGCGTCGAGCTCATGAAGTTGTCGGTGTTGTCCACCACCAGCGCGATGCGAGGGTGGTTCTGCTCGTACACGCGGCGGGAATATTGCGGAGGAATGATGATGGCGCCGTCGAGACGGCCGTTGCGCACGTCCTCCATCGCCTGCTTGTCGCTGTCGTAAGGGACAGGTACGAAGGTGCGCGCGTTCGATTGCACCGCCGCCAGCGCTTCGCGGACCTTGACCGCCTGGGTGCCGTGGTCCTGGTCCACGACGCCGAGCGTCGCATCTTTGATTTTTCCGCCGAACGCGTTGCCCAGCACGATCAGCTGCACCAGGGGAAACACCATGGCCACCAGCATCAGCGCAGGGGAGCGGAAGAACTTGCGCAGTTCGCGCTCGACGATGGCCCACATCCGGTTCATGGACGCATCCCCGGACGGTCGGGCATGACAAACGCGTAGGCCTTCACCTGCTCGTCGCGCAATTGCCGTCCCGTGTAGTGGACGAAGACGTCGTCCAGCGTGGTGTTCTGCACCGACAACGATTTGACTTGCACGTTGGAGCGCACCGCGAGTTCGACCAGGTCGGTCGTGGTTTTCGATCCGTTGCTGCTGAGGATGCGATACATGTTCGCGGCCTCAGGCTGCACGGAGGTCACGTCCTCGAGCTTCTTCAGCTCGGCTTCCCAATCCGCCGGTGCATTGAGGAATTGCGCTTCGATGACGTTGGTGCCGGGCACACTGGCCTTCAGCGCGGCCGGCGAATCGAGCGCGACCAGCTTGCCGTGGTCCACGATGGCAACGCGATCACAGAGGCGGTCGGCCTCGTCCATGTAGTGGGTGGTGATCAGAATGGTCAGCGCGCGCCGGTTCTTGATCTCGGTCAGCATCTCCCAGACGGCGACGCGGGAAACGGGATCGAGTCCGGTGGTCGGCTCGTCGAGGAAGAAGATCTTGGGGCTGTGTACTAATCCGCGGGCAATTTCCAGGCGCCGCCGCATGCCGCCTGACAGCGTCTTGGTCTGTGCGTTGCGCCACTTCGACAGGTCCACGGTCTCCAGCAGCTCATCAATGTTGTGCTTCCGCTCTTCCGCAGGAACGCCGTAGAGCTTGGCGTAGATGCTCAGATTTTCCTCGACCGTCAGATCAATGTCGCTGGTCAGGGCCTGGGGAATCACGCCCATGCATTGCCGTGCGGCATCGGCTGCCTTAGCCACATCGAAACCGTTGATCAGCGCGCGTCCGCTGGTGATGGGCAGCAGCGTGGTCATCATGCGAATCAGGGTGGACTTGCCTGCGCCGTTCGGGCCCAGCAGGCCAAAAATTTCTCCTTGATGCACGCTGAACGTAACGTCGTCGACGGCGGTGAAGTCGCCGTACTTCTTGGTGATATGGTCCACCACAATGGCATCGCCGCTGGCCGGCGCTTCGCAGTGGGCTACGGGCTTCGGCTTGGAGGAGAACCAACTCATCGCGCCACGTTTTCCAGATTCTTCGGCAGCAGCACTTCGGCCGTCATGCCGGGAACCAACGCGCCATCGGGGTTGTCAACCTTTAGCTTCGAGTCCGATGGTCTTGATGTCGCGCTTGCGGCGGCTGACATCGCGCTGGGTCGCAAAGTCGCTCTCCACGGCCTTAAAGATGACGGTGCCTTCGATGGGTTTGCCCGCCGGCAAGCGCACTTGGAGTTTTTGTCCGTCGGAAACGAAGCGTGCCTCCGTTTCGGGAGCCTCGGCGCGGACCCAGGTGTCGTTGAAATCGATCAGGGTGACGATCGGCGTGCCTGGGTTCACCACTTCTCCCTGGCGCGTGGCACGGACAGAGACGGTGCCGCTGACCGGAGCATAGATCTTGGTATAGCCGAGGCGGGTTTCGGCTTCAGCAAGCTGGGCGCGGGCGTTGGCTACCTGCGCCTCATTTGCGGCAACATTGCTGGCCGCAGCACTTTGCTGATGAATGCGGGCAATGGCGGTGTTCAGGTCGGCCTGCGCCGCGTCCACGTTCTTATGGGCACTCTCGACAACTGCGCGCTGTGCCTTCAATTGTTCCTCGGCGCGCACCCGGTCCATGTCGGACTCAACCCCGGCTTTCGCCAGGGCAATGGTTCTTTCGGAGTCGCTCTGTACCCGGGCCAAGTCGGCCTGCGCTTGCGCCAGGGTCGCCTTGGCCGCCGCCAGTCGCGCCTGGGCATTTACCACCCCCGCATTGGTTTCGCCAAACGTTTGCGCTTCTGTGGCGCGCATGGACGACACTTGCGAGCCGTAGGCGTTGATGGTCGCCTCGGCAGCGTTCTTCTGGGCTTGCAATTCGGCGGAATCGATTTCGGCGATGAGGTCCCCGGCCTTCACCTTCGATCCTTCGTCCACGTAGAGCTTCTCGACCCGGCCCATGATCTTCGAGCTGACGATGACCTGATTCGCGTCGACGATGCCGATCAGCACCGTATCGGTGGTGCGATCGGTGGAATAGAAGTAGTAGCCGATCGCAATCACAAGTATTACCAGCAGGATAATGGCGAACTTCTTCTGCTTCACTGGTGTTCACCTCCTGCACTTTCAGCGACAGGTGCGGGAACGGGATCAGGTTTATGCTCTTCACTTTTCTGGCGCGCAATGTCGGCCGCCAGTCGCACTCCCGCCTCGCGATCGTTAAACAGGGCGGCGGCTACAAAATCCAGCACGGCTGCGCGGCGCTGACGGATCGCCTCCGGCGCGTAAGGATCGCGGTTGAAAAGCGCGCGGGTCACCGGCGCGATGACGAAATAGTGCACGTTAATGGCTGCGATGGAGGGCGCAAACTGAACAGGATCAACGTCGCGGAACTCGCCGCTTTCAGTCCCCCGTTGCAGCAATTCCGAGACGCGCATGGCGATCGGGCGAATGTAACGTTCTGCGATCCGGATCACGTGGGAAGAGCCGCCCCGCCCAGCGCTCATCAGCTCGCCTTGAAACAACCTCGCATAATGGGGTGACTCGGCAACGCAATCGAAGTGTGCACACGTGTAGCGCAGGAGTCGTTCGCCGAGCGGCGCAGCGCTGTCAAGTTCACTCATTACACGCTCACTCAAACGGATGAAGAAACGGTCGAGCACCGCGCCATACAGCGAGTCTTTGTCATGAAAGTAGTAATAGAGAAGCGCTTTATTTACGCCCGCCGAGGCAGCAATGGCGTCCATACGGGCGCCCGCCAGGCCTTCCTGCGCAAATTCGGCCAGCGCTGCCCGAAGGATGGCATCGCGACTGGCTTCCGGCTGACGGCGGGTACCCCGCCGGGAAGCAAGAACTTGTTCAGGATCAGGCATATTTAATTAACCAGTTAGTTAGATTATCAGAAGAGTACAGCCCGATTCAAATTAATTCGGTTTCAGCAGTGGGGGTCGTATCGACTGGCCACTTATTCCCTCAACGAACGCCTACGCTGAGGACAAGAAGGGCGAACGCCACAATCAGTCCACACGTCCGAAACCAATGGTACAAATCCCAGCGATGTTCTTGTGCTTCCCAATCGTTCGGAAGCGAAGCGGGCGTCCATTTCGCAATCCGGTTGTTGATGGGTACCGGGCCGACGAGCGAAAACACGACAGCCAAGACTTGGATGCCGAATGCGATTGCAGCAAGCCGCCAGGCGGATTGGTTCAGACTGCTCGAAAGGCAATAGCAATAGAAGGGTCAGCAGGGTGGAGCCTGACATCCAAAACGGCATCACATGTCCAAACAGGGCGGCAAACGATGAGCGCACCGGTATGTGCACTTCGAGCGGCTGTCCACTGAGCGTGGGATGGGCAAACGCCGCCACATTCAGCTCACTTCCACACATCAAGCCCAGCACGAGCACGGCAAGCAGATGAAGTGTCATAGAAGATATCCTCTATGACTTCGATGCCGGACCCTGTGTAAGATGTCGACCGGCAAAAGCGAAAACGGCCTGACGTCATTTACGACGCCAGGCCCGCTGCTGACCGACCAATCGGTCTTTTGGGGGGTGCGCTATTTCAAAGATGCCAGGGTCTTCTGCGCCTCGGTGGCATCCGGGCCCTTCAAGTTGAGCTGAAGCGCCTTCTGCAACTCGGTCCGGGCGCGGTCCCGTTCCCCCGCTCCCATGAGGGCCATGCCCAGGTGGTAGCGGTAATCCGCCTTGTCTGGCCGCTTTTTAACGGCGTCCTCCGCTAGCGAAATCGAGACGCGGTAGTTGCCTTTCTTGTACTGGATCCAGGCCAGGGTGTCGTTAACGCCGTCCATGTCGGGAGCGATTTGTTTGGCCTGGGTCGCCAGACTTAAGGCCATGTCGAGATTCTCACCCTCCGCGGCATACACCCACGCCAGGTTGTTAGCAGCCACCGGATCGTGTGCGTTCTGGTTCAGCGCCGCCTGGAAGTACTTTCCAGCCGACTTCAAATCGCCTTTGTGAACATAGAGGTTCCCCAAGTAATTGTTCACCAGGGGTGAGGTCGGCTGAATCTCCAGCGCCTTCTGGTAGGCGACCAGGGCGTCGTCCGGCCGATTGGTCAACTCATAGATCTGGCCGATGTGGATGTAAGCCATCAAGGACTTGGGATCGATTTGAACCACCTTCTGATATTCCTGGATGGCCTGGTCGAACTTCCTGGTACTAGCCAGAGCGGAGCCGTAGATGAAATGGGCGGCCGGCCCGGTTGGGATTGGCTGCGGCATACTGGCTGGCGAGCGCCATCGCCTTGGCTGGGTTGTTGGTGGAAAACATCAAGCTCACGTAGTCGGCCAGCGCCGTATCGTACTGAGGATAGATTTTCAGTGCCGTCTGAAACTCGCGCTCCGCCTCGGCATACTTTTTCTGTCCCGCGTAGGCAACGGCGAAGTTGAGGTAGAGCAAAGGATCGTTGCTGGCCGATTTCTGCACTTCGGTCAGTTCCTTCAGGGCAGCGTCATAATCCTTGGCGCCGATGTCGATGGTGGCGTTCAGGAAGTGCACGGAAGGATTGGCTTCATTCAGCTTCTGCAAGCGCGCCGCATATTCCCGGGCGGTATCGTAGTCGCGTGCGTCACGGTAGGTTTCCGCCAGGGCCTGCAGCACCATGGGGTTCTCAGGATTCCGCTTCAGAGCTTCCTGAAGTTCGCTCTTGGCCCCCACCAAATCCCCTGACTGCCGCAGCACTTGTCCGAGGATGAAATGGGCCTGCGCATTTTCGGGGGAGTCTTTGATGACCTCGCGAAGGGTGGTGATGGCCTCGGCGCTGTTTCCTTTGATGGCCAACAATCGGGCCCGCACAATGCGCGCCATAACGTCACCCGGATTCTCCTTCAATAGCCGGTCGGTCAGCTGGGTCGCGTCTTCGACCTTGCCATTGTTAAGCATCGTCTCCAGCAGGCGTAACTGCAGGTCCTGGTTCTTGGGATCAATGGCCATTCCACGCTGATATTCCTTGATGGCAGCGTCGGTATTTCTCGAGGCCGCGTAATAGTCACCGATGGCGATGGCCACGATCGCTGAATTTGGCTGTTTCTCTCTTAACTGCTGGACTACTTGTTCTCCGTCGGCCTTGTGCCCCTCGTGCAGCATGAGGCCGGCCAGCCGCAAATAAGGCATCGGATCGTCCGGGGCGCTGTTTTGGATCGCGAGCCGCAGGGTTTCCTCTGCCTTCTTGTCATCTCCCTTGTTAATGTAAAAGTTGGCGAGGGCGTAGTAGGCGGGCATGGCTTTGGGATCGACGCTGATCGCTTTACGCAGGTCTTCTTCAGCGGCTGCATCCTGTTTCAGTGAATTGTAGGCGACCGCCCGATTGAGATAAGGGCCGGCATCATTGGGCTTCAACGACGCGGCCTTGTTGTAAACGTCAATGGCTTCCTGGGGACGCTTCTGTGCCAGCAGAATATTGCCCAGCAGCATGTAGCCATCGAGGTTGTTGGGATCATGCTCCACCACAAAGCGCGCGTTTTCCTCCGCCTCCGTGTACTTCCGCGCCTGCCACCACATGGTTCCAAGAGCAAGATGGGCTTTGACGTTGTTGGGGTCCTGATCGATGGCTACGCTGAAATTCTTGAAGGCAGCGGACCAATGCTTTTGGGCCAGCTCGGCCTCCCCGAGCTGGTAATACGCCTCCGAGTAGCGGGGGTCAATTTGCAGCGCCTTCTTGAACTGGATCACGGCCGAGTCGTACTTCTTCTCGTCCATGTACTTCATGCCGCTCTCGACGTATTTGCGCTTGGCGGCGTCGGGGTTGCGAGTGCAACCGGCGAGGCCGATCAACAGCGCAGCAGCCATCACAATTGAGACGATGTAGCGTTTCCGCATGCCTTCTCCTGGGTCACTGAGGAATGATCTGATCGACATCATGAGTTATTTGCTTCGCGAAAGCGATTGCCCGCGCACGCGCCTGCTCCTCATCACCATTCACGATGGGTGTGGTGATGCGAACCAGCGCGGCATCGGTGCGGTTCAAGCGCAACGCATCGTAAACCAAGTAAACTTTGCCCCAAAACTCGCTGGCCACCACGCGACCGTGCGCCTGATACCAGTACAGAACCAGCTGCTCTTCCAAATCCTTGCGGACGATGTACAGGTTGATGGGGACCTTGCGCCCGTCATCGAGCTGCATTTGGTAGACCGTGGACTGTTCCGGCTGCCACCCCGCGCCCGGCAGGCAGTTCTTCGGGGAGTGAATGCTGGCGCCCGTTCGCTGGCTCCGGAAGTAACCGATGTAGAGGGTAACAATGCCATGCTCCGAGAAATACCCGCGGTTCAGGTAATCGGATACTTGCAGCACATCAAGGTACTTTTTCTCGATGGGCCAACTACCGAACATGTAAAACCCCGCGATCGTAGTTGGGAACTCGGAGAGCGGCTTGGCCGGAGGCGTGGCCTCCCCGTGGGAGAGGTAGGCCATTCCGGTAGTGGCTCCCAGCAAAACGGCGAGCATCAACCAATAGCGCGCTGTGGCCTTCATTGGCTCCCCCCCGAGGCCGCAGAAGGCTCGTCCTTGGACCATCCCATCATCTTGCGGACCTTCGTCATCAACGTGTAGAACGCCAGAAACAGGACGGTGGCCACCACAAAGATCACCCAACCGGAGAATTCGTGCATGAAGCCTTCCGCCGCTTTCGGCCCCATGTAGTTCGCCATGATGGCCGTGATCATCACGCGCGTTCCATTGCTGATGATGGCCAGGGGCACCATGGCCAGAAAGAGAATCCAGCGGGCCACAGCACTGCGCTCCACGACATATCCAAACCCCGCAGCGAGGGCCAGCAAGGACATCAAAGAACGAATGCCGCTGCACGCCTCCACAACTTCCAGCTGCATGCCGGGCAGGATCAGCACGTTGCCTTCGCGCAAAATGGGAAAGAGATTGAGCGTCTCCAGAGTCCAAGTGGCAAACCTGGAAGCCACAAACTGCAAGGGGAAAACAATTTCGTTGTAAACCACAACCGGGATCGGGATGGCAAACAGCAGGAAGGCCATGGGAAAAGCCATGGCCCGCAACATCGCACCACCGCAGAAGTACACAATCAGTCCGCAGATGGTGCACAGCAACGAAAAGCGGGCCAGGAAGAGTTCCGCACCCAGACTGCCAAGAAAGAGCAGCCCCATCGCCCCGATAACAATCACTATGCCCCAGAAGGACGGACGCCGGGGAATCTGACGCAATTTATCGCGCCGCTGCCAGATCAGGTAGGCCGAGAGGAACGGTACCAGAAATCCATGTGAGTAGTCGGCGTCACTGTACCATTGCCCGACGAGGATGCGCAGAACCGAGGCGTAGAGCAGAAAGAGGATCGCGACCAGCAACAATCCTTGCCAGCCAAACGGCTTGACCGTCCGCCAAAAAGTGGAAATTTTGGAAGGTGGAGCGTCCGCTACCAAGATTTCCGGGGCCGGCGGTGGGGACACAGTCCTCATCGGCGGCTTGGTGTCCGCAAGCGCCACTACCTGTTACTCCATCTTGAGTTCGGTCGCAATTTCATTAGGTGTGCAATTATTTGGCCGAGAGGACAAGCTAGCGTATCACCCAAACAACTGGGAATAAAGCAGTTCTTATTTTACGCCTTGGCAGCCGCAAATTTTTTAATGCTAGTACTGCAATAAGTTGCACATCGGTTCCAGCCCAGTTCACTCCTCTTCCATGAGCAGAACCCCGGGACTGTAGCCAGCTCGCAGTGCAACAAACGGCTGGCTTGGAACTAGATGTTCTCCGAGTCTTTCCACCTCACAACTGCGACACTGCCGCGTCACGGTTGGCTGCGATGCTCGTTGGCATTGTACCGCTGCGATGGTCTGATTTGCCAATGGACCGGGCACAACCTTCTTTGGCCCGCACATACCCGCACCGGCAACTGCTCTTTCGAGGCAAGATCGGCTCTTTGCACGGGGATGTGGGCCGGTCCAGCGCCGGCGCAATCCTCATATCGGAGCCGCAGAGCTGGTAAGCCGTCGGCGCCGAGCGATTCCCGTATACTGCGGCAGGAGCGGCATCTCATCACGACGGAGATTGGAAGCATGACGAGTTCGACGCAAGTGCGATCGGAGATGTCCCCGGTTCTCTCACGCAAATTCATGGGGTCGTCTCTGGGGAAGGCTGCGGCGATAGCGGCCGTCCTTGTCTACGCAGGGTTGACGTTATATCACTTGGGCACTGCCGACCTGGAAGCTGATGAGGGGCGGTACGGCACTTCGGCGCTGAATATTCTGTACGACTACCATCAGATCGCCATCGTTTCCCCCGATCCGGCGGGCGTGCCCTGGTCCACGTGGCCGTACGTGTATCCCGTCGAACTCGCTGGATCCATTCTGCTGCTGGGGAAGAACGAATTTGCTCTGCGTATCGTGAACGTCGTGCTGACGGTCTTGACCGGGCTCTGCATCTACCGGTTTTCGTTTCTGCTGCTGAAGGACCGCACGATTGGATTACTTGCATCGGGACTCTTTCTGCTCAACCCATCCACCATCGCCTATGCTCGCTCGGCCATGGCCGAGCCCTCGGTAGTGTTCTGGGGTTGCGCAGCCATGGTCGCGGCGGCGACCTATTGGGAATCGGGACGGCCAGGGTATGCGGCACTCTCGGGCGTAGCGCTTGGTTTGGGATTCCTGTCGAAGCTCTGGCTGATTCTCCCCTTCGGAGCCGCGGTGGCGCTGTTGTTGCTGGCACGCCTGCCGGGCAGGAATCTGGGCAAGACTGTTCGCGATTGCGCCATCGGCTTCGCTGCTTTCCTCATTGTGGCTGGTTCTCACCTTCTATTGTTGCGCCTGCTGTCCCCGGAAAACCTGGGGATCTGGCTTGCTACGTATTTCCATGGCGCTGCCTCGTCACGGGTTGGGGGCGCGGGTTTCGATCCGAACATGTGGTACAAGCCGTGGTGGTTTTACTTTGGAGCGCTGTTTAAAGGGGTCTCGTTTGGCCTGCCTCTGTTATTTCTGGGCGTCTCCGAGCTCATAAAGCGCCGCCACTTTCTCGCCCTCGGATGCGTTGCCTGGTTGATCGGGCCAGCCTTCGTTTTGTCGCTGTTTAAGGTCAAAGAAGCGGCCTACGTCAGCCAGGCATATCCCGCTCTGGCGCTGCTGATGGCTTGTGGTCTGCTCATGTTCCTGGAAGTCGCCGAGCCTGCTCAGGTGGCTGGCAGCGCAATCGCGTCGATCGTGCTCGCGGCCTTTTTTCTCGCGGTTGGGGTCGTCACCAAAGCGCAATTTGCCATGATGGCGGCACTGTATGTCCTGTTTGTTGTAGCGGCGCCTGCGAAGCACTTCTGCTGGAGTGGCGCAGGCGCGCTGCCGTCGCCGCCTCGATCGCCGCGCTGCTGTTTATTGATGTCAAGGTCGTGCAACGGCAGTTGAGCCATCGCACGAACTATCGTGAGATCGCGGCTTACTTCAAGCCCCGCCTGGGCCCACTGCAGCCCGGCGTGGCGATCCTTACCACGCCGGAGTATCCGGAGTTTGGCTTCTACCTTTTCCGCCAGGGTGAGTACTGGGATACCTTCTACTTTCACAAGAGCGACGAACGGTTCCGCGACGAGCTCGAACGCAAAGACCATTTGTTCTATGTGGTCGATCCTTCAGGTACTCTTTACGGGGGCAAGGTTAAACCGGAGTGGGAAGCGTTGCTGGCCCAGAATACTCGTGACATAACCGACCGAGGTCGAGCGGGAAACGGGCACAAAGATCCGGCTGCGTGTGCTGGTGCCTTCGACCCAACATCAACCGTAAACAGGACTGCCGGGGTCGCTCGCTGGTGACCCGGTGCCGGGCGCTTCTGCCCAGGAAGAGGGAACCCGCTGTGAGAAGCTGCTTTTGCGGAGCGCGAAACTCGTGATGGCCGGTGTAAACAACAATTCGCGCGGGCGTTGGCCCCAGCGCATTCTTCGCTGGCTTGGGATCGCCCTTGCAATCTTTGTACTGTTCCTGGCGTTCGAGCTGCTCAACAACAACTATTCTTTCCGTCACCAGTCGCGCGCCGCTTTTAACGCACAACTGGATCGCGAGCTCGACATCGCCACCAACTGGATCAAAGCCAATGCCTTCGTTTCAGAGAGAAACCCGGCGATGATGTACATGATCGCGGACATGGAGAAGATGTCGCACGATCCCCGCCTGCAAGGTGTCCTCGACGATTATCGGAACCACTATCTGGCGCATCCCAGCGATCTCTTCGAACTGGTGTGGCTTCGTCTCGGCAACCCCTCGGCTAAGATACCGGTCATTCATGTTCCTGAAATGGGGGACAACCCCATCGATTTCGTGTGGTACGGCCACGCTCTTGCGCCCGACAGGATTTTGCTTTCCGACGGCGACCGCGCCAACTTGTTTTCTGCCACCAGGTACTCCTGGGGAACAAGGCAAAAGCAGTTGATGGCATTGGCCATTTACCGCGAGATTAACGGCAGCTCTCCAGAGTTGGACAACGCGCTTAACTATGTGGCGGAGAAGGTGGCCCGAGATGGGCATTACGACTTCCGCGTGGGCGACTCTTCGATCCAGCGGACGGCTTTCATTCTGGCGGCACACCGGCCCGATTTGATTCGGCCTCGATGGGTGGAAACCATTCTGGAGAGCCAGAATGCCGACGGCACCTGGTATGCCTGCTGGTATGGATGGTGCCGCGGAGTGCTCGAGTTCAACCCCAATTACAAGACCGACATTGGGGGATTAAACCATGCCACGGTGCAGGCGGCGTGGGCGCTCACCATGCTGAAGTATCGCTATCCACAATGGATCGACGAGCACTACCAGTGACGCTCAGAACCCCATGATGTTATAGCCGCAATCCACATAGATGGTTTCCCCGGTGATTCCGCTGGCGGCATCGCTGGCCAGGAAGACGGCGGTCGTGCCGACCTCCTTCACGTCTACATTGCGCTGCAGAGGGGCCCGGCTGGCGTGCGCCGAGAGCATGTCGCCCAAGCCGGAGATGCCGCGCGCGGCCAGCGTCTTGATCGGGCCGGCAGAAATCGCGTTCACGCGAATTTTGTTCTTGCCCAGATCGTAGGCCAGATAGCGAACACTGGCCTCCAGCGCGGCCTTGGCGACTCCCATCACGTTGTACTTGGGCACAACTTTTTCCGCGCCGTAATAGGTGAGCGTCATGATGCTGCCGCCCTCGGTCATCAGCGGTCGAGCCGCCCGGGCGAGCGCAACCAGCGAATAAGCGCTGATGTCGAGCGCAATGCGAAAGCCTTCGCGGCTGGTGTCCACGAATTCGCCCTTCAGGTCCTCGGCGGGAGCGAAGGCAAGGCTGTGGACCAGCGCGTCGAGCTTGCCATAGCGCGCCTTCAATTGCTCGAACAGGTGCGCGATCTCCTCATCGCGGCTGACGTCGCACTGGAAGGCTTGCGAGTTCGGCAGCGCCGCGATCAGGTCGTCAGCTTCCTGCTTTAGACGCTCGTTCTGATAGGTGATGGCGAGTTGCGCGCCAGCCTGCTGCATCTGCTGCGCGATGGCCCACGCAATGCTGCGCTTGTTGGCGACACCAAACACCACCACGGTGCGCCCTTGCTAAGCTATTCGACATTCGATCTTGTTCCTCCGCGCAATCGTAATCCAAATGCCAGAGAATATCATCGTAGGGGCTGGGTTCAGGACGTTACAATGTTTCCCAGTACCGATGCCATGCTGAACTGGTTGCGCAAGTGAACCGATCCGAGTTTCAGGCACTCGCCCGGTCGCGCCTGCAAGACGCCGCAGTGTTGTTTGGAGCAGAGCATTTCGACGGGGCCTATTATCTATTCGGATTGGCGGTAGAATGTGGGTTGAAGGCATGTATCTGTCGAAGAGTTCGTCGCTACGACTTTCCAGATCGGGAGTTGACGCAGCAGAGCTATCAACACGACCTTTTTAAGCTTGTAAGGGCCGCGGGCTTGGAAGACGCTCTTGACGTGGCGACAAAGGCAGATGCCGAGTTTGGGGCCAATTGGCTAACGGTGGCGGGCTGGTCGGTGGAAAGCCGATATTGGCCGGCTGGGCAATCAGAATCTGAGAAACTGCGGAGCGCCGTCCTTCATCGAAGGCATGGGGTGATGAGATGGATAAGGCAGCATTGGTAGAGAAAGATTTGCGGGTCGGTCGCGACATCCTCGGACTGCTCACAGCAGCGGGGATACCTGTGGACGAAGCATTTTGGGTATATGACACGCAGGCCCAGGACTGGAGGCTCGTGCTGTCGTCGCCCAAGGTCAGTGAGTTGGGTGAGCGCCAGTCGTATTTGCAGATGTTGAAGTTACTCCACAGATCGCCGTTGGTTAGAAAGCTCAAGCCTGCGCTAGTCCGATTCTCAGTATTCGCACCTGGCGATGAGGAAATCAAAAGGTTGAGAGCGCTGGAGAATTATCGGTACGAAGGTGCTTTAGAAATCATCAGAAGCGATCCAAAGAACGGGCATCCGTTTTTTTCAGTTTTCTTCGCTCCCTATAGAGGCGGAGGCTCGGTGAAGACAGTAGAACTGCGTGGAGAAGCCAAGCTGGAAAATTTCCTGCGTGACGAGGCAGGAATCTTCGAGTCAGATGTCAAGAGAGCCCTTGGGGAGCTAGCTGCACATGGCTCGTACAGCTTCGAGAACTTGCAGCTGAGCACGGCAAAACTGCGCAAGCTTGACCTCCTCCATCCTCGGATACCACGTAGGGTGGCGTAAAAGCAGCTAGCAGAGTGAAATTCTGCCCGCCGCGCGTGCTTGCCCAAACGAATGTGGTTTCCGGCTTATTCCGGCCTATCAATCTGCGCCCGCTGCAGCCTGTCGGAGTAATCGATATACACCGACTTCCATTCGGTGTAGAAATCGATCGCGCCGATTCCGCCTTCGCGATGGCCGTTGCCCGTGGCCTTGACGCCGCCGAACGGAAGATGCACCTCAGCGCCAATCGTCGGCGCGTTGATGTAGGTGATGCCCGCATAAAGATCGCGCATGGCCGTAAACGCTTTGTTCACGTCCTTGGTGTAGATCGAGGACGACAGTCCGTATTCGATGTCGTTGGCGATTTCGATCGCGCTCTCCAACCCATCGCACGCGATGATGGAAACCACCGGCCCGAAGATTTCTTCCTGCGCGATCCGCATCTTCGGATCGACATCCGCGAACACCGTGGGCGCGACAAACCAGCCGTGGTTGTACGCCTCGCCCTCCAGACGATGCCCGCCGCACAGCATCTTCGCGCCTTCATCCTTGCCGATCTTGATGTACTTCAGGTCGGTTTCCATCTGGCTGGAGTTCACCGCGGGGCCCATGTCCACGCGTCTCGTCGAGTCCGTTGCCGACCTTCAGCTTCTTGGCGCGCGCCACCAACTCATCCACGAACTTCTTGTACACGCCCTTCTGCACGATGATGCGGCTGGTCGCGGTGCAACGCTGCCCGGTGGTGCCGAACGAGCCCCACAACGCGCCTTCCAGCGCGAGGTCGAGGTTGGCGTCGTCGAGCACGATCATCGGATTCTTGCCGCCCAGTTCGAGCGAGCAATGCTTGAATGACTTCGCCGCTTCCTGTCCGACAACGCGGCCGACCGCCGTCGAGCCAGTCAGCGAAACCGCGCGCACCTCGGGATGCTCGACCATCGGGGTGCCGACTTCGCCGCCGAATCCAGTGACGATGTTCACCACACCCGCGGGAATTCCGGCATCATGCAGCGCCTGCACGAAGTTGAAGACCGAGAGCGGCGTGTCCTGCGCCGGCTTGATGACGGCGGTGTTGCCGGCCACTAGCGCCGGAAACAGCTTCCACGACGGGATGGCCATGGGAAAGTTCCACGGCGTGATCATGGCGCAGACGCCCAGCGGCTGGCGGATGGCCATGGCAAATTTGTTGGGCAATTCCGACGGCACCGTAGGTCCAAACAGACGCCGCCCCTCGCCGGCGGTGTAGTAGCCGCAATCGATGGCCTCCTGCACGTCGCCGCGCGTTTCTTTAATGACCTTGCCCATCTCGCGGGTCATGTCGCGGGCGTAGTCTTCTTTGCGCCCGATCAGCAACTCAGAAGCCTTGTACAGCATCTCGGCGCGGCGCGGCGCGGGCACCAGACGCCATTTCTTGAAGGCCTGACGCGCGGCCTCGATGGCCTGGTCAACGTCTTCCTTGCCCGACTTCTGGAAGACGCCGACCACTTCGCGGGTGTCGGCGGGGTTGAGGTTCTCGAAGGTGCGACCGGTACGGGTTTCGACCCACTCACCGGCGATGAAGTTCTTGAAGATTTTCGGCTTTGCGCCCGCACCGATGCTTGCGGATGTCTGCTCCATCGTAGCCATAGGATTGCCCTCCACAGCAAACTGCAAACCTTTAATGCTATCTGGTGGCTGGCGGCTTGTCATCCCAGCGGAAGGCGAAGGAACTTTGTTCACCACGGAGACACGGACTCTTCGGATGTGGCCTGGCGGGAATCAGCGCTCAGTGGTCGGGGAGAAGAAAGCCGGAGCTTTCGCTCCGGCTTGGACGAGCAATCGACAAGATCGCGCAACTATTTCTTGCGGCGAAGTTTCGTTGCCACCGCAGCGATGCCGGTTCCCAGCAACAACAACGAAGCCGGTTCCGGTGTCGAGCTCCCTCCCGAGGGGTAGATGATGCCATCAAACGGGTCGCCGTTCAGCGTGGAGACGACCGTAGCCTGATAGGTGTTGGGATCAACCGAATAGAGGTTGCCGTTCCAGTCATCAACGAAATAGACCTTCTTATCAGGGTCCCATGCTACGCCGTTGTCGTTGAGGAAGCCCGGATTTCCCAACTTGGTCGCCGCCCCAGTGGCGGGATTGATGGAGTAGAAGCTACCGTCGCCGGCCCCGACCAGAACGAGCTGCCCCGTGGTTGAGTTGTAGGTCAAACCGCCCGGGTAAATGCCGTTGCTGCCGATCAGCGTGGACTTGCCGGTGCTGGTGCTGAGGCTGTAGAAGTTCCCGCTGGTTGCATCCCCATACAGCATATTGGTAGCCGGGTCATACGCCAGCGCGAACAAGTCATCAATACCGTGCGACCCCACCAGGGTTGCCGAACCAGTACCAAGGTTGAGGGTGTAGAGATTATCGTTACCACGGCCCGGAACCCAGTAGGCGGCGCCGCCGCTGGGGTTGTATGCAAGGTCTCCGAAGTCTCCCGTGGAAACTCCCGTGTATCCCACAAGTGTCAAAGCGTAACTATTGGGATCGATGGTGTACAGGGAATTGGTGGCGTCGTCCATCGCGTACAGTGTGCCCGCCCAGGCCGCACTGGTGCTGAAGCACATCGCCAACAACAGAACCAACAGAAATAGATACATCCGCCGCATAGCTATCTCCTCGGGTTCGCACTTTCTTGTTTTGTGGATGGCTTCCGCAAGGAAACCAAGCAGGGTCGAGGCAACTCGCGGTGCGATTTAGTGCGCCCCGCGAAACAGAACGCTAGAGCGGCCCAAATTTTCCTCCCCGCCCCAGCCCCTGTCAAGGCACGAAGGTGCCAATCGTTCCAACTTCCCTTTATCGTCCCAGCTGGCGAGAGTTCTGCCAGGAAACCGCTTGACCGCCATTACAACTTGACATAACATCCGCAGTCATCCGCTCACACTCAACTCACCCTTAACCCTATTAATCTGGCCAGCCTCCAGGAAATGAGAATTCTATGAGCCTTGACGTCAAGATTTACGACAATGGTGACCACACCTGCATCGTGTGGCTTCCCAGCGACAGCAAACCCATCCCGGGATGCCGCGGATTTACCATCCAAAGCTCGCGCACGCGTGCCGGTCAGCAGACAACAACCTATTGCCACGGGTTTGTTGGCTTCACGGCCACCGATACGCTCGATCCCAACAATCCGTGGAAATTTCCCGTGCAGCGGTACCTATGGTGGGACTACTCCGTCCAGCCAGGCGACATTGTCCAGTACACGGTGATCCCGGTCGTCCGGGACGGCAGCAACAACTTGTCGCTGGCCACCGACCTTGCGAGTCCAACCACGCCCCCCATGACGATTACCGGCCAAAGCACCGACCATATCGCCGCCTATTTCAATAAGGGGATTGTCGCTTCGCAGTGGGTGTCACGCGCGCTGGCCAATCCGGCCTACAAAGGACAGAAGATTTCTGCCATTGTGCAGAAGCCCGGGGATGCGTTGCGCAACGGGCTCAGCGGCCTGCTTCGCCCGCAAATCCTGAAGCTGCTGCAGGACACGAAAGCCGCCAACGGCAAAATCTTCGCCGCCCTCTATGAGCTGAATGATACGGAGTTGATTGCTGGGCTGGTGGCCTTCGGGCAGGACTGCAATCTCATTCTGGCCAATGGCGCCTTCAACCCACCAAGCCGGACGAGAACGCGGAAGTGCGCGCCAGACTCAAAAGCAAGATCCGCGTGTACGACCGCATGGTCACCGGAGCGCACTTTGCCCACAATAAGTTCGTTGTCTTCTGCGACTCGTCGGGCAAGCCGCAAAAAGTCCTGACCGGCAGCACCAACTGGACCTTCAGCGGCCTGTGCACGCAGGCCAACAATGGGCTGATCATTGACGATGCCGGCGTCGCCCAGGATTATCTTGACGCCTGGAACCGCTATCACGCGGCCGGAAATGCGTATCCTCCCACCCTCGCGGCGGCGAACTCCACTTCCACGACCTACCAGGTGGATGGCTGCAAAATCACGCCCTGGTTCGTTCCCACCCAGCACGCGCAGGACCTCGACTACGCGCGCAAGCTGATCAATGCTGCCAAGGAAGGCATTCTGTTCCTGTTCTTCAATCCCGGGTACGTTTCAACCGGATTCAGACCCGGAGAAGTGGACCCTGCTGCAGAACATCCTCAACCGTCATCACGAAGACAACAACGCGTACTACAATCCCAACCTTTACATCAAGGGCGTGGTCAACCAGGAGATCCCAAACCTGACCGAACCGGCTGCGCCGGGCAAGAAGCCGCCCACCGCGTCGATGGACCCCACGGTTCCGACGCCGGCCCCGGTCGCGTTGTACACGGGTGGCAACCAGCCGCCGCAACGGCTTGGCCACGACGTTCTGGTGCCGGCCAACATCAAGAGCAAGTTCGGCGATTGGGAGCAGGAACTGCTGGGCGCCAGCATGGTCAACATTCACAGCAAGGTCATCATTCTCGATCCCTTCGGCGAGAACCCCGTGGTGATGACCGGCTCTCACAATCTTGGCTTTAAGGCCTCCAGCGAGAACGACGACAACCTGGCGATTGTGGAAGGGAATGCTCCGTTGGCGGCAGCCTACGCCATCAACATCATTGCCATCTTCCAGACCTATCGCTGGAATAGTTATGTCGCCACCAATCAGGCGAGTCCGTCCATGTGGCACGGGCTGGTGGATAACGACCAGTGGCAGGCCAGTTATTTGCAGGGTGACTCACTGGCGGAGATTCAGTTCTGGCTGGGAGACGTGGCTGCCGCGCCTGCACCCCTGGCTGCGGCCGCCGCAGCTTCGTCATCGGGCACGACGGCTACCACCGCGGCTGCTAGCGCGCCGGCGCCGGCTTCCGGGAGCAAGGCGCACACCGTGTCGGCTCGCGGCCATCGCGCGACGACTGCAACCAAGGCCGTGAAGGCAGCGCCTGCCAAGAAGAAAAAGAAGTGAAACCGGCGCGGGCCTGAATCAACCTACGGCTGCTGGCTGGGACAAGGACTAAACTCAGCCAGCAGCATCCCCGCCAGTACGATTTTTTCGGGAGCGGTGCCGTGCTCTACGGCTCCGCGTAGTATCCTTCGCGCGTCTGCACAGTGAGATCCTTGTTGGTGGTGGCAAGAGTGATCTTGTGATACCCGGAACCTGCGACAGCTTTGTCGGGCGAGTAGCCCAGGCTGTACTGATTGCGCAGTTCCTGTTCGATCTGCGTATAGATCTGATCGATGGGCTGCTTCTTGGACACTTCAAAGAAGCGCCCGCCGGTTTCGCGAGCGATGCGTTCCAGGACCTTCTTGCCGTCCGGATGAGAGGACTGCTGAGGATATCCGCCGCCTCCGGGACCGCGGCCCATGCCCCCGCCTCCACCCCAACCGCCGTGGTGGCCGCCCATACCGCCGGGATAGCCCTGGTGGCCGTAGGCCTCGGGGTCGGCATAAAGAATGGAATACACCAGCGTGTTGGCGCGCTGCGCCGTCTCGATGGCGCGGTCCAGGCTGACCTTGCTGCCGGTATCGACTCCGTCGGAGAGAATGATGAGCGCCTTGCGGCCTTGCAGCTTCCTGGTCACTTCGTCTGAGGCGAGAAACACCGCGTCATACAATGTGGTACCCCCGCCTCCGTGGTGTCCACCGCCGCCGCGCCCCACCGCTGCCACCTCCGGGATATCCTCCTCCACTACTGCCGCCACCACCTCCTCCATAACCGGGCGCAAACTGCGGATTGTCGAGCTTATCCAGCGCCGCCTCCAGTTTCGGCCGCGAGGAGGTCAGGTCTTGCAGGAGTTCGGTGTCCCAATCGAAGTGAATGACGAAGGCCTTGTCCTTGTCGTCTGGACGCATCAGGTTGTTGAGGAAGCTGTAGCTGGCAGTGCGCTCCTGCTCCAGTACACGCCGCTGGCTCATGCTGGTGTCCACCAGCAGCCCGAGGCTGAGCGGAAGGTCGGTCTCCTTGTTGAAATAGCGGATGCTTTGCGGCTGCCCGTCCTGCTGCAGCTTGAAGTCGTCCTTGGTCAGGTTGTTGACGATTTGTCCGTGCTTGTCGCGCACCGAAGCGAGAACGTTGACGACCTTGACGTCGGAGGAGAAGGTCGGCGTGTCCTGGGCAACGAGAGCGCTGCACAAGAGCCCCGCCGCCAGCAACACAACAAATTGGCCTCCTGACCTGGCGAACCAGGACAGCTGCCGGTGTGCGCTGGATGTGAATGTCTGCATCTTTACGTTAAGTTTAGCGAACCGTCCATCGCGGCGGCGCGGAGATAGACCCATACGTTCTACTCGCGGGAACTCACCTCGCGATAACCTGTGGCAGAATCAGTCGCTTTAAGCCGCCAGTGTAACAACGCTGCGAGGTCCAAAGTGAGGCACGCCATTCCCACCACGGTTGGCGAGAGCGCCCACGAGGCCTCCAGCAAGTTGCGGAATTTTTGTACCAACGAATGCATTCTCTCTTTGCCGTGTAGTTGGTTTGATTGCATCCACGTAAACCCGTTAGCTGCGGAGAAGTTGCCGGAATGCAATGCGGGGAAAGTTTTGGAACCAATCGAACTGAAAGGGTGAAATAGGCGCAGCGAAACTGGGTTTTAGCGCGACGCGCGCCATTTTTTTGTGCTACTCTCAGGTCATACCGTGAGTCGAAAGACGGGCTGAACTGCCGGAGTGCGGACCAGAAGCATCGCCCACGGGAGAACAATAATGCAAGTGGCGATTCAACTCTCCAACTGGCAACTGGCAGTGCTGGTGGTTCTGCCTTCGCTGGTGTCCCTCGGCGCGTGGCTCAACAACAATAGCCGCATCGGCGACCTAGGCGGACAATTGCTGCAGTTCCGTAGTGAAGTGACTCAGTTCCGCAACGAGGTTGATCAGCGCTTCAGGGACGTGAACCAGCGTCTGGATGTACTCACCGGCATTGTCAACGACATCGACAAGCGGGTCACCAAAGTTGAAGCCCGTTTGCACATGGAGTAGAGAAGGGATGGAGTGCCGTGGCGCGATCCAATGCACTCTGGCGGAACTCCAATCGGCGGTTTCTCTGTAATATCTGCAACACTCGCTATTATGAAGGCGTAGAGGTTGGGCGCGCACCTGCGCCACTTCTGTCATAAACTGTATGCAGCACAGGTTCATCCTTAGACTTTTCATCCCTTAGAAAGATGTAGCTCGTAATGTCATCCAACGGCTTTCATAGCAGTAGCTCGCGATTCAGCAACATGCGCTCGCTGTTCAGCGTGTTCTCCAGCGATCTGGCCATCGATCTGGGGACGGCGAACACGCTGGTGTATGCGCGCGGCAAGGGCATCGTGGTCAACGAGCCCTCCATTGTTGCCATCAACAAAAACACAGGTGAAGTAGAAGCGGTGGGCAAGGAGGCCAAGGAGATGCTTGGCCGCACGCCCGGCAACATCGTCGCCATCAAGCCCATGAAGGACGGCGTCATCGCTGACTTCAAAGTCACCGAGAAGATGCTGAACTACTTCATCCAGAAGGCGCACAACCGCAAGATGCTGGTGCATCCGCGCATCGTGATCGGCGTGCCTTCGGAGATCACGCAGGTGGAAAAGCGCGCGGTCATGGACTCGGCGTATCGCGCCAAGGCCAGCGAAGTGCATCTGGTCGAGCAGGCGATGGTGGCCGCGATCGGCGCGGGGCTGCCCATCACCGAGCCCAGCGGCAACATGGTGGTGGACATCGGCGGCGGCACCACCGACATCGCGGTGATTTCGCTCAGCGGCATCGTGTACTCGCGCTCCGTGCGCATGGCGGGCAATCAGATGGACGAGTCCATCATGAATTACCTGAAGCGCAAGTACAACCTGCTGATCGGCGAGCGCACCGCCGAGCAGATCAAGATCGAAATCGGCTCCGCGTATCCGCTGGAGAGGCCGCTCACCATGGAGATCAAGGGCCGCAACCTGATCGAAGGCGTGCCCAAGACCATCACCATTGACGACAGCGAAATTCGCGAGTCGCTCAGCGAATGTGTCTCGACCATCATGAACGCGATCCGCGTCGCGCTGGAGCGCACGCCGCCGGAGTTGTCGGCCGACATCAGCGATCGCGGCATCGTGCTGACCGGTGGCGGCGCGCTGGTGAAGAACCTCGACAAGCGCATCCGCGAGGAGACCGGGCTGCCGGTTTCCATTG
The DNA here is from genome assembly GCA_963735855.1 of uncultured Acidobacteriaceae bacterium. Lineage (GTDB taxonomy): Bacteria > Acidobacteriota > Terriglobia > Terriglobales > Acidobacteriaceae > Bog-257. The sequence continues at coordinate 134,502 of CAVTMW010000015.1, forward strand.
CCGACGATCCGTTATGCAGCGTGGTGCTGGGCACCGGAAAAATGTTGAGCGACTTCAAGCTGCTGCGCAAAATCTCGATTGACTAGTCGTCGCAGCCGGCAACCGTATGGAAACATTCTTCGGCCGCTATAAGAACCTGATCGTGCTGGCGGCCATCCTGTTCGCCCAAATCATTGGATTGGCGGTGCAGGTGCGCCGCCCCGCGCAGGTTGGTGAAACCCGCCTCATTCGCCTGTGGGCGATCTCGGCGGTCACTCCGGTCGAGAGCGCCGTGGTGCACACCCAGAAATGGGTGCAGAACGCCTGGACGAACTACGCCTATCTTCGCGGTGTTCGCCGGGAGAACCGCGAGCTGCGCGCCCAGATCGAGCGCATGAAGATCGAGGACGCGCGGCTCAGCGAAGATGCGCGCATGGCGCGGCGCGTCCAGACACTGCTGGGCTTCAAGGAGCAGTACGTCGAGAGCACGGTCGCGGCCCAGGTGATCGGCACCAGCGGCAGCGAGCAGTCGCGCGTGCTCTACCTTGACAAGGGATCGCAAGACGGAATCAAGACCGACATGGCGGTCATCACCCCCACCGGCATCGTGGGCAAGATTGTGCAGGTGTTTCCCACTTCGTCGCAGGTGCTGCCCATCAACGATCAGTTCAGCGGGGTCGGCGTGGTGCTGAAGGACACCCGCTTGCAGGGCATCCTCAAAGGCGCACAAAACGGGGCGACGACGGTGCAATACATCATGAGCGACGAAAAGGTCGAGCCCGGCGAAGAGGTCCTCACCAGCGGCGGCGACCGCATCTTCCCCAAAGGGCTGCCGGTGGGGAAGGTCGCCTCGGTTGAGCCCGGCAAAGATCTGTTCCTCAACATTCGCGTCATCCCCTCGTCGCGCCTCGATGGGCTCGAGGAAGTGCTGATCGTAACCAAGATCACGGAGAAAATGCCGGACGCCAAAGACCTGGCGCCGATTCGTGCCTCTGACATTCTTGCCGAACGCCTGCCGACCGTTCCCACCAAACCGGGGACCGACGCTGCCGGAAACCCGAAGGCTGCGGGCGCGACCGCCGGGACTGCTGCTGCGGGTGGAAACGCAAGCGCTGCGACCGGCGCTCATCCTGCTGCGGGTGGAACTGCTGGCGCTAACAAGCCAGTAGCCACCACGACGACGCAACCAGGCGCCAAGCCCAGCGGCGCTGCCACTTCGCCACGTCCTGCGACCGGAGCAAGTGCCGCCAGTCCCGGGGCTGCGAAACCCGCGAATATGAATGGGGCCAAGCCGGTGAACAGCCCGGCGACGGCGTACGACGAGTCCGCCCAAGCCAAAAGCCACGACGCCAACATCGACGGCGAATCCGACGAACGGTGCAGCTTCGGGCGCGACGAATACCCAAACCCCGGCAAACGGCGATGCGTCGGCGCCTCCGCCCAAGAAAGTCCAGCCGGCTCCTGAGCAGACACCGGCCCCGAATTCTGACCAGTCCGCCAAGCCGCCGTGCGTCAGAGCCACCGCAGCCATGAGCAGCCGAGTGATGCCATTCCGCGGGAGCTACACATCACGGGAGCAGGTCAACGTCTACGATTTCAGCTGGCCGGCGATCATCTTTATCCCGCTGGCGGCGGTGCTGATCCAGATCTTCATTCCGGTCAGGGTCCGCTACTTTCCCATCATTGACCTGCCGCTGATGGTGACCATCTTCTTTGCGGTGGCCCGCCGCAATCCGGTTTCGGGCTGCATCACCGGCTGCGTGATTGGCCTGATGCAGGACCTGTTCGCCGGGCCCAACCATCCTCTGGGCATGTACGGGATTGCGTTGACCGTCATCGGATACCTGGCCTCATCGCTGGGGCTGAAGATTGACGTCGAAAATCCCGGCTCGCGCTTCCTCATCACCTACGTCTTCTTTGTCGTGCATCAGGGAATCTATTACGGCGTGGCCCACGGCCTGTTGCGGCAGGCGCAGGTGTGGAGCTGGAGCCACGTCGCGATTTCCGCCCTGGCCAATGCGGTGATTGGGCTGTTCGTGTTCGCCCTTCTGGATAAGTTCAAGCAGCGGTGAGGAGCGGAAGACCAGGAGACATCGAGCGATCCATAAATCGCTTTGTATCAGGGCATGGCTTCAGCCATGCCGCATTCGGTCGGCAAAACCTTGGGCTTTAAGCCCTAGATGAAGCTTGTTTTACGGATGCAGGGGCTAAGGCCCCGACCTTTCTGCGTCTTATTCGGCACGACTAATAAGTCGTGCCCTGATACGAGCCGTAAAGATATTACGAGCTGTAGGCTAAAAGAACACCGCCGGAGACACACCAAACCGCGCGCTTAGGCGCCTGATGTGTTCCTTAGTGATTTCCCGTTTACCGTGCAATACCTCCGAGGCGATGCTTTCCGTGCCGAAGACGTCCACAAGGTCTTTCTGCCGCAGGCCGTGGGCCTCCATCAAATGCCGAATGATGTCTAGAGGCGGCGCCTCGGGAACGGGGAAGTGCTTCGCCTCAAAGTCCTCGATCAAGACCGCCAGTAATTCGATAAGCTTCTCCTCCGCTCGGGTAACTGACTTCTTGGCTGTCAGCTCTTCCAACCGGCGGATGTAGGTCTGATTCTGCCGTTCGTCGCGAATGACCTCCGGCCTGGTTTCCGAAAGCAGAGCGGCATAATTGGCGGCGAGTGCGTTCATTTCTTCCACTTACCTCGATTGTATTCAGCGTGCGTCAAAAGCTGTTTGACGAAGATAATCTGCCATCGATATTCAATTTTGACGACAAGCCGGTAGCTAGTGCCTTTGATGTTAAAGACCGTGTACGGGTCCACGAAATCGGCATGCGGATACGACCTCCTCACATCCACAAGACTTCGCCAAGTCGCGTGTTTGGCAACCTTGTACCACTCTGAGATGGGTCCCTCAACTGACGGATCGAGTGAGACGGCTTCGCGCCACGCACTCTTGCTGATGACTCGCATCTTCAGTTCTGTCAAACTGCGCTCTCGATTATACTTCGCAATTTGCGAAGAAGCAATCCGTGTGCTCGTATTCTGAATTCGGTTCTGGCATCCTCGGCTCGAAGGAGTACCGCGCTCCGTCCCCAGCTGTTCTGGCGCCCACCGGGTCTTCGCCAATCCGTGGACACCGCAAACCGCATCGAACAACCAATCAGGAGGTGACCGCGGTCACTGACAGCGATCTCCGACCAATGGATACTGGGTTTACAACTGAATATAGGAGCCCGCGGAGAATCCTTATAGAGACACCCTCTATCTGCGGGCTTTTGCATTCTCCCCCATAACGCCGCCTATATCGCTGCGGGCTTACGTCGTGCTGTGTCTGGGTCTCGATTCGAGAATCCCATTTCGGGAAATCTCCGTTAAGTTTGGTAAAGTCGACGCTTTTTCTCTTGGGTCCAGGATGAGCATGAGAGTAGCTTGGTCTATTGGCCCAGTGCCAACCCGCGGCGCGCGCGCAGTCTAAGCCGCGGCGGCTCGGAGACGTTCTTTGAAAATCGGTTGAATGCAACTCCAGACGGGGGAGACGAACTCGCTAAGTCAATAGGAATCAATATTTTTCGTTTAACTCCTTTGGATGGAATATTTTGCGATAGCAAATTGATGCGTAAGTTGCTTCGATTCTACGTGAGACGGGGAGGGGAGGGGGTGCACAGCGAACGGGTAACGGATAGCACTAGTGGATCACGCGAAGGTCCTCGGTGGCCAGCTCGGCACTGGCAAGTCCAATGCATGCAAGTGCGGAGCCAAATGCCACAGGTCCTCCGCTCGGACTGAAGCCCTCGGTCGGGATGACAGCGTGAGGGGGTGAAGCCCTCGGTCGGGATGACATGCGCGGAAGGACACTCGGTTTGCTCAGGGGTTATTGGCTGAAAGCTGGTGGCTGACAGCTGACGGCTAGAAGCTGATGGCTGACGGCCAACATCTCAAAGCTGATAGCCAACGGCTCAGATTTGGTAACCAATTGCCCGCTGTCAACGTCTAAGCTACTAGCAGAGAACTCCCGAGTGATCCCCTTCACAATTGGAGCCGCATCTGGCGGCGACGTATAATTTCCATTTGGCTCGTTAGCCGGAGGACATGTTTGATGGATTCGCAGGTTTCAGGTTTCGGGCATAAGCTGAAGAAAAACCGCTTTGCCTCGACCTTAGTGATCCTGGCGACTTTGACGCTGGGTATTCTGATTGGCACCGTAGTCTCGGCGGGCGTTAAGGGCAAAGAGAAGAACCCTTCTGCTGACGCCACGCCTTTGTCCGTTCCCAATCCCGTAAAGATGTCGAACCAGTTCTCGCAGATTGCTCGCCAGCTTGAGCCATCGGTGGTGAACATCAACACCGAATCGACCATCAAGAACCCGCATGGACGCCGCGGAATGCCGCAGGGGCAGGACGAAGGCCCAGGTGGCGGCGGTGGCGACGAAGACAATCCGTTCCAGGACTTCTTTAACCGCTTCTTCGGTGGCCAGCCCGGACAGGGTGGTCAGGGTGGACCTGATGGTGGCATGGGCGACATGCGTGAGCGCTCGCTCGGCTCCGGCGTCATTGTCGATTCCAAGGGCTACATCGTGACCAATAACCACGTCGTGGAGAAGGCCGATCGCATTCGCGTGAAGCTGATGGACGATCCCGCGACCGTGACTTACGACGCAACCGTGGTCGGCGTGGACAAGGAAACCGACCTGGCGGTCATCAAGATTGACGCGAAGAAGCCATTGCCGGCCGCGAAGCTCGGCAATTCTGACGCCATGGAAGTTGGCGACTGGGTGCTTGCCGTCGGCAGCCCCTTCGGTCTCGAGGAGACCGTGACCGCTGGCATCGTTTCCGCCAAAGGCCGCAACATCGTTCCCGGCCGCCAGTTCGAATCGTTTATTCAGACCGACGCCGCCATCAATCCCGGCAATTCTGGTGGTCCGCTGGTGAATTTGAATGGCGAGGTCATCGGCATCAACACCGCGATCTACACCAGCGGCGGTGGCTATCAGGGCGTCGGCTTTGCCATGCCCTCCAACACCGTGGTGTCGGTTTACAACCAGTTGATTGGCCCCGACCACAAGGTGGCCCGCGGCTCCATCGGAGTTGAATTCAATGCCGTGCCGAACCCGGCGGTGGCGCGCGTTTACGGCGTGAGCAGTGGCGTGACCATCGCCAACGTTACTCCCAACGGTCCCGCCGACAAGGCTGGACTGAAGACTGGTGACACCATCGTTTCGGTGAACGGTAAGACCGTGAAGACGGGCGACGAACTGGTGGCTGAGATTTCGTCTCTAAAGCCGGGAACCGAGGCCAAGCTGGGATACATCCGCAACGGCAAGGATTCGACCGCTGAGGTGACTATTGCTGATCGCTCGAAGCTGTTTGCCAGCCGTCTGGGCGATCAGGAAGAAGGCGGTGAGCCGGCCAAGCCGCAGGAAAGCAAGTTCGGCGTTACGGTTCGGGGCATCACCCAGGACATGGCCGATCGTTATAAGCTGCCGAGTACCAAAGGCGTCATTGTGCAGGACGTGAAGCCCGATGGCTTCGGCGAGAACAGCGGATTGGCTCGAGGGGACGTCATCCTCGAGATCAACAAGCAGCCGGTGAACAACGAAGCCGACTACCGCAAGATCGAGTCGCAGGCCAAGAGCGGCCAGGATGTAGTGTTCCTGGTCCGCCCGCGCGGTAGCCGCGACAACACAACGATCTTCGAGGGAGGAACCCTGCCGTAAACGGCGACAAGCTCGCCCGGACGATTGGCGACTACGCATCCCTTCAGTGGCGCTGCGGCATCGAAAAAGCTCAATGATGCCCGGCGCCGCTGGTGTTTCATTTTGGGAACGAATGTCGTTTTGTGCTTGCATTCCGTTAAAGCTTCATTACAATGAGGCGTTATCCTGAAATTCATAGATTTGTAAGACAAGGTGATTATTGCGGGTCTGGAATCGTTTTTTACAATTCGCCGCGGTGCTTTGCGTATCGTTGATCTTTGCCGCAGTGACATCGGCAACGACAACGACGACTACAACTTCTAAGCCAAAGCCGAAACATTCAACGCCCTCAAAGACTCATACCTCTTCCAGTTCCAAGCATCATTCCAAGACCAGCACAAAGAGCGCGTCGCATTCCCACGGACAACGCACGATCGATCAGGAACGAACCCGCGAGATCCAGAGCGCGCTGATTCAGCAGCATTACCTTAGCGGCGAGCCAACTGGCGTTTGGGACCAGTCCACCAAAGATGCGCTGACCAAGTTCCAGGCTGACAATGGCTGGCAGACGAAGCTCACCCCTGACTCGCGAGCGCTGATCAAGCTCGGTTTGGGCCCGGACCACAAAGGTCTGCTGAATCCTGACACCGCCAGCATTCCTTCTCCTCATGAACTTGGGGTTGATAACCAAGCCCAGCCCGGAGGCGCGGCCGACCAGCAGTAGAAGGCCTGGAAAGATATAGAGGCGCGGACAACCGCGCCTTTTTCTGCGGCTGCATTGCAGTCGCAGTCTAGCCCGCTTCAATTACAATCGCCTGTCCGCTTGAAAGCGCCTGCCCATGAAGAAGCACACCAACCAACGCGCTGACGCCACTCGCTGCGTGCACTCGGGCGAAGAGCGTCACGGCCAGGCTGTGCCGCTGACTACGCCCATCGCGCAGACGTCGGTCTTCGTCGTTCCCGGCATGGAAGGCTTGCGGCGATACGCCGAGGGCGATCGCGAGTTGTATCTCTACTCGCGTTATGGCAATCCCACGGTCGCGGCGGCCGAGCAGAAGATTGCCGAACTGGAAGGCGCTGAAGCCGCGGTGATCACTTCCAGCGGAATGGCGGCGGAAACGGTTGCGGCGCTGGTTACGTGCCAGGCGGGCGACGAGATCGTGTCCATGCTCGACATTTACGGCGGAACGGTAAAGCTGTTTGAGCAGGTGCTCGCGCGCTGCGGCATCAAGACGCGCTTCATTCCCTACCACGACATCGGGAACGCTGCGCGCTACTTCACCCGCAAGACGCGGATGCTGTTTCTGGAGACGCCCACCAATCCGACGCTGCGTTGCGTTGATCTGGCGGCGCTTGCCGAACTCGGCCATAAGCACAAGGCGTGCGTGGTTGTGGACAACACCTTCGCGACTCCGGTCCTGCAAAAGCCGCTGGAGCTGGGCGCCGACATCGTGATGCATTCGGCAACCAAGTATTTGGGCGGCCACAGCGATCTGACGGCGGGCGCGCTGGCCGGCTCGAAGAAATGGATGGACGCCGCGCGCCAGACCATGATCCTGACCGGCGGATGCCTCGACCCGGGCTGCGCTTATCTCCTGCTGCGCGGGATGAAGACGCTGCACGTCCGCGTGGAGCGTGCCTGCCGCAATGCGGCGCAGATTGCCGAGGCGCTGCAGCGTCATCCCAAGGTCGCGCAGGTTTACTATCCCGGCCTGAAAGACCACCCAGCGCACGAGCTTGTCGCGTCGCCAGATGAAGGACTTCGGGATGATGGTTTCCTTTGACATTCGTGGCGGAGGTCGTGCGGCCGAACGCTTCATCGATAAGCTGAAGCTGTGGTATCTGGCGACCAGCCTCGGCGGCGTGGAATCGACCGTGTCCTATCCGGTGCTGTCGTCGCACATCGGCCTGAGCGCGAAGCAGTTGGACCTGCTAGGCGTGTCGCCGGCCACGATCCGTCTTTCCGTCGGCATCGAGGATGCTGGCGACTTGATCGCGGACCTGGAGCAGGCGTTGCATTAGAGGCAGTAAACCAAGATGGCCGATACTTCGTCAAACCTCAGGGGATGTGGCAGTTACGAGCGCTTCATCCCATTTCGTTGACCCTGAAATTGGCCGCGTAGTAACATCGCAAGTCCGCGCAAGAAGAGAGTCAGAGAGGCTGTTTCGCAGTAGATGAGACTTCTTAACCGCGCCACTTTTCCGGTCGTTCTAGTAGCTACCCTGTTAACCGCAGGATGCCAGACGACCCAGCCGAAGAAGGCCTATTTCCTTCCGGCCAACGCCCTTCCTCCCGCAGCGCCGGACTCCGCCGCTCCAAAGGCGGAGCCGAAATCCGATACACCGCCCAAAGTCCAGCAGGTTGCGCCCTCCAAACCCGATCCGGCAGAGATGCTCATCGCCCAGGCCGAGAAGGAATATGCGGCCGGACAGGCAAACTACAAGGCTGGCCATTTGGAGGCGGCCAAGGCCAACTTCGACCAGGCATTCAACACCCTGCTGTCCAGCAACCTGGACCTGCGGAATGACGAGCGACTGGAGCGCGAGTTCGACAAGATCGTCGAGGCCGTGCACGAGTTGGAAATGGCAGCGCTGCGGCAAGGCGACGGTTTCTCCGAGCCGCGTTCCGAGCCCGCGCCCATCGACGAAGCCAACGACATCACCTTCCCGGTCGATCCCAATGTCAAGGCCAAGGCCGAAATCGAGATCAAGACCACCAAGTCCGACCTGCCCCTGGTGCTCAATGACCAGGTGGCAATGTTCATCAACTACTTCTCCGGCGCGCGCGGGCGCGCCACCCTCGAGCATGCCTGGGCCCGCGTCCGGCCGCTACCGCGACATGATTTCGCGGATCCTTAAGCAGGAAGGAGTGCCCCAGGACTTGATCTACCTGGCGCAAGCCGAGTCGGGCTTTCAGCCTCTGGCGTTGTCGCGGGCGGGAGCGCGCGGCATGTGGCAGTTCATGGCCCAGTCTGGCGCCTTGTACGGTCTGGAACGAAACTGGTGGGTGGACGAACGCCAGGATCCCGAAAAAGCTACCGTCGCCGCGGCCCGCCACCTCAAGGACCTGTACAAGCAGTTTGGCGACTGGTATCTGGCGATGGCCGCCTACAACTCCGGCGCCAGCACGGTCCAGCATGCCGTCGAACGCACCGGCTATGCCGATTTCTGGGAGCTCTATCGCCGCGGCGTACTGCCGCAAGAAACCCGAAACTACGTACCCATCATCCTCGCCGAAACCATCATGCTGAAGAATCCCGGGCAATATGGCCTGGAGTTGGTGACGGCCGATTCCTCGCAACAGGTGGACCAGGTGATGATCACGTATCCCGTGGACTTACGGTTGGTGGCGGAATGCGTAGATACTTCGGTTGACCACTTGCAGGAGCTGAATCCCAGCCTGCTACGGCTCACCACTCCCAAGGACCAGGGCTTCACGCTGAATCTGCCTGCCGGGTCGCGTGAGCAGTACGAGAATGCCATTGCGGCCATTCCCGTGGACATGCGCACCTGGTGGCGTTATCACCAAGTCCAGGACGGGGATTCGCTGGCCTCCATCGCCCGCAAGTATCACACGCCGGCTTCCTCCATTGCTGAGGCCAATAGCATCGCGAATGGAGAAGTGAAGGTTGGCTCGAAGTTGATCATCCCGGTCGCTCCCGGCAAACCGGGAGGCGACACGGTGGCTTATTCGCGCCATGCTACGCATTACAAAGTCCGCAAAGGCGATACGGTGGATTCCGTGGCCGACGACTTTGAGGTGCCCGCCGACAAGATTCGCAAATGGAACCATCTGCACGGAACCGCCCTGGTTCCTGGACGCGTGCTGCTCGTCTACAAGCCAGTTGGCTCCGGTGGCCCGGAAGTGGCGTCATCCGACCACAGCAGTGCTCCCGTTAAGGGCAAGGGAACCGCCAAGACACCTTCAAACTCCAAAGCCACAGCGGCCGCCAAGTCCGCAAAGTACCACAAGGTGAAGAAAGGCGAGACCCTCAGCAGCATCGCCGAGTCGTACAACACTTCGGTGGCGGCGCTGAAGCGGGACAATCCGAAGCTGGCCGCCAGCCTGCGGGCCGGAGACGTACTTGTAATTCAAAAGTGACCCTGGAATGAAGACATCCTGGCCGTTCGTCACTGGTTGATGTTTGCACTCTTCCCTTCGTGCGGCGGTTCTGTTACAACAAGCCCGTTGCGTTATTTTGGCTGGCGTGAGCACCGGCTTGCGTTTGCTGCGCGTGCTATAATCGCGCGCCTGTCACGGTATGGTTTGGTATAAATCTGAATTCAGCCTTGCGAGCTGCCTCCGTTCACCTTTACGGAGTCCGGCAACCTCAGGAGGACATGCACATGACGTTCGATGAAACTCTTTACAGTCGTCGAGATGACGAAATGGATGACTACGGAGACGGTTCCTATGGCGATTCCCTCGAAGATGAAGAATACGAGGAGGAGGAAGAAGAAGAAGAGGAGCCGGAATCTGCCGCCGTCGTAGTCGAGGAAGTAGAAGTGGACGAAGGCGAACCGGAAGTCATGACGGAAACGCGGGCGCCTGCTGCGCCTCCTCCACCGCGCAAGAGTGCGCCCGCGAAGAAGGCGGCCAAGAAGGCAGCCGAAAAAAGCTCCTGCGAAGAAAAAGGCCGCTAAGAAAGCCGCGAAAAAAGCTCAGCCCAAGAAAAAGGCGGCGAAGAAAGCTGCGAAGAAAGCCTGCCAAGAAAAAGGCGGCCAAGAAGGCAGCCAAGAAGGGCGGAGCAAAGAAGAAAGTCGGCAAGAAGAAGGGCCATCGTCGCTAATCGAGACTGATTGTCGCCAAGCCGCGGTCTGCACCGCGGCTTTTCTCATCGCTGGCGAAAAGTCTTCCCGAAACGGACCGCACATCGCCGTGAGACGTAGCGCACAACCTCTCGGTGGAGTAACGCACGTTGCAGCGTGACCCCTGTAACTGCATTCTCCGCGGAGTGCGATTACATTGATGTCATCTTTGATGTGACGACTTGTCGCGCCGCTCGTCAGTCAGTGATTCAGACCCCCTGTTCCGCTGGCAGCTAACGGCGCGACCTTTTAGTTGTTGCTGTTCGGCCTTGGAAGGATCGTTGCTGCGGCCCACGCAGTTCCTTTCAATCCATCAATCCTGGTTCATCCGTCTTCTACAATCGTCAGAGTGGCATGTCATCGGCAGGGAGCGCGGAGTTCGTCGAGGTGCTTGACCTGGCAGCCGCCGAACAGCACGCGCAACGCGAAGATGCGAGCTCCATTGCTGTTGCTCGTTTCCCTGTTAGCGATCGCAGCGGGCGCGCAATCCCCAACATCATCGCAACAGCCCGATCAGCAAGCCGGCATGGACATGCAAATGTCGGCGGAGTCCATGCAGCACATGGGCCACGGCGAAGATTCAGCGCGCGACTTCCTTATGCGCGAATCTTCCGGCACGGGCTTTCAGCCTTCAGCCTGGGCGATGCCGATGCTGATGACCAATGCCGGCAATTGGCGCCTGATGTGGATGGCACAGGCCTTTATCGTGGATACGCAGCAAACCGGTCCGCTGGGCGCCGACAAGTTCTACTCTACGAACTGGGGAATGCTCAGCGCGGTGCATCGTCTCGGCGGCGGCGACGTCATGCTGCGCACCATGCTCAGCCTCGAACCCGCGACCGTCAGCGGCGAGTTCTATCCGCTGCTCTTCCAGACCGGCGAAACCGCTTACGGCAAACCGATTGTCAACGGCCAACACCCGCACGACTTCGTGATGGAGTTGAGCGTGCAGTACGCACATAGACTCGGCGAGCACGCGCTGTGGGACGTGTATTACGCGCCGGTCGGCGATCCGGCGCTGGGTCCGGTCGCGTATCCGCATCGCGCTTCAGCCTCGGAGATTCCGCAGAGCACGCTCGGACATCACTGGGAGGACTCGACGCACATCCTCTACAACGTGGTCACGGCGGGGCTGTCGTACAAGACGCTTCGACTCGAGGCATCGGGCTTTCACGGCGCCGAGCCAGATGAGAACCGCTGGAACCTTCAATACGGCGCGATGAACTCTTACTCGGGCCGCGCTGACGTTCGCGCCGACGTCGAGGTGGACTGCGCAGGTTTCCGCCGGACATCTCACGCGGATCGAGGCGCTGGAACCGGGCGATGTTGTGCGCACAACTGCATCTGTCGAATACGTGCTACCAAGGCCGCATGGAAACGCCTTCGCGACCAGCTTGATCTGGGGACGCAACTGGAAGACCACAGGAAAGTACGGGACCAATGCTGTACTGGCAGAAACCGTTGTGCCCTTCAAGGACAAGAATTTCTTCACCGGCCGCTACGAATGGAGCCAGCGCGACGAGCTGTTCGCAAACGATCCGGCGCTTGCGGAGAAACTCTTCGCCGAGACCGGCAGCCGCTGGTTCGACGTTAGCTCCTACATTGTGGGATATACCCGCGACATCGGCATCTTCTGGAACGTTGAAACCGGACTTGGAGCCAACGTCATGTTCTACGGCATTCCAGATGCCATCAAGCCGTACTACGGAGACCATCCGATGGGCGTAAATGTGTACTTGCGCCTGCGATTAAAAGAAAACCGGTAATGGTTGCCTTGCTGTTTGCCCGCTGCCTCCCTAGTCCTCTCCGTGCGGCCGCATCTGGCCGGAGCGCAAATAGCGATTGTGCCAGCCCAGCGACTCGCTCAGCAGATGCGGCGTGTGGCGTCCGTACGACAAGCGCTCGGCACGATTAAGGTAGTCCAGCAGCAGCGGCTTGTAGTCCGGCGCGGCGCACTTCTCGATGATGAGATGGGCGCGCTGGCGCGGCGAGAGTCCGCGCAGATCGGCCAGACCCTCTTGAGTGACGATCACTTGCACGTCGTGCTCGGTGTGGTCCACGTGGGACGCCATCGGGACGATGGTCGAGATCGTGCCCTTCTGTGCGGTTGACGGCGCCATGAAGATGGAAAGATATCCGTTGCGGGCGAAGTCGCCGGAGCCGCCAATGCCGTTCTGGATGCGCGATCCCATGACATGTGTCGAGTTGACGTTGCCGTAGATGTCGGCCTCAATCATGCCGTTCATGGCGATGACGCCGAGCCGGCGAATGATCTCGGGATGGTTGGAAATCTCCTGCGGGCGCAGCACGATTTGCTTGCGATAGCTCGCCATGTCGGCGTTGACTTCGGTCAGCATCTCCGGGCTGAGCGAGAACGCCGTGGCTGACGCAGCCGTGAGCTTGCCCGACTTCAGCAGGCGAATCATGCCGTCCTGGATGACCTCGGTGTAGGACGTGAGGCCTTCGAACGGGCCTTCTTCCAGGCCAAAGAGCACGGCGTTGGCGATGTTGCCGACGCCCGACTGCAGCGGCAGCAGCGTCTCCGGCATGCGGCCCTTCTTCACTTCCCAGGCGAGAAATTCGAGGATGTGCCCGGCGATGCGGCGCGAGGCCTCGTCGGGCTTCTTGAACGGGCTGTTGCGGTCGGGTGAATCGGTGAGCACGACCGCAACAACCTTCTCCGGCGGGACCTCAAGATAGGGGCTGCCAATGCGCTGGCCGGTGTGCGTGAGGGGAATCGGTCCGCGATTCGGCGGCGGTTGCAGGCCGTAGTAGATATCGTGCATGCCTTCGAGTTCCGACGGCTGCCAGGCGTTGACCTCGATGATCACGCCTTCGGCCTGCTCGATCCACGTCTTGTTGTTGCCGAGCGAGGAGCTGGGCACCAGGCGGCCGTCTTCCAGTACCGCCGTGACTTCGATGAGCGCGAGGTCGAGTTTGCCGAGGAAGCCATACTCCACGAACTGCGCCACGTGGCTGAGGTGGATGTCCATGTACTCCATCTCGCCGGCGTTGATGCGCTTGCGCGTTTCCGGGTCCGACTGGTACGGGAGCCGCAGGTGAATGCCGCCGGCCATGGCGAGCGCGCCGTCGAGCTCGGGGCCGGTGGACGCGCCGGTGAAGATGCTGACCTGGAACTTCTGCCCGCGCAGGTTGGCGTCAGCGATGTGGCGCGCCAGCGCCAGCGGCACAGCTTTGGGATAGCCGGAGCCGGTGAATCCGCTCATGCCGACCTGATGGCCGGAATGGATGAGTGCGGCAGCCTCTTCGGCGCTCATGATGCGGTTGGCAATGCTGGAGTTCAGGACGCGCGAGGTCGTGGAAACGGTGGCAGAAGACATGTATGAGTGCCTCTCAGTCGTAAGAAGTCGAGGAATATAACCAATCACGATAGGAGGAATGTTGATAGAGGTCAGTGAGATCGGTCACAGAACGAGGCCGGGTGAACGTCGCACTCCGCCGGGTATTCTGTTAACTATCTATGAATAATTACCGAACGGATCGTGAGCCTTTCCAGATCGGGGAAAATCACGAATTTCGCGATGCCTACCCCTCTCCCGCATCACGTATAATCAGCGACTTAGGCAATAAATGTATCGCAAATGATTAGTAACAAATATAGTTACAGTCAAATGATTGTTTGCAAAGGGCTTACGCTGGGAAATTCGCCCCGTTTGATAAGTGATCCGTCCAGGCTGGCATTAACGTAATAGTTAACAAGCAGCGTGAGGTAAGATAACCGACGACTGCTCATTGCCAATCCCCTCTCGCTGACAATTGGCACTTAAGTTTTCAAAGAACATCGTCTGCGGACGCGCTTGTGTCAATGCGCCTTTGAGCGCTGGGCCCAATAGTTCAAGCTACTCCTGCGACCTCGCCGGCCCAAGGGAAAAAGCACTCAGCTTAACCAAACTTAACCGAAGCATTCCCGAAACGGGATTGCCTGACGGGCTATGGTGACAAAGTAAAAAGATCGCCCTGTCCTCGATTTCGCCTCAACTCCGCCCCTCCGACGGCCGCGTTTGGAGCGATAATGTGGGTATGCATCGCTGGCTGGCCATTGCGGCCGTGGGCGCAGCTTTGCTCGTCACTCCGATGTGGGGGCAAAGAGGCGGCCGCGGTGGAATGTCCATGGGCGGCGGGCGTGGCGGGTTCGTCTCGCATGGTGGAGGCGGGTTCAGCCGAGGCCCGGTTTACGGCGGGGTTCCACGTGCCGGCGGGTATTGGGGAGGCGGCGTTCATGGTCCCGGCTGGCAGCATCCTCCGAATGGCGGATGGGGTGGGCGTGGGGGATGGGGTTGGCAACGTCCTTGGCACAGTTACTACCCTTATCGTTATTGGGGCCGAGGATATCCCTGGGGCTACGGATATGGCGCGTCATGGTATCCAGGGTGGGGATGGTACGGCGGTGTCGGCTGGTATGACAACAGCGACTCGTATCCCGCCCAAAGCTATCCCAACTACGTTTACGCCTATCCTGATAACTCGGCAGCGTACGCTCAGAACAGCCAGCTTCAGCAGGATGAGATTGATCGTCTGAACCAGGAAGTGGCGCGCTTGCGGGAAGAGCAAGCGCCGCGCCGGCCGCCGAACCCAGTGCCCTCGCCACCCAAAGCCCAGGTCCACGCCGAGACCGTGCTGGTATTCCGCGATCGGCACACCGAGGAAATCGAGAATTACGCGATTGTCGGCAAGACCCTGTGGGTCTTCACCGAACAGCGCGCCCGCAAAATTCCCATCGCGGAGCTGGATGTGCCCGCCACCACCAAGGCCAATGAGGACCGGGGCACCGATTTCCGCTGGCCCTAGGGACGCCACAAGATTCATCCGAACACGAATTGCGGATCGTATTCGACGCCCGCCTTGAGCAACAAGGCCACGAACTCCTGCTCGAAACTCCATTTCCGGTGGTGTTCTGCCTGGTTCGCGATGTAATCGGCCACGACCTGTAGGCGCGAATGACTCACGCTGAAGGCTCCGTACCCTTCCTGCCATGAAAAAGCGCTTGCCCATTTCTCCGAGCATGCGGGATGAGTTGCCCTTGAGATCGCGCATCGCCTGTGCCAGCGGCATTGAAGGCGGCAAGGAGATGAGGAGATGAAGGTGGTTTCCAGTTCCTCCGGCGGCGAGCAGCGTGATGTGTTTGGCCTGAGCAATTCCGGAGATATAACGGCACAGCCCGTCCGGGTTCTCGATGAGATTGGCGCGATCCTTGGTGCTGAAGACGCAATGCACCAGATTCGAAGCGTGGGTGTGCGACATACAGAAATCGTAATAAAGGCGGGTCGTTGTGACGGTGACCCTCGGCACATCGGGATGTTCGTTGTGCCGTCCCTGAAGGGACTCTACTCTTGAATTGTCAGTCACCCAGCGCCGAGGCGCTGGGCTAAGATTTGTCGTCCCGCGAGCGGGACTTTGGTCTAATGGCAACAATATCGTTGCCACTCACGCTTCAAAGTAGTCGGAGTCTAGTCGCTTTATTTCGTGTGTTTGAGAAGGCATACAAACGAAAGCCCCACCCAAGCAGAAGCTTGAGTGGGGCGCGAAACTAATACCTGACAGCCTTTCTGCCACCGACACGCATTCGGTCCTCGATCCCCAGGGTGCAGTCGGGATTCACGTTCTGGATGAAGATGTCGTTCTCGCCGTTGCGGTCGTCCTCCCAGGCCAGCGCCGCCAGCCCGGAAGATGCGATACCGGCCCACAAGCGCGACTTGTCGGACGACGCGGTCGAGACCCCGAACTGCGGGCACACGAAGTTGCCGGCCCCGTCAAGCTTTGCCGCCTGGATGGTTCCGGAGCCGAAGCCCGGCTGATCGAACCAGAAGACCAGCGCGCCCGAGCCGATCTGCACGTTCTCGACCCAAATCTGCGAGTCCGAACCCAGCGGCACGATCACCAGTCCGGCGTCGGTCCACTGGCGTGCGCCCGCGGCGTTGAACTTCTGTCCTGAGACGCCGTTCTCGACCTGGTTGGAGTCCTCTTCCGTCCAGAACAGGAACGTCTCCAGGGTTGAAGGATTGTAGGAGGCCGACGGGCAGACCCTCACGTTGAACTGGTTGGTGGACCCCACCGAGCCGTTGTGCCCGAAGGCCTCGGTCGCCATCGCTCAGGATGTGCTGCGCATAGACCTGCAAGGTGGGACTGCTGCTATACCACGAGAACACCGCGCCACCGCTGCCGTCGGGGGTGAAGTAGGGGAATTCGCCGAACTGCAGCGAGCCGCCGTCGAAGACCTTCACGTGTCCTGCGCCCCACATCAGTTGGCCGCTGGCCGAAATCTTGTTGGCGTAAAGATAGTTGTTGCTGCCGAAACCCTTGTTGCGGACCCAAGAGACGATGACCGAGCCGTTGTCGGAGGCGTGCAGGTCGGCCAGCGAATAGTTGAAGCCGGGCTCCTGGATGGTGACGCCGTACTCGAATGCCGTTCTTCCCACCCACAAGGGATGGCCGTTGGGATCGAGCTTCTGCAGAATGACGGCGCTGTCAGTTGTCCAGCCGACGACGATGTTGCCATCGCTGGTGGCGGTGATCTTCGGCGACGCGTGGAAGCCCGAGTCAAACGTTAGTGAGATACCCGACGCGCCCCACAGCGGCTGACCGGAGGGACTCATCTTGGCAGCAGTGATTTGCGGGTTGTCGGGGTCTTTGCGGTCGTCCTGGAAAGCCAGCAGGGCATTGCCGCTGGCGTCGATGGCGAGGCCGTAGTCCTCGGTGGAGCTGAGGGTCAGCTTGGCTACCTGGACGCCGTCGTGGGGAAACTGCTCGTAGCCGTTCGGATTGAGCATCTGGTAATAAACGTCGTAGCCATTGGGCGGCGGATCGTTGGGATTGTTGTTGAACCAGCTCACGTACCAACTGTCGTTGGGAAGCGGCAACACCTTGGGCTGGACCTGATCGGCGCCGGGAATATCTGAAAGAGCGAGATTCTTGGATGGATCAGAGGACCACTGGGCCCAGGCCGCACAGGAGAGAAGGATCGCAGTCAGAAAGCAACGAACGACAGATTTCATGAGTTCTCCTCGTTGGGGAATTGCGTTTCAGACGGGCGGCGCGTCGCGGCCATTTTAGATCATCAGCACGCTCCAGCGCTGACGCCAAAAAACAAAAGGGCAGGAGAATTGCTCCTGCCCTTCCGCGGGTTGCTTGTAACTGGCCGTTGCTTTACGACATCAACTGCCGCAGCACGTACTGCAAGATCCCGCCGTGCTGGTAGTACTGCACTTCCTGGGGCGTGTCGATGCGGACCGTCGCGTCGAATTCCGTCGTCGTGCCGTCAGCTTTGGTGGCGCGTACTTTCACGGTCTTGCCCGGGGCGAAGTTCTTCAGCACGTCGCTGATGCCGACGATGTCGAACAACTCCTCGCCTGTGAGGCCCATGGTTTCGGCAGTCTCGTCGTCGAGGAACTGCAAGGGCAGGATGCCCATGCCCACCAGGTTGGAGCGATGAATGCGCTCGAAGCTTTCGGCCAGCGCCACGCGAACGCCCAGCAGCATCGGGCCCTTGGCCGCCCAGTCGCGCGACGAGCCGGAGCCGTATTCCTTGCCGGCGATCACCATCAGCGGAACGCCCTCGGCGCGGTACTTCTCCGAGGCGTCGAAGATGAACATCTCTTTGCCGTCGGGCAGGTGGCGTGTGTGCGGGCCCTCGCGTTCGGGAACGAGCTTGTTGCGCAGACGCACGTTGGCAAAGGTGCCACGCATCATGACTTCGTGGTTGCCACGGCGCGAGCCGTAGGAGTTGAAGTCCACCGGTTGCACGCCATGCGCGATGAGGTACTGCCCCGCAGGGCTGTTGTGCTTGATGGAACCGGCGGGCGAGATGTGGTCGGTGGTCACGCTGTGTCCGAGATAGCAGAGCACGCGCGCACCCGAGATGTCTTTCACCGCAGCGGGCGTTTTCGGCATGTTGTCGAAGTAGGGAGGATTCTTGACGTAGGTTGAGCTGTCGTCCCATGCGAAGGTCTCACCCTTTGGGACGTTGAGACCACGCCAGCGCTCGTCCCCCTTGAAGACGTCTTTGTAGGTCGTCTGGAAAAGGTCGCCGGTGATGTACTGGCGCACGACGTCGTCAACTTCCTTCGCGGTCGGCCAGATGTCCTTGAGGAACACCGGCGTGCGCTTGCCGTTGCCGCTGAAGCCGAGCGGCTCGTTGTACATGTCAATGTCGGCGCGGCCGGCGAGCGCGAAGGCCACCACCAGCGGCGGCGACATCAGGTAATTGGCGCGCACCTCGGAGTTGATGCGGCCTTCAAAGTTGCGATTGCCGCTCAGCACCGACGCGACCACCAGGTCTTTGTCGGTGATGACGCTGGAGACTTCCTGCGGGAGCGGCCCGGAGTTGCC
Source organism: uncultured Acidobacteriaceae bacterium (assembly GCA_963735855.1). GTDB lineage: Bacteria > Acidobacteriota > Terriglobia > Terriglobales > Acidobacteriaceae > Bog-257. The sequence continues at coordinate 153,329 of CAVTMW010000015.1, forward strand.
GATGCAGGTGGTGCAGCCATAGCCCACGAGGTTGAACTTCAACTTCTCCAGGTAGGGCATCAGGCCGGAGCGCGTGAGATATTCGGTGACCACCATCGAGCCGGGCGCGAGCGAGGTCTTCACCCACGAGGGAACGGTGAGGCCCTTCTCGACGGCCTTCTTCGCCACCAGTCCGGCGGCGACCAGCACCGACGGGTTCGAGGTGTTAGTGCAGCTGGTGATGGCGGCGATGACCACGCTGCCGTGGGTCAGGGCTTTGTCCAGCACCACGTGCTCTTCGACCACGTCGGCCTGCGAGTCGATTCCCGCCGGATGCCCGCCTTCACTCTCCCAGCGCGCAGCCTGCTTGGCGGAACCGTCTGCCCGGGCTTGAGCAAGCTGGGCAGTGCCTGCTCGAACGATTTTGCGGCGGCCGACAGCGCCACGCGGTCCTGCGGACGTTTCGGCCCGGCGATGCTGGGCTCGACCGTCGCAAGGTCAAGGTCCAGCACGTCGGAGTATTCGGCTTCGGGCGTGTCGGCGGTGTGGAACAGTCCTTGCTCCTTGAAGTAGGCCTCGACGATGGCGATGTCCTCGGCCTTGCGGCCGCTGAGGCGGAGGTAGCGCAGGGTCTCTTCGTCCACCGGGAAGATGCCGCAGGTGGCGCCGTACTCCGGCGACATGTTGGCGATGGTGGCGCGATCGGCGAGCGCGAGCTTGCCCAGGCCGGGCCCGAAGTATTCCACGAACTTGCCGACAACGCCTTTCTTGCGCAGCATCTCGGTCACAGTCAGAACGAGGTCGGTGGCAGTCGAGCCTTCGCGCAACTGGTTCTTCAGGCGCACGCCAACGACCTGCGGGATCAGCATGGAAACCGGCTGCCCCAGCATGGCGGCCTCGGCCTCGATGCCGCCGACGCCCCAGCCGAGCACGCCGAGCCCGTTGATCATCGTAGTGTGCGAGTCGGTGCCCACCAGCGTGTCGGGATAGGCCAGCGGCTTGCCCGATTCGCCGTTCGCGCCTATAAACACGACGCGAGCGAGAAATTCGAGGTTGATCTGGTGCACGATGCCGGTGTCGGGCGGCACGATGGCGAAATTCTTGAACGCGGTCTGTCCCCAGCGCAGGAAAGCGTAGCGCTCCTTGTTGCGCGAGAACTCGAGTTCGGCGTTGAGCTGAAATGCCTGCGGCGTGCCGAACTCATCCACCTGCACCGAGTGGTCGATGACCATCTCTGCGGGCTGCAGCGGATTGATCAGCTTGGGATCGCCGCCCAGCGCCTTCATGGCGTCGCGCATGGCCGCGAGATCGACCACCACCGGCACGCCGGTGAAGTCCTGCAACAGCACGCGGCTGGGCATGAACGCGATCTCCTGCGAGGGAACACTCTTGCCGGTCCAGGCGGTAAGCGCGCGCACGTCGTCGGCCTTCACCGACTTGCCGTCTTCGCGGCGCAGCAGGTTCTCCAGCAGAATGCGGAGCGAATAAGGCAGGTGACCGGTGGCACAGCCTTGCTTTCCCAGAGCGTCAAGACGGTAGATTTCAAACTCCCGCTGGCCCACGCGGAGGACGGAACGACTGCCAAAGCTATTCATGGATGAGTCCCTTCTATATTGAGGAGCTGAAAGAGGGCGCGGATTCGGACAACGCGGAACTTCTTATCTTAAATCGCAGCACGGGCAATCGGATAGTGCTCAAGAAAAACGAGACGGAGCTACCGGACTTGTCAGTGCCGGAGGAGTTGGTGCGGTAGCAGGTAGGTGAATCCGGCAAAGACTTCCCAGCGAGTGGACGTACCGGTGAGCCCACGATTAAAACCGCAATCGAGCACTAGATTCTCTCGCGCGTTGTAGTTCACCGCCCACAGGTTTCCGACGGTGTTGCTCTGGAGGAAGGGCTGCGTGAAGTGCCATATCTCTCCGGCGATCCCAAACTTCCCTCCGAGGGAGTGTGAAACCGAGAGCGTCTGCCCGAACTGGGCGCGGCGAACCGCGCCCTGAACGACTTCGTTGAAGAAATAATTGGTGTCGTAGTGAAAGCCTTTACGTCGGCGCTGGCAAGCAGAAGCACGGAGTTTGTGAAGCTCCCGATGTCGAGGTCAGGCGCCTCTCCACTGTAAACCTGGCCGAAATAACTCAGCGCAATCGTAGGCCTTGCGCCCTCCCCATGATGGATAATTCCCTGGATCCCGAGGGCCACGCCGCCTGGTGCATTTGTGGGGGCGCCTTCAGCGTGAGAATGCGCATAGGGTTCTGCCTCGACCAACAATTCAATCCAGCGCGACACGGAAAACTTTACTACTTCATTGAGATTGCCCTGATAAGAGACCTCGGGAGAGTGCCACGCCGCCAGGAATCCGGTTTCAAACTGGAAATATCCCACCGGAGTAAGGGTTGCGGGAGTGGCGACAGTTGGTCTGCCCGGATTGGCGACTGGCGCATCCGGCTGCGCTCCCTGGGTCGTTGTTCCCGGTTGCTGTTGGGCCACGGCGGCAAAAGTGCAACCTAGAAAGAGTGACAACCGAAGTAAGGACAAACTCCGAATCATCAGCTTTCCGTCGGACATTTACTTCGCCCTGAGGAGAAGAACGGGCACGCTGATACTGTGCTGGACTTGGGTGGCCGTGGTGCCGAGGAATAGGTCGGCGAGGAAGCGGTGTCCATGGGTGCTCATGGCCACCAGGTCGCATCCCTTCTGCTGGACCCATTTGATGATTTCCTTGACCGGCTCGCCGAACGCCAGTTCGGCCTGTACGGGAATGTCAAGCGCTTGAAACTCCGCCCGAATTTTCTCCAGATACGCGGTGTCTTCGCCGATTTCCGGACTGACGGCGTCCGGGCCGTAGGTTCGAGCCGCCCATCCATCAGCCACGTGCAGCAATACCAGGCGGCTGCCCGCAAGTTTGGCGAGCTGCTTGACGTGTTCGATAATCGCCCGGTCGGTCGGCGTGCCGTCCAGGGTCACGAGAATGGTTTCGTACATGGTGTTGCATCCTGTAACGCGAAACAGGTTCAGAGTGCTGGACAAATAACCGGTGGAGCACTCCTTTAGGAGTGCATGATAAGGAGCTCTTTGAAATGCGCTTTAGCGTCTGAGGTAAGGTTTCTCTTTGTCACCGCAGCGGCTAAAGCCGGCTTCTCATTTATCTCCAATTTGCACCGCTGAAGCGGTGCTCCACCCAAATCTTGAACTGCCAAAATGCTCATCCGCCAATGATGACGTGCCAGGCAGCTTTCAGCGAGTCCGGAAGGCCATAGACGTCCATCGCGGTGATCAGAATAGCACTGCCCCAACCGGCAATGAGAAGGAACCAACCGTTCTTCCAGGTGCCCATTCGCTTGCGGGAACTGGTGAAATGCAGCAGCGGGAACATGGCGAACGGGAGTTGCAACGCCAGCACCACCTGGCTGAGGATCAACAGATCGGTCACGCTGCTGTCGCCCCGCAGACCAATCACGAAGACCGCCGGCAGGATGGCCAGGGTGCGGGTGATAAGCCGCCGAACCCAGGGCTTGATTCGCCAATGCATGAAGCCTTCCATCACGACTTGCCCGGCGAGCGTGCCGGTGATGGTGCTGCTCTGGCCACTCGCCAGCAACGCCACCGCAAACAACGTGCTGGCGAGGCCCGCTCCCAACAATGGCGCCAAGGTTAAGTAAGCGACCCGAATCCAGTCGCTGTCGGCGCTGAACTTGACCAGCTGCCCACCCGCTACGGTCGCGCTTTCCTTGCCAAAGAACACCATCGCGGCGAGAACGAGGATCGCTGCGTTAACGAAAAAGGCGATGCTCAGCGCCACGACCGAGTCAATGCTGTTGAAGCGGATCGCGCTCCGAATGGACGGTTCGTCCTTCTGCAACTGGCGGCTCTGCACCAGGGCCGAGTGCAGGTAAAGGTTGTGGGGCATCACGCGTGGCGCCGATGATGCCGACGGCGATGTACAACATTCCGGCCTGCCGAAAATGCGGCGAGACCAGTGCCTGTCCCATTTCCAGAAAGCTCGGCCGGGTCTGTGGAAGAACGAATATCTCGATGAAATAGCACACGCCGATGGTGGCGATCAGCAGAACCACGACGGCCTCGATGGTGCGCATCCCGAAGCGCTGCAAGGCCAGGAGCAACAGAACGTCCAAGCCGGTGATGATGACCGCCCAGAGCAGTGGAATATGGAACAGCAAGTTGAGGGCAACGGCGCTCCCCAGCACCTCGGCCAGGTCGCACGCGCCAATCGCCACCTCGCTCATCAGCCAGTTGGGCCACCGGGTCCACTGCGGATACCAGTCGCGGCAGCATTGCGCGAGATCTTTCCCAGTTACGACGCCTAACCGGGCAGAAATAACCTGCATGAAGATGGCCATCAGGCTGGCCAGTCCGACCACCCACAACAGCCCGTACTTGAATTGAGCGCCACCCTGCAGGTCTGTTCCCCAGTTTCCGGGATCCATGTAGCCGACGCTGACCAGAATTGCCGGCCCTACGAAGGCCCGCCACTGTTGCCAGAAGCCGGCTTGGTGGTGCGGCACTTCGACGGTGCTGTGCATCCCCTCCAGGGACACGTGGCCGGCGTCCCCATTGGCTAACGTGCGACCATCCGGATTGCGCAACGCTGGAGGCTTCGTATTCAAACTTCCACCAAGAAAAGGAATTCACGGCACGATGGTTCGCCGTCGTGATCCGACATCCTTAGCCAGAGTATACAGAATCTATTCAACTGTGGTTAATTTTCCTTAGGGAGGGATGAGCTATTTTTCTTCGGCGGGCGCGACCCAAACTTTTTCGGTCGGCACTGCGGCCCAGCGACACCCGGCCGGCAGTGGTAACCAGGCCCAGCGTGTCGTCGTAATTGCGCTGGTTGACCGTGATGTCAGCACCCGGGCGGATGCCCAGGTTTTCCAGGAACTCTCCCAGCTCTGACGATCACGTTCGTAAACGCTTTGTACTGCATATCGGCCGCCGGGTTGGGATTCGGAGAGAAGGAAAGCCCGCGTTTGCGTCTGGCGCGCGGGGACTCGGGGGTCGGTGGATTGCCGTGCGGACAAGGGCCTCCACGGCCCAGCTTGCGCACCAGCATGGCCTCAAAGTCGCCAGAGACGGCATGTTCCAGCCGCTCGGCTTCGTCGTGCACCTTGTACCACTCCATGCCAAAGACTTCGTGCAGCATGCGCTCGATGAGGTGGTGCCGGATGGCCGTCCGGCGTGCGATCTTGCGCCCGGCGGCCGTGAGCTGCACGCGGCCGTCGTTGCGGACCGAGACCAGTCCATCACGCTTGAGGCGCCGCAGGGCCATAGTGACCGCCGGCGCCGAAACCGAGAGCCAGTGCGCCAGGCGCGCCGCAATGACTTGCTCGCCCTCGCCCTCCGCCTCCAGGATGGCCTTGAGATAGTCCTCTTTGGATACCGTGATCATGAACGCTGGGCTTAGTTAACGACAGTTAAGAAGCTATTGCAAGCTCCGCAGGGCGACAACGCCAGGGATGGGGATGTGTCGTGCCTACGGCACTCGGATTCTTACGGGTGCCTTCAACGCGGGCCTTAAGGCCCGCTCTACCCGGACTCCTGTATCGCCTGTGGTAGGCCAGCTCGAAACTTGAAACTTGATACTGCTGTTGGACCCTCGAGAAATGAGGAAAGATGTCAACAACTGAATATGACGCAAATGAAGCTGGCGCTCCCGCGGTCATGGCAGAGCGCCACGAAACCACAGGAGAAACTCGAAACTTGCAACCTGAACCTGGAAACTGCACTGCCCTCTGCCACCACGTCATGGAGAGCGGCTGCTGCTGCCAGAGTCCGGCGCTGCGCGACCGCCGCTACTGCTACAGCCATCTGCGGCTGCGAGGCGAGCGCCTGCGCATGGCGCGCGCCATCGCGCAGCGGCAGCCCTACCGCTTTACGCTGCCCGCCCTGGACGACCTCTACGCCGTGCAGGCGGCGGTGGAGCACGTGGCCCGCGCCCTGGGCGCAGGTCTGCTGGAGCGGCGCCAGGCCGGGACCCTGCTCTATGCCTTGCAACAGTCGGCCATCAACCATCGCATCCTGGCCCTGGTGCAGATGAATGCCTCGCCGGTGAATTCCTCCCTTTCCAATCCTACCCTCTCGCCAAAAGCAGGCGAGAAGGGTGGGG